>CANNEK010000011.1 GCA_947503625.1 uncultured Kordiimonas sp. | reverse complement strand
CCGAAGTTCCATGCCGGCATGACCAGCCCGGTGGGCGGTTTGTTCAGTAACCTGATTGCCTCGGTGAGTGCAGGCAGTGAAATGGCCCCGATGGTGAGCACCGACCAGCGCAAGCGCCTGTCGAAAGGCCTGTTCGATAGCTATTATGCCGACCTGCCCGAAGAACGCTCGGTGGTGTTTGACACCAACCGGGCCTGGACAGCCAATCTCGCAGCAGTCACAGAACTGTATCCAAACGCCAGGGTATTATGTTGCGTGCGCAATGTTGCGTGGGTGATGGACAGTATGGAGCGCCAGTTCCAGTCCAATGCGTTTGAGAACACCCGTCTGTTTGGCTCCAACGCCGAGCGCAGCACCGTGTTCACCCGCTGTGAGGCTTTGGCCAACCGTAACGGCCTTGTTGGTTATGGCTGGTCCGCGTTGCAGGAAGCGCTGTACGGCGCCAATGCCGACAAGCTGCTGCTGATTGATTATGACCTGCTGGTTGCCCGCCCCGGTGAAGTGATGGGGCTTGTCTACGGCTTCCTCGGTGAAGACCCATACGAACATGACTTCGACAATGTGGAATATGACGCCCCCGCATTTGACGAGAATCTCGGCGTATCGGGCCTGCACAAGGTGCACAGGAAGGTGGAGCCGAAACCCCGCAGCACCATCCTGCCGCCCGAACTGTTC
>CANNEK010000010.1 GCA_947503625.1 uncultured Kordiimonas sp. | reverse complement strand
AAACTCACATTGCTGGCTGACAGATCGGCAAGTGCTATGCCTTGGATGAAGACGGACTGGCCATCATCCAGGTCTATGAGCAAACCGGCCTGCTCACCCTGGGTCGTTTCAGACGCAGCGGCCTGCACCTCTGTGAACGTGCTAAACCCTGAAAAACCAAGGTCCAGCATATCCTCTGATGCGTCAAAGTCAGTGACTGTATCGTTGCCGCTGACAGCGCCAAACACGAAGGTGTCAGCCCCTGCTCCGCCGGTGAGAATGTCATCGCCTTGACCGGCCCAGATAATGTCGTCACCAACGCCTCCATCGACGGTATCGTTGCCCGAGCCACCAAAAAGCGTATCGTTACCTGCGCCGCCGGAGAGGACATCATTGTTGTCGCCCCCGTCACCGCGGCCACCAAATATCAGATCATCTCCAAGCCCGCCTGCAACAGTGTCATTGCCGCGACCACCGCCAACTGTGTCATTGCCATCGTCACCTGAAACGGAATCATTGCCCAGATCATCAAGCCCGCTGAAAATCAAATCGTCATCGTCACCACCACTGACCGTATCATCACCGTCGCCACCCCTCAGGGTATCCTGACCCGTGTTGCCAATAACATTGTCATTGCCTGATCCACCGGTGATCAAATCGTCGTCATTGCCGCCATCCAGGGTGTCGTCACCCTCTCCGCCATCAATGGTGTCACGGCCATCGCTGGTTGTAATGATGTCATTGCCGCCTCCACCATCAATACTGTCATCCTCGTCGCCGCCATCAAGGGTATCGTTGTCATCACCGCCTGTCTGGGTAATACCCTCATCCACATTGGTCACGCTGATCTCGAAGTCCGAGCTGACGCTTAGCCCGCCGGTGTCAGTTGCCGTGATAGTCAGATCAATGGCGGTCTCTG
>CANNEK010000009.1 GCA_947503625.1 uncultured Kordiimonas sp. | reverse complement strand
TTTGCTCTTTGACATAGTTGATTTGGAAGGGAGATGTGGACGGTGGTCTGGTATGATCATCATCTATATTTCCGAGATGGTTCGCCTGCTTTTACGGGTAGGTTAATCATCAGCTATTGAGGCTTGAGTAATTCCGGGTCTTGATAGTGTCAGTTAATTCTTGAGCGCATTATTTATAATGTGGGAAAGATTTTCTGGTTGTGTGAAATAGGTGATGGTTTTTTAGGAAACCATTATTGGTTTTCTGTCAACTTGAGAGTTTGATCCTGGCTCAGAACGAACGCTGGCGGCACGCCTAACACATGCAAGTCGAACGAGAAGGTAGCTTCGGTTACTGGACAGTGGCGGACGGGTGAGTAACACGTGGGAACATGCCTTTTGGTACGGAACAACCATTGGAAACGATGGCTAATACCGTATACGCCCTTTGGGGGAAAGATTTATCGCCGAAAGATTGGCCCGCGCTAGATTAGTTAGTTGGTAAGGTAATGGCTTACCAAGGCTACGATCTATAGCTGGTTTGAGAGGATGATCAGCCACACTGGGACTGAGACACGGCCCAGACTCCTACGGGAGGCAGCAGTGGGGAATATTGGACAATGGGGGCAACCCTGATCCAGCGATGCCGCGTGAGTGATGAAGGCCTTAGGGTTGTAAAACTCTTTCAGGGGTGAAGATAATGACGGTAACCCCAGAAGAAGCTCCGGCTAACTCCGTGCCAGCAGCCGCGGTAATACGGAGGGAGCTAGCGTTGTTCGGAATTACTGGGCGTAAAGCGCGCGTAGGCGGCTTGGCAAGTAGGGGGTGAAATCCCGGGGCTTAACCTCGGAACTGCCCTCTAAACTGCTGAGCTAGAATCCTGGAGAGGTGAGCGGAATTCCTAGTGTAGAGGTGAAATTCGTAGATATTAGGAAGAACACCAGTGGCGAAGGCGGCTCACTGGACAGGTATTGACGCTGAGGTGCGAAAGCGTGGGGAGCGAACAGGATTAGATACCCTGGTAGTCCACGCCGTAAACGATGGGTGCTAGGTGTTGGGTAGCTTGCTATTCAGTGCCGTAGCTAACGCGTTAAGCACCCCGCCTGGGGAGTACGGTCGCAAGATTAAAACTCAAAGGAATTGACGGGGGCCCGCACAAGCGGTGGAGCATGTGGTTTAATTCGAAGCAACGCGCAGAACCTTACCAGCCCTTGACATACCAATCGCGGTTAGTGGAGACACTTTCCTTCAGTTCGGCTGGATTGGATACAGGTGCTGCATGGCTGTCGTCAGCTCGTGTCGTGAGATGTTGGGTTAAGTCCCGCAACGAGCGCAACCCTCGCCTTTAGTTGCCATCATTCAGTTGGGCACTCTAGAGGAACTGCCGGTGATAAGCCGGAGGAAGGTGGGGATGACGTCAAGTCCTCATGGCCCTTATGGGCTGGGCTACACACGTGCTACAATGGCGATGACAGAGGGTCGCGACCCAGCGATGGGTAGCTAATCTCTAAAAGTCGTCTCAGTTCGGATTGTTCTCTGCAACTCGAGAGCATGAAGTTGGAATCGCTAGTAATCGCAGATCAGCATGCTGCGGTGAATACGTTCCCGGGCCTTGTACACACCGCCCGTCACACCATGGGAGTTGGTTTTACCTGACGCCGGTGGGCTAACCTTTGGAGGCAGCCGACCACGGTAGAGTCAGCGACTGGGGTGAAGTCGTAACAAGGTAGCCGTAGGGGAACCTGCGGCTGGATCACCTCCTTTCTAAGGAAGATGCAGAAGGCTTTCGAGCACTCTACATCGACTTAGTTACAAGGCTGCACATGAGCCTTTCTTCAAGTCATGAAGATAAATCAGGCATCGCCTTTCATTAGGCAACTGGGCCGCCGTTCCCATGTCCCTTCCAAGAGAGACAAGCAGATCAGCAATCTGACCAAGGATTTGGTTTGGATGCTGGTTTATGACGACCGATGATCGAGTAATCCTGTGGGGCCTTAGCTCAGCTGGGAGAGCGCCTGATTTGCATTCAGGAGGTCAGCGGTTCGATCCCGCTAGGCTCCACCATTACTTGATACATTTTTGGTTGGTAGGGGCCGGTAGCTCAGGTGGTTAGAGCGCACGCCTGATAAGCGTGAGGTCGGAGGTTCAAGTCCTCCTCGGCCCACCATTCACTCAGGTGACTGGTGTTCCTCTGGTTACGGGCGTCAGCGTATTGCGATATAAATTGTCTCTGGAAACAAAGGGTAAAGAATTCCTCGCAAGAGGATGTTTGCTGTTTGACATTGTGGATATGTGTTAATTGCGAGTGATTGAATTCTCATTCAATCACAAGTGGTTAGGTAAGAACCGAGGTCTTTCTTTCGAGGAAGGGTTTGGCGACGACTTAACTGCGAACTTTATGGTCAATTGTCTGACGGCCATAAAGTAGCATGCTGAGAAAATTGTTCCTTATATATCATGTAGTTGAAGCTATTGATGGAAAACGACGTGGCGAGGTTTAGAGATGGACTGGAGCGCGTTGTCGGAAGTTTTTAGGGGAGATTGCAACAGAGAGTTTTGCTTTCTGGATATGGAGGAGCTCTCAAGTGAATTAAGAGCATTTGGTGGATGCCTTGGCGTATAGAGGCGATGAAGGACGTGACAGGCTGCGAAAAGCTGTGGTGAGGTGCCAGTAACCTTTGACCCACAGATATCCGAATGGGGAAACCCACCCCTTTAGGGGTATTCCATACTGAATACATAGGTATGGAAAGCGAACCCGGCGAACTGAAACATCTAAGTAGCCGGAGGAAAGGACATCAACAGAGACTCCCTTAGTAGCGGCGAGCGAACGGGGACCAGGCCAGCGCCATTATCGAATTTACCGGAACCATCTGGAAAGGTGGGCCATAGTGGGTGATAGCCCCGTACGGGACGGAAGAGATAATGGACTTGAGTAGGGCGGAACACGTGAAATTCTGTCTGAACGTGGGAGGACCACCTTCCAAGCCTAAGTACTACTATACGACCGATAGTGCACCAGTACCGTGAGGGAAAGGTGAAAAGTACCCCGATAAGGGGAGTGAAATAGAACCTGAAACCGAATGCTTACAAGCAGTTGGAGGGCCTTTATGGCCTGACAGCGTACCTTTTGTATAATGGGTCAGTGAGTTAGTCTATCAAGCAAGCTTAAGCCGTTAGGTGTAGGCGTAGCGAAAGCGAGTCTGAATAGGGCGCATGAGTTTGATGGATTAGACCCGAAACCCGGCGATCTAGTTATGGGCAGGTTGAAGGTGCAGTAACATGCACTGGAGGACCGAACCCACGCATGTTGAAAAATGCGGGGATGACCTGTGACTAGGGGTGAAAGGCCAATCAAGCCGGGAGATAGCTGGTTCTCCGCGAAAACTATTTAGGTAGTGCCTCGGATGAATACCAACGGGGGTAGAGCACTGGATGGATGCGGGGGGCGCGAGCCTTACCAATTCTAACCAAACTCCGAATACCGTTGAGTAATATCCGGGAGACAGACTGCGGGTGCTAAGGTCCGTAGTCGAGAGGGAAACAGCCCTGACCACCAGCTAAGGTCCCTAAATCTTGTCTAAGTGGGAAAGCATGTGAGACGGCCATAACAACCAGGATGTTGGCTTAGAAGCAGCCATCATTTAAAGAAAGCGTAACAGCTCACTGGTCTAAATAAGCTGTCTTGCGGCGAAGATGTACCGGGGCTAAAGACAAGTACCGAAGCTGTGGATTTGATCTTATGATCAAGTGGTAGCGGAGCGTTCTGTAAGTCTGCGAAGGTGTGGCGTGAGCCATGCTGGAGATATCAGAAGTGAGAATGCTGACATGAGTAGCGATAAACAGTGTGAGAGACACTGTCGCCGAAATCCCAAGGGTTCCTGCGCAAGGCTAATCCGCGCAGGGTGAGTCGGCTCCTAAGGCGAGGCCGAAAGGCGTAGTCGATGGGAAACAGGTTAATATTCCTGTACCAGGTGGAATGTGACGGATGGCGTAAGTTGTTCTTCCTTATTGGATTGGAAGGGCTGCGAAGCTGTCCCAGGAAATAGCACCACCATAATGACCGTACCCTAAACCGACACAGGTGGGATGGTAGAGCATACCAAGGCGCTTGAGAGAACTATGCTGAAGGAACTCGGCAAATTGCCTCCGTAACTTCGGGAGAAGGAGGCCCACGTTTAAGGCAACTTTTACGTGGGGGCACAGAAGAGGGGGTGGCGACTGTTTACTAAAAACACAGGGCTCTGCGAAGTGGTGAACACGACGTATAGGGTCTGACGCCTGCCCGGTGCCGGAAGGTTAAGAGGAGTGGTGAGAGCTGCGAATTGAAGCCCCGGTAAACGGCGGCCGTAACTATAACGGTCCTAAGGTAGCGAAATTCCTTGTCGGGTAAGTTCCGACCTGCACGAATGGCGTAACGACTTCCCCACTGTCTCCAGCATAGACTCAGCGAAATTGAATTCTCCGTGAAGATGCGGAGTACCCGCGGTCAGACGGAAAGACCCCGTGCACCTTTACTACAGCTTCAGAGTGGTATTAGGGATAACATGTGTAGCATAGGTGGGAGGCTTTGAAGCAGGAACGCCAGTTCTTGTGGAGCCGACCAGTGAAATACCACCCTTGTTGTCTCTGATATCTAACCACGTCCCGTGAAACCGGGACTGGGACCCTCTGTGGTGGGTAGTTTGACTGGGGCGGTCGCCTCCCAAATGGTAACGGAGGCGCGCGAAGGTAGGCTCAGACCGGTTGGAAATCGGTCGTTGAGTGCAATGGCATAAGCCTGCCTGACTGCGAGACTGACAGGTCGAGCAGAGACGAAAGTCGGTCATAGTGATCCGGTGGTTCTGAGTGGAAGGGCCATCGCTCAACGGATAAAAGGTACGCCGGGGATAACAGGCTGATACTGCCCAAGAGCTCATATCGACGGCAGTGTTTGGCACCTCGATGTCGGCTCATCTCATCCTGGGGCTGGAGCAGGTCCCAAGGGTTTGGCTGTTCGCCAATTAAAGAGGTACGTGAGCTGGGTTTAGAACGTCGTGAGACAGTTCGGTCCCTATCTGCCGTGGGCGCAAGAGACTTGAGAGGAGCTGCCCCTAGTACGAGAGGACCGGGGTGGACGGACCTCTGGTGGACCTGTTGTGGCGCCAGCCGCATTGCAGGGTAGCTATGTCCGGAAGGGATAACCGCTGAAAGCATCTAAGCGGGAAGCCCCCCTCGAGATAAGGTCTCTCTGAGAGCCGTGGAAGACCACCACGTTGATAGGTCAGGTGTGGAAGCCCAGCAATGGGTGAAGCTAACTGATACTAATTGCTCGATAGGCTTCAGAGCCTCTCCATAGACAGAAAGGAAAGCTTTCTCGATATGTGGGAACAACTCTCTAGCATGCTGAAAACTCGCAATGTCGCTCTTTTGTTGATCTGGTGGTTATAACAAGATTGTCCCACCCGGTCCCATCCCGAACCCGGAAGTGAAAGGTCTTTGTGCCGATGGTACTTCGTCTTAAGGCGCGGAAGAGTAGGTCGTCGCCAGATCTACAAAAGAGCGAAAACACATACCCACAAATCAAACGCAAAAACCGCCCCTTAAAGGCGGTTTTGTTGTTTAAGGCGCAGCTAAAAAACAGCCTTGAAACTGCTTCATGGACAGTATCAACGTACCGGAAGCAAAAATATATGACGCGGGATGGAGCAGCCCGGTAGCTCGTCAGGCTCATAACCTGAAGGTCGTAGGTTCAAATCCTACTCCCGCAACCAACAATAAAACCCCGGCCCTCTGGGCCGGGGTTTTTTGTTAGCTGGGGTTCCGGAGTTGAACCGTTAAAGGTTCA
>CANNEK010000008.1 GCA_947503625.1 uncultured Kordiimonas sp. | reverse complement strand
GCGTATCGGGCCTGCACAAGGTGCACAGGAAGGTGGAGCCGAAACCCCGCAGCACCATCCTGCCGCCCGAACTGTTCCAGCAGTATTCGCAGTTGAACTTCTGGCAGGACCTCAAGGGCAGCCGCGCCAAAATCATTAGCCAGCAGCCGCAAGAAAGCACCAAGCCTGTTTCAGCGGTTGCCTAACGCCTTCCACATCCAACGCATTCACACGATATCATAGGGAATTCCACACATGGCCACCTTCATTGTAACCACAGCAGACGACGAAGCATTTGACGGTTCGGAAACAACAGGCACGCCGGACGGTGCGGGCCTGTCGTTGCGTGAAGCCATCGGGCTTGCCAACGCAAGTGCGGGCGCGGATACCATCACTTTTGATAGCACAGTGTTCACGGGCGGCGCTAACAGCTTGATCCGGCTAACGGATGGTGAGCTTTCTGTCACGGAAGAACTAACCATTGATGGTAGCGGTGCCACGGACCTTGTTATAACTGGCGATGCGGACGGCGATGACACACTGGTGACGGGCAGCTTCATTACCGACGTTGCGGGTACAGGCGGCACCGAGATTGATGACAATAGCCGGGTGATCAACACCTCCGCTGATTTGACATTGGATGACCTGACCATTACCGGCGGTCGCGCAACGGCAGCTATTTCATTTACTGGCGGTGGCGGGGTAATTGCAACGGCTGGCACGTTGACAATCAACGACAGTACAATCAGCGGTAACTCGTCTGCGTCGGGCCGTGGTGGCGGGATTGGGACTGTTAACGGTAGTAATCTTGTCATAACAGACAGTACGATTAGTAGCAATTCAACTTCCAGCGGTCGTGGTGGCGGTGCTTATGGTGGCGGTACTGTTACGGTAACGGACAGTGTTATTGATGGAAACTCAACTACTGGCTTTAATGGCAGCGGTGCCGGGATAGCCAGTCGGGGCGCGCTGGAGATAACCAACAGCACGATCAGCAACAATTCCAGTTCTGGTGACACCAGCCGGGGTGGCGGCGCATATGCGGGTAGTCTTGGTTCGCTTACCATAACCGGCAGTACAGTCACTGGCAATTCAACGTCGGGCAACGATTCTTATGGCGGCGGACTGGGATCTGGTGGTCTTCTCACCGCTACCAACACGACAATCAGCGGCAATTCCACTTCCGGATCAAATGCCCGGGGCGGCGGTCTGTACAGCAGTAGCGGCGGCCTGACGCTGATCAGCAGCACAATCACCGGTAATTCGGTGACGCACCCAAGTGCTCAGGCTGGCGGTGCTTTCAGTTTTGGTACAGTCACCATCACCAATTCAATTATTCTGGGTAACGACAGCGCTGATACGACGTTTGAAGAGTTCAGGGCATTCTCAGGCGCAACATATACCGGCCTGAACATCATTGGCGCGGATACCGCAGCGTTTGACGCCAGCGTCAGCGCCAACGTGATTAACGCAGACCCGACAGCGGTGTTTGCCAGCACTGTGGCGAACGGCGCTGCAACAGCAGGTGTGCTGGCCAGCAATGGTGGTGACGTGCAAACGGTTGCGCTGCTGGAAAGTGCCGGGAACCCGGCGCTGGATGCTGCGGATGCAGGCAGCCTGACCACGGATGCTCGCGGCCAGGCCCGCTCCGTGGACCGGACAGATGTGACAGACGGCCTTGGCACCGCAGACCTCGGGGCATACGAACTTGCAGCCTTCAGGGAACCACCTGCACCTGCAAACCAGGCACCAACTAATTTCGCGATCAGTAACGATACGGTTGATGAGGACACGCCGGGCGCTGTTGTTGGCACGCTGTCTGCCAGCGATACCGGCAGCCTGACCTTTAGAACAACAGCCGTAACTGATGACCGGTTTGAGGTTGTGGGTAATTTGCTGAAGCTGAAGGACGGTGTCTCTATCGACTTTGAAACCGAGACCAGTGTGCAGGTGATTTTGCAGGTTGACGACGAGGACGGGGCAACCACCACCAAAGCCTTCACGATCACGGTTGTTGATATTGAGGAAAACTCGGCCCCCACCAGCATCAGTCTGAGTGGCAGCACGGTTGCGGAAAACGACGGAGGGGCCAGCATTGGAACCCTGTCTGCAGTTGATGCCGAAGGCGGTGACATTACCTTCACTGTTTCAGACGACCGGTTTGAAGTGATTGATGGTGTCCTGCAACTGGCGAACGGGGTTACGCTCGACTTCGAAGAGGACCCGGGCATTGACCTGACCATTACGGCCACTGACAGCGGCGGGCTCAGCCTGTCGTCCGGGTTTACCATTACCGTGACCGATGTGGACGAGAACGACGCGAGCAATGGCTCCGACGATGCTGATACGCTTGATGGCGGGCAGGGCGATGATACGCTGACGGGCGGTGCCGGTGACGATACGGTTGACGGCGGTGACGGCGATGACCTCCTGCGCGGTGATGCGGGTGATGACGCGGTCTCTGGTGGTGAAGGCAATGACACTGTTTTTGCCGGCCCCGGTGATGACGGGGGTGATACCGTTCAGGGCAACAGCGGCGGTGATGTGCTTGGCGGCGGCGCGGGCGCTGACCTGATTGTTGGCGGTGACGCCGGTGATGATGTGGATGACAGCAACACGGATGATGCGGGCAATGACACCCTGTTTGGCGGGTCTGGCGATGATGTTCTGGCCGGTGGTTCGTATAACACCGCAACAAACATGGCAGTGACTACAGGCACCAGCGGCAATGTGATCTGGGCCGGGGGCGGTGATGACACCATCTTTGGTGACGGTGGCAGCGACACCATTGGTGGTGGCCTCGGCAATGATAATATTGAAGGTGACGACGGGGCTGAAACCATATACGGCGGCACTGGAGACGGCGGGGACACTGTCTCCGGTGGTGACGGTGATGATCTGGTGTTTGGCGGGCTGGGTGATGATAACCTGGCCGGTGATGGCGGGGACGACACGCTGTTTGGCGGTGCAGGCACTGATGCCATCAACGGCGGGGCAGGTGATGACCTGATCTATGGCGGTGCGGGCGATGATGCACTGTCTGGCGGGGAGGACGATGATACCTTCGCTTTCATCACCGGCTTTGGCACGGACACCGTTAGTGACTTCGGCACGGTGGACGGTGACGCAGATACGCTTGACTTCTCCGAGATCGATGGTCTTGTGCTTGCTGACCTGCTGGCGGCAGCGATGTTTGAGGGCGGTGATGCCACACTGACCATCGGCACACACGGCACCATCATTCTGGAAGGCATCGATCAGGCCGAACTGCAAACCATCTTCGATAGCGGGCAAGTTGTTGTTTAACAAAAATCAGAATGGTCAAGGCGTACAGAAGTTGCCCTACCGAGCTCTGGTGTCTCGGTAGGGTCTAAAGCCTAAGCACAATCGCTCATAGGACTTAAAATTGATTTTTAGAGGATCAAGTTAGCACATTTTCCATCACACTATTTTTTCGGAAATCTTATTATTTAATATAATCAAGTAGTTACACGCCTGACAATCATGCTCACAACCTGAAGGTCGCAGGTTCAACCGCCGGCGCAGCAATGCATTGCGAATGAGCGTCAAGGACAAGGAAGCAATGCCTTTAGGCATGAGCACCTAAAACACTACTCCCGCAACCAACAAAAAAACGCCATGATAAGGATACTTAATTAAAGCCAGATCTGCTTCAACTCTGTTTCTTCCTGGTTGAAGCCAGTAATGAAGACAGTTATTCTATAAACCATGTCAAATGATTATTGGAACGTGGTTGTCAGAATTTCTTCAAATTGCTGTAGTAGATGACCATAAGATGTTTCTGGAGGGGCTGTCTCTTATTCTAGCTAGCATAGAGGAACAGTTTAATATTAAGCCTTATGACAGACCAGATATTCTGCTGAAAGATATTAGTGACGGCAAAAAATATGATCTAATCATATGTGACCTGGTGATGAACCAAATGAATGGATTGGCCTTTGTTGCCGCTGCGCGTGTTCATGAACCCTTGACGCCTATTCTTATCCTGTCCGGTATTAATACCGAACCACCCATCAGAGAAATCATAAAACTTGGCGCAAATGGGTTTATCCACAAGTCTGCAGAGAATGATACATTGCTGGATGCTGTTAATCGGTTGGTAAATGGGCAGCAATATTTTGACGGTTATGACGTTGGAAGTATGCAGCCTATTGAGATCGGAGTGCAGCATGTCATGGGTGACAATGCTGTACCAATACCGATTCTAGGCAAACGTCAGATTGAAGTTTTGCGCATGATTGCCAAGGGCGCCTCCAATAAAGAGATATCCGGCACTTTGGATATCAGCCCTAACACGGTCAAAACGCATCTGCGTCAGATCTTTATTGAAATGGGCGTCAATAAACGCACAGCTTGTGTGCGCAAGGCTCAGACCCTCGGCATAATCTAAAACTCAGTGTGCCACATATTCAGCAGTAACTTCGTCAAGCAGCTTTCGTATTGATGCCGGTTCCACGGGTTTGCTCAAAAAAGACACCCGCGCGATGTCATCTCTGTCTGCCAGTCCTTCCGGGTCTCCGCTCATCAACAAAGCCGGTGTGTCTTCATTGACTTCTTCGCGCAGCCGTTCGATCAGGTCCAGGCCATTTTCTCCGTCCGGAAGCCATTTGTCGACAATCAAAAGCGCAGGAACGTCGGTCGTATGGTTCAACAGGTTTATGGCTTCCTTTGAGTTTGCTGCTGAAATCAACTTGCATCCCCACTCAGTCAGAAGATTGGACATGGCTTCACGGATCGCGGGCTCGTCGTCAACAAGCAGAATGAGGGGACACCATGCAAAAGAGTGTTCTTTATCGGCCGCTTGGATGTTTTCTGGGTTTAAACCGGGCTCTTCAATTGCGCTGTTTGGTAAAATGAGGCTTACCGTTGTACCTTTTCCCAGCTCAGAGCTAAGTTCGATGTCAATATCGAGCAGTTTTGCGAGCTTTCTAACGATAGACAAACCAAGGCCGACACCACCTTCCAGATTTTCGCTTTGGTCGACCAGTTGCACATATTCTTCAAAAACACGTTCCTGCTGACTGTCAGCAATGCCTGTGCCGGTATCGCGGATAACAATTTCGGCCGTTGTTGCATGCCTTTTCAGTTCAACCTCAACGCTACCGTCGTCAGGCGTGTATTTAATTGAGTTGGAAAGGACATTTCTCACCACACGGTTCAACAAAACAGGGTCTGTCACACAGGTGCAGGGCTCTAAGTCCTTGTTGAGTGAAATGAACTTTTCTCTGGCGATTTCGCTAAATTCATCGAGTAATGCTTCCATCTCTTTGGCCAGGTCCACATTCACGGGCTTTGGAGTGATTGCGCCGCTTTCCAGCCTGTTGATATCAACAAGGCCCTTGAGAAACTGACTTTGTCGGCGCCATGTCAATTCGATCTTTTCAAGAAGGCTTTTTTGATCGGTGTCCGAGATTTTTTCCTTCAGCGCCTGAATGAAATAGCCTTGTGCATGCAGTGGCTGAGAAAGGTCGTGGCTGGTTGCGGATAGAAAACGCGTTTTTTCTTCATTTACCCGGCGGATAATCGTGTTTTCCGCCTCTATCTGTGCGGTGCGTTCACGTTCATTGCGCGCAAAGATAGACTCGTGCAAATCCTGCTCGCCGCGTTTGCTCGTGATGACGCCAAATACAAAATAGACAAGGATTGCAAGACCTACCAGATTCAGGGGCCACTGCGCAGCAAACAGGATGCAGGCGGCCGGAGGCATCAGCGCAAAAGTCGCCAGCCCGAGATACCCGGGACGGTAGGCAGAGCTTGGCAACATGCCGCCTATTGTTATGCCGCACACCAGAAACGTTGAAATAAGAATACTTAATTCGGAATCCCAGTCCAGAATATATGCGGCATACCCACCCCAGATGGCCCCGGAACAACAACTGATCAGCACGTGGCCTTTTAAATAGCTGTTCACATTATTTCGGGTGATGCCGTCCGGGGCCTTCAGTTTTGCATAAAAATACGTGACGAAGACCATGGCCATAGCGAGGGAAAACCATACAGCCACATTAAAGCCAAACCCGCTGACAGCCAAAATAATAGCGTAATTGCAGATAAGGAAAGCTACATAGACGCATGACGCCAGAACGCGTGTCTTCAGCAGCGTAGCCTGTTCAACGCGAACATCCATCATATCGTATGTGGCATGCTCATCCATGGGTCAGGCCGTGCTTTGTGCTGCCGTCGATGCGGTCTCTGGTTTGCTGAGATACCAGAGCGCCATCAGGCGTAATATAATTGGCAGAAGGGCATAAAACCCGACAAGGGTCATCAATTGAATTTGGGTGTTGGTGCCGCCATCGTTGAAGCCGATCAAATCCAGAACGGGGAATGCAAGCCCCATCGGGACGACGAACGCCAGTTTCGAAACGGAGTTTTTAATGGCCAGATAAAGTCCGGCGAGGCGGGTCTTGCCATCGCGTTCGTCAGCGTAAACGATGTCAGCCAGCATGGATGTAGGCATAATCGCATCAGCACCAAAAGTGGCACCGATGATCATGGACAAGAGGATCATGGCCGTCACATCACCTTCGCCGAGAAACGGAGTGGCGGCGAGCAAAACACAACAGAGCGTAATGGCGGTACGCCAGGCAGCAAGCTTGCTCGTACGTTTGGACAAGATCACCCAAGCTGGCAAAAATACCGCCGAAGACAAGATCAGAAGTCCAACAAAAATGCCGATCATATGCGGGGCTTTGATCACATGGGTAACAAATAGAACCGACAGCCCTGCAGTCAGTGCATTGGCTGATTGTACAATCAGAAAACTGATCACAAGCCGTCGATAGGCCCGGCTTTTCATGATCGTATTAAACGATGTTTTCAAGCTAACGCGTGATGCGGTCACAACCCGGTGTTTTTTCGGAACAAACGCCAAAAAGAACGCCAGCCCCAGAAAACTCAAGCCGATGATAATCTGGGCTGCGAGCGTCAGCATGTCCCCGGTTTCCAACACAAGTACAACAGGCAGGATAGACACCAAAAGAGCGCCAAACACCTGAAACACAGCCTTCGAGCAGGCAAGGAACGAGCGCTCGTGCACATGCGGTGAAATTTCCAGCCCGATGGAGGAATAGGGCACATCCAGCGCTGTGTAGGTCAAAAAATACAGCCCGCTGGCAATCAACAGGTAAAGCAGACCCGCCCCTTCAGGGGGTGACAGAAGTAACCAAACCGAGGCACTGAATGCGGGTACCCCCCAAACAATCCAGGGCTTTCTGGGCCCCCAGCGTGTGCGGGTTTCGTCGCTCAGATACCCAATCAGAGGATCGGTCACCACATCGAACAAACGGCCCGCTACAAACACTGTACCTACAAGACCAAGGCCAAGGCCCATGTCGACAGCATAAAAAGTCGGCACAAATACCACAAACGCAAAGCCGCCCATGGCAAGCGGTGTGGTCAAAATGCCGAAGCAAATGAGTTGCCAAAGCGTGAATGTGCGGCTCGGCTCGGCCTCGGCATATTCATGGTCGGTCATATATTGATTCCAAGATGCCCCCAAACTTCATTTTGGGCCTGCAAAAAAGTGCCGTCAATCACCCTTTTGGGCGATTGTTTTGCTTTAACCAATTGTTAACCATGCCCGCGGGGTTGAGAAGGTGCCAGGTGTAGAGCTTCACATGGCGTCGCATTAAGAAATAGCTGCAAGGGCACATGTCATGGTCTCAACATCCAATCCGCTGCGTACATTCAATTTCATATCGGGTCTTCCGCGCTCTGGTTCGACACTTTTGTCGGCGATCCTGCGTCAAAACCCGAAGTTCCATGCCGGCATGACCAGCCCGGTGGGCGGTTTGTTCAGTAACCTGATTGCCTCGGTGAGTGCAGGCAG
>CANNEK010000007.1 GCA_947503625.1 uncultured Kordiimonas sp. | reverse complement strand
TCGGAGAAATTGAAGTTCGCTGCCGTCAAAACCTGACTGGTGTTCTGAATAACTGAAAGCGTTCGATCGCTCGCCGTGGGCAGGTCGTTAACAGCTGTCAGGCTGATTGTTGAAATGAGTGCGAGTGCCGCAGTATCATCGCCGCCGCCCGCTGTGCCGCCACTATCCTGCACCGATGTGATGGTGACCACCCGGTTTGACCCTGTGGACGGGTCGTCAGAGTTGTTCTGATAGGTCAGGCCATCAACCAGTGTTTGCAATGCCGCCTCTGAAACAGTGCCGCCCGAGAAGGTAACGGTGGCGGTGCTGCCGGTCACTGAAACGCTGTAAGACAGGCTGTTGGTTGCGGTAGTGCCGCTTTCGCCGTTATCAAGCGTGACAGCGGTGCCATCCGCGTTCAAGACCTCATCACCGGTATCCGCAACATTGGTCACCGTCAGCGTAAGGCCGGAAAAGGTCTGACCTGTTTCAATAGTGTCAGCTGTTACTGTGTTAAAGAGATCCTGTGCTGCTCCTTCCTCAGTGAAGGTCGGATTGCTGCCAGTAGCAGTAAGCGTCGGCGCGTCGTTAACATCGGTCACCGTAACAGTAATCGTGGTGGTATCACCCGGTATTGCCCGAAAGAAACTGATAGCGCCGCTCTGTTGTCCAGCGAATAAATCCTGATCACCGTCATCATCAATATCCGCAAATACGGGTGCTGAAAAAGTACCAACATTGGAGCCATCAAAAGGATTGTCACTACCGATAACTTCTGTGAAGGAAGGACTGGAATCCGTGCCATCATTACGGAAAAAATGGATAGCATTATTTCCGTCTTCCCCTATGAAAGCATCCATATCTCCATCATTATCGATGTCCAGAAAAGCAGGCTTTGCATCCGCCCCGACATCGACCCCATCAAAAGGATTGTTAGGCCCGGTTTGCTGAGTGAAAACAGGATTAACAGCAGTCCCTGTATTTCGAAAAAAGTTGATGGTGCCATCGAACTCGCCGATAAACACATCCTGATCACCGTCATTGTCAATATCGACGAAGGACAGTACCGCACTGCTGTCTGCAGCAGTTACACCGTCAAGAGGGTCATCATTCCCTGTGGTCAAAGTGAAAACAGGGTTGCTGGCAGTGCCAGTATTCTCAAAATAGCTGATACTGTTATCTTGATCCCCGACGAAGGCATCCAAATCACCATCATTGTCAATATCAACAAATGTTGGGGCTGAGAAATCACCAACATCTACCCCATCAAGCGGATTGCTACTGCCGATCACCTGGGAAAAGGTTGGGCTATTGGCGGTCCCGTCATTTCGGAAGAATCTTATTGTGCCATCATTTTCACCAACAAAAGCATCCAGATCACCATCATTATCAATGTCCACGAAAGTCGGTATGGAGAAACTGCCAACGTCTATCCCGTCAAACGGATTATCTGTGCCGTTGACCTCCGCATAGGAGGTATCTGCATCAAGCGCCCCACCGGCAGCATCGGTAATATTTATTATCAATGCACGACTCTGCGTCGGCGCGCCCGCCGTTGCGGTAAAGGTTATAGCCTCAGTAAGTGCCTCAATCGCATCAGCAGTCGCATTCGCATTAAAGGTGATAGTCGCCGTGGCACCATCGCCGCCCGTTAGTGTGCCGATCTGGGTGCCTTCATAACTTACGGCACCGGTGCCACTCACAAATGCGATTTCTCCTGTTCCGGCACCCGTATTCTCTACAGACACAACGTCACCGGTCACCAAACCGGAGACGGTCAGAGTGCCGCCGTTGAAATTATCTTCCAGATCAGCGACCGTCACTGCACTGTCGATCAGAACGGTTTGACCTTCCGTCACAGCGAGCGTCGTGGATAGTCCGCTTAGTGTCGGCGCGTCATTCACCGCCGAAATGTCAATATTACCTGAGGCCGCGTTAACCGCAGGCGCAGTACCATCGCTAACTGTCACGCTATAAGTGGCGGCTGCTGTGCCATTAACATTGGCAGCGCCGGTATACTGGATGTTGGAGGCCGTATTCAGGTAAGTGTTCAGGTTGGCAACTGAACCGGTCAATGTTGTGGCAGTGGCCGAGCCCCCCAACGTGATGCCAGTGCCCGTTGTGGCGGCAAGCGAGCCGCCTGAAACAGAAATGGTAACCGTCAGGGTATCGCCTTCAATGTCCGCTAGGTTGAGTGCAGACAGGTCAAAATTGGAGGCAGTATCTTCAGCTGCGGTGATAGTACCTGGCGTGCCCGTACTCGTTGGCGCATCATTCACCGGTGTGATGTCAAAGGTCACTGTCTCAACGTCAGTAACACCATTGGCGTCAGACGTCTGAATCTGGATAGAGCCCGCGTTGGTGCCATTCAAGTCCGGTGTCGGCGTGAAGGTCAGGCTGTCCAGCGCTGTGTTAACGTTGGCAAGTGTACCAATGAAGATCATGATGTCATCATTGGTGCCGTCCCCAAAGGAGAAACTCAGGCCCGTTGTCGGTAGGGACAGTGTGCCGCCCGTGGCACTTAACGTAATCGATTGGTCATCGCCGTCATTGTCCGAAATCTGCACATCATCGGGAATTGCAACATCCGTCGCGTCCTCCGAAACACTTGGTGCAGAGGGCGGGGTGACAACCGGGGGATCATTCACCGCAGTCACGTCCGCATTGACGGTGCCAAGCGCCACATCGCCGGACCCATCGCCGTCGTTGGCTGTGATCGTGAAGGTGGAGGTATTCCCCCCGTTGTCGTTGGTTGCCGGTGTCCACTGAATGTTGCTGGTGGTATCCAGATAGGTATCAATATCGTCGGGCGCACCAACAAGCGTGATTGTTGTATCGTTGACGCGTGTTTCCGTCACGCCACTGCCGACACCCGCGCCATCTGCCGGTGTGCCGAAGGTGCCCTCACTCGCCGTGATCGTCACGGTAATGGAAGCACTGTCCACATCACTGAAGTCCGCTGCCGAGAGGTTGACGCTGCTTTCCGTGTCCTCAAGGAAACCAATGTCGGTGACCAGACCTGAGAGCGTCGGATCATCGTTGACCGCGCTGATTGTGATGTCCACGGTATCAGCCGTGCCGTTTTCAGCGCCATCGTTTGGCGTTACGGTCAGGGTTGCTGTCGTTGTGTCATTAGACGCGGTCGTGAAAGTGATATGGCTCGTGTCGTTCAGATAGGTATTAAGGTTGGCTGCTGTCCCCTGCAGGGTCATGGACGCGGTGCCAGAATTTGCAATGGTCACGCTGCCAAACGTGCCGTTGCCATCAACAGACGCAATCGTGCCGCGATCAACAGCAAGCGTGAGTGTGATGGTATCACCGTCAGAGTCAGACACATTGTAGGCAGACAGGTCAATCGCTGTTGCTACATCTTCGGTAGCGCTATCATCCGCGGGCGTGCCGCCAAGTTCGGGAGCGATGTTCGACGCCGCAACAGTATATTGAATAGAGTCAAAACCAGGTGCCCAGCCAGTTGCTGCCGGACCTGACACGGTAATCGCTGTCACGCCTGTCCAGTCAGTTGGCGTAATCGTAGCGCCGTCAAACCCCGAAACATTGGAAAAATCTGTTTCGGTCAGGGTGACTGTTGTACCTGTGCCGGAGGTTACCGAGAAGGTATAATTTCCTGCAGCAGCCGTTTGATCAGCTTCAAGATACACAAAGGAAGTAATGTCCACAGCAGTGCTAAATGTTATTGTCACGCTGCTTGTGTTCAAACCGGTTGCAGCAAAAATATTGCCCGTGCTGCCGCCGGCGCCGCCACCAGAAACCACCTGTGCAGTATCGTCCGAAAAAGTAACGGTCAAGGTCACGCCGTCACCATTGTCAGCTTCCGTATATGTCTCGCCGGATACATTGCCACCAGTGCCATCAAAGGTTGACAAGGTGTATGAATAGGCTGAGATCGCTGCCCCGGAAAAAGGTGCTGGCACGCCAATGTCCCATGCGCCGCCTTTTTCTTGATCACCAACGAGGTGGTTTGCCGCAAATACCCGGACTCCGGTCAGGCTTTCCAGGAGCCGTTTGAAAGCCTTACCTGAAGCCCCGGCTGAAACCGAGCATGCCCACAAAGCAATTTCGTGACAATTGGTAAAAAGACTTTTCCAATTGTGGTTGCTTTGTTCCAAAGCCTCGGCACCAATACACTGACCCGAAAGCGATAGAACACCCGGGGCACCATGCGATAAGATATGAACTTTTGAGGCGGTTTCACTTGAAGCTAAAGCGTTTGCAATTACCTGCAATGGATTGCCATCCTGGCGAAGATGCACGACGTCAATATGGGGGGCCAATCCGGCAAGCAAGGTGGCCAAATCTTCAACACCATCATCGACAAATAGCAATTCTTTTTTTTGCACTTTTGACGTCGACCTAAAGAGAGTTTCATCTTTCACAGACAATCCAAACATTTTACAAAACTCCTGATGAATGGTAGTTTTTTTCTTTTATAAACAGTATGTTATGAATATCAAACTGTTCAAACGCATGCCTTTCAAACACTAGCTTCTCGGCGGATAGATTCCGTCTACACAAATGTAAAAACCCACTGCGAGAAAAGGTTGCATATTGCTGTAAGACTGAGGTTTTTTTTGTCCGCTGGGAGTGTCGGTAAAAACAATATCAGTCGTTTCAGCCTCTAATTTAATATCCGTATATGCACCAGGATCTGAATAGAGTTTCACGAATTTATTTGCGCTATTGGTGGTTTTCGCCAAATAACATCCATCATAGGGTCGATGAAGCGTGGCAGGGTCTGCACTGGCCTCGAAATGAAGAAATATATCTTCAGAAACGTCATGTGTGTGACCAGGTAAATTATCCAATGTTAACGTGTTTTTCTCCTGACCCGCCTTCGACCCGTTTGGGAACTCGGGTGAAGCACAAACAGGGGCCCGGCCCCGAAAATCTGGCAGGTTAAAATAGGTTTTCAGGTCACCTCCATACATGTTTCCAATTAGACTGAACAAAGCCTGATACTTATTAGTGTCCAGTTGGCGTCCATCACACGGCAGAAAACCTTCTGGCGCCCAGACTGTTGGAAACAACATAATGTCACCCATATAAAAATACGTCATGCCGTTCTCCCAAAACTATGACCGTGGTGGGTATTCACCTTCTGCTGCAATATAAAAACCCATAGCCAATTGAGGCTGTCTATTTTCAACTGCCTGATGTTTGCCCACCAATGGCAGCCTGCCGTTGCCTTCCGCCTCCAGTGTGCCCATGGAAACCTTGTTGGTTACATTTTCAGCCTCAATATATTGTGCGTAGGGCACTGTCGAGAAACCCAGTTTGGCTATGCCAGCAGCGGGCATGAACGGTGCACCGCTTGGGGTTACTTCTGTGGCAGAATCAATGCTGGCAAACATCACCGGGGTACTAGCAGCCCTCGTTTCAACTTCATGGCGATGTACGGGCATTTTAGATTGGTCAAAAGTGGTGGAGTTTTCTCCGGCTGCGATACCAATGAAAGAAAACGGGTTTGATGGCTTGGTGCGACCATCAACAGATGTCACAGTCTGGTTTTGCCACTCATCGACAAGGCCTTTGCCGGAGAGATTAGGCACGGCAAAGGTAGTTCTACCGTCACCACCATAAAATGACCCTATTAAGGAATAAAGTTGTCCGTGTTCACTGATAGAATATTTTGAACCATCACAAAAAAGCCACTGACCGCTTCCTGAACGAACATTATAATCAAAAGCCCAAAAACGGATTTCTCCAATTATGGTGTTTTCTGGTAGGGGCATGCTGTCTTCTTTTCTATGAGCGGTTCGGGTACGTTCCGGCCAAAGCGATTATGATGTTGATCGCCATTGTCGGCATATAGGTGTAAAAAGGAGCACTCGTGCCACTTTCAGAGGAATTCCCCATCCCCTGGACTGGGACATTAAATCCGCCAAGCCCCACATATGAATAACCTTCCGTATAAGCATAGGCTTGTGTGAAATCGCTATTGACTGTAGCCAAAGAGCTATTTTCAAGCGGGACATCGGATACAGCCAATTGCGATGTTGCCTTCAGAGTAATTGTTGAGAAATGGGGCGTAGAAGAGCCGTGAGAGTGCGCAGGTAGGTTTTGACCTGTTAGGGTTATTGTGTCTGCCCCGCCTTGTTGCCCCAAAGCATAGCGAGTCCCAGATTGCTCATTCAGGCCGAAACCAACCGGAATGCGACCACGATAGTCAGGCAGGCCAAATGTCCCGCGCCCATCACCGCCAAATTTTGTTCCGATCAATGAATATAAGTCCATAAACTCATTCATATTTAAAAGAGTACCGTCGCAAAAATGCCAGCCGCGGGGTGCGAAAGTTCCTGCAAAAAGACGGACCTCGCCCAAATAACAATCTATAAAGTTACTTGGCGTAGCCTTTTCAGGCTCAACGGTTTCCATACATTTCCCCCTCAACAAATACAGTCATAGCTCCCGGAGCTTCTGTGCCTTGCCCCAAAACACCATCGATTGCGTGTCAATCAATCTTTGGTCAGGTTACTTATTTGCCTTTGCACACTTACTTTTAATTAAATTGAGCCATTTGTCCGTGACACAGCGTACCGAATGTGTGACATTTTGTACCAAATTGGGGGTTTGAGATGGACGGTCAACACATCGAAACGCCGCGAACGCCGGGTGGTGACGGTGGCAACGCAACAACACTGGTTCTGGAGACTTTTCAGAACGCGCGCATCCTGAGGAAGAGTTTGACGACCAAGTCTGTGTCTCCTTCAGAGCAGTTTTCTTTCTGGCGGGAAGTGGCCGAAGGCGTAGGCATCGTGGACCGGCCGGGCTCGTATAGTGCTCCTTTTGTTGCCAGCTCTGTCAATCATGTTACGTCGTCAGTATATTATTCCCGCTACCATTGCGCAGAACCCAGCAGCATCGATCGCAGCAAAAAATATGCGGAAAGTTATGGCTCAGACACATTGGCCTTTCAGTTGCGGGTCTCTGGTATGGAGCTCGACAACAACCTGGGCACCGGCAGATATTTCAAGCCTGGTGATATCCGAATTTTTGACCTGTCCCAGCCCCTCTCTTCAAAGAATACAGCCTTCGAAAACATCGCCCTGGTTGTACAGAAAAGAGACTTGCTCGGTAGGTTGTCCGATCCGGAAGCATTGCATGGTAAAATCTTGCCTGAATCCGTTATGACCAACATGTTGCAGTCTTACATGAAATCGGCATTGCAAACCGTACCTGAACTATCCGTTGCCCAGTCACAGCGTGTGAATGAGGCAACATTTGAAATGCTCGGCGCCGCGATCATGGGAACGATCAGGCCGGATGTTCTGGAGTCGGAAGATACGGATGGTGCAAGCCTGCAAGCCGTTCGCATGTATATTGAGCGCAACCTGAAAAACCCTGACCTGACACCGGAAATGATTGCCAAGAGTACTGCTATGTCCCGGACAAAACTCTATAGAGTATGCAAACCCTACGGCACACCAATGGAACTGGTGCGATACCGTCGCTTGCGGCGCGCGATGGACTATCTGCGTGCAGACAACAGCATGTCTGTTGAGCTGGTTTCCTATGCGGTGGGCTACAAAAACAGGGAAAGCTTCAGTCGCGCGTTCAAGGCCGAATTCGGCATGTCCGCGTCAGAGTTTCGCCGTACGCGCTGAGCGCTCGCGTTCCGACAAAGTTATGTCACTTGTCACAAACGCCGTTATCCGCCCCTCAACCCTTTACCGTAAGCCACACCTGTAAGCCGGTTCAGTTTAGCAGGATTAGTCTCGTCAGGGCTTACGCCCATTCCTCGTCATTCCGCTGCGGCGTTGCCTTGCTCCATATGAACCTTTTAAGGTTCAAGTCCTACTTACGCAGCCCCTACGACAAAAATAGTAACGACCAGGCTATCGCTGTCTAAATCGGCAAAGTCCAGAGCACTGAGGTCGAAGGTACGAGCCGTATCTTCCCGTAAAGTTCAGCGTGCCGGGTGCGCCTGTGATGGTTGGGGTGTCAACTGGGGTTGCAAAAGTACCCGCACTCGCCGTCAGAGTCACTGTGGGGTTAATATCCAGGTCGCTGATACATTCAAATTCTGGTCCAGCTTACCCGTTCATGCCCGTCGGCGTTCCCGTCAGGCCTATAGGACCAAAGGTGGCGATTGCCTATGAGAGGATTTTGATTTCATCACGGATGCCGCTTCAACAACCTGTTACCGAATCTGTTCGTCTTGATGTTTTGCACCTTACTTTGACGCCAGTCAAATGAAGCAAAACGCTCGCATCATATACTGTTCAAGACGTCAGTTCTTAAAACTGTCGAAGTGAAAGAGGCTCGCATGATTGTTGCTGGCGAAAATAGTCACACTATCGATATTCAGGAAAAAATTGCCTTTCGTACCATTGGCCTGACCAAAGTCTATGAAACCGAAGCAAGTGAAGTGCATGCACTTCGAGGGGTGGATATCGAACTATTCAAAGGTGAAACGACTGTTATGCTTGGCCCTTCGGGTAGCGGCAAATCCACCTTCCTGAATATTTTGGGCGGGCTGGATCGGCCCACAGCTGGTCAGGTTTTTTTTAGGAACGGTGAGCTGACAAACTTTGATGACGCGTCCTTAACTCAATATCGCAGACACCATGTTGGCTTTGTTTTCCAATTTTATAATCTGATACCAAGCCTTACGGCGCGCGAAAACGTTGAACTTGTGACAGAGATATCCGAGCGACCCCTAAGTGCAACGGCTGCTCTGGAGTTGGTTGGCATGGGACACCGGGTTGACCATTTCCCGGCCGAACTTTCCGGCGGCGAGCAGCAGCGTGTGGCAGTCGCCCGGGCGGTCGCAAAGCGCCCAGATGTATTATTGTGCGATGAACCAACAGGGGCACTCGATAGCAAAACTGGTGTTGGCGTTCTTGAGGCAATAGAACAAGTCAACCGAGAGCTGGGCACAACAACTGTATTGATAACTCACAATGCAGGCATTGCAGCGATGGCTGACCGCGTTGTCTCTTTTGCTGACGGCCGAATTGCGGACGTTCAGGTCAATTCACAGAAAATCCCGGCAGAAACGCTCAAATGGTAAACAACGTCAAATCGTTAAACCGAAAACTTGTTCGCGATCTTTGGCATATTCGCGGACAAGTAGTGGCAATTGCATTCGTTCTCGGGTGCGGCGTGGCAACAGTTGTTCTCTCCCTTGGCACGTTAAACTCCCTCCAGGAAACCCGCGATGCTTATTACGAACGATATCATTTTGCGGACATATTCGCTCATATGAAGCGGGCACCACGATCGCTTCTTTCCGATCTCGCAGAAATTCCTGGCGTTAGAAGGGTGGAAGGCAGGATCGTTCATGGTGTGATCATTGATATTGATGACATGGTAGAGCCCGGGCGTGCTCAGGCCATTTCATTGCCTCAAGCCGAAGGGGCAAATCTCAATGGAATTGTGATACGGGCCGGACGTTTGCCAGTATCAGACAGTGTCAATGAAATTGTTATTCATGAAGCTTTTGCTGAAGCGCACAATTTCACGCCTGGTGATGCGTTCTGGGCTAACATGAATGGGCGTCGCCGTATGCTCAGAATTGTCGGCATCGTATTGTCACCTGAATATATCTATGTGCTCGGCCCGGGTGATCTGGTACCCGACAATCGTCGCTTTGGTATTTTCTGGATGAACCATAGTGCCCTGGAAGCAATCTATGACCTTAAGGGGGGGCTGAACGATGTATCGCTTACGCTGTCCCGGGATGGCCGCGTGCAGGAGGTTATTGCTGAAGTAGATCGGTTGATCGACCCATACGGCGGCATTGGAGCGATTGGACGTGAAGATCAATTGTCGTATGCTTTTTTGAAGAGCGAAATGGATCAGCAAGAAACATTGGCTAAGGTCTTTCCACCAATCTTTCTTGCCGTTGCTGCATTTCTATTGAATTTGGTTATTGCCCGCTTGGTTGAAACAGAGCGCCAGCAAATAGGCCTGTTAAAAGCCTTCGGCTACAGTGATTTTGAAGTAGGCGCTCATTACTTCAAATTTGTCGCTGTGATCACCGCCATTGGTATCGTTATCGGCTGGGTAGGCGGTGCTTGGATGGGGCGGGGTATGACTGAAATGTATGCCGATTTTTTTCGCTTTCCGTTTCTATATTACCTCGTCGAGCCAAAAGTATTTATTTTGGGTGCAGCTGTTAGCATTTTTGCCGCAAGTCTTGGTACTTTTAACGCGGTTCGCCGCATTGTTAAACTCGCACCTGCCGTTGCTATGGTGCCACCGCCGCCAACAACCTATAAGGTTAATACCCTGGAACGCATAGGATTCGGCGGCGTCATGTCACAGCCAGCCCGCATGATCGTACGCCATATAATTCGCTGGCCGATACGTTCAGCGCTTACGGTGATGGGGATTTCTTTTTCCGGCGCCTTGCTGGTGGTGACCCTGTTCTTTTTAAATGCTCTTGATGAAATGACTGAAATTTTTTATTTCGACACAGAGCGACAGGATATTGTTATCACTTTAACCGATATTCACGCCGAAACTGCGGTTAAAGAAGCGACATATCTACCATCTGTCATGCGTGCAGAAGGTATGCGCCATGTACCTGTTCGCCTTACATCGGGAACAAGATCAGAGCGCACCGCAATTGCCGGAATAGATCCGGAAAATAATCTGAGTCGATTACTGGATATTAATCATAAAAAGATAGAAGTGCCCGCGCAGGGGCTGATGCTATCCGACAAGCTTGCCGACATGCTTGGTGCCACATTGGGTGACATGGTTCGCATAGATGTTTTGGAGGGTCGTCGGCCTATTGTCACGGTACCTATAACCAAAATCAGTCGCCAGTATGTAGGAACAGGCGCATATATGAAACGCAGCGCACTTAATAAACTGCTCAAAGAAGGCCCGGTTATATCCAGCATTTATCTTCAGGTTGACAGCGCAGGGGAAGCGGAGCTTTTTGCCGCATTAAAGAACGTACCTGCGCTTGTTGGTTTGATGATCAAACGAGTTTCACTCGAATCGTTTTATACTACTATTCGTGAGTACATGGACACCATGATCATTGTCTACATCGGTTTCGCATCGGTGATTGCCATCGGTGTCATATACAATGCTGCACGTATTTCTCTTTCAGAACGCGGGCGTGAGTTGGCGAGCCTGCGGGTTCTAGGTTTCACCCGGCAAGAAGTTGCTTTCATACTTGCTGGGGAGTTAGCAGTCCTGACATGGCTAGCCTTACCTCTCAGCGGTTTCTTTGGCTATCATTTGGGATCACTCATGGTGGATATGTTTGATACTGAACTCTTCCGCTTGCCTTTCATCATCTACCCTTCAACATATGGCTATGCAGCCCTTGTTGTACTCGTCGCCGCTGCGGGCTCAGCGTGGGTTGTTGTTCGGCGGGTCTCAAACCTTGACCTTGTCGCTGTTTTAAAAACCCGGGAGTAGGCAAATGCTGGCCACAATTCGAAGACTGATGATCCCCATAACTGCTGTCTTGTTGCTGGCGGTTGGACTCGGCTATGCGTTCTGGCCGCATCCGGTTGCCGTTGATCTTGGCTATGCTGAACGTAGATACATGAATGTAACGATTGATGATGAGGGCGAAACCAGAGTTAAGGAAGACTATCTAGTATCAGCGCCACTACCGGGACGGGTGCTCAGATTCTCTGGGGACGTTGGAGATGGTGTTACCGCAGGCAAAACACCCATTGCCACAATACAGCCTACGGAACCTGCTTTCCTTGACAATCGAACCCGCAGTGAATTGGAAGCCGTGGTAAAAGTCGCGGAAGCGGCCAATGCGCAAAGCACTGCAGAGCTTGAGCGAATACAGGCTCTGCGTGATTTCGCTCGTAGTGAGTATGAACGTGCTGCAGCGCTGGTAGAAAGCGACACGATTTCTGAAAGCCGTCTTGATCAGGCACTAATGGAATTGCGCAGTCAGACCGCAGCAGTTGAAACAGCCTTGGCCAATCGCTACGCACGCGAGTTCGAACTGGAGCGTGCCCGCGCCGCTTTGCTAAGTCCTGGCGACCGGCCCGCAACCACCGCAGACAATTGTTGCTTCACTGTTACGTCACCGGTGGATGGGCGCATTCTCCGAATTCTGCAAGAAAGCGAAACCATTGTCGCGGCCGGCGTGCCTTTAGTTGAAATAGGTGATCCTGAAGACATGGAGATTATCGCTGACCTACTTTCAACCGATGCCGTTCAAGTGTCAGTGGGAGACAAGGTAATCATTACGAATTGGGGTGGAGAAAAGGCCTTGTCAGGTATTGTGCGTCTTGTAGAACCATTTGGATACACAAAAGTCTCGACCCTTGGTATCGAGGAACAGCGGGTAAACGTGATCATAGATATTAATGACCCCTATGAGCAATGGCAGCGTCTAGGTCATGGTTACCGTGTCGATGTGGGTGTATTGGTTTGGCAAAGTGACGATGTGCTTACAATTCCCATCGGGGCGTTATTTCGTCACGAGGGGAAATGGGCGGTTTTTGCTGTCAAGGATGGACGCGCCCGTATTACCCGCATAGAAATTGATCATATGAACAATCGTTACGCTGAAGTTGTTGACGGCCTGGAGGATGGGCAAGCAATTGTCCTGCACCCCAGTGACCGAATAGCCGACAACACAAGGGTTATTCCCCGAGAACAATGATCCGGAAACAATCGGTGACGACCAACATGTTAGCTCGACCGCTGTTTCTTTCGATGCGTGGAATTATCAAATGCATGTTTGAGTTTCAGCAACATCTCGTTGCGTTCTTTGTCACTTGCAGCGTGATCAAGGCGTGCTCGTATATCCAGTGTTAGCTGCGCCAGGTCATTATGCCAATCGGGTTTATCAACCACTTTAGGGTCCAGTCGCCGGGTAGCCCCTGGGTGCACCAACCTGCTGCCCGCTGCGCCTAATTCATACTCATCATCCATTTTTGGCGCAGTGATTTGACTGCTTGGAAGGCCATCAGCAACAAGGCCTTTTTTCAATGCATTGATTCCTGCTTCTGAACCGTGGGTCAGGAAAAGCTGGTGCTTGAGAGGCATACGTTCTTTAATCCATTTGACAAGACCACTGCCATCAGCATGCCCGGAGTATGTATCCAGCGTTCTTATACGCGCCTTGACCTCAATCTCATCGCCTTGAATTTTTACTCGCTTTTTTCCTTGCTCCAACATACGGCCAAGTGTGCCTTCTGCCTGATAGCCAACCAATAATATGGTCGATTGGGACCGCCAGAGATGATTCTTGAGATGGTGTCGGATACGCCCCGCATCGCACATACCAGAAGCCGCCAGAATAATAGCCCCGCTGGAAAACCGGGCAATTGCCTTGCTCATGTCCACGCTTTCCGTGAAATGAAAACTTGGATGATTAAAGGCCGCAGGTCTGCCCTCAATATCTTCCAATTCACTGGCGTGAGCTGAAAAAACAGACGTTACTTTGATAGCAAGAGGGGAATCGAGAAAAACAGGTACACGAGGAATATCACCGCTATTCAATAAATAGGACAGGTCCAGCAACAATTCCTGGGTGCGTTCCACAGCAAAAGCCGGAATAACCACATCTCCACCGGCTTTTATCGTATCATTGATTTCACGTGCGAGAAGAGAGCGGCGCTCTTTTGGAGAGGCATCTGTACGTTCTCGTCCGCCATATGTTGACTCGCAAATGAGGTAATCATAGCTGGTTGGCGCGTCAGGATCGGGATGGAAAGCTTTTTGATCAGGCCCCAAGTCACCTGAAAACAATAGTTTTAGAGGTTCATCTTCAGGTTGGTTGCCCGGCACCTCCACTTCTATGGACGCTGCACCCAATATATGACCGGCATTCCAAAACTGTATTCGCACCAGTTCCATATCAACCCAGGTTTCATAATCAACCGGCCTAAACTGTGTCAGGCACTGAACTACATTTTCCTGAGTATAGATGGGAGCAACCGCAGGCTTTCCACGCTGGGTATTGCGGCGGTTCAGCCGTTCCACCTCCATTTCCTGAATATAGGCGCTGTCCGGCAACATAAAGCTCAATAGATCGCGTGTGCCATCCGTCGCATAAATAGGGCCTGAAAATCCGTGTTTTACGAGTTTGGGCAGTAAGCCAGCGTGATCAATATGTGCATGTGTCAAAAGCACAAAGTCAATTGCTGCAGGGTCAAACGGGAAAGGTTCATAATTCAGTTCTTTTATCGTTTTAGAACCTTGAAACATGCCGCAATCCACAAGGAATTGACACTCGCCGGTCCGTACCCAGTAGCAAGAGCCGGTGACCGTGCCCGCCGCCCCACAGAATTTTATTTGGATAGCCATACTATAATTCTTTCTTCAGAGTGTCAGCGATAAGGGGCATCAAATCAATTGTATTGGTAGTATGTAAAACACCGTTACAGGACTGTAACCTCGATACGCCGCTTGCCTTCATGAGCTTTACATCATCAAGGCTGCATAGGGCATGTACAGCGAGCACTTCAACACGGCTAGCCCCTGCTTCAAGAAGAAGATTGGTGCACCGGCGTATGGTCGTGCCAGACGAGACAATATCATCTACAATAATAGCGGGACGTCCCTGTACACAGCTCGCATTGGGTAAAGTAACAATAACATCACGGTCGCCGCGCCGTGTCTTTGTAGCGAGGATATAATCCAGCTCTGTGCGCCCCGATACCGCACCAAGCCATTGCTCTGACTCGCTATCAGGCCCAACCAATACCGCATCAGCAAATGCCGGTTCGCCCCTAATCGCTTCTGCAATCGGACCAGCCGCTGACAAGGAATTGGCTTCGATGGTGGGAAATATGTCATTGAGGGAAGATACTCGGTGCAGGTGCGGATCAACAGTAATGATCCGGTCAAAAAACCGAGGCAGCAAAGCGCCGATTACTTGTTGGCTAACGGCCTCGCCAGTTTCAAACGCCTTGTCCTGCCGCATATAACACAGATAGGGGCATATAAGGACGATCCGCTTTGCACCCATGTCTCGCAGCGCCTGGGCCGCAAAGATCAAATTAATCAGTTTATTGTTCGGATGATCAAGGCTGACATACACAAGCGCTGTGTTGTTTGCGGCGCCAACCCGAATTCGGCTTTCACCGTCAGGAAACGTGTGAAGCGCGATAGCACTGCTATCACAGCCGAGCAGCTTGGCCAATGCAAAACCGGGTTGTTCATAACCGGGGTAGATATGGAGAGTGCCGTTGCTCATAGGCCACTGCCGATCTGATACCCGGTTGCTTCGTCGGCGAAAGTTTTGGTGAATTTGAAATCAGATTGGAAGCAGGCATGAATACGGTAAAGTGGCTCGCCAATCTCGACCACATCGCCAACTTTCTTAAAAAGGTCAATGCCGGCCCCCTTGTCCATCGGTGCACCCGCGAGACGCGCCATTCGGCTAATACGAAAACAATCGATTGCTGTTACTGTTCCTGTCTCCGGTGCCAACACATCATAAGTAAGCTTGCCTGCGCAAAAAGCTTCGGTTTGCCTGCCTTGCGCATCAATAATGCGGTTCATTGCCGCAAGAGCTTCTCCTGAGTCCAGCAGATGTCGTGCGCGTGCATATCCTGATCCACCCTCAAGTGATGGATCGGCCTCCAGGAGCGCGCCCGTCAGTTGCAGTGATTTTTCACGAAGGTCTGCCGGCGCGCCGGGATCGCCAGATAATACAGCCATAACATCGCGTGCCTCTAAAACCGGGCCAATACCCCGGCCAATTGGCTGAATACCTTCCGTTTGAATCACTTCAACGTGCAAACCGACCTCTCGACCAACATATTCAAACAGTTTTCTGAGGCGCATAGCGTCCCCATGGCTCCGTACTTTTGCGGTTGGCCCTATGGGTATATCGACAAGCAGATGGGTTGAACCTGCGGATATTTTTTTTGACATAATCGAGGCAACCATTTGCTCTCGTGTATCAATTGAAAGAGGTCGCTCAATAGAAATCAGGATATCGTCAGCCGGTGACAAATTAACGTGCCCCCCCCACACCAAACAGCCACCACAGTCATTTACAACTTTTTGCATTTCATGCATGGAAAGGTCAACGCGCGCTAATACTTCCATCGTATCGGCCGTGCCCGCAGGAGACGTGATTGCACGCGATGAGGTTTTTGCGATGGGCAGGCCGTGCGCGGCCAAAACTGGTACTATGATCATAGAGGTTCGATTGCCGGGAATGCCCCCTATACAGTGCTTGTCAACTATGATTGGAGCTCGCCAACTCAGTTGGTTACCAACTTTCGCCATTGCCCGGGTTAAGGCCAGCATTTCCGTTGTTGTCATGAAGCCAGCAGAGGAAACAAGAAATGCAGCAATTTCCATTTCCGAATAGCGGTAGCTTGAGATATCGGCAATAATTTCCTCAATTTGCCGAGCCTCAAGAGTGTAGCCATGGATTTTTTTACGAAGATGGTCGAGGCTGCGCGGCGGTTCTGCAGGGGCAATGCTAACCGAATCATTCTCTGAAAGACCAATGCGAGAAAATGCCTGTTCAGATAAGCCGAGTTGGTTGGCACCAACAATGTTTTCATCGTCAACAATTAGTAGTGACGCCAACAATATATTACCCTGGTATACAACCTCAATTTTCTTGAAGGCCTGGTATTCCTCGGGTCGGTATATGGTGCAATTGCGCGCTAAAAAAGCAACATTTTCGCCGTATGTGTCGATCGCAATACGTTTTAGTTTAAGCATTTAAAACTCTCGGCCTGATAGCGAGCTCTAATCCATTTTCAATACAAAACGTTCAATCACTTTGACGTCAGTCAATAATCAGTCTTCTTGTTCGTACCCTACCGCAATCTTGATTTCATCTGAGGTAACTAGACTTCAATCAACTCAGTGTGACCAAATCCCTTTTTGTAGTCGAGTATTGAAATAACTTTCGGTTCCAAACGAAAGAAGGCGAGCTCGACTTCACTGACGGGGCCATAGTTTGCTGCTTGTGGAAATTTCTCCATAAGCAAGTCGCCGATTTTCTCTTTCTCATCAGCATCTGTAACCAATGCAGCAAACGCGCCCATTGATATGCCCTGGATATCATCCCAGATTTCATAGTGGCGGTTTATGGTCAGGGACACCTTGTTATCTTGCGCAATATTGTGGGCCTTCTGACTGTCTGTAGTTGTTATAAAATAGATGACAAGGCCATCGTTCACGTAACTGACTGTTGTTGCTTGTGGAAATCCATCCGGGCGAATGGTCGCGATTGTCATATCTTCACAATCATCAATAATCGATAAGATTTGTCTGCGTAAACCTTCATTCATGACAATCTCCTGTTGCTGAGCCTAAAACCATACTGGCACCAGTTGGCAAATGGTGTTTTGAGTAAAATCAAGGTCGGTGCCCAGCCATATAGTAAACTTCCGCTGGTTCGGTGCGCTCAACAAGCGTTCTGGTTATGTAGATTGGAGAAAAGGTGAGCGACAATCCATATGACATTTTGGGCGTCAAACAAGACGCATCAGATAAAGAAATCAAGGCCGCCTATCGTCGCCTCGCCAAGAAGCTGCACCCAGACCTCAACCCGGGTGACAGAGATGCGGAAGTTCGGTTCAAGACTGCATCAGCAGCATACAACCTATTGAAAGACACTGAGCAGCGCGCCAGATACGACCGGGGAGAGATCGATATGTCCGGTGCTGAAAAGCAGCCGTATTCGACCTATCGGTCGCACGCCGGCGCAGGTTCGCATCATCACTATTATAATGCAGAAGGATTCTCCGATTTTGCAGATGAAAGCGATCTTTTTGAGCAGATTTTTGGCCATGCTCGAAGCCAGAGGAGAGGACATGAAGGGGCTGAACACCGTTTGAAAGGCGCGGACATCCAATACAGTCTCGCCGTTGATTTTCTGGACGCAGCGCTGGGTGCAAAAAAGCGAGTGACAATGCCAGATGGAGTTTCTCTTGATGTTTCCATTCCCGCTGGCATTGGTGAGGGTCAAAAACTGCGCCTTAAAGGAAAAGGGCTGCCTGGGCACGGAGGTGGTTCGAACGGTGATGCCCAGATCAACGTTACAATCTCGGCACATCCATATTTCAGGCGCAACAAGAGAAACATTCTACTTGAAGTGCCCATCACACTGGATGAAGCGATACTTGGCGGAAAAATAGATGTGCCTACTCTGCACGGAAAGGTGTCTATGAATATTCCTGCGGGTTCCTCTAGCGGCCAGACCCTGAGACTAAAAGGAAAAGGCATCGAAGCAAACAAGGCCCATGCAGTTGGTGATCAACTCATCACTCTCAAGATTGTACTACCGGAAACACCGGACGAAGAACTAACAGGTTTTTTCAGGTCTTGGCAAAAAAAACACTCATATGACGTGCGGCAAGTTTTTGAGGGAGTTCAGAGATGACTTTTACTGAAGATGAAGTTATCTCCAGAGTTGAAGGTTTGAGCGTGGAACATCTTTGCTTTTGTATCGAAGAAGGCTGGATAAACCCAAAGCAGACGAAAGGCCAAAGCTATTTTGCGGAGATTGATATCGTCAGATTACAGTTCATTCTCAACTTGCAAACCGACCTTTCAATTGATGCAGAGTCAATGCCCATTATATTATCGTTGATTGATCAAGTGCATGGTTTGCGTGACAAACTGTATTCATTGGCAAATGCAGTTAGTGAGCAGCCTATAGATGTTCAGCAGGCAATTTTAAGAGGCATGGACGACAATAAAAAACACGAATAACAACTCTGATAGAATGGAAGCACGCCTGAAGATTTCCCGACACAGAATTGACCGCAATCAATATGTATTTGCGTCAGGTCGATATCATTCGACCTGCGATGAACTTTTAAAATGAGGTTATGATGATGGTAGATAAGGAATCACTCCCCACCAGAAAAGGAGAGCATAGCGTACTATCGATCGGGCAAGCCCTTGAGACTTTGCATCATGATATGGATCGACTGTTGGACCGCTATGCGCCTCAGCGTATATCTGATTGGTTTCATGACAATGGTGAGATCACCAATTTTGCCAAAATGGACGTGAAGGAAACGAGCAAGACAATTGATATCAATGTTGACGTTCCCGGTCTTGATAAAGAAGATATTGACGTAACTCTCAATGGCAATTTGCTTACAATCAAAGGCAACAGAGAAAGCGCAACAGACGAAGAAGGTGAAGATTATCACTGTACCGAGCGTTCTTTTGGGTTTTTTCAACGACGCATCACAATTCCAACAGAAATTGACGGGGGAAAAATTGATGCATCTGTTAAAAAAGGTGTTCTAAGTATTCACTTGCCAAAGTCAGAAAAAGCCAAGGTTCAAGAGCGGAAAATTTCAGTGAAATCATCATAACAGCACACCAAACAGACAGGCTTTCTTGTCCAATCGCGAGGAAGCCTAACTTCACTTGCCGAAACTCAGCTATATATTTTTCATGGACGGCAATTGTGCGCACGGCATATTGCATTACATTTTTCGCTGGAATAATGAAACGGCGGTGAAGCCACATGCGGAGATCAGCCAAGGTAAAACAACGTGGATAGCCAAGTTGATGGTCAAAGTTCGAGTTTCCCTTCTGGCATCACAACAGACTTTGAGAGTGGCCTTTCGAGCAGTGAAGTACGGAAGCGTCAGGCCATGTATGGTCCAAATAGCCTTGATCCCTCAAAAGCCAAATCGGTTTGGCAAATTTTTGCCGCGCAATTTAAAAGCCTTTTAACGTTCCTTTTGATGATTGCGGCCTTTCTGTCTTTTCTATTCGAAGACAATATTGAAGCTGTTGCTATTGGAGTTGTCATAATCCTCAATGCCGCTATCGGGTTTTGGGCCGAACATAAGGCCACACGATCAATGGCAGCTCTGAGGAAAATGGGGCGCACCACCACGCGTGTCAAACGCGAAGGGAAAGTGCGAATCATCCCGGCGGAAGAATTAGTGCCCGGAGACACAGTTCTTCTGGACGCCGGCGACATCGTTACTGCTGACATTCAGTTAATCGAAAGTTCAAAGCTGCAAGTCGACGAATCTTTACTCACGGGAGAGTCTGTACCCGTAGATAAAAAGGCAATTGCCGACGGGTCACAATTGATGCCTTTAGATCATGCGGCACAGGCGTTTAAAGGGGCCGCAATTACGAGAGGTTCAGCGACAGGTACTGTTATTAAAACTGGGCCGGGTACAGAACTGGGAAAAATAGCGACACTTACGAGCGAAGCCGTAGCATCGGCCTCCCCGCTCGAAAAGCGCCTTCAAAAACTATCCGAACAGTTGCTGGTGGCTGTTCTTACATTGACAACTCTGCTGATATTCGTCGGCATTCTGCTTGGGCACGATACTCTACTAATGGTTAAAACCGGGGTCGCACTTGCTGTTGCGGCCATTCCGGAAGGGTTGCCTATTGTTGCGACACTTGCTCTTGCGCGCGGTATGTTGAAACTTGCTTCTCGCAGCGCCTTGATTGAACGCCTCTCTGCGGTCGAAACATTAGGGTCCGTGAATATTATTCTCACAGATAAAACGGGGACTCTTACAGAAAACAAAATGACTGCGACACGGCTTGTGACGCCAGACAGTCCAGATAAAAACGGCTTGACTGAAACCGGCAGCGGTGTGGCAGCAAGAGCACTTCGCGTTTGTGCGCTTTGTTATAGTGGCACCGAGAGCACAAGCCTGACCGACCCAATGGAAACAGCGTTAGTGAATGCAGCTAGAACAGCTGGCTATGATTCGCCAGAGTGTGAACAGGAATATCCTAGAGTATGCGAAGAATCGTTCGACCCCAATGTTCGCATGATGGCGACGATTCATAGAGGGCGTGATTCATATTTATATGCCGTAAAAGGAGCAACCGAAGCGATACTCGATAAGGTGACATATATCGCAAATGGCCCATCAGAAACAGTATTTGACCAGGCGATGCACGACGAATGGCTGAAGACAATGAACACGCTTGCCAGCCGTGGCCTGCGCGTTTTGGCTTTGGCAGAAAAAACTGCCAATAGTGCAAATGAAACGCCCTACAAAGATTTAGTATTTTTGGGTCTAATTTGTCTGGAAGACCCGCCGCGCTCTGATGCTGCATTTGCAGTAAAAGCGGCTCAAAACGCGGGAATTCGTGTTGTTATGGCGACTGGAGATAATGTTGCCACAGGAAAAACCATAGCCGCTGCCGTAGGGATTACGGACGGTTCCCAAATTACACGTGCACTGGAAGGGAGAGATTTGATTTCTGCCACAGACCTTACAGTCGAAGCACAAAAAAAATTGATAAATAATGACGTGTTCGCCCGTATGAGTCCAAAACACAAGTTGGAGTTAATCAGCTTTTATCAAAAAAACGGCGCTGTTGTTGCCATGACAGGAGACGGCGTCAATGATGCACCTGCCTTAAAGAAAGCCGACGTTGGTATTGCTATGGGGCAACGAGGAACAGAGGTTGCCAAGGAAGCCGCTGATATGATCCTCAAAGATGATTCTTTCGCTTCAATCATTTTGGCAATCCAACAAGGCAGGGTCATTTTCACGAACATTCGAAGATTCGTCATTTATCTGATGTCATGCAATATAAGTGAAGTTCTGATTGTGACATTGGCTATTTTGTCTGGGTTGTCTTTGCCTCTGTTGCCTTTGCAAATACTATTTTTGAATTTGGTAACAGATGTTTTCCCCGCACTCGCGCTTGGTTTTGGCGGGGCAGACAAGGAAATCCTCAACCGACCACCGCGTCCAACATCGGAGGGGCTCATAGAGCCTCGACATTGGCGCACAATAGTCGCGTATGCATGCTTGATGACAATACCAGTGCTCATTGCCTATTATTGGGCGCTGTCCCAAGCTCACCAGAATGATCAGTATGCAAACACGGTCGCCTTTATGGGTCTTGCCCTCGCCCAGTTGTTGCACGTTTTTAATATGCGCAATCGAAAAACAACACTTCTCAACAATCAAATAGTCCGTAACCCCTTTGTTTGGGGTGCAGTTTTCCTATGTCTTGGCCTTTTAGGACTGGCAGCATATTGGGCCCCACTATCAAATGTCTTGCGCATTGCGCCACTGGATGGAACCGGCTGGTTTGTGATCGTTTTGGCAAGCTCGGCTCCTCTAGTATTTGGACAGATAGCTAAAAGTATCGCCATGCGGCGACAAGAAACCTAGCTGCCGAAGGAAGTTTGGCTGTACCTGGACACAGCACAGTCTTGATTGATATCAAGAAGGCACTCCCTCGCCTCGTTATAGTAATCAAATATCAATTGGTGCCTAACCTTTGGAGAGTTGCCTTGTCCAATACCGTTTCGTTTATCCTGCAATTTGAACAGGTGTCACTTGATGGTCTGGCGCTTGTCGGCGGGAAAACGCCTCTCTTGGTGAAATGACGGGGAATCCGGGTATGATTGAAACTGAAAATGTCTTCAATCAACTATCCACAACATCGGCGTAATTATCTTGAAAATACTCATATTTGAATCAGAAAATTGGTTGGTGCCGGAAACCTCAACTAGTTTTGAGAACCATGAGCTTATAATGATTGATGCTCCTCTTAATGCAGATAATGCTAGTCTGTATGAGGGCGCTGAGATCGTTTCTGTTTTTGTCAATTCTGTGCTTGATGAAACAGTGTTTAAACAAATGCCAAACCTGCACTTTGTCGCCACGCGTTCCACTGGCCATGACCATATAAACTGCAACGACTGCGCAGCGCGCAACATCAAAGTTGCAAATGTTCCTGCTTACGGTGCTCCGACTGTTGCAGAACACGTGTTTGCATTGCTACTCAGCCTATCTCACCGCATAACCGAGGCCGTTGATCGTACACGCCGTGGCGATTTTTCTTTGCAGGGCCTACAAGGTTTCGACCTAAAGGGCAAAACTCTTGGTGTAATCGGCACGGGCAACATTGGCAGATGCGTTATCGAAATTGCTCTGGGCTTTTCCATGCGTGTCTCAGCGCATGACATTGCACCAGATCAAACATTGGCCCGGCAGCTTGGATTTGCGTATACAAGTTTGAACGCATTATTGGAAACCAGTGACATTGTTTCACTGCACCTACCTTTGGTGTCCTCTACCCGGCATCTTCTTGGATCTTCAGAGTTTGACCGTATGAAAGACGGCGTTATTCTGGTTAATACGGCTCGGGGAGACATCATCGACACAAACGCCCTACTACAGGCCTTAAGTAACGGCAAAGTAGCCGCTGCCGGGCTTGATGTACTACCGGAAGAGCCTGTTATTCAGGAGGAAACAGAGCTTCTCAATAGCGTTTTCGCCAAGAAACACAATTTGCAAACGCTGTTGATTAACCATATTCTGCTGCGTATGCGCAATGTTATCATCACGCCGCACAATGCCTTCAATACTATTGAGGCTGTCCAGCGTATTAATGATATCACCTCCCATAACATTCACAGCTTCATGGCGGGAAATCCTGACAATTTGATCTACTGACTCCAGCCTACCCTTGATCACGGTTGAACCATATCAACACGGCGATCAGTCGGCGTCCCTTTATAGTTTCAACCTCAGTGCCTGCTGGCTTGCATACTAGCACTACACGGTTGGTTGTATTTCGAGCGCCAATTGTCATTGTCGAACCGGCCGCATTGATCACGCTACAGGTTACAAGCGCTATCTGTATATTAGAGAAGCAGGCTTTAGGCTGTGCGGCTTGGACTATGTGTCCGTTTTTGGTGGCTGTGATGACCACGCGTTTATCAGATCCAATGGCAGCGGAAAAATAACCGTTGAGGAGCGTTCACCAACGATTTCTGGCAGTGCGGTCAGATAGCGAATTTGCATCGCTTCTGGTTGTTGGTGTAATATTTTCGCAGCTTCGTAAATATCGCTGGCGGCTTGTGCCTCGCCCTTGGCAGAAATGACTTTGGCGCGACGCAAGCGTTCTGCCTCTGCCTCTTTTGCAATCGCACGCACCATCGTGGGATCAAGGTCAACATGCTTAAGCTCAACGTTCAAAACTTTGATGCCCCATGCGTCCGTTTGGTCATCCAGGATTTGCCTGATATCGTCGTTTAAACGGTCACGCTCCGCTAACATTTCATCAAGCGCATGCTGGCCAAGCACCGACCGCAGAGTAGTTTGAGCCAGTTGACTGGTGGCATATTCATAGTTTTCCACCTCGATGATTGCGCGTTTGGCCTCTACAACACGGTAATAAACCACCGCATTCACTTTAACAGAAACATTGTCCCTGGAGATAACATCCTGTTCCGGGACGTCCATGACCATGGTGCGAAGATCAACCCGGACCATTTTCTGGATGATTGGAATAACGATGATCAGGCCTGGCCCTTTTACCCGCCAAAATCGACCCAGCAGAAAAATCACGCCACGCTCATACTCTCTTAGTATCCTGATAGCGGACAAAACAATCAAAAGTCCAAGCAAAGCTAGACTATAAAACGAGTACAACAGTTCAAATGGCATTGTCTTCCTCCTTTTTGTCGGCAGTTTTTATCGGCGAAACAGTTATTGTCAGGCCGTCAATTTTCTCAACTTTTACGCTGTCGCCGGGTTTGGCGTCGTCCATTCCAACCGCAGACCAAACCTCGCCGTGCGTCTTCACCGCACCAGCGCCGTTCCGCCATCGCAGGACACGCGCGGTGGACCCGAGCATTGAGGCGTTGCCGCTGACCGCGGGTTGGCGCCAGGCCCGTACCGCAAACGACAAAACAAAAAGAAACAACCCTGCTGTGGTGGCTGAAACAGTGCCAATCAATATCGGAGAGATGCGAAACTCGGGTACATCGCTGTCGATCAGCATTATCGAACCCAGCAGAAAACTTATAATGCCGCCAATACCCAGGATGCCGAATGCGGGAACGAAGGTTTCCGTAATCATTAGGGCGAATCCGAGGCCAATCAGCGCAATACCAGCGTAATTGATAGGGAGCATCTGTAACGCATACAGCCCGAGGATAAGGCAAATGCCTCCCAAAATTCCAGGCGCAAATAGCCCCGGATTCGTTGCTTCAATGATCAGGCCGTATATACCCGCCATCAACAACAAATATGCCGTATTGGGGTTGGTAATAAATGCCAACAGTTCGTCTCGCCATGTGCGCTCAAACAGCGTCACGTCGAACAAATCGGAAGCAAGTTCTGTTTGTTGACCATCAATACTGATGGGCCGGCCATTTAGTTGACTAAGCATGTCGCGAAGATTAACGGCAATCATATCAATCAACCCCAGTTCCTGGGCTTCTCGCGCAGTATAATTCAAAGCCTCGCTAACAAATTTTTCAGCGACTTCACCAGGGCGCCCGCGTATCTCGGCAAGGGATCGCATATAGGCTTTGGAATCGTTAACTACCTTGTCAGTCAGATCGGGGTGATCAGATGAATTTGCTTCCGGTTCCGTACTCCCTGGCATGCCACCAATCATTATCGGCGTTGCAGAACCGACGTTTGTACCGGGAGCCATCACCGCAACATGGCACGCAAGAAGAATGTAGGCTCCAGCGCTGGCCGCCCTCGCGCCAGAGGGGGAAACATAACAGGCAACAGGACGCCGGGACGCAAGAATTGTCTTGACTATCCCACGCGTGGAGCTCGCCAACCCACCTGGCGTGTCGATCCTTAAAATGATCAGAGGTGCCGCAGCAGCGTTGGCCTGCTCGAAACCTCGAGCAACGTGATCTTCAACCGCTGGCCCGATCGGTCCTTCGATCTCAATCAGCAAGGCACCGTCTGCTTCCCCAGCGGGTAAACGTGCTGAAAAAAGTGAGGTACAAATCAAAATTGTCATCATAGCCCAAAAGTGCCACCAATAACTTCGATTTATGCCTACTTTTTGCACCATCAGAAATCGCCCATGCTTCTCGAGGGGGAAACCGTCATTCCCTTTCTTAAAAACACTAACGAATTCTAAAGGCAGGATGTTGATCGCAGTCAAAGTACGCAATTGCAACTTCAGTATTCTTGATTGCGCGGCAATCTCGCCGGAATTTAGTAATTTGGGATACGGGTAATGCAGACAACGATATCAGTCATTAAGGCAGACATTGGATCTATCGGTGGTCACATCACACCGTCGATAAAGGTACTGGAAGCAGTCAACCGTTATGTAGATCAGCATTCCTATGAACTGTTAGTCGATTTCCGTATTCACTATACGGGTGATGATATCGCTATCCTGATGACCCACACGCGCGGCATGGAAGATAGGGACATTCACAAGCTGGCGTGGGACGCCCTGATGGCAGGTGCCGAACAGGCAAAAATGGAGGGACTCTACGGCGCGGGTCAAGATCTCCTGAAGGATGCATTTTCCGGGAACGTAAAGGGTATGGGCCCAGCTGTGGCCGAGCTATGTTTTGAGGAGAGGCCCAATGAACCATTTCTCTTCTTCGCGGCTGACAAAACAGATCCAGGCGTTTTTAACCTACCTCTTTACCTTGCGTTTTCAGACCCGATGAACACGCCAGGCCTTATTCTGTCGCCGGAACTGGGGAGAGGCTTCGAGTTTACGATTATGGATGTCAGCAACACTGAAGCCGACCGCGTGATAAAGCTGAAAACGCCAGGTGATTTATATGATATTGCCGCATTACTGCGAAATCCGGAACGCTATGTTGTAGAATCGATTAGTTCAAACGCGACGGGCGAACAATCGGTGGCGGTGGCTACATCTCGGCTGCATAATATTGCTGGGAAATATACGGGCAAAGATGACCCTGTATGTTTGGTGCGGGTGCAAAAACAATTCCCGGCAACCGGAGAAATCATTGCGCCATATCATATTTCACCCTATGTGGCTGGTGCCATGCGGGGATCACACCAGATGCCGTTGATGCCGGTTAAACAGTCTTCGACAATCAGTTTTTTTGATGGCCCACCGATCGTTTCCTGCGCCGGTTTTTGCGTGCACAACGGCAAGTTAACTGAACCAACCGACGTTTTTGATCACCCTTTTTGGGATCATGTTCGCGCACGTTGCTCGCAAAAAGCCATTGAAATGCGTCAGCAAGGTTTTTTTGGCCCCGCGATGTTGCCGATGGACGAGCTTGAATATACTGGCATCGTGGACCGGCTGGAGGCGCTGAACGGCAAATTTGAACTGCGTGCTTAGGTTTCATGGCCGTTCGAGAAGATTCCATGTTATGCGCCTGCTGTGGGTTTAGTACGTGCAATTCATAACCTGGCGGGAGGCACAGCGAAAGCATGCAAGTTTTTCTGCTTTTTGTTGGAATAGTTGGCCTCGGTGTGAGTGCGGAGCTAGTCGTTCGCGGTGCAACATCATAGCCTTAGTGATGTTTTGGTCAATTTACTGGTTCTTTCAAGCATTCCACTATTAGCTTTGTTCTTCCTGTGGTGGTCCAAAGGGTCTCCAAAATGGCATGCTGTAGTCTTTAAGGGGGCTATCTATTGGTACGGTTTGGTGGCGCCGTAGCCAGTTAATTGCATAGAGAACGCGAATATCACAGGGTTGCTAACTCCCAGTTAGCGAGATTGTGGTCTCGCTGTGCCAAGCTCACTTTGTATTCCAATGCATCAAGAACGGTCTCCATGAAATTTACCTTCATGAGCTTGCTGGCCCCAACAAGGCCACCCGGACTGAAGACATTAATTTCCATCAGTTTGCTGCCTGCAATATCAAGCCCCACAAGAAACATTCCGTCTTTTACCAAACGTGACCGCACCGCGTTGGCCATATCCAGCACAATATCTTCCAGGTGCGCTTTTGATGCAAAACCGCCAGCAGTCAGATTGGCGCGCATATCGCCGCCGCTTTGATGCCGATAGAGTGCTGCAACCCTACCATTTTGCTCCAAAAGCTGGCCATTCATCAGAAATAGTCGAATATCGCCGTGCTGTGCGTCCGGAAGATACTCTTGCGCTAAAGCATATCCGTCGCTCAAGACAGCATCAATTATTTGATGCAGATTGGGTGCATCCTCAGGCCGTACCAAAAACACATTGTGACCACCTGACCCCGTCAGTGGCTTGATGACCATGGTGCCACCTTCTTGTTCCAGAAAACTCAGAATGTCTTTACGGTCCCGTGTAACCAGAGCGCGGGGCCTCAACCAACGGGGGAATAATTCCAGATACAATTTGTTAGTGGCTTGTCGCAACCCTTTGGGATCATTGAGCACAATGACTTTGTGCCGTAGTGCGAGGCGGGAAAAAAAAAGCGGCGTCGCGGCCACCCATGGACGAGCAACTATCTCCCGCGAAGGATCGTAGCGCAACATGAGAACATCAAGTGTATCGATTGTAATGCGCTCTCGAATGGCCTCGGGTGATTTGAGGCCGTCAAGCAATGTTTTTGTCGAACGGTAGTTCGTGCGCGGCGGTCTCGTCGCGACAGTGTGTACCATTTCGTCTCGATCAAGGGTAAATGACCCCAGTTCAATATACCAAACACGGTGGCCGCGCTTTAAAGCCGCTAGGGCCAGGTGTGTTGTAGTGTAACCTGCCAATTCCTCTGCCACGCTGTTTATAACAAAAGCCAGTTCCATCGTTAATCCCCGAGCAAATCAATAGGAGACCGGCCACTAGCTAAATCGTTCAGCTTATCACGGGCAGAAGCGTCACTTAAATAAGGCGGCAAAATACTGCATGGACGCAAAATTTCCCGCCACCTCAATTCTTCGATAATACCAACATGGGAAACAGCAAATTTCCCGACAAGCAAATCCTCCAATTGATGACCCTCGGCAAGTAGGTCCAGCACTTCCATCACGCCCTGCAGATACACAATGTCTTTGGTGAAGCCACCACTGCGATGGGCGCGCATGGTTGTCATAAATGCCGCGTATGCGTCAAAACTGTAATGACTATATAATTGGTGAAATGTATCCAGAAAGGTCGCGCCATGGATCACGGAATGCACTGCCAACACCCGTGCGGCTAACTGCCTGAGGCGGTTAGGGCTCAGCCCGCCGGACAAATATTCGGCAATAACCGCCAATCCTTCCTGAAGCGCCTGATATCCGGCAAAACCCACTTGAAGGCTTGTGAACGGTTGTGCGGCACCGTTGTGGTGTGTCAAAATATGGGTGCCAATTTCATGATTGAGCACCGCTTCAACTCGTTTTTCCGAGAATTTTGCATCACGACCAATCAGTAGATTGCCATTAGAAACCATAATTCCCGGCAGATCGTCGCGTATGTGTACTTTTGCTTCAAGCGAGTATTCGCCTTCCATGCTTTGCAACATTTCATGTGCATGATCTGCCAGTGTTTCGGCGGTGACAAAGACTTCATGCGCATCCAAGGAAGAAGAAGGTTCAATGTCCTTTATCAACGCCTTGGCGTATTCCAACAATGGTAGTGTCGGCCAAGGAAAGATTTGCTGACTCCCCAGTAAAAAATCAGACTTCCCTCTATCGCTGAGCATGGTAATTTGACGATCAAGCTCGATGCGTCTTTCGGCAAAGATGAAATGTAGAGCCGGGTCTTCTATATCGTCTATTGGCGCATTATATAAATCCCGTTTGAGCTTTCCTTCATGTGCGGTCAGGGGGCGGTAATGAAACTCAGGCTCTTTTTTATAACCAGTGCGTTGAAAAATATTCCACGCTTGAGCGGTGTTGACAGGTGTCGCGAATAAAACGAGATCCACCGACTTACCAATTTCTGTGAGGATGGTGTCTGACTGCACAGCCGATTCAGTAAAAAGCTGTGTTCCCATCTGGTGATAGTGCTGGGGTTTGCGTGTGCTTTTACATTGTGCAAAAGCAAAGATGGCTTTCTTCAGACAATGGGAAAAATTGGTGCCGACAGACCGCAAAACCTCCGGCCTGATAGTATCAGTTTCAGGTTCCAGATATATCGCATCAACTTCAATTCCTATGTAAAAACGACGTTTGTTATCGACATTGACAACGGACGCCAGCGAATCCAGCCCGTTCGGTGCCGGACTTGGTTCATAGCTAACATTGCATCGGGGTGTGAAGCCATCCCAACTATGGCTAAGTATCGCTTCTTCCAAGGCTTGAAGAACGGTGTCTTCAACACCGTGGTCTGACGTATGGATGTGAAAACTTATCTCTTTTTCTATTGTTTCGGCGGGTACTGTAACTTTTTTGGGCCACACCTCTACGAGTAGAAACGCCCCGAAAATATCGACCAGCATCGCTGCAATATGATGAACCCAAGGTATTCTTGCATCAATTTCCTCTACGGTTTCAGGCATGAGAAAGACCGAGCCCATGCCCGCAAGCAGGCGGTATACACCGTTAATATGGTCTTCTGAAATACGTCTGTGCACACACAGATAAGGGTAAGGTTTGTCCAAGTGGAGATAGCCGGTTTCACCGACGATTTCGTCAATGGCAACGCCCGATACAAGATTGGACAGCAATTCATCTATCTGGTCTGGTTTGAGGTCTTCCTTGTGTCTATCCGACATTTTTGCGCCTAAAACTGCCATAATGCGTGATCAGGCTATTTTGAAGGCCGGTGATCGAAAACCGTAGCGCACTTTCTATTTCAGCGACGGCGTCCATGTCAGGTATGCCAGTCCATTCATCCATAAATGTCTTTTTGAATTCAAGCGCCAGCACACAGCCCACGCCGGGAAACTTGCGATGAACATGTTCTGCTAAATATCGACCGCGGAATTTTACATTTTCGCGCACATCCATGGGCCTTCCGCGATAGACTGAACCACGCATATCATCAATAAATCCGTCGATGAGCGGCGCCCAATAGCTACGGTCCAGACTGCCTGTACCAACATTAAGGCCAGGGTTGTCCGCTGGGCTTTCCGGCGCAGCGCCTGGGCCTGCCCGTCGATGATTGTAGCTGTGCATGTCCAGAATAACAAAGGTGCCGAAACGATAGACAAAATTCTCCAGATACTGGTCCAACTCATGATAAAAACGCGTATGTTCTTTGCAAATTTCAGCTAATAATTGAGCCGGGTAAGCAGTAGACCAAACCTTAAGACCCCAGCTTTGGTCAGGCGTGCAGTATATAGCCTGGTCTTGTGGTCGGTTTAAATCCAGTTCAAAACGTGAACGATTGACAACAACCCACGCATCACAACACCGGGCCCATTGGTCTGTGTATGGGTCTTCCTCACGTAGTCTTGTTTCTTCATCAAGAGCTAAAATCGGCTGCAAATCAGGGCGTATTGCATGGCCCGCATGCAAGGCAATACCAATAACCGGACCATTGCCATCATACCATTCACAACTATTGGTCTCTGTATGCATAGCGATGTTCGCCTGTAGTTAACTTCCCTCCACTATGGCAAGCACACGGCGCATTACATTGCGTGTGATCAATGTCGTTGTGATTAAATCAAAAATCCCGCTAGCCTGCGGTTTCTTCCCGATAATCGGTATTTATGACCAATCATGACTTTGATCAAAACAACGCAAATACGGGAGGTTCATTGATCGTATGCGCAAGCAAAGAAAGGATTGGCCAATGAAAACACTTCTTTTTAATGTCGAACATGGCGAACATCTCAGCAATCATATTGCGGTAGTTTTGGCAATAGCTGAGAAATACGGGTCACATGTGATAGCAAGTCACATCACGCCACTTTTGAGCAATTACATTCCATATTCACAAGGCTATTTTGTAGCTGACGGCAGCATCAACACAGTGATGGAACAATGGACTGAAATAAGAAAAGATACACGGCACACATTTGAAGTTCACTGGCCAGACCCCGGCCCAACGTGGGAATGGGCAGAAGAGACAGGTAACGCTGGCACTATTTTGGGTGAACAGGCTCGTAAAACCGATTTAACAATCATCAGCACCGATAATCGTGAACTACCGAGCGGAAAAAACGCATGGGCACTCGCCAGCGATGTAACGATTGCAAATGGTTTACCTGTGCTCGCGTTGCCAACCAAATGTTCAGCCCCGCTTGGTTCCAAGCCAGCAATCATTGCATGGGATGGCTCTCTGGAAGCGGCGCATTCAGTCAGACATGCTTTGCCTATGTTAAAAGCAGCATCAAAAGTTATCGTTGTCGAAGTTGGTGAGGACAATCCGAAAGAACTTCCAGCGGCAGATATGGTACCTTACCTTGTTCGACACGGCCTCCAGGTAGACGCTCTTAGCCGTATACCAAACGGTACGATCACGGAAGAGTTGCTTGATGTTGCACATTCACACAAAGCCGAGTTTATCGTGATGGGTGCATACGGGCACATGCGCTTGCAGGAGTTTATTTTTGGTGGCGTGACACGTGAGATATTGCAAAAATCCGATATTCCGCTGTTTATTTGCAACTGACGCCTGTCAGTACCGGATAATAAGAGCTGTAGGCAGGGCCGGGTTTGCAGCCTGACTCATAGTTAGAATGACCGTGTCATACAGTGTCGCAGTTTGTCACAGACTGTTACAAGCTTGGCATACCATAGCTACGATGACCTGACAGTATCCCTTCGTTACCGAATTCATTTTCATACAGGCAACTGTGAACGATAGGGGTCATTTCATGAATACTGCTAGTCCAATACAAAATTGCTTTGGTCAATCTGAAGGTATATTGGCTTCTGCTGCATATGCTGCAAACCCAAAACAAATGCTGGCGCTATGTAGTGTAAAACGCAAACTTTCCAAAAACAGCACTCTCATGCATGAAGAAGACAAGGTAAAGCATGTGTATGAAGTTGTTTCAGGCACTGTGAAAACATCAAAACTTCTCACTGATGGCAGACGCCAAATTATTGGATTCTTTAGTGTCGGCGACATCATTGGTTTACCCGTTGAATTTGCAGCGTTCTATTCAATAGAGGCTGTTACTCAGGCAACCATATTGTGCTATCCAATCACACAATTGCATACTGTCATGGGGCAGTCCGATGACCTGAGAAAACTTGTGTTTAACCGTATTCATTGTGAGCTGGAAAAACATATAGAGCATATGATTTCACTAGGGCGGAAGCGCCCTAAAGAACGAATAGCAACTTTCCTGCTGGACTATCACAACAAGCGCGTGGACATGGGATTTGCCGATCATGTTATTGAATTGCCAATGTCCCGTGTTGATATTTCAGACTATTTGGGACTGACACAGGAAACCGTTTGTCGTGTTCTTAGTCACTTCAAGCGTCAAGCTATCATTACGGCAAAAAACAGCCATGAGATCACCGTTCTGGATCTATCATCGCTGCAGCGTGTGGCGCAATCGAGCGTATTTCACTAAGCATCTGCTTCATGACTATTTTTCGCTCAGCACCTCTCGCATGGATTTGGCAAGCTGCGCCATGCTATAAGGTTTCGTTAAAATCTTATAGCATGGTGGGGCAGAGGTGGCTTGTTCCGCGGCATATCCTGTGGTCAAAAGAACTTTGAGGTGAGGTAACAGGCGGCATGCCTGAACTGCCAGTTCAGGGCCACGCATACCACCCGGCATTGCAATGTCTGAAAACAAGAGGGCGACGGAGGGGTTGGTGGCCAGCACCTCAAGCGCCCGCTTGCCATTTTTTGCCTGTAGTACCCCATAGCCTAATTTTTCAAGGCGCTGTGTGTTTACCCGCAGTACTCGCGGGTCGTCCTCAACGATCAGGATCAATTCACCATTGCCCATTCCATAGCTTCTGCCATTAGGGGACGCATCAGACGACGCTTTATTATTTTCCTCATAACATGGCAGGTAAAGTGATACAGTCGTGCCGCGATCAAGCTGACTTTCAATGTAAACCTCGCCGCCTGATTGTTTTATAAAGCCCTGCACCATGCTAAGGCCAAGGCCGGAGCCTTCATTAGCTTTTTTTGTTGAAAAAAAAGGCTCAAAAGCGTGATCCAGAACCTCTTTGGACATGCCCGCACCATCGTCTTGTACCGATATGCAAACGTATGAATCGTGTATGCTTCTAGCTGGTAAGTACGGCGGCAAATCTGCAGCAGATACCACACTTGTTTCAATTAAAATCTGACCCTTTTCTGACATCGCATCACGGGCATTAATTACCAGATTCATTAAAGCATTTTCGAGTTGGATAGGATCCACTTTCACCATTGGAAGTTCTCTTGCAAGCGTATCCTGAATTTCTACGGTTTCGGTTATGGTCCGTCTTAGAAGGCGCAAAGTATCTCGAACCAGGCCATTAACACTAACAACATCAGGCTTTAATACCTGCTTGCGGCCAAACGCAAGTAACTGCTTAACCATATGACTACCGTCGTCGATGGCATCCAATACTTCTGTCAAAACTTCACCCCCGACGTCACTGGAGACGTGCGCGACCAACATCTCCAAATTTCCTTGAACGACGGTCAATAAATTGTTGAAATCATGGGCAATACCTGCTGTCAGTTGAGCAATCGCCTCATACTTTTGCGCCTGAAACAGCATTTCTTCGTTGGATTTTATATCGCTAAGGTCATGAATGATGCCGACAAAAAGCCGCACACCATCGTACTTTGCTTCGCTAACCGACAGGGTAACAGGGAAAACTGTGCCGTCTTTGCGCATGGCGGTCGTTTCGCGTCGGCGACCAATAATATGTTTTTCGCCGGTTTCCAGATAGTGTTTTATATAACTCTCATACTGATTCCGATAAGGTGGGGACATCACGATAGAGATATTTTGATCGATGAGTTCCTCTGGCGCATAGCCAAATAACTGTGTTGTTGCCGGGTTTACCTCTTGAATAATTCCAATCTCATCAATAATCAGGATAGCGTCTGAAACCCCATCAATTAAAGCGCGCCATTTAGCTTCTTTTACCGCGCTCTCATGTTCATAGAGGCCTTCCTCCTCGCTTGAGGTGGCCTTTGTTTTACCGGACACGCCGCAACCTCCTGTTTCCATGAAAGCCTAACTCATTTTGGCGTTGACTTTTGGTGTGGCGAATAATCAAGATTTGCCTGAAATTATACTGAGTTTACTTCATGGAAGTATGATTATGATCAATGTCACAGCAAATCGTATCTTATGACAAATCTGATCCCACATGAACATCGGCAGAAAACATATAGCCTTCACCACGTACTGTTTTAATGAGTTTCGGATTGCCGGGGTCTTCCTCGATCTTTTTACGCAAGCGTCGGATTTGGGTATCAATACTGCGGTCATAGGCATTCCATGTGCGCCCGGAGACTTCATTTATGAGATGATCTCGGCTTAATACCCGTCGCGGTCGCTCTACAAAAACATCCAAAAGCTTATATTCCTTTGAAGTCAGGGGTAGCTCTTGTCCAAGATGGTTTGTCACCAGGCGACTGGCGCGTGCCATGCGCCAGTTCCCGAAAGATACATTGTCGCTGCGGGATGGTCCTACAGGTAAAAGGCTTTCATCGATGAAATCCACTTCCACGCGGCGCACTGCCGTCCTTATCCGTGCCAACAATTCGCGCAGATGAAAAGGTTTGGCGATATAATCATCAGCACCCACTTCAAGGCCCACAACCTTATCGACAACGTCGTCCTTGCTGGAAAGAATGATGATGGGGGTTCGTCTATCAGTTGCCCTGATTGCCCGCGCGAAATCCAGCCCATTTTCGGAACCAAGTTTAAGGTCAAGAAGTACCAGATTGATAGATTGTTGAGCAAAAGCCTGGTGCGCCTGCTGGAGCGTACCGGCCAAGGCAACAGTATAGCCCTCACCGGTCAGATAGCGTTGCAGCATCTGACGAATGCGAGGATCATCATCTAAGACTAATACTCGACTCATTTTTCACCAATAAGTAGTAAAAACCCCAATCACAAGGCCAAATCGTACCATACTCCATGTGCCCTACATAGCCTAAAGTAGACCTGTGCCGATATCAGGCTAAAATTTGACAGTAATCAATGTCTGGAATTGATCCGCACTTTAGAAAAGGGAAATGAATATCCCTTCCAGCGGAGTAAAATATATGCGCACCCGTAAAAATCGTGAATGGATTTTATTCGCTGACCGTGCCCATGTGAAAATTTATACACGCCACTATGTCAATGGTGCCATGCAGGAACATTTAGCACTTGAGCACCCTGAAGCACGTGAATTTCAACATGACCAGGGCACTGACCGGCCAGGTCGCGGCCAGGTCGCAGGTTCGGGCAGTCGTCACGCCTATGAAGATCATGCTGATTTTCCCGAGCAGGAAAGCCGCGCTTTCCTGAAAGAAGTAAGCCGCGAAATTAACCACGCCGCGGAAAATGAAGAACTGGATAAACTAATTCTAGTGGCCCTGCCCAAAACAATGGCAATGATAAAATCAGAATTCAGTACAAAAACGATGAAAAAAGTAACGGCAGAATACGCTAAAAACCTTATCAATATGCCGGAAACGAAACTTAGAGAGCGATTATCCAAGATGGAAGAATTGCCCTGATCATCTATCCGATTTAACAGCATCATTATTGATTCCAATCACAGCAGAGAGCGGCAAAATCAGTCAACTATTGGTTTTATTTCAATTCAAACGACCCTTTGGAGGAAACAAGGCCATGTTAGTAAAAGAAATAATGTCTGACCGCAAAATCTCCGTCTCTTCCGCTACATCGCTTGTCGACGCGGCACGCAAAATGCGTGACAATGATATCGGGTGTCTTCTGGTTGAGAATGATGAGCGCCTTCAAGGCATTGTCACTGATCGCGACGTCACGTGTCGGGGCCTCGTATCGGGCCTTGATGTCAAGGACATGACGGTTGAAGATGTGATGTCACGAGATGTTATTTGGTGTGTCGAAGAAGAACATGTGGAAGATGCTGTGCGTTTGATGGAAAAAAACCAAGTGAGACGCCTCCCTGTTTTGGGTAACGGGAACGGCAGTGTGGTGGGCGTGCTATCGCTCGGCGATATCTCCAACAATCTTTCACACCATTTGTCCGGTGAGGTTGTTGCAGCTGTTAGCAGAGCAGAAAGCTTGCCACCAACAGTTTCTTCCCTGCGGTAGAAAGCTCGCCGGTATTCAATGATTTGCAACACCTGTTACGCAATTTAACAGGGAATAAATTTGTCGGTTGCCTGCAGGCATTGTCATTTAATCGGGGTCAATTGGACAGGCGCTTTGTCCAGACAGCGTCTGATAGCCTGTTCATCCAGCAATTCATGAGTTTCCAGTTCCGTGATTAACCCCTCAATTGCGCTTTTATGGGCTTCCAGGCATTTCTGTGCCAGCGTGGACGCCTCATTAAGGAGTGTTTGAACCGCCTTATCAACCTGGTGCGCAGTAGCTTCGGAAAAATGTTGTGGCATTGCCATTTCACGCCCAAGGAATGGGTGGTCTTCCGATTGCCTAAGGTCTATCGGGCCTATTTCTTCACTCATTCCCCAACGGGCGACCATGGCACGAGCAAGTTTTGTTGCTTCTTTTATGTCTTCGTCAGCACCCGAGGAAAATGAACCGAGAAAGGTTTTTTCGGCAATGCGTCCGCCCAGTATTACAGCCAATCTGTCTTTCAAATACTCTTCGGGCAGCGTATGCCGTTCTTCTTCCGGCAACATATAGGTGCTACCAAGCGAGCGTCCGCGCGGGATGATTGTAACCTTATATATCGGGTCGGTGTTTGGAAGGTACCAGGCTGTTGCAGCATGGCCTGCCTCATGAACAGCAAGCCGGTGCCGTTCATCTGGCTGAATGGCAAGGCTGCGCACGCTCCCCATCATGACTTTGTCTTTCATGTCCTCCAGGTGGTGCATGGACACAGCCTTAGCGCCGTCGCGGGCTGCTGCCATGGCTGCTTCATTGATAAGGTTTTTCAGGTCCGCACCTGAAAAACCGGGAGTTCCCGCAGCAATCATAGCAAGGTTGGCATCGATTGCGAGTGGCACTTTTCTGGTATGTACTTTCAGGATAGCCTCGCGGGCCTTGCGGTCAGGTAGTTCTAGTGTGACGTGGCGGTCAAAACGGCCGGGGCGCAGCAAGGCTGGATCCAATACGTCGGGTCGATTAGTTGCCGATAACACAATAACGGCTTCGTGGCCGGAAAAACCGTCCATTTCAGATAAAATCTGATTGAGTGTTTGCTCTCGTTCATCATGTCCACCACCAACACCAGCCCCGCGCATTCGGCCAATCGCGTCTAATTCGTCGATAAAGATAATACTTGGAGACCTTTTTTTTGCTTCTTCAAACATTTTACGAACGCGTGATGCGCCAACACCAACGAACACCTCTATAAATTCGGAAGCGGAAATGTCGAAAAATGGCACACCCGCCTCTCCGGCCAAAGCTCGTGCCAGTAGCGTTTTACCGGTACCTGGTGGGCCAACAAGCAGAACACCGTGGGGCGATTCGGCACCAAGAGAGCTATAGTGTTCAGGATGTTTTAGAAACGTGACAAGTTCCTGAATTTCTAGCTTCGCACTTTCCTGTCCGGCCACATCATCGAAAGTTACCGCCGGGCGGTCTTTTTCCTGCTGCCTTGATGATCCGGCAAGAAATTCATTGAGCTTTTTGTCGCCTAATTGACCACCAAGCCCACCGCCGCGCGACATACGCGTCCAGAACCACCAGTAAAACAGCATAATAGCCAGCCAGGGAAGCACTAAAAAAAACCAGCTGCTCGTACCATTTTCGGTTTGGGCGGCACTCGTGATCTTGACATTCATTTCTTCCAGCAAAGGCAGGAACGCTGGGTCATTGAGGCTGGGCAAATATGTAACGAAGTAACTAATTAGCTCAGTCGCATTACCGGCGGTGTTTGATAATGCAATCGTTCCGACAACCTGATTACCTTCAAAATAGACTTCGCCAATTTGAGCATTCTGAACCAACTCCTTGAACTCACTATAGGAGACAACTTGAGATTCTGGCGCACTGATTGACTGACGACTAACATAGGAAACAAGCAATATCATTGTTGATATTAGCAAAACATATGTAAACGGAGAGATCTTCATGGCAGATGTTTCTCCTTTAAATAGATAAGCCAGCAGCGTTCCGCTTATTACACTATCAATCAATGAAACAGCCGCACTTTGATTTTGATCAAGGGCATTGAAGGCGCTATGGCGAGAACAATCTCTGTAGAAAAAGCTATCCATCAGGGAAAAAACGACCAAACGTTGATTGCAATCAATAGATCTCAAGAAGGTCATGGCATGATGACTTTGTTCGGTGAGGAGCAGAGTATAGCAGCTCTTTCCGGGACAGCTCTTCGAGCCTACTGGAATTTGGACCCTATATCTTGTGATGATCTGTCGAACCGGGGCCCGTGGCTATTGGACACCTGAAAGAGGCTTAGGTCTTGATTAGGGTAGAAGATGACCACGGGTTTCTTATTGTTGATAACAGTCCTATTTCTAAGATTTATCATCGCTTCAAGACCTGTGTTGGCCAAAGCGCGCAGCATTGGCAGCAATGGCCATGTAGAGAGTTTTGATATGGGCGTGATCAGTCAGCCCATTGTCGGTAGCTGGTTTGGAAGTGTGTTTATTAAGCCGCTGGGCCAGACATCATTCTGTTTTGGGGTTGGGGACCAAACCCACAAGATCCCAAACTGCCGCGTATCTATACAACTGCTGCCATAATCTAAACGCAAAAGACCCGCCCTAGGCGGAGCGCCTGCCCTTCACCGCTGTCCCTGTTTGGTTGCCACGGCCGACAAGGCTTGCAATACGCCGCCTGTTCAGCTTCCCAAGCTCCGGCAAGCCCGCAATCACGGTACGTGGTACGACCGGCCCTACCCCCGGTATCGACTGAAGAAGTATTGGCATATTCTGCTATACAGGATGCGCCTTGATTGCCCGGTCAAGCGCTTCATCAATAGTCTTGAATCCCTTCCTCAACCACGCCCTGTGAGCCTTAATCTGACGCATTGCTTTCCCCCGCCTTCAAACGCTTCGGGTGGTTCTGTTCCATATTCATCATGCGGATAATTTGGCACCTGCGCACCAACAGCTTAGGCAAGTCATCCCTTTCTTGTTCAACAACAGTTCGATTGTTAGGCTTTACTGCCTCGCCAAATCTGGCAATGACATAGGCATCAATTCTATCTGTCTTGGCGAGCAAACCAAGAGTCCGGGCAGAGTCCCTGACCTGACGTGGGTTAGCAAACGATACTTCATATACTGCAGATGCAAGAAAGACGGCACACTCACGCTGCAATCCACCCGTGGCCTCCACAACGATCAATGCTACCTGATGTTCGGATAATCTGGTGAGCAATTCTCTCATCCCAAGCTGTACGTTCATTCACCATGCTCTCGTAACATAGTTAAAGGGCCGGGCCCCTGTTGGGTTCCGAGGCTTTGTAATGGTTGTGGGAATAGGATTTTAGGTACGCATGCCTATCGGCATTGCTTCCTTGTCCTTGGCGCTCATTCGCAATGCATTACATTGCTGCGCCTGCGGTTGAACCTACTTTATCCGTAAGTTCAAAGCGTATTCCTGTAACCCAAAAACACGAAAGCCACCCCGGTTGGGGTGGCTTCGATGTTTTGGTTGCGGGAGTAGGATTTGAACCTACGACCTTCAGGTTATTAGCCTGATTGATATGTATATAACCTATTGAAATATATAAATAATAAAATTAACGAAAAATTTTTGTGTGCAATTTTGTGTGAGTCTAGAGATTCGCATAACTCGTTTTAAAGGTCGTCAACGGCAATCTCGCAAAATATAGAGGCATACCATAGGCCTGTTATCAATATAGCCAAAATCGGTTTTGAACTAAATTCTTGCACACATTAACAACACAGCGCGCGGTTAACCCGGCACAACTTTGGTGTGAGGTTTAGCATACGGTTCGAGCAACTCAGAACGTCGACCAATGCATAATGTGAGCCGAGTGGTATGGGCGTATGCAGCAAAATTTGCATACGCCCATACCATTGCCTCGGATCTCACGTTTTGATAGCCCCCTAGAAACTCTTGGTGATGGTCACGCCATAGGTTCTCGGTGCCTGGTAGCGTGGCTGACTGCTCTCATCAATAACTGACAAATTACTGAAAGCTGTCGGGCCATCATAAAAAGTGAACCAAAAGTTTTGACCGTACAGCACAATATTTTCATTCGTCAGGTTTTGTACCCAAAGCTTGAGGTCCCAGCCGCCAGACGTGACATAGCCCAGGTTCATGTTGATCAGAGCGTCGGTTTCGCTAAAAAACTGTGGTGCGTCTTCGAGTTCGAGATTGAAACGGGAGCGTCGCTGAAAATCAAAATGCGCGTATAGACTTGCATCATTCGACAGCTCTTTGCTGTAATCCAATGCAAACATATAGGTGTGCGGGATGGTTCCCTGAGGCGGTGTTCCATCGGCGATCTCCGCTTCTGGTGGAATGCCTGATGATGTCCCATCCTGATGAGAATATTGAGCACTGGCGGTCAGTTCCTCAGTCACAGCAACCGTCAGATCAACTTCGATACCACGCACCCGGGCACGCCCTGCATTGGTTGTCAGGCTCGAGGCCCCGGTATTGACGAAGAATTGCAAATCATCATAACGCGCATTAAACAATGCAACATTGAGCTGAGCGCGGTCATCAAAGAAGCGTGTTTTTGCACCGATCTCATGGCTGAGAACAGTTTCAGGTGCCACTGCCGCGCCCGCCAAAACGGGATCTGACTGTGCAGCATCAAAAACGCCGGAGCGGAACCCCGTTGAGCGCATTGCATAAAACTGAAGGTCGGGTGTCGGCTGGTATTGAACACCGACACGGTATGTGATCTCGCCCCAGCTATCACGCGCGGCGATGATCTGCCCCACCTCGGCTACACCCGTGGAAGGGTCAATCGTTTCAGAAACGGGTGGATTCCAGAAGAAATCAGGATCACCACCAGTGACGGCATCAAATCGCTTGCGATCATATGTGTAACGCAGCCCCCCAATTAGAGTAAACTCCTCAGTGACGTCATAGTTGCCATCCAGGAAGACAGAGAAAGACGTAGTGCGATTGCGTTCGTTCACAAAGAAACTGTTGGGCGTGAAAAGCTCTGGCAGATTCGCGATACAAGCTGGGTTTACGATGCCATTATCGAAATCATCGCCCGTCTGGTCCGGACAGAATGTGATTGCCTGAAAGGCTCCGCCAAAGGTGTTTTCTTCCCACGTCGTGGTGGCTGCCAGATTGCGACGTTCGTCGGAATAGAAGAAGAATGCGCCGCCGACAAAGTTGAGCGGCCCATCAAAATCAGACGTATAGCGCAGTTCCTGACTGAACGATTCAATATCCCGTGGATCGGCAATCGAAAAAGACTGGATCGGCACGCCAGCCAAGGAATTTTCATCCTCATCTGAAATATAATTGCGATAACTTGTGATGGACAACAGCACCGCATTACCCAAATCTTTGGCGATGCGCAAATTGCCGGTCCATTGCTCGCTATCAAACCGACCATCATTAAAACTCTGAACCACGCGCGGGTCGTCATCGGGAACAAAGCCGATATCAATCAGTTCCTGATTGGTGATCGGTACATCATTGAAGATTGCATCTCGCGCAACCCCGGTTTCACCGGCGCGAGAGAAACCCAATGTTGCCATAACTTCCAATGTATCTGTCGGCTCCCATAGCAATTTGCCACGGAACGAGGAGCGATCAGTATCATCAACACGATTACCGGTGGTTAAATTTAGGGATGTTCCGGAACGGTCGCGCGATGAAAATGCGACCAGCGCCGTCAGGTTGTCTGTGATTGGTCCGGTGACCAATCCACGTAGCTCCAAGGCATTGTAATTGCCCAAGGTTGCCGAGACTTTCGCTTCAAATTCATCGCTTGGGCGGCGGGTAACAACGTTGATGGACCCACCAGTTGTATTGCGGCCAAAAAGGGTTCCTTGAGGCCCGCGCAGCACTTCAATGCGCTCGACGTCAAACAGGTCTATTTCAAAGTCACCCGCACCACCGAAATATTGGTCATCAATGAAGAGGCCAACCGCCTGCTCCGCCCCGGCAGATGCGAGGGATGAAGAACCACCGCGTAGCGAAGGGTTTAGTCGCGATTTTGAAAAAGAGTTGATCGAGAAACCCGGGACGTTCACGCTAAGAGATGTAAAGTCCTGAATGCGCAGGCGATCTACCTTTTCATTGGAAAAAGCGTTGATCGCGATGGGCACATCTTGTGTGTTTTGAGCACGGCGCTGGGCTGTAACGACGATTTCTTCCAAGCTGAAACTGGCTTCGGCGGCTTCGTCCTGATCGCTGACTTGCGCCTTAGCTGGTACAGCCGCACATAAAACGGTTGATACAACGGCTATAGAAGCACCGCCAGTAAAAGCGCTGCGAGATGTTTTGATGAAACGTGAAGTGTCCACATGTCCCTCCCCGACTTGACTAAACGTGGATTTAAAGCAGATCTATTTAGTATCTTTTCCTTATTAATTTACTTTTTTTCGCCTATTGATCTACTTTTGATATGGAATGAATGTCAATTGATTTTTTAACAAGTCACACTCTTCATCCAAAGACAGCCTACAAAGATGAAACGTTTTTTGGGACCCAAACGCACGAGCTTGCTCACTTTCCGGCAATCTCTCAGCATCATGCGTGGTGGCCAGCTTTTTGTTAGAATGAGTGGGTGTGCGTAGCTCTACAACGCCGATTTCGTAAACTGAGTCGCACATTCATAGAAACTACCAGCCGTGCAAGACCTTGAGAACAACCGCCACGCAATCACTATGCGTCATGAAGTAAAGAATAAGGTAGTGTCTATGTTGGGACGCCAGCTGGTTCGTCAAATACGAGCGGGCGCAAGTAAATTGGCGCTCACATGTTTTAGATGCCTCGTCAACGCTTTGGCCAAACGATCCGCATCTCGCGCTGCAAAAGCTTCAACGATCTCGCCGTGTTCGTCATGATAGGCGTCTTTTACTTCCTGACTCAATGACGCAAGTTTCATGGCCCGCCACTCCGTTCGATTTCTTATAGTATTGATATCAATATATATTTTCTTGTAGAGCTCGTTTCTGGAAGCGTTAATAATCGTCCAATGCAACTCAGCATCCAGCTTTTCATGTTCTTCAAAATCATCGGCTTCCGCCAGTTGTTCCAGACACCACCTCGCTTTCCGAATGTCTGCGGGAGAGGCGCGAACAACAGCAAGCTGGGCGATTGCGGGCTCTAGCGTGAGCCTCGCCTCCATCACGTCTGCCGGACCGCAAAGAGCATAGCCATCGTCTCCCTCGTCTGCGGTTTCCTTTTTTGGCCCGGCCACAAATGTCCCGCGGCCCACGTGGCGTTCTATAATACCATCGGCTTCAAGCGCAGACATCGCTTTGCGAACTGTATTGCGTGCCGCCTGGAACTGTTGCACAAGCGCTTCCTCTGTCGGCAAGCGATCACCGACATTCCACTCTTTGTTTTTAATTTTTTCTGCAATTGCATTGCGAATCAGCTCGGTTTGCTGCCGAGACACTTCACGTACATTGCGCGGTGGCTGCTGCATCGCTGTTACCGATCTCCCTGATTTGCTCAGAAGGACAAGCGGCCCTCCCGATCATTTTCATATACGCGGGGTTAATTTGTACCCTTATTTACATTGCAAACCAATACATTATCTATTTCATACTGAAAACATATTAAAATGTTATTGATTTGCTTTTTGTTTGGCATATAGTTTCTTCAATCAAAACTTCTTTCAGGGGAAACCGCGTGGCCAAATATGTTTGCTTTTTGAATGGACCCGAGCGCCATTTGGGTCGCCTTGATGGTGAAATGGTCGTACCAATAAACTCTCCGGACGGTTTACCGGGTGAAGACCCAATGATTGCTTTAATCCGCTCCGACGTTGCTCCGACAGATGCGTCCGCCCCCCTGCCTCTAAGTGACCTACAGCTATGTGCGCCAATCCGTCAGCCAAGCAAAAACGTTATTTGCGTTGGGTTAAATTACCATGCGCATGCAGATGAATTTTCATCAAGCGGCTACGACACCTCCACACAAGCAGACCAACCCATACCCAGTCACCCTATTGTTTTCACCAAAGCACCGGGCAGCCTGACAGGGGCTTGCGATGATGTGCATGTGCCTTGGGGGCATACCAATGAGGTCGACTATGAGGCCGAACTGGCGGTTGTCATCGGAAAAGGTGGACGCCACATCCGGAAGGAAGATGCCTATGGCCACGTCTTTGGCTACAGTGTCATCAACGACGTGACAGCGCGCGACCTCCAACGCGATCACAAACAATGGTTTCTAGGCAAATCGATCGACAGCTTCTGCCCGATGGGCCCTGCGATTGTAACTGCTGACGAAGTAGAGCCTGAGAATCTGGAACTGAGGTGCTGGGTGAATAGTGAACTCCGTCAAAGCTCCAACACTCGCGATCTGATATTCGATATTCCAACGCTCATTTCCACCATTTCAGCCAGTATGGAGCTGTCTCCGGGTGATATTATTGCGACGGGCACACCAAAGGGGGTTGGTATCGGCTATACGCCACCTCGCTTTTTAAGTTCCGGTGATGTTGTGCGTGTAGAAATCTCATCCATCGGCACAATTGAAAACACTATACGATGATCTTGTGGATCCACAGGATAGGGCACTTTCAAAGCCAATTTATTAACTGAGGACAGAAAAATGCCGGTTCATTTCATCAATAATCACGATATCTTTGTAGATAGATTTGGAAGCGGTGCGCCAGTGCTCGCCATCCATGGCTTAGGTGGCTCATCAAACTTCTGGTGGCCACTGCATACAGCATTGCCAGAGGCACTGGAGATTACAGCACCAGACATGCCATCAGCTGGTCGGTCCGCAAACGACCCGGCGCTTTCGATCAGCAGTCTGACGAGCGACATGCTCGCGCTCATGGATGCCCTCGGGTTGGAACAAGCCCATTTACTGGGCCATTCCATGGGCACTATCATATGCCAACATATGGCGGTCAGCGCGCCTGAACGCGTACTATCGCTCGCACTTTTAGGTCCATTGGCCGAACCGCCTGTACCTGCCCGACCCAATATTGCCGGCCGGGCGGAACTAGCCCGTACACAAGGCATGCAGCCCATCAGCGATGCGATCATCGGAGCAGCTCTCGCTGAAAAAACCAAAACTGAAAAGCCCGTCACAACCGCCTTCGTACGCGAGATGGTCGCCGCGCAAGATCCTGAAGGATATGCACTTAGCTGTATCGCGCTGGCAGAATCACAAGCGGCAGATGTCTCGGGCCTGTCGTGTCCGACAGTATTGATTACGGGAGAGGAAGATAAAGTGGCACCACCTCCCAATGTAGAGGCTCTGGGAACCAGTTTTGGGTCAGTTGTGTCGCCTATAGTCCTGAAAGACTGCGGTCATTGGACACTTCCGGAGCAACCACAAACAACAATCAGTCACTTAAAAAGCTTCTACGGCGTCTAGCCAGCAACGCGTTCTATGGGGAGGAATATGACCATGTCGACAAAATTTGAAAATGTGATGATTTTGGATGGAACTGGAACAGACCCGTTCAAAGGGACCGTTCTTGTAGAGGGCAATCGTATCGCGAAAGTCATGAAGAACGGCGCCGCGAATGGCACCACGGCGGACGAGACAATTGACGGTGGCGGCATGACATTGATGCCGGGCATGATTGATGCTCACCTGCATCTGTCCTGGAACAACATGGCGAAACTGGAAGAAATTTGCTACATGCCCGTAGAAGAACATACGCTGTTCGCTGCAGGTTCTGCAAAACAGCTATTGGATGCCGGTTTTACCAGCGGCGTAGGAGCAGCAGCGGCAAAACCGCGGCTGGATGTTGTCATCCGTAACGCCATCGCAGACGGGAAAATTCCCGGCCCGCGCTATTTGGCAGCCAGTCAGGAAATTGCCACACGCGGCGGCCTTGGCGATACCACGCCCGTTCACATTGATAACCAGGACCTTTCCTTTGGCTGGGTGATTGACGGACCTGAAGAAATGCGTGCAGCTGTCCGCATGTTCTTCAAGTTTGGCTGTGATGTTATCAAGCTCAACTTGTCAGGCGAATATATATCAAATGTTGATGCTGAAGAGACCGTTATTTCCGAAGAGGAAGTTGCCATGGCAGCAGCAGAAGTTCACCGTCGGCATCGCACCATGGCTGCGCATGCGCGTTCGGCTGACTCGGTTAAAATGTGTCTGAAATATGGGATCAAGCACATTTACCATGCGTCTTTCGCCGATGAAGAAGCGATTGATGCGCTGGAGAATACCAATGATCAGTTTTTTGTTGCCCCCGGCCTGGCCTGGCTCATTCAAACTGCCCGGGGCGCATCGGATTACGGCATCCTGCCCGGTTCCCCCTTGGCGGAACAATATGAATATGAGCTCAAGCACGCCGTTGATGCGATGAAAGAGATGTACGCACGCGGCATTCCAATTTTACCTGGCGGAGATTATGGCTTTGCCTGGACACCTCACGGCACCAATGCCAAGGACCTTGAGTACTTCGTCGATATGATCGGCATGTCCCCCATAGATGCTATCATCTCTGCCACCAAACACGGCGGTGAGATGATGCAAAAACCGGGGGAACTTGGCACCATTAGCGAAGGCTGGCTAGCCGACTTGCTGCTGGTAGATGGAGATCCGCTGGATGACATTAGAGTTTTACAAGATCATGATCAATTGAAACTCATCATGCAAGATGGACAGGTCAAAAAAAATAGTTTTGCAGTATAGCCCTGCGGGCCCAAAACACTAAAGCCATTCCGATTGAGGCGCTTTGCTTTGTTAAGGGGGTAAGCTTTACCACTGCGGAGCTTACGCCCCCTCGTGTTGACCTGCGGACTATCGCCCTTGGTCCGAACGGCTGGTTCATTCACCCACTCAACGTACCAATTAATAAGGCCCCGGGACCCTATCGGGTTCCGAGGCTTTTTAATGGTTTTGGGAGTAGGATTTACCAGCAGTCGCTCTGCTTTGTGCTGTTGCCCTGCGCAAGCGTTGCTTGCTCCGGCCGAACGGCATTGCTTCCTTGTCCTTGGCGCTATCTCGGCATGCTGACGCCTGCCTGCGCCGGCGGTTGAACCTACGACCTTCAGGTTATGAGCTTGACTGATATATGTTTAACATATTGGTTTTATTAAAATATTTAAAACAATAAACATTATGTGTGCAAATTTTGTATGAGTTTCATGATTCGCAAAACTCATTTCAAAGCCCGTCAGGAGTTATTCTCGAAATAAGTCTCATCAAGAGATACTAGCCCCCAAAAAGTTCTCAAAAGAGCGATTGTGAAGCACAGACATGCCTCAAGTGCAAATCGACAGAAGCCGTAACTTTGGAACTTCGCGTAACTTTATCATTTCGCGACAAGGCGTTCCATAGTGTCATGACCAAACTTTCACACTATGAAGGGAAGGCTAAAACAATATCCGGACAGACTTATTCGCGCTCCACATGCACGACATTTTCTTCGTAAACTTTGCTGTCGCTGTCGCGCTGCATACCTTCAAGTTCCTGGTGGACAATTCTAAGCACATTGCCCAAGTAGTCCTCTCGCCAGACATCACGGGCGGCGCAAACATCCGGGCCTGGCTGATATTCATCAACACTGCGCGGAGAAATTTTTTCACCTGCTTCTGAGAGGCGTTCAATCGTGTCCAGTCTATCGCGCAAAACCGAAACTTCGCCTGCCAAGGCCATGGTGATGGCCATAAGTTTGTCGACGGCCGGGTCTTCAAAATACTCTGGCCGACGACCACGCGCTTTCTTTTGTAAAACTGTCATTGTTCGATCCTGTTTGGGGTTTGATCCTCATTAGGAAAATGAAGGTGGGTGACGCAAAGAGGAAGGAGAGCGCCACCCGAGGAGACTATTATTGTGTCGAGCCTATTTTTGAGCTCCCCACACGTACCACATGCCGCCACCGGCAAAGTCTCCCCCCTGGAAAACTTTGGTTCGTTTGGCTTCCGCGGCATCGAAGGCACTCAGTTGCATGCCGTCAAAGGCTTTTTTCGGGTCGAAACCGGTTTCTTTGGCCATCGCTTCCGGTGCAATTTCGTGGCTTGCCCCCCAGAAGGGTTCATTATTATTGCGCGTGTCCCAGTCCAGCATGAAGGCGTCAAACGCATCCAAATCTTTGTAGGGCGGGGTCTCGGCATGGATAACAACACCTCCCGGCGACAGAAGCCTGTGAGCTTCACGCATGATGTTACGTATAGCTTTGTGACTGGTTTCGTGCACCAGGATATGACTGACAATCAGATCAAATGAACCACCTTCGAAGTTCGTGCTTTCAGCGTTTTGCTGACTAAAATGGACAGCCTTGCCCAAACTTTCAGCGCGCGCATGCGCGTACCTAAGAACAGGCGCGCCAACATCAATTCCATAGACATCTGCGTCAGGGTAAGCATCGCAGTAAGGCAGCGTCGAATGGCCAACCGTGCAGCCCATATCAAGGATGCGTTTGGGCTTCATATCCGGGTAGTGCTCTTTTAAATAGGCGATAGTGGTGTCGCCGATATCTGAATTGAGCGGTCCCATGCGCCCCATGGCGTATAGATATACTGCCCTGTCATACAAAGCGCCACTGGCAACGTCATCTTGTCTGAATTCGCTGTGGTAACCACCCGGCATACAATGGATGTCCACAAGCTGATGATAGCGCGGAATCTCAAGTGAGGCGTCCAGCATCAGGGAACCCAGGCCCTGCTCTATGCTCTTGCTTTTCGCAACAATGTGGTCAAGCTCCCGCTCCACAGGAACCTGTGTTGACTTCCACATCATTTCCTGGCTGTTGCGTTGCAGGGCGCTCCAGAAACGGAAATAATCGTCTTTTTCCATCTCGCGTCGGATACCTTTATAGTCTTTTGCCGTGCCAGATGCTCGCTTTTCATACGCAAACCGGTTGCCCGGAGAAACCTGTGAAGCCAGATGAAACTTAAAGCTTTTGACAAATTCCTGGCGCGCAAATTCATCTGACGTTGTTGTGGGCAAAACCGAGTGTTGATACTGGTTTTTCAGGTCCATTTCTGCATCCATAACTCAAACTCCTGTATTTACTTCTTGCCTGTAAGGACGTGTGATTGTTTGTGATTTTACTCGGCAGCTCTTGGAGGGCCGATCGGGCATGTTTCTTCCCGGTTCACCATATCGAAGGTGAATATCCATTTGGCAACGCCTGTAAGGACGGCAGCAATAAACCCGATTTCTATGATCTGCCCTTCGTCATAATGTGCACGAAGGCGCTGATACAAATCTGCTGACAGCTGGCCTTCCATATTTTGCAACATCATTTCTTCGGCTAGCATCAGCACCGCTCGGTCTTTGTCATTGAACTCTGGCGAAGAGATATCAAAGATTGCGTCGATCATTGCATCCGTGATGCCTGCTTCTTTTGCCTCTACCGTATTGAAACGATTGCAGAATTGGCAACCGTGCTGCTTGGAAAGTTTCAGGCGCAACAGCTCCTTTGTTCGAACATCAACCCGCATACCCTTGTGCTGGTTGTAAAAAAGACCGTCATAAAACTCACCAAAATACCAGCGCAAGATGTCTGGCTGTTGAGCCATAACGCTAACGATTGTCGCATCGCCCGTTCGTTCTTCACTTGTATCAAAGAGGGGTTTCAAATCCTCTGGCAACTGGTCTCGAGGCAGTGGCGGCAACTGGGGCGCTGGCATTTGGAAGGCTCCTTAGTTGAAAGCTGGCTTTAACCTTTCAGGTCGTCCAGTGTTGGGAACGGGTAGTTGGGGCTGGGCGGGCAAAAACAGATATGCCGGAATGGAACATCCGAGACGACCTTCACCGTCTTGCGAGCACCGACCGGATAACTGAAAAGCGTGCCGGGCGTAATCCGGGTTTTAATCACTTCCTGATAAAGCGGAGGCAGTGCTACTTCGAGTTCCATTTCGCCCGACAATGCGTATTGCATTTCGTCGTGTGTGAAGGTCCAGGAGAACTCGTCACCTGGCATGAAGTCCTCAATAATGATCTGACAGTTTGGCTGGTTAATCGCACTATAGCCACGAACCTGCACACCCGGGTTGAAGGGCAAATCCAGAAGCGGAGCATTATCCATGGCTTTATGGTCAATAGTGTGGGCCTCGAACGTGGAACGAGGGGTTGGTGCTAATCCAATCGGCATATTAAAATCTCCTTGTTTTGTGGTTTCGCTAACCCACTCGTCTGCTGCTTTTTTTGGGGCCTGCCGGCAAGGTAGCGAAACCAAGATGTTCGGCTATTTCTAGAAACGGTAGCTGAAGTCGGCCCCCCAGTAGCTGGGCGCGCCGCGGAATGTCGCTGCAACCGTCGGAAACAAAATGACCGGTTCAGACTGGTAGAATTTACCGAACAGGTTTTTAGCCCAGAAAGCGAGCGTCCATTGCTCCGCCTCGACGGCGACACGGAGATTTACCAAATCAACCGGATCGCGTTCGGTACCCGGCGTATTCGCAATGTTAAATACCGTCTTGCCTATGCGATTATAATCTATACGAGTAACCAGCGAATATTCGTCATTAACCGGGTATTCATATTGTCCCGTCGCAACAAACGTATCCTTCGGAACATAAGGCGTGCGGTTACCTTCAAGATCTGGATCCGATGCCAGTTCCCGAATAGTCGCGTCGGTGTAACCATAGTTGGCTGACAACATCAGGTTTTCGGTGGGGCGCAACGTCGCCTCAACTTCGAAACCCTGAATCCGAACGCGCTCAACTTGCGCGATCGCCTGCAGGCTGGGCCCCGGGAAAAACTCAAAGACCTGGAAGTTTTTGCCGCGCGTGTAGAAGCCGGCACCGTTAAGCTGAAGTTTGCCGTCCATCATGCGTGCCTTAAAGCCTGCGTCAAAACTTGAAGATGTTTCTTCCCCGTACTCGTCCACAACTGTAGAGGCAGGGTTGAATTCTCTAACGAGATCACCAGCCCCCGTCGGGTTAAAACCGCCCGCTTTGAAAGAACGGCCCCAGTTCGCATACACACTGAAATCATCAGTAAAGGCATAATTGGCTGAAAACTTGGGCTGCCAGGCAGAGTAACTACCTTCCCTTTCCGCACCCGGTGTTGTGGTAAAGGGCGCAGGCGCCAGGTCTTCCACCGTCGCGTCCTCGTCATCGTAGCGAACTGCCGCGGTGATCGACAGGTTTTCAGTAACGTCGTACGACAGGTTTAGGAAAGCTGCCAAATTGGTCCGTCTTGTTTCATCATCCCTGAAAGCGAATGTCGTGTTGACATCCCCGAGGTTTGGCTGTCGACCGTCCAGCAAAATGCCATCGGTATCTGTCGCCAGATTGGTCAGGCGGTCATTATAGATACGCGCGGCATAAACACCCGCAATGTAGCTAAACGGACCATCCGAGGTTGATGAAAGCCGCAGCTCCTGGCTTAATGTCTCGTAGTTAAACAATACATATTGGGTTGCACCATCGCCCCCTTCTGCGGCGGTGTCACCGAACAAGTAGGGAAAATTGTCCTGACCGTATCTATCTTCGGTGAAATTGTAGGCACTTGTCGATGTTAGTTCGGCGCCATCGAACTGATAATCGATTTTGAGCGCAAAACCATACCGGTCCTGATCATTAAAACTCGGGATATTATTCTGGAAATCAGGCAGTGGCCCGTTCACATTGAGGCCTCCTGGCTGTATATCGGCAACAGCGCCGATACCGCCAGTATCTCTTACCAGACCACCATAGGCCCTAATATCAATATCCAGTTTCTCGGACGCGCGGTAAATCAGCCGCCCCCGGAAATTTTGCCTGCGAAACCGATCGCGTTCTTCACCGGTGAATATGTTTTCCTGTTTACCGCCACGCTGATGGTGTTGAACACTGATGCGCGCAAACAGCTTGTCATCAATAAGGGGGATGCTGGCCGAGCCCTGTGCAAGCACCCGACCCTCTTCACCGAAACCGATCCGGACATCACCATCCACCTCATTGGTTGGCTCGGCTGTGCGGATGACGACGGCACCGCCTACAGCGTTTCTTCCATAGAGCGCCCCTTGAGGGCCTTTGAGCACCTCAATTGACTGAATATCGAAAAATTCCTGATTAAGCTCGTTTGGGCCGGTTGCCAGTACACCGTCAATGACAATTGCGGTGGAAGTCTCTGCATTCCGTGCCGGCGCCATCCCGCGAAGAACGAGGAATGCCTCGCCTTCTGTATTGGTATTGATCAGGGCAGCGTTTGGGATAAGGGCGACAAAGTCGTCTGCTCGCGTAATTCCGGCTCTTTCAATCGTCGCGGCATCAAATACGCTGACGGCCGCCGGAACATCCTGAAACGTCTGGTTGCGGCGCAAGGCTGTTACAATCACCTCTTCGAGCAACACATCATCATCTTCGGCACTCTGTGTTTCCTGACTGTAAGCCGGTGATGCAAGCACGGCTAAAATCGCGGCAACTGATGCCTTAGAGGTCAATTTTGAATGGCTCATCGTCTTCTCCCAATGGTGACAAACAACGGTGACCTCCAACGACGTTGCTGGCGCTGACAGAAATCAGTGTGGTCAATCCCGACCACGCCGCATTTGTCCGGTTCCCCAGATAGTGAAGTGTTTTTGTGTTTAATATTGTATACAACTTCGTATGCTATACGATAGCGTAAGCTGATCCATGTCAACTATTAAAAATATGGCCAAAAAAGATAGCCAGTAGTAAGTTTAATACAGCTAATTTAGCTGTGTTTTATTATCTCTATCGCATCCACCAGCTGGCAGGCTTGGTTCATTGTATATTTCAACAGGGCAATATTTAGAGATTTATTGTTAAATTACAGGTAGATAACTGATGACAGATGATCGATATATGACGACCGGTCAGCATGCGGCAACATTGACGCGAGCTGAACTTGCCATGATTAGAACAATGGAAGCGTTTTCCCGATGGAGTGTTTTTCTGAACAAAACCGTGTCCGGATACTCCCTCAGCTATCAGGATATTTGCCTTTTACACTCTATTCGGATGCGGGATGGCGCACAAAATCTATCAGAATTGCTGCTATTCCTGAACAGGAATGACGTTTCTAGTATACAATATTCGTTGAAGAAGCTCGAACAGTTTGCTTTGGTGAAGCGAGTCGTAGGCAATTCAAAACGCGAAGCAGGCTATGAATTGACGGAAGAAGGCCGAAAGGCAACCGATGCCTATGCCGAGTTGCGCCAGGAACTTTTGGTCGAACTTGTGGGCGAGATCAACAATTTTGAAACGGCCCTCGCCTCAGCAGCACACGCATTTGAGCGTCTGACCAGTCTATATGATCAAGCAACTCAGTCAGTACTTAACCGAAACATCCTGGAGCCTAGAAGCTAGGAGCCGCAAGAAAGCCAGACACCTTCTCACGGCTTTGTTTTGACCACACACCAACGACAAACACGCGCTAGGAAATCAGTGAGCGTATACTGTTTGCCACCGTATCCGGGTCAAGGTCTGGTTCGAAATTTGCGCCGGTTGGCTCTACAGCCGTCGCATCGGGGCGCAGTTCCTTTGCCCGATCGAAAAACGGATACAGAACATCGTCGGCTGCGCACATGATCAATAGAGGCTCAGGCAGCTTTTGATACATGCTCGTAAAGTCCTGCTCCCACACGGCCGCATAGCTTTTAACCCGTCCCTGCCAAGCGCGCATCATATCCCACATTTCCCGGTGGAAAAGGTCAACGTCATGATGAGCGCCAAGTCGATCCAGATAGTGCCAGTTATCCATCAGGTGACTGCCTGAAACAGTTGGTGTGAATGGCGTACCAAAATGTAGCGAAAATTCATGCCGCTCTTCCGCCGTTAGCGGTACCGGCCCAATCAGGGTAACGCTTTCCGCAATCCCCGGGTGGCGCGCCACTAACTCGGTTCCAATACATGCACCAGTATGATGCCCGACGATATGGGCTTTTTTTACACCGCAAGCAGCCAGTGCTTCAGCCATCCATTCAGCATAGTCCGTCATGCTGGGGTCACCTTGCGCGTCGAAGCTGCCACCAAAACCCGGGGTGTCAAAAGCATACTGCGGCCCCAAGTCAGACAGGCGGCTGAATACTTTGAGCCACATTTTGCTGGAGCTTGCTGTTTGATGAAAATACACAAGCGGCGTTCCCTCACCTTCCAGATACCGATAATGTATCTGCCCAGCGCCAATATCAGCATAACCACATTTCACAACTTCCATCCCGTCACCCTTTCTTTGTTAAATAGGTAAGCAATATTGCATACAATATTAGCTGTGATATGATCTATTGAGCAACTAAAATAAAGGAGAAACTAAATGAAAGCTTCTGCGGAGAGCTTAGAAGAGGCCTTTGCTGCACTGGAAAACGCGCTGGCAACTGGCGACCTTGAGAGTTTCTACGGGTGCATGATTGAAGATGCCGTCATCCTGGATGAAGATTTGCCATTTGCCGGCGACAAAGCAGCATTTCAGGACCATATCTCCTTCCACGGTCCGGACAATTGGGAGGGTTTTGCCTGGAAGCCCAACGGTCTCAAGATTATCTGCGCCGAAAATGCTGGTTCAGTCGTGGGCTTTTCCACTTTTCGCGGCAAGCCGACTGGTTCCGGATACCGGATCAGGCCAATGATGTTCAGCCAAGGCTGGTTTCACAGCAGCGGTCAATGGAAGCTCGCCAGCTGGCACCAGGGGCCGATCATCGGGCATGTCGTCAACCAGTCACCATCTTAGGGAGAATTGCAATGAACCAGACTACATTAGAAAGAGACTTCCGCGCAGCCTTTGCAGTTTTGCTCGAAGATGAAAACAGTAACACGCAACAGTTGTTGGATTTTTGCTCGGAGGGCGGAACGTTTGTTTGTGACGATGTTCCTTTTCCGCTCGACAAAGATGGATTTGCGGACCATTTGGCTTTTCATTGGGGGGGGCTATGGGACAAGCGTCAATGGTGCCCGCAGCCTTTGAAATTCATGGTCAAAGGCGAGCTGGGCTTGGTATCAGGCTCCTACAACGACCGGGGCAAACCTCGTGACAGTGGATTTAGACAGCGCCCCGGTTTCTGTACGGTGGTCTGCGCCTGGGACAAGGGTGCCTCCAAATGGGTCGCCCTCAACATCCATATGAGCCCATTGCTCAGCCAGGTCCTGGATGCGTCGCCAGGATAACAGCGCCTAATGGCACAGTTGAACCAGTGCTTTGCCCTGGCTCTTTCCCCTCATGAGCGTGGCAAAAGCACCCGGAGCGCTATGAAGGCCTTTCGATATATCTTCTCGCACAGCAAAAGAATTGCCTTTAACAAGCTTGCCAATTGCTGCCCGCGCCTGGTCCTGCAGATGCTCATAATCATAAACAACCAAACCCATAACGGTCGCTCGGGCAGTGATAATCTCAAGCGGTGTCGGCCCAGGCGCAGGGTCGGTCTCGTTGTAGTCCGAAATCACGCCGCATAAGGCTATTTTGCCGTAAGGCTGCATACACTCCAGCATCAGTTTCAGGAGGTTTCCGCCGACATTGTCGAAATAATGGCTGGGACCAGCAGGGCATATCTCGTTTAGGCTGGACCGCACATCTTGTTGGTGGTAGTCAATACAATGATCAAAGCCTATCTGGTCAACAACCCAGCGGCATTTTTCTTGGCCATCCGCGATACCAATAACGGTGGCACCACGCGCTTTCGCCAATTGTCCAACAGATGAACCAACCGGGCCACCTGCCGCCGATACAACGAGAGTGTCTTCTGCTAACGGCTTTAACAGAACTTCGACACCTGCATATGCCGTAAGGCCCGGCATCCCCAAAACACCGAGATAGTAGGACATCGAATGATCTGTATCCGGCAACTTCTTCAGACCGTCAGCCCGCAGAACTGCATGGGATTGCCAATTAGAAAACCCGATAACCAGGTCATTGATTTGAAATGCCGATGAAGCCGTTTCAACCACCCTGCCAACCATCTCACTATTGATTGCATCGCCCGGCGACAGATTGTCTACCAGATGACGACCCGCCATCCGAAGGCGGATGTACGGATCCAGCGAAATCCACAACAACTCCACAAGGACACCCCGGCAGTCAGTTGAGGCAACAGGGTTTTTTTAAGCCGGAAATCCTAAGCTTGCGGCACCCCAACTGGCCTGCAGGCCATGCAAATTCGATTGATGGACGTCAAGTTTACCCTTCCTGAGGTCCAGCTACTTTCTGCTGACTTCGAGCCACCGGAATCGGATATCCGGGGTTAGGGAAGCAGACGCACAGATGCCGGAAGGGTTCGTCTGACAATACTTTCCAGACAACACGGCAACCGCGTGGCATATAGTAGGTTGACCCGGCTTTCACCGTCACCTTGCCGGTTTCAATCATCAACGGCGGCAAATGGTATTCAACCTCACATTCACCCGAGAGGACAAAATGAACCTCGTCATGTGAAAGCGTCCAGGGGATGTCTTTGCCTTTGTAAAAGTCTTCCAGGTTGATCTGTACTGCCGGTTCGTCAATGCCGGTATTCACGGCGCGGAACCGAGACCCCTCAACGAATGGAAACTCAAGGTCCGGCTGATCAGCGAGGTCCCCATCATCGGGGTGATAAGCGGCAAATTTTCCCCAATTTATTTTATCCATGCTACACTTCCTTTCAGGTTTAGCGGAGACCAAGCGCTCCCGGGTTCATCAAGCGATCAGGGTCAAGCGCGGATTTCACGCCCTCCATCACCCTCGGCAAGGCCTCGTTGTTCATGATATCCTTGTAGGGATAGTATTTTCCGATCTGCAGATGCAGGCCGCCGAGCTCATCAAAGAGGTCGCGTAATTCGTCTCGAAGCTGCAGCGCGACTTTGCGTTTTTCAATATCCGCAGGGATTGATTTCCATTTTTCTGCAAACTCCGGCTCAATCAACGAAAGCCTGAATTCTCCCAGCTCGTCATGCCAGTAGAAACTAGGCTCAATCACAAACTCAGGGCCGGAAAAACACGTCAGGTAAGATGTCTTGATACCCCATTTATCCATCAAGGGCCGCCGTTCCTCAAGGAATTTTTCTGTCGCCTGCGCCGCAGTTATCGCCCGAGAAAGCGGGAAGTAACCATGGACCGGAATCCATATCTCGCCATCTGATCCCAGCAATATCGTCCGGACGCCACCAAACGGAGCACCCCGGAACACTGTCGGTATTGAGTTGGCCATCTCAAGCCCGCCCTCGGATGTACAGATGTCTGCTGCGATATCCGTGTGTTCAGCAGCCACTCGTTCGGTGTGCCCATCAAGCGTCATGTGCAAGGAATAGGGCACATTTTTCAGTATGCGTTTTCCGCCCATAGCCACCTTGGCAGCTTGCTTGAGGCCTTTCAGTCCGCCTTTTCTGGCGATTTTCCCGACAACAGAAAGGCCTTCCTCAAAGGTAATGCCTTGCTTTTCAAATCCGCCATTGTAGTAGGGGTCAAACCCGTAGCACTCGGAACTAATACCCATGCGAGCTATTTTGACCTGGGCGCTCAGCATTGCCTCTAGCGTGTCGAATTTATAGGAGAGATACCCGGTATGCTGAGGCGTTTTCATCAACCTCAGGGACGCGACCGCTTTCACACCCATCGCTCCCGTATCGGCAGTGAACAGCCCAGTTACATCCGGCCCAAAGTGACGCCAGAACGGATTGGAAGTTTTGTGGGCCCATGACCCCGTTGTCATTACGGACCCATCTGCCAAAACAACTTTCAATCCGACAACGGTTTCTGCAGCTGTGCCCCCCGTGCCAGAGCCGTGAAACAGGCTGTTTTGCGACAAAGCACCGCCAACAGTAGCATAGGCGCCCGAAAGAGGCCCCCAATAGGGCGTCTGCACGCCGTGCGGTGCAAGGGCTTCATACAGGTCTTTCCATGTGCAACCAGTTTCAACAATAACATACATGTCGTCGGTGTTTATCTCCAACACCCGATTCATCTGACGCATGTCAATCAATATGCTGTCGGGTTTCTCGGGCGAGTAGCCGCTGGTGTAAGACATGCCACCACCTCTGGGAACAACAGCCACGCCATTACGCGTTGCGACACCGACGGCGTCAGCAAGCTGGTCGACTGTTTCTGGCTGAATGACAGCTGCGGCCACTTCCGTTGGCCTCCAACTCAGGTCTGTTGAAAAGAATGTCCGGTCATCCTCTTTCAACAAGACATTTTCCGAACCAACAATCTGTTGTAGCTGCTTGATAACTTGATCGGTCATGGGGGTTTCTGGCATGAAAATTCCTTTCATGCATTTTTGTATACAATTTTTTATTCAAAAACAAGCTGCTATCTTTACAACTTTCCCTTGGCCATCTTCAACGTTTGAGTTAAGCAATACTCATGACTGAAAAATCTGAAGATAAACAAGAAAATGAAACACCGCCACAGACAACGGCATCTCTGGTCGATTTCGTGGTGGACGCCATCATAGACGGTGTCATGCATGGGCGCTACGTACAGGGACAGCGGCTGATTGCGGCCGATGTGGCAGAAGAATATAATGTCAGTCGGGCGCCCGTGCGCGAGGCCTTGCATATGCTTGCCGGCGAGGGAGTTGTTGAGCTTATTGCCAACAAAGGTGCCAGGATCAGACGCCTTAGTGTTGATGAGCGCATAGACTTCCTTGAGTTCACCGAAGCCATGTGCGTTTTGGGTGTCAGGCTGGCTACGTCAAAAATGAGAGACCTGAGCCTGCGCTCTACCGTTGTTGAGCAGTTCGAAAAAATTGAGGACGCCTACGCGCGCAGGAACGCCAGCGATTTCGTCAACGCGCTCTATACCTACCATATTATTTTGAACGAAATTTCCGGCAACGGGTTCGTCGAGTTTTTCTACCGCCGACCATACATCCGGTTTTACACGTTGTTATTGGCGGAATTGGTCCCCGGCAATCACTGGGATCAGTATATCCTCAACTATCGGCTGATTCATGAAACGATTCTGTCTGGGGATGCCCATTCAGCCGTCATTATGTTCACCAGCCATATCAGGTGGGTTTTGCGGAATATGCGCATCGATAACGAGTAAACTGTTTTAATTCCGCGCATCGTTGCGCTTACCCGAAGTTGAACAGGGCAATCACAGATGCGCTCATTCCGATTGGGTAATGGGCCTGATTGATAGGTTATTAAGTTATTGATATTACTGACTAATAGACTTTTCAGAAAACTAATGTGATAGAAAGTGTGCTAACTTTGATTATCTAAAAACTCATTTTAAGGCCTATGAGCAGCTATTCTCAGGTTTTAGACCCTATTGAGGCACTAGACCTCTGCAGGGCAATTTCTGCACACTTTGATCATTCTAGCTTTTGTTAAACTACAATCTGCTCATTATCGAAGATAGTTTGCAGCTCGATTTGGTCGATGCTCTCAAGCACGATGGTGCCGTGTATACTGATGGTCAGCGCCGCCTCCCCACCATCAAACATCGCAGTCACAAACAGGTTAGCAAGACAAGGCCTTCGGTCTCTGCACAGTCGAGCGTGTCCGCATTACCGTTCCCGCCACCGATTATATTATCGCGCTATCCCACCGAACTGATAGCCGAGGTCCTGCCTGCAATGCCAGATTTTGTGATGGTTTGATGGGTAAAGGCCGAGCTAAACCAAAAAGTGCTTAGCTCGTCGGCCGCTTGAATATTTCCCTAGCTTGCTCAACTCTAGCCCGAACCACACACCCCTTAACATGATCATTAACCAATCCCATCGCCTGCATAAACGCATAAACTGTGGTTGGTCCGACGAACTTCCAACCCCTGTTTTTAAGCTCCTTCGACAGAGCAATGGATTCAATCGAAGTCGTTGCTGTTTGAGGTTCTAAAAGCTGATCTCTATTAGGCTCGAACCGCCAGATCAAGGCTGCCAGAGAACCTTCCTTTTGGACAATTTCGCAGGCCCGACGTGAATTGTTGATGACAGCTTCGATCTTGCCACGATGGCGAACAATACCATCGTCTACAAGCAAACGGTCAACATCACGCTGTGTGAAATGAGCAATCTTGTTGAAGTCGAAATTCAGGAATGCCGCACGAAAATTCTCTCGTTTGAGGAGGATCGTACGCCAACTAAGGCCTGACTGGAAACTTTCAAGGCTGAGCTTTTCAAATAGATGCCGGTCATCATTTACCGGAAAACCCCATTCCATATCATGGTAATCGAGAAATTCCGGTGCGGCGCCGCACCAGCGACAGCGAGCTTGACCGTCAGAAGCTATAATGGTTCTACTCAAATCCTTCTTCATATCACAAAATTGCCATATACTCAGCCTAGAAGAGTTGTTAGCTGATCGTTGACCCTTGAAGGAGTGACTTCAAGAATTTCCGGTTTTACAACATTTTCAGCAACAAACGGATCATCAGCCACCCGGCTTTCCAAGTCTGCCAAAGAGGTGTTGTGCGCTAAAACTACACCACCCAATTTAGGTTGTAGGCTGCCAGTCATTAAAAATATACCGCCATCGAATCCTCGCTTAATCCATTCTTTGTGACCTTCCATAAACTGATTGGCCTGGCTTTTGTTGTCAGAGAATTTAAGTAGTATGATAAACATTGATTGTTCTTTCTAATTTTTCAGTGCGGCTGATTGGCTCTGTGGTTCAGTGTTCTGACATTCAATTTCAGCCAACCAACTGCCAATTTGTTTTACTTCTTTCTTGATGAATTTTTCGTCATTAAAGGCGTTTGCCAATGTTGCCACGCCCTGGCTATGTGCGAGGACATGCATTGCGAGCGCATCAGCATCTGCTTTGCGGCCCAACAAGGAAAATTGCCTACGAAGCCACGTCCGAAACAAAGTGAACAGTCTGTTTGCCTCGTTCTGGGCACTATGATTCAGCTTTGCAAGTTCTGCACTTAACGTACCGATCGGGCAGCCATACCTTTTTATTTTTTCTTTATTCACGATCAAAATATTAATGAAGCTGCGAATACGATCTGCGGGAGACTCCCCTTCAAGTTCCCACTGTACAAGCATCTCTCGCCTGTCGGCTAGCCGCTTGCCAATAACAGCATCAAGAATTTCATCTTTGGTTTTGAAGTGATAATAGAAATTGCCGCGCGAAATCTGAACGACATCTGCAATGTCAGTAAACGAGGTATGATCAAAGCCTCGTTGATAGAATAGATGATCTGCAGCTTCGACTATGTGATCGCGTGTTGTCCGGGCCTTCATGAAAACACCTTCAGTATTGGGATAATTGTCCTAATGTTGAATATATAGGATGATTGCCCTAATTTATCAAGAGGTCAATTGAAATATAACAAATGGGATCGGCAATCATCTCAGTTATCAACTATGAAACTCTGCCCTTTTTTGCGGTCAACTTTCCAGAAAGCGCTGCTTTCGCCCACGACACCGCTTGCTGCTTTCTACCACTTTGCAATGGATGTCCGTTGGAAAGAAACCGTCAGAAAAGAAAGATAACAACTACTTCGTTAAAAAGAATCAGGAAGGACCACATCGCCAATATCAGGTATTCAAAATGCGCGGTGACCGCGAACCTTATGGGTAAAAAAACGCGGTACATTAGACCTGTAACGTTTCAGATGAACGGTCCGGAATCATTTTCAAAAAAAAGGATAGCTGGAGCCTAAAGCGCGCCTTTTAGGCCACGCTTGGACAACCAAATGACATCAACAGCTTGTTTTTAATTGCTTAAATTTGCTCACTCCCCATACCCTTTGAAGGGAGGCGGCAGTAGAAAATGAACTTCCTGAAGCGAAACCCAAAAGAGAAAACACGTGATGAGGCCAACCCGGGCTTGGAAGTACTGGATGGCTGCAAGGCTGCTGTAGACGGTCATCAAAGTCTGATCGAAGACTTGTTTCGAGAGCACAACAAGGCGCTTGTTGGTTTCCTGCGAATGCGATTACCCACTGAGCAAGACGCCCGCGATGTAGCACAGGAAGCCTACGTCAAACTTTTGCAACTGGACAGGCCCGAAGAACTCAACTTTCTAAAGGCCTACTTGTACAAAATAGCCGCAAATCTGGCGATCGACCACGTTCGCCGCCAACAAACCCGCGACAGAGGGGCGAAAGAAACAGTTCTCTTTGATCTAACTACACCAGCCAACCAGGAAGTAAGCGCTTCAGGACGGCAAGAGCTGGAAATTGTCAAAAAAGCGGTTTCTGAACTTCCACCCAAATGTCGGCAGGCATTTCTGCTTAGCAGGAACGGCTGGTCGAGTAGCCGCATCGGCCTTCACATGGCGCTCAGCGATCGCACAATTCGCAACTATCTCCGCCGCTCGCTTGAACATCTGGAACTTCGTCTCCAACAGCAACATGGAGAGCGGGAATAAGTATGGAATTGGATAAAAGACACTCTCACTTGGCCAATGAAGCCCAATTAACCGTGACTGAAACCGCGCGCGCCTGGCTGGTTCGATTGCGCGATGATGACGTCAGTATTGAAGAAATTGCTGAATGGCAAAACTGGCTTGCGCAATCACCGGACCATTCACGTGCCTATGAAAGGGTGGAGAAAACCTGGCAGGTTGCAGCAAAAATTGATCTGGATGGCCTGGAGCCCACTTTAGCTGAAATCGCCAGCGACACCTATATGGGCGAGACACCCATAGCTTTCTCCCAACACGCCAGGGCCGATACGGCTATTGCCGATACTCCGTCACAACCACAACACTTTACAAACAGTGCTTCGGGTCTGCTTCGCCGCGGACCAATACGGACGGCAGTTGCCGCCGCAACGGCCGGCGCCGCATTGCTGTTTGCACTCGCGGTTTCACTGCCGTTACTCACGGGCGACACGACAGAGGAAACGACAAATTATCAAGACACCGGTCGGCAGATCGTTGCCACTATTTCCACGGCAAAAGCAGAACACCGCACTGCCAACCTGTTCGACGGCACTGACGTTGCTGTCGGTGCCGCCAGCCAGATATCCGTCGATTTTTCACAGAAAGAGAGGCGGGTCGACCTAACCAGCGGCGAGGCATACTTTGATGTTGCACCTGACCCTGAACGCCCATTTGTTGTCTCAACCCCTCTCGGGGACGTAACTGCAGTTGGCACTGCTTTTAATGTTCGCCTGGCCAGTAACCGTGTGGTTGTCACGGTCACCGAAGGCAAGGTTGATGTACGACCCGCAACAATAGGCGTTAAAGACAGCGCACTCCAGTCGCATTCGCGTCCGCACCCTGATGGGTCCGCGGTAAGGGTCGAGGCAGGGTCTGCTTTCACAATTGCTCGACACAACAATGTTGCAACGCCAATGACGATTGTACCAGCGCTTGACGTTTCCTGGCAGGACCACCGGTTGGTCTACAGGGCGGAGCCTCTGCAATATGTGATCGCCGACATAAACCGTTACACGCCCGGCCGCATTGAGTATGCGGACCCAGCGGTTGGCCAACTGTCCTACTCTGGCGTGATTTCGCCGGACGCCATAGAGGACTGGGCCATGGGACTGGCGATGGTGTTTCCGGTTGAAATTGATAATCAGCCCGGGGGCACCATTCGCATTCGTGCCCGGTCATCCGAATAATTCGTAGCGGATTATTTTATCCAATTGTTTCCGTTTCGCGTAGCCCGCGCGTTTCAGGACCAACTCCCCGGCAAGAAATGGGGATCCACACACTGGAACGGGAAACATAGGGGAACACCACGGTGACAAAAAATAAATTCATGACGGGATGTGCGATCATCGCACTTTCATACGGCGCGACTGTCAACCAGGCAGCGACGGCCGCAACATTGGAAGAAACCGTAGCCATCAGTATCTCGGCAATGTCGCTGGAAGATGCCTTGATCAAGTTTTCACGGCAAACCGGCGTTCAGGTCGTTGCCGACGCAGATGTTTTGCGCGGCAAAAGAACGGGTGGATACAAACAAACGGCAGATGCGCAAACTGCACTTTCTGAATTGCTGAAAGGCACAAGCCTGACTTTTGTAACACAAGGGGAAAACACTGTTGCGATTGTTCCTGAAAGCGAGGCCAATAGCGATGGTGCGCGATTTCCATTAAACAGCCGTCAGGTCGCACCCACCTCTTTCAGCACAGAAAATGCGAGCTTCTCTCTTGAAGAGATTGTCGTAACTGCAACAAAACGAGCCACAAGCCTTCAAGACACGGCAGCATCCATCACCGTTTTGGGCGCAGAAGAACTGTCTCGCAAAAGCATCACCAGCATGTCGGATTATCTGAATGCCCAGCCAAGCATTACATTTCTCGATTTGGGAGCAGGCCAAAACTCTCTGGTTATTAGAGGACTAGGTATTGCGCCGTTCGAGCAAGCCACTGTTGCCACTTACTTTGGCGAAGTACCAATGACAAACCCTTTGGGTCAAACACCGTTTAGCATCGACTTTAAACTGGTCGATATGGAGCGCGTTGAATTATTGCGCGGCCCACAAGGGACCTTATTCGGAGGTGGCGCACTTGGCGGTGCGGTTAGGAACATCGCCAACAGGCCAAATCTGTCTGAAGCTGGTGGGACAATCAACATGAGTGTCTCACACACGGATGGAGCTGGCACGGAAAACGTCGATATTTCTGGTGTACTGAATGTGCCCTTGGTAGACGAGGAACTCGCTGTAAGAATTGTTGCCTACCGCGAAAGTGAAGCTGGGTTTGTAGACCTAATCGAAACAGACGATATCAGAATCAAAAGCGAGAACAGTGGTCTTGATATCCAGCGCGAACAGGATACGGGGAGTTTTTCCATAACCGGTATTCGCGCCAGTTTGTTGTGGCAACCAATAGACAACTTTGACGCACACTTGACGGCTGCAACTCAGGAGATTGACGAACATGGGCTCAGGGAGGTGGTCATCCCACTGGGAGGATACACCAACGCCGCCCTGATGTCAGAAGTGGAGAGACTGGGCACAAATCCGGAAGGCCGGGGTAGTGAAGCAAAAATGGCAAATCTGGTCATGAATTACGAGTTTGACTGGGGAACCTTTACATCCTCGACCGCATATATCGATACAGAGTATTTTCAGAATATTGATGCGTCTCGCATCAGCCCTTTTTTTGTTGCAACACAAGAGGCGTTTGAAACAAGGGAAAGCTGGACTCAGGAAGTCCGATTTGCGTCCGACTTTGAGGGTCGGTTGCAATTCGTTGGCGGCCTTTTTTACGAGGATATCGATTACCTGCGTTCCAGTGCACTGATTTGGACTGGCAACCCCGACGCAATCAACAACCCGTTTGGCGTGACGGCAGACCCGGCGTCCGCGAATCTGTCAACTACAGTAGACACGGACACGGCCGAGCAATTTGCTGTATTTGGCCAGTTCGAATTCCAGATTTCCGATAACTTTATGGCAACTGCAGGCGGCCGTTGGTTCACCTTTGACCGAACCAATGGCAGGATATCTGCAACGGGTGTCTTAAATGCAAACGCAATCGACCCTACTTTTGAACTCCCTATCAGCGAGGATGGAACCAACTTCAAGTTTGGCCTGGACTATACCCCGAATGACAATGTGCTTTTGTATGCGAGCTTTTCCCAAGGATTTCGTTTGGGCCGGGGAGCCCCAGGCACCCCTGATGGCTCAAGAGCTCTATGTGATGTGAACGGCGACGGCATCCATGATGAGTTGGGCATTCCTTTCAACGAAGCGGGAGCCCTTGAGTCGGACACGACGGACAATTATGAGCTTGGAGGTAAATTCACCCTGCTGGATAGTCGCATGGTATTGAACGCGGCTGTTTTTCAAGTTGACTGGACAGGTCTGCCGGTTCGTCAAGTAGACTCGCAAGGCACCTGCGCAATTCAAACCAACGGTGGGGCGGCCCGGTCGCGCGGAGTAGAGATTGAAACCCGCTTCAGTTTGACAGATAGCCTGCAACTAGACCTGTCAGGCTCCTACATTGACGCCGAATTCAAGGAGGGCAATGAACCCATAGGTTTGTTGCCCGGTACACGGTTGCCTCAGTCAGCACAATGGAATGGCGCTATCGGGCTCCAGTATGACTTTACTCTATTCGAGAATGCGGCCTTCTGGCGTGGCGACCTTTCGTACATCAGTGACTATATTTCAGGTGGCCCCGGCAACTTGCGAAATGGCGTGGCAGACAGTGGCGATTACACCAAGCTCGATATGCGGGCGGGGGTAAGCCTCGGCAACCTCGACGTGGAAATATTTGCAACAAATCTGACCAACGAAGATGCGGTTACAGCCGAATTTTTAGGCGGTAGAGGCTGGCGCCTGAACCCACGCACCATGGGTGTCAATTTACGGCATCGGTTCTAGCCACTTTTCACAACTGAACGAATTCCTATGGCTGCACAGGGAAGCCCATTTCGGGCTTCCCGCTTGTGTACCTGAAAACAGGCAAACACACAGAAAGGATACAATAATGGCTATGCTGCGAAAATATGGTGTGGTTTTTCTGGGGTTGTTCGGCTCGGGCCTTTTGCAAACGAGTCATGCCGAGGACACGTCAAAATTGACTCCGCGCCCCTTTCCCACGTCAAACACGCAATCATTCAGCTATCGATCGGACGGTATGGACCGGGTCTACGATATCTCCATAGGCCTTCCACCGGGCTATAACCGGGACAGCAACAAAAATCATCCGGCCCTTATCGTAACAGATGGCAACCGTGTTTTCCCGATCTTGCATGGAATTGTCGCCGGTGTTGCCGCCGCACAACCTGATGGTATCGAGCAACCCATTGTCATCAGCATTGGTACACCGTTCGAGGAAGGGCAGAAGGCATATGGTCGCCGCAGGCTGTATGAATTCTCACCACCAAACTGGGAGATGAAAGATCGGTTTGGTTTGGTAATCACAAACCTCTGCGAAAATACCTATGAACTCTCAACAATCGAATGTGTTGGCGGCGCGCCCCGCTTTCTGAAATTCATCACGAACGAGCTGCTGCCCGACCTGCAAACCGAATTTCGAATTAACCAGGACGACCTTGGACTGTTTGGTGTATCCGCAGGGGGTTTTTTTGCCTCATGGGCCATGTTCCAGGATAACTCGCCTTTTTCACGATATCTGATTTCCAGCCCTGCGATGGCGTACGGCGACGGTGAGATTTTTCGACTGGAAGCCGGCTATGCAAAGAGCCACGACGATCTGCCTATCAGAGTCTATCTGGGGTCAGGCACACTGGAAATGAGCGACCCTTACCTGGAAGCCGTGGGCAAGATTGTTAGTGGTCATGTACACCTTGGTGGCGTTATGCAATCGCGCAACTACCCAAGCTTAGAACTGCATAGTGAACTTCATCAAGGCATGGGACACATGGATACTCCAGCTATCGTTGCAGCTCGCGGACTACGTTTATTGTATAAGAAGTGACAGCCCTATCAGACGGGCATTTACACGGACGAAACCCCTTTTGTAGCATGATCCTTCATTTGGTTTTGTGAGCAAGACTTACCGGACATACGCTGTCGCTTGTCCGTTGCCTCCGCTACGCTCCGGCCGAACGGCAGTTTAGATCCGCGATCCGGCATGCAAAAAAAACCCCGGTCCGGAGGACCAGAGTTTTTTTGTTGGTCTTGGGAGTAGCGACTGTCTTTGATGTCAAGCATATTAGGCATGCTGATTATTCCAAGGCTGGTTGTCTCTAACCATAGCATTGAGCATGACCAGCAGCTTGCGCATGCATGCTGTCAGGGCGACCTTGGGCAGCTTGCCTCTGGCTATCAGGCCTTGATAATAAGGTCGGATCACCGGGTTATTTTTCGATGCGACGAGGACTGCCATATAAAGAACTGACCTGATACCTGCTCGTCCGCCCCAGGTGGTACGCCTGCCCTTCATCATGCCGCTGTCCCGATTAATGGGCGCCACGCCAACAAGACTTGCAATACGCCGTCTGCTCAGTTTTCCAAGCTCCGGTAAGCCAGCAATCAAGGTCCGTGTGACCACCGGTCCTACTCCTGGCACTGACTGCAACAGCTTGGATATTTTTCGCCAAACAGGATCTGTCCCAATTACTCGGTCCAACTCTTGATCTATGGCCTTACACTCCTTCCTGAGCCACGCCATATGCGCTTTGACACGCTGAGCCATCTTCCCCACCTTCAACCGTTTGAAACGGCTTTGTTCCATGTTGATCATTCGGATGACCTGGCGGCGGCGCACCAATAGTTCTGAAAGGCTATCCCGTTGTGTTTCAACAGTAACCCTGCTCTCAGGCTTTACTGCTTCGCCAAACCGGGCGATAACATATGCATCGATTCTGTCGGTCTTCGCAAGCAGCCCCAATGCCCGGGCAAGGTCCCTGACCTGACGTGGATTGGCTACAGAGACCGCATAACCCGCTGACGCCAAAAAATTGGCACATTCACGCTGCAAACCACCGGTGGCTTCCACCACAATTAGGCCGATGTCGTGGTCAGATAGCCGAGCTAATAGTTCCTTCATCCCAGCACTGTCATTAGCGACCCTGCATGTGCATCCAATTGGATGCACATGCATATCCAGATAGTCTCCTGACACATCAATGCCGACAAACTGATTATCTTCCATTATACTCTCCCTGGACCCTCCCTTGTGATGCGGGCTTACCATCGTTTGCAAGCGTAGTAGCCCAAGCGACTGTTCGGGTTCTGATGAAAAGGCAAGGACGGGGATCCATGCTACTCCGCGGGCTAAACCCCATAGGATTATCGGTCTCCCGTCCTTCTCTGCACGCAACAAATTGCGTACCTTGAGACTAACTCGATTTCCTAAAAACAGCCAAAATGGAAGATACAAGGATTTACCACTGCGGTGCTTCGCATCCTCGTGTTGCCTCCGCTTTGCTTCGGCCGAACATAGGTTAAAATCCGGAACCCCAGCTAACAAAAAACCCCGGCCCAGAGGGCCAGGGTTTGTTGTTGGTTGCGGGAGTAGGATTTGAACCTACGACCTTCAGGTTATGAGCCTGATTGATAGGGCGTTAAACATATGAAATATATAGATAATAAATTTTGAAGAAAAATTTTGTGTGTATTTTTGTGTGAGTCTTGAAATTCGTGGTACTCATTTTAAGCTCCATCAAACAGCTAACTCAATTATTCGGCTATTCACCCCCATTAAATTTCTATCTCGCAGAACTTAACTTCTCGCAATTTCACAAAGCTGGATTAGACTAAAACCCTATTTCCACCGAAACGCCCAGTAGGATCATGGCAAGGACAGCGAATATTGCCCACAGGGGCAGTATGAACCGAGCCCAGCTCGTCCAGCTGACCTGTGCGGTCGCCAAGTAAGCGAGCAGCGTTCCAGAGGTTGGTGTAATCATGTTGGTGAGGCCATTGCCGAATAAAAACGCCATGATCGTGGTTTGCTCCGGCACTCCGGTCAATTGTCCAATTGGGCCCAGAATGGGCATGCTAACTGCCGCCTGCCCTGACGTGGAAGGAATTAGAAAATCCAGCAAAAGCTGCGACACAAACATACCCTGTGCAGCGATTACCGGCCCATCGTCTCCCACCATGCTTGTGAGCGCGTTAACAATGGTATCCAGGATTTGGCCTTCGCTCAGAACTATAGACACTGCCGTCGCCACGCCAATCAGCATCGCCGCCATGAGAACTTTCTTCATGCCAAAAACAAATGCGTCAGCAGCACCGCTAGCCCCCATACCACTTATGGCGGCAAGCAGAATGCTCAATCCCATGTAGTAAGCGGATAACTCCTCATGGTCCCATTGCCATTTGGTGGAGCCGTATACGAGCAGTGCTACGCCCAGTACGAGGGTTACCCAAAGCCCCACGTGCCTGGTCGACATGGCATGCGCCGCAAACTCGATGGTTTCGCCTGTGTTCCCGCCGTGCCGTCGTACCATCACCATCGTAAATACAATTCCAACCGCCAAAAACAGAAGATAGAAGACAAAACGCACATCGGCCCCGCTGAAAACCTGAAGCCCTAAGAGAGGCTGAGCAACAGTCAGTGGCAACGGATTTGTAACTGATGTGAGATACCCGATTTTCACCGCAATCGTTACAATCGCGAACCCGATGAGGCGCGACATGCCAAGCCGTTCTGCCATCGCAGCCATAATGGGAATAACGAGAAGATACTCTGAGGCAAGTCCAAGGAACGTACTGCCCGCAGAAAAGACGATCATCAAACCCGGCACAAGGATGTATAGATTGCCCTGGAAAACGCTTAGTAACCGCTCCAGGCCTGCATCTATGGCGCCCGACCTGGTCAGAATGCCAAACATGCCGCCAATCGCCAGAACCATAAAAATGAGCCCCGAGGCCCTATCGAGGCCCGCGGGTATAGCGAGAAGCGCACCAACCAAACTAACAGGCTCAGCAGTCCCTTCGTCGGGTTCTGCATGTACAGCGAAGAGCTTGGCTAACGATGCGTCTTTCTCAAGAACGACAAAGCTGTCAGGCACCACGAGTTTTCCGTTACGCTCAAAAGAACCTGACTCGACAAAGAAAGTCATCACAACGGCGAGCAAGAGAATACCGAGCAAAATAACGATCGGATTTGTCGTTTTTTCCCGCGCGGCAGCTTTGACCTCATCAACGCTTAAGTCTTGTTCGCTCGCATCGGCGTCAATTTTCATGGCAGCTCTCCCTGCTCGGCACCAAAGGCAAACTGACGTGTGAAGGTCGCCTTCTGTCCATAAAAACGCGGTTCAACGCTGTTAAAGTTTTGGCCCAGCTTGCACCTGTCTCTCCCGTGTTTGGATTCAGATCAAATTGGGGGAAGTTGCAACTTGCAATATCCACCCTGATTTGGTGGCCCTTCTTAAAGCGATTAGCGGTCGCCTGCAGCTCGATCTCTATTTCGTAAACCTCTTCAGGTGTCGCCAACTCAGGCTTACTCCAGCTGTTACGGTAGCGAAGGCGCAAAATTCCATCGGTAATATTCATTGCAAAGCCATCTGGGAAATCTGGTGTCGGCGGATGAACATCAATTAGCTTTAGCACGAAATCTGTATCTGGGCAGTCAGAAGACACCCACAGCTTGGCACTGACAGGTCCAACCAAAACCATTTCCTCCGCAAGAGGTTCGGTCGAAAAGGAAAGCACATCTGGCCTATCCTTTAAATCGCGGCTCGGCGAAACACACCCCAGAAAGGCGTCATTTTCCCTCTGGTCAAACGCGCCGCCCACCATTACGGGTTCCCCGGAGGTGATCGCACCGCCAATTGTTGGGGTGGGCTGACGGGGGTCAAATTCAAAACTCTCTGGAACCTCATCGGACATGGGTTGGTGGGGTGAGAGACGACCACCTGAGCGCAAATAGAATGGCTGGGCCGCCATCTCTGGTACCGGCCAATCGGTGGATTTTTGCCATGCTCCTCCATGACTGAGGCGCCCGGCAGTGTCGGATTTGCCATCCCCGCCACCCATAACAAACAGCGTAATGGGCTCATCCTCACTGAACAGAGGCTCTACCTGATCTTTCAGGGTCCTATTAAACCACTTCAATCGGTACTCGAGGTAACTAACACCAAAGGCATTCTCAAAAACCGCCTGTTCGCCAAAGTCTACATCACCGGCGTAAGAAAACGACCTTTGACCATGGAGCCATGGCCCCATCGTTAGGAATGTCGGCGCAGTTTTGGCCTGCTTCATCCCCAGATAATTGGCCGTGCATGAGCCCACATAAGGGTCATACCAACTATTAAGGATCATGACCGGAATGTCAGGCATGGCATCATAGTGGTCAACTGCGGATACACCCATCTGTTGCCAGTAGGGTCCAAAGTCAGCGTTTTCCCACTGTTCGAAGAGATAGGCCTCATATTCTGGTACTGCAGCCAGCGGAGAGTGCCCCCGGCGCCAAGGCAGCTTCTGGAACCAGTCCTGTAAGACAATATTCTCAAGTGCTCTCTTCCGAGCCGGGTCCTGCTGCGTTCTGGGGCTCAGGAGCGCATGCTTGTGCGCCCATGTTACCTGCTTCATCTCGAACGCGCCGCCGCGACGAATACCGCCATGATAGGCGCTTGCAAAGCCGCCACTATCCATGAACAGCGATTTCAATCCGGGCGGATTTAGACACGCAGCTGCAATCTGCGTGTGAGCTCCGTAAGACACACCAAACATGCCGATTTTACCGTTGCACCAGGGCTGGCGCGTTACCCATTCAAGCGTGTCGTAGCCGTCCTCGGATTCATTGATGTATTTGGTGAAATTGCCCTCGGAGCCATATCGGCCTCGACAATCCTGCAAGACGACGACATAGCCTTTATGAGCGAACCAACTGGCTACAGCTATACGATCCATTGGACTGGGGTGTTTTGCGGTTCTCTCTGACCGATTGAGGCCACGCTTGTTGTACGGTGTTCGTTCCATCAGTACCGGCCAACGACCGCCGTTCCTTTTGCTTAAAGAGCCGCAAGGAAGATAGATATCCGTTGCCAGTTTTACGCCGTCGCGCATTGGCACCATCTCATCCCTAATAACGGATACTTCTTGAACTACACCGGTCATCAACAACCCTCACAATTCCGTTGATAGTTTGAAGAAATGTTCTCGCTCAAGCCGTTTTTGGGGAAGCCCGAGCGAGAACATATTCGTTTTCAACGGTACTAAAACCGGAATGAGAGTTCACTATATAAAAGGCGCCCGCGAACGTCATGAACGTTGGCATCATATCCTGGTCGAACATCTTGCCCTAGCGACGGTGGATCTCTGTCGAAGACATTGTTTACGCCGACAGACAAAACTGCAGGCACACCGGTCAAGCCATCAAGCGCTAAGCCATATCTCATGTCCAATGACGTCCAAGCGTTCACTCGGGACCCGTCATCGAGCTGGTCATTCAGATAGCTACTGATGTATCTGACCGTAGCAGTGGCTGAATGACTACCGTTTTGCCAAGCTACTGTTCCGTTCGCACGCCACTTGGGGACAGACGCAAATGGATTAGAGAAGTTTCTGCTTCCTGCCCCGTCAATAACGGTGCCATCGTCGCTGGAAATATCGAACTTGTTGACGTAGCTGACGGTGCCGTCCAGAGAGAAGTTGCCAGCTTCAGTTTCACCGAAATTATAGCCTAGGCGAGCGTCCAAGCCGTCAGTGACAACATTGCCCGTATTGATGAACGACACGCTGATACCCGATAGCTGTCCGCTGGCCGACCTTGTAACTCTGGGATCGTTGGCGATGCCATCGTCCGCGCAGTCAGCATCCACAATGGCCTGTGGGTTAGCATCTGGCCTGATAAGGCCGCTATAGTCAAAGCGCCAGTAGTCAAGTGACAAACTGAATCCACTTGCTGGTGTGATCACAAGTCCAGCATTAAAGTTTTTCGCAGATTGCGGATTGAGATTTTCGTCACCGCCGGTCCTGATGACTGTATTGTTCTGAGCGGTGCTTCCCCCACATACCAAAGTGCCGTTGGCATCGGCGGTGAATGGATCATTGATAAAAGCCGTGCTGACAGACTCGCCGGTTTGGCGCACAGATGGCGCTTGGAAAGCCGTGCCGTATGTCGCACGAATAGCGATCGTGTCTGTTGCCTGCCAACGTGCCGAGATTTTGGGGTCGGTTGTGGTCCCTATGCCCCCTCCAAATTCTTCTCGGCGAATAGCAGCGGAAATCTCGAAGGTATCCGAGACAGGAAACAAGACCTCGGCGAAGGCTGCATAAACATCCTGATCACCGTCAATGTCGGCAACAGACTCGTTGTTGCGTCCACCGAGACCCGCTTGGGTCAAGGCGTCCTGCCGGAAGAAATATGTCTCTTCGCGGTACTGACCACCAATCGCCACGCCAACGGGCATGCCGTTGAACTCAAACGCATCCCCACTGATCACCACATCAAGAACCGCTTGCGTTGCCTCCGCTTCATCCACTTCCGTATAGGTGACATTGTTCAGCACACCTTCTGTGATACCAGCGGTGCTGCTGCCGTCTTTCGGTGAAACCAGAGAAGGACTAACAATCCTTGTGCCAAACGGGTTGTAGGATCCGTCAGCCAAAGCTGCATTCAGGTTCGCCGCCACATACTGAAAAGGTGTAGCCTGCCGCCACTCTGACTTGTTGTAAACGTACGAAACGTCGGCCTGCCAACTATCGCCAAGATCAAACACAACCCCGCCAAGCGCTCGGAAATAGTTGAGGCGGAATTCCAGGTCCTGGTCAAAATCAGTGGCAAAAAACTCTTCCACACCGAATGGTCGCCCGCGAACCCTGAGTGGCACAGCCGTGTGGACGCCATTGTCCCATTGGCTCGGGTCAATGTAAGTGATTCCGTCAGCGCCGTCAGAAACCCAGAAGTTGAAGGGGTGGTCTGCTGGCACCAGCATACGGCCGCCCGCCTCCCCGCGGTCGAACAGGCTCGTACCCTGCGTACGGCTGATCTCGTTATTGGAGAAATGCATTTCGCCGTAAGCGCGGATCGTGTCGGAGATGTTGTAGCTACCTTCGGCGAACAACTGCACCCGGCTTTCCTCAGGGATAATGGACACCTGATCCCTGAAGTTGGCGCGGCATCGGCTGCTGCCTTCAATGGTGACACCTCCGCCAGCAATACAATCTGGATCAGGGTTTTCACCGCCAGAGGTGCCCGCAAATGCACCAGTGTCTGGGTCCAGTAACGCCAATTGGAAGTTGCCCGGCATGCCGTTTGAAGAGAGGAAACGTGCATCTGAAACGCGCTCGTTGAGCCAGTCAAAGTCAGAGCGACTGTTCCGCGTCTGGTGATAGTAGGTTCCATAAAGGGCAAAACTCCCACGGTCCCCTTCCTGCCCAAATGCGGCATTGAGAGAATAGGCTGAGTTGCTGGAGTTTTCATAGCGGCCCATCATTTCAAGACCATCAAACCCTTTACGGGTAACGATGTTTACAACGCCGCCCACAGCCTCTGAGCCATACGTTGCGGATGCACCGTCTGTTTGCACATCGATGCGTTCAATGACCATCAATGGCAGCTGGTTAACATCGAAGAATTGGTTGCCGCTGCCATCTGCTGTCGCAGACTTACCGGCCCTACGACCATTGATGAGTACGAGGGTTGAGCCGGTACCGAGGCCGCGCACGTTGAACTGCGACGTACCGATGAGGCTGCCGGTTTCCTGCGTAATGAACGAGCCAGTGTTCACTGTCAGGTTTCTGGCGATATCAATGATGGTTGACGCACCCTGTTGCTGAAACGCGTCGCGGTCAATCACCTGAATGGGGGCACGGCCTTCATACCCGGAACGACGAATGTGTGAACCGGTCACAACAATCTCTTCAAATTCGGTGGTATCCGCCTTGTCCTGAGCACTGGCAGACACACAAATCAAGCCGGAGCTTATCATTGTGCTCGCAGCTAAAACCGCCAGTCGCGATTGTCTCACTTTGTTGGAATCCATATTACCCTCCCAATTCCCGGCAGGGCTTGGCCCCGCTTTTTCGTAGACAAGGGCAAGCTATGTGATGCCTCGCAAGCCATTCAACATTATGAAATTTATTTGGGTATGCATTCCAGAAATTCATAATCAGGGTAAATCCATTAATGTGCGATTTTAGTTAAAAATCTGGCACGCAACCAGTTAACAACTGATTCCAGAGAAGAATAAGCGAGCTATCTATGAAAGAAGAAGAATTCTTCCATCAACTTTGATGGAAGCTATGGGGTGGAGACTATGCAAGCTGTCCGCTAGCCAGCAGGCGGCCATGCCTTTTCAACGATGGCTTCGATCACGAAGCCCTGTTTCACCGGAAAAAGCTCCGACAGCTTTTTGGCTAACTCAATTTCGTCGCAAACAGTCAGTAGTTGGCGCTGAGCATTGCACCAGCGGTCACTGTAGATTGGGTGATCACGATTGTCCTTGAGATCAGCACGGACATCTTTGTTAAAAACGCTGATTTCGAAGGTTCTTTTTGCGCCGATTGAACCACCTGCCAATTCATCAAAAAACTGTCCCGCAGATTGCATATTCATCACCGTTCCTCCCGGAAATAAATCGAATTACCGGGAGTTTGGGTTCCAACGGCAGATTAAACAATCTTATGAGTATTGTTGGGCTCGCCATGCGCAGCTGGAATGGAACGCTTATTCGCTGGCAAAGTAGTTTTTGCAATGATTGAGGAATGTGGTCGCAGCCCGTGACATGGGAATTTGTGACGATGCAACGAGCGCGTATCTATGTTCAATATTTGGCCTGAATGGGATTAGCTTGACCCCAAAATCTGCATAAGTGCGCCCCATCAGTTCATTCACAAACGCTATACCGACGCCGCGCGCCGCCAGAGCACAGGAAGCGCCAATGGCATGCGTTTCAACCTTTACGGTCATCCATACGCCGGCTTCACGAAACGCGGCCTGGACCTGGCGCTGAAACGCCTTACCTTTGCCGAGCAAAATCAACGGCTCTTCTTTCAAATCAGCCGGCGTGATCACACTGTTTTGGGCGAGGCGATGCCCCCCCGGCAGCACGCACACGGTTCCAGCCGATACAATGTTTTCTACCATCAAATTGGGGTGCGAAACCGGCAATTTTACAAACGCGCAATCGACGGCGCGGCAAACTGCTTGCTCAACAATTGTTTCATGATTGCGCGAGTCTACAATGAACTTGATGTCCGGATGGGTCTCCAGAAAACTCGATATCGCGCCTGCCAAAACTCCTTCGACAAAGCTCGGGGGGCCGACAACACGAAGCTGGCCTTTCGCCAGGGTTCGTAGGTCATCCGCCAGCAGCTCAATGCGATCAAAGCTGGATAGCGCCAGGTCCACCTCTTTACATAACTCTATCGCTTCCGGCAGAGGGGTGAGGCGGCCCTTGTCGCGGTAAAAAAGCTCCAGGTTCAGTTCTGACTCGAGCTGAGCAAGCTGGCGGCTGACCGCAGATTGAGTTAGGCCCAAATTGTGCGCTGCATCCGTCACAGATCCTGTGCGCATGATCTCGCGAAAGCTTTCCAAATGTTTTGGTTTAGGGCGCATTCGCCACTCCCGCCAAAGCTTAGCCTATTGTTGACTTACATCCGAAGACACAGCCATTCAAAATTATTCTAAACAGTTATGTCGTCATTCCCGAAAGGAATAAGATGCAAGCTTTGATTTGACAAGATTTGCGATCCGTTTAGGCGCCGTTGCAGACAAAAAGCAAACGCCCCAGTCCAAGAGGACTGAGGCGTTTTGACTTTGGTTTCGGAAGTAGGATTTACCACTGCGGGACTTGCGCCTCCTCGTGTTGCCTCCGCTTTGCTTCGACCGAACATAGGTTCAAGTCCGGAACCCCAGCTAACAAAAAACCCCAGTCCGGAGGACCAGGGTTTTTTGTTGATTACGAGAGTATGGTTTACCGTATCGAGGCGTTGCCTCTCACGTTGACCTTCCTCACTTTGTTCGTCGGTCCGAACGGCAGTTAAAATCCGCGACCCCATAACAGCAAAAGGCGCCCCATAAGGGACGCCTTTTGACTGTTTGGTTGTG
>CANNEK010000006.1 GCA_947503625.1 uncultured Kordiimonas sp. | reverse complement strand
CCAACAATAAAACCCCGGCCCTCTGGGCCGGGGTTTTTTGTTAGCTGGGGTTCCGGAGTTGAACCGTTAAAGGTTCATATGGGGCAAGGCAACGCCGAAGCTGAATGACGAGGAACCCGAATGGGTAACGAGACAGTAAGCCGGAAATTCAATAGTCAATGACGCTTTGATAGGGACATGATAAACTAGTTTTTTTTGCAAAGTAGGATAGCTGTGTCCGGATCAGCCAAGCTCCCAAAAAAGCAAAAAGTCTTTCGACGAATAATTGCTGCTATAGTGGCGGCGCCGCTTTTCGTTGCGGTTGCAGTTTCAGTGGCGGTTCTCATTGAGCTTCAAGCAAACCTGTCCTTTTTGCGCGCTCGGATCGAGACTGCGGCCAGTAATGCGTTGGGGCGGGCCATTGCAATCAATGGCGATATAGAAGCGTCCGCCGCATTTTCACCGACAATTGATCTCGAAAACATCCTTATAGCTAACCCCGTCGGTTGGGCCAACGGTGCTTTCGTGGCAATGCGCCAAGTGAAAGTTGAAGTAAAACTGTTGCCACTTTTGACAGGCGATATCCACCTCGGCGAATTGATTGCTGAAGGTGTGGTTGTGAACCTTCAACGTCACCAAAACGGTGAGAGAAATTGGGTTTTTGAACGACAGCAAGCCACTGACCTTGAGCGGCCGGGAGGTTCGGATATTGTTGAGTTGAAGGCTTTGGAAATGTCTGATGTCACCATCAACTATCAAGATGGTGAAGCGGAGAACGGGCCACTGGCATTCATACGGGCAATCAACGGATCCGCCGAGAATGGCCAATCTATCCATCTATCTGCTGATGCCAATATCCTGGGAACTGACGTAAGGCTAGACATCTACGGCGGCACTCTGGAGCGGATGTTGGAAAGTGGTATTGCCTGGCCAATAGAGGTGTCAGTTGCGGCTGCCGGCAACCATACAAGTTTAAAAGGGGAGATTGCTTCGCCGTTTGAAGGACAGGGATTGTCGCTGGACTTCAAAATGCAAATGCCTGACCGAAACTTTGTGGTTGCTAGCCGAATTACGGATGAAAACGGGATCTATTCTATGTCCCGCATCAATGGACATATGGGCCCGACCAATTTTACCGGAAAGGCCGCCCTGGATACCAAAGGCATAAGGCCGACACTGACCGGAAGTATCAACGTCCCGGTGGTCGATGTGCAGCCGATTTACGGTGTGATAACCCGGAGCCCGCCTGATCAGCCTGAAAAGCCGTTGGATGTGGATACACCAATTCTTCGTCTCGATTTACTAAAGAGTATCGATACAGCTTTTACGGTCAACATCGAGGAAGTGGTCAATTCGGTCATTGCCGTTTCCGCAACTTCGTTCACTCTAAACATCGAAGATGGGGCGCTATCCGGCCCTCTCAACGCTACTGTCGCCGACGTACTTTTTGAAGGGGAAATTCGTCTGGAACCACAACCCGGCCGACCTTCCCTAGAGTTGCTTTTGTCTGCACAACAAAGTGAAATTGGACAGTTGCTTGAGCTTCTGGTGGACGCGGACAACATCAAGGGCGGTTTTGAACAGGCGGAACTGGCTATGTCGGCGCAAGGCGATACCATCCGAACGTTGTTTGAAACGGCTGCTGCTTCGGCTTCTCTAAAAGGGGCGTCCTTGTCCTACGGTAACGGGATTGGAGAACGCCCCGTTGATTTTGAGCTCTCAAGGTTGGATATCTCCTATCCGGCAGAAACGGATGCCCGGATTTCGGCGCAAGGTGCGCTACTTGGGGAGCCATTTGCTTTGCAGCTCACCGGTGGCACCTTTCTTGAGAATCTTCTTGATCAAGAACGTCAAGTAACTCTGACTGCTAAGGGCGGCGGCGCCACACTCGATATCAGCGGCTTGACCAGCGCACAGAGTGGCAGTTCGCGGGCGAAATTTACCTATTCGTTATCTGGTGCCCACGTAGGAAAACTGGCAAGTTGGATGGGTGTCATGCCCGAAGCCGATGTGCCTTATCGCATGAACGGTTTGATCTCGATCCAGAACGGTGAAATTCGCGCTCGAGTCAACGAAGGACTGCTCGGAACATCAGATTTTGCAGGCACTATGGCAATCGCGCCGGGAACGGAAAGACCTGCTCAGATCAATCTCTTTTCAAACACGTTGAACCTTCCAGAATTTACTCGTTTGTTCCCGGACGAAGCAGACGATGAGCAAAAACAGGTAGAAGGCGATACCTTTTCCATTGATGTGCCGATTGTTCCCAATTCAATCAAATTTGATGATGCCGACATCAGCGTCTCAATCATGCGACTATTGGCTGAACCCGGCGACTTTGGCGAGATTTCCTTTCAGACGGAGATTAGGAATGGATATGTTGATGCTGCACCGTTTTCCGTAGCGTTTGCGGGTTCCCGGTTTGATGGCGACATGCGCGCAGACTTTCGTTCTCAAGAACCAGCATTTGATCTCTCTCTTAATTCCAAGGACGTGGATATTGGACGTATTTTCGGACAATTGGGTATCGTTGAGGATATGTTTTTTACGGCCGATAATTTCAACCTGAGTTTAGCGCTTAGAGGCGTGAGCACACGAGACATTATACGCAATTCATCGTTTGCAGCAGGTATAGATGGAGGGTCGGTTCAGCTTCGCGATGCCAATACGGACAACAAACTCGAAATTGAGATAGAAAATGGCTTGTTTTCCGCCCGCCCGGGCGAAGCCTTATCAATGGACTTGACGGGGGCAATAAAGGGAGTACCGATTGAGATTGCCCTGCGGTCCGATAGTGTCGCCAGTCTCGTAGGCCCCAAAGAAGACCTGACGGTAGGCCTGACCGCCACTCTTTTGCAAACGAAGTTCAATCTCACAGGAATTGCACCTCTGCCGTTCAGGCTTAAAAATCTTGATTTCGCTCTAAATATTGAAGGTACTAAGCTCAACAATTTTGATAATTTTCTGGGAGTTTCATTACCGCCGTGGGGGCCCTATCAGTTAAAAGGCAGATTTGGCAGCACAGACAACGGATATTACCTGAATGATCTTCTCGTCAATGTCGAAAACAGTACTCTGAGCGGCCGATTTTACTTTGATACAATGCAAGAAACACCTCATTTTCAAGCCGATTTGGTTGCATCTTCGATCCAGCTTGAGGATTTCGATACAGGTGAATGGTCCGCCACGAAGAACGCTGTCGTTAAACAGAGCCCGCAGACAAAAGACAACTCGAAACTTCGATACATGTTGTCACCAGCTCTAATGCAAAGCCTCAATAGCGACGTTTCCATCACGGTAGAAGAGGTGCTATCGGGCCCTGACCGGATGGGAAGTGGTGTGCTTTCAGCAAGACTCGTAACGGGCAGGCTGGACGTTAATCAGCTTTCACTGGACATCCCTGGTGGCCATGTTTCCATGGGCTTTTCGTTAGAGCCTACTGAAGCTGGCGTTGTGTTTGAGACGCGCGCAAATATCAGCCGGTTTGACTATGGTATACTGGCGAGGCGCATTGACCCAAATTCTGCAACTGGTGGGTTGCTCAGTGTGGATATGGCAATCGAAGGCCGGGCATCAGACATGTCCAATGTGATGGGTGACTCTAGTGGCCACTTGGAGTTTGCTGTTTGGCCAAGGGATTTGGATGCCGGGCTTTTTGATTTGTGGGCGGTGAATCTGTTTACAGCGATGCTGCCTTCGCTTGATTCCGAGACATCGAGGGTCAATTGTGCGGTCGGACGCTTCAGAATTAATGACGGACTGATGGTGCCGGTTGCGATATTGGTTGATACGTCAAGGATTCAGGCGTCGGGGAAAGGAACAATAGATTTCAAGAATGACAAGATAGATTTTACTGCGAAACCCAAGCCCAAAAGACCACAGATGTTCAGTGCGCAAACACCTATCGCGGTATCAGGCCAGTTTTCGGATTTTAAGGTCGGTGCCGCGCCAGGTGGTATTGTGGGAACCGCGTTCCGGTTTGTCAGCAGTCCATTTGTTGCTCCCTTCAACTGGGCATTTAAAGAAAAAAAGCCCGTTGATGGAAAACTGGCCTGTGAAGAGGCATGGAGCCACAACCCGCCAAATTAGTCAAAAAATGCGCCCAAATTCTCCCTTTACTTGTGCAGGCCTCGTGATACGCTATCTTTGGTAGTGCTGAGTTGTTCCTTTGATTGTCAATCAGGTTTAAAGGGGTAACCCAATGGTGCATGCTATTCGCGGCTCTGTAGTAACTTTCAAAGCAAACCCCTTCGCCCTACCGGTTAGTGAATGCCTTACATACGAAGAAGACGCCATCATTGTAATGGATGGCGGAATTATAACGGCGTTCGGGCCGGCCTCAGAGATTCAGTCTACACTTTCAAAAGACATTCATGTTACGCGCTACAACGATTCGTTGATTATGCCCGGGTTTATTGATTGCCACGTCCACTATCCACAAACAGAAATTATCGGCGCATACGGTAAACAGCTTTTGGATTGGCTTAACAAATATACTTTTGTTGCGGAACAAGCTTTCCGCGACAAAGAACACGCAAGCGAAGTCGCTCGTGTATTCCTGAGAGAGTGTCTGAGAGCAGGAACCACAACGGCAACGGTTTTTTGTACCGTAGATCCAACGTCGGTCGACGCCTTTTTCGAAAAATCGCAGAAGCTCAATATGCGTAACATCGCAGGTAAGGTGCTAATGGATCGCAATGCTCCTCAGGCACTTACAGATACGCCGCAATCCGGATACGATCAAACCAAGGAACTGATCGCGCGCTGGCACGGTAATGGACGGCAGCTTTACTGTGTTACACCTCGCTTCGCGCCGACAAGTACGCCCGAACAGATGGAAATGACTGGCGCTGTGTGGCAGGAGCATCCGGGCACTTATCTCCAAAGCCATGTTTCGGAGAACAAGGGCGAAATCGAGTGGGTTAAGGAGCTGTACCCTGACTGCAATGGGTATCTTGATGTGTATGACCGATACGGACAACTTGGCCCCCGGGCGATCCACGGACACGGCGTTCACCTGACGGAAGACGAATTTCAGGTGCTTCATGACACCGGTACGGCCATTTCGCACTGTCCAACATCCAACCTGTTTCTCGGCAGTGGACTGTTTAGCCTGGAAACCGCCATGAAATCTGAGCGACCCATCCGTGTTGGTCTGGCAACCGATCTGGGTGCAGGCACTAATTTTTCGCAACTCGTGACAATGAATGAGGCCTACAAGGTCGCTCAGATGAGCGGCTATTCATTGAGTGCGCCGCACGCTTTTTATCTCGCGACACGCGGGGCCGCCAACGCCCTTTATCTTGACGATAAAATTGGCAGCATCGAAGTGGGCATGGAAGCGGATATCACCGTACTTGATCTCAATGCAACACCGGTTCTTGAATACCGCATGAAATATGCGCGGGACATTGACGAGATGCTTTTTGTGCTGATGACGCTCGGGGACGACCGAACCGCGCGTGCCACATATGTTGCAGGGGAACTGCTTTATTCACGCAATCCTCACATCACGAACGAACAATTTACCAAGAGTTTAACAACCGATTAGCCAATTTTGGTCGGATTATTGAAAAGATGGGGGAGAAATCATGTCGGATGCAGTTGCGGCCACAGGCCAAGTTACGACTGACAGTAAACTGGGCGGGTTTCAAGCCTGGATCAACTGGCTACTTGGTGTTGCCTTTGTTGTTTTTGTGTTCACCTTCCAGACCGGATACGCCGTCACCAACGTAAATATGACTGATGACCTGGGTCTTACTGTGACCCAGGTCGGCATTATCGGCTCTATCTACACATGGGCGTTTGCTGTCGTTCAGTTTGCCAGCGGGTCCATCCTTGACAAGCTCGGAATGCGCTGGGTGCTGCCGGCAGCCTGCGCGATCGTTACGCTGGGCGGGTTCGTTTTTGCCAACGCGTCCGGCCCGGAGATGTTGATTGCAGGGCAAATCCTGATGGCGGTTGGCGGCTCGTTCGGGTTTGTGGGCGCCGGGTTTGTCGGCGGTAAATGGTTTGGAGCAGCTAAATACGGGTTCATGTTCTGCTGGGTGCAGTTTGTGGCCTCCCTTGCGGCCATTGCGGGACAGAATGTTCTCGGATCACTGGTAACCGAATTCTCTTGGGATATTCTACTAAACAGCCTCGCCGTTGCGGGCCTGATTTTAACCGTTCTGATGTTTATCATTATGCGTTCACCCCATCAAACGGGCGACGAGGACGAGAGCTGGCCCGGATTGATACCGTTTCTCAAGGACTTGATTGAGCGTATCAATTCGGTGTGCGCCATATCTGACAGCTGGATCAATGCACTGATCGGCGGTGCTACCTTTGGGTCCATGCTTGCGCTTGGAGTGGTGTGGGGTCCGCGTTTTCTCATCGCGGGCGGTATGAACGCAACTGACGCCTTCGGTGTCAGCGCAACAATGTGGCTGGGGTTGGCCTTTGGCGCACCGGTCTTTGGTTGGGTTTCTGATAAAATGAGGCGACGGAAGCTGCCCATGGCTGTCGGTTGTAGCCTCCAGCTGTTGGCAATTATCTATATAATCGCCAACCCTTCGATGAGCATAGAGGTTGCCTCTGTCGCCTTTTTCCTGTGGGGCTTCATGTCCGGCGGATCGATGCTGAACTTCCCGATAGGCGCTGAGCTGGTAAAACCAAACCTGATCGGCACCTCTGCGGCGGTTGTTAACGCCGTACAGTTTGTTGTGGGAGGCATCATCATGGCGATACCAGGTAGAGTGTTGGATGGTTCTAGCTTGATTGCTCGCTTTGCCGAAATTGACGCTGAACGTGTTATATCCGCTCCGACTATCAGCGACTATCAGTGGTCGCTGGTTATTATTCCATTAGCGCTTTCGGTTGCTCTTTTTCTATTTCTGTTCCTGCGTGAAACCTATCAGTCTGAGGAAACCTGACATGAGGCAGATGGGCCTTCGATGGAAGGCTAAGATACAACACATATGTATTGCCCTCGTAATTTGCTGTATGATGACTCCGCCAGGTATCGGACAAGAAGAAAAACCTTCTTCTTTTTTTCAGTGGCAAACCAACGAAGTGCATTTCCAATATGGTAGGAACTTTGCCATTGCATTTGCGCCAGACAATATGCAGCGAGACGCTGTTTTATTTGGCAACAATGCCGAACAAGATGCATTTGTCTACACATTCCAACATGCTGATGGCTGGGCATACGGAGACAATTTTTTCTTCGTTGATTTTACGGATGCGGAAGATACGGGCTTTGACCTATACACTGAGTTTTATGCCAACTTTAGCTTGGGAAAGATAACCGGAAATGATCTTTCGTTTGGCTTGATAAAAGATGTAGGTATTCTGGCGGGCGCAAACTATGCCAAAGAGGCCAAAGTCTTCAAGTTCTTACCAGGTATACGCCTTGCTTGGGACCTACCTCAATTCGGCTTCTTCAACACAGACATCATGGCCTATATTGATGGCAGTAGCGGGGCTGCAAAAGGTGGCGCGCCGAAAGAAACAGATAGCTTTATCGTTGATGTAAACTGGGCGTTGCCATTCACCGTCGGGGATCAGGATTTTAGCTTGGAAGGTCATGTTGAATACATAGATGGCCGCAGCAACGAGTTTGGCGGGGATGTTTCTTGGCACATTCTCGGTCAACCTCAGCTACGCTATGACATTGGCAAAGGCCTGTTTGGTAAGCCCGGACATTTCTTTGCCGGTATCGAGTACCAATTCTGGATCAACAAACTAGGTGACCGGAACACGGACGAACACGTGGCGCAAGCGTTGCTCGTGGCAAGGTTCTAGGGGGCATTATGAAAACTGACAGAATAGGTGGCTTCAAGGCGTGGATGTCCTGGCTACTGGCAGTATCTTTTGTTGTTATGGTGTTTGCACTTCAGACGGGGTATGCGGTTACCAACGTTTATGTGGCGGAAACATTAGCGCTTTCGATTGTACAGGTGGGACTGGTCGGGTCTATCTATACTTGGGTTTTCGCCGTGTCCCAGTTTGCCAGCGGCTCTATTCTGGATAAATTTGGTTCGCGGGTTCTGCCTTTGGCATGCCTGACCGTTGCGGTGGGGGCATTTACCTTCGCCAACGCGCCCAATGTTGGTGTGCTTTTGTTGGCGCAGGTCTTTATTGCTGTAGGAGCATCTTTCGGCTTTATCGGCGCTGGTTTTGTTGGTGGCATTTGGTTTTCTCCCCTTCGGTATGGTTTCATGTTTTCGCTGGTGCAGTTTGTTGCTTCTGGCTCAGCCGTTGTTACGCAGCAGTCCATTAACTATCTTGTTGCACAAACTCATTGGAGTGATCTTATTAATGGCATGGCGATGATAACCTTAGCCATTGCTGCCATCCTGTTTGTGCTGATGCGGGATCCGCTTCAGGTAAAGAAGGAACGGGGAAAACACCATCCCTGGACAGGGTATAGACCCTTCTTTCATGATATTGTCCATGCGGTTAATCAGGTGGCCGCAATTCGCAGCAGTTGGATCAACTGCCTGATCGGGGGCGCAACGTTTGGAACCATGCTTGCGCTCGGTGTTGTTTGGGGCCCAAGGGCACTCGTGGGAATGGGTTTACCCGAAGGTGATGCCAATATTGCTACCAGCATGAGCTGGTTCGGACTGGCGCTCGGTGCTCCAGTTTTTGCCTGGCTGTCCGACCAATTGAAAAGCCGAAAAAAACCGATGTTTTCGGCATGTGTGCTACAACTGATTGTTATTCTAGTATTTCTGTCTGGAATTCAGTTCGATTTTACTACCAGCACTGCAGTTTTCTTTCTTTGGGGGTTTGCAGCAGGTGGCTCGATGATCCCGTTTGCTGTAGCGGCTGACTTGGTAGACAAATCACTGATCGGGACATCCGCCGCTTTGGTGAATGCGACGCAGTTTATTGTTGGCGGTTTGATGATGGCTATTCCGGGTCGCGTACTGGCAGGGGAGGGGCTGATTGGACGGCTTGCTGTGCAGGTTTCTGGTACAGCGTCCAGTACAACAATCGATTATGGCTGGGCGTTGTTGATCTATCCGGTTTCACTTGCAGTCGCGCTCATGCTGTTCCTGTTTTTGGATGAGACTTACCCGCGAGAAACCCCGGCTTGAGATGCAGGGGTGAATTCAACGTACTGCCAACCTTCGCCGGGGCGTAAACATGATGTCGTCACTCCAAATCGTTCTCATGTCCACCTTTCTCGCCGGTCTTGCCATGCCTGCCGGAGCCGTAATCGCGCGTCTTGAAAACATCAAAGCTGAATGGCTTGAGGACGAATTCAGGCACAGCGTAATAGCATTCGGGGGCGGGGCTCTGTTGTCCGCTGTTGCGTTGGTCTTAGTTCCTGAAGGGTTGGAAAATCTCGACCCTTTGTTATCCTGTGTGTGCTTTGTTGCTGGTGGGTTCGCTTTTATGTCGCTAGACATGTATCTGGCGAAAAAACGAACACCGGCAAGCCAGTTAGCGGTGATGCTATTGGATTTTATTCCAGAATCCTTGGCATTGGGAGCTGCATTTGTGACCAACACAGAAACAGCTTTTTTGTTAGCTGGGATGATAGCCCTCCAAAACCTACCCGAGGGATTTAATGCCTATAGGGAATTGATCGCAGGATCACCTTATTCACCGAACCGAATTGTCATTGCTTTTGTGGCGATGGCGTTTTTGGGGCCGGTCGCGGGATTGACGGGTTACGCTTGGCTGTCCGATGAACCCGTTGCAGTGGCGGCAACAATGCTTTTTGCCGCTGGCGGAATTCTCTATTCAATATTCCAAGACTTGGCTCCCCAGGTAAGGCTGGAGAAACGTTGGGCCCCGCCTATCGGGGCGGTTCTTGGTTTTCTTCTTGGTATGGCAGGTTTCATGCTCTCAACAAGAACGGTTTAGTTTATGGATTTATTAACCATCAATTGGACCCTATTTCTTCCGTTTTTGGTTTCTTTTTCCAAGATCGCTATTTTCGCGGTCTTGCAACCAAAGCCGCATAGTTCCATCATGTATTCGCTATCAAACTTCCTTGACCTGCCTGTCTTGCAATTGTCGGGAATGCGGATGGTATTGAACTCAATGCCCCTGCGTTGCGCCACATAAAATTCACGTTTTGCGCGTTCAAGAATAGATAATGTTGCAGCAGGAGCTGCTGCTCACTTTGGTTGTTAGCAATTGCTATGATGCCCGTACAGTGAGGCGGGCACATTGTGTGAGGTAAACAGGCCTTGAAAATCAGACTTATACACTGTCTAGTAAAACAAATGTGTCGCGGCCTTGGTCTGTGCAGCAATTTCTCTACTGACCTTTGTGCCGTTATAGTGGGCATTCCTAGCACTGCCCAAACCTGGGAAGCACCACATGAGAAAAATTCTTTCAGTTTTACCTATGATTTCGGTTCTGGTACTTGGCCCGCTTGCAGGTGGCCAGGACGCTGATTCCGCATCACTACAAAATGAAGCGATCAGCACGCTGGTAAGTGCGTCTGATTTTCTAGCAGAGCAATCTATCATGAACGTTGGCTGGTTTGTTACATACGATGTCGTTGGTGGCGATAACCGCATCGAGACACGAGGTTGGGGTGGCGAGAGTTTGATAGCACGCGGCATAGGTTATTATGCTGTTAGCGAGCGAGACGACAGTGTTAAAGAATATTTTTACGATGGTGCGCAATTCACTGCCAACGATTTAACCGAAAACTATTATGCCAGTCTTCCAATGACGGGCAGTTTTGATGAAGTGGTCGCAAAACTTCAATCAGAACACGGTTTAACCCTGCCAGTTTGGGAATTACTCAGCGAAAATATTACCGCGGACCTAACCGAAGATGTGTCTTGGTCAAAATATCTCGGAACTACACGGATCATGGATCAATGGGCGCACCATTTGTGGTTTTCTGAAGCCGAGCAAGATTGGGAAATCTGGATTTCGGCCAACGAGGACAGACCGGTTCCTCTTATGATGACCGGCCGATACAAAGATGACAATGCAACACGGTATCAAGCCATTTTTCATTATTGGAACTTCGACCAGAAAATTGATTCCAATACTTTTCAATTCAAGCCGAAACCCGATGCGCAAAAGATTGAATTTTCAACACTTCGAAATGCAGTGTCAGCCGGTGGAGATTTTGAAAGCGTAGACCCATCTTCGTCACTGCAACCAAATAGTGAGAAGTAAAGGTGGAACCGATGGTTGTTTTTCGGCGGTTGTTTCTAGCTACCGTATGTATTCTGAGCGCCACTCTTGCGCCAGCATTTGCCTCTGCTAAATCAGTTCCCCTGGACCCGAGTAAATCCGTTTCTTTCAACTCCAGTTCGGTAGAGAGTAGCTTTGCTGTAATTAGCCGCGCCTCTGCGCAGAAAGCCCGACCCGCGGTACGACCTCGACCATCTGCCCGCCCGCGCCCTTCAATGCGGCCAAGGCCTGGCACCATACGGCCCCGGCCTAACACACGCCCATCTGCGCGCCCTTGGCCAAGCATGCGGCCAAGACCGTCAACGAGACCGTCCGTTAGGCCAAATCGCCCATTCGCCAGGCCATCGACGCGTCCAGCCGTACGCCCAAGGCCAATTACGCGCCCGTCACAACGGCCAACCATAAGACCGCGGCCGACCAGACCAACGAAGCCTTTTGTCATTCCGCGACCGAGGCCTCAACCTGATCAAAACCGGCCGGGTGCCGATAGACCTGATTTGATCAAACCACTTCGTCCAAATAAACCTGGAACGGTACCACAAAGGCCTGATATTGACCGCCCTGATTTGATCAAACCTCTTCGTCCTAACAAGCCGGGGCGTCCTCCTTGGTGGCGCCCGCCAACCTGGCGGCCACCTTTATGGCGCCCCCCATTTTATCGGCCCGCGCATTGGTATTGGGGTAACCGTTTTTGGCACCGCCGTTGGGGTTGGTACTTCATGGATTATCTAGTTGATAGAACGGTTGTGTTTATTGATAACCAACCGGACGATTGCGAAGAGACCTATTATGAAGGCGAACGCCTTTTATATTGTGATGGTACTCTATACCGCCCTAGCTACCATAAGGATAAGCGGATCTATGAAATTATTGATCCAGACCCTGAGGAAGACTCAGATGCTGATTCTGGCACATCGATGTTGCCTGCACCTGCAGAGCAAAAAGAAGCCCCATCGGGCGAGGAAATTATCGTTTCTGAAGGAGCGGTTCTTAAACTTCAGGTTCCGCGTATGGTTGGTCCTTACGTTTCGAAAGTGCAATCTGCACTCAGAAATGGCGGGTTTATAATCGACGACAGGGACGGCACATATGGCACCGGTACAAACCTGGCTGTTAAAACGTTTCAGGTTCTAAACAGCCTTGCCCCCTCTGGAGAGGTTGATTCGGTTACGGCGCAAAAACTGGGATTGTAATTCTGCTGCGCATTGAAAGAACAAAAAATAGCCAATTCAGTGCATTGAAAGCGCCGGATTTGTATAGCGCCAGTTCAAGATGACGACTTGGCGCTATTATTTTGTTTTAGCGTGGGAAGTTTTCCAGCAGCGTTGCGACCGCTTCGTCGATGCCGCTGGTCCCGCTATTCAACTCTCTCTTGGTTAAATTTTTGTTGGCCGCACCGTGCCAAACGGGACTTTTGCGCGCTACATCAAACAAGTCGATAGCAAGCGTGCCTTCCGTGTATTGGTGGTGGGTCGTAACTTCTCGTGTTTGCGGAAAATAATAATCATAATAGCCACGGCCCCAACGCCAGTTGTTTTGGTATAACCATGGATCAAACGCAGGGGTTGATTGCAGATGAGTTCGTGTCTTTATTTGATCCCGTGCCCCCACGGTGAAACTAACAGCGAAGTCAGCAGACGCCGGATCTTCAACAAGTTGGTATCCTTTGCCGGATAACGTGCTGACAATTGCATCCATAAAGCGGCGCTCGGCAAGCGGACTGACTGTATGGTCTCCGACGATAGTCATTGGCTTTTCACTTATCCATGCAAAAGTCCTGTATCCGCTGAAGTCTTGTCCAGGGTCCTGGTCAACGTAAAAATTGCCCGTCGAACTACAGGCGTTCAGCATAAAAACTGTTAACAACGAAATATAAAAACGATTAACAATACTCATGACTTCCTCCATTTACCCTATTTAGCTGAATACCATAGAGCACATGTGGAAACACCGAAAGAATGAAGCATTGTTTTTGGTAAACCGGCTATCAATAACCAGGTCGCTATAGTCCCAAACCGTGACAGAGAAACGTAGGCTGCCGCATTACCGAACTGGAGACCCCAGATAAACCCTCCATTCAACAGGTTTGGCCACGGACCTTTGCAGATCGGGGAAATAATGGCAGGCTTTTAGGGTATTGAGGTCTTGAAACTGACCAAAATTATGTAGAGCTTTTTGTTCGCTACCCACCGGGACATCCAATGGTCAAGTCGATTCAAGTTTTTGGTGGCATCGAAAGCACAGGGCTGTAGTTTTGAACTTTTGACAAAACTACTTCTTTGCTAACAAAGAAAACCAGCAACCCATGAACCAAATACATCAGAGCACCAGTGCCACCATAGCGCCTGTCATCAATATAACTTGGATACTGGTGTGCGGTCGCCGTATCTGAAAATCACACTGTATTGATTTTGGGGCCACAGACCCTAGCAGGAGGTTAGATTGTGCGCTGGCGAGCTTTAAAATGACTTTTGTGAATCTCAAGACTCACACAAAATCTGCACACAAAATTTTCTGTGAATTTTATTTATTATATATTTCAATACGTTAAAGGCCTATCAATCAGGCTCATAACCTGAAGGTCGTAGGTTCAAATCCTACTCCCGCAACCAATACGATAAAAAGGGTCCCAACGGGGCCCTTTTTACGTATATGGGCTGCGCGTAGGACTTGAACCGTAAAAGGTTCATATGGAGCAAGGCAACGCCGCAGCGGAATGACGAGGAACCCGTGAGGGTGACGAGACTAATCCTACTCCCGCAACCAAAACATCGAAGCCACCCCAACCGGGGTGGCTTTCGTGTTTTTGGGTTACAGGAATACGCTTTGAACCTACGGATAATGTAGGTTCAACCGCCGGCGCAGGCAGGCGTTAGCATGCCGAGATAGCGCCAAGGACAAGGAAGCAATGCCGATAGGCATGCGCACCTAAAATCCTACTCCCGCAACCAAACGCAGAGACCCGCCCGTGTGGCGGGTCTTTTGCGTTAGTAGTGAGCATGAAACATAGTTCTTTGAGCGAACACGTCAGTCAAATCAATTGTTTCTTTAAAAGCTTCCACCAAGGCCAAGGTGCAAGTTCACCCGCTGAACTAGGATATCGTGCTGAACACGGATTAGGGCGCTTTGCGCTGAGATCGTGCCCCCTCTTAGCTGCTGCACATCAAGAAGGTCGCCTTCTCCGGTCTGATACTTCTCAAGCCCAATTTCTTCAGCGATTTTGGCCTGTTCGTAGGCTTCCGCCAGATTTTCCGCACGCCTTCGGAAGATGGCCTCGTTCGCAAGAGAGGCTTCTACATCGACAAATGCCTGAAGAGCGGTTTGCTGATAGTTGGCTAGCGCCTGGCGCTGTTGAGCGGAGGCAGCGTCAACTTGCGCTTCCAACCGGCCACCATCAAAGATCGGGAACATCAGACTGCTGGCTGCGTTCCAGATCAGATTGGAAGGAGATGTCATATTTGACAGGTCACTGCCAGCTGCACCGAAACTGCCCGTTAGCGATATCCTCGGCAGTTGCGCTGCTTTTGCCTCGGAAATCAGATTGAATGCAGCTGCCACGCGCCGCTCGGCCGCGACAATGTCCGGGCGACGCTCCAATATATCTGAGGGCAATCCGACCGGTGCAGTGGACGGCGCGCTTGGTAAATCGGGTGAAATTTCAACATTTGCGGATGGATAGCGACCCAACAAGGCTTCAAGGCTGCGCAGCGCTTCCAAATGCGCGGCGTTCGCTTGCTCTAGCGCGTCACGCGCTCGTGCCACTTCGGCTTGAGCCAGGGATTTGTCCTGTGCACCCCTTAACCCTTCATCATAAAACGCATTAACGATTTCGAGAGTGCGCTGTTGAAGGGCGAGCGTATCTTCAACTAAACGCAGTTGTTGCAACGTTTCTATCGCCAGAAAATAGGCTTTGGCTGTTTGGGCCACAAGCGACATGCGGGCAAATTCATAGTCAAGCTGCGCCGCAACAAGCTGGTCGGTTGCCGCATCGCGGCCAGCACGCACCCGGCCCCAAACGTCCAGTTCCCAGGATACATCAAGCGACGCGCCTATGTTGCTGGATGTACTGTCAGACCCCGAACCGAGATTTCCGGAACCCCCACCCTGGAGCCCCAAATTCACGGCCGGTAACAGCGCTGCTCCTGCAATGCGTGCGGACGCAGCCGCAGCATCAATACTGGCGGCCGCAGCCTCCAGATCGAAATTGCGCGCTAGAACCTCAGCGATCAGTTCATCAAGCTTGGCGTCCTGAAAGGAAGCAACCCAATTGGATGCAATGACACTGGCGGCGCTCGTTTGCCCGTCAAACCGGTCCGGTACTGCAAATTCGGCCTGTGGTGCCGTTTCGGATGGTTCAGGGCTTCCTGCGCAACCCGCACAAATTATGAGAAGGCCCAACCCTGCAGTGTGGCTCCGCTTAAACGTCATCGTCGATCACCTCAAAAGGGTTTCATTTCAAACAGAAATAGCGCTAAAGTTCTGGCGTTAGCAATAGGATAACGTTGTGGGGTAGCGGAAATCTTGGCTTCGAAACAGTGTCCGCAGTTGAACTGTGCACCCAAACTGAATGCGAGCAACATATGAAAAGAATAGCCTTGATGGCTACCTGCGTCTTGTTGGTAGCTGGATGCGAACAGCAAGTCGAAGTGATTGAAGCCCCTATCCGGGCAGTCAAGACGATCACGGTAACGGAAAACACACTCGCAAACAGCAGAACCATTTCCGGTATCGTCAAGAACAGCAATCAGTCGGGACTGAGCTTCAGAGTGGGAGCTCGGGTGTCTTCGGTCGAAGCCACTGTGGGTGATGCTGTTTCCAGAGGTCAGATTCTTGCGGCACTGGAACAGCGAGACTACCAGCTTGCCGTCGATTCCGCTGCAGCCCAACTGGCAAGCGCAAGGGCAGACCTGGTGGAAAAATCAGATGCGCTGAGGCGTCAGACCAACCTGCGCGCCCGCGATTTCGTGCCCCAAGCAGCCGTAGATCAGGCGCGGGCCGCATTTGCGGCCGCTGAGAGCAATGTTGCAGTCGCGGAAACGTCGCTTTCAACAGCGCAGAACAACCTGGAAGATACCAGGCTTGTTGCACCGTTTGACGGCTTGATTGCTGAAAGGAATGTCGAGCCGTTCACTGAGGTTGCAGCTGGCACAGTTGTCTTTGAGATACTGCGTAGCGGTGGCCTTGAGGTTGATGTTCTGTTGCCAGAAACGCTGGTGCGGGACGTGAACTACGGCGATGCGGTAGCGGTACGTTTTCCAACTCTTGAAGCCACAACTATTCCAGCGACGGTGAGTAAGATTGGTGCGCGGGCCGATGCAGGAAACGCTTTCGATGTAACGGTTACGCTGTCAGAGACGCCGGAGGAAATCAGGGTGGGCATGACAGCTCAAGTAGCTTTCAATTTCGGGGAAACTGAAGGCGCATCCGTATTCCTCATTCCGGTGTCCGCCATCGACGTTCGTATATCCGCGGCAACTCAGGAAGTCGTGGAAAGCGAAGTCCCTGTATTTGTGTTTGATCCAGCATCAAGCAGTGCAGTAAGGCGCATGGTGAGCATTCGTGATATTCGAGGCAACGAGTTCGAAGTAACGAACGGCCTTTCCGCTGGAGACATCGTTATTACCGCCGGGGTACCGTATCTCGGTGATGGTCAACAAGTGAAACTTTGGCAACCCGACTATACTGTGCCAGCTTCCATTCAACTTGCAGAGTGATTGAAGCCCTATGGAGCGGATAACCCAGTTTGCCATCAACAACTCGCGGGCGACCATACTCGCGGTGTTTTTTATCGTTGTCCTCGGGATCAACACCTTCGTTACAATGCCGGCGCAGGAAGACCCCGAGATTACAATCCGGAATGCCCAGGTAACAGCCTATTTCTCCGGCATGCCAGCAGATCAGATCGAAAACCTGATCGCAAAACCCCTTGAGAAAAAGATCAAGGAAATTCCCGAGATTGAAGAGATCGAAACCGTCATTAAGACTGGCGAGGTGATCCTGAAGCCCAAGGTTTTCGATCATTTCTTTGACCTGCAGCCGATATGGCAAGATCTCAGGAACAAGATGGCTGACGCGCAAAGCAATCTGCCACAAGGCACTATCGGGCCGATTGTGAATGATGACTTTGGCCGGGTGTCTGTTGCAACGATTGCGATGACAGGTGACGGTTTTGACATGAGCGAAATGCGTAATGTCGCACTGCACTTGCAGGACAAGATCGGTGCGATGTTAAGCGTTGCCAAAGTCCAGCTCATGGGCATCCAGAACGAGCAGATTTATCTGGATATTAATGCCGCACGGCTTGCTCAATATGGCTTGAACTTCGCGGAGATCGTCAGTCAGCTCAATGCACAGAATATTGTTCTGCCGGGCGGGAGTATCAATGCCGACGGCAGCATTATTGCTATCGAACCGACAGGCAACCTGCTTTCGATTGAGGAACTGAAAAACATTCAGGTACAAGTGCCTGATCGCCAGCGCGTTGTTTATCTCCGGGATATCGCCGACGTGCGGCGCACTTATGTAGACCCCTCGGAGTATGCGGCTTATTTTAATGACAAACCTGCTGTTATTCTGGCCGTTTCCATGGTGCCACGATACAACATCAAGGATTTTGGCGTGGAGATCACCGCCAAGGTCAACGAATTGCAATTCGACCTGCCGCTTGGGCTTGATCTTTCGTTCGCGACCTACCAACCGAGCTTGGTGGAAAAATCAGTCAATAATGCCGTCAACAACCTCTATCAGACTATTGCCGTTGTTCTGGTTGTTGTCATTCTGTTTTTGGGCTTGCGGACGGGACTGATCGTCAGTGCGATTGTGCCGCTCACTATTCTTGCATCCTTCATCGCCATGAACCTGTGGGGTATCGATCTTCAGCGTATGTCGATCGCGGCGATTATCATCGCACTTGGTCTGTTGGTCGACAATGGTATTGTCATTGCGGAAGATATGCGCCGGCGCATGGACCTGGGAGAGGAGAAAAAAGCGGCCGCTATTTCCTCAGCCAAATCGCTTGGTGTTCCGCTCTTTACATCTTCGCTCACAACGATCTTTGCATTTCTGCCACTCATGTTGGCCAATGACGTTTCAGGTGAATATTTGCGGTCGCTTTCGCAGGTGATTATCACCACGCTTCTGTCCTCATGGTTCCTTGCCATGTTTGCGACACCTGTATTGTGCTACTGGTTCCTGAGTGACAAACCTGCCTCAGAGCAAGCGGGAGAGCCTGGCTACGATGGTGCCTTCTACCGGAGTTACAAATCCGTTCTGAACCGGCTTCTCAAAATGCGGGCGATCTTTGTTCTTCTGATGGTTGCCTTGCTGGTTGCGTCAGTATTTGGCCTTTCCGTTATCCCAAAGCAAATGATGCCTTACTCGGACCGGAACCAGTTTCTCGTTTACGTTGACTTGCCAGCTGGAACCTATGTTGGGAAAACCGAAGAGGTAACCCGCAGGCTGACAAGCTGGCTAAGCGACAAATCCGCAAACCCTGATGTTGAAAGCTCAATTGCTTATATCGGCTATGGCGGCCCGCGCTTCTTCCTGGCCCTGTCGCCGCCGGATGCAGGGACCAATGTTGCGTTTGTTGTCGTTAATACATTGACGCCACAAGATGTGCCTGGGGTGAGCCAGCGTGTGGATAACTATATCCTTGAAAACCTGCCAGAAGCGCGCGGGCGCTCGAAGCGCATGTCGCTTGGTGCCGGAGAGATTGGGCTGGTTGAATACCGCGTTGTCGGGCAGGACGTGACCACACTGTATCGACTGGGTGCGCAGGTGCGAGACCACATGCGATCAGTGCAGGGTCATCAGGGGGTCACAGACGACTGGGGCGAGCCCGTGATCCGCACACGGGTGAATATCGATCAGGACCGTGCGCGGCGGGCCGGGGTCACCAGTCAGAGTATTGCTCAGACCCTCAGCGCCTATTTTGATGGTCAGGCGGTCAGCGATTTCCGCGATGGTGACAAAAGCATCCCAATCGTGGTTCGGGGTGATACTGCGCGCGATGACTGGAGCGAATTGCGGGTTCTGCCAATACCATCTCAAAATGGTCAGTCTGTGCCGCTTGTTCAAGTTGCAGACTTTGAAGGGTACTTGGCACCCGGCAAGTTCGCCCGGTACAATCAGGAACGGACACTCACGGTTTCCGGCAAGCATAGAACCATGCAAGCTAACGATTATCACACGGCAATTTGGCCTCTAATAAGCGGAATTGATCTGCCTGAAGGGTATCGTATTGAAATCGGCGGAGAAATTGAAAGCTCGGCAAAAGGCAACGAGGCGCTTGCGGAAAACCTGCCAGTCGCATTGATCGGTATCGTCGTGTTGCTGGTATTACAGTTCAATTCCTTCCGTCGTCCTTTGTTGATCATGCTGACCATCCCGTTGGTTCTGATCGGTGCGGTTATGGGATTGCTGGTTGCTAATGCGTTCTTCAGCTTTACCGCTTTGCTGGGCATATACAGCCTTGTCGGGATCATCGTGAACAACGGTATTGTTCTCATCGACCGAATTGATTTCGAGCGCGACAACGGAAAACGCGTTCATGATGCAATTATTGAGGCCTGCCTTGCGCGAACCAGGCCTATTTTGATGACGACCCTTACAACCATTCTGGGCCTTATCCCTATGGCGCTGTTTGGAGGGGCCATGTGGTTCCCCATGGCTGTTGCCATTATGGGCGGTCTTGCTGTCGCGTCAGTCCTCACACTGGGCTTTGTGCCCATTCTTTACAGTCTGTTTTTCAAAGACAAGGCAGTTTAGATGGGCAGGAAATCGCAAGCCGTAGTAGCGTGTAATTTGGAGGCAATGCTTTGATGCTAATCCTCAAGCAGCTCATGCTGGGTGGCTTGTTGATTTCGGCCACCATCATTGTGCAGGCGTTGTTTTTTGGTGGCGCGATAGCGCTGTTGAACCGCTTTGGTGCGCCGCTCGCAGAGCCGCCTTTTATCCGTAAAACGACTGTGGGGCTGATCGCGGCGGTGCTGTGGATAATGATAGGGCACAGTATTGGTGCATGGTTGTGGGCTGCAACCTTCATGCTGGTGGGTGCATTTCATTCCCTGGAACCCGCCCTTTACTTCTCGTTGGTGACTTTCACGACGCTCGGTTACGGTGATATTACTCTTAGTCCGGAATGGCGCTTGCTCGCGGCTCTCTCAGCTGCCAATGGCTTGCTGTTATTCGGTCTAAGTACTGCTTTTCTGGTCGAGTTCCTGGCCCGTGTCGGTAAAGCACAGGAGGTTGCCAGGAACCAGGATGAGCATTCGTCATCCCAAAAATAGCTGAATGACGACAGCGTTTGTTAGATCAACAAAAAAAGCTCCGACAAGCGGCAGGATGATGAATGCGAGCGGTGCCGGACCGTGCGTTTTTGTGACAGCGGTCATGTTGGCAACTGCCGTTGGTGTGGCCCCAAGGGAAAAGCCTGCAAAGCCCGCACTCAGAACTGTTGCCAGATAATCTTTGCCCATCAATGGGAACAGCACAAACAGAATGAAGAAAACGGTCGCGCCGATTTGAGCTGACAGAATGATCATCAACGGCCCCGCCAGGTCAGCAATTGACCAAAGTTGCATGCCCATCAGAGACATGGCGATGAACAGGCCAAGTGAGAAGTCCGAGACCACTGCCAGCGCGCGCGTCCGCGCCGGCCAGTGCATCTTTGGAAACAGATTTGGCAGAGTGTTGGACATGACGATGGCTACCAGAAGGCAGGCAACAAAAAGGGGCAGCTTGAGCCCGATAGACAGGAACCAGGTGTTTAGGCCATAACCAGCAATAATGGCGATATGGAGTACTAGAATAACCGCCATCACATTGATGTGGTTGATCTGCTCGGTGTCTGCTTTTTCATGCGCGATGCCGACAATCAGTCCGTTCGAAGGCTTGTCCGAAATTTTGTGCCGTCTGAGCAAAACCTTGGCAATTGGTCCGCCTATGAGACTTGCTGCGACCAAACCGAGTGTCGCTGCCGCCACGCCAATCTCAAGTGCGTCTGCAACGCCGTGCTCGGCGGCAATTTCCGGTGCCCACGCAATGGCCGTGCCGTGCCCACCAATCAGTGAAGCAGAACCAACAAGAACACCAACAGCGGGAGGCTGTCCTAGCGCTGTAGCAACCGATACGCCGATGATGTTTTGAAACACGATGTAAAACAGCGTGAGGCCTAAAAGGATGAGAAGCGGTCGGCCTCCGGAAAACAGGTCGGTCACGCGTGCATTGATCCCGATAGCCGTGAAAAAATACACCAGCAGCCTGTCCCGTGTTTCGAGGTCATACGCTAACTCCAGACCTGTGATCAGATAGATCATCAACCCAATCACTGCGGCGATAATGCCGCCCGTAACCGGTTCAGGAATATTGTATGATCTCAGAAAGCCAACCCGTTTGTTGAGGTTCATGCCAACAAAAAACACCAAAATACCGATGGTATAGGCCAAGAAACTATCGACACTGACGAAATTGTCTGTCACTGCGCGACCTCGATATCGGTAACTGTGGCTACCAAGTCATCCCCACAAACAATCACAATAGACTGATAGTCGTCCGCCAGTGCCGGGAAATCAGCCTTTACGCTTTGCTTGATCTCTTCGGCGCCATCCGACTTCTGGACAGTCATCATTATCCGCTGGCTGGGTGGCCTGCGCCGATCAAGGAGGCCAAGGCTGAATGAAGCAGTCAGGCCCGGTTCTGAATATTCAACGTCACCGATAATATGCAGTTTTGGCTCACCCGGACCCGGCATCCGGTTCAGCCAGGCGCGCCAGTTGCTGCTGTTGGCTAAAGGGCACTCGTTGTTAATCATTTCTTCAAGCACCGTTGGCGAGCTCTCTGCGGTAGGTTTTTGATCACAGGCGGCAAGTGATAGAGCAAAGGCGCTACATATCATGTATCCGGAAATAGTCAGGTTCATCATTATCGCTCCGAAGGGGGTAGAGGGTGCCAAAAATTACCAGTACTAGCCAGGTTACGGCCCAGTTCAAACAAGTCCATCATGTATCGTTGATCGAATTCACTTGATCGATTGGCTTTGAATTCGTCCGGAATTGCAATCATATTGAAGTCAATGCCATCCCGCTCTGACAGAAAATAAATGCGCTCAACATCCCTGTTGAGCTGGTTAAGAAGCAGTCCGCTGATAGCACGTTTGATAATTGAGATGGTCTTTACCGGCGCGGGTTCATAGAAACTCACAGCGTTGCCATTCTGTATAACAAAAATCCGCCGCTGGATTTTCACCCCCATTGCTTTATCCAGTTCGGCCACTTTTATTTGTGCGGGGTATGCAAACACCTGACTGGAAACCGCGCCGTCAACATGAAGTTCGGTAAAGTCTTGGCCATTTGCCTGCCATTCAATTGCGACAGGGGGAAACATGCCGGGTACGGCGGCGGATGCTAAAATGATTCGTCTGATGAGAGGCGCTGCATCGGCCCCTCTGTTCGCGGCTATGGCTGTAACATCCCAAACGGTGGGCCGCAGCGCATCAAACTGGGTAGTCTGGATGATCAGGGATCTGCCGCGCTTTTGCTCTCGCGCGATCGCTTTCACGATGTCTTCCGTTATATGACTTTCAAGCAGTCGGGCGAGGGGAGACGTATCTGCAAGAGATGAGCCCCATATGATACCGGACAGGCCTAGTGACTCGAAAATATTCTCTTTGGTTATGGAAGTGTAGGCTTTCGTGAGGACTTCATCATAGTCAGGCCCCAGAAAGGCAAACGGAGCGATAATTGCGCCAGTACTAATGCCTGTCACATAATCAAACTCCGGGCGTGTGCCGCTTTCGCTCCAGCCTGACAAAATGCCGACACCAAAAGCACCGTCTGCGCTTCCTCCGGACAGAATGAGAGCGTTGCTGATCGGTATAAAGTCTGGGTTTTTCGAGAAGTCATCTGCATGCCGAACCATCAGGGATTCAGTTGAGTGCCGATAGCCGTCTTCAAGGTTATCGGGAACGCTGTCGCCCCACCACCTTTCCGGCACAAGCTGATTGAAATCCACCTGGTAGTAGTCGGCCTCTGATAGTGGTCGGTGATCAATCGTACTGGCGCAACCGGTCAGCAGCACAATGAAGCCTGCCAAAATCCATTGCCTTATCACTATCACCACTCCCTAGTCGTGCGGTCCCAAAAGTATTTTACATAGAATGTATAGAACGTCACGTGGTTACTCTTTGATGGCGGTGAATGATTGCATGTATCCAGAGAATCATTTAGGATTTTTTTCTAGGGAGAACGGTATTATGAGAATGCTTACGAGACTGGCGGTCGGTATGGGATTAGTGGTCGGGCTGACCGCTTCTTCGGTTGCTCAAAGTGATTATGACCGCGACCGATTTCAGTACTGCAAAGAATACGCTCAAGATATATCCGGCTATTACGGCAAGGTACCAAATAGGTATTTGCCCGGTGGTGCCTTGGAAGGCGCCTTGAAGGGGGCTGCAACGACCAGTGGCCTGGCCTGGCTCGGCGGGGCCAACAAAAAAGAGCGCAAGAAGGCGGCAAAAAGGGGTGCGGCACTGGGGGCTTTGATTGGTGCGATAAAACGCGGCAAAGCCAAAGATAAACAGCGCAAGAAAAAACGTATGTATCAACGTGAACTTCGCATGTGCATGAACCAACGCGACTAATCAATTGACTATTTCTGAAAGTGAGAAACGATATGAGAGTTTTGAAATCTAAATTGGTGTCAGCGTCTGTTACGATTGGATTGCTGGCAAGCACATCGGCGGCCTTTGCGGACGGTCATCAGGCCGAAGAAACCACCTTTAACATGAATGAGATCACTTGTTGGGATCTTGGTACAGTCGAAGAAGATCTCGCGGGCTACACCATGATGATGCTGTACGGCTATTTTGCCGGCATTAACGGTACTGCCGAGCATGACGGCGCTGCCATAGAAGGCAAATTGATCGCTGTTGGTGCTGTGTGCGAAGAAAACCCGGACATGACTGCTATCGAAGCATTCAAAGCGGCGGCTCAGAAATAGTATCCGCGATATTTGGATTGCAAGAAATATTCTGAAGACGTTTTAGGTAAAAAGACTAAAACGAACAGTCAAAAACAAATAAGCGGCTATAATCTTCGTTAGCCGCTTTTGTTATGGTGATAAGGTTAGAGAGCCACTCGATATGAGATTAAGGGCTATTTTTATGAATTTTTTGACCAAGAAAAAGATAAGCACTGCGATGTTGATGCTTGCAGGTGTTTTTGTGTCAGCGTCTGTAGCATCTTCGGAAGACGGCAGCACTTTGAAAGTGTGGGCGCGTACAAATTATTTTTCTGAAGCTTTGCTGCAAGATTTCAAGAGAAAGACCGGGCTGACTGTTATTGTTGACGTCAATAGTGACCAGAATAATAGCGGTGAGGCCGTTTATCGCGGCACCAGTGACTATGATCTCGTTATTGCGCCAGCGAACTTTCTAACGCAATTGATAGATGTTGGATCAGTGCAGCGCATTGATCATGAGCGTACTGAAAACGCATTTAATTTGTCCGGTGATGCCATGAGATTCATGGCCTCGTACAATCCGGATAGAAATAAACAGCTTCGTTTTTATGGTCTGCCATTTGTGTTTGGTTTTACGGGGTTTGGCATAAGCGAAAAAGCCCTTGCTGATGGCGTCGAGCCTATCGAGTTTGGCTCTTTGGCCGACTTCTTCAATCCTGAAATACTTGGCCATTTCGCTGATTGTGGTATTGCCGTGAATGCATCACCCAATGAAATGATCAGACTTGCCATGCTGTATTTGGGCGAAGATCCGCAATCCGTTGATCCCGACGTTATAGCGAAGGCGGAAGCGGCTTATAGCGGTATCCGCCCGCTAATCACACGCTTTTCTGACGCGGACATTACGTCGGACTTGGTAGAGGAAGAGATTTGCTTGGCGGTCAGTTGGTCGGGCAACATACTTAAGGCCGATACCTTTGCACAGCGCCGACCCGAGAGTGCCAATCGTATCAGGTTTGTCCTGCCAGAAGAAGGCACGATGGTTTGGGTTGATACGCTTGCCATTCCGGCCAACACAAAAAAAGAACACAACGCGCATCTGTTTATCGATTATTTGCTGGAGCCGGAAAACGCGGCCAGCGTTTCACGATTTGTAATGTTCCCGTCTCTGAATGCGGCCGCCAACCTGATCAATCGGGACAGGGGGCTGTTTGATAACCGCCAGGTTTTCCCCGATTGGGACGACCTGGGGAATGTTATTGGTGTGCCCCCTCATGATGCTGAAACACTGGAACGCGTTGCGCGCGCCTGGAACCGGGTAAAGGCTTCCGGGCAATAGTTTCATTAATCAGCCTTATCAGACCATGTCGCCGTCAAATGCGACATGGTCTTTGCTTGTGTGCAGGGTTTCCTAATTTCGAGTGGGGAAGCTTGCCAGCAGAGTGTCAACCGCTCCATCAATGCCGTCCGTAGGGGACTGAAGGTCTTTTCTGGTGAGGCGCTTTGTTCCAGCGCCGTGCCAAACCGGGCTTTTTCTGGCAACGTCAAACAAATCAATTGCGAGTGTACCTTCCGTATAGGAATGTAACGTTGTTACCGGTTCCGGATAGTAGAAATCATAGTAACGGTTGCCCCAGCGCCAGTTGCTGCGATATAACCACGGATCAAACATTACAGTTCGCCCCGGTTCAGTGCGTGTTTGAATTTTATCCCTCGCCCCGACCGTGAAGCTTACGGCAAAATCAGCGGTGGACACATCCTGAACAAGACGGTAGCCCTTGCTTTCCAAATTGGATTGAACGGCTTTCATAATACGGCTTTCAGAAAGAGGGCTAACAATATGGTCTCCAACAGCCGTCATTGGTTTGGGTTCGATCCAGCCGAAAGTCTGGTAACTGCTGAAATCCTGTGCAGGATCCTGATCAATGAATGTGCGACCGGTTGAACTGCATCCTGCAAGCAGTAAACTGCCGACAATTAATGCAAAGAACAATTGGAGTTTTTGCATGGTCCTTCCTTTCCTTTGGGTTCTATTGATTGAACCTCGGTTGCTCAATCTGCGATAATTACTGTCGTTGACAAAAAAGTTCTTTCCCAAACGATTACAACCGTAACACTTGAATACCTAGTTCACTTGCACTGCAACAGGACCGATTCCAATCATAGTGTATCATTTGGTTGTTGGCAGACACAATTTATGCGTTTATTCTTTCTCACAGGCTATCGCAGAATGGTGATTATGTCCTTAGATGAATCACGTTTTATCAAGTCATGGTCGAAAATTTGCTATCCGTATTGAGTATGCTGGCACGATTTGAGTTGTGTGCTTATTTTGGAGGCGGACCCGCTGTTCAAAATTTTTAGACATCAGACGATATGGCTGTTGACGGTTTTATTAGCCACTCTGGCTATACTCACTCTGGTTGCATTCTGGGGGCAGATAAACACCTGGCAGGCATATTCCCGGCCTGTTTTTGAAAACATGCTGGGTATGGATGCCGAAATCCAGAAAGACTTTGAATTAGTAAGAGATTTAAACGAACGGTATGCAGGCAACGTTCTATGCGGCGAGGACATGCTCAACGCCATGCGGATAGCTGAACTCAATGCCCAACGACTTCACGAATTTTCATATATACAGGATGATAGGCTTCTATGCACCACCACCTTGGGGCAAGTTCCCGAACCCGTTATTCAATCTGGGGAAACCGTTAAAGGGAAGTTTTCTGACGTTGAATTTGCCCTTTCTGCCCCGGTTTTGGCGCTGGGTGGACGGGTTACAGGCATGCAGGTCAAAATAAACAAATTTCAGGCATTTATCCGCCCACTGTCAGTTGAGACAATGCAGGTACCCTGGCTACAGACCGGCGTTTACGTCATGACTGATCAGGGGATGACACCTGTATTGCAGCCCCTGGACGTGGAGCCGCGTGCACCATTTGTGGAGATGGGGCCGAACTGGTGGATAGATGATTGGATGTGGGTCGAACAATATTGCTACGGTGCAGGCAGTTGCGGATTGGTAAGTGTCAACATTTCCACCTATTTGTCGTCGCGAAGAGAAGCGGTTTTAGCGGCTACGTTTTTTTTGATGCTTATGATGGGTTTGGTTGGCGTTGTTGTCCGGCATGCGCATCAACGGTATATGACGCTGGGGCGGCAGCTTAAGAGAAGTCTTAACTATCATACGGTGGACTGCGTTTATCAGCCAATAATCAGACTGAGCGATGAAGAACTGGATGGATGTGAAGTTCTATGCCGCTGGCGGAACGAAGACGGTCAGCAGATACGGCCAGATATTTTCATCAGCGAGATAGAGAAAAATGGCCAGACACGCCAACTGACCGAAATTGTTCTGAAAAAGGCTGTCGATGAGTTAATGTCGGCAGGTTTGTTCGGGCATATCAGAATGTCGGTAAATACCTTTCCCGATGATATTGCGTCCGGTCATGTCGATCAAATACTGACAAAAATATTTGCAGATCGTTCCTGCCAGCCTGTGACAGTTGAAATAACGGAGCAAGAAGCTGGCGATGTGAGCAAAGTTGCGCAGAATATAGAACAGCTTCGCAGCAGGTTGGTGAAGTTGGCGATTGATGACTTTGGAACCGGGTATTCCAATTTTCAACACCTTGAAAAACTCAATGTCGACTATCTGAAGATTGACCAGAGCTTCGTTCGTGGTATGGAAACGAACGCTCTCCGCAGCCGTCTGGTCAAAAATATAGTAGAAATGGCTCAAACATTGGGCCTTCAGACGGTAGCTGAAGGTGTAGAACTCAAAGAGCAATTTGACGCACTTAAAGAACTGGGGGTGAGTTTCACCCAGGGCTATTACCACGCAAAACCGATGCCGATTTCTGACTTTGACGAATATGTAAAACAGCATAAGGTTGCTGGCATTGACTGATTGGAATGCCCGGTAGCAGGTGTTAAGGCTTGCATGGATTTATGAGAATTTAGAATTATGAAATATAAAATGGCTCTTCTGTGCAGAGCTACAATGGCATTTATGGCAAGTGTGCTGGCTTCCGCTTCGGTACTCGCTCAGTCGGATAGCAACATATATTCTGGTCTGCAGGCGTTCAGTGACCTGATCTTGCCGGATGTGTCCCAGGTGACAGTCGGATTAGGGCCGAGTTTTGGTCCGGACTACTATGGGTCTGATGATTACGAGTTTCGCCCAAAAGCAGCGCTGTACATCAGGTTTGACGACTATTTGACGCTGGAAAATGATGGATTTTCATTCAATCTGTTGGGCCTGAGTAACTTTCAGTTTGGACCGGTTGCTCATTTTACGCCCTGGCGCAACGAAAATGAAAATCCGGTACTACGCGGGCTCGGTGACATTGATGCCAGCCTTGATTTGGGCCTTTATGCAAAAGTATTGGTTGCAAAGCGTTTTTCAGCGCGGTTACGTGTTTTCAACGACCTGATCCAAAACGACAACGGGGCAGCGATCGAGTTGTCATTGAACACTGTGTTGCATCAACGCGACAATTTCTCGCTGGTTTTAGGGCTGACGGGCAGTTGGGCCGATAACAAACGTGCCCAGCAGTTTTTTGGAATTACCGAAGAACAGGCACTCGCGTCTGGCTTGCCTGAATTTCGACCTGGCAATTCTTTTCAGGATGTCAGGGCTGATTTGGGTGCGCGCTGGGAGCTTTCTGACAAATGGGCTATCAATGCCTATGGGCGCTATTCGCGGTTGCTTGGGGACATCAAGGACAGTCCGCTTGTCGATACTTTCGGTTCCGCCAACCAATTTACCGTAGGTACCTTTGTGACGCGCACATTTGCGTTTTAGAACTGTCATTGAAGCAATGCGCATAATCGAGAACACTTTGAGACAAGCAATTACTGCCACCGTTTTGCTGCTCACAGCTTCAGCCTGCGCGACGCGTTTGCCTGAGCCCGCTGTCCCTCAAAATGATGCCCTGTCAGTACCAAGAATTACCGTCGACCCGGCCACCGGCGAACACAGCACAGAAGTTGATGTGCTGATATACAATATCGCTGCGCTGCCTTGGCCAATCCGCAGCAACCGAGCCAAAGCGACGAAGCTGATTGGCGAAGAACTCGCCGCATTGCGGGCGCGCGGTGAACAGCCGGACATAGTCATGTTGCAGGAAGCGTTCAGATCTTCCGTAAAGCATCTGGTGCGGCGTTCTGGTTATCCGAACTGGGTGCGTGGCCCGCTCGCCGGTGACAAAATGCCAGACTTCTCTGAGCGCGCACCAGAGGAATTCAAAAAGGGACGAAGTTTTTGGAAAGGTGAACGCATTGGCAAGATCATGGACTCAGGTCTGTATGTCCTCAGTGACTGGCCAATTCTGGGTAAAACCGCCCAACCTTTTTATCGCTATGAATGTGCGGGCTTTGATTGCGGCGCCAATAAGGGCACGCTTGCTGTTGGGATCGAAGTACCCGGCATGCCAGGGTATCTGCAGATGTTCACCGTCCATATGAATGCGGGTGGCACGACCACCGGCGTTTCTGAAGCAAGGTCGTTGACCGCCCACAAGCTGCAGCTAGATCATATTAATGAGGCCATGAATGCCGGTATTGATACAGATCAGCCGCTGATCTTTGGTGGCGACTTCAACATGAAGCAGGCACGTGCAAGGTTTGATTACACAACCAGCGAACGAGGACAGCTTGATGATATTGTTTTGGTACATCACCATTGCACGGTCGTTGCCCCGACGAGCTGTGATGTGCGCATGGAGGCGACAAGCGAAGAGCCTTGGTTGGATACCCAGGACTGGCAAGCCTCGCGGTCCGGCGCTCATGTGACAGTAGACCCGATAATGGTGGATATCCTGTTTGATGAGGAACGAGAGGCCGCGCCGAGTATCAAAGGCAAACGAACCCTGTCGGATCACGATGCTTTGCTTGTGCGCTATCGCCTCAGCTGGAATCCTTAATGTGGTCAGGTATCCGGTTTCTGTGCAGCACACTGACAATTGTATCTTCTGCGCCGTTTTTCCAGATCTAATGCGTAGGGCAAAACTGGTAAAACGCCGAATGCAAGACAAAGGGGGTGTGTCATGTTCGAAATTTCGAATTGGCTATCTGAGGGGCTTTAAAACGGGATTTGATGGAATCAAATTTATCACATTTTCTATCACATTAATTTTCAGTGAGTTTTATTATATTTATATTTCAATAACTTAAATACCTATCAATCAGGCTCATAACCTGAAGGTCGTAGGTTCAAATCCTACTCCCGCAACCAATACGATAAAAAGGGTCCCAACGGGGCCCTTTTTACGTATATGGGCTGCGCGTAGGACTTGAACCGTAAAAGGTTCAGACCAAGGACGGCAGTCCGAAGGGCCAAGGAGCATCGAAGAAACTTCTTCGAGCGGACTTAAACCCTACTCCCACAACCAAACAGTCAAAAGGCGTCCCTTATGGGGCGCCTTTTGCTGTTATGGGGTCGCGGATTTTAACTGCCGTTCAGACCGACGAACAAAGTGAGGAAGGTCAACACGAGGAGGCGTAGCCTCAGACCCAAAGCAGTTTCCAAAGATGGTTTAATCATTCCTTTGCCGCCCCATTTTTAGCTACAAATCGTTTGCATTTGGGTAGTGATCAGCTTGGTGGAGTGCTTAGGTGTTGTTCTCGGTATTCCGTAGGAGTTTGCCCTGTGCGCTCCTTAAAGGCGCGATTGAATGGCCGGAGTGATACATACCCCGCTTCCATCGCGATGGTCAGAATCTGCACATGGCGTTCCTCGATATCTGTGAGACGCCTTTTCGCTTCGTCTATGCGGTAGTCGTTTAGATACTGAGAAATATTTCGGTGGCCCAGGCGAAAGTTGATTAGTTTTCTTAACCTGTGTTCTTGTATTCCCAGAGTTTCTGCGAGCTTGGCCACCGTTAAGCCTGGCTCACTGTATAGGCCCTCTTCCATTTTGCGCTTCAGGAGTTCCAGGTTGTGACTGTCTGCCGCCATTAAAGTGGATTTCTTTTCAGGCGATAAGTTGCTCACCATAGCAACAGATGGTTTTCTGTAGTTCGCTTCAAACGGATAGACGTCTTCTGGTCGAATGGAATGATACAACAAGTAAGTAGTTATTAGAAAGATCCCCAGCGATTCAATGAGGGAGGTATGATCAGAATACAAGGCGCCACTTATGAACTTGCGCTCCAGTATCAAGGTGACTGTGACCAGAATATACCCAAGGATATACCAGATACGAAACCTCCGCCGCTTCTCAAGAAGGTCGCCAGGCATATCCGACAATACTTTATATGTGAGGAATATATAAAGCCCCGCGAGCATCACGTGCGAGAACACCGCCATAATATCATCAGGAACAATATCCAGCTGGAAAATCAGAGCTCTTACAAGATAAATTGCCAACACCACTATATGGAATGGACCCAATCGAAAACCGTCAGTGAGGAGATTGATAGTGAATAGCCAGTGCAGAACAATCGCAAGTCGGGCTACAAATCCTAATACATAGCCAAACCAGCCAAACAGAGCGACTTCGTCATAAGCCCCTGTAACCAGAAAACATATGGCTGAGACCATGGCAGGAACTATAATGTAAGTATGGGCCAGTTTCGAATGGTTGCTGGCGGCCATAAAAACTATCCAGGATAGATTGCAGATCGCCCCAAAACGAAACAGGTGATCAGTAAACTCCCAAGCCATTCAACGTCCCCATATGCGAATTTGCCTCCCGCCATTGCTAGGCATGTGGCATTAAACCGGACGCGCCGGCAGATATTTTCTCCCAAGGATAGAAAACTATACTACCATAGAGTGATCAGGAAGAAGCTTGATGCGTCTGATTTAAAAAAAGTGCGTCTTTCCTAAAATAAGCGCTTCAATTTTCAAAACCGACGAGCCGCTCTACGTGTTTCCATGTATCTCAGACACCGGGGCGGCATCTGGCAATATCTTCTCGGATTCTTCTCATGAGCGGCGGGAGTAAGCCAAACCTTATGTTTTGCTTCCACCTGGGTAGGGTGCTTCGGATTATCAGTCTGAACAGCGAGGTGTTGCTTTCCCAAATTATGACTAAAATCCAACGATTGGGAGCGCATAAAATGCATGAAGTTGTCAGGAACCCTATCGACCAGAGAGGGAGCGGATCCAAGAGCGTTCATCTCATTCAGACACTCTTGGAAAAAGAGGGGTTGGATGTCTTCAGCCCGGAGCCGGGCACACAAGTTTCCCCTGGCGAGTTGTTCGTGGTGGATTGCCGAGACTCGATACCAAAACAGATTCCGGAATGGTACGAGGGAAAACCCGATGATACCCCGTTCCTGCTGTTATCGCCTGAAAAAGAGCATGTTTTGGCCATGGCCGACGTTTGCAAGTTATCGCTTACGGAAGCGTGTTATGCGGTGCTCTATGAAACCATGATGGATGACAAAGTCTGTATGACCTGTCTTCCTTATGCGCCTTCCAGAAAAGGGGAAGAACCGACCGCGAGGATCAAGCCGACAGCTGATTGTGGATCAACAGAGAGTTTCATAGAGGCGGCCCGCCGGTCCCTGGAGGGACCGATTAAACTGGATGTTACCTACCCATCAGACCCGCCAAAAGGTCTGATCTGCTCAGCACCCGCCGGAATTATCACGACACACTATTCGATTGTGTATGACATGCCACCTTATTTTGAAGGGGGTGAAACAAAAGACAACAAAACAGAGACAAAACTTACTTTAATCCAAACACCCTATGCCTACCTGCAGCAGCTGGGCGGCGGAAGCGAGAACAACCAGTTTCTAATTGTATCTACGCAGTGGGTTATCACTGCGGGGAAGTTGTATTCCGATACCTCTACCGATAGAGGCAACGCGCAGTGCAACATGCAGGGTACCACCCAGCCGAGTCCTTACACTTCATTTTACGCGAGCGCGCCGCCCGATGATTTTTCACCAATATCTAGTGACGACGGGTCGTTTGATGCCAGCATGAATCAAATCATCTACTACTATGATGGTAATCAACAACTCAGTTATAAGTTTTTTGCGGAGACAACCTATGACATCGAGGATTGGGCGGTAAGCTCAATCTGCAAAGGAACAGCACTGGGTGCCAACTTTTACGCCACCAAACCCACCGATTGCGAGAACTATCCCAAACAGGGGAGCGCATTTGACAGCCATCATAATGTCTATCCGCTGTCACCTGCTTCCGACACCGGTGGTGTTCTGAATTTTACGACCTACAGCTCTTGGCAGACAGAGACTAACAAGCTCGTGAAAAAAACGCTGAACGTTTTTGCAAGCTACACCGCAAATATTTACGATTTCTACTATGATGATAGCGATCCCGACCACGGCATCGACGAGTTCACCAACTCAAACGCTTACATTTTCAGCCCCGGGTTTACGGTCGACTTTTCAGGTGTTCAGCCACCAGGCTAATAGCAAAGTCTGGCGGAAAAAGGCCATTTGCGGCCACTTCCAGCGGGCTTGATACGTACCCGCACCCTTGTCACTGCATCCTCAATCAACTCAACAGAGGAAACTGTCCATGTTCAAGATCACTGACCCGTTTGCCTTATACAAGTCCGGCACTTTGAAGACCCTCGACACAAGCGAAAACGTTGGCACGTTTCTCGCCAAATACCAGGTCACCTATGACGAGAACGTCTCGTTGGCCTCGGGCACTGTAGATAAAGGCAGTCCAGCGAACAAAAGGGTCTATATCCTGTCCTGCACGCAAAGAGTATCAGGGCACAATCAGGCAGGCCTAAAATATCACCTGGGGTCTTCTGGTGCACCAGCTGACAGCAGCACGCTCTATAGTAACTATCCTGTCATGCTTCAAAATGCACTTTCTCTAGCGGTACCGGCTGGGGTTTCAAAACTGGTTGATTATTCGCCGCAAACCGTCAATTCGCAAGTTCAAAGCTCGAGCGCCACATCCGATGCCAGCGTTTCTCATTCAGAGTTGTCAAACAGCTCAACCATTGGGTCGTCTCAGGCTCAGTCAAATTCTTACAGCACCAAGGTCGGTCTTCAGGGCAATGCGTTTGCTCTGGATGTTGGACACGACAAGTCAGCGACCATCGGCAGCGACCAGAACTCGACTATTGGGGACACATCTGGCCAAAGCGGAAGTGAAGACAGTTCAAGTTCCGCCTCAATGAGCATAAAGGACTGGGGTGCTTATGCTGCGATCGACCCTGCCAGCAATTCGCCGACGTGGGTTTTTGGACAGGAATATCCGTGGGATATTTTTGCCTGCCGGGCACCATGGCTGACATCAGATTCAGAGCCTCAGAAAAACCCGCGAAATGTCGCCCAGGACTTGCTTCTGGTCCCGGCATTCATGACAGAGCGCCTGCGCGCACAATGCGGGACTGCAAACGCATACAAGATCACGACGCTGCCCCCTAGTCAGCTTTCCATGTATGGCTATGATTTTGTGATGAAGGCGCAGTGGGTAATCACCATTCCAAACGGGGAAGACGATACAGTCACGGTCAGCCATGCTTTGAACGGCGCAACCGCTTCACATGCTTACGCAAAAGCGACTGGAAGCTCATCTAACGTGCAAGTGTATGTGGACAAAGAACCCACATCCTATGTTCTGACCGATGGTGACCTCGATGTGCAGCTTGAACTAGGAACAATGGGGTTGTCGCCATTGGGTCCAAAGAACGTGGTTGGCTTTGTCCCCGCCAACTTCGTCAGCCCCCCGTCCCACGTAATAACACAGGGGGATACGCCAAAACCCTTTTCGATCTTCTCTAACGCCAACACCTTGCTGATTAAGGACACAACCACCTACACTGCGGACTATCCGGTCAATGCAGGGTATAACTCAAGTTCAACGGCCCTCAAGGCCACCGTTATGCCCAATGCTCCCCTTACCTTCACGATACTGTTCAAGGTCACGGATGTGGACCGCGACTACTCCCTTCACTTCAAACACTGGGTAACCACGGGTGAGGCAGTGGACCTCAAGATTGTCATCAACGGGGATGGGCAAAACGCACTCCATAAAACCGCAGACGCTCTTGAAGGGGAAGGAGCAGAAAACAACCTCCTGGACCTAACGCTGCGTAATCAGAATTTTGCGTCCGTCAATTATTGTGACACGCTGGTTATGGGACTAAATTCGATAGATGTTACTCTGACAGCGAGCACCTCAAATACAGCCCATTATGCGCTGCGCGCAATCGCGATCCAGCCCAGCTGATGAAGAAGGCCCAAAAGCTCGTAAAGAACCCTTTCAGGAATAGAAGTCCTAAACTCAAGGAGAAGGAGGAGCCGGAAATTGATGCGCTGAATATAGGGGCTGCTGCCGGCTCGTCATCCTCGCCCTTCGGAGGTAAAACGCCAGCTCCCAAGAGTTCATCCTCGCGAGATAATTGGCAGCAACCCTTGAGCTCAAGCAGTTCCAGTTTAAGTTCAAGCAGCTCCAGCTCAGGCTCAAGCAGTTCCAGCTCTAGTTCCAGTTCAAGCTCTAGGTTTAGATTCTTCACCAAAGCTAGTTCAGGCAGTTCTAGCTCCAGCTCAAGCAGCTCCAGCTTCCTTCTCTCCAGCAAATCCAGGTTCACTTTCTTCAGGAAATCCAGCTCAGGTAGTTCTAGCTCAAGTCCTTTTGCCTCCCCATCCAATTCCGAATCAGGGCCTTTTGATCCAGAGCAAGAACCATTTGATCCAGAGCAAGGAAACGCAATGATTGAAGGGGCCAAACAGCTGATGAACAAAAAACCCGTGTGGATCAGATCATCGATTGACGAAGATGGCTTGCCCTCAATTATATCCAGTACTGATGACGACGGCCAAGGATTGGAAACACCGGAAAAAATTGAAAGATATGGGGCCCAAAACGACTTCGCCATTTGGTTGCGCAAAAGTGGAAGAAGAACTTTAAGAGATCGCCGCCCCAAGATGAACTGCTGGGAAGCTGTTCTTATGTCAGCCTATTATGGCGGCCTGATTGAAAAAGATGGACTTATTGCTCTCTACGAAACGACAAAATTTGCTGAAAACCCCATCAAAGAACTTCTGGACCAACTGGGACGCGGTAATGCTTGTAAACGGAACATTACGGACGAACCTAACCCCGGCGACATCATCTTGATGGACACTTCAGAGCATGCGGGTTTCCATGTGTTGATCGCAGGCGAAAATGAGATGGTTTATAGTCACGACAAGAGTGATAAACTCAGAACCAAAAAGTATAACCATGCGGCATTTGACTATTATATTTCTGCAAGTGGCGGCTCCGCGGAATCCATGGTCGAGAGAAATCGTGAGCATGTGATGCGATATACACTGGATGCGTACGTTGCTGCGAATAAAAAAGACCTCGAAATACGCTATCTGCCTCCCAGCGTCTTTAAAAGATGGGCAGAAAAAGATCCCGACTCCTCCTTTGGGTAAGCTTGCGAGGATATTGTTTTAAGCAGCTTCTTCGAGCTGATTGTCGTTGAAGTTTCAGGTGGAAGTTCGTTGATACTTTTGGCCGGATTGCGGTGCAATGATAGTGAATGCCCACGCCCGCGACCGAAATACCATGACCGCTTACGGGGGCGATCCCGCCAATTATGCACCGTGCGCAATCGCGCCCCAGCCTAACTGATGAAGGGATAAAAAATGTTCCCCGAGAATGATTCTGACGAGGAAAGTCCATTCGATGATAAGGGTAAAGAGCCAGAAGAAAAAAGTCGGCGTTCCAGCCGCGCATTCGGGGCCACTGCTGCCCCACGTCGCCGGCAATTAGGTGAGGGGTCGCCAGCTTCCATTGGTCCGTTCACGGCTCACAACAGTGAATATAGCCAGGAAGATAATAACAGAAGAAAGCGTAAAAAGGATCCGTTCTTTAATATTCCTCCACCCTTAAACTTAGGTAACTCAGGTCCCTTTGGTTCCGCCAGTGCGTCCAGTTCTTCTAGGCCATCCGGTCCAATCTACTACGATGGACCTTTTCCTTGGAACATATTCCCTAGCTCCTCTAGTTCCTCAATGAATGAAAAGGAAGAGCTGCCAGAAGAGGCATCACCTCTTGCCGTTTCGAGCGGTTCTGTCATACGGCCCTTTGAACCGAGGCCAAACGCTCGGGAGGCCATGCAGATCGGAGCAGCAGCTCTGATGGACAGAAGGCCAATATGGATCAAGTCGACTATCTTGCCAGATGGCTTACCGGGGGAACGCTCCTCCACAAATCGCCAAGGCGAAGATCTAGAAACCAGAGACCAAAGGGAGCAAGAGGGCGCATACAACGACTTCTCACGGTGGTTACGTAGTGCAGACCCAAATGCCACGCTTCCAGACGCTCGTGCCGCCATGAACTGTTGGGAAGCTGTTTGCACCTCGGCCTATTATGGCGGGCTCGCAAATAAACGCGGACTGAGAAACCTCTTCCAAAGAACGGCAGATGCTGAAAACCCTATTGAAGCGTTTCTGAACAACTTTGGACGAGGAAACACAGGCCCAGGCGACCCGAATACACGTCCACCAAGACCAGGTGACATAATCTTGATGGACAACGACCAACACATCGGCTTTCATGTATTTATCGCGGGTGGACTAGGGAAAAGATTCAATATGTCGAGAGATGTCGATGAAGATATCCAATATGCCTACAGCCATGATAGACCCGACCGAGTCCGACGCATTACGTATTTGGAATATGATCGCATGGACCCATTTCCAGATTCTTGGCGCGATAAGGGTAAACCTTCTGACGCCTCCATGGTTCGCAGAGGCATTGATGACGTCATCGCGCTCACGCACCAGCAATACAAGCGTTCCTACCCTGCCGGTAGAGAACTCCAGGTTCGATATCTTTCGCCAGACGTGTTCAAAGAACTGCCGAAATAGCGTTTGAATTCCTCGTGTACCTATTCAGTTGCTTCACTATGGGCCAGACGTACCTATTTTTGAATGGCTGTATTTTGTCTGGCCAGCGTTAATATGTTTCAAAGTATTCGTTAAGATGAAGTATTGGAAATGCTCTCGGTAAATCACGAATTGCATCTGCAAGGCTGGTTTGGCCTTGAACGCCAAATTTGGGGAGTTAAGCGCCGTAAGTGGCTTAAAATGAGTTTCTCGGATATCGAGACTCACACAAAATTGCACACAAAAACTTTTAACAAAATTTATTACCTATATATTTCAATGGCTTGATATACTATCAATCAGGTTCATAACCTGAAGGTTGCAGGTTCAAATCCTTGTATCTTCCATTTTGGCTGTTTTTAGGAAATTGAGTTAGTCTCAAGGTACGCAATTTGTTGCGTGCAGAGAAGGACGGGAGACCGATAATCCTATGGGATTTAGCCCGTGGAGTAGCATGGTTCCCCGTCCTTGCCTTTTATCAGAACCCGAACAGTCGCTTGGGCCGAAATGGTCACAGGTCAAATGGACCCCCGGCACCATTCATCAAAAGAAGATCCCGCCCATCTGGTGGGATTTTTTGCCATCGCCCTACTTAGCAGCTCTATCTGTTAACCAATACCAGACCCTTTTGTATCTGCCTCCTTGTACACAATTCCAGTATCTGAATGGACCCGTCCAGTAAGGTTAATGACACATTCAGGAGTCAGCTCGTAGCATTACATAATAACCCAACAGCGCCGGAATAAACTCTTGATTTTTCTATAGAAACGGTGTGTCATCCCATCAAAGGAACCAAGGAGGCCTTCTTGTGAACGAAGCTACAGGCAATGATAAACTGCAGCATTCCAACAGACTTCGTTCCCTGTTTCTTACGACGACTTCCCTGTATGCTCTGCTACTCTCAGCCCCAACCATTGCACAAAGCGCTGACAATCCTTGTCAATTGCCGGCGTTACCCAACGGCCTGTCATTGCCAAGCTCAGCTGAGTCAACTTCGCCTCTACAAACCAGCAATTCAGGAGATGTCTATCTTTTGAACTGTAACAACCAGTCGCCGGATGCTTTGATTATCGGCACGAATGGAGGCGACGCTTGGACCATCAATCAGGGGACATGGGAAGCCGATCATGGTGGTGGGGCTGGCTACGTTCAATCGACACTTACAAAGGCTTTCTCCGGCGCTATCAGCAGTGGCGGGGCTGCATATGGCTTCAATTATGGTGACATTTCCGTGTTCCCTGGCACAGGAATGTTTATTTCCTCTACTGGTGTCAATGATGGGGAAGTCGGCGGCATAGCCTTTGGTTACAACTCAGGAACTATTAATACGCTTACTGGTTTTCATGCACATGGGTTGTCCCTAGAGTCAAAGGGGGGAAATGGCCTCGCAGGGATTAACGCGTCGGAAGGCAGCCATTACAACGTCGGCGGCGCTGGCGGCAATGGTGGCAATGGTGGAACGGTCACAGCAATCAACGCCGCTGGTGCGACCCTGGAAACATACGGGGCAGTTGGTACGGGTATATCTGCCATGTCCATCGGCGGCGGCGGCGGGGATGGTGGGAGTGCCTATACCCATAGTCTGTTTGCGGCAGTTGCGGTTGGAGGCCGAGGTGGTACCGGAGGTAACGGCGGCTCTGTCACCGTGGATAATCACGGAACCATAACCACTAGTGAGCTCAATGCGATCGGCGTAAAGGCTATGAGCATAGGTGGCGGTGGCGGCGAAGGCGGCCTAGCCTCTGCCCAGTCCACCGGCTTTGGTGGTAGTTTTTCTGTTGCGACAGGCGGCAGTGGCGGCGCCGGTGGCAATGGTGGCGATGTCTTAGTTTCTTTGTTCAATGGATCTTCCATCCAAACCGGCAAGACATCCTATGATTTTTCATTCGCCTCCGGATCATACGTGCCAGGTGATCATTCTCCAGGTGTATTGGCGCAGTCCATCGGCGGCGGCGGCGGCAATGCGGGTCACGCAGTCGCTGCTGCACATACTGATTTGATTGGTGTATCTGTAGATTTGACCTTTGGCGGTTCCGGTGGCAACGGCGGCAACGGTCAAAGCGTTAATGTGGACTTGGCCGCTGGCAGCTCAATCGTTACAGGCGGGCGGTCTGCAGGTGGCATTGTTGCTCACTCAATTGGTGGGGGTGGCGGTAACGGCGGTGCGGTTACGTCTCACGCTGACGGCGGTGGTGTAGCCCAGGCTGCAATAACTGTCGGCATTGGTGGTAAGGGCGGAGATGGTGGCACAGGTGGTTCCGTGGATGTCGAAAACGCAGGCTCCGTTACCACATATGGCGCGCTGTCAGCAGGCATCACCGCTCAATCAATTAGCGGCGGAGGCGGTAACGGCTCACATATTGTAGATTTCGCGACAGAAAAGGCACCTATCAGTGTCAACCTCGGCGTAAACATTGGCGGTGAAGGCGGTCAGGGGCACGCTGGCGGAACTGCAGAAAGTTCCATAAAAGCGGGCGGATCCGTCACAACATACGGCGACCATTCTGTTGGCATGGTCGTTCAGTCCATTGGCGGAACAGGCGGCAACGGCGGTTCAGTTCACAGCTACTCTAGATTGACGGGCGGTGGCACGGTGACACCCGAGGAAGATCCAGATGTTGAAGAGGATGCGATAGCGCCTGCTGGTTCAATCATCAAAAATTCGGTGCGTCCTCAGGCCAATGGTTCTGATACAGGTGATGAAGAGCTTCCAGAGGACCAAGATCCAGCAGAGGATGAAGACGATGATCCGGATTCGAAAAATGAATCTGGTTTAACGTTGAGTGCAACCGTGGGGGTCGGTGGCACGGGATCCGCTGCAGGAAATGGTGGAGCGGTGACCTCAACTCTCGCGGGCAACGTGACAACATACGGTGCGAGCTCTGACGGTGTATCGGTGCAGTCTATCGGCGGCGGCGGTGGCAATGGCGGCCATGCGTTTGCCTATACCAAAAACGAGAACCTGGAGACATCGACATCGACTATCGACACATTGGAGAGTTCAGCGCTGTCAGCGACGGTCAACATAGGTGGTAGTGGTGCCGCGGCTGGCGACGGCGGCACAGTTACTTTCAATATGGATAGCGGTACAGTCTCTACTAACCAGGTGATGTCTTCTGGTGTTAAATTGCAGTCCATCGGCGGAGGTGGCGGTAACGGCGGCGCTACAAATAGCCTGTCATGGACAGGTTCTATTCCTACAGATCCTGTAGCTCTTGAAACAAGGTATGCCTCGTTCGTACCCGGTTCTGAAGAGGTGGCCAAAGGCAACCTGGACGTTGCGCTTAATATTGGTGGAAAAGGCGGAGCTGGAGGCTCTGGCGGGAACGTCTTTGCTAACCTTGATGGCGGTTCAGTCCATACAAAAGGTGCACTGTCTTATGGAATCATTGCTCAGTCAATTGGTGGCGGTGGCGGCATAGGTGGCCATGCTGTTGCTAACGGCTTCGTCGGCATTGGCACCTATAACTTCACAGCCAACATAGGCGGCAGCGGAGGCACAGGCTCAGTTGGTGGCTTGGTCACCTTCAACCGCGCAGCAAATGCTGAAAGAACATCCATCACTACCGAAGGGCATCAATCCTATGGCATATTTGCCCAGTCCATCGGTGGTGGAGGTGGCATTGGTGGTGCCGCGCATATCGACTTTAAAGAGGCTTCAGGCGAGCTCGCGAATTTTTCTGTTGGATTTACATTGGGTGGCGGCGGCGGTGACGCAGCGGACAATTCCTCTGGCAACAAAGGCAGCAGCGTTGAGGTAAACGGCGCGAACGTTACGACCTCAGGGCAACAGGCACACGGCATTCTCGCTCATTCGATTGGCGGCGGCGGAGGCGCAGGGCATTCTTCCTCTTCGTCGGGGGACCACGGGCTGGATCTGGGGGGCAAAGGCGGCTCAGGTCATGACGGCGGCCTTGTGAATATCCACGATGTCTCTGTAACGACCAGCGGCGCGTTGTCTTCCGGTATCGTCGCTCAATCCATTGGCGGCGGCGGCGGTGTGGCTGGCCTGACAGATTTGCATGGTCACCTAAACAGTGCAGCGGCCAACAGCATTGAAACGCGTTTCAACCTGAACATGCATGGTTCATCAGGTGATGGTGGCCAAGTCTATTTTGGTTGCCTTGCTGGTGTTACTACAGGACACTGTGACACAACAGTGAACACATCAGGCACTGCAGCGCACGGAATTCTGGCGCAGTCATTTGGCGGCGGCGGTAGCACAACCTTTCTGAACTCCGGCGGAACAAATGCAAACACCTACCTTATCGAAGCCGGCTCCGGATTTGGCGGATCAAGTATGGGAGTAACTTTTACTGACCAGCTTGATAGCACCTTCAACATCACGACATCAGGCGACGGTTCCATTGGAATCATTGCTCAGGCAATTGATGGCCGCGGCGGTGCAGTAGTTACAGATTCGTCTACCAGCACAGTCAGAGTGCAAAATTCGTTGGACGGCACAGACGCCTATACAAATGCTGGTTTCTCCCTACACTTAAACGGCAGCATCAATACATCCGGCGACTATGGTCACGGCATATTTGCTCAATCTCGCACGTCAGCCTTCACCGTGTTTGGCAGTGATGGCTATAACGTTCTTGCTGGGACTGACGGGGCAGGAGGCTCCGGATATTACAACAATGCGTCTAACAGCTTTTACCTCGGCAGCAATGGAACCGTTCAGACAAGCGGCGCTCATGCGCATGGTATCGTTTTGGATACATCGTCCAACCTCTTCGCCGCAGGAACTTCCACCGCAGGCAGTAAGTACCGGGCGCAAGACATCTGGGTGGACGGAACCATTTCCGTTAGCGGGGCCGCAAGTTGGGGGGTATATTCAAACAACCTCTCTAATACCCAAAGCTCAGCAGAGTTTTCCACTTGGTTTACGCTTGGCAGTTCCGGAGTAATCAACGCTGGGCCCCAGTCAGCTGGTGGCATTTATATTCATGATCCGTTGGGTACAGTGAGCGTGGACATAAATGGACTAATAAATGCCAAAGACACTATCGCCCTTTCGGTAACCGGCCATGATAACTGGGTTTCTGTGGGAGACCCTACTTTAAAACCTGACCAATTTGGCGAGCCACCTTCCCAGAGCTATTCTGGTAATATTGTTCTGACGAGCTCAGGCGGAACCAACACCATTAAAACTGGTGTTTACACAAATATTTTAGGATCAATCACATCTATTACAAATGGTGGCACCAGTAAAATAAATGTTGGAAATTACCTCGCCTATGATGCCGGACCAGCCATCCATATCGATGCGTTACGCAATAACAACTCAACAATAACGTTCTCTCGGATAGATGGTGATATTACAGGCGCCTATACATTGTCCTCTGGTAGCCCTCAATATACTGCTAGCCTCAACAACCAAGGCAGCTTGACCGGATCAATTGACGGACCCTTTGATTATGTAATGTCGTCAAATACGTTCCATGCATTGAACATTGATGCAGCAAAGGGCACAGGTGACTATATTAAGGCATCAACTTTCACTTTCAATGAACTCGCAAATAACCCAGGAAACGCTCAAATTCTCATGACGCTAACAAGCCTGCCAACGCCAGATTTCAAACCGTATGAAGTGTTGGTGATGTTTGACGGCGCAAATTCACCCCAAACAGTTGACGGCTACTTCCTGACGAATGGTGGTTCTGTGGCCAATTATGTTTTGGATGGCGGGCTCAATAGCGATGGACATTATGTTGTTAACCTAACGGATATCCATATTGACCTAAACCCCGCGGGGCTGAGCGCCAATTTAGCAGCCACTGCCCAGAAAGCTAACTTGCTGGTGCAAAATATACGTAGCGGAGCAACCTCGCTCAGCTCAGTTTCTGGGGCACTAAACACAAACCTCCTCAATGCAATCAATGCAAATGAAGGGACAAATGGCGGCTTTTCTAATCTAGAAGAGGAGCTTGGGTATATAACTGGGTCAGAACTTGATCCCGACATCCAAAGCTCAGCCATAGCAACTCGCACAACTGCGGACCATCTGAACAGCTGTGGCGGCGATGTTCTGGCATCCATTAATCCCTTAAGCCAAGGTGAGTGCGCTTGGGGGTTAATTTCCTTTTCCAACATAGAATTAAACAGCACAAACCATAATGAAGACATTACCAGTTATTATGTCGGTTATCAGACCGAATTGTCAGAAGACAATTACCTTGGTCTTACCTTTGGGTACGACAGGTCTGATGTTACCCGGCGTTCTGGTGTTGCTGACGGCGAACGTTTGAATATCGGTGCAATCTATAAATATATTGATGGCCCGTTTTTCAGCTCTTTTGCATTAACAGGGCATTACGCCTGGTCTGACAATAACAGAGCGACAAACAGCTCCACTTTAGGCAATTTGGGCACGACTTTCTCCAAGCGAGAGAATGTTTCAATTTCAGCACGCATAAGAGCTGGGTATCGGCTCGAAACCACATGGCTGGATATCACTCCCAAAGTTGATCTCGACTCTTTCCTTATTCATCAATTTGGATATGAAGAAAGCGGAAGCGAACAACTTGATACGCTTGTGGCAGCAACAACGAATGTTCTCTATGACGTGCACCCTAGAATTACTGTCGGAAAACACATTAAACTTGGAGACCTGAATATTCGTTTGTTCGGCGAATACGGCCGAAGGTTTGCTCTGAATGATCCCAAATTAAAGACCGGCTTTGCAGATGTAATTGGCGATAGTTCAATTGTGACAATTAGCCAAGAACGCGAAAACAGCCTATCAACATATGGACTTGGGGCTATCGTTGATTTTAGCGACACGCTGGAAGCCCGTTTAATCTATGAGCTCAGCAAAGGGGACAATGAGAGTATTGAGCGCTTTAGCGTCAAATTTAGCTACAAGTTCTGATCTACGCCGCCCCGAGTTTTGGCAACGCCCGGTCAGAAATGGAGAGTTGCAATATATCTATCCTGTCTCACATGCGTTGAACCGAGGCAAGCTGATCAGATGCTGGGGGGGAGGTCAGTGATTTTTGGCAGCGTAGTTGTTCAAGCACTTGCTGTAAATTGGGTTTTTAAAATATTGATTGTGTGATGGTCGCCTTTATGACCTAACGCACCCACGCCGTATACAAAGGGACGGCCAAGGAAGATAAATTCTGCCGCGGAAGCTAAAGCACATGCGATATCTGCGCCTGATCTTAGATCGCTGTCCATCATGACTTTTATTCTATCACCGGATACGGCGGATATGCGCTGCAATGGCTCGACAAAAACGATGATTTTTAATGTGGCCCATTTGGTTTCGCATATTTCCCAATTTATGAGCTTGCAGCCTGGCGATATTATTTCAACCGGCACATCGGCCAGTGTCGGCTTAGGCCAAAAACCACCCTTATATTTGAAGGCAGGACAGCGTATGCCCTTAGGCATTGAAGGACTGGGCGTACAGGAACAGCTTCTCGTGAGCTACTCTTAACCACATTCGCTCCTTTTCTGCCCATTTCATTTGATAATTACTCAAGCTTTGGTTGTTCGAGGCGGTTCAGCCAGAGGTTAGGTCAGTTCTCTATATGGCAGCGCTTGTTGCATCGAAGAATAAACAGGGCCTACCTCTGCTTGAGAGCTGAAGTAAGCAATCGTAATCTCATTTTATCAGAGCATGAGTGACATGATAGATATGGAAGAAATTGATATACAATTCTGTAAATTGCGAATTTGGAATAATATTCTCCTTTGAGGCTGAAAATCAGAGAAGAACGCCTAGCGGGCTTTAAAATGAGTTTTTCGGAGCATAAAACTCGCACAAAAATTGCACACAAAAATTTACACGATTTAAATATATTAATTATATCAAGTAGTTATGTATATATCAATCAGGCTCATAACCTGAAGGTCGTAGGTTCAAATCCTACTCCCGCAACCAATACGTAAAAAGGGTCCCAACGGGGCCCTTTTTACGTATATGGGCTGCGCGTAGGACTTGAACCGTAAAAGGTTCATATGGAGCAAGGCAGCGCCGCAGCGGAATGACGAGGAACCCGTCAGGGTGACGAGACTAATCCTACTCCCGCAACCAAACGCAGAGACCCGCCCTTGAGGCGGGTCTTTTGCGTTTTGATTACGGTTGTATGTCTGTTGAAATCTACCGTTCGGACCGACGAACAAAGTGAGGAAGGTCAACGTGAGGGGCATAGCCCCGCACAAATGTGTTTCGCTAAAGAAGGTTATCACAAATATTGTGTCGCAAATGTTAGTGCGGTCTCGAAATCAATGCGGAGAACTCTCTAGGCCGATTAACTCAGGTAGCCACCAGCCCTTCATAAAGTGTTCTTAGCTTTGTCTGATACAAAAAAATACTATTTCGCCAATACCCGCTAACACTTTGAAGCGCCATAGCCGCTATCATCTACAACTCAATTACTGGCGTGTGAGGCTTGTAGATGAACCACATGAATACAGGTAGTGCAGCCACTGTCCCACTTCCGTGGTATGGCCCGGAAGATTTTGAAGAGGCAAAAGGGCTTATGCTCGATGCCGTTTTAATGCCAGCCAGTTATGCTCAATGGTTGGAGGACATGCTAGCCTACGAACGTCAGTTGGATGGTCAGGGATTCGTCGTGACGCGGGTGTATATTGAAACTCATAGTTTCCTTGCTTGGTGCCACCATAGTGGGCGCCGCCCTGATGCGCATAGCCAGGGCGAATATGTTCGAGAATATCTCAGACCCGGCTGAGTAATTAACGGACACATATTTCCATCATTCTAGGACAAAGGTGACAAATTAATCAGATACAGGTCCGCTAGACTACCTGTGATTTAGCAATGATCGAGGCTTGTAACATGAACTATAGTAATAAGGTCATCGAGGATATCATTTCCTGCATAGCGAACCACTCCTGTCCTGAGGTTCGATTATCCGAAATTGCTGCGTCGCTCGGATATATAAGGTCCAAGAGGCAACAGCCCAGTGGGGCGGCTTTCGAGGAATTACGGAAACATCTCACCTACCTGGTCGATGTCAAGGCGATTGCTTGCAGAAGTCATAGCGGAGGATTCGCCTATGGGCCCAGGGGCGGGCATATTTTCGTGGGTGGCACCATTTATCGGTTAGAGCACGAACGAGACCAAGCGGTTTAACACCGTGATTTTGGCCAGCGAACTTCAAGAGAAAATACGGAATTACCTATGAAAAAAACACCGTTAATCAGTCGATTTGTGTTGGGCTTGTTGGACAGTTTCAACAGACCACTGCCTGCAACCGTTGCCTTGCCAGTGTGTGGCATTGGCATTGCACTGGTTGTTTTCCTTTAGTGCACTGAGCGCAACACTAGTCCTCCCGTTCAAGGAGTCCGCAAGCGACATTGTTCATTGTGGGATTTGCTTAGGCGTTGGGATGAAAGCTAACGTCGCACTCAAATGCATAGCCTCCTTTAGAGTAGGTTTTGATATATTGAGGCTGTTTTGGACGCTCTTCAATTTTGCGCCTTATCCTGGAGATATAATTATCAATAGAACGATCATAAATATCTGCCTGAGTTTGGCCTTGTTTAAGGTCTAGCAACATCTGTCGGCTCAAAATCACCCTTGGGTTGCGGAGGAAGGCCACAAGAATTTTGAATTCACCGCTTGTAAGCCGCACGGGCGCAACACCCTCTTTAAATAGAGCCCGCTGAGAAGGGTCCAGTGTCCATGGGCCAAATGAAATCTTGGATGCGGGAACTTCTTCCGCCACTTTGCTCTCGGAAGGGGACGGACGCCGCCGCAAAACCGTGCGGACGCGTGCCAAAAGTTCACGTAAGTCAAATGGCTTTGTAACATAATCATCGCCGCCAATTTCCAACCCTAAAATTCTATCTGGAAGATCAAGTCTGCCAGTTAAAAAAATGATTGGTGTATTTGATGTTCTCCGAATTTCTTTGCAAACCTCCAAGCCATCGCCGCTATCAAGGACGATGTCTAGAAGAACAAGATCTGGTTCAACAGCTCTGTGACGCTCTAAAGCTTGAGTTGCATTTTCTGCTTCTGAAACCTTCAATCCGTTAGACTCAAAGTAGGAAGCAATTGACTTCCGCAGAGCGAACTCATCTTCGACAATCAAGATATGATGTTTTTTATCCATGTCGCATTACACCTGTTTCAAATGCGCAAAAGGCGGGTAACCTGCCGCTCATTCCTTATGAACACTCCAGCAGTGTCCGTGCTTGTCATCTCAGCCACAAACTTTTTCAGCTGTGTAGCCAGCCGGCACAATGGCTGGACAGCCATGGCTGCATTACTTCGTCTATGAGGCGTTAATCACTGGTTGCGCAGTCAAATGTATCAAAAAATGTAATAACAAATTCTCAAAAATGTATTTTTTTTTCCAAAATTACACAAAAATCTACAATTACGCGTCGATTGATCATCCAAGACGCTCAAATTACCCCAAACCCCGAAGCAACTTTGATGTTTGCATTTCGGACGCCACCGCGGGTTAGCCGTACCGGTATTCGCCGGGTGACACATTTTCAGAAAACCCAGAATGGCTATAAGTGTTGGCGGCACTTAACAGCATTGTGGGATTGGATTGCGGACCCGCTAAAGCGAACCAATACAAATTGGGCAAAATCAGCCGGAAATGAAAACGACGGATGAGGTCGTGTGCCTTAATCTGCTGCAGCGGTGATGTTTCGTATCTTCGATCCACGTGTCTGTTTCGCTGCTTCCGAGCCGTCGATTTTTTCAGCGACAATCGTCAGATACCTCATTATCAAAACCTATCTTTTTTCAAAAAAAAGACTCCGAATTTTCGATGCGTTTCGCTGATAAATGACTGAAAATACGAGAATTTTTCTTTTCGATACATTTTGACAGAATTATCTACTTTTCGGAGAAATTTCGGAAAGGCCACCGTGTTAGCAGGGACATAGATTTTAATGCGTCCGTGCAAATTTTTGGGTCTATCCCCCAGTAAATAAATCGGCGCTGCAAGCTCAGAGGATGAAGCAATGCCTGATATAATTGACGATGAATCAATTGAAGACACCGGAACAAATGCATCTGTGAATGTTGGTGGCACCTACAATGGTGTCCTTGAGGAGGACCGCGACAGAGACTGGATTGCCGTCGACCTAGAGCAGGGGCAGACCTACGTTTTTACTGTACGAGGTGTAGATAATCAGGTTTCAGCCTTGGCGGATCCGTCCATCGTCTTTCGTGATCCTGGCGGAAATGAAATTGCGACAGATGATGATTCCGGGCCAGGGCTTGAGCCATACCTCGAGTATACTGCAACTGAAACTGGTACATTCTTTATTCAAGTTGGTCCTAAAGACGGTGGTATAGGCGCTTACGAGCTTTCAGTGGAGCTAGCTGATGACGAGCCGACAGCCAGCGCGGACACAGCGGCAACAATCGATGTCGGTGGCACCTACGACGGTAACATTGAAGAATTACGTGACGCAGACTGGATCGCTGTCGAGCTTGAGGCAGGACAGGACTATGGCATTCGGGTTTCCGGTGAGGACTCCGGTTTAGGTACACTTGCTGATCCTCTATTGGTAATCGTTTCTGCCGATGGCACGAGGCTTGTGACAGACCGCTCTAGCGGTCCAGGCTTTGATTCATTCGCAACGTTTAACCCGACAGAAAGTGGTACCTACTACATACGGGTTACCGGATTTGGGAATAGCAATACGGGGACCTATCAGGTTTCTGTGGAAAATATTGGAGACGACGAGCCAATTGAGAGCATCTCAACGGCTGCAACTGTAAGTGTTGGCGGCACCTACGATGGTACTATTGAGCAGAACAGCGATAACGACTGGATAGCCGTCGAGCTTGTGGCAGGACAGACCTACACTTTTGCGGTATCGGGTGAGGGCGCGGTGTTGAATCCGCTCGCGATCCTTCGTGATCCTAACGGCATTGAAGTCGACAGTGACAATAGAGACGGACCCGGGAATGATTCATACCTCGTATATACTGCAACAGAAACTGGAACATTCTATATTGATGTTAAAAGTGCGGAGCCCGACCGAGAAAGCAATGCTGGCGACTATCAGGTTGCAGTGGAGCGGGTGGATGCAGCTGATGACGAGCCCACGGCAAACACAGATACAGCAGCAACTATGGATGTTGGCGACACCTACGACGGTTCAGTCAGTTACGGGGGCGACAGGGACTGGGTCAAAGTTTATCTTGTAGAAGGCAAGACCTATGACATCCGTCTGTCAGGCGAGGAAGCCGGCCTTGGTACTTTGGAAGATCCGAATCTTTATCTTCACGGACCAGACGGCACCCAATTGGCCAGTGACGACAATGGCGGTGAAGGTTTGGGTTCGCTTCTTCAGTACACGGCGACAGAAACGGGTTTTCACTACATTAATGTTGGCTCACAGCCAGATCTGTCAGATAAAAGTGGTGATGTTGGCACCTATCAGGTTTCTGTCACAGCAATTGACGACGAACCGACAGCCAGCACAGACACAGCGGCAACAATTGATGTTGGCGGCACCTACGAGGGTGAAGCTGAGGATGATGATGATGAAGACTGGATTGCTGTAGAGCTTGAAGCAGGACAGCTATACCGGATTGGTATTGAAGGCAGGGACACCGAGCCCTATACGCTCTTTGACCCGCTCCTCACGGTTTATGATTCAAATGGCAATGCGCTCGCTAGCGACGATGACACTGGAGAGGGCAGGAATCCGCTGCTTGAATTTACCGCGCCATCAGATGGTACCTATTACATCAGTGCTACAGGTGATTCTGGTTCTACAGGGACTTACCGGATTTCTCTGGAAAGTCTTGAAGATGACGAACCAACGGCAAGTGTGGACACGGCGGCAACAATCGATGTTGGCGGCACCTACGAGGGTGACGCTGAATTGCAGGATGATGAAGACTGGATTGCTGTAGAGCTTGAAGCAGGACAGCTATACCGGATTGGTATTGAAGGCAGGGACACCGAGCCCTATACGCTCTTTGACCCGCTCCTCACGGTTTATGATTCAAATGGCAATGCGCTCGCTAGCGACGATGACACTGGAGAGGGCAGGAATCCGCTGCTTGACTTTACTGCACCATCAGACGGTACCTATTACATCAGTGCTACAGGTGATTCTGGTTCTACAGGGACTTACCGGATTTCTCTGGAAAATATTGCAGACGACGAGCCAACAGCCAGCGTGTTCACGGCGGCAACAGTGGATGTGGACAGTACTTACGAAGGTGAACTTGAGCAGGAGGGTGATGAAGACTGGATTGCTGTAGAGCTTGTGGCAGGCCAAGAATATCAGATCGATCTGCCTGAAGAAGATCATGCAGACGTTACAATCAATGATCCTTATCTGGTCATTTATGATGCAGACGGGGTTGAGCTGGAAACAGACGATAACGGCGGAGAAGACAGTGGCTCCCGTATTATATTCACCGCTGAAACGTCTGGTACCTATTATATCAGCGCGTCAGACTACTATGATGATGCTGGCACCTATCAGCTGTCTGTGAAGGACGTTACAGACGACGAGCCGGAAGCCAGCGTGTTCACGGCGGCAACAATTGATGTTGGCGGCACCTACGAAGGCGAGATTGAAGTTGGCGGTGACGAAGACTGGATTGCTGTCGAGCTTACGGCGAATGTGGCCTATGACATTCGGGTTTCTGGTGCGGACTCCGGTTCAGGTACGCTTACTGACCCTGAATTGGAAATCTTTTTATCCAATGGTACGCCGGTCGAGAGAAATAGCGATGGCGGTCCAGGTTTAGATTCGTATGAGCTGTTCACACCGACAGTAAGTGGCACCTACTATATAGGTGTTACCGAGTATGAGGATGGTGTTACAGGTACGTATCAGGTTTCTGTTAAAGCAGGAGGCACCCCTCACTTTACCTCGGAGCCGCCTGTTGAAGAGCAGGAAGAGCGGGATGGCGCCCAAGATCAAAGCGGCAGTATTTCGTTTATAGATAACGACACTGACCTTGCTGATGTGGTTGTTACATCGGCATTTAACGCCGATGCTAGCGGCCATGATACACCGCTGGGCACCTTGACGCTAACACCGGGCAGCGAAGACGGTACCTATGACTATGTGTGGGATGTTCCGGCAGGCGCTATGGACTATCTGGCAGAGGGTGACGTTCGTCAGGAGGTTTTCACTGTTACATTGACGGACCCGGATGGCAATAAAGCCACGCAGGACATCACCATCAACGTAACAGGTGTGAATGATGACGCAGTGATTGGTGGCGACACTTCCGTAACTATTGGCGAAGCTGATGACGGTGTGTCTGGCCAACTGACGATCACAGATCTTGATGACGGCGAGGATAGCTTTACCGCTGAAACCATAACCGGCACCTACGGCGAATTGACCATCAATGCAGACGGCAGCTGGTCATATGATCTTAACACCGACTCGGTGGTTGACCTTAATGATGGTGAAACGGAAGCCGATACCATCACTGTTCAATCAGTGGATGGAACGGAACAGGTCATCACTGTAAACATTGAAGGCGCAGACGATGTTCCTGATGACGAGCCAACTGCCAGTGTTGATACAGCAGCAACAATTGATGTTGACGGCACCTACGACGGTGAGATTGAATTTAACCGTGATTATGACTGGATCGCTGTTGAGCTTGAAGCAGGGAACACCTATGACATCGCTGTAGCCGGCGCGGGTTCAGGCTTGGGTACCCTTGAGAATTCGTATCTGTCCCTTCTCGGACCGGACGGTGAAGAAGTTGAAGCCGACAACAATGGCGGGCCCGGCGACGATTCCGCTCTGCAGTACACAGCGACAGAAAGTGGTACCTACTATATTTCAGTGAATGCGTTCACTGGGGACCCGGGCACCTATCAGGTTTCTGTGGAAAATATTGTAGATGACGAGCCGACAGCCAGCATAGACACAGCGGCAACAATTGATGTTGGCGGCACCTACGAAGGCGAGATTGAAGTTGACGGTGATTATGACTGGATCGCTGTCGAGCTTGAATCAGGAGAGACCTATGACATCGCTGTAGCCGGCGCGGGTTCAGGTCTGGGTACGCTGGAGAATTCGTACCTGTCCCTTCGTGGACCGGACGGTGAAGAGGTTGAAGCCGACAACAACGACGGGCCAGGCTTTGATTCCGCTCTTCGCTACACAGCGACAGAAAGTGGTACCTACTATATCGCAGTGAATGCGTTCACCGGAGACCCGGGTACCTATCAGGTTTCTGTCGCGCCGGTAGAAAATGACGATGAGCCCACAGCCGGTGTTGCCACTGTGGCAACAATGGATGTTGGCAGCACCTACGAGGGTGAAGCTGAGGAGGATGATGATGAAGACTGGATTGCTGTAGAGCTTGAAGCAGGACAGCTATACCGGATTGGTATTGAAGGCAGGGACACCGAGCCCTATACGCTCTTTGACCCGCTCCTCACGGTTTATGATTCACAAGGCAATGCGCTCGCTAGCGACGATGACAATGGAGAGGGCAGGAATCCGCTGCTTGACTTTACTGCACCATCAGACGGTACCTATTACATCAGTGCTACAGGTGATTCTGGTTCTACAGGGACTTACCGGATTTCTCTGGAAAATATTGTAGACGACGAGCCGACAGCCAGCGTGGACACGGCGGCAACAATCGATGTTGGCGGCACCTACGAAGGCGAGATTGAAGTTAACCGTGATTATGACTGGATCGCTGTCGAGCTTGAAGCAGGGAACATCTATGACGTCAGTGTATCCGGCGCGGGTTCAGGTCTGGGTACGCTGGAGAATTCGTACCTGTCCCTTCGCGGACCGGACGGTGAAGAGGTTGAAGCCGACAACAATGGCGGTCCAGGTGATGATTCCGCTCTTCGCTACACAGCTACAGAAACTGGTACCTACTATATTGCAGTGAATGCGTTCACTGGGGACCCGGGCACCTATCAGGTTTCTGTGGAAAATATTGTAGATGACGAGCCGACAGCCAGCATAGACACAGCGGCAACAATTGATGTTGGCGGCACCTACGAAGGCGAGATTGAAGTTGACGGTGATTATGACTGGATCGCTGTCGAGCTTGAATCAGGAGAGACCTATGACATCGCTGTAGCCGGCGCGGGTTCAGGTCTGGGTACGCTGGAGAATTCGTACCTGTCCCTTCGTGGACCGGACGGTGAAGAGGTTGAAGCCGACAACAATGGCGGGCCTGGCGATGATTCCGCTCTGCAGTACACAGCTACAGAAACTGGTACCTACTATATTGCAGTGAATGCGTTCACTGGAGACCCGGGCACCTATCAGGTTTCTGTCGCACTAGAGGGTGCACCTTACTTTACCACGGTGCCATCCGACGAAGATGTTTTGGAAGGTGATGGCAACCTGGAAGTAAGCGGCAGCTTCTCCTTTGATGATGATGATAATGATGTGTCTGTTATCGATATAAGCGTGGCATTTAACAATGGAGTCGGTGGCCAAGATGCATTGGGTGACTTGGTGCTGACAGCCGGTGAAGAAGCTGGAACCTATAACTACACGTGGAGCGTTAATGCTGGTGATTTGGACTATTTGGTTGAAGGTGAGGAACTTCTGGAGGTTTTCACAATCACCTTGTCGGACCCGGACGGCAATACGCGTACCCAGAAAGTCACCATCACGATAACCGGCACAAATGATGCTGCCATAATCGCTGGAACTACATCCCGCACTATTGGTGAAGATGATAGCGGCACATCGGGTCAGCTCACTATTTCCGATCCGGATGACAATGAAGACAGCTTTATTGCTGAAACAATAGCCGGCACTTACGGCGAACTCTCTATTGAGGCAGATGGCAGCTGGTCATACGATTTGGACAATAATTCCGTTTCAGACCTTGACGATGGCGACCTTGTCACAGACCTGGTTACCGTTTCGGCTGCTGATGGAACCGAGCAAGTCATTACCATCAATATTCAGGGCGAAGATGACAACACTGGTGGCGGAAACACGGGCGGTGGTAATTCTGGTGGCGGTAATACTGGCGGTGGCAACACCAACCCGGACCCTGATCCAATACCTGATCCAGATCCGGTTGATCCTGATGCTGGTGAACTTATCGCCGGAACAGACGGCACCAACGTATTGAATGGTACCGGCTTGGATGATCAAATCTGGGCACGGGGTGGTCCTGACGCTGTATCCGGTGGTTCGGGTAACGATATCATTGGTGGTGGTTCAGGTGCAGATACGCTGGACGGCGAAGGCGGTGATGACACTATCTTCGGTGGTGAGGGGAACGACCTTATTGAAGGCGGCGCCGGCGATGATGTCTTGTTCAACGGTGAGGGGACAGACACTGTGAGTGGCGGTGCCGACAATGATACGCTTTGGGGAGGCGATGGAGACGATATCCTGTCCGGCGGAAGCGGTGAAGACGACTTCAAGTTCATCGATAACAACGGCTCCGACGTTATCACTGATTTCAACGCAGACGAAGACACGCTTTATTTTGCCGGATTAACCAACGGCTTTGAGAGTATTGAGGAACTGAGGGCGGCGTCTGAATTTGTTGATGGTTCATTGAGAATATCACTTGGCGACGATAACTTTGTCATTCTGGAGGGGGTGAACGCGAGCCTGTTGACAGAAGAGAATGTCGTATTTTGATTCTGTTTTTTCACTGATCAATCAAATCATGATCCGACCGCTCCGATGGGGCGGTCGGGTTCTTTCACGTACGCAGGTAACACCAAGCACGATGGATTTCTTTTGGGGGAAACAGTGTGAGTAGTAAAAAACATATTCTTATTGTCGACGATGAATTCGCATTTCTGAAACCGTTGGCCGCGTATTTTGAAAAACAGGGTTTTAAAGTTTCTGAAGCTCAGACAGCACGCGAGGCAATTAGGAAAGTGAATAGCGTGCGGCCAGACATAATTCTGTTGGACCTTACTTTGCCGGATGGTGACGGGTTGGATGTATGCAAGACAATCAGAACTTCGTTTGATACTCCAATTATCTTTTTGTCAGGAAGAGTAGATACCACTGACAAGGTCGTTGCATTGGAGTTGGGTGGTGACGACTATGTTACAAAGCCTTGTGAGCCAAGGGAGTTGTTGGCCAGAGTCAGATCAACACTCCGAAGATATGGGGGCATTCTGTCTGACCAAAAACACTTTGAAACCCCCAAATCAATTATCAAATTCGGGCCTTGGAGCCTGGACCCCCAAGCCCAGCTAATATTCGATACAAAAAGTGGCAACAAAGTTCATCTCACAGGTGGTGAGCTTAGAATATTGTTGATGCTAATCAGATACCCGGGCGTTGTTTTAAGCAGAGACAAATTACTCGATCTGAAACAGGATGAGGGGGCTCCAGAGGTGTTTGACAGGACAATCGATAACTTTATTTCTCGACTGAGAAAGAAAATAGAACCTTCAAAAGACTCGAAACGCTTGATCAAGACATATTGGGGTGGTGGCTACTCACTGGACTGCGAAGTGGAATATATACCCCGGTAGGGTCTCTTTTGGCATGACTTCATTTCTGGCTATCAGCAACCAAACAAGCCCCTATTCCCAAAGCTCAAAGAAAATCGACCCGTGTTACATAATTAGGGTTAATTATGATTGTATTAGTACAATATTAACTAGAAAAATAGTACTATGCGTGTAATGAAAGGCAGTTTTGGGAATCACGATGCCACACAAGCGCGTTGCACTACCATGGTACACATTTGCCGAATATCGTTACGCTAGATCCAGGATGTGTGATGCGTACTTAATGCCAGATACCTTTTATTACTGGGAGCAGAAAATGCTATCGTTTGAAGCCCTACTGGTTGGTGAAGGCCACGAAGTATCGAGGGTTTATATTGAGATTGAGCAGTTTCTTGATTGGTGCAAGTGCCTGCAAAAGCCGGCTGACGCAGTTAGTCGAGTTAAATACAGTGAAATTCTTCTGGCCAGCCCCCAAAACTCGGCAATTCCCTGCTAAACAGTTCTTCATCAAAAAATGAACATGAAATCGCTTAATTCACTGGGCAATACGCTCTGAAGCCAGACGCTGTTACCACCGGGCAGATAAATAAGGCTGCCGCCATCATTTGACAAAATTGATGTCAGTACCTGAATTTGTTCTGATGGAGATAAATTCCACGGGCTGAAATCCAGCACATCTGTTTGAAGTTGAAAGTCTGTCACAGTATCGGCGCCATTGTTTTGTGTGAAAACAAAGTTGTCTGCATCATCTCCACCCGTCAATGTGTCGTCTCCGCTGCCTCCGCGCAGGGTGTCTTCACCTGCACCGCCGTATAACGAGTCGTTTGCGTTGCCACCCCACAGTCTGTCGTTTCCGTGGGCACCAAAAAGCGTGTCCGCGCCACTTCCGCCAAAGAGACTATCGTCTCCGTGACCGCCATCAACGAGGTCACCGTCTGAGCCTGCAAAGACAAGGTCATCGCCATTGCTTGCCAAAACCGCGTCATCGCCTTGACCGCCATAAATGGTATCATCTCCGTCATGTCCATTGAGTGTGTCTTTTCCGCTAGAGCCACTCAGAACATCGGCTCCATCTGCGCCAATCAGCAAGTCATCTCCAGCCCCGGCCCAGACAGTATTTGGGCTTTTTTCATCAAATTGCTCTTCACCTGCGTCGAACCTATAATTCTGATTTAAGTCAGTCCAGCTTCCGGCCAGAAGTGTATCGTCACCAACACCTCCATAAAGGGTGTCGCTGCCAGAATTTGATAGTGTATCCCCGAAAGAGTCGCCGATCAGAAAATCGTTTCCGCCACCGCCGCCAATTGCGTCGTTGCCAGCTCCACCACTCAATTTATCTTCAGAAGTCCCGCCCCATATTTCATCGTTCCCCAGACCACCGTCAATGGTGTCGGCCCCTTCGCGTCCCGAAAGAAAATCCTCTCCCGCATTGCCATAGATAGCATTGTCAGCCGCATTGCCTCGCAAGATATCGTCACCAGCAGCACCGGAAACATTCTCAAATACAACTCCGTCCATTATGTAGACTGTATCGGACTCCGTCTGCTTGGTTTCACCATAGAAGGTGATCTCGGTCCCAACATCAATCCAACCCCCGCGCAGATCTATTTTTGTCGGTTTCGCCCCCCCGGAAACAACAATAGTATCAACGCCACCAGCATCCCATATCGTCAAATAGTATCTGTCCGATTGATCAAAGTAGTATGTATCGTCACCACCAGTATCATTGTAGTTGGTTCCATACAGGTGTTGTAGCGCCATGATATCCAGTGCCATAAACGATTGCGGCGCGAGATTGGAACCGGTCACTCCATCGTGTCGCAACGTCATGGTTGTGCTCATGACGGTATAGTCCCAACTGTTGTATTCACCGACAATGCTTGCGTGATTAAGACCAAGAGCATGCCCAAGTTCGTGCATCAGCGTTTTTGTAAAAGTTGTTGATTGCTCCGACAAATATTCTCGCATTAGCCAAATGTCGCCGGCCTCCTGATAGTTCCCAGGACCGTATGCCCAACCATATGCAAGGGTGTCTTCCAGATCACTCCAAGCCAACCGTATGGTGCCAGCCGAGGAGTCATCGTCTGACACTTCTTCAAAGCGAAGGTTGGTCAGAGCTGATAGTTGATCGAAAAAAGAGACAAATAGATCACGAATGTTCTCAGAAACCGGTGAGACTGAAAGATGTTCGTCATGACCATACCCGTCCACAAAGCGGCTTTCTGCACCCGGAAAGCTGAAGGTTATCAGGGTTTTGTCTTCATCTGACCTGGCATAGATGAGTTCCTTCAGCAATCGATCTACCAACAAGTTTCCAGAAGCAGCTGATTCAACCGTATCGCGGATGTCCAGGTGTGAGGCGCCGCCCTGAACTGCCGATGTCGACTGCACACCTTCTAAGGGTTTGAAATAGGGGTAGTGCTTCGACTTGAACTCAGACATGCGGATCACCTTTGCTAGACAGCGTCTGCAAAAGCCTGGGCATCGAATGATGGAGCGTCAATAATCTGCGAAGATTTTAATACAATTTTGCGACAAAAGAGTTTTGTTGTTTATGAATTCATTCAATTGTTTGTCGAGCGCCAGCACACATCCAACCAAGCGGCGTATTTTGCTTTTCATGGGGAAACAGTTGCGAATACTATGGTTCACAAGCGTTAGACAGCCGATTAGTCCAATACAGTTTGACAAGAAATAGTTAATTTTTTGCAATTATGGGGTGTAGGCTCGCTGTTGCGTCCAAAGTCCCAAATCCGCTATTAGAATTTGCGAATCAGTTGTTGGTCTGCTGGATGCTAGAGGGCCGGTTGCTCTGGTTCGTTGACTTTATGCACGTCACTAATAAGTTTATCGAGTACTTTCCCGACATCTCTTGCGGCGAAAGGTTTTTCAATGACGGGGCGGCCTGATTGCCTCAGGAATTCTTTCGTGTCTTCGTCGATTGAGGAACCGGTTACAAAGGCTGTTTTGCGGATGAACTCAGGTCGGTGCTTTTGTATCTGCTTGTAGAACTTCTTACCATCAATCTCAGGCATGCGGATATCGGTAATGATGAAGTCGACCGTCTCTTGCTGGAATATCTTGGTACCTTCAAAAACACTTAACGCCGTAAAGACCTTTTGTCCCATCAGCACCAATATGTCAGATAAGGTTTCCAAAGCATCAGGGTCATCATCAACTATAAGGATGCTGTGCCGTTCCCGCCGCGCAAAATCGTCAACTATACTGCGTTGTTCATTCATTGGCATATGACTATAGGGCAGTTTTATTTGAACGCAGGCTCCTTTGTGGTCTGGCTCAATAAACTGAATGGTGCCTTGATGGCTGTGCACGATATTGCCAGCTATCGACAGGCCAAGCCCTGTTCCTTTGCCTGGTTCTTTTGTTGTGAAGAAGGCTTCGAAAGCTTCCTTCCGCATAGACTCTGGCAGTCCGGGGCCATTGTCATGAACCTCCAGCTGGATGAGCTCGCTGTCATGATCTACCAGACAGTTGATCCAAACCTCACCATTTCCCTTTTCAATGCTCTTGTCTTCAAGAATGGCATCTTTGGCATTCAGTACCAGATTGATAACGAGCTGTGTGACCTGGTCGGGGGAGCCAAAGATAGGGGGAAGGTCTGGCGAGACATTGATCTTTAAGCTTATGTAATCCTGCTTGAGGACCATGGTTGTCAGCTCAGCGGCATCGCCAATACAGTGCCCTATATCGAAGTTCGAGTATTCCAGAGGCTCCGGTTTTGCTACATCCAGAAAAGATCGAATAATGGCTTTGCAACGGAGCGCAGCTGTTTCGATGCGCCCCGCCTTTTCCTTGTTGTCCAGGCTCATATCATCATCAAGGTTGAGCACTTGAGATGTTCCGACCACAATGGCAAGAGGGTTGTTCAACTCATGAGCAACGCCGGCTAACAACCCTCCCAGGGATCGCATCTTCTCGCTTTGTAGTAAAACCTGCTCCTGCTTCCGTAATTGATGAGTTAGAGAAACATTCTTGTCGATTTCCCGTATTATTTTGACCTTTCGTGCTGCCAAACTATCGCTCGCCAGGAGTGCGATTACAAACAATCCCAAAAATATAAACAGCGCAATTCCAACAAAGGTTATGACGGTGTGGAATGCAGCTTGAGTCAATCCAAACGTAAAGCCAAAAACCGACATAAATCCGATAAAGAATTCTAAGCCAATTATTGCCAGCGATGCGGTTATTAAAAACTCAAATATTTTTTCCGCAAGTCGCTCTTTGTCCGGTTGGTCAACCACTGCGGTGCGGACAAGCCACAAAGAAACTGTTGCAGTGCCATGCTGAACTAACTGATAGCCAGTAATGAGGGGAGTGTCGAAACGAATGACACCAAAATACATAGCGACGTAAATGGCAGCATTTATTGTTATTAGGGTAAACCAAATAGATCGTTCACGGCGTGGAATGGCCTTCTTTTGGCGTCGTCTAATCGCAATATGGTAAAAGAACAGCGGCAAAGGTGCAACTAGAGCATTGAAGAGCAGTACTTCCAAGAAAAAATGGCTGCCAAATGCCGCGTCGACAATCACTGTCAAGTATATCAATGTGTAAATGAGATGTGCCCATGCCCAGGTTAGGGTATGATTATTTCTACTGAATGTGTTCCAGCCGATAAATAATACCGAAGAGATAACTGTGCCAACAACTAAGCCGACGATCATCAGGATTACTAGAGTCTGATACATGGGGCGCTCCTGTTGTTAACTGGGAGCCCAATTTTTCCATCTGAAACCATCGCTAGTTCACTTTATGCACGTCACTAATAAGTTTATCGAGTACTTTCCCGACATCTCTTGCGGCGAAAGGTTTTTCAATGACGGGGCGGCCTGATTGCCTCAGGAATTCTTTCGTGTCTTCGTCGATTGAGGAACCGGTTACAAAGGCTGTTTTGCGGATGAACTCAGGTCGGTGCTTTTGTATCTGCTTGTAGAACTTCTTACCATCAATCTCAGGCATGCGGATATCGGTAATGATGAAGTCGACCGTCTCTTGCTGGAATATCTTGGTACCTTCAAAAACACTTAACGCCGTAAAGACCTTTTGTCCCATCAGCACCAATATGTCAGATAAGGTTTCCAAAGCATCAGGGTCATCATCAACTATAAGGATGCTGTGCCGTTCCCGCCGCGCAAAATCGTCAACTATACTGCGTTGTTCATTCATTGGCATATGACTATAGGGCAGTTTTATTTGAACGCAGGCTCCTTTGTGGTCTGGCTCAATAAACTGAATGGTGCCTTGATGGCTGTGCACGATATTGCCAGCTATCGACAGGCCAAGCCCTGTTCCTTTGCCTGGTTCTTTTGTTGTGAAGAAGGCTTCGAAAGCTTCCTTCCGCATAGACTCTGGCAGTCCGGGGCCATTGTCATGAACCTCCAGCTGGATGAGCTCGCTGTCATGATCTACCAGACAGTTGATCCAAACCTCACCATTTCCCTTTTCAATGCTCTTGTCTTCAAGAATGGCATCTTTGGCATTCAGTACCAGATTGATAACGAGCTGTGTGACCTGGTCGGGGGAGCCAAAGATAGGGGGAAGGTCTGGCGAGACATTGATCTTTAAGCTTATGTAATCCTGCTTGAGGACCATGGTTGTCAGCTCAGCGGCATCGCCAATACAGTGCCCTATATCGAAGTTCGAGTATTCCAGAGGCTCCGGTTTTGCTACATCCAGAAAAGATCGAATAATGGCTTTGCAACGGAGCGCAGCTGTTTCGATGCGCCCCGCCTTTTCCTTGTTGTCCAGGCTCATATCATCATCAAGGTTGAGCACTTGAGATGTTCCGACCACAATGGCAAGAGGGTTGTTCAACTCATGAGCAACGCCGGCTAACAACCCTCCCAGGGATCGCATCTTCTCGCTTTGTAGTAAAACCTGCTCCTGCTTCCGTAATTGATGAGTTAGAGATTTACTCCTTTTTGTCTCGTCAATTAAACCTCTTTCCCATTCCATCAACGCATCTTGTGCCAGTAGCAAAAAAGTAAATATTCCAGTGCCCGAAATACCAATTGTCAGGATCAAGTCCATAAGAATCTGAGGGCTCTCAGTGTCCAAGCCAAGGTTAACACCGAGTGTGGAACATAAGGTAACAATGCCACCGACACCAACAACGATTGTAGCAATTGAAAATACAATGGACAAATAGCGTTCGGTTGATTGTGGTTCCCTGCCCACATCCAGTATGGCGCTGCGTAGCTGCCAACAGATGATTGCAACTATGCAACAGTGGGTGATAAGCAGGTCTTTGACCAGAAGACTACCAATAGAAAAAATATTGAAGTACAAGCCCACGTTCACTGCACAATACGTCAACAGTAGCGTGCTGCCCAAGGCAGTCTCGCGCGTTGTCAGTTTCCTATTTTGCCTTTGCCGAATAGCAATATAGCTGAGAAGCACCGGCAAGGGTACAAACGGCGCTAAAACGAGTAAAGTGTTGGCCTGTTCTTGCGCAGATAACTTGAGTGTCCCAGCGTCGAAAAACAAATCTGGGATGTAAACAAGTGTCAGGATAGAATAGACAAAGCTCCACAATAAAATATGTTTTTTGTAACCAAAACCATACCAGTAACCAAAAGCCCACCAGGTGAAGAGGAACAACAATGATAACGTTGTGCCAATAATAGCATTGGCAACCGACACCAAGATTAAGATGCTCAGTATTCTTCTCCCTGTGCTGACCGAGTGATAGCACTCGAGATACCGTCGCTCGACAGCCCCAATAACCATCATGAATTTGTTTGCTTATCACGGCAAAAGTCAAAAAATGTGTTATTTTTGTATTCAAAAGGGCAATTTGAGCGTTTTTTACACACTTTTTGAGAAGAACATTATCCACTCTACTCGGCTTAAATTGTTGCTATAGTAATCAAAACTAGCGCTCTCAACCTCAAGGGGGCATCCCGGAAATTTCAGATTCCAAAAACAATTGAAGTGAATTCTCGCTAAACATGTAACTAGTGCCAGCAATACGCGGAAGATAGTCCTCAAATTTGACTTCTTCATAAGAAATTGGATCAGTGCTCATTATGGTGTTTGGGAGTCTGAACAAATGAGATGGCTATGGGGAGACGCTTAAAATGCGTTTTCCGAATCTCAAGACTCAAACAAAAATACACACAAAAATTTTCTGAAATTTATTATTTATATATTTCAATATCTTAATAGCTTATCAATCAGGCTCATAACCTGAAGGTCGTAGGTTCAACCGCAGGCGCAGCAATGCAATGAATTGCGAAATAGCGCCAAGGGCAAGGAAGCAAGGCCGATAGGCATGCGTACCTAAAATCCTACTCCCAAGACCAAAACGATAAAAAGGGTCCCAATGGGGCCCTTTTTACGTTTAGGCTTCGGCAGTCGGTGTGTTGAGACGCATAGGTTCGGGCCAAGAGTATAGCGAGGAAGGTTAATACGAGGAGGCGTGGGCAGTGCTACCCGTTATTTTTTGTCAAAGACGACCATCACTTCCGATTTGGGCTGTGCGTGCAATTCGATTTTGGCACCGTGAGCGTCTGCGATCTTTTTGGCGACCGACAGTCCCAGTCCATAGCCTGCAGGGCGGTCAGGTATCTTACAACGATAAAAAGGTTCAAAAACCTTCTCACTCTCATCAGCGGGAATTCCAGAACCCTTATCTGCAATTGTTAGAATGGCAGAGTTTTCTTGAATACTTAAGGAAACCTCTACGGGTTCCCTTCCGTGTTTGAATGCATTGTCGACCAAGTTGCGCACTAAGTGCCTCAGCATTCTCGCATCCCCTTCAATCTTGGCAGCCTCGCCCTCGAAGAAACAGTTGCGATATCTGGCGCATTCTTCCGCCACTAACGCTAGCAAGTCAACGTCATCAAAATCATGACGGCTCAGGCCCATATCAAGCCTTGCCATGAGAATCAATTCGTCGATGAGCGCATCCAATTCTCTGATGTCCTGCTGAATTTCATGCCTACGCTTGACGTCGCTGTCTTTCAACATCTCGATGCCTAGACGGATGCGGGCCAAAGGAGTTCGAAGTTCATGAGACGCGCTCGCGAGTAATAGCCTTTGGGCAGCCACCAGCTTTTCGATCTGTTCCGCAGCGGCATTGAAACTTCTTGCCAGGCTCGCTACTTCATCGTTGCCTTCGACATTTACACGAGCCCCCAGATACCCGGCGCCAATCTTTTCAACACCAGACTGTAAGCGTTCCAATTTTCTTGTAAGCCGCCGAATGAACGGGTAAATCACTCCGGCGATGGTCATAGTCAGTAGAGTTATAAATACCGCAAAACTGAACTCATCGCTTGGTAGTGAAGGCCTGTTCAGGCGTATTGTAACAAAACGCCCATCGGGCAATACAGTTGACCAAGTTGCATCTCCCTGGGTGGGCGTCCAAACGCCTGAATGTAGTTTTACAGCCGGCAAGCCGTCAGGTTCATGACTAGACGCGATCAGAGATCGGGTTTCATCGTAAACAGTCAATCTGAACTCTAGTTTTTCCGCGAGCTCGGTCAACCTGATATTATAAGAGGCAGCTTCCGCACTCTTGCGAGGCAGCAATAGTTCTGCAAGTGATGTTGTACGCTGATAGAGGGCTGCATTAAATGCGTCGTTGCCCAAATAACTTGAAATCAGTGCCGCAACCAAAACGAAAGACAAAAGGCTAACCGTAAACAAAGCACATATCTGCAGATAAAGCCGTCGCTTGAGCATCAAATTTACTCCTGAACTTTGGCGAAGACATATCCAACGCCCCGGACTGTAATGACACGCTTTGGATGCTTTGGGTCTTCTTCGATTTCAGATCGAATTCGGGAGATATGGACATCAATCGAGCGATCAAATGCCTCAAGGTCTGATCCCTGCAATTGGTCCATCAGATATTCGCGAGATAACACACGACCTGCACCATTTGCCAACACCTCTAGAAGTTTAAACTGATAGCTTGTTAGAGTGCATCGCCGTCCCGCCAATCTAACTTCCATGGCTTCAGAATCAACTTCCAGCGCCCCAAACCTGTGTTGTTTTTGTTCATTTGAACCGGCCCTTCGCCGCATAATGGCTTTCAGGCGCGCCAATAATTCGCGCGGCTCAAAAGGTTTAGGCAAATAATCGTCTGCCCCCATTTCAAGTCCAACGACGCGGTCCATTGGGTCGCCTTTAGCTGTAAGCATCAAGATGGGAATGTCGCTGTGGGACCTAAGCTCCCTGCATATATCGAGGCCATCTTTATCCGGCAGCATCAGATCGAGGATCACGGCGTCAAACTGGGTTACTTGGCTGGCAATAGCACCGTCCGATCCGGTGTGCGCAACAATCACATGATAGTGTGCCTCAAAGAGATACTCCTTGAGCATTTCTGCCAGCCTAACATCGTCATCAATCAGCAATATTTGTGGTGTCACAGTTTGTTTCCCTGAGCCTGAGGCTTTAATGCCTTCTCATAGTTTTCCACAAATTAGCGTCTCCCATAGTGATCGACGACCCAACTTTACATTTCTTTACATATCAGCAAAACGCCAGAAACACCGTGGGCATAAAAGCTGACCTGCTGTTTTGCGACAGCGTCAAACAGCGAAGACAACCAACCTTGCGCTATTTGGAGAATATAAATGATCAACAGAATTTCGATAGCACTTATTGCCCTTGTAGCGCTTCCGGCTACACAGCAAGCTCATGCACAGATTCAGAAAAACAACGGTTGGGATGTTTCCTTCAGTGCCGGGGCTGTCGTTTCGCCAACCTACTTAGGTGACGACAGCTATCAAGTTTCGGCTTTCCCCAATGTTAGCGTTACCTACGGCGAAACCTTTTCCTTCTCACTCGCTGGCGCGGAATACACTATTTTCAAAAATGATGTATTTCGTTTTGCACCGATTGCTCGCTTTAACTTCGGTCGAGACGAAGACGGCGCAAATCCTCTATGTTTTGTGTGCACGAGCACCGATGAACTGATTGGCCTTCGAGAAGTTGACTTTACGATCGAAGTTGGTGGCATGGCCGAATACTCTTTCGGTGACTTTAAGGCGTCTCTGGAGATCCGGCAGGGAGTCAATGGTCATGAAGGTCTTATTGGAGAGGCCAGTCTTAGCTATTCTGGAACTCGTAGCATATTTGGTAAAAGTGCACTCTATTCCTTTGGGCCAACGCTTTCTTTTGCCGACAATAACTACTTTGACGCCTTCTTCAGTGTTTCTGATGCTGAATCTCTAGCGTCGGGATTGACCTCATTCAGTGCAGAAGGTGGCCTGCTTTCCTATGGTCTGCAAGCCTCCCTTTTTCTGCCACTCAATGATCAGTTTTCACTGGTAAGCTTTGCTGAATTCGAACGTCTTGCAGGTGACGCGGCAAACTCCTCTTTGGTTGTGGAGCGCGGCTCACCAAACCAGGCACTGTTCGGCCTGGCTCTCAATTATAGTTTCTGAGGAGGGTACAATGGAATTCTCATCAGTGACCTACGCTAATCCTCTGGCCGAAATTCTCGGTCCGCTCTTACTACTGATCCGCGCGACCGGTTTTTTTGAAGCCTATGTGTTCATGCCGTTAATGACATTGTTAGCTGCTTACATGTTTGTAGAGTTGAAACACAAGGCGGTTTCGAATGGCTCATTTTCCATTCGGCCTTGGTCTAGGCATCAAATTACATTCTCAATCCTGTGCTTCAGCCAATGTTTCTTGCTCACCAATGCAGCAGCTGTTGCCCTAAAAACCATGATCCTTGAGGAGATGGATTATGCTTCATATTTCTGGTTCATACCTTATGTCAGTCCGTTGCACATATATATCGTCAGTGTGACGGCAGCTCATCTTTATCTAATCTGGTCCAATTCAAAATCGATGATTGCTAAATGGTTGTGCACATACATTCAGATAGGATTGTTTGGCGGCTACTTCATTGGTTTCCATCGATTATTGAATGAACCTTTTGAGTTGACAAACCCAACGACCGGCATGAGTGCAGTCTTTTTTTTCACGTGGTTTGGACTAATCAACATAGATGTTTTTTCTCGCTTCAAGAATACCCGAGGCACAGTGATAGATCGAACCAAAGCCCCCTTGACGGGAGGCCGAAATGTCCATGAAGCTTGAAAAAGAATTTGCACGCATTGATGACTATCTGCCCAGCGCAAAGACAGATGGATACTCAGCTTTTGCAAAGGTTTTGCAATGGCTGATGGCTGCTCTCGTTTTCCTCAATACAGGTCTTGGGTGGTCAATTGATGGGGGCGACACTCCACCTGGAAATCCAAACGTATTGCTTGTGCATTTTGCACTTGGAATTCTCTTTATAGTTCTATTAACAGCTCGTGTTATTTGTAGAAGACGAAATTCTCCTCCCCCGCTCCCAGAGACCGTCTCTGTACACCAACAGAGAGCCGCAAGGCTTACGCATTTTAGTCTCTATGGATTGATGACTTTGGTGCCCATGTTAGGCCTTTGGACCAGCCTATCCCATCAAGAGGTGTTGCCATTTTTATCAGGGGCCGGGTTTGAAAAACCACTATCCAACGCATCAACTTTCTCCTCACGAAAAGACCTCCACGTTTTGTCAGTCAATCTCCTGCTGACAGTCGGCATGATTCATGTTGCGGCGGCGTTACATCATCAATTCTGGGGCAAAGATAAGCTTTTACATCGGACGGCTTGGGGAAATCAGCATGAGAAATAGAACAAAGATTTTCGCTATGTCTGCAGGTGTATTGTTTTTAATGTTGGCGGCAGCATCTTATGATCTTTACGGCTTGCAGGCCGGTATGGAAATTGCTGGCCCTGAGCAGCGAATGAATGCAGAAAAGTTGGTCGCAGAAAAAAGCGTCAATCCAAAAAAAATCTCACACTATACCAAGTTTAAAATCGAGAATGAGGATGGCTTGGAACTGACCGTTTATGCTCGAGAAAGCCCGGACGCGACATCCAATATTGTCATGTTCCATGGTGCCGCGAGCGGTGCTTGGGCCTGGGAATACTACTTCGAACTATTTCCGGAACACTTCAATTTGTACGCCCCCAGCTGGCGTGGGCATTTTGACAGTGAAGATGTGTCGGACGCGAATAGTCTGGACTATGTGCACGATCAATGGTCGGTAATGCAGAGCGTTCAACAAAGGAATAGACTTCCAGCTCACGCCATCGCTCACAGTTACGGTGCCGCTACGACCGTTTTTTTGGAAGCCTGGTGCGGACCGGTGTTTGAATCCCTTCATTTAATCGCTCCGGTCGTGCCGCTTGACTATACACCGCTTCAGGCGCTGGTCATCCCGGTTATCGCTCAATACTTCATTGAACCTTCAATTGCCGAAGGCAATAAAATGGATGGAATATATGGAGGGATGTTCCTCTCTCAAGAACGCATGACCGCTTACCATAGCAGATACGCAGGACAGCGTTATTCAATCGAAAAACCAAGCTTGATCGCTCGGGATGGCGTTAAACCTATCTGGCAAGATACTCTCATGCAGGCCTACAAGTACCTAAAGGGTCACAATGTACCGGTGAGCTTTTACCTTGCGCGTTATGACAATGTTGTTGTGCCTGAGAGGCAGAGGCACATTGCCGGTGTCATAAGCGCAAATGTAGAGATCGTTGAAAGTGGCCACTATATCCAGCTCGATGTCAATGCAGAAAAGTCGGCGGCTATCATTCTGAAAAACATCAAATCACTGGAGTATATAGCTCGAAAAGCATCACTCAGAGTGAATTCTGACAATGCCGAGTTTTGATAGGGTTTGATGGCTCAAATAAGTGAGTTGGCCATCCTCAGGCTTTAAAATGAGTTTCTTGGAGTTCATGACTCACGCAAAATTTGCACAAAAATTTTTTCATCTAAGTCTATTATCTATATATTTCAATGATTTAAGCATCTATCAATCAGGCTCATAACCTGAAGGCCATAGGTTCAACCGCCGGCGCAGGCAGGCGTTAGCATGCCGAAATAGCGCCAAGGACAAGGAAGCAATGCCGATAGGCATCGTACCTAAAATCCTACTCCCGCAACCAAACGCAAAGACCCGCCCTTGTGGCGGGTCTTTTGCGTTTTGAATACGGTTGTATGTCTGTTGAAATCTACCGTTCGGACCGACGAACAAAGTGAGGAAGGTCAACGTGAGAGGCAACGCCTCGATACGGTAAACCCTCCGAGAGAAACCATTAAAAACTCCGATCGCACATGGGAGCTTCTCATTTTGCCAGGAAAATATGACGGGTTTATCAGGCGACGCTATCTTTGAGGTGCCTGATACTCCTGTTCAATGGCCTCTCCAAATGCCGTTCCAGCAAAAGATGCCGCCATAAAATACAGTGAAGATGAAACAAAGCGCTTTGCAATGTCAGCATTGGGCTTAAATACTTCGAATGCATGGGGAACCCGGTCCGCAACGTAGGTTTCGCAAGCAACGCCATATGATGACAGTCTTTGCGCATAGCTTTCATACTCGGCAAAAAACAGGTCCAGCTCGCACATCCCAATCCAAGCTGGCGGAAGACCAGAAAGGTCAGTTCGCCGTCCAGGAGCTGCGTAAGGTGGCAACGCGCGGGCGCCTGGTTCGTATGGCGCTAAGTAGGCTTTCCAGGCCTCATAGTTTGCTTGATTGTTCCAAATGAAGTGATTGACCGAGTTTAGTTCTGTGTTGACCGCAGTACGATCATCGAGCATCGGATAGAACAGGCACTGAGCGAGCGGCTTCCCTTCACCCTCGTCGAGAGCCTTCTGAACAAGCGCTGCGGCGAGGCCACCACCGGCACTGTTCCCGGCGATGATTATTTTGTCCCGATCAATTTCTTTAGCCGTACCAAAGGATTGAAGCCATTGCCAAACGCGAAAGCAATCCTCAAGGTCCGCAGGAAAAGGATGCTCAGGAGCAAGCCGGTAGCGCGGTATAAGGACAGGCACGCCCAATTCATGCGCTGCCCGTCCCGCTATCCCATACAGGTGTTCTGGTCTTCCAGCCCAATGACCGCCGCCGTACATCCAGAGAATGGCGCCATCATATTTCCTGTTTTCAGGCAACAAGGACAACACCTGTACACCACGAAAGAGTTCATATCTTGTCTCAACATTTTCTGGCAATCGTGACTTGGCACCTAAATTATACAGAGTTCGGTTTAACCAAAAGAGTTTCCGGTTTGAAAATGGAATTCTTGGTGTTCGAGTAATCGAGGCTCGCACTTCAGGATGGAGATTTGCTTTTTCCATCACAAATGTCTCTGAAACCATTCAAGTGCAAGAGCACTGCCCCTGTCGAATCCACCGAAGTAAATCCCATAATGATCAATGTCAGGGAGAACCTCGTAATGCGTATCAACACCCTTATCTTTCAGGATCTGATGGGCTCGACCTCCGCTTTCAGCGATATTGAACATTTCTTCGTTGGCTGCATCTAGGATTAATGTAGGAACTGTTACGTCGTGCACTTTGTCGCCAACATGATACTGCGCCATTCTTGCAAAATGAGGGGTGCCGTTTAGACTTGGCAGCTGATCTTCGCTTTGTGGAACAGCATCAAATTCGCCCCTTGCAATCTGCGTCGCCCTTTGACTAGCCAATTCGCTCATCGAAGCAGGCAAGTTAAACACCGCAGGCACTTGAATTGACAACGCTTTAACTCGATTGTCGATTGCAGTAACATATAGCGCCGTCCCGCCGCCGTAGCTGGTTCCCCAAGCCCCTATTCGGTTCACATCCACGTGTGGCTCACCAACGATGTAGTCGATGCACGCACGGAAACTGTCTACCCAGTCAATCGGGTCCAATAGGTCACGGACTTCTGTGACTCTGGCTTCAAATATCTGTCTACTTTTGACATTTTCCTGCCGCTCCAAGGCAAGGAGCTGGCCGCGCGAGTCTCCCCAACTTGCGTGGGTGAAAGTAAGGGCCATCATGCGTGCTTCGGCAAATTTGGCTGCGTAGCGTTCAGTAGTATTTTTGTCGCCCCCTATACCATGGCTGAGCACGACTGCTGGGATTTTTTCATCATCTGAAAGGTCAACCGGACCGAAGACATCACCGTCAAGCGCTACTCCGCGGCTCCATATGGTGATTTTTCGCCGCCTGACGTTCTCAGGTATTTCCAGCTCAGGATAAGTGATGGGGTCGTCATCAGTGCCCGCCACAACTAATCACCCTGAGCCCATGCCGCATCAATCGAACCGTTGTCGATGTCACGGTCAGTTGTACGAGCCTGAACGCCCACGACCTTCCAGATGCCTTCCATGCGGGCCACTTCAAAGTGGACTACAAATCGCTGAATTTCAGTGTTGTCAGCTGCCTGACGAGACCAGATCACCTCAATTGAGGCACCATCTTGGTTGTAAACGAATATTTTCTGGTCTGGTACTTCTGTATGATCATAGCCACCCGCCATAAGCACTTCGTGCTGCATGACAAGGAAATCGACAATTTGCTTGCCCTCCATAAGCCAAGCCGCCATCGCGGGCTCGTCGGCTGTCGCAAACATTGGCGTTCCCCAATACTGCAGGACAAATTCAGGGCCTTCATTCGGGCGCCTTCCAGCTCCTATATCTACCCAGTGATTAAAGTAGATATCAAAAAACCAATGCTGCACTTCTTTTTCAATAACCGATCTGTCGAATCCCATGAGAGCCTCCTCGCACCTTGTTACTTGCCTTTGAATGTAAATTGTGGCCGCGCAAGTCCGGCGCTTACTGCTGCCGCTGCCTTGTTAAGGCACTCTTGCGCATCCTGTGAATGAAGTATCTTCCCGGCCATATCCGCCATTAGAGCGTCTGCCGATGCCACCCCCCCGTCAGACCAGGCACGTAAAAGTTTCTTGTGAGCGGCATGAGAGAGAGTTGCACTGTCTTTAAACCTGCTCACCCAGCCCCTTGTGACCGCCTCAAGGTCCCGAACCGGGGAAATTTCATTGATGAGGCCGGAGCCGAGCGCGGTTTGCGCGTTTATTTCCTCAGCAGTCAAGGCCCACTGCATGGCTCGGGTGCGGCCTACGCGATCAGCAACTCTTTGAATACCACCAAGGAATGTAAAAGCACTGATGCTGGCTTCTGAATGACAGAACCGCGCATTTTCTGCTGCAATGATAATGTCACTCCGAAGAGCAATCTCAAAGCCGCCACCACCACAATAACCCTGCACCCCGGCGACTATAGGAAATGGAAAGTTTTCAAATACTGAGGTCAGGGCCAGACCTTGTGCGATGGTTTCCCTGAATTCCGTCTCAGACAAGTCGATCCAGGCGTTTAAATCACCTCCAAAACTAAAATCAGGTCCCTCGGCGAGCAATAATAAGGCACGTGTGTCGTTACGTGTTGAAATTGCTTGAACTGCGGCAGCTAATCCTTGAATTACATCACCGCTGAGGCGATTTTGCGGCGGGTTCGCAAGAATGAGAGTAGCGACACCTGCCTCATGAGTATATTTAAGCATTCTACGTCATCCTCCTTTCTATTTCTGGCAATGCGGACGGGGCTTCATCCTTCGACAAGAACTTGAGAGACCTGGAAACGAAGTCTTTGTGATACTGAAAAACACCGCCGTGCCCCGCATCTCGGTACAGAGCGAGTTCTGCGTTCGGGAGTTCAATAGCCAGATGGGCCGAATTAACGCTCGGCACCATAATATCGCTCTCGCCGTTGGCCACGAAGGTAGGATGTCGGATTTCAGAGAGAGATGAAGGTTCTTCCGTGGCAAAAGCACTTATGGCTTTTAGCTGGTTTCTGAAGGCGGAAATTGATACTTTATCTACCAGGTCGCTCTTGCGCTCCTTAAGGCGCCCAAGAAATTTACGGGCCTCTGATTTTCCATTCTCAGTTCGGGTGAAAAATAAGTAGGCCCGGATATCGGTAAATGTGAGTAAGCTCCGGAGCTGCATTTGATAGGCAAGCTTCGGGATCTGATCGATGCCAATGCCCCCGGCCGGACCTGTACCTGCAAGAATCAATCGCCTAACAAGGTCCGGCGCATTTTGCACAACATATTGCACCACGGCACCTCCTAAAGAGAACCCCAGTAGATCAACTTTCTCTAGTCCCAGGGCGTGAACAAACTTTATCCCGTCTTCGGCCATTTCGCCCACGGAAGTTGGTGTGATGCCGCTGGAGCCTCCGACCCCTTGATTGTCAAAAGTGATAACTTTGTTTTCGGCAGCAAGCCCATCCACAATCCTTGGGTCCCAGTCATCAATCGTTCCTGCAAGATGATTGAAGAGCACTATCGGCCGAGTAGAGTGGCGGCCCGTGATTCTGTATGCGTACTCCAAATCATCAACTTTGATGATTTGGGTTTTGGAATTCGCATAACTCATGGACTCTGCTGTCATATCCCCCCCCTCTCATTGACCATTCGGTTCAATGGTTAAGGAGTAAAACAAAATTAGTTGCTTAAAGCAACCAAATTATATACACGTAGTGATATTGTTTGTGTCGACACTGTCAGCGTGATCAATAGAGTTTGGCGCATTACTTTAATGGAGAAGCGTTATTCTGCGCTCATCTGCGCTATTGATCTAGGGGCACTTTATCCATAAGTGTTGGTACATGACTCGGACTTCACTTAAAGAAATGAATTGCTCCATCGCCCAATTCGCAGAGATATTGGGGGACAAATGGGGATTGTTGATTCTCAGAGATGCGCTCGTTGGCGTCACGACTTTCTCCGAATTTGAGAGACGTATCGGACTATCCAAGAATGTCTTGACGGAAAGACTCAATCGCCTTGTTGAAAACGGTGTAATGGCAAAGGTGAGCACCCGGCCGAAATCAGGGCGCTACAGGTACGAACTTACGGAAAAGGGCAAAGCCCTCTTCCCCATTGCCGTCTCAATCATGCAGTGGAGTGACAAATGGGTCTTTGGCAATGAGGGGGAGCCAATCAAGGTTGTGGACGGCAAAGGCGGCGCCCCCATCCAGTCCGTAGAAGTTATTGCCAGGGACGGAAGGACGCTGAGCTCTGACGATGTTGAATACCGGCCTGGACCCAGAGGCGGCAGACCCTATAACCAAGATGAATAGCCTGCCAACGCGAAGCCTTCAGGTTTGCACTGGAAATTTAGCTAATGTCGCCCGTGGCAGGGCAGTGGTCAAATCCGTATCCTGATTTTTAGTTGCTTTAAAAAACTTAAAATGATTTAGTGAACATGAGAGTAGCTTTCGTTCAGTGTCATGGTGGGTCGACCCGACTGTAGCCGCATTGTCAAGTTTCTGAAGTGAGTATGCGTAGCCAGTGAGTTAATATTTGTGGCTGCGTCATCGCTTAAGAGAATGACGGAAGCTCCAGATCTCAGGAGAACACTGTAAGAAGGAATCGAGCATGGAAGGATTGCCGGACGAGTACGGGCAGTTTGAAAAACCCTACTGGACACCCAGCGAACGAGACAACTTAAAACGAGTTGTGGATTTCGTTGAAGGAATCAAATCCAAGCGGTTTGACGAGGTTTTGCAGACGTATGCGGATAGCCCTTACATTCAGCATAATCGCTCAATTCCGTCAGGCATTTCCGGCATTGTGGAGACCAACAGAGCGCTTGCCAAGCGGTTTCCTGATTTCACTCTGATCGCCAAGCACGTCTATGTGGACGGTGACTATGTCACTTTTCATTCTCACGTCACTCTAAGCCTCAAACACCGAAACGACGACCGAAAAGGGCTCAACGTTATCGACATCTGGAAGATTGAGAGCGGTCAAATCGTCGAGCACTGGGATGCCATTCAGCCCTTGGATTTTTTGACACGCTTCTTTTTCTGGCTGTCCGGCGGTGCTGTCAAAAATCAAAACGGCGTATTTTAACCGGAACATGGATACTGTAGCAGAGAGGCATGCTGGCATGACTTTAGTAGCATTCGGAAACAGAGCTATCTTCAAACATATGATTGCATCCGTTCTGTTGGGGGCACTTGGTTTTTTCTTTGCAATCAAGGCAAGCGCGGTCGAAGCAGATAGCGTTGACGCGCAATTGCTCAACCAAGTTGTTGAAGCACTAGGTGGTGAGGAGCGTCTCAGGCAGCTGGAGCAACTTCAGGTGTCGAGCCAGGGCCAAACCTATGCCTCGCACATGGGATTGCTACCAGAGCACGTGAAACAGACCGGCTACTATCAACGCGAGAACTTCTTCAATGTCTCAGCGAAAGCGTTTCACTCAAAAGTGCAACGACAATTTACCTATGAACCGGGTCATGGTTTTCCGGAGCAAACCTATGAACTCACGACCGTGAACGAGCGAGGACAAGTTACAGGCGGGGCTAACCCGCTCGGCCTTCCTGGTGGTCCGCTACCCAGCGCGTTAGTCGCGGCCATTGAGCGGATGAACTATCTGGTGAATCCACAGTTTCTTCTGCGAGAAGTTCTACTTGGCGACCGAACCATTGTTGGGCAATCGGAGAGTATGTCTGACGCAGGAGAAGGCACAACTTTGACCATAAGTGATCCGATCTCACCAATTAGCCTCACCATAAATCCGCAAACCAATGAAATCGAAGGCTTGGAGACATGGGGAAACAGCCTTCTGCTTAGAGACGTAAAAGTGGCGGTAAAATATAAGGAATGGCGAAGTAAACAAGGATTTAGCTTTCCAGGAGAAATCGAAATATCAATCGGCGGAAAGCTGCTGAGGAGAGAGTATCAGAAAAATGCGACCTTAAATCCTGAGCTTGCCAGCGAACTTTTTGCTCTGGATGATGCGGTCAGTGAAAAACCCATTAATGGCGAGGCAGTAAACTTTGGCCGGAGTACGCTCCACATTCATGAGGAATTTTTTGAGATCGCAGGCCTGTATTATGCCGAGAGCGCTGATTACAAAGTCACCGAGCTGGCCCCAGGCCTTTACCAAGTCCAGGACGTGACCTCGAGCTTTCTGTCCGGGCTTGCTGTTCAAGTCGACGAAGGCATTGTTCTATTGGAAGGACATAGCTCGCCGCGGGCCGCTGATCAGCTTATTGAACGAGTTGAAGAGTTGTTCCCCAATAAACCGATTTCTTATTTGGTTCAAAGCCATCATCATGTTGATCACTCGGCGGGTGTAAGGTCAATTGCCGCCAAAGGCGCTGAATTGGTGGTCGGAAATGGCTCTGGTAATTGGTGGAAGCGTGTACTTTCTGCTAGGTCCACACTAAAACCTGATACGCTTCAAGGCACCGATATATCACCGACTATCCACGAGCTTTCTCCGAAAGCTCAATGGGTTGTTTCGGACATCAACACAACCGTGACCGCTTATCATGTCAGCGATAATTCTCACGCGCTGGACATGTTGATAACGACGATTGAAACCGATAAGCAAACGTTCCTTTACGTCGCCGACCTCTATAATGCGGGATATGGCTTTACCATGTCCTTCGACGGCCCCCAGGCCCTGTTTCGTGCTATGCGGAAATTTGGCATTATTGACGAAAATTGCAGATCAAAGAATGCGCTGACATTTGTGCCCACGCATGGCACACCTACTCAGTTGCAAGCTGGCCTTGATGAGCTTAGATCACTGAACATAGATGTTGGATGCTCATTGAACTGACAATGAGGCCAGTGTCCGCCCTCAAAAAATGTTAGCGCTTTTAGGGCGAAAACGGAGGCTGATTGGTGGTCTTACCCAATTGGCCGCCGATTTGTCAGCTTTTGCTGAAAACGGACGTTGATGATGTCCTTTAGGGTGTTTAAATTTGTATCTTTCTAAACAAGATTTAATAACGGTGAGCTGTAGTAGGGGGCATAATCAGGACTAAAAACATACTTAATTATCAAATTTACATAGTGAATTATTTTGGCAATAAGGTATGAAAACTGAGAGAATGCCGCTGTAGATGGCTTAAAATGAGTTTTTTGAGTAACGAGACTCACACAAAATTTTTTTAAATTAATTACCTTTATAGAACAATGATTTAAATACCCATTAATCAGACTCATAACCTGAAGGTAGTATGTCTGTTGAAACCTGCCGTTCGGACCAAGGACGCTAATCCGCAGGTCAACAGCCCACAGCGTAGCGACTGCTGGCAAACCCTACTCCCAAAACCAACGATAAAGACCCGCCTTGGTGGCGGGTCTTTATCGCACAGAACGCCGATTAGAATAACGGAATAGTCGAAAGCCTGTTAATCTTGTGCTCAGAAACATGAACTGTCGAGGCGAGCTGTCTTCCGGTAATACCTTTGTAAATAATTGCAACAGAGTTATATTTAGGGCAGCAAGAAATCTTGGAGAACGGATCTTCTAGGTGGGTCCTCATTACTGATATGAAGTATACTACGTACTCTGGGCTGCAAGTGATTCTGAGGTCATTGGGTCACTACGGTGTAGATGAGTTCAGGTTGTCGGAAAAATATGGGATTCAGGTTCCGGAGATTGCTGACAGTGGTCAACATATTCCTCCAGGTCTTGTCGAGCAGATATTGGAAATCTCTATCAACGAGACAGAAGACCATGCATTTCCCTTAAGGATCGCGGAGCACATATCACCGTCTACTTTTGGCGAATTTTCGATTGGCTTGCTGACAAGCCATAGTCTTCTGAATTTCCTTGAGCGTGTTGCAAAATACTATCCCTACATATCCACCACTCAAAGACTGCGGCCTGTAAAGATAAATGACCAGGTCATTCTTCTGAGCCATTTTTCTGAAAAGTCGATCAAAAATGAAATACAGCAGCTTTGGGTAGAGGTGGCATTTGCGTTTATTTTTCGTTTTATGCGGTTGATGGGCCGCCCAGATTTCAAACCAACAGGAATTGATTTTGAACGGGATATCCCAAACGAGGCGCAAAGCAAGTACACCGAATTTTTTGGAGTAAGGCCCGTTTTTGGAGCAACCAGAAATGCAATGTCTTTTTCTGTCGGATGCCTGGAAGAACCTTTGGCCAATGGTGGGCTGGATATTGCCGAAGAATACGAGAAGAGAATTATATCCAGAATAGCGGAAATAGATCAGACCAACTTGCCACTTAGAGTGCACGCTTATCTCGTACAGGAATTACCCAAAAGGCCTCTTTCGAAAGAAGTGGTATCAAGTCACTTCGCCATGAGCGTGAAGACACTGCAAAACAAGCTATCCAGGTCAGGAACAAGTTACCAGAAATTGCTTGATCAGGCGCGTCATGAATTGAGCGAACTGTATTTATCTTTTCCTGAGGTAACGCTGGCGCATGTGGCAGACATGCTGGGCTATAGCGATGCAAGCAACTTTTGCCGTGCGTACAAGCGGTGGACTGGCGATGTGCCGCGCGCAAAAGAGCACCCTGTGGCGGATAAAACCGCTTAAAAAGCGCCCTCTGATCGTCAATCTGAAAAAAAACGCAAATACTTAACGACCAAACGAGTCGATCAACCCTTTAGACTCGTGGGTGAGTACAAGCTTTGCCTGTACCTCGGCTTCAAAGTCCAGCGATTCTTTTAATCCAGAAATTGCGGCGTGATTCAACTGATCTTTGATTGATGCAATGGCTGGCGGTGTTGAATTGGCTAGCAGATCTGCACACAATATCTCTGCCTGGTGCATGAGTTCTGACGCCGGGTAAACATCGACAATCAACCCCCATTGCCTGGCAGTTTCTGCGTCCAGCGATCTACCCAGCATGGCGAGTTGTTTGGTGCGGTTCATTCCGATAATCCGGGGCAATGTCCAAGAGGCACCGAGGTCCATGCCCACACCGATCCTCGCAAACCCTACTACAAATTTCGCAGACTCTGCTCCTAGAATGAGATCGCACCCCAGAGCAAGGCTAACCCCTGCACCCGCAGCGGGGCCATTTACCGCCGCTATTATAGGTAATCGACTAGAGTTAATTCTTTCTACAACGGGGTTCAGATTGTCTTTAATCCATTGCGCAAAGTTCCCCGCCCGTTTGTCGACGATGCTTGATTTAAGATTTGCACCCGAACAAAAGCCCCTGCCTGAACCGGTAATAATCACAGCGTTCGTTGATTTATCCTCTTCGCAAGAACTCAACGCATCCAGTAACGATGCCAGCATCTCCTCGGTTAGCGCATTTAAGGTCGCTTCGTCATTCAGCGTGATGATCGCTGTCTCGTTCGACTTTCTTAAGAGGATAGGTTCATTTCGAGGCATGCAGGGTCTCCGTTCGCTTGGCCATTTATAAACACATCAATATTTCGAACAAACCATACTGTCGGGGTCAATTTGGCGAAGATTTAAAGTCAATTTGGAAAACTGTTGGCTTTCGTTGGTTGAGAGGTGGTTTCAGTTGCCGTGTTTGACCGGTTTAAATGTCTGTAAAGACAACGAAACCTTGGCATTCACAGATTAGTATCCAGCTGCGATGGGCGTCTGATAAGCCGCCGGTTGGGTCTGGGTGACGGAGCAAATGGAACCGGCCCGGCAAATAAGCATGGCGTATGGGTTGTTATCCCTTTGGATGAATGAGAGCTGGGAAGAATTGCCATGGATGACAAGATTGTGGCTGAAAGTATGGACCTGTTCGAACGTTTTTCGACTTACCGGCTGGAAAAGCCGAAAGAGTTGTTTTTGATTGATGAGCTCAATGGCTCATATTCATGGAAAGAAGGTTTCGACAAAGTCGAAGCGATTGCAAAATCCCTAAAAGTTCTGCTGGGATCACAGGGCGAGCGCGTTTCGATACTGTCTGAGAATTGCTCGGACTGGATCCTCGCCGACCTTGGCATCATGTTGAGCGGTCATGTATCCGCGCCACTTTTTACTACGATGATGGCTGACAAGTTCTCGTATGCTGTCTCTTTTCTAGATGTGAAGCTTATGTTTCTCGGCAACGCGCCAAACTGGGACAATGTAAAAAGTCACGTACCTGATGGTCTTACAATCGTTTCTTTGCCACATGTTGAGCCCCACCCGGGCACAATGTCATTCGCCGAATTCATTGCCCAGGGCAAAGCCGAGCCGGTTCCATGCAGACCAGACCTGGATGCCGTGTGTAGCCTGATTTTGACATCAGGAACAACCGGCAAACCCAAAGCGGTAATGCATTCTCAACGCACCCTCAACAGTATCGCAGACACCTTTCTAAAGATTAACCGTCAAGAACGGTTACCGGAGAAAAGACTGCTCTGTCACCTGCCTATGGCCCACATTGGGGAGAAGGTTACTGTCTTGCAGTCGTTATTCATGGATGCGAGCATTACAATTGGTCGTGGGCCCGGCCTTTTCATAGACGACCTTCGAAAGGTCCGGCCAACTCTAGTGTTGGGAGTGCCGAGAATTTGGGAAAGGCTGCTCCAAATCGTCATTGACGAGTTTGCCGATAGCATTGATGAGTTGAAATTTCGTTTGGAGCAGGAAGGCAACGAGGAGCTACCTGGGCAGATCAGAGAGTTTCTGGGTTTGTCGGAAGCAACATGCTGTATTAGTGGTGGTGCGATTTCGCCGCAATTCGTCAAAGACTGGTTCCTTCTTTTTGGTGTAGAGATCTCCGATTTCTATGGTCAAACGGAGATAGTGCCTCTGACCTGCCAAGGTGCAGGTGATCAGGTTGCGGGCAGCGTTGGGTCTGTCACCCCGGGATTCGAGTTAGTTATTGAGCCAAGTGGAGAAATTCTTGGGCGGGGCCCCGGCGCCGCGCTTGGCTATTTTGAGGACGAAGAAAACACGGCACTAACGTTTCGCGACGGCTGGGTCCACACCGGCGACAAAGGCTATCTGGATCAGGAAAACAACCTCTTCATCGTCGGGCGAATGCGAGACGAGTTCAAAACTGCCAAGGGAAAGTATGTTGCGCCAGGGCCCATTGAGTCGCGGTTTGCGGGCAGCCCGCTTGTCGAACAGCAGCTGCTATTCGGACTGGGGCTAACCCAGCCGCTAATGATCTGTACTCTTAGCGCAGAGGCTACAGGCAAGAGCGATGTTGAAATAGAAGACACCCTTTTAGCCGAAACCCGGAAAGTCAATTTGCAATTGGAACCGCATGAGCGAATTGGCGGAGTTTTAATCAGCCGCACGCACTGGACGGTTGAAAATGGTCTGCTCACGCACACCCAAAAAGCAATTCGAGACAAGATTTTCGCTGCTTGCTCGCCTCAAGTTGCCGAGGTCGGAGCAGCTCTTAGAGATGGACAACGAAATATAATGAGGTGGGTTTAGCCCCCCAATTGAATAATTCACGCGCCAAGGTCGTAGTGAGGAGAAAACACAATGCTAGACGTGAGACGATATGGTTTCGATCAGGACTATCAGCAATTGTTTGATTTGGTTGACCGGTATTCCCGTGACGTATTGCATCCATTGTCGGCGAAAATGGACAATGAAGATCTGTTTCCTGGAGAGGCGTTCAGGGCGCTCTCCGAGATCGGCATTTTGGGTATAACCCTGCCTGAGGAATTCGGAGGTGCAGGACTTGACGAATCTGCACAGGCTTTGGCAGCGCACGCAATGGCGCGATGGAACCCATCCATGTCTTTAAGCTATATTGCGAGCGACAATCTGTTTGCGCACAATCTGAACCGAAATGGCTGCAGGTACCTAAGGGAAAAATACCTGCCTAAAATTTGTGATGGAACTTATTTGGGTGCGTTGGGCCTGACAGAACCCGCGGCAGGATCGGATGCCCTGGGCAGCATGGCCACCAAGGCACGCCGAGACGGAAACAATTACATTCTGAACGGTCGGAAACTCTATATCACAAATGGACCAGAGGCAGATGTGGTTCTGGTGTACGCCAAGACGAGCCCTGAGAAGGGAGCTCATGGCATATCCGCATTTGTCGTTGAAAAAAACTTTCCGGGGTTCAAGGTCGCCCAAAAACTCGACAAAATGGGTTACCGAGGCAGTTCCACTGGCGAACTGTTGTTTGATGACTGCGTCGTGCCGGCAGAAAATCTGGTAGGCGAGCAGGACAAAGGCGTAAAAGTCTTGATGAGCGGTTTGGACCTTGAGCGGGCCATTCTATCCGCGCACTGTGTCGGCCTATGCGAGCGTGCTTTGGAACTGTCGGTTGAGCACGCAAAAACCCGAGAGCAATTTAATCGCCCAATCGGCCAACATCAGCTCGTGCAAAGAATGCTTGCCCACATGTACACAGATACAGCGACAATGCGAACCTTTTGCTACCAGGTCCTCAGGGAATGCTGCGGGCTTCGAGACGGAGAAGGCGGGCGCGGCGAAATCCATATGAGAACTGCGGCGAGTGTGTTGCTTTCCGGGATGGCGGTCAACCGCGTGATGGACAATGGCATGCAGGTTCATGGTGGAATGGGCTTTATGCGCGAAACCGAAATCAACCTCCTGTATCGCTGTGCCAAAATACTCGAGATTGGCGCGGGAACGCGCGAAATCAGAGAGCTGATCGTTGGCGGCGAACTCCTGAAATAGGAATTTGCGACAGCCCTTTGTTTATCAATCAAACAAACAGCCATGGCAGGACTTTCTTATGAGCAGAGATTACGAACAGATTTCGAACCACTTGGCCAAATACTGCTTTCTGGTTGATGGGGGAAGTGTCGATGAAATAGTGGGCCTGTTTTGGCCTGACGCCAGCCTGGAATTCAACGGCGTTTATCACGGAGAGCTGGCAATTCGCCGGTGCTATGAAGACTGGAATGAGCGCTTGCGAGACCCTGTAGAGGGTTTGCGCCATTTGTTGCATTTACCGTTGATCGAGATTGACGGTGATCAGGCACAATCCCAGTCCTATGCCGACGCTGACGGGCATTCAAAACGCAAGGGAAAACCCATTCAAAATCGAGCGATGTTTCGTGACAAGCTCTCGAGGCGCGAGGGCGAGTGGCGGTTTTCAGAGCGCAGGATAATCTGGATGCGTGGAATAAACGAAACGCCCTAGCACACCTCATATGCCCCCATGAAAGCACGGACTTTTTCTAAATCACTTATTTGGAGCTATCGGATGAGCAACGCGACAATGGAATTTACCCGCAAAGAGTTAATTGCAGCTTTCATTTCCCGCCAAATGCAAAATGATGACGCTGTGTCGTTTCCTGCGGGAATTCCAGAGGTCAGAGTGGGTGTATTTCTGGCCAACCTGACTCATGCCCCCGATCTGAAAATCCAGACGACGATGTCGCAAATAAATGTCCACCGGGAAAGCAAGCTGGAAGACTGCGAATCTGCCATGGATTGGCGATTTTATCGTTTCACTGAAGGTTTTTACCTTCACCATGAGTGTTTTGACTTTGCAGCAAAACATTCGACAGCGTTTTTTGTCGGAGGTATCCAAATAGATCAGTTTGGGAACACAAACCTTATAGGGCTGGGTGCCGATCACAAGAAGCTCGATTTCAGAGGACCGGGGTCATTAGGGTCGACAACCATGGCGACACAGGCTGGCCGCTATTACATATACACGAACACGCATAACAAAAGAGTTTTTGTAGAAAGCTGTGATTTCATCTCAGCGGTAGGTTGGGGAAAGGGCGGCGCTGATGCACGCTCAGACCTGGGGCTACCCGGTGGCGGCCCGAAATACGTGATCACACCACTATGTGTGATGGATTTTGAGGAGGCCTCCAAAGCTCTGAGGCTGAAATATCTGCATCCGGGTGTGACAAAAGATGAGGTCTTGAGCAATACAGGTTTTGACCTCATCGTCCCCGAGCGCATTGAGGAAACCTCGTTGCCCACTCGGTCAGAAATAGAGATCATTCGGGACCGAGTAGATATCAACGGTATGTTACGAGCTTGACAGCTCTTCGGGTCGGACCACCAAATATACCTTCATCCCGGAGGTGTTAAAAATCAGTTCTAAAATTCATGTAGCGACAAAAGCTGTCGTATGCCTATTTTTTCAAGATAGTCATAGTGGTTTTCAGGCTTGACGAAATACTCTTGAATGAAATCATCCAACCCCGACGAGCCCTTGTTCTTGAAAGACGAATTTGCTGTGGCAACATACCTCCGGATGAACTCCTGATCCTCCAGATAGAACTCGGGGCTCGCCATCGGGTGCGCGCCAAAGGAGGCACGGACTATGGCATCTGCACCAATTATGGATGTTTTGGAGGGGTCTCGCCTGACGTCCTCGTTGGATATCACTTTCTCGACCTGGACAATAGTCTTTTTGGCAGCTCTATAGTGTGCCCTGTCACCCCAACCATGGACGTGCTGTACGTTGCCGTACGCATCCGAATACGCAGCGTGCAGTATGGCGACGTCGGGCGCTATCGCGGGAACCGCCAAAAGCGGTTTTCCGGTGATGGGGTCTTTGAACTCTTTCAGGTGGGGATTAACTTCGGGAATAGAGGTGCCGACCCCGCCATGCCAGGGAAGAAACGGTAGGCCCTGAGCTGCGGCTCTGAGCATGGAGTAAACAATCCCTTCGTCTGCCTCCCAAATATCAATGTCGCCTTGTTGCAACGCAAATCTAAAACATGGGTCAATGCCGGCAAGGCCTTCAGCGTGCACTCCTGACGTGATCAGTGTTTTGACGCATCCGGCCGCTATCAGGAACCCGATTTCCGGGCCGCCCTGAGCCGATGTGATGACAGTCAGGTCCTTAATTCTTCTTCGGATTATGCCTCTTATGATGAGCATCGGGTGAGCAGAGTTTAGATGGCCGCCAATGGAAATCGTCATTCCGTCCTCAATAAAGTCTAGGGCGGACTCTTCATCTATTACTCTGGATTTTCTCATTTTGTTTCCTCCAGGAAGCGCCGGCTATGCGGTCGTGAGTAAAAAATAGTTTTAATTCGTCTCATGTAATCTATAGAGCGGGAGATCGATTTCTTCCGTGAGTTCCACGAAATGAGGCTTGACCCTCAGGCCAATACGAATGTCTGCCAATTCGCAGTCCACTATGTTACTCGCTATGCGAACCCCATCTGTGCCATCGAGTTCGATCAAAGCGATCGAATAGGGGTACTCAAACCCTCGGGCAGGAAACTCGCCGGGAGATTGGTTTGTAGGCATGGTAAAACTATATATCGCTCCTTCTCCGCTGACTTTCGTCCATTCAGATTCCACGGAGTTACACTTCCTGCACATCATTTGAGGAGGAAATCGAAAAGTATTGCAATCCAGACATTTTTGGATGCGAATTTCATCATTTTTGCAGCCTTCCCAAAAATCCTTTGTCGCGTCACTCATTCTGGGAACCGGTTTGCTTTTTGTATTGGTCATATTCTATCTCCCGAGAATAAGCGCGCTGGTTGGGCCGGGAACCGCGCTTGCAACCAATGTTGTCTCAGCATCTTCGACCTGGCACGTCGATGTGCCACGCATTTGTTTCACGCCTTCAACAATATGGGTAAAGCCATGAATGTAGGCTTCGCCCAAGTGCCCGCCATGCGTATTGATCGGAAGCTCGCCACCGATTTCAATCCGCCCGTCCTGAACGAATTCTCCGCCTTCGCCTTTCTTGCAAAAGCCATAGTCTTCGATCAACACGAGTTGGGTATAGGTGAAGCAGTCATACAACTGTGCCACATCGATATCTTCCGGTTTCAGCCCGGCCTTCCGGAAAAGGTGCGGGGCGATCATTTTGGCTTCAGAATCCGTGATTGTTGGTTTGAATGCCGACATCTCCCAGGTTGCCATCGGGTTTGACCCCAAAGACTGCGCAGCAGACATGATCTTTGCTGGTCTTTGCTTAAGGTCCTTTGCCCGCTCGGCAGTCGTAACAATCACGGCGCAGGCGCCGTCGTTAGCGGAAATAAGGCAGTCCAGCTCTCTCAATGGCTGAGATATCATGTTCGAATTTTGATGGTCTTCAATGGTGATTGGTTCTTGTCGGATGGCTTTTGGATTGGCTGCCGCATGTTTCCGGGCTGCAACAGCTATCGCGCCAAGTTGGCGGCTTGTCGTTCCGTATTCGTGCATGTGCCGTTGGCAGTGCATTGCAAAACCATCAATCATGGCTGACCACCCAAAAGGGCGAAGAAACTCTCCGGCACCAGCTTGTCTGGCCCACAGGGTCGTCTGGTTATGTTTCGCACCCTCGATAAAGTCGAAAGGCGTGAAGGCACGATAACAAACCACATAGTTGGCAAATCCGCTCGCCACGGCCATCGCCGCGTGTGCCACTGTTGCGCAGGCAGCGCCTCCCAGTCCGGTCACTTCCGAGGAGTAAGTCACCCCGCTGAGCCCCAAATTCGCTGCAATAATCTGATCTGACGCAGAGGCATCTATCGATGATTTTACGATTCCATCGATTTGATCGACGGTTAAACCGGCATCTTCGATTGCATTGCGGATTGCTTCCAAAGCGAGCGCAAGCGGGTTTCGCCCGGAATTAACACAATAGTCGGTTTCCCCTATGCCGACGATGGCGCACTTGTCTCTGAAATCATTCATTTTTCGGCCTTGGCGGGTTCTGCCGGTGCCGGGTTTACCAGATCGGCAGCAAGAGTGCCGGGCATGACATCGCACAAGTCAGAGACGCTCCACCCCCCGGATTTAAAGATGGTCTTTTCGGGCACTGGTTCAGAGAACAGCGATATGGTACCGCCGTAAGCCAAAAAGATACGACCATTGATATCCGATGCATTCTGACTTGCCAGATACACGACCAGCGGCGAGATATCGCCGGGGTTTAAAGCGTCGAGTTCGCCCCCTAAAGAAGATCGGTCCAGGCTTTTATCAAAGGACAAAGAATCCGTCATGCGGGTTGACGCGCGCGGGCAAATACAGTTGCACGTAATACCGTATTTTCCGAGGTCACGCGCCGCTATCCTCGTTAGTCCAACAATTCCTGCTTTGGCAGACCCATAATTGGCAACAGCTGCTTCGCCCAGCCAGGCTTCTGAGGCCGTATTGATTATTCTTCCGCCGCGTTGCGCCCTGAAAACCCTGGATGCTGCGGCAATACAATTGAAGTGACCATAGAGGTGCACCTTCACAACAGAATCCCAATCTTCGTATGGCATGTTGAAGATCATCCGCGGTCGGTAGTTACCGGCGTTGTTCACCAAAATATCCAGGCGCCCAAATTCTTCGATTGCCGCTTTAATGATCGCTTCGCCGCCTTCGGGCGAGGCTACAGAATCATGGTTGGCAAGCGCTTCGCCGCCGGAGCGCCGGATCTCTTCAACCGCCTCGTTAGCCGGGTCACTGGTTGTGTCACTACCATCCAAACCGACACCCAGGTCATTCACGATAACTTTGGCACCTTGTTCCGCCAATGCAATTGCATGAGCTTTGCCGATACCGCGCCCCGCTCCGGTAACAATGGCAACCTGGCCATCTAGCAGTCTTTCCATGGGGCTAACTCCTTGCTACTTGATTTATTTTTGTGGAGACGGTGTGTTTGATGTTGGAAAATGCGGTCAGGCCGAGCCGGAATCCAGATCGGCCTTGGTTGTTTTGACGGCATCTTCCATTTTAAAGTTTGCAGACAGAATTTCTTGCATGCTCTTCAGGCACTCTGCCTCCTCCAAACACCAGGCGGCATACAAGTCTGTTCGCCAACCACGGTTCATAACCTGCTTCATTCTTCTCAAGATTTTCTGGTTTTGCTTCAATATCTCAGTAGCAATTCGCCGTGCCTCGATTTGCAATTGCTCGGATGGGAATACTTCGACAACTAACCCCAGTTCTTTTGCTGCTTCGGCATCGTAGAATTGACAGGTGAAAATCATGTATTTGGCTTGCATCAGACCAACCAGTCGCGGCATCCGAACCGTGGCGCCACCGCCGCTGACATTCACGCGACCATGCGTGTCGCCAAATTTGGCTTTTGCCGAAGCGACCAGAAAATCGCAAGATAGAGCGAGTTCCAGTCCGCCAGTAACACAGTAGCCATCTGTGATGGCACCGATCGTTGGTTTGGTGAAGTCTTCTATTTTGTCGAGGACCCTTTTGGTGAGCGCAAGGTCAATTTTTCCTTGCTCAAAGTCCTTCAGGTCCATTCCGGCACAAAATCCCTTTTCGCCGGAAGCTGTCAGGATCATGACGTCGATGTCTTCATCTGTCTCAATATTCAAAAGCACCTTCTCGAGATCGAGCAACATAGTCAGGTTCAAGCTGTTAATAGCTTCTGGACGGTCGAGTGTTACCGTTGCAATTCGGTCACGTTTTTCGACTTTTACATTTGCAAACTCTGTGACGGGCAATTGATTTCCTCCAAAACTTCGCGCTGTGAAACAACCGGATGATCGGCAGTGGTTTTCTGAGCTTGGCAGGCTGGGTGGAAGCAGCGTTGGTTTCCACATCACCCCCAATGAATGGGCTCGGCTACTATGAATTCGATACACCAGATTTCTCGATTTGCGCGGTCGGTTCAGGTCAAATGTTTAGTCATCTTGGCGCATTTCCGGGATGAGATTTTTCCTCTCGTTGGATGGCAATGCACCACATAGTCTATTCGCCAGATTGTTGCCTGCGACCGCTTTGGACCTGTAACTAGTCCCGTTAATTAAGAATGGAGTTCAATGACCATTGACCCATGTGGAGATCGATTAAATCGGGATCGCCTGAGGCGGATTTCAGGAATGGGGGAGACATTCGCTTCAACCCGCCTCAAGCCTTGTCAGGGCCTTGCCTAAAAATTAATGGCAAATTGCGCTCCGAGGACCCTTCCTCTTGTAAGCGGTGAAAATGTACCGCCCAAAGGAGCAGGCCCAAGTGTTGCTGGTAGCTGACCATCGGTGCCATGAAGGACAGAGTCCAGGAGGTTCCTGCCATACAGAGATATCGTCCAGTTCCCGTTGTTGGGCTGAATATCAATACTGAAATTCAGGATTTCCTGATCAAGGATGAACCCCAAATTGTTGTCGGTAAATGCAGACTCGTCCCTGTAGGAATAATTGACGCCCGTAGACATCATGCCCCAATCGCCAATATCGAGTTCGTGAACCAAACCGATAGTATACGTTAATTCAGGTGCTCTCGGCAGGTCTAGGTCTTCATCGGCTCCATCAATGGCGCCGTCGCCGTTCAAGTCGAACAGCACGTTCGTATAGTCCGCATCAAGCAGACCGAGGGCGACATCCAGAACAAGCGAACTCGACACCTGGAATACGCCTTCTATCTCGGCACCTAGCAACCTTGCGTCTGCGGTGTTTCTGATCAACTGAACCACACCTGAAGTCGGGTCCGTGAGCTGAACTTCGCGTTGCATATCCTGAATACTGTTGTGGAAAACTGCGACATTTAGACGTCCGCCCGTCCAGTCGGTTTTTAATCCGAGTTCAAAGTTGTCAACCTGTTCCTGATCGAAAGGGCCCGGTCCGAAATTAGCAGTATCCAACGCTGAGTTTCTCAGATTGTATCCGCCTGAACGGAAACCACGGGTCCAGTGAGCGTATATTCTCACATTGTCATTAGGAAGGTAGTTAACGCCAATTTTGGGTGACAGACTGTTCCAGTCCTCAGAGTCAACAAAATCGAACGGGCACGTTCCCGCCACCACGCTACAGGGCGCATTCGTGTTCAACGGCAGTGAAGCAATATCAGCCGACTTTTCCTCATACGTGTAGCGAAGGCCTGTCGTTAAAACCCAGGATTCGCTCAAGCTGTAGTCTGCCGAAACAAAAGCACCAATTGACTCAACCGAGTAATCTCCACCGCCGTCTTGGGTCACCGCTCCGCCAAAAAGGCTCCGGCCTTCGCCGTAGCTGATATCGTTGCTGAAATAGTAAAGCCCCGTCACCAAATCCAGGGCACCAAAACTTCCCGAGTAACGCAACTCGTTGCTAATCTGCTCGGACTTCAACTGGAACCGTCCGTCGAATAAAGAGACTGGCTGCGCGTCAAGGTCGGTGAGCGTGTCCTGATCGAGATTCCGATATCCAAAAATGTTGGTTATCTGGCCATTGTCTCCAACGTCCAAATTAAACTCGGCCGTTGCAAAATGAGTTTCAACTTCAACGAAGCCTTGTGTGTTAATGCTGAAATCGAAACTGTCACGGTCGAAGTTTTCAGGCGACCCCGGTATGCCCAAGCCGTTAGTATGCGACTGCCCGGCAGGGCCGTCACCATCGATGCTGGTGTATTCATATCGCAGGATCAGTTCCGAGCCATCGCTTGGCGTCCACACCATCACCGGCCGAATATAAAACTGTTCGCGCGCCCCGAAGTTTTCACCGTCAAAGCCGTTTTCAAACCAGCCCTCATCATTATTGTAGTATCCGGTAACCTTCAGCCCGAGTGTATCCGATACCGGGCCGCCAATTGATGCTCTGACGAAAGTACTCAGTCCGCCGGGGCCGCCACCTTCTACGGCGACTTGTGCTGTAGTCTCAAGTTCGTTTCCGGGTTTCTTGGTTGTCAGCAATACGGCGCCACCGGTAACATTTCTGCCAAAGAGCGTGCCTTGAGGTCCCCGGAGTACTTCAATACTCTGTAAATCGAACACGTCGAACACCACCCCGGCATTGGTGCCAAGGTAGACACCATCCACAAATGTACCGACGGTGGGATCAATTGATGGTATTGAGCTGTTGATGCCAAGGCCCCGAATTGAGAAATTTGCAGTTCCAGGTGTGGTGCCTACATCGTCAAAGGACACGTTGGGAATCCCGACGGATAAATCCCCCAAACTGCGAACTTTCTTCGCTTCGATTTGCGCAGCACCGAGCGCAGTTACCGAAATGGGAACATCTTGCAGCCTTTCGTCCCGCTTGCGTGCCGTAACGACAATTTCCTCCAAGAGTATAGACTGGTCAAAGTCATTGGGGTTATCGGCGGGTTCGTTGCTGCTGGACGTTTGGGCCAAGGCACCGGGCGCTGCAACAGCCATGCACAGCAACAGTGCGGTCGTATTATACCACTCAGAATACTTTCGTCCGTCGTTCCTAAAGGTGATCAATGTTTTTCTCCCCTGCGCTCGGCACGAACACATCACTTTACGTGACACGCGCGCCACATCTCTCCCATTTTCGACAGGCTCGTTTGGCTTTGATCGATGCCACAACCGGAACTCGCCATTTGAGCAGCCTAGCAACTCGGAGACTTCAAATGAGGCAAACTATTTAGTCAATTAGGGGTGCTGTCAGTCTAAGGCGAGGGGCGTGTCGATCAGGCCAATAAAGAAAAGGCCGCGTCTTCCTGGCACAGTTGAAGAAGAGGGAGAACGCGGGGCCAATCTCAAAATACACAGGCCTTCGGGATGGTGGTTTTGAGTTCAGGTCTCGGCGGTATTTGTGCTTGAGCCTGATACAGAGCTTGGCGCGGAAGTTGAAATCTGTCAGGCGGAAGAATGAGGGATTTACCCCATTGTAAATTGAGGGCATGCACATCTAATGTTGCTGGACTTTATCCAGCAGCCCCTCTTTAAGGGCATAAGCAATCAACTGGCCTAGGGAATGCACATCAAGTTTAGCCATCATGCGGGTTCTGTGGTTGTCGACGGTCTTTGGGCTGATGGACAACCGCTGCGCAATTTCCTGGTTGGTTCTACCTTCGGCAAGAAGATGCAAAACCTGGCGTTCGCGCACAGTCAGCTTGTCTTTCTCGTCATATGCTTCAATACGTTGCTCAAGGATTTCAAGCGTCGCTACGGATGCATAATCAACGCCGTTCAGGATTTGCCGCATACCAAGGCTCATTTCCTCTGGCGTGTCGGTTTTCAGAAACATGCCATTAACCCCCATCGCCATCCAGTCGGCAAGATGGCCAGCAGCATCAAATCCGGTTACAACTGCGATACGCGTGTCGGGCACCCAGCGTCTGATTTCACTGTAAACCTCGATGCCCGATGCATAAGGCATCGCGGCATCAAGCGTGACAAGAGAAGGCTTCAGGGAACGAGCCAGTGTCAATGCTTCAAGGCCGTCACTGGCTTCTCCTACAATCTCGGCATCTTCAATGTCTTCAAACACGTCGCGCAAGCCACTGCGGACAAGGCCGTGATCGTCAGCGATAACAACCCGGTAAGGCCTTGCTAGTGCGGGCATATTCGACATTCTCCAGAACTGCTATCCAACGGTTGATCCGTATCGGCTGGCTGTTGTTGTTAGCTGTGTTCCTGTTTGCACCTTCGAAGTCTTTCGGCACGGATACTATTGATCTACGGGATAACGCCCCGGTTGACAATATGCTTCTCAAGATGGCGCCGGTTCACGCAGGCGCTGTTACCGCAGATGATTTGTGGGGGCCGGAAAAAGAAGCAAAACTGGCCGAATATGAACAGCTGACCCAAAACGCTGACATTAAGAATGGTAGCTGGTTTTATACAGTTTTACACAATACCAGCGATAGCTTTGAAGTCAGGTACCTTACTACCCAGATAAATGGTGCAGCAAAGTTTTCTGCTTTCATTGTGGATCAGCGCGGAGCCATCACAGAAATTATGACGGCAGACTTTCCTGCTAAAAATAAAGACCTTGTTGTCAAACAAGGGCCTGTCATTGTTTCTGACAAGTTCGAATTTCAATTGGGAGAAAAAAAGCTCTTTGGATACATACTGAAGAAAGCAGGTTCGCCACACTATATCCATTCCGTCTTGTCTCGGAACGGACATTGCTTGAGGAAAGCGCTAGCCGTTCTGTATTGCGCAGCTTTTATGCGGGTATCTATTTTGTCCTGTTCGTGTTTTTTGCGGTTTTTTCCGTCGCCTTGAAGACCAAAAACATACTGATCTATGGGTTACTTTTTACCATGGCAGTCTTTTCGAGCTTTCATTCTTACGGTTATCTTTCCGTAACGTTTGACAGTTACCTCAGTCTTCATTTTGCAATATTCCCTGCGATATTCATTTCGCTTAGCCTGCTTCACATGCTGTTTGCGCTGTCTTTTCTGAATCTGCGAACACTGTCACCACGAACCTACAGGTTTGTCATCATTTATATGGGCGTGGATATTTCCATATATCTGGTCAGCTTCTTTTTTCCTTCTGATTTCATGAACGGCGTTCGTGTCGTTGCGCTTGGCGGGCTTTTAGCCATCGGTATATGTTTGGTTGCGAAGGTGATCATGGACAGAATTGCCGGTTCTGTTTTTTTTGGTCTCGGGTTCGCTATATTTTTGTACTGGGTTCTCGCCAGCCTGTTCTCGCCGACCTATATGTCCGCAGAGGCAACAGCTGCATTGGACGCAACAACCATATTCGGCCAGGTTGCTGAAGCTTTGGTTTTTGGCGCTGCTATTGTTCAGAAAAGCTGGGCGGTAAGACGCCAGCGGGATGCATCGCTAAAGGCGGAGCTGGCTGTTGCGAATGAAAAAATTGCTCTTGAAAAAGAACTGCACGACGCAACGCTGAACCTTAAAAAGGTCCAGAGCGACTACCGCCGTATGGCCACGACCCGGCATGACCTGCGGCAGCCTCTAACGTCGCTTCGCCTTGCGGTGGAGCAAACCGAAAATTCCGAGCTCGCCAAAAAACTGAGGGCAGGTATTGATTATATGGCCTCAGTGCTTGACCCGGCTTTTCGCAAGGAGTCTGCCAGGCATGCAGAGAAGGCTTCAAAGCAGGAAAGTATACCGCTTCAGCTTGTTCTCGATAACCTTGAGCGAATTTACGGCGATGAGGCGAATGAAAAAGGCCTGAAGCTTAAGTTCCATCCAACCTCTTTCCAGACAAACACCAACATCATCATCCTCATTCGTATGGTTTCAAACCTGTTGTCCAATGCCATCAAATACACGGAAAGCGGTGGCATTCTTGTCGGTGTGCGGCGGCACGTTGATGGCCTGAGGGTGGAGGTCTGGGACACCGGGCCAGGGCTAAGCCCTTCTGAAATCAAACGCCTGTTTAAGCCCTATGAACGCGGCGTCGCTGAAAGCGATCATGCCGGTGAAGGCCTTGGCCTTGCCATTGTCAGTGAAAGTGCCGCACAGCTCGGTCTGCAGCTGTCTGTCAAAAGCAAAGCGGGCAAAGGCTCTGTATTTGCGGTTGGCAATTTGCCGCGCGCATAACCGCTGTACTTTTCATCAATTAAAGTACCGCTTATCTGATAAAATGAGGGATTTCCCTCATTGTCCGAATTTGACCGCGCTTCTACCAATGTTTCCATCGCTGAACTCACAGCCATAGGGTTGCACGTTGATGGGGGCATATCATGATGGAGAACAGTCAGGCACAGGGCCACACTTCAAATACGGTTAATCGCACATTCAATTTCATTTCCGGGCTTCCGCGCTCTGGCTCCACATTACTCAGTGCCATTCTTCGTCAAAATCCGAAGTTCCATGCCGGCATGACCAGCCCGGTGGGCGGTTTGTTCAGTAACCTGATTGCCTCGGTGAGTGCAGGCAG
>CANNEK010000005.1 GCA_947503625.1 uncultured Kordiimonas sp. | reverse complement strand
ATAGACCTGGATGATGGCCAGTCCGTCTTCATCCAAGGCATAGCACTTGCCGATCTGTCAGCCAGCAATGTGAGTTTCTAGTTGGGGTGATCGAAAGGACATTCGATTATTATGTCATCACCAAGACTGACTTGCTGCAGAAAAAAGCGATGAGATGAGTTTCAGGCCGCAAAAGGGCCTGAAACAGGGGGCAGGCGCGCTAAAGACCTTAAAACAGTTTTGGCCAAATCAACATTATCACAGTTTCTGTCGCAGTGATTCGAGCGCACTTAATATTAATTATTTAACTACTCACCCATCAGGCTCACAACCTGAAGGCCACAGGGTCATATCGAACGTCACGGAATGGATAAGGAAAGAGTGCAAACCCTGGCGAGACTAACCCTGATCCCGCAACCGACACAAAACCACAGTCCTCGTGGCGGGTTTTATTATGTGAACTGCGAAGAGTTTTTTAAAGCCATATCAACGTTTTGATCTTGAGGACTGAGGCAAATACGGGACGCCGCTGCGCCAAGTGGAAGAACTTTTGCAATGCTGGCATATCCTGTGGCCCAGCCATTCGCTGAAAAAAAGTGTACCACACCTTAGGCACGGTCTTTCTTTTGGGGCCTCTCTGCCCGATATTTCAGGGCTTTGGGCTGTATTTTCTCTGGTTGCCACTTCCCTATCCTGTCCGGGTGGTTCAAGGTGCGTATTAATCAGGGAGCCAGTCATTCTTCAGCTTCTTTGGTACAAAGACGCTTGAGGGACCCGATAGTTTGGGTAATCAGGAGCTTGCGGCGTAATTCCTGCGCCTCGGCGGTTGCGGCAAAAATCTGGAGGAGATAGAGCGCCTGCGCACCTGCTTCAGGCCAAGTTTTCGCTGGTGCATCCAGTAGAAATTTCTCAAGTTCCTTCTGGCTTTTACGCAGTGCCTGCTGACTGTCCAGAAAATCTCGCGCATGCTCTCTGCGGTCCACCGTTGACTTGTGGGCAGATGTGTCGCGGTAGCTATCGAGATCAATAGGGATATCTGTCATTTTGATACAACCTTTCTTTGACCTTTGATTATTATGGTTTCCGGCTTGCTAACCAGCAGAATATGTCTGGTGGCATTTGCCGGGGGGGTGCACCCACGCGCAGCATCAGGCCCTGGGTTTGCGCGATAAAGAGACGGTTGGTACTGGTCAGAAAGCAGCCTTGAACTCGGTGTTAGCCGGCTTCAGACGTTTTTCCGATCACCCCGGCGCATTTTCCGGAAGGCGCATTCGCATTGTGGCCAAGTTTGGCATCACGGGCGAGGGCGGCATCCAGTTCTCTGGGGTCTTTCAGCGTCAGGATTTCGCTTATTCCTGGGCGCTGAGCATCTCTTTGCAGGTGCAATATCACCTGTTTCCGTTTGAACGCCACGAAAGACAGGCCTTCTATCCACTCTTCCTCAGTTTCCATCTCGTAGCGGCCGGATGGCAGCGTTTCCTTGTATCCGTGAAGTGTAAACGGATGGTCAAATTCGATTGTTTTTTTTGTCCTTCGGATCTTCATCACACGCCTTTCTCTTTCAGATTAAACTATGCAGACAAGAGCGTGTTCTTCTTCGAAGACGTGTTTCAGGATCCGGGTTTTGTCACTTTTTCCTTTGGTGCAGCAGCTTTCTCGGAAGGGGGTGTCGGCTTGCCGTCAGTTTTCTCAGAATTGGGTGTGGTCTTAGATTTGGAGAAATCATTGAAGGACATGGAATGCCCTTTCCTGTATGCGGCAATAGTCTGCCGCTAACCGTCGCCGCAATTGGCTCCATCCCTATACATGGAGATCAGGTAATAAAATTACAAGTACTTATTAATTTTTATAATTTAATTACTTTTCTCGAAACGTGTTTACATGAGCTAAATACTTCGGTGTTGTCGAGCACAGAGCGCCCTGCTTCGGCCGGTGCTGAATGAGTCATCATGCATCAGGCTAGCTCGATAAATTTCATGGAATTTGTACGCAAGCACAGCAGGCGCAAGCAAGATAACTGTAGTTTGTGCGTGGTTGTCTATTTTTCCTCTGGCGGTTCGTTTGATATCATTCTTTTTGCCTGGGCAACAGCATCGTGCAGGCTGCTATACCGAAAACCACCATAGTGATAATATTTTACCTCTGTTGAAGTGATCCCGTACTGATCCATTGTTGCGGCATTATTTAGTTCGCGCGGTGTATCCAGAAGGTCGGTCACGGACATTGGATGTCCTTTCATATTCGCAGCACTGATTTGTTGCGAACATTTATATGATGGTTCGGCCTTCTTGTTACAAGTTGCACTACACTGGGCGAGTTTGAACCGGAACAAGGCAGTTGGCATGAACTTTTTTGGGATAGATGACGGTGGCGTTGGTGGCAATCCCACATCCATAAAGCTTGCTATTTTCGCGCCTGTATGGTTAATGAGCGCATATACACCGTGTGAAGATAACGACACAAAGCGTCAAATAATGTCGGTAGCGGGGTATGTTTAGAACAGTCACTCTTTTCTGGCATTGTTCTTTTTGTAGGTGCCCAAGGCATCGGAATTCTGGCAGCTCATCTCCGCTAGCTCCCTTAAAAAAAGATCATCACTTTATATCGGCAGAACATGCCATGAGATGATCGAAGAAAGCATATTTTGACAAAATTTACCGACCTTGGATTTGCCAGGGCGCTGGTGCTGGCCGCAGCTGTGTATCTGGTGCCCGCCGGTGTTCATGCCCAGAGTATTCCAAAAAACGCACACGTCGAACGTTACGGCGATGGGTGGGGATGCGATTTGGGCTTCCGAAAAACAGGTCAATTATGCGTAGCCGTTAAAATTCCAGCGAATGCTTATGCTACGAACCGGGCTTATGGTTCCGGTTGGGAATGCAAACGGGGTTTCCAAGAAGAAGCAGGCGCCTGTGCGACCTTTCCTGTCCCAAAGCACGCATATTTGAGTGCACGAGGTGATCAGTGGAAGTGCGCGCGCGGTTACGAGCAAGTTGCAAATGCGTGCAGACCGATTGCTGTACCCGAAAATGGGCATTTATCAGACAAAGCTTATGGCAAGGGGTGGAGCTGCAATCCTCGGTTTCTCAGAGTTGATGGGGAGTGTCTTGCCGCCAACGTACCGGAATATGGATATTTTGACCCGTCTTCGTTCGACACCAACTGGCGTTGTGAGAGAGGGTATCAAGCAACAGGCGACGTCTGTATATCAGTAGCCGTGCCGGAAAACGGCTATCTGGCTAAGACTTCTTATGGCCCTGGCTGGAAGTGTCTCCGCGGGTTTCGACAAAGCGGACAATCCTGTTTAGCGGTAGAGTTACCAGAGAATTCACATCTCGAATACAGCGGTAACGACTGGGAGTGTGACAAACCCTATCGCAGACAACATTTGCGCTGTGAATTGCCCTGAGGTGAAACGCACCTCTTACCCGCAAATATTACGCCGATAAGACTTAATTTCTAGCTGATGTTTCGAACAGATCAATCGGGAAGCCAGCCAACAATCTCTTAAAATAAAGCAGGATGCCTGCACTGTTCGCTTTGTGTGCTCCGTAGGCCTGTGGAAAAGGATGATATGAGTAAATTGACTTTGGGGATCATTGGGACTTCCAGAAAGCAAGACGAACAACGTGTTCCCATTCACCCGGAGCATTTACCGCGGTTGCCGGAAGACTATAGAAAACAGCTGGTATTTGAAGAAGGCTACGGCGCGCCGTTTGGTGTTTCGGACGCGGAAATCGCCTTGCAAACCGGGGGTGTTGCTCCACGGCACGAGCTTTTGGCCGATTTGGGAAATGTGATTATTGCCAAACCCACGTTAGCGGATCTGGTTGAACTTCGTATGGAAGGAAACCTGTGGGGATATCCTCACTGTGCCCAGCAGCGGGCTATCACGCAAACAGCAATTGACCGCAAGCTCACCCTGATTGCTTTTGAGGATATGTTTGTCTGGAGCCCTTCCGGACAGATGGGGCGACACACATTTTATAAGAACAATGAGATGGCCGGTTACTGCGCCGTATTGCATGCTCTCCGCTTAAAGGGGATTGATGGCCACTACGGGAACCGCCGCAAAGTTATTATTTTCAGCTTTGGTGCGGTCAGCCGCGGTGCGATATACGCCTTGAAGGCACATGGGTTCAGAGACATCACCATATGCATCCAGCGCCCCGACCATGAAGTGCGCGAAGAAGTTCTTGATTGTCACTACGCACGCCTTCGTGAAGGCGGCGAAGATGAAGCGCGCATGGTGGTGGTGGAACACGACGGCAGTGAAAGGTCATTATCAGACCTTATTGCCGAGTCAGATATCATCATAAATGGTACTTTGCAGGATCCGGAACAGCCTTTTGATTTTGTAATCGAAACCGAAAAAACCTGTTTGAAGCCCGGAAGCCTGATTATTGATGTCAGCTGCGACGAGGGTATGGGCTTTTATTTCGCCAGGCCGACTACGTTTAAAAACCCGATGTTTAAGGTTGGCAAGACCGACTATTATGCCGTTGATCATACGCCAAGCTACCTTTGGGAAAGTGCCTCCCGGTCAATTTCTGCGGCGCTTATCGTGCATTTGCCTTCGGTGGTCGAGGGGCGCACTGGTTGGCAGCAGAATGAAACCATTCGCCGGGCGGTAAATATTGATGCAGGTGTCATCGTTAAGCCGCACATACTTGCTTTTCAGGAACGCCAGCCGGATTATCCTCATGCGCCTCTTGTCTAAATTAATAGTTCGGTAGGTTTGTCCGGGATGGGATGTGCAGCAACATTTCCTATCCCGTTGCGCGCTTTCCTGCTAAGATGATTTTCCGCACATGGCAGACATGAGATTCTGCACAGCTATTCGCTAACCATCTTTCTCAGTCAGTATCCGCCCTGAAAATGCACCTGCCTTTTCAGGTAGTTTTGCGTGCGCACAAAGGATCCGTTTTGAACAGCAAAAATGCATACAGTGTCGGCTCAGCCAATAGGACCCCGATAACTGGTGGTCTTGCGCCGTATACAGTCCAGCTGCTCCCATCGGCGGATAGTCTTTCCCAAAAATCGCACAAAACGATCGAGATTGTTACCGTTGCCAAACTGGTAGATCGAACGGCCCATCAGAAGAATGTCGCGATAACCCTTGATGAAAATCTCATTCAGGAGATTTTGTCCAGCGCCTATCAGGATGTAACCATCACTCAAATCAGTACGCTCAGTGATCTTGAGGGTGTGGTCGCCAGACGACCCGATCTGGTGTTCTCGGGAGTAAAATATTTCGATTTTGATGGTCATATCCTGTGGCTGAATGACTTTCTGGACCTTCATGGCATCGCTTATATGGCCTCCAGCCACCAAGCGCTCAACGGCGAAGCCGACAAAAGCCACGCCAAAGAGATTATGCACAAGGCGGGCATCGCAACTGCTCGCTATTTCACCTCCGGTCCCGGCGAACACACGGGCGAGGGTGCGCTTCCGATCGCTTTCCCGCTTTTTGTCAAGCCGGCTACCGGCGGCGATAGCCGGGGTGTGGACGCCAACTCCATCGTTCATGATTTTGCGGGCTTTCACGCGAAAGTCGATGATATCCATGCCCACCAACACGCCCGCTCACTGGTGGAAAGCTACTTGTCCGGCAAGGAATATAGTGTGGGTATTTTTCAAGACGGCACCACAGGCGCGCTCACGGCAATGCCGATAGAAATAACAGTCGAGGAAAACGAAGATGGGCACCGTATCCTTGACTTTGACACCAAAAAAAATGACAGCGAACAGGTTTTTGCCGTGACGGACACGAATGTGCACAAACAGCTTTCCGACCTGGCCAAGGCGGCCTTCACGGCCCTGAGCGGCCGGTCATTCGGCCGAATTGACATCAAGATGAACCATCATCAGGTACCACACTTTATGGAAGCAAACCTGATGCCGGGCCTGCGCCGGGGGTATTTTTACCGTGCCTGTGCGCTTAACCTTAATATCAGCTATGAGCAGATGATCCTGAAGATTGCCGCGAACGGCTTATCCTGTAGCTGATCGGGCAGAAGTTCAGCAGTTCAAATGGATGTCCGTTTTGGGTCACAAGCGACCAGAAACGGACATTGGCGCTGCATCTTCACGCTGACCTTTTACTGATTTGGGGCGTTTCCCACACCTTGATGTTGCGCGCAACAAAGTCGGAGAAATCCTGTGGTGTTTTCCCGGCAAGCTCAATGACCGAAGTGGTGAGCCTGTCCTCTCCGCCCACAGCGATGGCGGTATCCATCGCTGTGAGTAATTCTGCATAGGGTCGGCTCAATCCACCTGCTTCAAAACGTTCTATCATCTCTCTGTCGCTTAAATGATAATGAGTGATCGCGACGCCCAGCGCATCGGTAAGAAGAGTCGCAACCTCATCGTAGGAAAGCGACTTTGGTCCGGTCAGAATTGTATCGCCGTTGGGAAAGGCGGGCTCAGTCAGCGCCGCGGCGGCGACCGCCGCGATATCATCAGCATCGATGAAAGGAACGCGTCCCTCGCCTGTCGCGGAATAGATCGCCTGTTCATCGCGGATTGTCGGCAGATGCTGCTGCTCGGAAAAATTCTGCATGAACCAGGTTGGGCGCAGGACGAACCAGCCAGGCGCATGATCATGCAGGTAGCGGTGCACGGCACCCATCATCGGTCCACCTTCATCAAGCGAGGATGCACTGAGCAACACAAAGCGTCCGACACCACCGGCAATCGCACGGTCGATAAAGGGCTGCATCGCGGCTAACGGTTCCGGGACATTGGCGGGCGCGACAAGATATATCGCCCTAACTTTATCCAAGGCTGCTTCATAACTGTCCGGGTCTGCCCAGTCAAAGTGCACCTGATCCGCACCCTTAGGCTTCCGGGATGCAATGCGGGGGCTGTGACCTAGGGCAAGCAACCGCTTGACCAGTCGGCTACCGGTTTTACCCGTTCCGCCGGTGACAAGAATATCGCTACGCATTGCCTGTCTCCTTCAACGCGGCGGTAATCGCTTCATCGCCGCCCATCGCGCGCATTGCGACCAGAGGGTTCCAGTAGTCGCGGTAGTGCGTGATGTATCCGTCCGCCAGGGTCACCACGGATATATAGGTTTGATTGTAGGCAATCCCGGTTTCAGTTCCGTGGCCGGTACAGGTGAACTCCAATATTACAATATCAGGGTCCTGTGTGCGATGGACCACCGGCTCTGACATGGTTTCGATGGTTATAAGGGCCGCCGCACCGGCAAGATATTCCGCCAGTGCTGCCTTCCCTTCCACCCGGGGCACAGCGGCCGGCGGCGCGTAGGGAAATTCCATTACGATATCATCGGCCACCATATCCAGAAACGTTTCGGCGTCCGGGACCAGCAAGTCATCAAGCGCAGCCCGCAAGAGGCTGGAAAAACTGGAGAATTGATCCGGTTGATTGGCCATCATGCTGTACTCCTTTCGCTATCCAGGTGGGCGATTTGGGCCTCGGGATACCTGTCGCCTGCAGCGCTGCCGTTAGGGATTGCGGCTTCAATATCGGCCAGGTCGGATGCGTTCAGAGACAGGGACGTAGCACCCAGCGCTTCGGTCAACCGGTCGCGTCTGCGTGCCCCAATCAGCGGAATAATATCACTGCCTTGGGCGGCGACCCACGCGATGGCGATCTGGGCCACCGTCGTGTTTCTGGCGTCTGCGACCTTCCGAAGGGCATCCACCAGGGACAGATTGTGGGTGAGATTATTGCCTGAAAAGCGCGGGCTCATGGTGCGAAAATCCCGCTCGTTGTTTCTACCCGGCGACCAATGGCCGCTGATCAGGCCGCGTGACAGGACGCCGTAGGCGGTTATGCCAATGCCCAGTTCACGGCAAGTTGGCAGAATATCTTCTTCGATACCGCGCGATATCAGGGAATATTCAATTTGCAAATCTACGATTGGATGAACCGCATGGGCGCGGCGGATTGTTTCAGAGCCCACTTCGGATAAACCAATGTGGCGCACATATCCTTTAGCTACCAGATCGGCAATGGCGCCGATTGTGTCCTCTATGGGAACGGCGGGGTCCAGCCGGGAAGGGCGGTATATATCGATATGGTCCGTGCCCAGGCGCTGAAGTGAATAGGCCGCAAAATTGGCAATCGCTTCAGGGCGGGCATCATAACCGCCCCATCCGATGTCAGGGTCCCGCAAGGCGCCGAATTTGACACTGATGGTCAGCGCGTCCCGCTGATGGTTGCGAAGCGCTTCTGCGATCAGCATCTCGTTATGACCCATGCCGTAAAAGTCGCCTGTATCGAGCAATGTGATTCCATGCTCGATAGCCATTGCGATAGTGGCAAGGCTTTCATTCCTATCCGCCGGACCATAAACATCCGACATGCCCATACAGCCAAGGCCGATCGCCGAGATTTTTGGGCCAGTGGTTCCAAGTGTACGTTGTTTCATAAGTAATTCCTTTCCGGGCTTATGCGTTGCCGGGTTAGTGCGTTAAAAGTCACTTGCGGTTGGGCGAACAATCACTTCGCTGACATCGACATCGTCTGGTTGTTCGATTGCGAAACGGATAGCGCGGGCAATGGCGTCGGGCTCGATCGCGACCTTGCGAAAGTTCGTCATGGCCTTGGCTGATGCGGCATCCGTTATGTCGCGGCCCAATTCGGACGTTACGACGCCGGGTGAGATGATCGTTGCGCGAATGTCCTTATGCTCTTGCCTTATGCCGTCAGTAATGGCCCAGACGGCGAATTTCGTCGCACAGTAGACAGCGCCGGTTGGTACAACATAATGCGCCCCAAGCGATGCAACATTGACGAACTGACCCGTCTTACGCGCGGCAAAATACGGCAACGCAGCGGCGATTCCGTTTAATACGCCGCGCATATTGACATCGATCATCCGGTTCCATTCATCGACCTTCAGGGCAGACAGCGGCGATACCGGCATGATGCCAGCATTGTTGACAAGAACGTCCATCGATCCAAATCGTTCGAGGGCAGTATCGCAAAACGCCTGCATTTCGTTGCGGTTCGCTACATCGACCGGTTGGTAGATCGCATCGCCGCCGGAAGCATTAATCTCTTCGCAAAGCGTAGCCAATGGTTTGGCCCGCCGGGCACCGAGCATAAGCCTGGTTCCGCTCCGGGCCAGCAAGCGGGCGGTGGCGGCGCCTATTCCGCTGCTCGCACCGGTGATCAATACGACTTTTTCTGTTGCAGGTTTCATTTCAATCTCCCGAGGCAGGACCCGAGACAACATTGTCTCTTCGCATTCTCAATATGGGCCATGCCTGTCTGAGAGCGGTAGAACGCAACTCCGGGAATCTTGCCTGATTCTCCAGAATGACTGGCTTGCTCTTGTCGACATATAAAATCCGTGAGATGAAGTGATTATGAGAAAAGCGCAGGAATTGAGGGAAATCATCAGCCGTCACCAGACTTTTGACGGTATTGAGCCATGTGCATTGCCGCGGGTTAAGCTTATACGATCCACGACGACCACAGCATCCATGCCTACAATTTATGAGCCTTCCTTATGCCTGGTCGCGCAAGGCCGGAAACATGTGGTCCTGGGTCATCTGGACTATGTTTATGATGCGTCCCAATATCTTGTGGCGTCAGTCGACCTGCCACTGCGTGGTTCCATCATCGAAGCAAGCGAGGAACGGCCCTATCTTTGTATCAGCCTCGACCTCAATGTGGCGGTGCTCAGTGAGTTGCTGCTGGAACATGGACCCAGGGCACTAGCGACCACATCAAAACCTGGAATAGCACTCAGCACCGTCACGCCAGACCTTATTGACGCGATGGTCCGCTTGTTGCGCCTGCTCGATACACCTGAAGACATTCCCGCACTTGCCCCTCTGGCAGAACGCGAAATCCTCTACAGGCTGTTGACCGGTGAACAGAGTGAGATGATGCGCCATATTGCCAATGCTGAAAGTCATCTCAGCCAGATCAGCAGAGCGATAATCTGGATCAAAAACCATTATGCCGAGCCATTCAGCATTGATCGACTGGCGCGGGAAGCTGGAATGAGCAGTTCATCGTTGCATGCGCATTTCAAGGCCGTGACCACCTATAGCCCGCTGCAGTACCGGACGCGTCTTCGCTTGCAGGAAGCCCGCCGGATCATGGTCTGCGATGCACTGGATGCCGCCAGCGCGGGATTTAAAGTGGGCTATGAAAGCCCGTCACAGTTCAGCCGCGATTATGCCCGGGTATTTGGTGCGCCGCCAATGCAGGACGCGCTCAGGCTTCGGGCCAGCCCCGATTTTGCAATGGTGTAAACGTATGCATTGCATTCTTTAAAGCGCTTAATAATGGTGAGATTTAGGCCTATACTGGCGGGCCATGAGCACGCTAAGGTGGGCACGTGGACCCCCGGCGTGGCCGGGTATGTTAAGAGGGCATTTGATGACAGAGCAGGCAACATTCACCGCAATGCAGGACGGCACCCTGGAGGACTGGCAAATCATTGGCGCCGCGCATATGGAAGAATTTAAAAACACGGCTGATCGTTTTATCGGGCTGCTGAAATCGCTTGAGCAGTACACGCTTGGTTTTGCCTGTGACCAGCTGCAGCATTCATTGATGACCGGCACACTGGCGCGGCGGGCCGGTGCGTCCGACGAAGAGATTGTGGTGGCGCTCTGTCATGACATCGGTAAAGCCATCAATGTGCCCAACCATGGCCCGATCGCGGCGGAGATGATGCGCCCCTACATCAGTGATGATTGCTATCATGTGATCCGCAACCATCAGGCGTTTCAGGGCGAGCATTATTATCATTATCTGGGTGCGCCAACCGACCTCAGGCAGCAATGGAAAGACGAACCCTGGTATGACCTCGCGGTCAAACTGGTGGATGAATGGGATGCGCCCGCCTTCGACCCGGATTTTGAAGTTGATCCGCTGGAGAGCTTTGTGCCGTTGATGCGCAAGGTGTTTCACGACAAGCCGGTTGCTGCTGGATAACGCGCCGCGAAAGCTGATGAACCACAAAACCGCCTGCCGCTGATGCCTCGGCTTTTCTTGTCGCTGTGTCAGGTTTGGTCGCTGCTTTTTTTGCGTTCCAGTCTTTCCCGCAATGCAAGGATGACACTGTGCATTGTTTCAATGTCACTGGCAGCCAACCCCTTGGACAGGGCATTCACCCACGGTGCCTGTAACGCCATGGCAGCGCCGTACGCTTCCCTGCCTTTATCGGTAAGCACAACCAGGTGTGCCCTGCGATGGTGTGGGTTTGGCTCAAAGCAAACAAGCCCCTCCCTTTCCATGTCGCTGACGATTCTTTGAATGTTCTGGCGGTTTGCGCCGAGGTTGCGGGCAAGCCAGGCTACCGGCTGCGGAGACTGGACTGCATTGATGGCGCCAAGCACCTGCCAACGTGCACTGGTTAGCCCAAGCGGGGCCACTAAATGATCGCCATCCGTCAAAATCAGGCTGCTGGCCCGGAAAAGGTCCAGCATCAGGTTGGTCAAAGCTTCGCCAGAGGGCGTTCGTGTCTCGTTTTCCATACTACACCATGCAACCAAGTTGACATCATGATGCCAACTTGGTACCTACTAACGATATTGTTTTGAATTCATACATTTAATTTGGAGGCATGTCATGCTTCAGCTCCGATCAGGAAACCCAGAGCTCCCTTTTTATTGCTCAATAAGTAATGAGAAAGGGCCAACTGGCCCTATCAAGCCGTTGATCCTCAGCGCAATGGTAGCGGCGATGTCGGAAGACGCCAGGCGATGTTCTGAGCAGTGTTTGGGGGAGCAGTTGCAGTGAAAAAATCAATTTTATCCGTGGTCGCTGTCGTTACGGCCGTGTTGTTGGCGACAGTCACCATTCAAGCAGATGAAAGAAAAACTACCATGACTCCGAGAGACTCAGTTGTTTTAATAAATCCGTTCACTGTGCCCGCGGACAAGGTAGAGGAAGCCATCGTATTTTGGGAGGCCGGCCGTGACTTCCTCGCGCAACAGCCTGGCTACATATCAACAAAATTGCACCGCTCTCTATCTCCTGATGCGGCCTACCGGTTAATCAATGTTGCTGAATGGGAAAGCATTGACGCATTCAAGGCTGCGACGGCCAAAATGCTCGCGCTGCCAAACCTGCCCCGCGTAGAAGGCCTGAGTTTCGCTCCGGAACTTTATGACATCATTCGGAAATAGGAGTAGATGAAATGGAGACAAAAAGCACAGCGGGTCGCTACGGTGTGGTTGCCGTAACCCTTCACTGGTTGAGCGCAATACTGATTTTGATACTGATCGTCTCCGGTTTTCGCGCGTCCGGAATGGAGGATGCAGTAGCCAAAGCTGGTGTTTTGAAACTGCATGTACCTCTGGGTGCGACGGTCTTGTTGTTGACCCTGGGCAGAGCCGGTTGGTGGTTGTGGGCAGACAGGAAACCAGCTTCACTATCCACGCCAACCTGGCAAGATCGATCCGCAAAGACAGTCCATCTCTTGTTCTATGTCGTGATTTTTGGCATGGCGGCCAGCGGTATCGGGATGATGGCGCTTTCCGGTGCCGGGCCACTCATATTTGGCGGTGAGGTCTCCGTCTTGCCCGATTTTCGGGAGTATCCTCCGCGCATTCCGCACGGTATTGGGGCCCGTGTTATGCTTGTCCTGTTTGTCGTTCATGTTGGTGCTGCCCTCTATCACCATATTTTCATGAAAGACGGTCTGCTGAAGCGCATGTGGTATTGACCGGCTTGTTTCTGCAGAATAAAGGCGAAGGCATTGTGCTGGCCCATGCGCCTGAATATAGCGGAATTTAGGCTTAACTGGAGAAAACCGGCAAGTCGCGCTATCATGGCGACTGCCGCGCTTGAGGTGGGGTTCAAGGAAGCTGAGGGAGATCTGACATGACCTATGTCGACGGATTTGTTGCTGCTGTACCGACAGCGAACAAGGAAAAGTATCGCAAGCACGCAGCCGAAGCCGCTGTATTTTTCAAAAGGCATGGCGCCATCCAGCTGATTGAGTGCTGGGGGGACGATGTGCCGAAGGGCGAGGTGACCGATTTTTACGGTGCCGTGAAAGCAAAGGAAGACGAAACGGTTGTCTTCTCGTGTGTCATCTGGCCGGACAAAGCCGCACGGGAGGCCGGCAATCCAAAAGTTTTTGCCGACATGGAGGCCGCAGGTGCCGACATGAGCGAGATGCCGTTTGACGGTAAGCGCTTGATCTATGGTGGCTTCGAGACAATTGTCGACGTCTAGGGACAGGGTCTCACACGTATGATACGCGTTGTCTACCGATGGAAAGTTGCGCCCGGGCATCAGGCGGAATTCGAAACGACCTGGCAAAAAACCACCAGAGCGATCCATGATCATACTGAGGGTGCGCTCGGCAGTATCTGTCTGCGGTCGATCGAAAATCCCGGCGAGATGATCACCATGGCAACGTGGCAGACAGAGGAGCAGTGGCGCGCCTTTATCCGGCAGGCAAAGCACCAAAGTATGAAGAGTTTGCATGCGCTTGCTACTTTGGTTAGCGCTACCCCGTATGTTGAAGTGGGTGATGAAACCGTAACGCCCGAGTAGCCGGCCGCTCGCTATCCGTTAATTAAACGCCGCGCCTTCGTGGCTTTTTCTACCGCCTTCTGTCCGCTGTCTGAGATTTTCTAGTGATTTGACACTGATTTGACACTGCCGCCGCTACGGTCTGCCAAAAACAGGTAGCGGGCGAAAGACCTGCACCTATAGACGCGGGAGGATACAATGACCCACACCGGGCCACGGGCAGCAACGGCGCCAAAGACCAGCAGATTTGATCGCGGTGCACTCTTCGATCTTTTGATTATTCTGACAGTGCTGATTGTCGTCAAGCAAAGCGTGCGTTTGCTCTCAGAGGTTTGGGGCGGACCGGCTTCGACGCTGAGCGCCATGTTTGTCGGCACATGGCTTTTGTACAGGCGGGGCATGCGCTGGGCTGACCTGGGCTTCAAAAAGCCCGACAGCTGGCTCAAGGCCATTCTGTGGGCCGCCTTTGTGCTGTTCCTGATTATACTGACCTCCGGGGTTAGCAGCGCAATTGCAGACCTGTTCTTTGAGAGGCAGCCGAGAACAAACCGGTTTGGTGACATCGAAGGCGATGTGGCGGCCTACCTCATGCATCTGGGGCTCATCTGGACGCATACGGCCTTTTTCGAGGAGCTTCTGTTCAGGGCCTTTATTATCAACAGGCTGGAAGCCGTGTTTGGTGACATGAGATGGGCGACACCTGTTGCTGTGGTTCTGGCAGCGGCATTCTTTGGTTACCGGCACTATTATTATCAGGGCATGCACGGTGCGGTCATCACCGGCTGCATCGGGCTAAGTTTGGGGATTTATTATGTGAAACGGGGCCGCCATAACCTGTGGCCACTGTTTCTTGCACATGGTTCTGTCAATACGCTGGGCTTCACTTTCCGGTTCCTCGGTATTGAGGGCGACTGAAGGCAGGGCAACATCTAAATCCAACACTTAAAAGTATTGTTATAACTTCACATTTTACCTCTCGCGTGGCACAGTTCATCGCAGTTCCGTTGTATAACTTTCTATATATGCAGACATGCGGCGAAACAGCGACATGAAGGCGACCTGTTCGCCGCAATGATAGGGAAACATGATGAAGAAAATTGCTGCTGTCGTTATTTCGTTTTTTCTGGCTTTCGGTCTTCCGCTGACGAGCGGGCATGCCAGCGAGCCAGCACCCTATGAAATGCCGAGATCTGAAGTGGTGCCCATTCGGGACAGCAAAACGGACAGGCAATACGAGCTTTATATCAAGCTACCGGAAGACTATGCGAAAAACGCTGATACCAGGCATCCCGTTGTTTATACAACGGACGGCGCATGGCACATGGAAATGCTGTCCGGGGCTGCTGAATTTGTGCTGCCAAATGCCATCGTTGTAGCGATCTCCTGGCAAAAGAACGCCAGCGGCGATTTCGAAGGCGACGAGCGGCCTTTCATCAGCCGGTTCCGGGATTATACGGTTACACCGGCTTCTGATCCCGAAACTCAGGCCAAATATAAAGTTGGGCAGGCTTCGAACCACCTCACCTTTATTCGCGACGACGTTATTAAATATGTTGAGGCCAATTATCAGACCGACCCGGCCGAGCGTATCTATTTCGGCTTCTCGCTTGGCGGCGCATTTGGGTCATTTATCCTTTTTGAGGAGCCTGACACTTTCAGGCATTATGTGCTGGGCAGCCCGGCCTTCAATGCTGAAAGCCTCGCTTTCATTCAAAATCTTGCAGCAAAATCTGAAGCCACGCGGGAGATGCTCAACGTGAATGTCTATGTGAGCGTGGGCGAAAAGGAAACGGACGAAATGGACAACATCAACGCTCTCATGTCGCTGCTTCAACGCCGCACAAACGCGGGCTTGACCTTGAAAGAGCTTGAGGTTGTTGAACAGTCTGGTCATTCAGAGGCCTTCCCGGCAACTGCCGTGCGTAGTTTCAAATGGCTGTCTGACCTGACAGCTGACTGATCGCTGTACCAATATCCTTTATTCATCAACGACATGTTCCGGGAGCCAGACATGCCTATCAACGCCAACCTAAAAAACCTGATTGCTGTCATCCTGTTAAGCGGCTTAAGTAGCCTAGCGGCAAGTGCTCAAGACAATGAGTCCACAGCAGAGGCCACAGCGGCTGAAGCCGAGCTCTCGTTCCGGGACCTTGCTCCCCTGGAAAAAGCCTACGTCGCCACCGCGCCAGCCGTTAGAGGCGGCGCTTTCCCAGTGGGGGAACTGGGCGTGGACGGCGGCGAAAAAGCCGCAATTGTCAAGCTGGCCGAGGAGATCGCTGAAGGCAAGCACGGCAGCTACGACAGCCTGCTTATCGCCCACAAAGGCAAGCTCATCTTTGAAAGTTACTATCGGCGCGGTCGCATCAATCTGGCGCACCCACAAGCGTCAGCCACCAAAGGCTATACCAGCCTGATACTGGGCCGTGCGATGCAGATGGGCTATCTGACAATGGCGGACCTCCAAAAGCCATCGATTGACTTTCTGGGTGATCTGGACCGTTCAAAACTCGTGGATGGTGCTGAAAAGATCACCCTTCACAAGGCTCTGACCATGCAAGGAGGGCTTACCATCGAGCGTGAAAAATGGGAAGAGCACGAGAAAAACACGGACGCGGTTAAGGGGCAGCTCCTGGTTCAGTCTCTTCTGGAGCAAAGTGAGCCGATTACTGACGAGTCTCAGACCTACCTGTACGGCAACTTCAACCCCATGCTGGTGATGACGGTTATCGATGCCGTCGTTCCGGGCAGCGCTGAGGAATTCATCAAAAATGAAGTTCTCGATAAACTGGGCATCTCCAATTACAGCTGGGACACCCATCCCAGCGGCCTGCCACAAGCGGGCTGGATGGTGAGCATGACATCGCGAGACATGCTTAAAATTGGCAGCCTCGTGCTCAACGAAGGCAAATGGAACGGCGAACAACTTATTCCAGCAGAGTATCTCGCCGTGGCCACCAGTGGCCTTGTCAAGCCAACTCAGGACTGGATGCCCCAAACCTACCGCTACGGTTATTTCTTCTATCACACGCCAGTTACAGTCGGTGAAAAGACCGTCAATGCTACCTTTGCCTGGGGTGGCGGCGACCAACGCGTCATAGCGGTGGATGAGCTTGACCTTGTGATTGTGTTCACCGGCTATGGCAGGGACGGCAATCTCATGCCCGAGATTGAAAACGTCGTCCTGCCTGCTTTTGCTGAATAAGGTGGGAATCATGAAATCTGTTTTCGCATCAACGGTTTTCATCCTTTCTGCATCGGTGATGAGTGGCTTAGGCCAAGCCGGGGATGAGTTGCTTCTGCTCGAAGGCCCTTATCTGGGGCAAACGCCCCCGGGTCCGACTCCTGAGGTTTTTGCGCCCGGCGTTATCTCGACCAACGGTTGGGAATACGGCGTGGTCTTTGCGCCGGGCATGAAAGAGCTTTACTGGGTTCGGGAGGTGAACGCGGACACCGAACCAGAGCAGCAATTTATTGTCTACGAACAGAAAGAGGGCAAATGGCATCCGCGAGTGATCGGGGAGCGGCGTGGCACGCCCACCCTCTCCACTGACGGCAAGACCATGTTTTTCGGCAGAAGTTACAAGGAGCGCACGACCGAGGGTTGGTCGGAGCCCAAGCGGCTGGGGCCAGACTTTGAAGATATTCGCATCATGCGGGTGACCGCATCCGACAGCGGTACGATCGTGATGGACGAAGCGAAGGATAACAGCGTTCTCCGCTACTCCAGACTGATCGACGGCAAGCGGGAAGTACCAAAGCCACTTCCCAAGGAAATCAACACCGGCCAGTGGAATGCCCATCCCTTCTTAGCGCCGGATGAGAGCTACATCATCTGGGACGGCCAGCGCGACAGCGACGTGCGTAACGCAGACCTCTTTATCAGTTTCAAGGAGCCTGATGGCGCTTGGGGTGAGGCAATTAAATTTGGCGATAGCGTCAATACACCGTCATCAGAGTTCGCTGCCTTTGTCACACCCGATGGCCAGTATCTTTTCTTCAACCGCAATATGGGCCCGGACAATCCAGATACGTTTTGGGTAGACGCACAAATCATCGAAGACCTCAGGCCCGAACAATAAATACGGTCGGGAAAAACACTGTTTCAGGTTTGCTTGCCGGTTTGGCGCCCCACAATCCCCGCGGGATAGCTGGACGTGTCAATGCCGTGCTGCGTGCACCGGTCAGGAATCTGGTCATACCGGCATGGCGTTTTTTACGATTTCCCCGTTTTTCATGATAAGCGGCATGTGTGTTTCATATCGCTCGAGGACAGTGATATCCTTAAGGGGATTGCCTTTCACCAGGATAACATCCGCCTTGTGGCCCGGCACAATTCTGCCAACCTGATGGCATTGCTGCATGATTTCGGCATTCATCGAGGTGGCGGACCGCAAGGTTTCTATCGGCTTTTCCAGCGCGGACCGGTAAGAAAACTCTTTGGACTGCAGCGGATGAAAGCGTGTGCCAAAAATATCTGTACCGAGTCCTACGCCCACGCCTGCTCGTCGGCAATTTTCCAGGGACTGCGACATCTGTTCCAGAAGGCCAGCGCTTTTTTGCACGCTTGCCCGGCTTAATCCGGTGTCAGGCCCGTACTCAAGAATCTGGTGGATGACGGCGAATGTTGGAACCACATATACACCGCCCGACGAGGCAATGAGTGCTGCGGTTTCGGGCGTTATATGTGTGCCGTGTTCGATGGAACGAATGCCTGCTGCCACACAACGCCGTGCACCATCATCCGTATGACAGTGTGCAGCAACATACTTTCGCCTGGAGACTGCCTCCGCCACGACCGCGCGCAGTTCCTCATCGGTAAACTGGTTCATCCATATGGGGTCGGACTGGGACCCAACGCCACCGGAAACATGGACCTTGACGTGATGGGCTCCTTTGCGGAGTTCTTCGCGTGCAGCTTTGCGGACGGCATCCACGCCGTCAACGGTGTGGCAGAGAATGTTGGAGGATGCGCAGCCGCAGATGCTTTCCTCATGCGGTAGTCTTGTATCGCCGTGCCCGCCGGTCTGCGAAAGTGCTTTCCCGCCAAAGAACAGTCTCGGGCCTTTGATCAGGCCCTGTTCAATGGCCATATGAAGGCTGCAATCCGCACCGCCCGGGTCTCGTAGGCTTGTAAAGCCGCGCAGAAGGGACGCTTCCAGATGTTTGGCCGCATAGAGGGTGAGGATCGTTGACGGCAGCTGGTCCAGCTTCCGCAAATCAAACGTCACCGAATAGACATGGAAGTGAAGGTCGATCAAACCGGGCATCAGGAAGTTGTGCTCACAGTCTATCACAAGATCTGCCGGCGTTTTTATGTCGGATGAAGACACCTCGCGGATCGTGTCCCCTTCAATGAAGAGGCTGCCATTCTCTGTCAGTTCCTCGCTATCGCCGTCGAAAACAAGGGCATTGAACAGCTTGATTGTGTTCGGGTGCGGTGCCGTTGCCATGGTCAGGCCTCTTTGCCCGGACCATGCGTTGGTGCGCAGGCGTTTGTATTCGGTTTCGGGCAAACGCGTGTTGCAGCGAGTATGGTGACCAGCACAAGACTAAGGCACCACACATAGATGTAGGAGGCCCCGACAAAACCACCAAAGGTATGGCCTGTGTGGGGCAGGATGTTCCAGAGCCCGTTGACAATCAGGCTCGCTGATACGCATTTTTCCAGCCGGGTTGAGTTCAGCCACAGGCTGGCGCCCATCATGCTGCGCCCGAGGAAAAAGAGAAGCGCGAAACTGAAGCTTACGGCGGGGGCAAGCTCGCTAAAACCAGTGATTTTTTCCGCATAGCGCTGGCGGGCAGCATCTGAAGATGCCCCCAGATATTCGGCGGCCCAGTTAAGATGCACAACGTCATACTGGATAGCGCGGTACAGCAGGTCTATTACATTTCCGGCAAAGAAGAAGGCAAACCCCAGCAGGAAAAACACTTTTTTCCCGCCCTGTGTGGGCAGCGTCAGATAGTGGATTGTTATGGCCGCAGGAAAATAGATGTATGTCAGCCATATTCGTGTCCCGAAGTCTTCGTGCAAATGCAGGGACACAAATTGCCCGATTGAGCCCGCGCCAATGGGAACCGGGAACAGGCTGATGAACAAGGGTAACGCGGCAGCTGAACTGCCTGCCAGCACCACTGCGGCAATCATCATTTTTTCTTTGCTGATTATCATTGGCTTCACTCGCCTGCTGACTTGCTACAGTCGCCATGGTGCATGAAATGCAGTTCATGGAAGCTGCGGCGGAGGCGGGCAACCGCTGGCGCAAGTTCACCGGGGCTGTCACTTCCAAGCGCCTTTGCAATAAAAGCCGCCAGAACCCCGGTATCCTGCGGGCCTACACCCCAGCGCACAATTTCAGGGGACCCCATGCGCAACCCGTTCATGTCACCGGCAACCTGCGGCAGCGGCAATCCGATGCCGCATGCCAGAAATCCTGCCTGTCGCAGCTTTTCAGCCATGGGGCGTGACCCTCCAAATTCTGTGGCTTCGATAGCGAACTGGTGCGACCGGGTAAAACCCTGCGCCGGGGCAAACACCGGAATACCTTCGTGTGCAATCGCCGCTGCCAGCGACTGCGCCACATCCACCATGGCCTGTGCATATTGATTGCCGAAGGTGCGCCAATCCAGAAGTGTCAGGGCAAGGGCCGCCACGCGCCCCATGTCAAAATTGGCCGTAAGCCCCGGATAGGCGATAGCGTCAAGTTTTTCCGAAATGGCAACATCGTTCGTCAGCAGGATGCCGCCCGAAGGGCCACCAAGGCTTTTGTAGGTGCTCATGGTCATCAGGTGAGCGCCCTGCTGCAGGGGGTTGTCCCATACGCGGCCTGCAATCAATCCGCAAAGATGAGCAGCATCGAAAAGCACCTTTGCACCGACTTCATCAGCCACCGCGCGGATTTCCTGCACCGGATGCGGGAACAGGTTCAGGCTGCCGCCGATGGAAATCAGTTTGGGGCGAACCTCTTTGGCAAGGCGCATAAGGCCCGGGATATCATACGAATACCTGTCTTCATCGACAGGTGCCTGATAGACCTTCAGGTGATACCGCCCCGCACAGCCGTTCAGATGATGTGTCACATGCCCGCCAATGGAGGCCGGCGGCACAATGATGGCGTCCCCGGGCTGGCAAATCGCCATGAAGGCAAACAGGTTTGCCATGGCACCGGACAAAGCCCTAACTTCACAATAAGGCGCCTGGAAAACCTCGGCACACAGCTCGGATGTGATGACCTCGATTTCCTCCAGCGCTTCCAGGCCCGTTTCATATTTTTCTGCCGGGTAACCCAGGGACGGGCGCGCGCCCAGTCCGCTTGCCAGAACCTCCCGCGCACGCGGATTCATCACATTGGTGGCAGGGTTAAGATTGAAACATTCCGTTTCGTGTATCTCGTTGTTCTTCTTCGCCAACCGGGCGATACGGCTGTCAATCTCCTGCGGGCTTCCTGCATTTGTGAAGGCCGCGATTTTCTGGATGTAGTCTTCACTGGCCGCTGGTGTCCAGTGTCGCTGACGAAGCGTTGTCATGCCTGTTCTCCTTGCTGGCGCCAAAATAGGCGCGGCACAAATGAGCTGGCAACGGAGATTAATTTTATTTATACGTAGAAAAACTCGGTCTATATGTAACACCCAAAAAGGGGGAATAACGTGGCGCTCACACCACCAAGGCTAAAAGGGCCACCGCTCAATGCCCTGCGCGCATTTGAAGCCGCCGCGCGGCTGGGTGGTTTTTCTGCGGCGGCAGATGAGCTTAACGTTACAGCCGGGGCGATTGCCCAGCATATCAAGTCCGTGGAGGCCTGGGCGGGCGTGAAGCTTTTTGAACGCCGGGCGCAGGGCGTCTGTCTGACAGAATTTGGCAGAAGCATCATCGACGATTTTACCGCCGCTTTCGACCAGATCGGAGACGCGGTTCAGGCCTTGCAGGAAAAGGCGACCACAAAAAGCCTTCGCATCGCGGCGCTGCCGGCTGTGGCCCAGATATGGCTTTCTCCCCGCCTGCAGAGCATTCGGGAGATATGGGGCGTGGAAACGGTATCTGTTTCCGCGATGGAAAGACGCCCGAATTTGAAACGTGAACCTTATGACATGAGCTTCTTCTATACGGAGAACTCTGAAAAAGGGTCTCTTATCCTGCTGGAAGAAGACATTATCTTCCCGGTATGCGCGCCCGCGCTGGCTCAGGACATCGGTTCCGTGAATGACCTGAAGGGGCAGAATTTCCTGCATGATGCAGCGTGGCGAGGCGACTGGGAGACGTGGTTCGCGGCAGCAGCGCCGGATGCGCGCCGCCCCGTACAGGGGCCAACCTTTTCGCTCTATGATATTGCCATCAGGGAAGCAGTGAACGAGGCGGGTATCCTTATGGGGCATGAAACGCTGGTAAGGCCCTATATTGAAACAGGCGAGCTGGTTGTGCCGGTGAACAAAAGGGTAAAACTGGACCGCAGCCTGATGATGGATGCGTCAAAAACGGTGCGAAACTCACCGGCATTTGATGACCTGATACTCGCCCTTGGTTCGGCTGATTAGCCCGGCATGTATTTTAGGGTGAAACCCCGAAACGAAACCCCGAAACAAACCCCGAAACGAAATCCCGGGGCCTGTATTGGTGATGATCAATGATAGTTGGGCGGGCGGCCATTATACAGCCGGTACAAAAGTTGGGCGTCGCGGGTCAGCGATAGGTCTCAGACCCCCTGCCGTGAAACAGCCGGTACAGCATGTCGGCCTGCTGGCACATGCTGAAAGCAAGCGAATACAGCCCCACCGCCTGCGGGTCGTCACCGCGCAGCCCGCCACTGGCCAGATCACGCAGCAAAACCGTGTTGCCCATCAGGCGCGCCAGCGGTTCTTCCATTTCCATATGAGCTTGGTCCCGCGAAAGCGTGCCTTCTGTGCGCTTGTGCATGGCTTTGTAAACCCATAGGTCGGGCGCATCCCACCACGGTTTTTTGTCATCGGCTTCGTCATCGGGGTTTTCATCAGGTTTTTCGATGGGATCAACGTCAGGGTCTTCGGTTTCTTTACCCGGATGCTCATCGGGCCGTTTATCAGGTGTTATCTCTTTGGCCGATACGGGTGCGTTCGCCTTGTCAGTTTCAACCGGCATGATCGGGTGCGTGCCGCCATCCGAGAACAGCACTTCGCTGCACGCTGTCAGCGCATCGTAAAACGGGCTGACTTCTTTAAACTTGCGGTTCAGCCTGCGGGCGCGCAGCAGGTGGATGTGAGCCTCTACCCCCATGCGTTCGCGGATGGTGGTCGTGATGGTGGCAAGCAGGCCGTCCACTTCGTGCGGCAGGCGGTTCACCGTAACCAGCAGCATATGAGGCTCGCCTTTTTGCACCAGCGCATGCTCGTCGGCGTGCGGGCCGTGCAGTATGATCTGGCGGATGCGGCGTTCGTTGCGCGGCCTGTGGTGGCGTTTGGCCACATGGTCCGCGAAGGTTTCCATGATGATTTTGGTCATGGCCGCCAGCCGGGTTTGCCAGCGATCTGTTGGCGTGCGGTGATCGGCCCTTGTGCGGATATAATAGGGAACCGGGGGTTGCGGGGGTTCGGGCGTTTGGCCCGGTGATTGTTCGGGCGTTTCTTGTATTGGTTGGGATGTTTCTTGTGTGCTAGACGTGTGATCAGCCATGCCGACCTCCTTCAGTAGGTTGGTTGTGGTTAGACTCGGCAGGGTGTTCGCGCACCTTGTCGAGTTGTTGCTCAGGCAAAATGCCCTGTTGAAAATGCCATTCCCTATTTGGGCACCCTTAATCTGTCTTGATGTAAAGTGCTTAGAGTGGTGATATTTTCACCAAATACAGTGACATATTGTCTATTTCATTTCAACCATATTCGGTGATAATTTCACTGCATGATGCTAATTAGTAACCAGCAATCAAAAATGGCAAGAGCAGCTCTCGATTGGGGTGTAAAGGATTTATCCTTGGCCGCGGGCGTGGGCATCAATACCGTGACCCGGTTTGAGAGCGGGCGCAATGTTACGGTCGTGACGATCCAGAAGCTTCAAAACGCTCTCGAAAAAGCGGGCGTCGAATTCATTCCCGGCAATGGCTCCGGCCCCGGCGTGCGTTTGAAGAAGTAACCACGCCCTTCCAAACCACCGCTTTCGACCCAAAGCATGCAGTTGATCTATGCTAATCTAGAAGGCTCCATGCTATAGGTGCGACAATTCAAACCTGGATGACCAAGACAACCTCCAAGACATCATAAACGCGCTAAAGTTGACACAGCAGCCATTTTTGTAGACTTTAAATAAGTGTATAACCTACGGGAGGGGGATTGTGGCTTTGGAAATCGCGGGGTTTGAACTAATTCAAGGGGAGCCAGCACGATTAATACCAGTCGCGTCTGAAAAGGCGCTGGAGGGGCGGGCAACTTCCATCTTATTGGCGACACTTTCAGTCGTTGAGCACTTTGCAGCAGCGGTCCTCGGGACTGTCGGTCAACGCGTGGGCTCACGGGCTTCCATCCAGTGCCTCACTGAGGTCGTGCTACCACAAGACGGCAACACTAAAGACCGGCCCGATGGGCTGATTGTTGTGACAGTCGGCAAGCGTAGATGGTCTGCACTAATCGAAGCGAAGATTGGTAACGCTGTTCTGGATGCGGACCAAATACAGCGCTATCTGGCGTTGGCGCGACAGCATAAAATCGATGCAGTGATAACCATCTCGAACCAATTTGCCGCCTTGCCGACCCATCATCCCCTCAAAATCCCGAAGACAGCCACCCGAACCGTTAAGCTGTTCCACTGGTCTTGGACGTCGTTGCTGACTCAGGCGATCTACCAGCTTGACGTCGAGCAGGATATCGACCTCGAGCAGCGGTATATTCTTCAGGAATACTGCCGCTACTTCTCGCATACTTCATCTGGCGTGAAGACGTTTGACTCGATGAATAAAGAGTGGCGGGACGTGTGCCTCACAGTGAAGAATGGCGGCAAGCTCCTCAAGACATCGGACGAGGTCAAAAATACCGTTGGTGCCTGGCACCAGGAGCAGAGAGATATCGCCCTACTACTAACCCGGGAGCTTAAGGCACCCGTTTCGGTAAAACTAAAGAAGCCGCACCGAGATGACCCCGAGCGAAGACTGAAGGATGATTGCTCGGAACTTGTAGAGACTAATTGTCTCACTAGCGTTTTCGTGATTCCGGATGCGGCCAGTGAGCTGACTGTTACAGTCAACCTGGGTTTGCGGACTATCACTTGCGTGATGGAACTACAGGCTCCTGAGGATAGAAAGAGTACCAAAGCCCGGGTGAATTGGTTGCTACGACAGCTAAAAGACTCCTCCGAGCCAAGCCTAGAGGTGATCGCCCGTTGGCCCAGCAGGGCAGTGGACACTTGCGCCCCTGTTTCGATTTTGAGGGAGAATCCTTCAGCTCTGCAATCGGACAACTCATCTCTCACGCCACACAAGTTTCAAGTGCGTTTGGTTCGAGATGTTGCTGGCAAGTTCTCAGGTGCCAAGACGTTCCTTGAGGCTTTGAATGGCGCGGTAATCGACTTCTATCGTCAGGCTGGTGAGCATCTGCGTGTTTGGACAGCTCCCGCACCAAAGCTAGCCAAGAGTGAAGAAGTGCTTGTCAATGATGAGGCGCAATCATAGAGGTACTGGATGAGGCAATACATGCGAACAACCAATATTGAAGACTTCATTCGCTTGTAGATAGGAAGCCCAATTTTCAGGAACACTAACGTTTTCGAGAACACTGGGCGATAATCACGCTGATGATCGATAAAGCCTCTTACCCGGCCCGGTTATGTCCCTTGTAAAGCCGCAGAAGAAACCAATTCGGGCGCATTGGTTTAGGAAGACCATGCCTGTTGCGGGTCGCGGTGAACCACAGCTTACATCACATCAGCGCGGTATTGTCTGGGTGTCATCCCCACCTGGCTTTTGAAGGCGCGGTTGAACGGGCCAATGGAATTGAAGCCACAATCGAAGGCCACTGACAGGATCGGCCGCTCCCTGTTATCAGGGTTGGCCAGTGCCTGTTTCGCACTTTCTATGCGGTGTGAATTGATCAGGTGATTGAAATTGCGGTACCCCAGCGAACCGGTAATGCACTGTGTTACCTTATATTCCTGTTCCCCGAGAAGGTCAGCCAGATCAGCCACTTTCAGCTCCGGGGTGGCGAACTTCCTGTCGTGTTTGAGCGTCTGCTCTATGCGTTTGGCGAGGATATCGTCGCCGTCAAACCTGTTGGCGAATTTGGTTTTCCCGCGCGCTGACAGCGGGTTTTGCCTGCGAAAGGAAATACACAGCCTTGTCAGGGCAATGCCCGCCAGGGCGCTGGATATGAGAACCGGGTCCCGCCACTGGCCGCCAAGGCTGTTTTCATTGGCGTTCAGCGCCCATAAAATAGTAAGGGCGGTCATGGTGCCAAACGTCAGGGCAAATGTCTGGCGAAAGCGCCGCTCGTGTCTGGGCAGCTGGTTGCTGTAGCCAGAAAACACCTCTGCAAACACCAGTGCGAGGGCACCAATGCAAATGAAGGATTCGGCATTCCCGAGAATGCGAACCATTTCAGGCATCGGCCCGCTTGGCGGATAGGCCCGGATAAGGTTGCTGGTTCCTTCCACTGCCACGATTGCCATCACCGCATATATGGTCCAGCGCTCAACCGGTTTTTCTTCCCGGAAAAGACTGCGGGCAAGAAGCCACAGCCAACCGCACCCTGCCGACCCAACGAACGCAATGACAGCCGAGAACGGGCCTGTAACGCCGCCCGTTACAAGTGGAATGGTTGATGCCGTCACCGAGAGCGTGAAGGCCAGCCATATCAGGTTAACGGGTTCGATTGGCGCATCATTCAGTGGCAGGCGCCGGGCCAGCATTGTGGTCATGATGGTTACTACCTCAATTTATCTGTCGTGTTCGGGCAGTCTTTTCAACGCCGCCCTTTCACCATCTCACACCCGGTTACATGCCGGAAAATTTAAAAAAAACCAAAAAATACTGGCCGTTTTCCAAATAGGCGAGAATGGCGCTTATGCCTTCTTATAAAGCTTGTTTTCCATAGCGTCAAAAACATGAGGTGCAGGACAACTGCGCTCAAAGGAAAACGCGCCGTAAATGAAAAAAGGAAAACAAGCGATGGCGACAGCAACCCAAACACTCCTGAACGAAGAAATTAATCAATCCGTTCCACGCCAGCCAAAGCCGTGGCCGGACCGCATGCTGGGTTATTCCGGCATTGCGTGGTTTTTGGCGGCGGCAATCGGCCAGTGGATTTTTGTTTTATATGTTGCCGTCCAGTATATCCCGGAACTGGCACAGTTTGGCCTGCCCGGCCTGCTGAATACCACCTTGCCCGAAGGATATGTAGCCGGTGATCTGATCGGCAATCTTGCCATCGCGTCTCATGTGCTGGTGGCGATCATCATCATTGGCAGTGGCCCGCTTCAGCTCACGCCCCATATCCGGAACCGGTTTCCCGCATTCCACCGTTATGTTGGCAGGGTTTATATATTGATGGCCTCGGTTACCAGTGTTGCGGGGCTTTATCTGGTCTGGACACGCGGTGTTCCGGGCGGGATGGTTGGCCATCTTGCCATCAGCCTTGACGCTGTCCTGATTTTGGCCTTTGGCGCACTGGCAATAAATTTTGCCATCAGGCGGCAATTTGCCCGGCACCGCCAATGGGCCATGCGGCTTTTTATGGTTGTCAGTGCCGTCTGGTTCTTCCGCATCGGCCTGATGTTCTGGTTCATGACAACCGGCGGCATCGGCGTTGACCCGGAAACCTTCGAAGGCCCGTTTCTCACGTTCATGTATTTCGGCCAGATGGCGATACCGCTTTTGATGCTGGAAAGCTATTTTCTCGCGCAGCGCAGTAAAAAACACGCGGTAAAATTCGCGGTTGCCGCAGGTTTGACCCTCGCAACCGGTGTAACAGTGATGGGGACTTTCGCAGCAACCATGGGCATGTGGTTTCCGCGCCTGCTTTAACACAAAAGGACGGCGGGCCGATCGAAGCTGACACACGGCCCACGATCGCGCCCGCACAGAAGCCTGACCAGATGTGGCGGCTCAAGGGTGGGTGAAAAGGGGGGCATGGCTTCGCAGACCGCAATCCCTGCCCCTTCAACCAGTTTTTTCATTCGGACATGTCGTGGCAGATGATAATCCGGTTTGCGGCATTTTGGGCAAAATTCATCTGATGACCGATAAACCCTCTTACCCGGCCCGGTTATTTCCCCTATAAAGTTGCAGAAGAAACTAATTTGGGCAAACTGATTGAGGAAGACCATGTCTGCGATTGTACATCTCGCTATTCCGGCTGGCGATCTGGAAACCACCGTAAAGTTTTATACCGATGTTTTCGGCTGCACCCTTGGCAACCGTGAAGAAGGGCGCTGGGTTGATGTGAATTTCTGGGGTAATGAACTGACCCTGCACCAAAGCGAAGAGCAACTGCCCAATGTTCGTCATGATGTCGATATGGGCGCGGTGCTGGTGCCGCACTTTGGGGTTCATCTTAGCCAGGAAGATTTTGATGCACTCAAGGAACGTATCGCCGCTGCCGGGCTTGAGTATATCGACGAGCCTTACCGCAGGTTCAAGGGCGACAAATACGAGCAGGAAACCTTCTTTATCGCCGATCCGAATAACAATATTCTCGAGATCAAGACGATGAAGAACCCCGAGGTTCTGTTCCCGGCCCCATAAGGCCCGCTATTGTTGTGCCCCCGGCCAGGTGCGCGGGGCTCACGAAAAAAGGGAAGCTCCAGAGCCTCCCTTTGTGTGGTTTTGGCTTTGTGCGGCAGTCTTACTGGCCCTGCACCATTGAATAACCGGCCTCTTTGTCGAATTGATAGAGGTTTTCGGTTTTCACAACTTCAACACCCGCGTCGGCCAGGCGACCCAGTAGCCCGGCAATGTCAGTGCCGCTGAAGTCAGTGTCGAGGCCACTCATGAAGCGGCACCGCCAATGATCTGTGCAGAAGGTTTCCGGAAAACCGTTCGGCCATACTTTAACGCCCCGATTGGATATCATCGACAAGCCGCAGGCGTCGTTGGTTTGCTGTATAAGCCGGTGCGCAATGTGGCTCGGGGTATCGCGGCTTTCGACAAACATATCCACACCAACCAGTTTCTTGTTTTGCGGCGCCTGCGGTATCAGGTCGGGAATGGAGATTGGCTCGACGCCGCCTTCGAACGATACAGCCGGTAATTGCTGCGGTTTCTGACCCAGACGCTTGATAACCGCCTCGGCGAATGCTTTTGTTCCCACCTTCCGGGCGTCGGGCGACGGGTGTTCGATGTCGCCGGTGTGGACACCATCTTCGATAGTACGTAGCCAGGCATTCTGAACCGTTTCAGCGATATCAAACTGGCCCAGATGGTTCAGCATCATCACACCGGCCAGCAGCAGCCCGGACGGATTTGCCAGGTCCTGACCGGCGATGTCAGGGGCTGAACCATGCACAGCTTCAAACATGGCGCAGCTGGCGCCGATGTTTGACGATGGCCCCATGCCAACCGACCCTGATACTTCCGATGCAATGTCCGAAATGATATCCCCATACAGGTTGGAGGTGACGATCACATCAAACCTGTGGGGTTCGGCAGCCAGTTTTGCGGCACCGATATCAATGATCCAGTGATCATTTTCGATATCCGGATACTCGGCGGCAATCTCGTCAAAGACCTTGTGAAACAGACCGTCTGTCAGCTTCATAATATTGTCTTTCGAGAAACAGCTGACCTTTTTGCGACCGGTGGTGCGCGCAACTTCAAAAGCGTAGCGACAGATACGCTCGATGCCGGGGCGCGATACCAGTTTGAGACACTGAACCACGTCCTGGGTCTGGCGGTGTTCAATGCCTGCATAGAGGTCTTCTTCATTTTCGCGTACGATCAAAACGTCCATGCCCGGATGCAGGCTCTTTACATAAGGTGAGTATGCGACGGTGGGGCGCACATTGGCGAACAGACCAAGCGATTTGCGTACGGTGACATTCAGGCTTTTATAGCCGCCGCCTTGCGGTGTGGTGATTGGCCCTTTAAAAAATACCTTTGTCCGGCGCAGGCTTTCCCACGAACTGTCGGCAATACCGGAGCTGTGGCCACTTTCATAAACTTCCTTGCCGATTTTTATTTCCTCAATGGCAAGCCGTGCTCCGGCGGCTTCAAGAACGTCAAGGCTGGCGCGCATGATTTCAGGGCCAATGCCGTCGCCATGAGCAACCGTAATCGGGGCAAGGTCGGTTTTTGAAGTCATATATCTCTCCGTCGTTTTCACAATCTGTATGGGAGCTGGTGCGCGGAACCTTCGCAGTGTGTCGGCGCATAGCATTTTCGCGGCGCAATCTTGCATGAAGTTCCTGTTTCCAAAAATTCATTGTATGGGGGTTAACCATATAAAAAATATATGGAAGCTCATGTGAAATACTGAGACCGAAGTTGTTGCCTGCAAAGCGGTATGTTGCTGTCCGGGATTTGCAATTGAATGTGCCGTGTACCGCCAGTCTTTGGCTAACGGTGGTTGTAGGCAGGGTGCTCGTCGGGGCAGCGGAGAGAGAGCCAACGTTGTTCGCAGCAACTTGAAGATAGAGTGAATGAGGCAAAAGATATCGAGATTTTGGAGTACTCTAAAACAGCAGAAGAAAACCTCAACAGGACTGGCACACCCCATTGGCCGCATCAGGCTGTTTTACATGCAGGCGTCAATTTTCCAGAACGGCTGATCGGCGTTGAGACTTTCTGCGGTGGCCTCCGCCGCCGCCCGGTGATAGCTGTGGCACCCGGTGCTGGCGGCGGTTGGCGAATGCTGTACTCGGCAACCACCAGGTCACGCTTCCTAAGTCTGGCTTTCCAGTTCCGCCTCTGCAAGGGCTTCTTCGCGGCGCATGGCCTTGTAGGCATGCCACGTGCCGTGGCCCAGTATCGGGAATATCACGATCAGTCCGACAAACCCGGTAACAACACTGAACAGGAACAGGGCAAGCACAATGCTGCCCCAGACGAACACCACAGGCATATTGGTCCAGGCCATTACTACGCTGAGCGCCATCGCGGTCATGGTATCTTTTTTCTCGTTCATCAGCATGGGAATCGAGAAAGCGCTGACAGCAAAGGAGAACGCGGCCAGAACGCCGCCAACCGCGCTGCCAATCAGCAAAAGTGTGCGCCCCGTATCAGTGAAAAACAGGGTGTTAACGGTTTCCTCGACGCCGTCAAAAGGCGCCAGACCAAAGAACAACGCATACAGCACAACCGCAAACCGCAGCCAGAACGTCATGATCAGCATCAGCACAATACCCACGAGCAGAAGCTGCCCGGGCGACTTTGCCTTGAAGAAAACCATTTCACCTATTGAAACACGGCTTGCGCCTGCAGCCAGCAAGCGGCTTTTTCCATAAAGCCCGATGGCGACCAACGGCCCCAGAACCATAAAACCCGCGATGACCGGGAACAGAATATAGCTGAAACCGAAGCGAAACAGCAGGGCAACACAGGCCACGGATATCAGAAATACGATAAGGCCATACAACAGGCTGCTAACCGGCGAAGCGAAGGTGTCGCGGGCACCTGCCTTCAGCCAGTCAAACGGCGCATAAACCGGGAGACCCCGTTTGAAGTCTTTTGCCATTATTGGTGGTGTTTGCGCAGAAGGCGCGGTTTCGTGTGTCATGTCGACCCTCCCATTTCAGTTGACCTACACTGCAACTCCATCTGCTTTGCGGCATCAGTGTTGTTCAGTGTGTTGCCATGTCCGGCACTCTTGCAGTGCGCATATGGCAGCTTTGAGGGTAACAATATCATGGTGGGGCAGGGCCCCTGAACGGCCCCTGAGCGCCTCTCTCCCCGACGCTACACCTATACTCCCTCATTATGTATAGTATCATGTCTGCCAGCGATCTATTTGATAACGGTCAAATTGCCGGAGGAAGGGGTGCAGCCTGCATGAATGTGTTTTTCTACGGCCTTTTCATGGATGAAGCCCTTCTCGGCCGCATGGGTATATTGCCCCGTAGCGCAGCTACTGGTTATGTGGATGGGCTTGCTTTGCACATCGGCGAGCGCGCAACGCTGCTGCCGTGTGCTGGTGCTAGGGCATATGGTGTGATGATGGATATCGCGTGTGACCAGGTACAAGGCCTGTATGGGGACAAAAGCGTTGCCGAATATGTGCCGGAGCCCGTGCAGGTAGAGCTTCAGGGCGCAAGCACCGTCGAGGCTGTTTGCTATAACCTGCCTGCTGAAAAGGTTGCGGGGGCAAACAAAAGCTATGCACTGTCATTGCTGGCGGCGGCGGAAAAGCTGGGGTTCCCGGAAAGCTATCTCAATCATATCAGGCAGGCCGGGCAATAGCCGTCTGCCTCGCCTGAAGCGCGAGGCCTACTGCAGCGCCAAAACGGCCTTCAGGATGGCTTCAGAACGTCGGTGGCCGCGGCCTTGCCCATACGCGGTGGACATCACGGTAACCACCATGTCGAACGCCGGGACAATATAGATTTTATTACCACCATTGCCGGAAGCGAACCAGAATTCCACATCCTGCCCGTTCACATCAAGCGCATGCTGGTACCAGTAGTAGCCATAATGCGCCGCGTTTGAGGTGCTGGCTGAAATATCCACGCGCGGCGTCAGGCTCTCGTGTATCCAGTGTTCGCTCACCAACTGCCGCCCGGCATACCTTCCTCTGTTCAGTACCATTTCGCCGATGCGGGCAAATCCGCTTGCGGTCAGAAAGAGATTGCCCTGGCCCTTGGTGATGCCGGAGCGGTCTTCCTGCCAATCATAGCGGACAATACCCAAAGGGGTGAACAGGTGCCTGCGTGCAAATTCTTCCATGCCCTCCTCGTCAGCCGCCCGTCCAACAACAACGCCGGCCACATAGGCGGTAAGCGAGTTGTAGCGATAAACTGTGCCGGGCGGGTTGCTGCGCGGGATCGTGAGTGCCCACGCAAGCGGATGGCCGGACGCATCCATGAAATCTTCATAGCCGGGTGAGTTGGGGTCGCCTGCGTCGGCATCAAGCCCTGATCGCATGGTCAGCACATCGGCGAGCCGAACAGGGCCGACGGCGCTGCCATCAGCTTCCGGCCAGTATTTGGTGACCGGGTCATCGATGCTTTCAATCAGGCCCTTGTCGAGTGCGATGCCTATCAGCAGGGACGTAACGCTTTTGCCCGCTGATCGTATGTCTGTGAGCGTATTTTCATCTGCGCCGCCAAAGTAGCGCTCCGCCAGCCAATTACCGTTCCGAATGACGACAACCGACTGGAGGTCGCTCCGTTTGTCGGTGTCATAGGCGGCGAGGACGCACTCAATGCTGCGCTCGGGAGTGGGTCTCACGCAGTCTTCTGCCTGGCTGGTGCAGCCCGGCAAGAAGATGAAAAGTATGGCTAGTCCCAAATGACGCACAGTGAACTTCCCCAATCCGTTTTGCTACTCGGCGTCGAAACTCTCTGCGATGGCGTCTGCAGCTGCCCGGTAATGCTTATGGTATTCGGTGCCGACGGCAGCAGTGGCATTGCTATGAACAGCGATCACCAGATCGCGTTTCGGGTTCACGTAAATCATCTGGCCGAAGATGCCGCTGGCGGTATAGGCGCCATCAGCCAGAAGCCACCATTTATAACCGTAGCCTGCGTAGCCTTTCGAGGACGCAGTTGCTTCCTCCATCCAGCCTTCCGGCAAAATGTTTTCTCCTGAAGGAAGTTTTCCTCCATGTTTGGCAAATATGCCAAGGCGGGCATAATCACGCAGGCTGGCACTGATGCAACATCCGCCGGTCTCCTGCCCGAAAGGTTCGGTCAACAGCCACGTGGCATCATGCTCCATGCCGAAGGGTTGCCAGATTTTGCTGTTCATGTAGGATGCAGCATTGTTGCCGATCGCGGCGCGCAGTACCTCGCCCGCCAGATTGGTTTCCGCCGTATTGTAGTTAAAAACTTCGCCAGGCGCGTGTACGCGTTTCAGTTTGCCCAGATAGTCGGTCAGGGCAGCGCCCTGAAGGCCGCCCGCCTGTGCCACATCCGAGTCCGGGTCGGCATAATCTTCGTTCCATGCGATCCCTGATGCCATCTGCAAAATGTGCCGTATCGTAACCCCACCGTAATCCGTGCCGCGCAAGCGGGGCAGATAATCAGCAACGGTGTCATCAAGGCTGGTGATGTAGCCATCCTTGACTGCAGCGCCAATCAGGGTGGAGGTGAAGGATTTTGTGACGGAAAAAGACACCCAGCGACTGTCTGGCCGGTGATCGTGGGCGTAATGCTCCAGCCGGATGGTGTCGCCCTTAACCACGGCCATGCCCATAAGTGGCTCCTGCGTGAGCAAATCGCTCACGGTGAAGGTTTGACCGTCGACATCATAGGTGAGTGCTTTGAGGCTCTCGTCAATGTTGGTGCCAAGCGGATAAGGGGTCGGTGACGCAGGCAACGCACGCGTTGGTGCGGCTCTGTCAAGATGAGCAAAAGCAATGCGGCGATCTGCATCGTTCAGGAACAGAACGCTTGTGACTTCGTCTTCTGCCATGCGTTTCAGGAGATCATCCACCGCCTCATCTGAGGCCGTAACCGCAGCAGGGCTGATCAGGCAAGCGGCTAAAAGCGAACGCACTATCCGTTTCATACATATTCCTTGGCTAAAGAGTTGGAGTTGCGGCAGCATAACCACCGGGGCAGAAAATGTCAGATGAAAACTTTGCGCGTGCACGGGTGCTCAACCGAGCTGTTTTGCGCCTTCAGGAATTTCACCTCCGGCGATGATCGCTGTTTCCTTCAGGCCCTCGGCACTCCACTCCTGCATCAGCGGGTGGGCGAGCACCGCATCCATATAGGCACGTGCAGTGGGGCTGACGGTAATGCCGTATGTCTTGAAGCGCGTGACCACCGGGGCGAACATCATATCGGCAGCGGAAAAGTCCCCGAACAAAAAGTCCCCTTCAGGACAGAATGTCTTGCGAGCCTGACACCACAGAGCATCGGCGCGTGCTACGTCATCGGCGACTTTGCCAGCCAGTGTCAGGCCCGCCCAGCGGCCTTTCAGGTTCATCGGTGCGTGGGTGCGCAGGCCCATGAAACCGCTGTGCATTTCGGCACTGATCGAGCGCGCGAAGGCGTATGCGGCTGCGTCTTCGGGCCACCAGAATTTTTCCGGGGCAAGGCGGGCACAATAGTCGATGATCGCAAAGCTGTCCCACACAGTGGTATCACCGTGCTCCAGCACTGGCACCATGCCGGTCGGTGAATGTTCCAGCAGTTCGGCTTTGGACGACGGCGTGTAAAGGTCAACCTTCACTTCCTTAAGGGGCAGCCCGGTGTGCCGTGCCGCCAGCCAGCCGCGCAGCGACCAGCTTGAGTAATTCTTGTTGCCGATGATGATGGTAAGTGTGCTCATGCTGTCCTCCGAAAGCCGATTAGGGGGAGGGCAAGAAGTATCACTGGCGAAAGCATGCCTCAAACCAGAATTGCTTGCGCAAAGCCTTAGTTGAATTGGGGTTTGGGCTGGCCTGCTGGCCCCTTACCTTGTCGGGACCGGCATATCCCCGCCATAGTCGTAAAAGCCGCGGCCGGTTTTGCGGCCAAGCCATCCGGCTTCCACATATTTAACAAGCAGCGGGCAAGGGCGGTATTTGCTATCGGCAAGGCCGTCATACAGCACCTGCATGATCGACAGGCAGGTATCAAGCCCGATAAAATCCGCCAACGTCAGCGGCCCCATGGGGTGATTGGCGCCCAGTATCATCGCGTTGTCGATGGCTTCAACACTGCCGACACCTTCATAGAGCGTGTAGATGCCTTCGTTGATCATCGGCATCAGGATACGGTTCACGATAAAAGCGGGGAAATCTTCTGAAACAGCAGTGGTTTTACCAAGCTTTTCGGTGAAGGCGGCAAACTTCTCAAAAGTTTCGTCCGAAGTGGCAATGCCGGGGATCAGCTCCACCAGCTTCATGATCGGTACCGGGTTCATGAAGTGCACGCCCATGAACCTGTCGGCGCGGTCCGTGCTGGCTGCCAGCCGTGTGATCGAAATTGAGGATGTGTTCGAGGCCACCAGCGCGGTGTCCTGCAGGTGGGGGCACAATTCGCTGAAGATGGCTTTTTTGATCTCTTCATTTTCGACCGCCGCTTCGATCACCAGATCGCTGGCGCTGTGAGCGGCAAGGGTGTCGGAAAGCGTGATGCGAGCAAGGCCAGCGTCCATCTCAGCCGATGTGATCTTGTTTTTGCCGACCTGGCGTTCCATGTTGCCGCGGATAATAGCAAGGCCTTTTTCCGCCTGTTCCATGGTGACATCCGTGAGCACGACATTCAGCCCGGCCAGCGCGCTGATATGTGCAATGCCGTTACCCATCTGGCCTGCGCCAATAATCCCAACCGTATCAACCATCTGTTTTCTCTCGATCTGTTCGCTGCATGTCGTCTGTTTGCCTACAGTATAGACAAAAAGGGCGCCAGATGAAGGCGCCCTGATCGTTTTGTTTCCTAGAGCGCGGCTTCAAGCTGAGGCACAGCTTCGAACAGGTCGGCAACAAGGCCAAAGTCCGCGACCTGAAAGATCGGGGCTTCTTCGTCCTTATTGATCGCAACGATGATCTTGCTGTCCTTCATGCCGGCCAGATGCTGGATTGCGCCGGAAATGCCGACGGCGATATAAAGCTCTGGCGCAACGATCTTGCCCGTTTGGCCAACCTGATAATCGTTTGGTACAAAGCCCGCATCCACAGCAGCGCGTGACGCACCAACGGCGGCGCCCAGCTTGTCAGCCACTTTCTCGATGATGGCGAAGTTTTCGCCCGAGCCCATGCCGCGACCACCGGAGATGATGATTTTCGCGCTTGTCAGTTCCGGGCGGTCAGATTTTGAAAGCTCTGAGCCAACATACTCTGACTTGCCGTCAGAACCAGCTGCACCAATGGCTTCGACAACGCCTGCACCGCCTGTGGCGGCGGCTTTTTCAAATGCGGTAGCGCGCACGGTGATTACCTTCTTGGCATCAGACGATTGAACCGTTGCAATAGCGTTACCTGCATAAATCGGGCGCTTGAACGTGTCGGTGCTGACGACTTCGACAATGTCGGATATCTGCGCCACATCAAGGGCAGCTGCTACACGCGGCATGAAGTTTTTGCCGGTAGTGGTGGCAGGCACGAGGATCGCGTCATAGCTATCAGCAACACTGAGAACAATCGCTGCCAGTTCTTCGGCCAGCTTGTGGGCATACGCCGCATCATCAGCAACCAGAACCTTGGCTACACCATCGATGTTCGCGGCAGCCTGCGCTGCAGCGTCGCAGCCTGAGCCTGCAACAAGCGCGTGCACTTCACCGAAAGCTTTTGCTGCCGTTACGGTTGCAAGCGTCGCGTCTTTTACCGATGCATTATCATGTTCAACAATCACAAGAGCTGTCATTAGATTGCTCCCTTTTCTTTAAGTTTCGACACCAGGTCGTCGACACTTTCAACCATAATGCCTGCTTCACGCTTCGGTGGCTCTTCTACCCTGAGCGTCGTGAGGCGGGGGGCCATATCAACACCGAAGTCTGCTGGTGTTTTCTCGTCTATCGGCTTGCGCTTTGCTTTCATGATGTTTGGCAGGCTTGCGTAACGCGGTTCGTTAAGGCGCAGGTCTGTGGTGATGATTGCAGGAAGCGCAAGCTTCACGGTTTCGAGGCCACCGTCAATTTCGCGGGTTACGTTCACAGAACCGCCATCAAGTGCGACTTCCGAGGCAAAAGTACCTTGCGGCCATCCAAGCAATTGACCCAGCATCTGGCCGGTTTGGTTGTTGTCACCATCGATCGCCTGCTTGCCGAGAAGCACAATGTCAGGGTTTTCCGCTTCCACAACACCCTTCAGGAGCTTAGCGATTGCGAGAGGTTCTGCGTCGCCGTCATGCTCGATAAGGATGCCGCGGTCCGCGCCCATTGCAAGGCCGGTCCGGATGGTTTCCTGCGCCGCCTTCGGGCCAACGGAAACCACAATGATTTCCTCGGCATTGCCAGCTTCCTTGAGGCGGATAGCCTCTTCAACCGCGATCTCGTCGAAGGGGTTCATCGACATTTTTACATTGGCGAGCTCAACGCCGGTATTGTCGGACTTAACACGAACTTTCACGTTATAGTCCACGACCCGTTTGACGGGTACCATGATCTTCATGGGTTTCATTCTCCCGAGTTGTTACCGGGGCAGCTGCTGCCCCAAGAAAACTGGTGATTTGAACCAACACTCAAAAAAGCGCTAGCCCTTGGATTTGTTAGGGTAGACAGCGTTATCGCATCGATTTAGACGAGTCAATCCAGACCTGCCAATTCCTGCAAAAAGAGTGTTTCAACCCTTCGCTGTTCCCTGTTTGCACCTATCTGTTTGCTCCGGGCACCCATAAAACATCATTTTTGCCGTTGTCATTCAGGTGCCTTGCCAGAACAAATAGGTGGTCCGACAGCCGGTTCAAATATTTTATTGCAATCGGGTTGATCGGTTCCGATTTGCTGGCTGTGATAGCGTCGCGTTCGGCCCGGCGTACAATGGTGCGGGCCAGATGTAGATAGGCACTGGCTGCAGACCCGCCAGGCAGGATAAAGCTGGTGAGATCGGCAAGAGTGTCATTCATCTGGTCGATTTCCTGTTCCAGCCGCACCACCATCGGTTCTGTTGCGCGCAGGGCCATGTCGCCGGGGGTGAAATCGTCGCCGGGTGTTGCGAGGTCAGCGCCCACATCAAACAGGTCATTTTGAATGCGGCTCAGCATGCTGTCGGCATCTCCGGTGGTCGAGAGCCGGGCAATGCCGATGGCAGCGTTCGCCTCGTCGGTGGTGCCGTAAGCAGCAACGCGGGCTTCATCTTTCGAAAGGCGGCGGCCATCCGCAAGGGATGTTTGTCCCGTGTCGCCGCCACGAGTGTAGATTTTGGTCAGTTTTACCATTTGACTGCGCGCCTTATGCCGTTGCGGCAGTGAGAACAAGCAGCACCAGCGTCAACGCCTGCAGTGCCACACGTGCCTGCATCAGCTTGTTGCCGTATTTCCGGTTGAAGTCACTGCCTTTTGCCATGCCGATGGCACCGATAAACATAACCGTCATGGTGGCAAAGGCGGATAATAACGCGAGGATGAACAAAGCTTTCATAATAGACTCACTTGAATCATGTTAGTGCGCTACTATACTGGCCGGAATTGGTACGGCAATGCCTAACACCGGGTTGATACCGGCCCCGCGACACCGTGTCTCACGGGCATGTCGACGACGGCAGGGGAACGGCCCCGAAGGTAATGCCGGGTTTTGCACAGGAAGTTCGGAAATATGACGCGTTATGTGATTGCAATTATCACTTTTTTTGCCGGATGTGCCGGGTTAACGCAGGCTGGCACCGCGCAAAGTGGCGGCATTTTTGCTGACGGCGTACCACAGCCGACATTGCAGGCGGCGTTTGATGCGGTCAACCCCGGTGGTATCGTCCGTATCGAGCCAGGCATTTACCGCGAAGGCGGTACCCTTAAAAAAGCAAAAGAGCGCGTGCTGATCATTGGTGCACCGGGCGTTGTGTTTGACGGCGTTGCCGTTGGTGGCAAGGCGGCTTTTGTCATTCAGGCGGATGATGTGACCATTGATAACATCGAGTGCCGAAACATCAAGGTCGGTAGCCGCAACGGAGCCTGCGTGCGTCATGAAAGTGGCAATCTCACGCTCAAAAACGTCAAGTTTATCGATAGCGAAAACGGTATCCTGACGTGGGGCGAATCGAACAAGATTCTGATCGAAGACAGCGAATTTATCGGAAATGGCAAAGCGGGCCGGGCGCATGGCATCTATGTTAGTGGGGCCAAGCAGCTTATTGTCCGGCGCTCTCAGATTCTCGGGTCCAGAGATCAGGGGCATGGCATCAAATCGCGGGCTGAATATACATTGATTGAAAACAGTGTTGTCGCATCGCTTGAAGGGGATGACAGTTATCTGATTGATATTCCCGGCGGTGGCACGGCAGTTATTCGCAACAGCCTGCTGGTTGAAGGCGCAAACACGGTGAACTGGAGCATTGTCTCGTTTGGTGTTGAAACCCAGACTTTTGAGCGCAATTCGCTGAAAATGGAAAAAAATGTGATTGTGACAGACCGCGAGGGCGGTTCGGAGTTTATCAATCTGCATGAAGACATGCCGCCGCCGGAGCTGAACAGTAATGTGATTGTCGGCAGAATCAACTATGACTGGCCAAAGAATAACTTCTTCTTCGACAGCCGCGAGGACCTGAAGTGGCCCGAAGCGCCAGCATTGCCGGAAATTGATCTTAGCAAATAGCACCTGCCTGAATGCGGTTTTAGCCAAGCCCCAGTGTTGTTATCAACTGGCTGGCTGAAACGCCGCTCTCGCGGATGGCCCTGATGGTTAATGCCTTGTTGCGTTTGGCGAAACGCTGGCCGTTTTCATCCAATAGTAAGTCATGATGATGATAATGCGGTTTGGGCAGGCCCAGCAGCGCCTGCAACACCACATGAACATGCGTCGCATGCCACAGGTCTTTGCCGCGAACAACATGCGTGATGCCTTGCAGGGCGTCATCTACAACAACTGATAGATGATAGCTGGTGGGGGTGTCCTTGCGCGCAAGCACCACATCGCCCAGTTCTTCTGGAGTTGCAGGGATGAGGCCTTCGCTCTCGTCCCGCCAGGAGAGGTCTGACCCCGTGATCTGAAGTGCGGCGTTCAGGTTCAGCCGCCAGGCGTGTGCGTCACCTGCCGCCATGCGGGTTTGTTGCTCGCTTTTGTCAAGCTGTCGGCATGTGCCTGGATACAGTGGCCCATCCGGTCCGTGCGGCGCCGACGGAGAGCGGGCAATCTCAACCTGAATATCCTTACGGGTGCAAAAGCAGGGGTAAAGGACGCCCAGTCCCTTTAGTGTCTCCAGGGCCCGCGCATAATTGGTAAAATGCGTCGACTGGACGCGCACGGGTTCCGGCCAGGTGATGCCAAGCCAGCCAAGATCTTCCATTATCGCTTGTGTGAACTCGGGGCGACAGCGCGTGGTATCTATATCCTCGATGCGCAGCAGAAACCGTCCACCCGCTGCCTCTGCCGCTCGAAACGCCAACAGCGCCGAGTAGGCATGGCCTTTGTGCAACAACCCTGTCGGGCTGGGGGCAAATCGGGTTATGAAACCGGGGGTGTCTGAATGTGCCATAGAAAAGACTATAAATCCCGGATCGCCAGCGCGCAGCTATAAATATGCGGGCGATGTCGAAGCGAGTGGGTAAGAGGGAGCGTTTTCTGACAATTTCATTCCGTTTGAAAGGGCTTGAGACTTGCTGAAAGTAAATCATCCATGAAGCCTGTTGTAATAGGCGCATGCCCCATCAACAGCCGGTAGAGCACCGCACCGAAAATCATATCAAGCACAATACCCATCGGCATATCCTGCCTCAGTTCACCGGTTTCGATACCGCGCACCAGCAAGGCTTCAGCTTCCTTGCGCCGTGATTGAATGAAGTGGGAGCGGAAGGCTTTCGCGATTTCCGAGCTTGCATCAGCAGACGCCAGAACCATCGCCACATGGCGCCCTGCCGGGTTGGAGAAGGTTTCAGTCACGGTATGCATAAGGGTACGCAGGGCTTTCAGGGGCGCGACTGTGTCCGGTGCCTGTTCTCCCGCATTCGAAGGCGCAGGCACCGCTTCCATCAGGGCAGCCATCGCCAATTCATGCGCATTTGACCAGTAGCGGTAAATTGTTGGTTTGCCGACACCGGCGGCTGCCGCTACGGCCTCTATTGTTACGCCCGGGACACCAAGGTCCTGAATAAGGACGGCGGTCGCTTTCATGATGGCCCGGCGTGTCTTTTCGCTGCGCGGTCGGCCCGGCCTTTTTGACGGCTTTCGGGTTTGAGGTTCCGGGGTGTTTTTTTTGGGCATGGCGGCTCGTTATTGACTCTTTTTAATAATTACATTACGTAACGTATCATAATTGATTCGCAAACTCAAGCAACCAGCAGGAAAGGTATACGCCATGGCCCGCGACAGCTCGTCCCCTCCAGCCCGCATCAAATCCGTTGCAAGTTATCTGGCGATAAAAAACGCCGCAGAAGCGATGCATTTTTACAAAGAAGCGTTCGGCGCGGTCGAGGATTTCCGACTGACGGGGGCAGATGGCAAGATCGCTCATGCTGAAATGAGCATTGGCGGCAGCCTCTTTATGGTGGCTGACGAGTTTCCGGATTTTGGCGCGCTTGGGCCGGTGTCTATTGGCGGTTCGCCAGTGAAGTTTACCATTGAGACCGATGATGCAGAATCCCTGTTCACCCATGCCATCAAAATTGGCTGTACAGAACTGCGCGGCCTTGAAGATCAGTTTTATGGCTTTCGCGGTGGTATGGTCACCGACCCATTTGGTTATAGCTGGTTCATCCAGCAAAAGATTGAAGATGTTTCCCCCGAAGAGATGCAGGTGCGATGGTCGAAAATTCAGGGCGACAGCTAGGGTAAGCGCGGCAATCAGCTGTCAGTAGATTGCCCACATAGATATTTTTCCCGGTTTATTTGCACAAGATAATGACTTGTCATACGCATGTAACACTGTATCTTGATTCTTGAACATGTCGGAAGGACCTTCGCATTGACGAAGAACACCGGGCCGATGATGGGTGTCGGCGCTCCTTCCACCTGATCAAGGGGGAACGATTATGGGTGTCGCTTTTGCGCCCAGATTGACAACACCGGAAACCTGTCCGGCTCTCGTTTTGAACGCCGATTATCGGCCGCTCAGTTATTACCCGCTCAGTATCTGGAATTGGCAAACGGCGCTGAAGGCCGTTTTTCTGGATCGGGTCAATATTGTTTCGAAGTACGATACAGTCGTGCATTCGCCGTCTACCACCGTCAGCCTGCCCAGTGTTATCGCGCTGAAAAAATATATCCGCCAGCCAGAGTATCCAGCCTTCACCCGATTTAACCTGTTTTTGCGTGATCAGTTCAGTTGCCAGTATTGCGGATCGCCCGAGGAACTGACGTTTGATCATGTGATACCGCGCAGCCAGGGCGGGCGCACAAGCTGGGACAATATCACTGCCGCATGCTCGCCGTGCAACCTGCAGAAAGGCGGTCGCACGCCAGAGCAGTCGCATATGTATCCGCGGCGCAAACCCTATCGGCCCACCACGCATGAACTGAATGCAAATGGTCGACAATTCCCGCCGAATTATTTGCATGAAAGCTGGCGGGATTATTTATATTGGGATGTGGAACTTGAATCGTAAATTGTTTGGACTTTTTGCTTCGCTGGTGTTGCTGGTTGCAGCTCCTGCGAGCGCGCAAACCGATGCCTGCGGCACCAAAGGCGTGTCGCTGGATCATGTTATATGGGCTGTGCCCGACCTTGAAGACTATGTAGTACGTTTCGAAGCGCTGACTGGCATCAAGCCAAACTATGGCGGCGAGCACACCAACGGTACCACCGCCAACTATCTCGTGGCGCTCGGGCCCTGCACCTATCTGGAGATTGTTGGTCCTAAAGCGGGTATAACACCGGAAATGATGGGCGAGGATGCGGCGAAATATGCTTATGAGCATGTGGCGGGTTTTGCCTTCGGGGCCGACATTGATAACCCGACGGACGAGCTCAAAGCTCTTGATCTGGGCGAGCGCCGCGAGGGCGGGCGAATCAAACCTGACGGCACCAGTCTTTCGTGGGTAACATCCGGTCTGACCGGCGTTGATTTCGGCAAGGATCGTTTTCAGTTTGTGATCAAATGGACCAGTGAACCGCACCCTGCGACCACCGCTGCAGCCGGCGCAGAGATCAGGCAGTTTACCATCGCCTATCCGGACTCGGTGAAGCTCAGGGAATTGGTTGAAAACAACAATCTGCCTATTGTGCTGCAGCCATCCGGTCGCCCAAACATGTGGCTGACGATCAACACGCCCCGAGGTTCCGTCATCCTGCGCTAGGAGGTGTGGCTTTAAACCCGCTTGGATATCCATATAGCGGCGCGGCATCCGGCCTTGATGGCGTTCGATAACACCGGATAGCCAATGGCTTCCTCCGCGCCGTGTTCTTCCGCGATCCGTTTGTGTTCCACTTCTTCAGCCTGGAACTTCTCGATCACGTCTTCCAGTTCCGGGTCTTTGCCTTTCAGCTTTACCCGCTGACTTTCATAGTGCTCGTCGATCACTTCCTCTACCGCCTGTGTGCAGGCCATTGCCGCTTTTTCGCCCATCAGGGCGGTTGTCGCGCCGAGGGCAAATCCGGCTATATCCCATAGGGGGGCCATGATTGTTGGTCGCACCTTGCGCTCGGCAATAATCTCGTTGAACTTGGCCAGATGCACCTTTTCCTGTTCGTGCATGTGCTTGAACAGTCCTGCGCGCGGATGATCATCGCCCAAAACCGCACGCTGGCCTGCGTATATGCGAACCGCACCAAATTCACCGGCGTGATCCACGCGCACCATGCGCTCGGTTTCCTGCCGCAGGCTGCGGTCTCCCGGCAGTGGGCGCGGTTCTTGCGGTTTGGTTTCGGGCATGTTCGTTTTTCTTGCCATGGCTAGTCTGTCCGTTTGTTAGTTTCAGGCTTTTCGCGCTTTTTGCAGGCAAAAGAGCGTCAGCGCTGTGGCGATAAGGAAATTGTAGCCCGCCATAGAGATGCCAAACAAGGACCATGCTATTTCGTCGCACCGGATCAGGGGAGCGTTCATGATTGCGTCAAGGGCGGCGTTCACGTCGTCTGTTACACCGACGAGGCTTGAGCAGGTGGTAACTCCTTCCCACCAGCGCTGTTCGACACCGACATGGAACATGGCAAGCCCGGCCCCCACGGCAAATGTGAGCGAAAGCATCAGAAGCAATGGTTTACGCGGGATCGCAGGCAGGGCTGTTCCCACGAGTGAAAGGGCCATCACGGCCATATAGGGATAACGCTGCCACCAGCACATCTCGCACGGATGATAACCCGCAAGCTGAAAACCGAATGCAGTCGCAAGAACAAGCGTTGCTGCCAGCCCTGCAAACAGCGCGGGGTTACGATGGGGAAGCGAAAGAATTGAAGTTGCCATAACCGGGCTGCCTTAAATATATTTCAGAACGATAAATCCCGCGATACCGACAATCATAACCGCTGTGGTCACGAGGCCCAGGCGTTTTTCGATAAAGCTGCGGATCGGGTCACCAAATTTCCATAACAGGGCGGCAACCAGATAGAAGCGCGCACCGCGAGCGGGGACAGATGTCAGAAAGAACAGGAACGGGTTCATACCAACCACGCCGCTTGCGATTGTCACAACCTTGAAGGGGATCGGGGTGAAACCCGCCACGAGAACGATCAGGATGCCCCATTCGCCGTAATGGTTCTGGAAAGCAGTGAACTGTTCACCGTAGCCGTAGAAATCGACAATAGGCTTACCGACTGTTTCATATAGTCCTGCGCCGATAGCATAGCCTGCCATGCCGCCAAGCACGGAGAAAATGAGCGTGATGGTGGCAAGCCGCCATGCTTTCAGGCGGTTCGCCAAAATCATCGGGATCAGCATCATGTCGATGGGGATAGGGAAAAAGCTGGATTCGGCAAAAGAAATACCCGCCAGCCATTTTTCGCTGGCAGGGCTCTGGGCCTTGGCGATCATCCAGTTGTAAAGGGGCCTGATCACAGACGCATCTCTCCGGTATTGTCATGGTGCCCTGATGGTCACCAACGGTTTGTTTTCCCCAATATCAAGGCTGATGCATACCAACGCATGCCCGCAAAGACAATCATGTTGCCATACAATATCGAGATTTGGGCAAATGGTGCCAAAGTGCGCTTGACGCGGGACAATTGCACAGTATGATGCACCCCGCTTTGACAAGCATCCTCACAGATTGCCCCTGTGGCGGAACTGGTAGACGCGCGGGATTCAAAATCCCGTTCCCTTTTGGGAGTGTCGGTTCGATTCCGACCGGGGGCACCAACTTCTCTTTGTTTTCTTTATAATTGCAGGCCTTGTTGCGGCTGCAGACTGTATTTACCGAGCAATCAGCCAAGTAGAACGGTTGAGATTGAAAGCCATGAATGAGTGGCTTTAGAGTAAAGAAACTGTCTTCAGAGATCTATTTTGAATGCATGGGCGCGGGTCTTGCAGGCTGAATAGATATTTTATACCGCCGTGTTGAGTTAAAGAAAGGTTTCATCAAGATATGAACGTTTTTCTAATTGTTGCGGGTAGTTTAAGCGCTATTGCTGCAATATTGCATTTAGGCTGTATCTATTTCGGCGCGCCCTGGTATCGGTTTCTGGGGGCTGGTGAGCGAATGGCGGTGCTTGCCGAACAGGGCAGTATTCAACCAACTCTAATTACCAGCGGTATCGTTCTTGTTCTTTCTGTTTGGTCGCTTTATGCATTCTCCGGCGCCGGGGCGATTATTCGTTTGCCTTTAGTCCGATCAGTCCTCGCTCTAATTACTCTCATATATTTGGCGCGCGGGATTGGCGGTTTCTTTTTAATAGACACCCCCATGGGGCGCTCACCCGAATTCTGGGTTTGGAGCTCCGCTATTTGTTTATCATTCGGTATTGTCCATTTGATCGGTCTGAAACAACGGTGGACAAGCTTATAATCTAGGGGAATGCCGTGTATCGGTTCTTGCTGGTGACGATAGGTTTGTTACTTGTCATGACATCATCAATAAATTCAATGTCTTATGAGAGTTTTGGGGCCGGCTGATACCCATTGGCGGCTGTACAAACTGGAGTACAGCCGCTGCGCCTGGGGAATGGATTCGTGGCATCAGCCAAATTTGACTTGTGACTTAGAAATGGTATGAGATGCCGCCCAGTACCTGTTTGGTTTTCAGTGAACCACCTAAATCCCGATAGCGGTATTCGGCACGCATTGAAACGTTGGAACCGAGAGCATACTCAAGCCCGCCACCATACATGAAGCCATCCCCGGTAGCGCTCTCGCTGGCGACAGCATTGGGGCTGCCTGCATTGAAACCAAGCACCTTATAGCGGTTGATGCTGTAGCCCAACCGACCATATGCAAGAAGATTTGGTGCAAGGGTATAGCCGGCGCGCGCTGAAAGGTCGGCAGACCATTTGGAGTTCAGTACAACCGAGCCGCCGGGTACAGCGGTGCGCAACGTTTGGCCATCCGGACTAAAACCGGCCTCAACTCCCAGTACCATGTTGCCGTATTGGCGGTCATAGCCTGCGTACAAACCATAAGAAAACCCCTTGTTCACATCAGTAAGATTTGCCCCGTCCAGGACACTTTCATTGATCCGCGATCTCTCCCAGCCCGCCTGAACACCTGCCTTAAGGCCGGTAAAGACATCTTCCCGGGATTGAGCATACACTGGAGCAGTGTAGTGACCGGCAATCAGGGTGACAGCTGTAGTGAGTGCAATTTTTTTCCGTGTTTTCGTGTTCATATTCGTTTTCATGTTGTTTCCTTCCAAGTGTCGATATTTGTGATTTGGGACAAGTGTCCCGGTTGCACCAAATTGCTTTGGCACAGTGTCTCGTTTCTTTTTGGGGTTTAGTTCCGGCTCTACCGCAGCGGTGGCAGTTAACCGGAAGGTTAGGTGCTGGATAATCTCATGATGAAGTCTCCTTATCATTCAAAAAACCAGCAATCCGGAATCTGTCACGATAATCCGTGGCAGACACTCCGAGATGACGTTGAAAAACCCGCCGCATGCGCTCCGAATTGTTAAATCCGGCAAGAAGAGCGATCTGTTCAACAGACATTTCCGATTGTTCCAGCCTCACGCGAGCCGCTTGCAAACGGGCAGCTTCTACATAGTGAGCCGGTGTCATACCTGTTTCGTCTTTAAATTTTCTGGCGAATGACCGCTCTGACATGCATGCCCGGGAGGCAAGCATCGTAACCGTCAGGTCTTCTGCGGTGTTTTCAAGAATATAGGTAAGAGTTTCGCCAATGGCCCGGTCGTTCGCTTTCTGAGCAATAAGGTTGGCGCTAAACTGTGTCTGACCGCCGGGGCGCATAATATACATCACATTGTATCGGGCAACCTGCAGGGCAACATCATGTCCCCAGTCTTCTTCCAGCAAAGCCAGCGCGAGGTCCATACCTGCCGTTACACCAGCGGAGGTCCAAATGTTGCCGTCTCGCAGGAAGATGGCGTCAGGTTCCAGTAGTACATCAGGGTATCTTTGTGCCAAAATTGGGCACCACCACCAGTGAGTGGTCGCGCGGCGTCCCTTCAAAAGACCTAGCTCTGCAAGGATCATTGCACCGGTGCAGATGGAAACCACGCGCCTGGCACGGCCTGCCGCCCACGCTACATAGTCCAACAGCTCAGCATCCCGAAGGGCATCCGTGGTGCCGTGTCCACCAGAGATGATCAGCGTGTCAATCCCGGACGTATCAGTCTTTGCTTCAGCGAAAGACTGGTTGGCCTGTAGCGTCAAACCGCTGGTTGTTCCAACTGCGCCTTTTTTATGCGCGACCAGTTTGGTGGCGTAGGGCACGGTACCATCGGGCAAAAATAATCCTGCGCCGGCAAGCACCTCAAGTGGCCCTACAACGTCCAGAATATGAGCGTCTGGGTAGGTGACCATTACCACATTCATGGGCAATGTTTCTTTTGGGGCGTATGCCTCTTTTTCTAATTTCGCTGTCGTGACCATAGTATGTCGAATCCAGTTTTGTCGTCGTGTTGATGGTCAGACTTTAACGTATGATGCTGATTACCGTTAGGACAATAACCCCACCTTTTCTGCCAACGGTAAGGCCTGAATAAAGCGTTGAAAAATGTCAGGCAGAGCAGCCGACAGCGATATGCAGAATCATAAACACATATTAATTATGTAAACCGATTACTTAACTAGGGGTTTGCTGCGGAGATGGCTTGTCTCCAGCGGCACCGGTCCCTAACCTACAGCGGCTTTTTCAGGATCATGAACAGGGCTTTTTTTGGTCCGGGCCGCCAGCGGTGCTCGACCTCAAAACCGACTTCGCTGAAGTCTGCTTCAAGTTCTTCCGCGGACAGGAATTCCACATGGGGTGCCATTCCGAAAAACTGCATTGCCGGAATGATATACTTCAGGAAACCATAGCCATCCTGCAGGCAAACTGTACTGGTGACAAACAGCCCGCCGGGCTTCAATGACCGGAACACTCTCTCGATTGCATCCTGTCGATTGGGCAGCAAATGAAGCAGGCTGAGCGCCAGAACCATATCGTGGGTTTCGGTACCAAGGTCCATGTCATCGAACGCGGCACATTCGAATTCGATATTGCTTGCACCCGCTTCCTCAGCGCGCTGCCGGGCTATTTCCAGCATGCCTTCGGATATATCGGTTGCGCGAATGCTGCTAACGTGCGGCGCGTGGGTGACAGCGGTTGTGCCGGTGCCGCATCCCAGTTCCAGCAGCTTCATGTCGGGCGTAAAGTAGCCACGTGTGGTTTCAAGTTTCTGCTGGTATGCTGCTTCATCAGCAACCGGGCTCGCCGCATATTTTTTGGCATTTTTGTTCCAGAATTTGGCAGATATCTCCATTATTTTTCCTCGCTGTCTTGTCATTATTTTGATTTTGGATTGTGGTATATAGGGTCTGAGGTCACGTTCTTTAAGTGTTTGAAGTAAGGTAAATGCTCAGCACCGCTGACAAGCGCCGTATTGCTACTGTTGGCGTTGGGACTGGCGGTAAAACATCGACTGGATATTTTGGCCATGCATGATTTTTCTGTTTTTTTCGGGGATGATCCGACTGTTTTGGTAGAGCTGCAGCAGGCGAGCACCACACGCCGGTTTCAGAAAGGGGCGATAATCCTGGCGGAAGGCGATAATGGGGACACTGTCTTCTATCTCCTGGAAGGGGAGGCCCGTGCCTTGCGCTATTCAGCTGCAGGTGCTGAGGTGTTCATAGATACCTTTTCTGCCGGGAATCTTGTGGGCGAAATGGCTGTTTTGGGCAACGGTATCCGAACCGCCGATGTATACGCGCGAACCGATGTTCTTGCGGCTGTGTTCCCGGGGAAGGTTTTCCTGAAACTGATGGAAAAACACGGCAGCATCGGCCTGCGCGTGAGCCGTATGCTGGCGTCCCGCATTCAGGAAACCACACGCCGGATGTTCGAACAGTCTACGCTGTCGTCGAAAGGCCGTGTTTATGCGGAACTCATGCGCATGGCCGGGCCTGTTGCAGACGCTGATACTTTGCTGATCGACGCCCTGCCATCCATCAGCACGATCGCCAGGAAACTGGGGATTGCGCGTGAAACGGTGTCCCGCACGGTTAATGAATTGAAAGACCAAAAGGCGGTTGAAAAACAGGGAAGCGGTCTTTTGATCACGGCGCCGCACGTTCTGGTCAGCAGGCTTAACTGAGCCTGTTGGTTTTTCGCAAACTGAATAAAGTCATCGGGTTTCCGTCTTTATCCGGAACAGCTTCACGCAGCGGTTCGCAGTGCAGGCCCTCGGGGTTTGTCAGGGCAAGCGCGCAGGCAAACGGCTCGCTGACAAATATTGAACCGGGCGCCGTAACAGGCTCGATGCGGGCAGCTGTGGTGACTTCACGACCGAAAACGCCGTTTCTGTTCATAAACGGATCGGTCAGAGAGTGAACCGGCCCATAATGCCCGCCAACCCGCAGGGCTAGACCTTCAGGCAGGCCAATGGCTGCAGGAACGATTTCCTGAAACGTTGCCTGTAATTTTACCGCGGCATTGGCGGCGTCGGTCACGGTGTCGAACACGAGGAAAAGCCCATCCCCCCAGGTGTTCATATGCGCGGGTTTTTCGGTCGGCCCACCAAAATGAGAGGCGAGCGGTGTCAGCACCTTTTCAACAAAAATGGGCACTTGCTTTTCATTCAGTTTGCCAAAGCCCTTAACGTCTGCGAACAGCATGGCCTTCAGGCTTCTGCTGGGGTTATGGCTGTTGCGGTCTGTCCGGGTTATGTTGCGTTTGAATGCATAGGGTATGGTTCGCTGGTACCGACCAGACGCACGCCACAGGACGGCATCCCGCGCGGTGCCTGAAACACCTCTTCCTTCCGTACCGTCCCATATCAGTAGCTGTTCGGCCGTTGTGGCGAGGTTTTCTGAGCGCAGGACCGCAAGGCCCATTGCTGTTTCACTTGCAAATGCCGTTGTCAGGTCATCACATACACTGGTGTCCCGGGATATGGTGCGCACGCTGGCGGCACTGGCGAGGCAAGCCTCGAACCGGGCCTGCCATTCATCCCCGAACGGCTTGATGGAGATATCTTCAAACAACTGGTCGGGGCATGGCTGCACGACATGAAGATCAATGCCGTGTGCGAGCAACCGTTCGGCAATCAGGATATCAGACCCCGCTGCCAGCGCCCCGTATGCTGCGCCGTATCCGCCCGCTTTCAGTTCATCGTCAATCGCTTTCTCAAGCCCGTAAACGGATGCCCCTTCAAGGGCCAGGTCGCTATCGCCAAGCGCGAACAAGTGGCCGGCAAAATGCAGTGATTTGGGCGGCCTGAAGGGGGTTAGCCAGTCTATCGGTGCGCCTGTGGTTTCTGACAGCATTTCAAGCTGTTTCAGTGTGCTGGCGTGAGCTTCATGATTGTGCGGATCGAGCGGCAGGGCATCGGCCAGCATGGTGTTTGCCTGCGCTCTGTCATCAAGGATGAAGGCCGCTTCCGCGGCCGTTGCCATATGGTAATAGGCGTCTGCGCCGGGTTTTGGCGATTTGCTTTTCAGGCTTTTTTGAACACCGCGAGCTGCAGCTTGAGCCTTGTCAGGCTGACTGCCGACCAGATACAGGGCGGCGGTGTTGATGCCGCTGAAGGTGCCGCCGAACCGCGTGTGCGCTGCCGCGTACTTCTCGGCCGCCATAAGCGCGAGTCTCTGGCGGTCCGCGCCTTTGTGCTCAAGGGCTTTTGCCTTCAGGATGCGACCACCCAGCGCTATCACATCTTCGCTGGACTGATCCTTATCAAGGCCAAGCCGCAGGTATTCCTTCTCCGCCTGTTCAAGTGCACCAGAGCGGAGAAGGGAAACAATCTTGCTTACAATAGACAAACTTCGCGGACCTCCAAATCAGGGGTTGCGAATTTTAGGATCGATAACAATTAATGTATCATGGTTATTGCCTTGTTGCACTGACATGTAAATGTTGAAGTCAAATCCGTGCATTTTCTTGTTCGCTGCATTAGTCGGATATTTGGGATGAGCCGGGAAGCCGGGTTTCTTGACGAAGACACCAAAATATTTGAGCCTGTCTTTCATGTCTGCAACTCTTGGAAGGTTTGGGAAATAATGCTCCGGGGCATCAGGCGCATTGCTGTCGTGCGGGATTGCTTCAATAATCAGTTTGTCTTTTTTGGCATTCACTGAGCTATTGCCTCTAAAATACCAGTTATCAATCTCGCAGATGTAAAACAGATAGCATGGGTCGCTGTATGCGTTGATGTTGTCGGAGCTCAAGCTCACGTCAAAAGGCGAAGGGTTTCGGTTAATGCCATCGCCAGTAATCATGAAATCAAGCCCATAGTCCCGTTCAAGCAGTTTGTTTTGAAGGCCTTCGATATGTTGTGTTATCTCTGCCAGGAAATCCTGATTGTTTTTGTCTCGGTCTGACGACTCATGATATTCATCGGCATCACTATTATACTTTCTTATGGCGGCCTCGACTGCACCAGATTCAACTTGGTGGGTTTTTGTCAAGTCATTCCAGATAATTTGTTCATACTGCCCTAGGCCGCCCTTGAGTGGGGTCTTGGAGTCAACGGAAAAATAGAATTTGTTCCCGGCCCCTCCGCCGGGGTTTTTTGTAAGGTTAACTCTAACCGTGATGATTTTTAGAGTCATGTAGCCTCTCCCTTGTCGGTCGCTATGTAGGTTTTAGTCGGCGTTTCGTCTTGGTTTTTCGGCGTTTTAGTTACCCTACGGGTTCCTTATTTTCGGATCGATGATAACCGGTGTATTGCGGTTCGGATCTTGTTCCACCCACATATTAATGTTTACCTTGAACTCTTTGTTGGCCCCATTCTGTGGGAAACCGGGGTCCACTACTGCGACTCCAAAGAACTCGGTTTTCGCTTGTTTGCCAACGTTTGGGAAACTGAGATGGTTGCCGATGTTCGGGTCTGGAGAACTCATGACTTCACCCGTCAGGTCATCACCACGAAATTTCCAGTTTGAAGTTTCACAAATATATAAGAGATAGCAGGGTGTTTTGCGGGCTGTGCCGTCTGGCAATTTCAGAGATATATCGAAGGGCGTTTTAATCGGAGGTAAGAACGGGACCAGGCCGCGGCCGAATTTTATCAACAACTGTAATGCTCTTAGTATTTCCCTAAATAGAAACACAGGAAAAGTCCCGTAATGTCTCCGGGCTCTTTTTCGGTATTTGTCTACTAGATCATTGACATTGGAAGTCGATAGCCTGATGTCATTTTGCAAGTAGTTCAAGTAGTCTTCCAAGCCACCACGGATAGGTGTATGAGGGTCTACATCAAATATGAAAGTGGATTTGATACCTCGTTTCCAAATCCACTTTTTCCTTAATCGAACTCTTACCGTTAAGATTTCATCATACACGACCATTGTGTTTTCTCCTCAATTTTGCTGCGCAACAGGAGCCGGGGCTGCAGGCAAACTGGCAGTCTCAAATTGTTCAAAGTCAGGATGTCTGTAACTCTTGAGTTGCAGTCCATTTATGATCGAATTTGCTTTAGTGGCTTCATTCAGTGAGGTCAGCGCTTTTGCTAGTGCGAGTTGGTTTCTAAGAGAAAAACTTCTTGCCGGGTCTGTAAGCAGTTGCTTTATCTCCAGTAAAACTGATCGGGCATTAGAATACTGTCTCCTATCAATATGGAGGCGGGACTGTAGGTCCATGGTGGCGATGAGAACCTCAATACCTCCGTTTGTCTCTAAAAGTACGTCGAGATCATGCCTCAAATCTGGAATCAGCTCTTCCACGGCCTTGGCGGCTACGTGATAATTGCCACGATAGTATTCCAGTTTGGCTTGAATTAGGCGGCGGAGCGCGATTACCTTGTATTTAATTTCGCTTTTTACTCTGCTTTCGGCAGTAAACTTCTTCTCCATGTTATGAACCTGCAAAATAGCTCTTCTAGCTTGTTCATGCTCACCCAATGCAGTTAGCGCCTCCGCTAAATGCAGATGACTCATTGCAGAAAATTTTCTCCATTCAGTATTTTCGGGGTCTCTAGAAACAAAGTCTTCCAGAGCTTTTGAAGCCGATTTCATCTCTGACAAGGCTGGAGCAATTCTACCGAGATCGAAGTCAATCATTGATAGAGCAACCCGTGTATTGGCTTGCCCCACAAGTGCTTTCATATTGTGTGGATGGGTTTCTACTAGCGATGTATAGAGTTCGAGTTCTTTTTGCCTGTGTGCTCGAGCTTCCAATAACTCCCCCAGCATTCTGTATGAATCTGCGACCCAGGCGTAGGCATCAGTCACTTCCATGATGGCATCAGCATCGCTAGGCGCCAGTTTGGCTAGAGCTTTGAATAGTGTTAGCGATTCCTGGAAAAATGGGAGTGCTTTTTCTGGTTGACTAAACTGTCTTAATGACAGCGTTCCGAGATTGCTGTTCGAATATGCCAGTTCATACCGCCAATTCTTGTTTTGTGGGTCTCTGGTGACCAGTGCTTGAGACAGCATTTTGTATGTCTTGAGTGCGAATTCGGCCTGTTTATAGTTGCCGAGCTGCCACTCAAGGAAACCCACCCAAAAAGCGCTTTGGGAGTGGTCGAAGATGCGATCTGTGTTGTCTGGGTCCTGTGCCAGTTGGGTGGCCGTCGTCAAATAGGCGGCTTCGAATTTTTCATGTGCGCCTTCAAGGTCACCTTGTTTGTCGTCGATTTCACCGAGCAGATGAAAAGCGCGGGCACGGCGGCCAAGCGCGTCGTCAGGCATATCATCGAGCGCCTGCCGGTCATAATAAGCAACCGCTTGTTCGCCGACCGCGTCGAGCACATCCAGCCTGCCAACAGGCTCCAGCTTATCTCTCAGGTCGGTCAACATGAACTCGATCAGTCCTTCTGCTTCACCGCGATGATGCTCGGCATCCTGCCGGGCGGTTACGGCCTCGTATGTCAGGAAACCCATGCCTAGCATGGCGAAAACGCTCGCTGCCGTGACGACCATCACACGGCGCATTTTTCTTTGCAGGTCACGTTCGATCAGGGCGTCGAGGCCAATGCCCAATAGCCCGGCGACCAGCTTCAGCCTGCCGCGCCTCGGGCCGTCTCCGGCGGCCCGGAAATCGGCGGCAAGGGGTTCTGCGGGCGTGGTGGTGAGCATGCCGTTATCGCCGAGCCTGAAGCGCAGTGCCGGGGGAAAGCACTCCCGGTCAGCCGCGCCGTGGTCAGATGCAAAGGGTTCCCCCGAAAGGATCACCGAAAGGATGCGGCGCTCGCCGGTGAGTTTTTTAAACTCGATGATTTCCCGGTTCACCCAGCGCGAGGCCGCTGCAGCAGGCGAACAAAGCACAATCATGAATTCCGACTGGGTGAGAGCCTTCTTGACCTCTGCGGTAAGGTCTTCTGCTGCCGGCAATTCGTCCCGGTCACGAAACACCTGCCCGACCCGGCCCGGAATGGTGCCGCCGGCTGGTGCCGTTTTGCCGACAAGTCTTTTGGGGACCCGGTAGTTTTCCAGATCTTTTAGAAGTTTGTTCCCCGCCACCTTGTCCGTGTGGCTATAGCTTATGAAGGCCTTGTATCTGAAGCCATCGGTCATGCTACTTCCCCCTGAAGTACAACCGATGGGCATCATTCCTCAAGTAAAGGCTGCAGGCAAGTGCCATTTGTGTGAACACAACCGCGCGGCCGCACAATTAAGGTGCCCGAGGTAAAACCTTACTCAAGCGGCGCTGGTTGTGCTGGGTGCAAAATTTGACTGGATGTGTTCAACGAGTTTGTGGCCAAGCGGCGGAAGAAGCTTGCTGCCTTGCCGATACAGGATTTTGGGCGCAGATTGTTGGGGAATGCCCTCTATGTCGATCAGGTCAAACAGGCCCGGTTCAACATAGGCTTCGGCCAGATTTCGCGGCAGGAGGACAACCAGATCAGATGTTTTTGCCACCTGCGCCAGGGCATCATAGTTTTCCGACAAACAGAGCTTGCCGCTCGCGGCGATATTGGCGCTAAAGTCTGCAAACTGGTCAGGTGCCGGGCTGTGACCCACGGGGAAGTTTTCCAGGCTCGCCATGGTTGGCCTCGTGTGCATTGACAGCGGGTGCCCGGAGCGCACGAGTGCAACAATGGCCTGTGGTTTGAGGTCAATAGCAACAATGTCCTGATCTTTGGGCACTGAAGCAATATCACAAACGGCGATGTCGATCGTGTCTTCCAGAAGCCGCGCGACCAGATTTGTGGTATCGCCGGTTTCAAGCTGCAGGCGCACGGAGGCAAATCTGCTGATGACCGTTTCGATCAGGTTGGCTGATAGAAGCACCGTGTAGGCAGGGCCGAGTCCGATGGTGATACGGCCGGAATCGCCCTTGTTCCAGTTTTCTATCATTTGCTCGGTATCGCGTACAGAACGCAGTATGCGCCTGCCGCTTTCAACCAGTTCGGCCCCGAGGTCTGTCAGTTGCATGCCGCGACCCACCCGGTCAAAGAGGCTGGAGTTCAGATAGGTTTCAAGCGCCCGGATACTTTTGGTAAGTGCAGGCTGCGTTATATTCAGGCGGTCAGAGGCTTTCTGCAATGTGCCTTCTTCCGCAACTGCGATCAGGTGTCGTAGGTGCCTAACATCAAGCATATCATAACCAAAAGTTATTATTTAATGAATATATATCACTAAAATATATTAAATACGAATGCTAGTGTTTGTCTGAAGGAGAGAGGCAATGACAAGCGCAGCAACAATCGTACTGGCCTTGGTAGCGGTAATTTTTATCGAACTTATGGCTGGGCGTTTTCTGGAAAAAGACAAGACCAGAATGCGCGACGTCTTTATTGAGGTGTTCTCTACCGCAAATGTATTTTTTCTTAGTGTCCCACTGATCATTTTTACTGGTGCGGGTCTTGCTGCGGCTCTGTTCCCTGATCATGCAGGGGCTTTGGCCAGCCTACCCGTATGGGCGCTGTTCGGGCTTTTGATGATTGGTGACGACATGTTGCAGTATTGGTGGCACCGGGCCAGCCATACGTTCCCGGTGCTCTATAATCTGCACAGGGTTCATCATGATGCCGACTATCTGAATGTGCGCATCACATACCGCAATGGCCTGCTGTATTATATCCCGATGCCCAGTCTCTGGGTTACCGGCCTGCTTGTCTATTTGGGTGCTGGCGAAGTCTACGCCTTTTATGTGGTTGCCAAAAGCCTGGTGATTATCGGTGCACATTCGAGCGTGCATTGGGACGAACCTCTCTACAAAATAAAATGGCTCAGCCCGCTTATGTGGGTGGTTGAACGGGTTATCTCTACGCCTGCAACGCACTCGGCGCATCATGGCCGGCACAAAAGCGATGGTGTCACGCACTACAAAGGCAATTTTTCAAACTTTTTCTTCCTGTGGGACATGATCTTTGGGACAGCCAAAATCACGCGCCAGTACCCCGCAGAATATGGCGTTGAGAACCTGAACGAAGTATCCGGTGCCCAGTTGTTGCTCTGGCCACTGGTGGGAGGGCGGAAAGGTACCGTTGAAGCTGAAGAGTTGAAGGCTGCGGAATAAACTCGGCAGCGAGCACTTGTTCAGGGCGGCACTGCGATCCATATTACGGCAAAACTCATGCTGTGAAAGATGACCCTATGGACCCTTTGATTATGCCGTTCGGTGGTAAAACACCTGTTATTCACGAAAGCGCTTTTATTGCGCCCGGTGCCGTTATTATTGGCGACGTAGAAATTGGTGAGGGTGCCAGCGTTTGGTATGGCAGTGTTTTGCGCGGCGACTGCAATAAAATTGTGATCGGTGCCCGTAGCAACATTCAGGACGGCACGATCATCCATGTTGATGTGCCCGAACAGGGTGGCACGCCGTGCCTTATCGGTGAAGATGTGCTTGTGGGCCATAAATGCATGCTGCATGGATGTAAGATAGAGGACAGGGGGTTCATTGGCATGTGCGCCACTGTTCTTGATCGCACAGTTGTCGAATCGGACGGGTTTCTGGCGGCGGGCGCATTTCTCGGTGCGGGGAAACGGTTACCGTCCGGGGAAATGTGGGCCGGGTTGCCAGCCCGCAAGTTTCGTGACCTGAAACCGGGTGAAGATAAAATGATGCTGGCCGGTACACACCATTATGTGCATGAGGCCCAAGAGCACAAGCGTGCGGTTGAGAAGCTGAAAGCGGGTTAGCGGTTGCTTTTTGTCAGTTAAGCTTCTGGTCCGTCAATATGCTCTGTTGGCGCTGTTTTTTCTGATGTGATCATCGGACTTTGGTCTTCGTTATTGGGTCGAAATTTCAAAACGACCGTTGGCAAAACACTGAGTTCAAGCTCGATGTTGCTGAAGTGGAACTTGCGAAAGTTGAGTTTGCTGTGGGCGGCGCTGGCCCGAAACAAAGAACTCAGGATTGTGTTGACCAGCTTTTTATCCCGGGACTCTTCCAGAAGCACCAATTGTTCCTCCTGGTCTATGAGTTCCCTTAGCCTGAGGTGAGGCACGATTTTGGGGGAGAGGCCAAGGCCAACTTCAATTTCGGTAACTTCATATCCCGCCCGCTCGATATAGGGTAGGGCTTCGTTAAAGCGCCCCGCTGTTTTGCCAAGGGTGTCGCCGCTAAACTCTTTCAGCCCTTCAACAGTTGCAGAATAGGCTGAGGTAGCATTTTCGCTCCAGGTTGCTGTGCTTTCGCGGCCCAGAAGTTTTTGACGGACATCTTCTAGAATTTCCGGCAGTCGTCTTGCCATGGCTTTCATCTCCCCAGATATCTGTTTTGGTACATGGCGTGCACTGACGCATAAAACAAGTGTATTAGCATAATGACGGCTGTATTTTGAAACCTGCGGGTTTCAGCATACTTTGATTGCAGGTGATGTGAAGGTACAGGGAGCGGGAGCGATGACTGATACCATTCAGGCGAAAACGGGTTCGGGTTTTGGCGCAAAGTCGCTCGCAGCAGATGTGCTGGCGGGCGTTGATCTGACGGGGAAAACCGCGATCGTCACCGGTGGTTATTCAGGGCTTGGTCTTGAGACGGTTCGCGCACTCGTCGATGTGGGAGCAGAAGTTGTCGTGCCGGCCCGTCGACCAGACGTTGCGAGGGCGGCACTGGCTGACTTTGGCGACAATGTTTCGGTTTATGCGATGGATCTTGCGGACATCAACAGCGCTACCGCGTTTGCCGATGGGTTTGTTGATACAGGCAAACCCCTGGATATCCTGATTAACAACGCAGCGATTATGGCCTGCCCTGAAACGAGGGTGGGTCCAGGGTGGGAGGCGCAGCTCGGTGTCAACCATCTTGGTCATTTTGCTATGACACAAAAATTGATGCCTGCCTTGTTGGCCGCGGATCGCCCCCGTGTCGTCAGCTTGTCATCAATCGCGCACAAGCAAAGCGATATTCGCTGGGATGATATTCATTTCTCTGCAGAACCTTATGATAAATGGCGGGCTTATGGTCAGGCAAAAACCGCCAATGCCTTGTTTGCCGTTGGTCTGCAACAACGGTTTGGCAGCGAGGGGCTTCTGGCATTTTCAGTGCACCCAGGCGGAATTCTGACCCCTTTGCAACGCCATTTGCCGGTTGCGGAAATGGCTGCACTTGGCTGGACAGACAGTGAAGGCAATATCTCTGAAACAGCCAGCAAGCTTTTCAAGTCACCAGAGGGCGGTGCCGCCACCAGTCTGTGGTGCGCCACCTCGGACAGACTTACAGAAAAGGGCGGAGTTTACTGCGAAGACTGCGATGTCGCTGAACTGATGACGCAGGAATCGCCGCGATACCTGCATGTTGCCCCCTGGGCGGTAAATGGTGAGAGTGCCGAGCGTTTATGGGAAGTGAGCGAAGCGTTGCTGACCTAGTGTACTAATGCGCTACTGGTATCATACGTCAGAAAATACACAGAATTCGATAAATTCCGCAGACTACCGCTTGACCCGCGTGCGGTTTTGCGTTGGTATCGTTCTCAAGGTTAGAACACGCCGTTTGGCGGCAACTAGGGACAGGCCGGCATGAAGAAAAATAGCTGTATGCCGATCTTGAAAAGGGGAAGGAAACTGTCATGAGTATCTCTAAACTCAGCCACATTATGGAAATGTTCCGCTTCGGTGACAAAGAACTGTCAGATGCTGACAAGAAAGAGCTTGTCGAAGAAGTGTTGTTGATGACCCTCGCAAGGGCCACGAGTGCCGATTGTAATATCGACTCGGTAGAGGTTGCGACGGTACAAGCCATCATCAAGGAAGCGACAGGGTCAGAGGTCAGTGAAAAAGATGTGCGCGTTGCCGCAATTTCCGACCTGTTTAAGGAAGCGAGCCTCGGGCGCTATTTGTCAAAGATCAAATCGAAAATCGATGTTGCCGATCGCCAGCTTGTAGTCCAGGCACTTGGGAAGCTTATCAAAGTTGATGGCAAAGTGAGCCCGTTCGAAGTCGATTTCTTTAACGGCGTGGTCGATTCACTTGATCTGACGCCGGCTCAAATGGCGGGTCTGGCGGAAGACCCGATTAAACGCTAGGTGCTTGTCTGGTAATTGCCAAAGCCCCGTAGACAATAGAATTTGAAAGGTCGCTATGCTCTCTGGAGCTGGCGGCCTTTCTGTATTCTTGGGTGCTGTGTTCTTCCCTGACATGGTTGTGGCTGATTGGTCAAAAGCAAATTAGTTAAAATTTGAATCAAACATTTACCGAATGCAAATGGCTGGACACTATTGTTCAGTATCCAGCAGCGAATCGCTGCGTTTTTATAGAGTTATGCACGGTGGGGTTATCCAATGGACCTTAAGACACTGACCAACATGTTTCCCTCGCACAAGCTGGTCATGGGAGAGCAGTTTGCGCAGGAGAGCATTAGTGCACTCAAAATTCGCAGTGTTTTGAACTGGTCCGATACCATTTTCGTCAATTGTGATTTTAGTGAAGCTCAATTCCACCTGCTAATGGTTTCAAGCGCAATATTTTTCAAGTGCGACTTTTCCGGTGCTGTTTTCCGAGCCTGCGATATTGACGGCAGCGAATTTATCTCGTGCAACTTAACGTGTTCGGACATGCTTGGTTCCGTGGTTAGCGACACCACCTTTACCGACTGCATCATCGGGGGTATCCGTGGCCCGGTCAGCCACGATGGGCTGAATTTCTACTTCCCCCGCTACTCGCGCAATTTACCACTGACGTCCCAGGCGCCCTATTATGTGATCACCGCTGTTGGCGAACTGTTGTTCATTTTTAAAACTGAAGACAGCTGGCGTGTTCACGGCGAGCACCGCCGTGTGGTCATCAAGCACGAAGATCTGGAAACTGCGAAAGAGCCATACAAGACCGCAGTCGAGTCGGCGGCAAAGCTGGATCACCAGCGACTGAGCATGTTGCTCGGCACTGTTCCAGCAGGCTAGCAGGTGCAGGTAAGGCGTTTAATGCCGTGCCATGCGATGTGTTGACCTTTGTCTCCGGCCTAACGGTTCAAGGTGTCTTCGGCAAGGAGCGCAGCGCCGATCAATGCAGCTTCGTGGTCGGTGATCAGGTGCAGCGGAATTCTGGTAACAAAACCTTCCATTGGCGGTTTGTCTAGGAATCTTGCCAGCAACTCGCTTTTTTCCACCAATGGGGCAATTTTAGGCAGAATACCGCCGCCCAGGAACACACCGCCGGTTGCTCCTTGTGTCAGGGCAATGTCGCTGGCAACACCTCCGAGCATGCTACAAAATACCTTTAATGTATCCACGCACGTCTCGTCCTGATCATCAAGCGCCAACTGACTGATTGTACTGGGCTCATAGTTCAGTGGCGTAACGCCTTTCAGGCTGCATAGTGCGCGGTAGATCCTCATGATTCCGACGCCTGACATGAGAGTCTCAATAGTAATCCTGCCCATGCTTTCCTTGACTTGTCCCCAAACTGCATTTTCCAGCTCCCCGTGAGGCACGAAGCTGCTATGACCACCTTCAGTCGGGATAACAGTGATAAAACCTTTTGCCCGGAAAACCTGTGCCAGGCCAAACCCTGTGCCTGGCCCCATGACGCTGATGGGCCCGGCTAATGCTTCTTGTTCCGGTTGGTGCAAGGTCAATAGTTGATCCGTCTCGAGAGCTGTGACCGAGCGGGCCAGGGCCTCGAAATCATTGGCAATGATTACCTGTGGGATATTCAGTTGTTGTTCAATCTGGCTTCCGTCAATTGTCCAGCCAAGATTGGTCAGGTACGCTGCGTTTTGGCTTACCGGGCCTGCAACTGCAAAACAGGCAGCGTCAAATGCCGGCATTTCCGACAATTGGGAATAGTGCTCAATGAGCTCAATAGGGGAGTGAAAGTCGGCGCAGGGAAATGCAGCAAAATGATTGATATCCGGCGCAAGCGACCCCGGGATTTGCCCATCAGGTTTTGTGGCAACCGCAAAGCGGGCATTTGTGCCGCCAATATCGGCCACCAGAATTTTTTTATGCGTTCTGTTCAAAAGTATGCCCCGGCCACCCAAACGGGCGCTCTCCCACCGTGTCATCATATAATGTATGTGAATAGATCGATAACGCTCATTGACAGCGCTGTCAACATCCATATACTCTTTCCTCACCAGATTATAACGAGCGGCACTGTCGTAGCACCATGAAATCCTCAATGTGGCTGTGTTATGGTTGGTCGTTAACCGTCCGTACAATAGCGCACATGGCACTTGGATTTTTTTGGTGTAGCGTGTGGTCTGGTATGAGGAGAGAAGAATAGATGGCGTCTGCAGCTACAATCAATGATGTGGCCAGGGTGGCGGGTGTTTCGATCAAGACCGTGTCTCGTGTTGTGAACCATGAGCCAAATGTGAGGAAGCTCACCCGTGAACGGGTTCAGGAAGCGATTGTATCGTTGAACTATAAACCCAGTCTGGCGGCAAGAGGGCTGGCGGGAAAACGTTCGTTTTTGATAGGTCTTGTTTATGATAACCCCAGTGACAGTTTTCTCGTAAACCTGCAGCGGGGGATTTTACAGGCATGTCGCGAGCAGCACTATGGTCTCGCCTTGTGTCCATCCTCTGAGGCAGCCGATCAGATATCGGACCTGCTGGAATGGACGAGGTCAACGCAGCCGGATGGTATCATTCTGACCCCGCCGCTTTCTGACAACCATGATTTGGTGGATAAACTGACCACAGCGGGTGTTAAGTTTGTGTCTGTTTCTTCCGCCGGGACGGGGAGGGGGCCAGCAGTTTACATTGATGAAATGGATGCCGCGCGCGCTATGACAAGCCATCTGATTGCTGCGGGCCATACATCTATTGGTTTCATCAAAGGCCCGGAGGATCACGCTTGTAGTGCGCTTCGATATTCAGGCTATTGTCGGGCATTTGAAGACGCAGGTCTCGATCTGGACGGGTCATTCGTGGAACACGGCGAATTTGATTTCGCGTCAGGTGAGGTTGCGGCCCGGAAACTGCTAGCGTACGAAGAACCGCCAACAGCGATCTTCGCCAGCAATGATGACATGGCCTCCGGGGTTATGCATGAGGCTTATCGACGGGGCTTGTCGATCCCGGCTGACCTCGCGGTTGCGGGATTTGACGATACACCAATGTCCCGGCAGTTCTGGCCGGGATTGTCGACCGTCAGGCAGCCGATTGTTCAAATTGGTCATCGGGCAACGGAGTTGCTTATGAGCCAGATTTCCAACGGCGGGCCGGTTGAAAATGATCCGCTGGTTTCACCCGAAAACGCTACTGAAAATGATGTACTGCCCTTCGAGCTGATATTAAGAGCATCTACCACTGCTGAAACGTGAACATTCGATATTAGAGATTTGAGCCGGCAACTTTCGTACAGACAGGAAAGCTTCGACATGACAAATACTAGCAAAAATAGTGCAGAGATGCGTCGCAGGCACCTTTCGGCTGGTTATGAACTCGCGTCAGACCTGCTGGCCGGTAGGAAAGACCTGAACGGTTTGTCAGACGAGTTTTCCGCGCGTGGCAAGTCACTGCTGAAGTCGCGGCTTGTCAGCATGACTAAAAAATGGAGTTCGGTAGATCGCACAAAAAATATAGACAGGCTGACGGCGGTTGTTGACAGGCTTGCACACAATAGTGCCGGTGAAAAAAGGCCGTTCGAAGCCTTTCGTAAACTGGTTGAAGATGAAATGGCGGGCTTTGTTGTTACGGCACACCCGACCTTTTCGTTATCGGAAGAAGCTTGGGAGTGTGCGGGCACGTTCATGGAAGCCCTTGATAAAGGGGAAGCGGCAGCGGTCCGGGCACTGGAAAGCAAACCCCTCCAGCGCGTACACCCCGAGAGATCACCGACCCTGCACGAAGAACTTGAGTATGCCAACACTGCCCTTGGCAACATGCGACGCAGCTTGCGAATACTATATGGTGTCGTTTTTGACAGAGCGGCTGTCCTGTATCCGGAAGACGTCAGGAAGCTGCGCCCCCGGCTCGCCACCATTGCAAGCTGGGTCGGGTTTGATCTTGATGGTCGCACGGATATTAACTGGTCGCTTGGATTGCTGTTTCGCTACCGCACGGCAACCGCAGGGCTGGCGTTGTGCCAGACGGCGGTCGAAGACCTTCGCCTGGATGACAAGAATGCTGCGGCCCACGTTAAAACGATCCGAAACGGTTTTGAAACGCTCATGGCGTGCTTTGGCGAGGGGCAGGAGGCATTGTCGGCTTATCAGCAGGATGATGACCAGTCATTGGCTGAGTTCAACAGGCTCGCAGTTGAAAATCAGAAGGTTAAGGAAAAGGCACGCGCCGCCATTAATGAAGCGCTTGAGGCCCTGCTTGCCATGCCGCTTGCGACGATGGAATGGCGCGAGATTGCGATCCTCTCGACCGAATGGCATTCGGTGGGACTGGGGTTGTCGCACATCCATTTCCGCCTCAACGCCGCACAGTTGCACAATGCGATGGGCCCTGAGATCAACCTGACGAAAGCGCCGGACCAAAGCGCAGTGCGGCGGCATTTTTTGTCTGCGATTACGGCGAAACTGGAGACGGTGAAACCGCAATCCGTTCATTACGGCGTGCTTGCCGCCGAGCGGACGACGGCCAAACGTGTTTTCATGATGGCCGCCCAGTTCCGCAAACACTTTGACGCGGCAACGCGCATACGCATGCTTGTTGCGGAGTCCGATACGCCGTTTACACTGTTGGCAGCCTTGTATTACGCCAAACTTTTCGGTGTGGATGATTATGTCGAGATATCGCCCCTGTTCGAGACCGCGGTCGGGCTGGAGCGTGGTGATCGGGTGATTGCCGAGTTGATCGATAACCCTCACTTTCTAGATTATATCCGGAAACAGGGCCGTTTCTGCCTGCAACTTGGGTTCTCAGATTCAGGCCGTTACATCGGCCAGCCTGCAGCATCTTTGGCGATTGAACGCTTCAAGCTGCGGCTGGTGCGACTTTGGAAAGCGCGCGGCCTTGGCGATATCCAGTTGTTGTTTTTTGATACGCACGGCGAGTCTATTGGTCGTGGTGCCTATCCGGAATCGCTAAAGAAGCGGTTCGTTTACACACAGCCCCCTCGTGTCCGACAAGCTCTTTCAGAGCTTTCACGCCCGGAGAAACATGAGGTGAGTTTTCAGGGCGCGGAAGGCTTCTTGTGGTTTCTCAGTGAATCAACGGCACTCGCGACACTGACAGATTTCCTTGAGGTGCGTTTCGACCATCATAATGCCGATGATGACCGTCTGTACGCCGAACGCGGTTGGGCGCTCGATTTTTTCCTGACCCTTGTCGAGTACCAGAACCAGCTGACAGATAATCCCGGTTATGTTCGGTTGATCGATTCGATTGGCCGCAGTCTCCTGTATCCGACGGGTTCGCGTTCCATGAGACGGCAGAGCGGCGGTGCCCTCAACCAGAGACTGGAGCGTATTTCCCAAATTCGCGCCATTCCCCACAACGCTGTATTGCAACAACTGGGATATCTGGCCAATTCGTGCGCAGGGCTTGGCACCGCAATTGAGCGTGCGCCCGATAAATTCAATGCCGTACACGCAGAATCCGATCGGTTAAAAATCGTTACAAGCATGGCTATGCATGCTTTGGCCCGGTCCGACGTCGGAGTGATCGAATCGTATGCAAAGCTGCTTGGCCCGGGTTATTGGCTCGACCGGTGTGAAGATGCATCGTCGGAAGATCAACGCGCCAAACTGCGCAGGCTATCGACCGTGCTTGAAGGCCTTTTTGACAGCGACAGTATCGATGCCTGTGTTCGATCACTTCGCCGGGATGCCAGTATGATGACCGATTGTCTGGAAGAGGACTGTGATATGTCCATACTGGACAGCCAGCGCGTGGATCAGGAGCTTTTTGAACTCCATGAAATGCGCATCGGCCTCATTCAGTTTATCTTTATGAAGTCTATGGAAGTACCGCGCTTTTCCAGCCGTTTCGATTTTTCGCTGGAGGAATTGCTGGTTGAACTGCTGCATCTTGAGGTGCCTGACACAATTGCCCGGCTGAGGAAGATTTTCCCGGAGGCATCTGACACTCAAAGCTCTGAAAGCTACGGTGAACCGGCAAGCTATTCGGGGGGGAGAACCTCCGGATACGCTGACGTGCACAGGAATATATTTGATCAACTGGAACAGGCCTATGAGCTTGTTTTGACATTAAGCGGGCTTATTGCCCTCAAAGCGGGCGCTTTCGGTTAATGACCGGCTCGTCAACGCAGGTATTTTGAAAGACTGATTATGCAGGATGCATTTGATCTCGTTATCTTTGGCGGCACGGGTGATTTGTCGCGGCGCAAACTCTTGCCAGCATTGTACGCAGGGCTGGTTGCCGGGCGAGTTGATATGGCAAGCCGTATTGTCCTGACCTCGCGGTCCGGGTTGAAAACATCCACCCATACGTGGCTTGAAGAGCTTTTCGAGCAATATGTCCCGGCATGTGGTGTTGACGCAGATACACTGGACACTTTTGCCGGCATGGTAACGGTGGTTGAGCTGGGCTTGACCGATGGCGGTCCGGATTGGGAAGCGTTGAAGGCGTTGTTGCAGAGCGATGATGGACGCGCTCTGGTTCATTTTCTGGCGGTTCCTCCTGCAGTGTTTACGCGTACGTGCGAACTATTGGGAGAGTACGATCTGAACGGCCAGCGTGCTCGCGTGGTGCTGGAAAAGCCTCTGGGGCACGACCTCGAGTCCGCACAAGCCATCAATGCCGATGTTGGAAGGTGTTTTGACGAAAGCCAGACTTTCAGGATCGATCATTATCTTGGCAAGGAGGCGGTTCAGAACCTGTTGGCGTTGCGGTTCTCGAACATCATGTTCGAGGAACTCTGGAGTGCGCGAACCATCGATCATATTCAGATTACAATTGCTGAAGATTTGGGCGTAGAGGGGCGCGGCGGCTTTTATGAAGGTACCGGTGCCATGCGCGACATGGTGCAGAACCATTTGCTGCAGCTTCTCTGCCTCGTCGCGATGGAGCCACCAGCCCGGCTTGACGGCGACAGCATTCGGGATGAGAAGCTGAAGGTCCTCAAGTCCTTGAAGCAGTACTCGGGCCCTGAAATTGATAGCAATGTGGTCCGTGCCCAATATACGGCAGGGGCGATGGCCGGGGAAGCTGTGGGGTCATACAAGGACGACTTGGAACTTGATCATGAAAGCTCGACCGAGACTTTCGTTGCTATCAAAACCTATATCGAGAACTGGCGTTGGGCCAACGTGCCCTTTTATATGCGTACTGGCAAACGCCTGCCAGACCGGTTTGCCGAGATCGTTATCCAGTTCAAGCCAATTCCGCATTCGCCGCATGCGGGCTGGGGCAAGCATATTAATCCGAACAGGTTTATCATCCGCATGCAGCCAGAAGATCATCTGGCTCTCAGGATGATGGTGAAAAACCATGGTTCCAAATCCGAGGCTCTCAAGGAAGTGGAAATGAACCTTGATGTAGTCGGCGATGGCGGTACGCGGCTTGGACCGTACCTGCGGTTGATACTGGATGCCGCGCGCGGGGACCAAAGCCTGTTCGTCCACCGCGATGAAGTTGAACACGCCTGGCGCTGGGTCGATAATATCATCGAACACTGGCAGCAGGCAGACAGCCCGCTCAAAACCTATCAAGCGGGCACCTGGGGGCCTTACGAGGTTCATGACCTGATGGTACGCGACGGGCGTCAGTGGTTCCACGAAACAAGCGGGCGGCTCAACAATGGCTAACTGGTTTGTGTTTGATGACAAAGAAGCCATGGTGGCTGCGTTGAAAGCGGCCGTAACCGAGAGACTTTCCGGGGCGCTTGCCGCCTGTGGGAAAGCCTCATGGGCGGTTTCCGGCGGGTCGACACCCGCTCCTTTGTTTGAAGCCATGCGAGGTGTTGATATCGACTGGAAAAATGTTGATGTGGCGCTGGTTGACGAGCGGTGGGTGCCCTTCAGGCATCCGCGATCGAATGAGGCGTTTGTGACCAAACACCTGAAAGCAGGCATGGCATCACAGGCTAGTATCACTGGTATGAAAACCGATCACGCAAGCGCCCGCGATGGTGCGCTTGATGTGAACAGGCGATACGAAACACTCGCGTTACCATTTGATAGTGTTTTGCTTGGTTTGGGGCCGGACGGTCACACAGCGTCCTTGTTCCCTGATGCTGAGGGTCTGGAGCAGGCTTTTGCTCCTGCGGCCCCGACATGCGTTGTGCTCACCGCAAAGAAAAGTGACGTGACGGGCGATGAAGTGGAGCGCATGAGCCTTTCAGCAGCCGCGATTGCGGCGGCGCCTCATGTCGCTGTCATGATTACAGGTACTGCCAAGCGTGCCGTGCTTGAAGATGCGCTGGAAAATGCCCCTGAACTACCCGTCGCCAAGCTGCATGCGATTAAAAAGTTTGATGTGTATTGGGCACCGTGAAAACGCCCGGGAAAGAGTGAAGATGACCGACAGTAGATTGCTCGAAATAACGGACCGCATCAGAAAAAGGTCCATCGATAGCCGCAAGGGCTATGAGGAAAAGATAGACGCGATGCGCGCTGACGGGCGCGCGCGCCCAAGGCTTTCGTGCGGAAACCTGGCTCATGCAATTGCCGCCTGTTCTGACGAGGAAAAAGCCAAGCTGGTTGCCGACGGGATGGCGAACATTGGTATCGTCAGTTCATACAATGACATGCTGTCAGCGCATCAGCCGTATCACGCCAAACTGGACCAGATGAAAGCGGAGATCGTTGAAGCAGGCGCAGTTTCCCAAATGGCGGGCGGCGTGCCAGCCATGTGTGACGGCGTCACGCAAGGCCAGTCCGGCATGGAGCTGTCGCTTTTCAGCCGCGATGTTATTGCGATGTCGACAGCGGTTGCGATGACCCACAACGTGTTTGATGGTGGCATGCTGTTTGGCATTTGCGACAAGATCGTACCGGGCCTGCTGATGGGGGCGCTTTCTTTTGGTCATCTGCCGTTCGTGTTCGTGCCCGCAGGGCCCATGCCGACGGGGATTTCAAATTCTGAAAAGGTAAAGGTACGGCAACAGTATGTGACAGGAGAGGTGGGGCGAACCGAGCTGCTGCAAAGCGAATCGCGCGCTTACCACAGCCCTGGCACCTGCACTTTTTACGGCACTGCAAACTCCAACCAGATGATGCTGGAGATGATGGGCCTGCAACTGCCGGGCAGCAGTTTCGTTAATCCGACAGACCCTCTGAGGCGTGCACTTGATAAAGAAGCGGCAAAGACCATGGTTGCGCTGGCAGAAGCCGATGAACGGGTCGGGCTGGCAGATATGGTGACGGTCGAGTCTGTCATGAACGGGGCTATCGGGCTGCTGGCAACTGGCGGGTCAACCAACCATACGCTGCATATCGTGGCGATTGCTGCGAGGGCAGGCATTCAGTTTACGTGGCAGGATTTTGCGGATTTGTCGGAAATTATCCCGCTTCTTGCCAGAGTTTACCCCAACGGGCTTGCTGATGTGAATGCCTTCCATGCCGCTGGTGGCACGCCCTTTGTGATCAAGGAATTATTGTCTGCCGGTCTGTTGCATGGCGATATTCAAACGATAATAGGGAAAGGTCTGGAGCCGTTTGGCACGATGCCTAAACTGGAGGGTGATAAAGCTGTTTGGCAGCCGTCGCCCGAACAACCCGCTGACCCAATGATTGTGCGACCAGCCGCGGACCCGTTCCAGCCAACGGGCGGACTTGCATTGATGCAGGGACCACTTGGGCAGGCGGTCATGAAAATATCTGCCGTTAAGCCGGAAAACCGGTTTGTTGAAGCTCCCGCCGTTGTATTTGAGGATCAGGACGAGATGCTCGCAGCCTATAAGGCTGGTGAGCTGGAGCGTGACTTCATTGCGGTCATTCGTTTTCAGGGACCGCGGGCGAACGGTATGCCTGAACTCCATAAACTGACGCCAAGCCTCGGGGTTTTGCAGGACAAGGGCTTTAAAGTGGCACTGGTGACCGATGGTCGTATGTCCGGTGCGTCTGGCAAGGTCCCGTCAGCAATTCATGTCTCTCCGGAAGCCGCCATGGGCGGCATGATTGCCAGGATCAGGGACGGAGATATGATGCGGCTCGATCCCGAGAATGGTAAGCTTGAGGTGCTGATTGATACGCAGGAGCTTAACGGGCGCACACCTTCTGTTGCCCCAAGCGTTCTGCAGACATATGGCAGAGATTTGTTCCAAACCATGCGCGACACGGTTTCAACCGCTGATGTTGGCGGTTCGGTGTTTTAACGGAGGACGACCATGACAACTGTAGATGAAGTACTTTCGTCCTCACCGGTTATGCCGGTGCTGGCCTTCACCAGCATTGAGGAAGCCCTTGAGGTCTCTCGTGTTCTCTATGAAGCAGGTGTGCGCGTTTTTGAAATTACCCTGCGGCATGAAACAGCGCTTGATTCCATCACAAGTGTCAAAGCAGATTTGCCGGACGACGCCATTGTGGGCGCGGGCACTATTTTATCGCCTGATCTTGCGAAGTCTGCCAGAAACGCGGGCGCGGCTTTTGGTGTTAGCCCGGGGCTGACCAAAGAGCTTGGTAGTGCGGTGCGCGCGATGGGGTGGCCTTTCCTGCCGGGTGTTTCCACAATTTCGGAAGCGATGTCAGCAAGAGATATGGGCTTTGCGGCGCTCAAGTTTTTCCCCGCATCGGTTTCCGGCGGGCCCGGTTTTCTGAAAGCTGCGGGCAGCGTATTGCCTGATGTTCAGTTTTGTCCGACGGGGGGGGTCTCTTCTGACACTGCGCCAGAATACCTCGCACTTGCCAATGTGCCAACGGTTGGCGGTTCCTGGATTACGCCGCGTGGTGCGGATGGAGTAATCAATCTGGAGGCGGCACGCCAGTTTGCGGAGGCTGCAATTCAGCTATAAAATTCAACAAACGTTGAATTGCGCTTGACCGAACCTATAAGTTGCCACTAGTCTCGCACCCATCTGGTGGGGAGACCGGTTTTGAAACCAATTCATGCTGTTTTTGCGTTGCTGCTTTGCATCGCGGGTATCACAATATTTGTTTTGCTGAGCGACCCGCCACCAAGCGCGACCGGTGTGTCTCATCCGACGGTGAATGGCATGTCACTGGGAGGAGACGGCACTGAAAAACTGAGCTCGATTGGTCGGGCGCCATACTATTTCCAGATTGCGGTCATCCTGCTTGCGGGTTCGCTGCTTTACATGGGCATCCCCGCCCATCGACGCGACAGGCTTTTACGCACCTGGTTTGCCGTAGGCTTGGCCTTCGCGATTTTCGTCTGGATATCTTTGTACACGGGATACGAAAGTTACCTGCAAACCGGCCAGACAAAGATTGTTTTCGGGTTTCCGGTTCCAACCAACTGGATGTTCTGGGGCATATGGGGAAGCTTTGTCGCGTTTGATCTGTTCTATGTTTTCACATTTCGCAGGTATTTTCTTCACCCCGACGACGAAGCGGCTTTTCACCAGTTGGTCAAAGACTGTGAAGCAGAGCGGGGAGACGACTGATGGAAGAGTTCCGCCAGCCGATCATCCTCGGTTTTGTTGCACTTTACATGGGCATATGTATCTGGGTCGGTCTTTGGGCGATGCGTCGCACCAAGTCAGCAGGCGATTTTTTTGTTGCTGGCCGAGGGCTTGGACCCTGGGTGGTCAGCCTAGCTGTTTTTTCCTCAACCCTGTCCGGATTTGGCTTTGTCGGTGGTCCGGGCCTTGTGTATGCCACGGGCCTTAGCTCTATCTGGATGGCCGTGTGTTCGGCGCTGGGGTTCGCAACAGGTTATTATCTGATTGCAAAACGCATTCGCATGATTGCGGAGGTGCGTAATGCGATGTCACTTCCAGATATTGTATTCGCCCGATACGGGAGTGAAGCCGCCCGTTTGCTAACTGCAGGTACGATACTTCTTGGCGTGCTTGGATATTTGGCAACCCAGATTCTGGCGATGGGCGTCGTGCTTCAGTCTATCCTTGCGGGTACCGAAATGTTCGCCGACATCAGTTTGCTTGCAAGTGTTGTGATATCTTCCACGGTCCTGATTTTTTACTGCGTCACCGGTGGTATCGTGGCGTCGGTGTATACTGATCTGGTGCAGGGCATTGTCATGATCATTGCCGGTGCGCTGGTTGTCATTACCGCTGCCAGTGTTTTTGATGGCGGGTTTGAGCAAGCGAGCAGTATTCTGCTTGCGAACGACGGCGAAGATGTCATGCCCTTTGGCACGCTGGGGGCAATGGCATCCCTGTCCTGGTATTTCCTTTTTGGTCTGGGGCTTGCCGGGCAACCGCATGTTGCGACCAAAATGATGATGAACCGAAAACTTTCTGACAATCAGGCCATTCTGCCAATGACGGTATTTGGCTATGTGATTGCCGCGATGCTCTGGGTTTCAGTGGGTATCATCATGCGGGCGCTTGTTCTCGGCGATGTCGCTTTGCCTCTGTCCGGCGCTGATGAAGCGGCACCGGCATTTTTATCGACCTATGCGCATCCTGTTCTGGCAGGTGTGGTGTTTGCCGGGTTGTTTGCAGCCATCATGTCAACGGCAGACGGGTTCCTGAACATCGGCGCTGCTGCCATTATTCACGATATCCCGAAAGCAATACGCGGCCGGTCGCTTGACAACGAACTTTTCTGGGCACGCACCGCAACAATTGTATTGTCTGTTGTAGCAGCCAGTATCGCTTTATTTAGTGGTCAGTTGATAGCGCTATTAGGCGCATTTGGCTGGGGTACATTTGCAGCGGCGCTGGTGCCCGTTGTGTTGATCGGCCTTAACTGGAAGCAGGCAAGCGCGCGGGCTGCTATTGCAGCGATTTCCGTTAGCCTTTTGATTAACTTTGTTATCCAGCTTTGGCAGATTCATATCCCGTACAATATCTCCGGCGGTTTTCTCGCCATGCTGACATCAATGATCCTGTTCATCGCGATTTCAATGATGGAGAAACCGAAACCGCTGCCAAAAGACATTGATCGGATTCTGGAGCTGTGACGTATTGGTTTGAGTAACCAGCGCGGATCAATTTATGTCTTCACCTCTCCTTGTTTTGTTTAACGGTGCCCTTCGCCTTTCTGACAACGCTGCTTTAACGTCCGCGGTTGTGACGGGCCAGCCGGTTATTCCGCTATTTGTTCACGATGAGGTGTCAGATGGGGTACGGTCACTGGGCGCCGCGTCCAAGTGGTGGCTTCTCCAGTCTCTCCGTTCGTTGACCACAGCCTTGGGCGACCATGGTAGCAGGCTCGTTATTCGACAGGGCAACACTGTTGATGTGGTGGAGCATCTGGCGGCGGAAACCGAAGCAGGCGGTGTCTATCTCTGTCGCGGGTATACACCGGGCGCCAGGGGGATTGAAGCTGCGCTGCACGACAGACTGGCTGATACGGATATCGATGTTCGCCGCTTTGGTGGACATCTGTTGCTGGAGCCCGAAACAGTGCGGACCAAAACAGGCTCACCTTATGGTGTATTCTCGCCTTTCTGGCGAACGGCCAGCGACATGATTGATACTGCAGAGCCTCTGACTGTCCCCGGCGCAATAGCGGCCCCGAATGCCTGGCCTGACAGCGACCCTGTTGAAGAACTTGGGCTGGAGCCCAAACCGGCCTGTTGGGCGGAGCCGATTGCAGCAAGCTGGACGCCGGGCGAGGCTGCCGCCATGGACCGGCTGGAAGAATTTCTGGAAACACGGGTGCAGGACTATAAAACCGGTCGCGATTTTCCGGCGCTTGAAACAACATCAGGTCTCTCGCCTCATCTGGCTTTTGGCGAGATTTCTCCGCGCACCATCTGGTGGCACACAAAGCAATATATTGGACGAAACCCGGCACAGAGCAAAAACGCCCATCATTTCCTGCGCGAGTTGGGCTGGAGAGAGTTTTCCTGCCATCTATTGTTCAACCAGCCTCATATGCAAACAGAACCCATGCGCGAACAGTTTAAACAGTTCCCGTGGGCTGCAGGCGCGGGTGACAAACTCACGGCCTGGCAAAAGGGCCAAACGGGATTTCCCATTGTTGATGCAGGCATGCGCCAGCTTTGGCAGACAGGCTGGATGCATAACCGTGTGCGAATGATTGTAGCGTCGTTTCTGGTAAAAGATCTGCTTTGGCACTGGCATGATGGAGAAGCCTGGTTCTGGGACACGCTCGTGGATGCAGATTTTGGCAACAACATTGCCAGTTGGCAGTGGGTTGCCGGATGCGGCGCTGACGCGGCACCGTATTTCCGAATATTCAACCCGATCACGCAAGGCGAAAAATTCGACCCTGACGGTGACTATGTGCGCACGTTCGTGCCAGAGCTCGCTGACATGCCCGCAAAATACATACACAACCCTTCCGAGGCCCCCGCGGGTGTGTTGGAAATGGCAGGTGTAACTCTAGGAAAGACCTACCCCGAACCCCTTGTCGACAGGAAGGTGGCCCGGGAAAAAGCGTTGGCAGCTCTCGCCAGCATCAAAAAACAAGACGCATAACCAAGTCGCCCATGCATTGACAACTCGGGGAAAACGTCCCAACTGCATTAGGTGGGAAAATTGCGGGATGGATGATGCCAGGGCAAAAATCAAACATTGAATGGCGAAAAGCCGGTTTCGAGATGTTTGCGATCGTGTTCGCGGTGCTGCTGGCGCTTTGGCTTGAGGGCTGGCGCGAGGACATCGAGTTGCAGCACCGCGCTGGCGAACATCTGGAGCGTATTCGTGCTGAAATTATACAAAACAGCTCGGGTCTTGATGAGGCTATCAGTGAGCACGAAAGCTACATTGAGGGACTGGATGCGGCTCTGGACGCTAACGATGTTAGCATTGTTGCTGTCGCGGACTTCCTGCAGATTGAAGGAAGCGCAATAGGGGACGCTGCCTGGCAGTCAGCGCAGATGTCCCAAAGCATAAGCCAGATGCCGCTGGAGGTTATTGGCGAACTTGCCAGTATTTATGACACGCAGGCCTACTACACCGATTATCTCAATTTCTTTTTTCAAGGATATATTGATTTGGTGTCCGATATTCAGGCCGTTGAGCAGAACCGTGTTGCCGTGCAGAAGTTTCGTCATCATCTTTCGATCACAAACTCGCTGGCAGAGCAGCTTCAGCGTCGGTACAGGCGGTTTCTCGCCGGGCGGAGCGACGCATCCGAAGCAGAGGATGCACCAGCTTCCTGATTTTAGCTGATCCCCAGTTCTTTCAGGATTGTATCTGTATCAGCCCCTTTTTTGGCGGGGCCGTGAGCAATTTCGGGCTTGGTTCTAGAGAATTTGGGTGCAGGGCCGGGCTGGACCAGACCGTCCACTTCGACAAAACTGCCCCTTGCCACATTGTGGGGGTGTTTGTGTGCTTCCCAAAATGGTATGGCCGGGGCGAAGCAGGCATCTGTGCCTTCAAGTAGTTCCTGCCACTCTGCGGACGTTTTGGTTTTGAACAGGATCGTCAGTTCCTGCTTCAGTCTCGGCCATTCGCCGGGGTTGAAATGATTTTGCATCCAGCTTTCATCCAGTCCGGCGCGCTCGACAAATATCTGCATAAAGTGGGGTTCGATCGCACCGAAGCTTACATGTTCGCCGTCTTTGGTCTCATAGGTGCCATAGAAATGCGTGCCGCCATCAAGCAGATTAACCCCGCGTGCAGGTGCCCAGCGATGGCTGGCAGCCATGGAGTGAAAAAGAGACATCAGCAAAGAAGCGCCTTCCACCATGCTGACATCAACGGTCTGCCCCTTGCCGGATTTTTGAGCTTCCAGCATGGCGCTCACAAGACCGAAGGCCAGCATCATTGCGCCGCCGCCATAGTCGCCCACCAGATTAAGGGGAGGCGATGGCGGCGCGCCAGCAGGCCCCATGGCATGCAAAGCGCCGGACAAAGCGATATAATTAATGTCGTGTCCCGCTGTTTTGGCAAGCGGGCCTGTCTGGCCCCAGCCTGTCATCCGCCCGTATACGAGCTTGGGGTTGACGGCCGCCATATCATCGGGACCCAGGCCAAATTTTTCCATCACGCCGGGTCGGTATCCTTCGAACAGGGCATCTGCCGTTTCGCAGAGTTTTAGAAACGTTTCCCTGCCATCGCGTGTTTTAAGGTCAAGTTCGATAGACCGCTTGCCCCGGCGGTTGATATCTACGGCCATTTCTGAAGCGCCGTTCCCGGGTCGGTCCACGGCAATGACATCTGCACCCATATCCGCGAACATCATGCCTGCAAACGGCCCCGGACCAATGCCGACAACCTCAATAATCCGATAGCCTGATAGTGGTCCCATGAAGCGCCCCTGAACTCGTCGATGTATACATCAACAAGTTAGGGGGCTTTTGTGTCCGGGCAAGGGTCCTTATTTTGGCGCCATGCGTGCGGCGGCATCCATACGGATGGTTTCGCCGTTGAGGTAGGCATTTTCGACAATATGGCCTGCGAGTTTGGCATATTCTTCCGGCATGCCAAGGCGCTTGGGGAATACCACTTGCTGAGTAAGGCTTTCAACGGCCGCTTCCGGCAGGCCGTCAAACAACGGCGTGTGGATGAAGCCGGGTGCAATGGTCATGACGCGAATACCCTGCCGGGCAAACTCCCGGGCTGTTGGCAGCGTTAGCCCAACGATCCCGCCTTTGGAGGCGGCGTAAGCTGCCTGGCCGATTTGTCCTTCATAAGCTGCAACAGACGCGGTGTTGATGATCACGCCTCGTTCTCCGTCAGTGCCGGGCGCATTTTTTGCCATTGCCTGAGCAGCCTCTGCCAGCATGTTGAAGCTGCCGATCAGGTTAACACCTATCACCCTGCGGAAGTGATCCATCGGGTAACGGTTGCCTTCTCGGTCCAGCACTTTCTCGGGGTTGCCGATGCCCGCGCAGTTGACCGCGACATCAAGGCTGCCAAACTCTGATACAGCAAGTGCAACCGCTGCTTTCACGTCAGCTTCGCTCGTGACGTCTGTGCGGATGTAACGTGCTTTGCCATTCAGTTCTTTCTCAAGTGCCAGTCCCAGTTCATCGTTCACATCCACAATGACCGCGTTTGCTCCCTGATCGATAAATGAGCGAACCGTTGCGCGGCCAAGGCCGGAGGCGCCGCCTGTAACCAGAACTGTTTTGCCGGTGATATCCATGTCGTGTCTCCCAAAGAACAAAGGTCAGAATTTCGCGCGACCATAAGCGAAAGCCGAAGTATCCGGCAAGGATGATTTGCACTGATCGACTGTATCAACTTTCCTGATCGAAAATATCGCAGGAGCACGACGATCATAATATTGTGAAGGCAGAACAGGCCTGATAAAGCTTGGATAAAGGTTTGGGCGCACCATATCGCTGAAACGACGCCTGAAGGGCAGGCACGATATCTGGAGATATCCGATGGATTATGATTACGATTTATTTGTTATTGGTGCTGGCTCAGGTGGTGTCCGTGCAAGCCGTATTGCGGCCGGGTTCGGCGCGCGGGTGGCTGTCGCGGAAGAATACCGGGTGGGCGGTACATGCGTTATTCGCGGCTGTGTACCGAAAAAACTGATGGTGTATGCCTCGCACTTCTCCGAGGACTTTGAAAACGCAAAAGGTTATGGCTGGTCTGTGGGTGAAAGCTCTTTTGACTGGAAAACACTGATTGCCCGCAAGGACGCAGAAATTGACCGGCTGAACGGCCTTTACGTTAAAAACCTGGAAGCATCCGGTGTTGAGATCATAAATGGCAGAGGCGTTGTCGAGACGCCAAACAGCGTGCGTGTCGGTGACAGGGTATACACGGCGAAAACCATTCTGGTGGCAACTGGTGGCTGGCCAACCCTGCCGGATGTACCGGGTATTGAGCATGCAATAACCTCTAACGAAGTCTTTCATCTTGATGAGCTTCCTGAGCACGTTGTGGTTGTTGGTGGCGGATACATCGCTGTGGAGTTCGCTGGCATATTCCATGGTATGGGGGCAAAGGTAACGCAGCTTTATCGTAGTGATCAGATTTTGCGTGGCTTTGACGATGAAATCCGAGGGCATCTGCATGATGAAATGATCAAGAAGGGTATTGATCTGCGGACGCACGTTAACATCAATGCCATTGAGAAAACCGAAGATGGCCTGTTGTTGCATCTAACGGATGGCAGCGAGCTGAAGACCAAAGCGGTAATGTATGCCACTGGTCGAGCGCCCAATACCAAAGGCCTGGGCTTGCACGAAGCTGGCGTGGCCTGTGACGAAAAAGGTGCCATCATGGTGGATGCCTACAGCAAAACCAGTGTTGAAAGTATCTATGCAGTTGGTGATGTGACGGACCGCGTGGCGCTTACGCCTGTCGCGATCAAGGAGGGGCATGCCTTTGCCCTTACCGTATTCGGTGATACTCCAACTTCACCGGAGCATGACGCGATCCCGACCGCCGTCTTTTCGCAGCCCCCCATTGGTACCGTGGGGCAAACAGAATCCGAGGCGAGGGCGACCCACGGCCAGATAGAGGTGTATACCTCCGACTTCAAGCCAATGAAGCACACTCTGGGTGGTTCTGACGAACGCGCCTTTACCAAGCTGATCGTTGACAAGAAAACCAATGTTGTTGTTGGTGCGCACATGATCGGCCTGGACTCGGCAGAAATTATTCAGGGCATTGGCATAGCGGTGAAGGCGGGCCTGACCAAAGCGCAATTTGATCAGACTGTTGCTGTTCATCCTTCCAGTGCAGAAGAGTTTGTTTTGATGCGGAACCCGCGGCCATAGTGTAATATCGAGGTAAGTTAGAAAATAATTCCTGATTTACCTCATATTTCGTATCACAATAGAAAATATATGTCGTTTTGCTTTGTGTGGTTGGTGTATGGATTGCCTAGTCTGCAAAAGCAGCATATGTAGAATAAAATGCCCGACAGGGCTGACGGGAAGTGAAGGACGATAGGAATGGCGTCAGAAATTCAGGTGCTTGAATCGGCGGTTGTACGCTTTGCCGGAGACAGCGGAGACGGTATGCAATTGACTGGTAGTCAATTCACCAGTTCAACAGCACTGGAAGGTAGCGATCTGGCGACCTTTCCTGACTTCCCGGCGGAAATTCGAGCGCCTGTCGGCACAACATTTGGCGTGTCTGCTTTCCAGATCAATTTTGGCTCGCGTTCGATCAAAACCGTAGGTGACCAGCCTGACGTGCTGGTTGCAATGAACCCTGCTGCCCTCAAAACCAATCTTGGCAATCTTCGGGCTGGCGGGCTTCTTGTTCTGGATAGTGGTGCCTTTACCAAGCGCAACCTTCAGAAAGCCGGTTATGACGACAACCCGATCGGTACGCCGATGCTGGACGATTATCAGGTTGTTGATCTGGATATTTCCAAACTGACTCTAGAGGCCGTCAAGGAATTCGGCCTTGGAAACAAAGAGGCCTTGCGCTGCAAAAACATGTGGACACTGGGGCTTGTGCTCTGGATGTTCTCGCGCAAGCGTCAGCCGGTTATTGACTGGCTTAACAAAAAATTTGCCAGGAAAGCTGATATTGCCGGGTCCAATATTGCTGCACTGAACGCCGGACATGCGTTCGGTGAAACCGCCGAACTGTCCGCTCATTTCAAGCGATACCAGATTGGTGCAAACAAAACCGACCCCGGGCTTTACCGGACAGTAACGGGAAGTCAGGCGCTTTCATGGGGTATCGCTGCCGGTGGTGAGCTCGCCGGTTTGAAAATTGTTCTTGGCAGTTATCCCATCACACCTGCATCGCCAATCCTGCACACGCTTTCCGGTATGAAAGAGATGGGTGTTGTAACGTTTCAGGCGGAAGACGAAATCGCGGCGATTTGCGCAGCGATTGGCGCTTCATTCGCGGGCTCTCTTGGAGTTACCAGTTCCTCCGGCCCGGGCATTGCCCTGAAAATGGAGGCCATGGGTCTTGCGATTTCAACCGAGCTGCCGCTGGTTGTGATCAATAGCCAGCGCGGAGGGCCTTCAACTGGCTTGCCCACAAAAACCGAACAATCTGACCTGTATCAGGCGATCTATGGCCGCAACGGCGATGCGCCCTTGCCGGTGATAGCAACCAGAAGCCCGGGCGATTGCTTTGAAGTGGCGATCGAGGCGTGCCGGCTTGCAGTAAAATACATGACCCCTGTGATGCTGCTGACAGACGGTTTTATTGCAAATGCCGCCGAACCCTGGAAGTTGCCTGATCTGGATGCCCTTGAGCCATTCAAGATTGAATTTGCAGGCACGCCGGAGGAGGGCGACAGCTTTAACCCTTTCAAACGGGATGAAGCCACGCTTGCGCGCAATTGGGGCATTCCCGGCGTTGTGGGAACCGAGCATCGTATTGGCGGCATCGAAAAAAGTTACGATACCGGCCACATCTCCTATGATCCTGCAAACCACCAGAAAATGACCGATACACGCTTTGCTAAAATCGACGGTATTGCCAATGATATACCCTTGCAAACGGTTGAGCAGGGCGAAGAGAACGGCACCCTCGCTGTTGTCGGGTGGGGGTCAACCTTCGGGCCCATATCCGAAGCTGTAAAAGCGGCCCGGGCTGATGGCTTGAGCGTGAGCCACATCCATATCAAATACCTGAACCCTTTCCCGCGCAATCTGGGTGAACTTTTGGAAGGGTTTGATAAAGTACTGGTGCCTGAGATGAACGCCGGGCAATTGAAAACTGTTCTTCGTGACAAGTTTCTGATTGACGCCAAGCCGCTCAATCAGGTTTCAGGATTGCCGTTCAAGATTGTAGATGTTCTCTCGGCGATCCGCGCCGAACTTAGCGCGTAAGGAGCTCAGCCATGAATGATATGACAGCCCCAAATCAAGATTTGGCCGAGAAACCAGCCGAAAACCCGGCACCGAAACTGACGATCAAGGACTTTACCAGTGATCAGGAAGTGCGCTGGTGTCCGGGGTGCGGTGACTATGCCATTCTGAAATGCATGCAGCGCACGTTACCGGAACTGGGTGCGACGCGCGAGAACACCGTGTTTGTCTCGGGGATCGGCTGTTCCAGTCGTTTTCCCTATTACATGGACACATACGGATTTCATACGATCCACGGTCGCGCGCCGGCTGTAGCGACAGGTGTAAAGCTTGCCAACCCGGAGCTGGATGTATGGCTCATTACCGGCGACGGCGACGGACTATCCATTGGCGGTAATCACCTGATGCATGTGCTCAGGCGCGATGTTGATATGAATATCCTGCTGTTCAACAACAAGATTTACGGCCTGACCAAAGGGCAGTATTCGCCGACATCGGACCCGGGAACAAAAGCGCCGTCAACGCCGCAGGGTTCGATAGACCCTACCTTGAACCCTATTGCATTTGCGCTGGGATCCGGCGCGCGCTTCGCTGCACGCACCGTCGATACGGCGCTGAAGCATATGCCCGGCGTATTCACCCGGGCGCATGGTTTCAAAGGGGCATCTTTCGTTGAAATCCTGCAGAACTGTATTGTTTACAATGATGCGACATGGGCCGATGTAACCAGCAAGTCTGTCGCTGCTGACAAACAGCTGTTGCTTGAAAACGGCCAGCCGATGATTTTTGGTGCCGAGCGTAACAAGGGCATTCGCTTCAATGCCAAAACCTTTGCTCTTGAGGTTATTACTATCGGCGAAGACGGTATCACCGAGGACGATGTACTTGTTCACGATGAAACGAATCTTCAACTGGCGCGGATGCTGGCAGAGCTTGGCGGTGAACCGCATGAACCAATGGCAATGGGTGTCCTGTACGCAGAACCGGCTGAAATTACCTATGCGGATGCAGTGAATGCACAGGTGGATGAGTATAAAGGCAAGCGTAGCCTTCGAGACATGATTTATTCCGGGCAGACCTGGGAGGTTTCCTAGGCCCGGTCCGCTTTCATCGACCGCTTTCTTGATACGCCGCCCCGCAATGTGTTGCGGGGCGGTTTTTTCTCGGCTATAGGCTTACGTTGATGGTGCCCTTCGGGGCTAAGAGGAAACATGGTGCGGCAATTTGCCTAAACCATGACTGTACCCGCAACTGTAAGCGGCGAGCCGTGATCAAATTTGTGCCACTGGTATCCCATCGGGACATCGGGAAGGCCTGGTCAAACGGCGACGACCCGCAAGTCAGGAAGCCTGCCATCAGATCGTCGATCCCTTGGCCGGGTTAGCCTGTTGGGGCGGTAACTCCGTACCGGCGATGCTTTTAAGTGTTGCTGTGTGCAGGGGTCTTCCCGATCGGGATGTCTGTTTCACACAGTTTTTGAAACTCGGAGGGCTAACGCCCCAAACTTGTGTGGACCATTTTATGACCCAAAAATCATTATTTATCGCCTTGCCGTTTCTTTTGTCGGGCACGGCGCTCGCCGAAAACATTGAAACCATTGAAGTCACCGGCACACGTACGCCGCGTTCAGTTGTAGATGTTGCAAGCTCGGTTACCGTTGTAACCGAAGAAGAGATACTTAGTCGCCAGGCGTTTTCGCTGCCGGAACTATTGAACACCCTGCCGGGGATCACCATTGCCCGTGCGGGCAGTGTTGGCGGTCAGGCACAACTGAGATTGCGAGGCGGCGAAGCCAACCAGACCCTTATTCTGCTGGATGGTATCCAGATCAATGACCCGGCTGCTGGCGACGAGGTGCAATTTGAGCTGGTTTCGACAACCGAAATCGAGCGTATAGAGGTGATCCGCGGCCCGCTTTCCAGCGTTTGGGGCAGTGACGCTGTCTCCGGTGTTATCAATATCATCACCAAAAAGGGTGAGGGTGACCTGACTGTCCGGGCAAACGGCGAAGCCGGCGTCTTTGGTACCTACCGGTTTGGTGGCAGCGTCGGCGGCGGCGATGATCAGGCAAACTTCCGCGTTGGAGCAAACTATTCCGATAGTGACGGTGTAAATGCTTCCCGTGAGGGTGACGAAAATGACGGTTTTCGGGCCTTGACGGTAAATGCGACTGCGGGTTTCAAGCCCAGCGATAGCAGTAGCCTTGATTTTACCATACGGCACAATGATGCACGTAACGAGTTTGATAGCACAGACTTTTCGACCGGCCTGCTTGCAGACAGCGACAGGGTATCAAACACGAAAAAAACCTATGCGGGCCTTACCGGGCAGATTGATCTGTTTGATGGTCGTATTACCCAAAGCGCTCGCGTGACGTACCTTGATACCGAGATTGATAATCTATCAGACGGTGCTGCAAGCGGCTCAACTGCATCGGAACGCTGGGGCTTCTATGCCGACACACGGATTAAACTGAACGAGCAACACAGTCTGACCCTGGCGATTGATTATGAAGACACGGACTTCCGACAGCGCGGTATTGCCTCATCGTTTGGCGATCCGAACCAGGATCAAAACATCACCAACACGGGGTATGTCGCCGACTATGTGGGCAGGTTCGGTCCTTCGGTCACACTGACAGGCAGTGTGCGATATGACGATAATGATCGTTTCGAAAACGATACTAGCTGGCGAGGCGGTATTGTCTATAAACTACCAAACAGTGGCACACGGTTTTACGCGAATGTGGCACGCGGCCAGAAGGCTCCGACTTTTGGCGATCAGTTCGGTTTTTTCGCCGACCTGTTCCTTGGCAATCCTGATCTGCTGCCTGAAAGCTCTGTAGAGTATGAAGTAGGCCTGTCACACACGGCTTTTGATGGTGTTTTGACTTTGGATGTTTCAGCTTTCACCGCCCGGCTTGAAAACGAGATTAACGGTTTCGCCTTCGATCCGGTTACGTTTCAGTTCACAGCGGAAAACAGGGATGGGAAAAGCACGCGGGATGGCTTTGAGGTTACCGCAGATTTTCAGGTATCCGATCAGCTCAATGTTACCATGAACTACTCATACCTTGATGCGGAAGAGCCGGACGGGAGCGGTGGCCTTACCCGTGAGGTACGCAGACCCAAAAACAATGCATCCATGTTCGTGGACTATCGTCCTAGTGAAAAGGTTGGGTTAACGCTGGACGCCAACTATGTGGGCTCTGCCATCGATACCTTCTTTCCGCCATTTCCTGCCGAATCTCGTGCGGTCACCCTCGACGATTATCTATTGGTGAACATCGGTGCTTCTTACGACCTAACTGACGGCATCAGTCTTTATGGCCGGGTCGAGAACCTGCTGGATGAAGACTATGAAAATGTCTTTGGTTTCAACACACCGGGTGTTGCGGGGTATGCTGGTTTTCGTGCTCGCTTCTGATAGGGGAGAAAAGATATGAAAGTGTTTCTTGTCATTTTTGCCGTAATCGCGCGTTTGGTTCCGCACCCTTGGAACCTGACGCCCGTTGGGGCGTTTGGCTTGTTCGCGGGTACAAAGATGTCGATGCGGCAGGCATGGATGGTTCCCATTATTGCGCTGCTGGTCGCAGACCTGATAACCGGCTTCTATGATTTCACGGTCATGGTGGGCGTATACATCGGTTTTTTTGTCACGCCTTTTATCGGGCGTTTCGTGATCCGCGATGATGAAAGCCCGGTGCAGATCCTGGGGGCTGTAGGGGTAAATGCCCTGGTATTTTTCCTTGTTTCCAACTTTGCTGTTTGGGGCGCAGGCTACTACCCGCCAACATATGAAGGCTTGGTTGCCTGCTATGTTGCGGGATTGCCGTTTCTGGCAGTGTCGGCAATGGGCGACAGCTTTTATAGCGCATTGTTGTTCGGAGGGCAGGCAGCATTTCGCCGCCTCTACAGTGCCCCTGAAGATGGAAACATCGCGTGAGGATAGTCTCTCTTCTACCCAGCGCGACAGAGATTATTGCAGCACTTGGGGCCACCGATCAGCTTGTCGGTGTGTCCCATGGCTGCGACTACCCTGCCGAGATTGCTGGCTTGCCCGTTCTGACAAGTTGCGTTGTGCCGAAAGAAGCGAGCTCTCTCGAGATCGATACCGTGGTACGCTCGCAGTTGGAAGAAAGCGCTGCGCTCTACGCCATTGATACAGACCTGCTTGCGAGCCTGTCACCTGATGTGCTGGCAACTCAGGCCTTGTGCGATGTTTGTGCTGTTTCTGGTGCTGACGTTGAGGCGGCGGTTGCCGAACTGCCCGGTCGGCCGGCAATCGTGAATATGGAGCCTTTTTCTCTGGATGATGTGGTTGAGACCATCCGCAACCTCGGCAGGGCATTGGCGCTTGAAGAAAAAGCTGAAGTGGTTACTTCAGGCCTCCAGAACCGTATTGATGCTGTGGCTGCCAGAACAGCCGCACAGGTTGTGCGCCGACCCAAAACCATCGTGCTTGACTGGATCGATCCACCCTTTGTTTCCGGTCACTGGATGCACGACCTGATTGCTCTGGCGGGCGGCGAAGATATTATGGGTACGGCAGATACGCCGTCCTACAGTAGCGACTGGGACAGCCTGAAAGCAATGAGACCAGATGTGATGGTGATCGCATGCTGCGGTTTTTCTGTTGAGCGCACGCAGCAGGAACTCAGGCAGTCCGGTGTGAGCCGGATTTTACAGTCTTTTGAAGCGGCAGGAACGCGCGTGTTTGTCCTGGATGGCAATGCGCTCTTTAGCAGGCCCGGCCCTCGTCTCGTTGATAGCCTCGAGCTGTTGGCCCATCATCTGCACCCGCAAATACATCCGTCGCCGAGTATTGTGCTTTAGGCGGGTGTTGATGGTTCTGCCCGCCTGTCTGTTTTTGCAGACCATAACCAATACAGGGTTCCGGCCAGTAAAATGGCAGAGCAGATAAGGCTGCCTTCCGGTCCTGTTGTTCCGCCGTGAAGCCAATTGGGGCCGGAGGGTGCCAGTTGCACAATGAGGGCCGGTGTCTTGGTATCAAGCCCGGTGATTGGCACTTCAAAGCCAACGGCCGTGAACCAGTTCCAGCCTGCGTGCCAACCCATTGCGCCCCAGACATTACCTGTTTTAATCACCCATGCGCTGGCAAACAGTGCAAATATCAGCGTGTTGACGTTGTCGTACCATGGGTTCGCTGGATTGAAATGCATGAAGGAAAACAGCGCAGAGCTAATGATGACAGCAGCCAGTAGATTGAATTTTTTCGTGAGTACCGACATCAGCCAGCCGCGGAACACAAACTCCTCCACGCTGGATTGAATGGCAAAGCCGAACAGCAACAAAGTGATCTGGAACAGGGCTGTTGACGACGAAAACGCCGGCGCGACAGAGCCGACCTCATATCCGCCAAAAGCACCTATCAGCCCGACGGTTGCCAGTACCATGAAGATACCAATGCCGTGACCGCCGAGAAAGGTCTTTTTCCATCCTACAGCGCTCAGGCCAACGCTTGCGAAAGACCTGCGTTCTACCACCTTTATCCACGCGCAAAACAAAAGCCCGACAAGCCCGAAGGAAAAAGCCAGCATTGCCACCAGGCCATATGTGCTGGTTGGCTCTGATTCTGCATCCACGAGACCCAATGGCCGCAAAACCAGCGCGTCAGAAGCTATCAGCAGCCCTACGATAAAAAATAGCGTAATAACAGGCGCCAATGCACCCCACGGAAGCCAGCCTTGAGCCGGTTCGTCATTAAAAATGCTTTTTGTGAGCATCATCGGTTTATCCCCCCTGCGATCTATCGACGATCTGTCATTTTCTTAAAATGATTTTTGTTACTTTCAGATATATTCATTGATGTACGAAGATTAAAGTCGCTTTGATGCATATATCTTGTTGAAAGGGCTGAACTTATGACCAGAGCGCTCTGGTGGTCACTCACGATATTGGTGATCGGTGTTGGTGGATATGCCCTGATGTTTGCACTTTTGCCCGGATTTGCCGAAAATTCGGCGATGAAGCATCATTTTGCTGACAGGCCATTTGCCATGTATGGGCATTTCCTGTTTGGCCCGGTTGCTTTGATCATCGGCATGCTTCAGTTTGGCCCGACAGCGCCGGGTTTGCGAGCCGGCTGGCACCGGGTTTTGGGGCGTATCTACGTTGCCTGCTGTATCTTGGCGGGTGTGGCCGGGATAAAGATGTCTTTCGACACAATCGGCGGCGCCCCTTCAGGTGTTGGCTTTTTCCTGTTGGGCATCTTTTGGCTGATGACAACGGCGGTTGCCTTCTACCATGCACGGGTTGGCCGCTATGCCGAACACCGTCGCTGGATGATCAGGTCCTATTCGTTGACATTCGCTGCCGTCACGCTGCGCCTGCAGCTTGGTGTGTTGATACCGTTGTTCGGGTATGATTTTAAAGACGTTTACGTCCTGATCGCGTGGGGTTGCTGGGTGCCAAACATCTTGTGGGCTGAATGGTATGTCAGGCGGTCTCCTTCAATCACGAGACCGAGGGCTCCAGCAAGCTGATTGTCCCTGCGTCTGCGTCCAGCCGGGCGCGCGTTCCAATTGGCATGATGCCATTGCTGGCGACATGCCCAAACGGTGCGCCATAAAACGCGGGCACATTTGCAATTCCGGCATAGTGCTCAAAAATATCCATCAGGGCGAAAGCGCCGTAGCCGTCCCCGTCGTTCCCGACATCTGTAAAACCGCCAAAAACTATTCCACTCGCTTTCTCAAGAGCACCGGACAGCTGCAATGTCGATAACATGCGGTCGACACGGTAAATGGCCTCGCCGACATCTTCGAGAAACAGTATCTTGTCCGTCATATCCGGCATGTAGGGTGACCCCGCCAGCGCCGTTAACACCGTCAGGTTGCCGCCTACCAAAACCCCCTCGGTCTGCCCCGGAACCACGGTTTGGACCCGCAGCCGATGTTGCGCCAGGCTGTCATAGTTTGGCACCGGATTTTTTATCGTTGGGCTTTTTCCTTCAAACAGAATCTGTTTTGCCATTTCCACCACTGCAGGGCGCCACCTCGACGTACCATTGGGCCCATGAAAAGTTGTCATGCCGGTTTTGGTATGCACTGCGTTCAGCAAGGCGGTGATGTCGCTGTAGCCGATCACGATCTTCGGGTTGACCCTGATCATGTCGAAATCCAGATGTGGCAGTGTGCGTGCAGCACCCCAGCCACCGGTTAATGCAAATACTGCTTTTGTGTTCCGGTCCTCGAACGCAGCCATGATGTCTACAGCACGTTCTTCGTCGGTGCCGGCAAAATAACCGTGCCTTTCGCGTACAAAGCTGCCCATTGTCGGCTTCAGGCCAAGGCCCATCATATTTTCTGCCGCAATTTCAAGCCGAACTCTATCAAAGATCGCGCCTGCCGGGGCGATAAGCCGGACTTCGTCGCCGGGCTTCAGTGCCGCCGGTTTCACAGTCGCTTGCCGTGCCGTTGCGGGCGCGAAGCTTGCAGCGATACCCGCCGCCAATGTTGCAGTTGTACCTGTCAGAAATGTGCGTCTTTTCATGTCATCTCCCCTTGTGGCATTTGTGACAAACATCGCTGGATGTTGCCAGCGCTTTTGTTTGCTCGCTTGCTGCAATTCACACAAAAGTCTAGGCTTGGAGCAAGGGGAGACGCGCAGATGCTCAAAAAAATTCTCAAGTGGTTTTCGGTTGCGATGGTTCTTGCCATCGCCGGTTTATGGCTTTTCTGGCCGTCCAATCTGGCAATCAGGGGACCGCTTCTGGATTTCATGACTGGCAAGCAGTTGGGGGCGCCAGCGGCAGACGTGATGGCAAAACGTTTCAAACTACCAGAGGGTTTCCGCATCGGTATTTTTGCCAGCGATGTGAATAACGTGCGCAGTATTGCCGTTACCGCCAGCGGTGATGTACTCGCAGCCAGCATGCGCCCTGGCGAGGTTGTTCTGCTGCATCGGGATGAAAACAGTGACGGAGCTGCGGACGGGCGGACCATATTGGCGAAAGGGCTTGATTGGCCTCATGGTATCGCCCTGGCTGACGGTATGCTCTATATCGCTGAAACAGAGCGTATCCTGCGCGCGCCCTATGATGCGAGCAGCCGCTCGCTCGGGACACTTGAAACCGTTTTTGATGGCATGCCGCCAGGAGGGAACCACCGAACACGCACGGTTGGTGTTGGCCCGGACGGCAAGCTTTATGTGTCGGTGGGCTCCAGTTGCAATGTATGCATTGAAGAACAGCCTTACCGCGCCAGCATGCTGGTTATGAACCCGAACGGCACGGATGCCCGTACTTTTGCGACCGGCCTCAGGAATAGTGTTGGTTTTGATTGGAATCCCCGTACTGGCGGCCTCTACGCCACAGATAACGGACGAGATCTTTTGGGAGATGATACACCTCACTGTGAGCTGAATCTGGTAGAAGATGGTGCAGATTATGGCTGGCCTTATGCCTATGACGATCAACAGCCCGATCCTGATTTTGGCTCGGGAAATGAAGATAAAGTGACAGCGTCGAAACCTTTGGTGCATGGCTTCGGTGCGCACCGGGCACCGCTTGGCATTCGCTTTTTTGATCCGGAAACAGCCCCGCCGGGCTATGAAACAGCAGCGCTCGCTGCACTGCATGGATCATGGAATCGCAGCGAACTGGCGGGCTACAAGGTTGTTTCCCTGCATTTTAACGAGCAGGGTACCGTTGAAGAACGGGACTTCCTGACGGGCTTTGAGTTGAACGAAGATGTGATCGGGCGCCCGGTTGAGATGGCATTTGATGCGCGTGGTGGCATCTATATTTCCGACGATTATGCTGGCGTGATTTACAAGGTTGGATGGGGTGATATTCCAGTGCCGGGTTTTGCAATGGCGGAGAAGACTATCGCTGATCCGTTAGCGGATTTTGACGAAATGACCCTGTTCGCGATGGCGGAAAATGGTGCTGAGGTTTATCAGGAAAATGGTTGTGCTGCGTGTCACGACCCGGCCGCCACGACAGAAGGTGTGCAGGCGAAGGAGTTGAAGGGACTTGCCAGCCGTTATGACGTGGGTGCCTTGGTGGCGCTTTTTGCTGCACCGCCGGGCCCGATGCCTGCGTTTGAACTTGATCGCGGGAACTCAGAGGCTCTTGCTATATACCTGTTACAGACTTTTGGGGAGAATTAGGGTCGGTACGGCTTTCTTCTGCAGGCAATCGATCTAACTCTTGCATAACGTTCAAAAACAGGAGCCGGTTATGATAAAAATTCATCATCTTAACAACAGTCGTTCGCAGCGCGTTTTGTGGTTCCTGGAGGAACTCGGGTGTGACTATGAAATCATCAATTACACCCGTGACCTTGAAACCAACCTGGCACCTGATAGCCTGAAAGAGGTTCATCCGCTCGGTAAATCGCCTGTGCTGGAGGACGGCGACGTAAAAATAGCCGAGTCAGGTGCGATTGTTGAATATTTGGCTCGGACCTATGGCAAGGGCGCATTCTCCCTTGAGCCAACAGACGCGGATTATTGGACCTATATTGAGTGGATGCATTATGCGGAAGGTTCGCTTATGCTGCCTTTGCTACTGCGTTTGTACACCAGCCGCCTAGGGGATGCTGCAGAACCGTTGGCCCCACGCATTCAGAGCGAAATTGTGAACCATTTCAGCTATTCGGCCAAAGGACTGGGTGAAAAAGAATTTTTCGCGGGCGACAAGCTTACAGGTGCGGATATTCAGATGCTGTTTCCTCTGGAAGCCATGAACGCATCGGGGGGTCTGGAGCATTTCCCGAACCTCAAGGCCTATGTTGACCGGATGCATGCACGCCCTGCTTACCAGCGCGGCCTGGAGCGTGGCGGCGAATACTCGATGGGTCCAAAAAAGGGCTGACACCCTGTCAGCAGAGGGAGCCGGCGCGTCATCTGGTCTCACCCGTGACATATGACCTCATTCTCAAGGGAATGAGGTTTTTTGTAGCTTCAGGGTCGCTTCTTTGAGGAGACCAGAACCATGAATATCTATTTGATGTCTGCTGCCGCAATGTGCGGCATCACAACGTTCATTCATTGTTATTTTGGTGGCAAGACGATCGCCGCACCGCTACTGCGTGCGAGCGATATTCATGATGTCCCCAAATATACCAACTATTTCTGCTGGCACCTTGTTTCCGCGATGCTTGCTGTCATGACGCTCTCGTTTGCGTGGGCCGCGGTAAGCCCTGCTGCTGTTGAGGCTGCTGTTGTGGCCGAACTGCTGGCGATTACTTTCACCTTTTGGGGTATTGGCTTGATCCTTTGGAAGAAACAAAGCTTCAAGGACATGCCGCAATGGGTCCTGTTTGGTGCCATTTCGCTCGCGGGGGCCATGGGTCTTGCGGTCTAGTCTGAGGGTATCGAGCAGTCGAGAATAAAAGGCTCGAACACCGAACCAATTAGGAAACGATCTTTATACGGTGCGGCGACACTAGCGCCTGAAATGGGATCACCGTCGTTGAGATAAATCTCCCGCGCTACCAACTGATCGCCGTCGGTCTTCACGGTGAATATCTGGGAAGGCGAGCGTTTTTTTGCGTCACCCGCATGCGCCAGAAAGTCGAATGTCTTTGGGTGCGATACGATCCAGAGTGTTCCGTCATCCGCTATCTCAATGTTGTCGAGGCCTGAATCCAGATCCAGTTCCGTGATAGGCGCCAGGGCGCCAAATCGGGGATCAACTGCATACGTTGACAGGCGTTTTCCCGTCGTTTCAGCGACATAGAGCCTTGAGCCGTCGCTATTCAGCTGTACGCCGTTGGCATAAACAAGGCCGCCTACTTCCTTGCGCGTTGCTTCACCCTTGCCATACAAAACGCCGGCGCGCGCCAATCGGCCATATACCTCAAGAGTGCGGCCCAGCGGAGTGGTGCTGCCCTGATCAATTGATGCGTAAAAACTGTCTGCGCCTGCTGCTGTAATATCGTTGAGACTGACGGGCTCGTTTGGCTTCACCGAACGAACATGCTGCAACCCGGCAAGCGTAACATCAAATATGTCAATCTGGCTGGTTTGTCGCGGGCCAGTATCATCTGTATCGACGGCAGGCGGATGATTAATGACAAACAGGCGGTCATTGCCGGTCGATTTGTCTTGCCAGAGGTCTATGCCGTGCGGGTGAAAGTTCCCCTGATAATCATGGGTGAGCTCGACGGGGGTTTCAAACGTCCCGGGCACATAAGTATATATGCCCCCCAGATGCTCACCTGTTGCGGCCAGCGTTCGCCGGTCCATCGCCGAGATATATGCGATACCGGAGACCGGGTCGATGGTGATGTCTTCAGCGCCTACCACGCCGTCAACGCGAGTGCATATGCCGGTATAATGGGGTTCGATTGTGCGAAATACACCAGCGCTATAAAGTGTTTCCAGCAACACGCCGCTCAAAAGCATCACCAGAACCCCAGAACCGACCAGCAGCTTTTTCCTGTTCACAGAATTTCTCCTCCCCCGCACTTGCTGACCCTAGCAACCGAAAAGACCAGTGGCAATCAGTGTTCGTTTCTGGACAATTGTTGTACGTATTTGAACACGACTATAGTTTACTCAAGGCGTGAGGAGTTGCCAAGGCATTGGAAAAAAACAGGAAAACAAGAATGCTGTTTCGGCATGTTCCTTGCGGATAGTTGCTAAATACTTCCGATGCGCCGTGAACCGTCAGGCGGGGCATCTGATGAGGATGATTGAAATGCTTAAAAACTATCTGTCGGTTTCGTTTAGAAACCTGGTCAGGCATAAAGTGTTTTCGGTGGTGAATATTGCGGGCTTGTCCGTTGGTTTGTCTGCTGTGCTGTTGATTAGCCTCTATATCTGGGATGAACTGACATACGACAGTTATCTCAGTCAGTCTGGTTCCATATATAAAATGGAACTGCATACCAGCTTCCCGGGGAGAGGAGCTAGTGATAACCCGTTGACGGCAGGAGCCAGCGCGCCGGGTTTGAAGGCCGATTATCCTGAACTAATTGCCGAAAGCGCACGCTTGATGCGGTCTGTATCCACGGTGACGGTTGGTGACCACACAGCTAACGAAACTATATACCGCGCTGATCAGAGCTTTTTCGATATGTTCCCGCTGGATTATCGAGAGGGAAGTGCGGCGACAGCCCAGCCCGATGCGTCAACGGTTGCCATTTCCGAAAGCATGGCTGTTCGCTACTTTGGTGCGGACGAGGCCAGGGGTAAAATCATTACGCTGGATGACGGGAAGGATTACCGCATTGGCGCGGTCTATCGTGATTTTCCCGAAAATACCCACATAAGGCCGAGCATGCTTTTCCCTTTGATGCCGGGCAATCGCAGTCTGGTATCCGAGGATGACGGGTGGTGGGCAATTGGGTTCAACAGTTACATCCAGCTGGCAGCTGGCGTTGCGCCCGAACAGATGCGAGCAGTTCTGTCCGAATTCGTCGATCGGCACCAGGAGAGCCCGGCACCCGGTATCGCCATGAGCGAACAGTATAATTTCAACCTGATTGCCATGGAAAATGTGCATTTTGATACAGCGGCATCTGACGCAGGTGATCCGTTGATGCTGCAGGGTTTTGGAGCAATTGCGTTTGTGATCCTGTCAATTGCCACCTTCAACTTCATGAACATGTCCATCAGTCGTACCATGGTGCGTGCGCGAGAGGTTGCCGTTCGGAAGGTGTTCGGCGCGGGCCGCCGTAACATCATTAACCTGCTGCTCAACGAAACCTTGATGACAGTTGTTATATCGTTGATGCTGGCGCTGGTGATAACGGAAGCATCGCTTGTATGGTTCAACAATTTTGTCGCAAAATTAATGGACCTTGGCACACTCGCTACACCCGCTTTTGTTTTCGGGCTGCTCGGGCTTGTTCTGATGGTTGCGCTGGGGGCCGGTTTTTACCCGGCTAGAATCATGGCAGATTTGCGACCGGCTACCGTACTGCGCGGTGGTCGGTCAGCCAGCAAAAATGTTTCCCTGCTGGGCAAGGTCTTGGTGACTGCCCAGTTTGCTGTGGCAATCGGTTTGATGATTACTGCGACAGTAATTTATCAGCAAATTAACTATAGCCAGTCAATGGACCCGGGCTATCAGAAAGAAAACCTGCTGTTGTTGCGCGGCTTGCGGCACCCTGCCGTTCAGCCCAATCAGGAATTGTTGCGGGATCGTATTGCCGCGATATCGGGCGTTACGAGTGTTGCTTTGATTGACCAGGCACCCGGCGGCACCTTCGGCTGGATGGAAGGGATTGATACGATCGATGGCGCAGCGCAACAGCAACCAATCGCGATCCGCGGCGTATCCATTGGAGACAACTTCCTCGACACGTTTGGCGTTCGGCTCGTTGCCGGCCGAACATTGACAAAAGACCGTGCAGCAGATTTAGGCCGGGCCTTCGGTGATAGTGAAAGCCGCGAATTTTCCAATGTTCTTTTGAACGAGCAGGCTCTTAAGGCCCTGGACCTGGGCACACCGGAGGAAGCAATTGGCAAAACACTGGGGCAGGGCGGGACACGGACTATCGTCGGTGTTACGCAAGACTATTTGTGGGGGACATCTAAAGGAACCACGCCGCCCGCCATGTACGTTATGGATGAAAATACCTATCGTCTGTTAGCTGTGCGTTTCCGGACCAATGACGTTTCCGCGCTAACGGCTGCGATTGATGCCGAGTGGGCGGAAGTGATAAGCGAACGGCCAATCAGACGACAGTTTATGGATGACCGCATCGCGGGACTTTACAAGCAGGAACAACGTCAGGGAGAATTGTTTGCCTTGTTTGCTGGCCTGTCGATACTGGTTTCCTGCATTGGTTTGTATGGTCTTGCATCCTTCACCGTAGCTGGGCGGGTTAAAGAAATTGGCGTGCGCAAGGTTCTGGGGGCGAGCTCAATGACTGTTACCCGGCATATTTTGTGGGATTTTTCCAAGCCGGTGCTGGTGGCAAATATTATCGCCTGGCCTGCAGCAGCCTACCTGGCGAAAGAATGGCTTTCGGAGTTCACCCATGCGATTGAGCTTGGGCCAACGCCGTTTTTCATGGCAGCGATACTGGCATTACTGGTGGCGGCATTCACAGTTGGAGGGCACGCGCTGAAGGTAGCGGTTGCAAATCCGGTCGAGGCTTTGCGGTCTGACTAGTCTTTCGGAAAAAATCGCTTTTATATGAATTCGCCCGCACATCAGGATTAGGGGGCGTTTCAATAAAGCTATTGGCTGCCGATAGCCCTTTTTTGTTTAATCGTATGACCACGAAGCGTCGAATGATGCTGTTAATCTTTTGTTTGCGACTGTTATTTAAACTCACAAGAATGGTATTGTTGACCACGATTTTGAGGCCGACGTGATGGCAAAGCAACAGTTTTGGGGCGCGATGCTAGCACTGTTGTTGGTTGCCCGGTTGGCCAATGCGCAGGATTTGATCATCTATACCGAGAACTACCCGCCATATAACTATCTGAATGAAAAAGATGAGGTAGTCGGGTTGGCGACAGAAAAAGTCCGGCAGGTGATGGAAGAAACTGACCTCGAGTATGATATTCGCCTCGTGCCCTGGACACGTGCCGAGCACTATGTCACCACGCAGAACAATGCGCTTATCTACAGCATGACGCGAACGCCAAAACGGGAAGACAGATTCGAATGGCTGGTGCCACTAGCTCGATCAAACTTTTATCTGTTTGTCAGAACTGGCGAGACCCGATCGGTCAATGCTGCAAGCCTGAAGTCGGGAATGTTTACTGGCACTTGTGTATCCAATGATCTGGGTTGTGAGCTGTTTCGCTGGACCGACATGCCGGCCGGGAATATTATCCCTGTTTCCAGCACAGAAACCGCTGATTTCCGAATGGTTATTGCCGAGAGGGCAGATATCTACATCAGTGACCTGATGGTCAATGACCGGCTTAGAAAGTCCGAAGGTTTCGATCCTGCTCTGACCAAGCCCGTCATGCGCCTGAGTGGCAAGGCAGGTTTCTATCTGGCTGGCAACAAGGCAGTGAGTGACACCATTAGTGAGCCAATACGCGAAGCCTATAAAAGACTAATGGTTTCCGGAAGCTATTCTCTGGCTGAAGCCAAACTGCCGCTGGAATAGTCCAGTTGCGTCAGCCAATCTTGTTGCTACCCAAAGTTTCACCTTTGCTCACGAGCGGTGTTGTCTCAATTCACCTACCTGCTTGGACATCGCATACTCGGGGCTGGCCATATGACAGGCCGGATCCATACCGGTAAACTGACTCGAAAGAAAAACTACAGTTGTTCCAACGATGCAGTGTCGCGCCATCGCCCAAGCGTCTCAAGCAAAACTGACTGTTTAAAGGGCTTCGAGACATGGTCATTCATACCGGCATCCAGGCACGCCTGTCGCGACGCGACATCAACACTTCCCGTCATTGCGATGATCGGAATGTTCCTGCCTTCTGTTGTGGCGCGTATTCTGGTTGTTGTTTCTACCCCATCCATGTCCGGCATATTCAAATCCATAAGAATCAGATCGTACCGGTTGGCCATCACCATGCCAATTGCTTGCTGGCCACCTGAGGCAAGGTCAAACTTGGCTTGCACTGCCTCAAGTACCTTGGAGATAAGAAGCTGGTTAATGTGATTGTCCTCAACCACGAGGATTGACGCTCCTGCAAGCGGATTATCATCGTTTGGCGCTGTCGGGTTTGCCGCCTGTTGATCCTGGTGTTTTTCAGTGTACGCGTCTTTGTCCGGCAGTTGCATCGGCAATCTGAAGAAAAACGTACTGCCCTTGCCGGGCTCACTGTTGACGCCAATTTGGCCGCCCATCAGTTCCACCAGTTGTTTGCTGATGGAAAGGCCAAGGCCGGTACCGCCATACTTACGTGTAACTGAGGCATCGGCCTGGCTGTATGACTGAAACAATCTGGAAACCTGTGCTGCCGTCATCCCAATGCCTGTGTCAGTTACCTCGCATTTGAGGAGGATGGTGTTAGCGGGTCCGCTGTCAGTTGAAAACGATAAGGTAACACTTCCCTGTTCAGTAAATTTCACCGCATTGTTGGCAAGGTTTATAAGGATTTGGCTAAGCCGTGTTGGATCACTGATCAGAGTTTCCGGCAGGGTATTTTCCCCTTCGATTACTAGCGACAATGCCTTCTGCCGGGCCCTTGGCTCGATAACAGCGCGGACGCCGTGCAGAACATCACCAGGCGCAAAAACAATATTCTCAATTGTTACTTTGCCTGCCTCGATTTTCGACATGTCCAGCGTGTCATTCAACAGGTCCATCAGGACGTTGCCCGATGTCTGAATGTTTTGAATATATTCTCGCTGTTGCTCGTTCAGATCAGTCTGTGCGGCCAGGCCGCTCAACCCAATGATGGTGCTCATAGGGTTGCGAATTTCATGGCTCATATGAGCGAGAAAGTCTGTTTTTGCCTGACTGGCAGCCATCGCTTTGGCGCTCTCAAGCTTGGCGAGGTCACGTTCGTTCATGATTTTGCTGATACGGTGAGCAACACCGATGGCAAAGATGACAGTTTCCAGAGCTATGCCAACCGAAACTGAATATGAGACGAAGTCTGAGTGGGGGATCACTTCAATTTCGCGCAAATTCCTCGCCAGGACGCCGACAACAGGCAGTAGCCAGCCGATCGCGTAAAAGATCGCTGCTTGGCTTTTATGCCAGATTGCGCGAAGCAAAATAGCCATGACAAAAAGAACGCCAACAAACGATGTTATGTGAAGCGATAGTTCCAGCCACTCTGTATAGGGGCCGCGTGCGTTGACAAATATAACAGAAAAGCCAAAAAATGCGTACGCAGCCATTCGCGCTGCCTGACCTAATCTTGGCGGCAGAACGTCCTTTTCGAGAAAACTGCATAAGAACTGTATGCTGGCCATTCCGTTCAAACCAAGCGCGAGAATGGTGATGTTCATCTGCGTACCGTGGCTGATTACCCCGGGCAGCAGATAGGAAATGAAACCATAGGCGGACACGTTGTATGCGAGTGCTGCGAAAACCACCATGCAATAGTGGAAATGGAAGTCGAATCTCAACATCGTAGCCAGGGCGATGTTATAGAACAGCATCGCCAGCAGAACACCGGTGATCACTGTCGTCAGCAGAAGGCCAGCGGCCCGACCTTCCTGCCAGTCATCGGCTTTGACAAAGTTGATTTGGTGAAAAAGCTTGATTGATGACGGATTTTGGAAGCCAATCAGAATTTGACTCACCGGAACATCACGAGCTGGCGCGTCGAAACTGACGTAATTGCCAACGGACCAGAATTGATCAAATTCATAGGCCCCGACATCATAGTCCTGCATAAAGCCGTCTGTATAATGAAACTGGATTATTGCCCGTTCGGTCCAGTGACGGTAGATGGCAAGCTCATAATCTGTGTTTGCCGCCGGGTTCACTGCAGCGACATCCAGTGATAACCAGACCACATCGGGCGAGTGCTTTGCATCAGAACTGCAGTCTGCGGCCTCTGCATGATCCAGCATGGAGGAAAAACGATCACGAGTTTCCGTGGTAAAATGGCAAGCAGAGGGCAGCAGATTGATCGGCGTGCCGGCCGCGGCATAGGCGCTACTGTCGCCGAACACACTAGCCAGTGTGGCAAGCAGAAGCATGACCTGTAAGCGCAGCCGTGCCATTACCTTATTAGGTAGCTGAATCATTATTGCCCGATGCCCCAAGTGTGCCTGCGCAATAAAGTAGGTGCGCCAAGTGCTTCTGGCAATTTTTTTCAGGAAAAAAGTTACATGACAAGCGTAGAGTTTGTTTTGCCTGCCATGCAGGCCCGCGCGCTATGTCGAGCCTATCCGGTTTCCGACTGTGGATTGGTATCCCCCGGTTCCCGGTACCATCTTCCCAGGGTTTGAAATAATATCGCCTGTTTGAAGGGTTTTGTTACATGGTCATTCATGCCTGCGTCGATGCAGGCTTGCTGGGTTTTGGTGTCCGCGCTGGCCGTCATGGCAACGATGGGGGTGTCTTTGCCATTCTCCTGCAACCGGATAATCCTCGTTGCTTCCAGACCACTCATTTCCGGCATGTTCAGGTCCATCAAAATCAAATCGTAATGATTGATACTTGTTTTATCGATGGCTTCCCTGCCGCCAGAGGCGATATCGAAACGAGCATCTGTTTGCTCCAGTATCTTGGATACCAGAAGTTGGTTGATGTGGTTGTCCTCAACTACAAGTATGCGCGCACCTGAAAGTGAAACAGTGTTCTGTTTTCCCGGTTCGCTGGTAACTTCGCCAATTTGCGCCTCGACAAACTGCTGGCCGACGGACTGGCCCTCGGCGTCGGGCAGGGCGAAAGGTATCTCAAAGTAAAAGCTGCTGCCCTCACCGGGGGTACTTTCAACACCGATCGTACCGCCCATCAGCTCTACAAGTTGCTTGCTGATAGCAAGGCCCAGACCTGTGCCGCCATATTTTCTGGTGACAGAATCGTCGGCTTGGTTGTAGGACTGGAACAGGCAGGAAACCTGCTCCTCTGTCATACCGATGCCTGTATCTGTAACCACACCGCGCAGCGTGAACGCACTGTTCTCACTGGCAATTTTAGAAATCTTTGCAGTCACGCTTCCGTGCTCGGTAAACTTGACAGCGTTGTTGGCCAGATTGATCAGGATTTGGCTTAGCCGCGTCGGGTCTCCCTGAAGCCTGTCCGGTATCATATTCTCTCCTTCAATGGTGAAGCTGAGAGACTTCTCGTCTGCCTTGGGCTTGATAACTGCGCGTACGTTGTCGAAAACCTCCTTCGGTGCAAACGCAATGCTTTCTATCGTGACTTTTCCGGCTTCAATTTTGGAGAAATCAAGAGTGTCATCCAGCAAGCTCAGCAGAACGTTGCTGGATGTTTGAATGCTCTGAACATACTGACGTTGCTGTTTGTTCAGGTCGGTCATGGCCGTCAGGTCACTCAAGACAATAATGGCATTGATAGGATTTCGAATTTCATGGCTCATATGGGCGACAAAGTCAGATTTTGCCTGGCTAGCGGCCAAAGCCTTCTCACTGGTGACTTTTGCACGGTCATGATCTTCGCGAATTTTGCTGATCCGGTGGGCAATGCCGATAGACAGCACGATCGTTTCCAGTGCCATGCCGATGGACATGCCGTATTCCACCAGTGCCGAATGGGGAATAATGTCGAACCCCCGCAGTATTCTGAGAGAAACTCCGGCAATTGGCAGGAGCCAGCCAACGGCATAAAACAGGGCCGCCCGGCTTTTTTGCCTGAGTGCTTTTACCAACGTTACAAATATAAAAAGAATACCGGCGGCAGACATCAGGTTGAACCAAAGGTCTACGGTGTCGGCGTGCCAGCCACGAGTGCTGACATACAGAATGGCGCTGCCAAGGAAACCATAACCAAAGATGCGGGCCGCCAGTTTCCAGCGGTCGCTGAGGACACCGTTTTCAAGGAATGTACAGAGGAAATGCAGACCGGTAAGGCCATTCAACCCGAGGGCGAGGATCGTGATATTCATTTGTGCGCCGACGCTCAGGGTGCCCGGCAGGAAATGCGCGACAAGGCCATAGGCTGCGATATTGTAGACAAAGATTGAAAAGACAAACAGGCAATAGTGAAGATGAAAATCCAACCGGAGAACTGTTGCGAGGGCGATGTTGTAACACAACATGGCAAGCAATATCCCGGCGATCAGGGTTGTCATCAGCCGACCTGTTGTCTCCTGGTTCCGCCAGACGGCGGCCTCAACGAAATTGATTTGGCGAAAGAGCTTCACTGATGACGGATTTTGCAAACCCACCAGAATTGCGCTGACCGGGGCGTCGCGGGCGGGTGCCGCAAAACTTATAAAGTTACCAACTGACCAATAAGCGTCGAAATCGTGCGCCCCCACGTCATAGTCCAGCATATATCCATCGGCATAGTGGAACTGGATCACGGCCCGTTCTGTCCAATGGCGGAAGATCGCAAGCTCATAGTCCCTGTCCGCCACGGCGTTCGCCGCCGCCATATCCAGCGACAACCAGACCATATCGCGCGATGGTTCCGCAGCTGTACTACAGTCTGCTGCCACTGCGCGGTCCAGCATGGATGGAAAACTGGCGCGAATTTCGGTGGTGAAATGGCAGGCGGAAGGTAGCAAGTTAACAGGTGTGTTGGCCGCTGCATGTGCGCCGCTGTTGCCCTGAAAACTGCAAGTCAGCAGAACGAGCACGGACACAAACCATACCACTATCTTGTTAGATGCCTGAATCATGTTTGCCAGCCTGATGCCCCCACAATACGCCTGTCAGGTAAATTAGGGACGGCAGGTGTCCATGGCAAATTTTTTCCAAGAAAAGCAGGTCGTGTGGTCTACCAGTCCCACTCGTCCTCTTCATCGTGAACCACAGTGCCATAAAGGTCATACTCATCAGCATCGTCGATATGCGCCATGACCATGTCTCCAGACGCCAGGCCATGCGCGCCGGACAGATGTACCTGCCCATCAATTTCAGGTGCGTCAGCATAGGTACGCCCAACGGCACCGCCGTCCTCGTCGACGCCGTCGATCAGTACTGCCATCTCCATGCCTATCCGTTTCTGAAGCTTGGCGGCAGAAATTTTCTGGCTGACCTCCATAAAGCGGTTCCAGCGATCCTGCTTGATGTCTTCATCCACGGGGTTCGGTAAGTCGTTGGCGGCAGCGCCTTCCACGGCTTCATATTTGAAGCAACCCACGCGGTCGAGTTGCGCTTCTTCAAGCCAGTCAAGCAGATACTGGAAATCTTCTTCGGTTTCGCCCGGAAAACCTACAATGAAGGTGGAACGGATAACAATTTCTGGGCATATGCTGCGCCATTTCCTCAGCCGTTCAAGCACCTTGGCATCGTTGGCCGGCCTGCGCATGGCACGCAGCACTTTGGGGCTTGCATGCTGGAAAGGAATGTCCAGATAAGGCAGAATTTTGCCTTCGGCCATCAAGGGGATCACATCATCGACATGCGGGTACGGGTAGACATAATGTAACCTCACCCAGACATCGAGATCCCCAAGAGCATCTGCAAGATCAGTCATGTGCGCGCGGATATCGCGGTCTTTCCAGGTTTCGGTCTGGTGCTTCAGGTCAAGGCCGTAGGCAGACGTATCCTGACTGATGATCATCAATTCACTGGTACCCGCTTCAACCAGTTTTTCAGCTTCCCGCAACACGGCCCGTATCGGGCGTGACGCCAGGTCACCGCGCAGGCTCGGGATAATACAGAACTTGCAGCGATGGTTGCAGCCTTCGGAAATCTTCAGATAGGCAAAATGCCGGGGTGTCAGCTTGAGGCCTGCTGGCGGCACTAAGTGAACATAGGGCTCGTGGGGTTGCGGCGCTGCCTTGTGCACTTCGCCGACTACCTGTTCATACTGCTGCGGGCCGGTGACCGCGAGAACATCGGGAGCTACCTCGCGCACTGCGCCTTCATCGACCCCCAGACAACCGGTGACAATCACTTTACCATTTTCGTTCATCGCCTCTTTGATGGCGTTGAAGCTTTCTTCCTTGGCGCTATCGATAAAGCCGCAGGTGTTGACGATGACGACGTCACTGCCTTCATATTCGGCGGCAATTTCATAACCTTCCGATCGCAGCTTGGTGAGGATGCGCTCGCTATCCACCAGTGCCTTGGGACAACCTAGTGATACAAAGCCAACCTTCGAACCGGCTGCCATGTCTTTGGGTGCGTTATGTTCTGTTGTATTCATGGCGCGGCTTATACAGCCGCATGGTTACAAAAGCCAGTGCTTTGCGGGTTGGCTAATCTTTGATCAGGACATGCCACGCAATGGCAACATCATGTGCGTCCGGCCCGCAGCAAGTCGCGGCCTTTTCTAGCGCTTGCTGACGTGCTTTGACTGATCGTGGAATTGCCACAGAACGTTGACAACCTTCCACTCTCCCGTCTCCAGTTTCATCATGTGCATATAGTCGATCCAGTCGTCCGCTGTCAGCTTCACGGATGCTGTCCGGCCATCGATATCAAAAATCTCAATATCCTTGCGCGGTTTGTCAGGGAATCGATCGCCGTTTTCGTTGTAGGTGCGGGCCACGTCCAGCATGGTATCACGGCTTGACTCGAGCAAGAATTCGCCTGTTTCGGGACTGTTCCAGAACGTGCGTTTTTTCATTTCGTCGTGTAATGAGCGGTCCATACGGTTTGCGTTCGGCACATGCTGGCTCTCGATATAGTCCAGCACCACTTTTTTGATCGCTTCCTGGTCGTCCGCCAAAGTCGGGCTGGTGACAAAAATGAGTGCCGCAATGACAGGTAATAATTTGTTCAACATAAGGTCTCCGCTGTCTGATGTTATGATTTTGCCTCACCATAAACATTGCGGTGTAATGGTCAGGTAAAATTTCAGTGATGGATGTCCCGGCAGGCGTGCTGGCCTGTTTCTTCAGGTGGTGGTTTGCCAGCAAGAACAGCACACATCAATAAACGCTGGGCAGGCCCTTGTGCATTCAACCATCGAAGCCTATGTCAAAAGATATAATAAAAAAGCCAGCGAGGATTTATGAAAAATATACTGACCGCCATAGCGGCGTGCGCCAGCCTGTTGCTCGGGCATGGTGCCCTGGCCCGGGAACTACACCCGGTCGGGAATGTGGAATTTGTCGGCGAATACAGCGGCGGCATACCAAAAAAATACGGCATTCTGGTGCTTGGTGGCTCAGGGGGCGGTTTGCCAACGCATCTGGCAAAAAAGTTCGCTGAACAGGGCCATGCCGTGCTTTCTCTTGCCTATTTTAATGCCGAGGGTTTGCCAGCGGAGTTGAACGATGTGCCGCTAGAGTATTTTGAAGCGCCCAAAAGATGGCTTGCCGCTCAGCCAAACACCCGGGATGACGGCATTCTGGTCGCCGGATGGTCAAAAGGAGCAGAGCTGGCTTTGCTGTTGGCGTCGAACGATCGGAACATCAAAGGTGTTATAGGTATTGCGCCCAGCTCGGTTGTGTGGGCCGGTATCCTGAGCGACTGGACAAAAGTACCGTCTTCAAGCTGGGCGCGAAACGGCAAGGCACTTGCCCATGTGCCTTTTGCACCGCCAGCAAACATTTCCAACCTCAATGACCTCTATAGCGCGTCGCTGGAACAGAAAAATGCCGTCGCGGCAGCGCGTATTCCCGTTGAGAATATTGCAGCGCCGGTCCTGCTTCTTTCAGGCGGATTGGACGAAATCTGGCCAGCGAACCGGATGGCGGCGGACGTTTGTCTGCAGCGTCAGCAGGCTCGACTGCATTGCCTGCATATAAATTATCCCGATGCCGGGCACCTTCTGGACGAAGACTTCGTGATCGGCGGGACAACTGAAGCAAATGCGGAGGCGAACAGTCGGGCCAGAGACCAGATCAGGAAATTTCTTTCCACTATTCGGTAGCCGACGGGCACGGAGCACCCGCGCGAGCAAACTGCCTCACGATGGTCTAAGCCGGGTCTGCGGCGGGAAGCAGATCCAGTTGGTGCCTGTTTAATATCTCAAGCAAGACCGCTTCGTTCTCCAGAACCTGTTGGTAAATCCAGGTGTACCAAGTTTTCCCGGCGAGCACGCGAGCGGCTTCCTTTTTACCCACAAGAGAGCTCATGGCCCGGTATTCCTGCAGGCCGACAAGCAAATGCACGTAGGTGCTACGGTCGTCGCGCGCACCACCGTTTCGTGACCCTGGCACCGTCGGGTACAGCATTTTCAGGTCTTCAAGGGCCGCGGTTATCTGCGCATCGAATATCATGCCGAACCAGTGCATTTGTTCGTGCAGGAATATCGATAGTGCACTGTTGTCATCGTCCAGATACACCGCGTTAACGGTCAGGATCGGGTGGCTGTGCGGTGCATCATATTCGTCAATCATAACCGAGTAGGTTACGACAAAAGGGCTGATGTCATGGGTATCCAGCAACCGCCTGAGCTGGTCGGCGGCGGCCCGTTCGCGGCCTGTGTTGCTTTTCAGGCGAATGTCAAAATCTGATGAGCCTGCCATTGTCGCCGTTGGCATCAAAAGGTTTAGAAACAGGGCGATGCTAACAAGGCGCATTCGGGAACTCCGGCATGGGGCCGACCGCCGACCCTTTCCATCATGCTAGCTCTCCCACCGATCACCTACCAATCACTTGGGTGTCAGGTCGCGGTGGGCCAAGCAAAAAGCAAATGCTTTAGATAAACAAAAAAGCAATATTGGACAGGATTTCCAGGACCATGCCTCTTATCAAAATGGAGCGAGACATGAGGAAAACTATGAATGAATGCCAACCAACTGATTACGATAGCAGGGTTAAACGCGCTATAAGGTTCATCGAAAAAAAACTGGACCAACCCTTGAGCCTGAAAGAGGTTGCGGTTGCCGCAGCGATTTCCCCTCACCACTTTCATAGAATGTTTGTCGATGCCGTTGGAATGACTGTCTGGCGCTATATTCAAGGCAGGCGATTCAAACGTGCCTGTTATCAACTGGCTTTTCATCATGACAAGTCAGTCACAGAAGTTGCATTGGACGCCCAATACTCGACGCCAGAAGCTTTCTCAAAGGCTTTCAAAAAGGCCTTCGGCGTTTCTCCAACGCAGTTTCGGCGGAACCCCGACTTCCTCTTTTTGTCTGGCAGTATTTCCACGTACAAGCAAAGGAACCAGACTATGGAAGTTGATATTGTGAATTTCAAACGAACAGCAATTGCGGTCAAAGAACATAATGGCCCTGTCGACAGGCTTCATGAAACCCTTCAGCAATTTGTTGCATGGCGCAAAGCAAGTGGACCTTCGCCTATGGTCAGCCGCACCTTCAATATTTACTATGATGATCCCGAGTTGGTTGCGGCCAACAACTTTCGGATGGATATCGGCGCTGAATTGCGAGCGACACTCAAGCCTAACGACTTTGGAATTGTTAAGAAGGCCATCCCTGACCTCATGTGCGCCGTTTTTCGGCATCATGGGTCCTGGGACAGATTGGGTAGCGCCATGCGGCAATTTTATTCAGGCTGGCTTCCCGAAAGCGAGTATGCTGCGGGAGATTTCCCTATGTTTGTGCATAGGATTAACTTGCATCCGCAGGTCGCAGAGGCTGACTTGCTCACCGACATCTATCTGCCAGTCAAAGGACCTTCTGCGCAGCAATACTAGCTTTCAATCCCAACAAGCGCGCGGGCAAAATCACGGGGGTCAAAGGGAGCCAGGTCTTCAATAGCTTCACCCACGCCAACAGCATGCACGGGCAGGCCGAACTTGTCGGCGCACGCAACCAGCACACCGCCGCGCGCTGACCCGTCCAGCTTGGTCATTACAATGCCCGAGATATTGGCAAGTTTCTGGAAAACTTCCACCTGATGCACCGCGTTCTGACCGGTCGTTGCATCCAGAACAATAACGGTGTCATGGGGTGCGCCATCATACTTTTTGCCGATCACGCGAACGACTTTCGCCAGTTCCGCCATCAGTTCCTCGCGGTTCTGCAGACGGCCGGCAGTATCGATCAGAAGCACATCAATGTTTTCGGCAACCGCGCGCTCCATCGCCTCATAGGCAAGGGCCGCCGCATCCGAGCCTATCTCTTTGGTGATCACGGGCACACCGACCCGTTCGCCCCAGACCTGCAATTGCTCAACAGCGGCCGCGCGGAACGTGTCGCCCGCCGCAAGCATCACACGCTTGCCTTCATCCTTGAATTTCTTGCCCAGCTTGCCAATGGTGGTGGTTTTACCCGCACCATTTACGCCGGCCATCAAAATTACATGAGGCGTGTTGGCAGGGTTGATCGTTAGCGGTTTGGCAACGGGCGCGAGGATCGTTTCGATCTCGGTCGCCAGAATATCTTTGACTTCCTCGTCAGAAATTTCCTTGTTGTAGCGATCCTTCGACAGCGCGGCTGCCACACGGCTTGCCACACCTACACCAAGGTCAGCAGTGATCAGAAGGTCTTCCAGCTCTTCCAGAGTGTCGTCATCCAGCTTGCGTTTGGTGAAGATGCCGGTAATGCCATCCGACATCGCGCTCGTGGATTTTTTCAGACCCTGCTTCAGGCGGGTGTACCAGCCTTTCTGGTTGTCATCTGCGGCGTCTGAAATAGCCTTTGCAGGCTCAGGCTCAGGCTCAGGCTCAGGCTCAGGCTCAGGCTCAGGCTCAGGCTCAGGCTCAGGCTCAGGCTCAGGC
>CANNEK010000004.1 GCA_947503625.1 uncultured Kordiimonas sp. | reverse complement strand
ATGGTGGGCGATGACAGGCTCGAACTGCCGACCCTCTCGGTGTAAACGAGATGCTCTACCAACTGAGCTAATCGCCCGTTTCCAACACGGTGAGCGCGCTTTTAGGCAAAATTACTGCGACTGTCCAGCGTTAATTTACCAATTATATGCTACGCAAAAGAAAAAACGGCCAAGACGTTAGTCCAGGCCGTTTTTCCGTAACTACTGTAAACAGAATTATCCGTTTACTGCATCCTTAAGACCTTTACCAGCCTTGAACTTAGGCTGCTTGGAAGCTGGGATGTCGATTTCCTCGCCAGTGCGAGGGTTACGGCCTTTAGTTGCCGCGCGGTTCGCCACTGAGAACGTACCAAAACCAACAAGGCGAACATCGCCACCAGAAGCCAAGGCTCCAGAAATTGCATCAAATACAGCGTCTACTGCTTTACCAGCGTCAGCTTTAGAAAGATCCGCTGCATCTGCAACGCTTGCGATCAAATCGTTTTTATTCAAGGTATCCCCCTCTGAGTTGAAGAGTGATTTCGAGACTAATCCCCGAAATGCGAACGCAGTTTAATCTCGTATTTTTCCTAATGTCAAAGTAAAAAACCGCAGAAAACTGCGGTTTTTAGCTTTTTTTTGCTTGAATTTTTTCTATTTCCGAACAAGACACTTAATGAGTCGTCATTTCACCTTCTTTTTCGGTCTTTCCCGACTTCATTTCCTCAAGAGCTTTCTCTTCGTCCCATTCCATTGGCTCAAGAGGAGCAGCTAGAGCGTGGCTAAGAACCTCATCGACAGTAGAAACTGCAACGATTTCAAGGCCCTTTTTCACATTCTCTGGAATATCAGCCAAATCTTTCTCGTTTTCTTTTGGGATCAGAACCTTGGTTATTCCGCCTCGCAGAGCTGCCAAAAGCTTCTCTTTAAGCCCACCAATTGGCAAAACACGGCCGCGAAGTGTAACCTCTCCGGTCATTGCAATGTCTTTCCGAACGGGAATACCTGTCAGCACCGAAACCATTGATGTGCACATAGCAACACCTGCAGATGGACCGTCTTTTGGAGTCGCGCCCTCAGGTACGTGAATGTGCAAATCACGTTTTTCGAAGAATTTCGGGTGAATACCAAAATCGACACACCGCGAATGAACATAAGACCAGGCAGCCTGAATTGATTCTTTCATAACATCACCGAGCTTGCCTGTTTGTTTAACGAGGCCTTTACCCGGCACAGTTACCGATTCGACGGTCAATAGTTCACCACCAACCTCTGTCCAGGCCAAACCTGTCGTTGCGCCAACCTGATCATCCACTTCCGCCTGACCATATCGGAACCGACGAATACCTGCGTAATGGCCAAGGTTTCTTGATGTAATGCTAATCTTGTCTTTCGAACCGTCGACAATTTCCTTCAGGCCCTTACGTGCCAGTTTAGCCATTTCCCGTTCAAGGCTGCGAACACCGGCTTCACGAGTGTAATAACGAATAACATCTTTGATCGCGCCGTCCGAAATTGTCCACTCGCCCTCTCTCAGGCCATGGTCCCGAACCTGTTTCGGAATTAGGTGCCTCTTGGCAATTTCCAGCTTTTCATCCTCTGTGTAGCCGGAGAGGTGAATAATCTCCATCCGGTCTCTGAGAGGTCCCGGCATATTCAGTGAATTGGCAGTTGTTACAAACATTACATTCGAAAGATCGTAATCAATCTCCAGATAATGGTCGTTAAATCTATTGTTCTGCTCCGGATCAAGTACTTCCAAAAGAGCCGACGCAGGATCCCCGCGAAAGTCCTGGCCCATCTTATCAATCTCATCCAGCAAAAACAGTGGATTGGCGGTGCCGGCCTTCTTCATTGATTGCATCACTTTACCCGGCATGGAACCAATGTAAGTGCGACGGTGACCTCGAATTTCGGCCTCGTCTCTCACACCGCCGAGCGAAAAGCGTACAAACTCTCTGCCCGTTGCCTTGGCAATGGACTTTCCAAGAGACGTCTTACCAACCCCTGGAGGCCCAACCAGACACAGTATCGGACCTTTGAGCTTCTTGGCGCGCTGTTGAACAGCGAGATATTCGATGATCCGCTCTTTGACTTTTTCCAGGCCATAATGGTCAACATCCAAAATCTTCTGGGCGCGATTGATATCTTTGATTACGCGGCTTTTCTTCCCCCATGGAACGCTAAGCATCCAATCAAGGAAGTTCCTGACAACGGTTGCTTCAGCAGACATGGGGCTCATGGATTTAAGCTTCTTGAGCTCCGCGATGCTTTTCTCTCGCGCTTCTTTGCTCAGCTTGGTCTTGGCGATTTTCTCTTCAAGTTCCTGAGTTTCCTCACGGCCATCATCGCCTTCACCAAGTTCTTTCTGAATCGCCTTCATCTGTTCGTTGAGGTAGTATTCGCGCTGAGTTTTTTCCATTTGGCGTTTGACACGACCGCGGATCTTTTTCTCGACCTGCAAGACCCCAATCTCGCCTTCCATGAAACTGAATATCTGCTCGAGACGGTCTGTGACGGAAATTGTTGAAAGCAGCTTCTGCTTGTCTTCAATCTTGAGTGCCAGATGACTGGCCACTGTATCGGCAAGCTTTGCAGGCTCTTCAATCTGGCTGATCGTTACCAAGACTTCAGCAGGAATCTTTTTGTTTAGTTTAACGTAGTTTTCGAACTGCGTTATCACCGTGCGTGCCAGCGCTTCTATCTCATCGTCGTTTGACACTTCACCAGCCAGAAGAGTCGCTTCGGCCTCAAAATAATCCTCATCGCGCACAAATTGTTCAATTCGCGCGCGGTTAAACCCTTCAACCAGGACTTTAACCGTACCATCGGGAAGTTTTAGCAATTGAAGTACTGATGCAACTGTACCAACGTCAAAAACGTCTTCAGGTGATGGATCGTCTTCGCTGGCCTCTTTTTGCGCGACAAGCAATATTTGTTTGTCTTTAGCCATAACCTCTTCGAGTGCCCTGACTGACTTGTCACGTCCAACAAACAGCGGAACAATCATGTGGGGAAAGACAACAATGTCTCGTAGCGGCAAGACCGGCAAAGTCACTTTGTTAACTTCTTCTGGCGTGATTTCAGGCATTTAGCATGGTTTCCAATAATATTTTGAGTACTCAACAACGATTTTAGGAGAAAACGAGCGATTTAGGAACGGAAAATGGTCCAGAAGGCTACTAAATGGCTCTAAAACTGCATTATTAATAGATTTGGGGCCTGAAACACATGTTTCAAGCCCCAAACTCAATAGAATTGATACGTTTTTAAGCAGATTGGTCCGCTTCTTCACGCCTTTCAGCGTAAATCTGCAAAGGACTCGACTTTTGCTCCACAACATCACCGTTGATAACGATTTCTTCCACACCGTCCAGCGTCGGCAGGTCAAACATGGTATCAAGAAGCGTGTTTTCCATAATGGAACGAAGACCACGCGCTCCGGTTTTACGAGCAATCGCCTGCTTTGCAACAGCAAGGAGCGCGTCTTCTGTGAAGGTGAGTTTCACGTCCTCCATATCAAACAAACTTTGATATTGCTTCAGAAGAGCGTTTTTAGGCTCGGACAAAATCTGGACCAATGCACCTTCATCCAGATCTTCCAGCGTCGCAATCACCGGCAATCGACCAACAAATTCGGGAATCAAACCAAACTTCAGCAAGTCTTCAGGTTCGGTACCTGACAGAACCTCTCCGATACCTCTATCGTCCGGTGCACTAACAGTCGCACCAAATCCGATCGATTTACCCTGAAGCCGGGAAGCGATAACTTTATCAAGACCTGCGAACGCCCCACCGCAAATAAACAGAATATTCGTGGTATCGACCTGCAAGAATTCCTGCTGAGGGTGCTTTCGACCGCCTTGGGGCGGAACGCTTGCCACTGTCCCTTCCATAATTTTCAGCAGGGCTTGTTGAACGCCCTCGCCTGAAACATCCCGGGTTATGGAAGGATTGTCGGATTTGCGGCTGATTTTATCAACCTCGTCAATATAAACGATTCCCCGCTGGGCCCGTTCAACATTATAGTCGGCAGATTGAAGCAATTTGAGAATGATATTCTCTACATCTTCACCTACATACCCAGCTTCTGTAAGGGTTGTTGCATCTGCCATAGTGAAGGGCACATCAAGAATACGCGCCAATGTTTGTGCAAGCAACGTCTTGCCACAACCGGTTGGACCAACAAGCAAAATATTGGATTTAGCCAACTCAACTTCGTCGTTGCCAGAGGCGTGGTGTAACCGCTTGTAGTGATTATGCACCGCAACTGAGAGAACTTTTTTTGCTGACCCTTGTCCAATAACGTAATCGTCAAGAACAGCCAGGATGTCTTGTGGTGTAGGAACGCCTTCCCCGCCTTTAGACAGAGTGCCTTTGCTTTCTTCTTTAATGATATCGTTACACAGCTCCACACATTCATCGCAAATAAACACAGTTGGGCCAGCAATCAGTTTCCTGACTTCGTGCTGGCTTTTACCGCAAAAGGAACAATAAAGCGTGTTCTTGGAGTCGCTGTTCGTCAAATCTGTCACTACAAATACTCTTACTTCTTTCTCTTATCGTAGACCGGTTAAAAAGAAGCTTACAACAAAAAAACTCTTACAAAGTAACTTGGAGGGAAGAATAAGGCCCCCTCTCCGGTTTTATTATTCGCCTTCCGGCCGTTCACGGGAGGTGTAAACCTCATCAATCAAACCAAATTTCTTCGCTTCTTCAGGGCTCATGAATGTGTCCCTGTCCATTGCGGCTTCAACCTTATCAAGCTTTTGTCCGGTATGCTTTACATAGATCTCGTTCAGTCTCTTGCGCATATTAAGGATTTCTCGCGCTTGAATTTCAATGTCTGCTGCCTTCCCCTGGGCGCCGCCGGAAGGCTGATGGATCATTACCCGAGCATTGGATAGCGCATACCTCATACCGGGTTCACCTGCCGCAAGTAACAAAGAGCCCATCGAGCACGCCTGTCCGATACAGATAGTAGCGACCTTAGGTCGGATGTATTGCATGGTATCATACATCGCGAGACCACTGGTCACGACACCGCCAGGTGAATTGATGTAGAACGAAATATCTTTCGAGGGGTCCTCTGCTTCAAGGTACAACAGCTGTGCAACCACCAAGCTTGATACAACGTCATCAACCTGACCTGTAAGAAAAACAATTCGCTGACGCAAAAGCATCGAAAAGATGTCAAACGAGCGCTCACCGCGATTGGTTTGCTCAACAACCATTGGGACTAGAGAATTCGCAAATTCACCCATAATATCTTTCACGCATCACTCCTGTTGGTGCATTTTACTCTGAACGGACACTCTATCGTGCCGTTTGGAAAGCTGTAGCAAGCTGCCCATTCCCTCGCAAGCGAATAACTAGGCAGGTTCGCTAATGTGGGATGATTTGGTTTTTTTTAAAGGCAAAAAAACAAAGGGAGCCCTGAAAGGCTCCCCGAATATACGTTTCTCCGGATTTACAGCGGAGTTATTTTTTGGCCGCAGCTTTTTTTGCTGGAGCTTTCTTAGCCGCTGCCTTTTTTGCCGGCGCTTTCTTGGCTGGAGCCTTTTCTGCCGCAGCTTTCTTAGCGGGTGCTTTTTTAGCTGGCGTTTTTTTGGCAGCAGCTTTCTTAGGTGCCGGTTTCTTCGACTTCGCCTTGGTAGGGTTAGCCTCTTCCTCATCCAATGCCCGAACAGCAGCTTCGAGTTCGTCACGGCTCACTGATTTGTCTTTCAGGTCAGCCTGTTCAAGAACAAAGTCGACAACCTTTTCTTCAAAAATTGGTGCGCGCAATTGTGCCCGAGCTTCTTCATTGTTCTGGAAATATTCAAAAACCTGAGCTTCCTGACCTGGGAAGCGCCGCGCTTCTTCAATAATTCTGCGGTTAACTTCTTCCTGGTTTACTTCCACTTTATTGGCTACGCCAATTTCAGAGAGCAACAGTCCAAGGCGAACACGCCGCTCTGCAATACTACGGAATTCTTCAGCTTCAGCCTTGTCTTTTGGTCCGTCCAGGCCTTCAAAGTCTTCCGCGGTTGCTTCACCTGATTGCATTGCGTCTCGCTTGATTTGTTCCCAAATCTGACGAAACTCAAGATCAACCATTCCTGCAGGAACCGCAAAATCATATTTATCAGCCAAAGCGTCCAGCAGGCCGCGCTTCAGGTGCGCGCGTGTCAGGCTGCTATTATCTGTCTCCAGTTGCCCTTTGACAGACTCGCGAAGGCTCGGCAAGTCATCAAAACCCATGTTTTTGGCAAGCTCGTCGTCAATTTTTGCTTCCGTAGGTTTGCGAACCTCCAGAACATCGACGGTAAATTCTGCAGCCTTACCTGCCAGGTTTTCAGACTGATACTGCTCAGGGAATGTAACTTCGACGATTTTATTGTCGCCCGCTTTTGAACCAACAAGCTGCTCTTCAAAGCCCGGAATAAACATACCCGAACCAAGTTCCAGCTGAAAGTCCTCGCCTGCACCACCATCGAAAGCCTCGCCGTCTACGCGGCCAATATAATTGATCAAGACAGCATCGCCGTCACTGGCTTTTGCTGTTTTGGCAGCTTTTTTAAATGACTTCTGCTGGCTGGCGATGCGCTCGACGAAGCTGTCAATCGACGCTTCGTCAACTTCTGCAACCCAACGTTCCAACGCAGGGGCCTTGAAGCCTTCCACATCAATCTCGGGCAGAACCTCGACACTCAGCTTATACTCAAGGTCTTTACCAGCTTCGAAATCGCCTTCCATGTCCACTTCAGGGCGCATGGCTGGCTTAATGCTTTTTTCCTCGAACAACTTGGCAGATGTTTCCTGCATTGTTTCCTGAAGAACCTGACCTTGAGCTCGCTCACCGTGCATTCTGCGCAACAGTGACAAAGGTGCTTTTCCAGGACGGAAACCTTTGATTTTTGCGGTCGCCCTGAATTCAGTCAGAATTGCATCCAGGCGTGCATCTAGATCTTTGGCGGGGACGGTGATTTTATATTCATGCTTAAGGCCGTCTACCAGCAGTTCTTCAATCTGCATTTTTCAAATCTCTCTTTTCGTTAAGTTCCGCCCAAACAAGACAACGTCTCCTGGGGGATATGGTGCGGGCGGAGGGACTTGAACCCCCACGTCCTAAGACACTAGAACCTAAATCTAGCGCGTCTACCAATTTCGCCACGCCCGCAAACCAAACGATATTTTGCCAGAAAACCAAGTGTTTTGACACGATATCTATGTAATACAAGTGGTCAAAGCCACAGCAGCGCCCGCGCGCTACATAATGACGCGTGTCGCCGTTTGGACGCGCTTATAGCAGGCGCGCGGCAGAGCACAAGTATTTTATGCCACGAAATTGGAATCTTCTGCTGTCATCGAACCCGATAGGCTTTTGTGACCGTATCTCAAGCGTTATAGGGGTCTAGGGCAGCACTCTCGGGATAACGTCCAGCAAGTCTGACGCTATCAGACCCCTGCCCGCCACCAAGCCAGCCTCGCCATGAAGCCAGACGCCAGCTGAAGCGGCCTCAAACGACGGCATCCCCTGGGTTATCAGCCCACATATGAGGCCAGACAGAACATCCCCTGTACCTCCGACAGACAACCACGAAGGAGCGTTGGTCGCGATACAAGCCCTGCCATCAGGGCAAGCTACTATTGTCGAAACTCCCTTTAATACAACAACAGTATTTGTACGCTTGGCGGCGGCGCGAACAGCCGCCACTCTATCTTCACTGTAAGGCAGGTCCGGAAACAATTTGGAGAATTCGCCCTCATGTGGTGTTAACACCACCTCTGGCGACTTCAACTCCGTGATAATATCAGACCGTCCGACCAAGCTCGCCAAAGCATCAGCATCCAGCACAAGCGCTTTATTTTTGCCCCCGACCTGTTTCACAAGTTCAACCGTCTTTTCACCGCGCCCGGCTCCGGGTCCAACCAACACCGCTTTTATTCTGGGGTCGTTCACGATGCCAATAAAACCGAATGCGCTGTCGAACCGGCGAACCATAATGTCCATCAATGCGGAAGCTTGCACTGGATAGGTCTCACTGGGAGCCGCCAATGTGACCAGTCCCGCACCAACTCTCAGGCCCGCCAAACTTGCAAGCCGGGACGCTCCGAGCGTTGGTTCCTTCCCCCCCAAAACAAGCATGTGTCCGCGGCCATACTTATGCGTCTGTGGACCGGAGAATGGAAAATCGCTCCCCCAAAGCGTCGGCAAGTTCTCGGATTCGGATGATGTTACAGTGGACAGGATCTTGTCAGGCACGCCAATATCCACGGTGTGAATATTCGAATTCCCGCCACATAAATAGCGCCCAGGAACAATAGCATGTCCTGGTTTTTTAAAGTTAAATGTTACTGTCGCACCAGCCTCAATACACACGCCAAGCGGCCTACCTGTGTCTGTGCACAGTCCCGAGGGCATGTCCACCGCCAAAATGAACGCTTCAGACCTATTCGCGGCGTTTATGATGTCTGCCAGTTCCCCCTCAATGGGTTTGTTAATACCGGTTCCGAACAGACAATCTACGATTACGGCAGCGTCTTCAAAGCCCGATGAAGACATCGGTTCCACCGCGCCTCGCCATTTGGATGCAGCAGTTTTGGCATCTCCCTTCAACTTGCTGGGCAAGACCGAGCAGCGAAGTGATACAGGATAACCCCACTCATCTAAATGCCTCGCGACAACAAAACCGTCCCCGCCGTTGTTGCCCGGCCCACATAAAATGATAACGGTTCCACCAGCCTCAAGGGGTGTTCCGATATAATCGGTAATCACATCAGCAACTGCGTGGCCCGCAGTCTCCATAAGGCTGTTGCCACTGACACCCGACTTGATCGCCGCTGCGTCTAGGTCACGCGATTGCTGTGCCGATAAAAGCAGGTGCGTATTTTTTTTTGCGTTAACTGCCACAGTTCCCCCCGAACAAGGTCCAGTCTCGCCACTGATTTGTCCAGCGGAATACCGCTTTACCAACTCACTGAAGAATCCGCGCAGTTTATCAAAAGAAAAAAGCCTCGAAAGGGGCAATCTGAAAAAAAATTTCAAATGGGGCGAGTGACCGGATTCGAACCGGCGACATCCAGCACCACAAGCTGGCGCTCTAACCTACTGAGCTACACCCGCCACACATCTGAAGGTGCGCCGTTTTATTCCGACAGTGATTGGCTCGTCAAGCGTGATTATCGGATTTTTGAAACATTTATCCTGTTCCGGCATCCAAATGATGGTGAGGAAACAGTCAATTGCCTATTTTTTGCGCAGTTGCTGACCGAAAAATAAACAGGGACAGCTTCAAATACGAGGAATATCAATTATTTAGCGGACAAATCAGAATTGGCACGAGCCGTGCTATTAGCCTGCCACAATAAAAATAAGGTTTTTTGGGAAATGAAGAAGATCGAGGCAATCATCAAGCCGTTTAAGCTGGACGATGTCAAAGAGGCCCTTAACGAAGTTGGAATTTCAGGAATCACCGTGATCGAAGCGAAAGGCTTTGGCCGTCAGAAAGGTCATACCGAGCTATATCGCGGCGCAGAATATGTTGTTGATTTCGTTCCTAAGGTCAAATTGGAAGTCGTAGTTGAGGACGGTCAGGCCGAACGGGCTGTAGAGGCAATCAAAAATGCCGCTCATACAGGTCGGATTGGTGACGGAAAAATATTTGTCAGTTCTGTTGAAGAAGCTATCCGCATCAGAACCGGTGAAACAGGATCAGACGCCATATAGCGGCTCGCGGCGCAAACGCCAATGTCGCACGAGATTAAAAACAGGGAACATTTCTATGCCAAAGTATAAAGACTTAAACATTGATACATTTCTGGAGCTGGTAAAAGAAACCGGCGCAGAATGGGTCGACATGCGCTTCACGGACCCGAAAGGAAAATGGCAACACCTGACCATGTGCGCAGACGTTGTGGACGAGGATATGTTGACGGATGGAATCATGTTCGACGGTTCATCTATCGCTGGCTGGAAAGCCATTAACGAGTCGGATATGATTTTGATGCCGGACTTAAGCTCCGCGACACTTGATCCTTTTACAGCTGATGTAACTATTGTGCTTTTCTGTGACATCCTCGAGCCATCTACCGGCCAACCTTACGGTCGCGACCCCCGCTCAACTGCCAAGAAAGCTGAGGCTTACCTTAAGTTTTCCGGCGTAGGCGACACCGCATATTTCGGTCCTGAACCCGAGTTCTTTGTATTTGACGATGTAAAATTCAATGTCGGATATCGTGGCGCAATGTACGAAATCGACGACGTTGAGGGCCCGTATAATACCGCTAAGGAATACAGCGACGGAAACTATGCACACCGGCCGCGTGCCAAAGGCGGTTACTTCCCGGTTGCTCCTGTTGATAGCTGTGTGGATTTGCGCGGCGAAATGGTGAAAGTCATGAAAGAAATGGGTCTTTCAATGGACAAACACCATCACGAGGTGGCTGCAAGCCAGCATGAGCTGGGCATTACTTATGATACCCTCACGTCAACAGCCGATCATGTGCAGGTCTACAAATACGCGGTCCATCAGGTTGCCCACACGTATGGCAAAACTGCTACCTTCATGCCTAAACCGGTTGCAGAAGATAACGGATCAGGCATGCACACCCACATGTCTATCTGGAAGGAAGGCAACCCTACCTTCGCAGGCGGTGGTTATGCTGATCTTTCGGAAACGGCGCTCTATTACATCGGTGGTATTATCAAGCATGCCAAGGCAATCAATGCTTTCACCAACCCTACCACCAATAGCTATAAACGCTTGACGCCAGGTTTTGAAGCGCCGGTTCTTCTGGCCTACTCCAGTCGCAACAGGTCGGCTTCCTGCCGCATCCCCTATACTGCCAGCCCCAACGCGAAGCGGGTCGAGGTTCGTTTCCCGGATGCGCTAGCCAACCCTTATTACGCATTTGCAGCAATGTTGATGGCGGGCCTTGACGGGATTGAAAACAAAATTCACCCTGGTGATGCAATGGATAAAGATTTGTATGCCCTGCCCCCCGAAGAACTAAAGGGCGTTCCAACAGTCGCAGGGTCATTGCGTGAAGCCCTCGATGCACTGGACGCGGACCGCGAGTTCCTGAAGCGCGGTGATGTATTCTCAGACGATCAGATCGATGCCTATCTCGAGCTGAAATGGGAAGAAGTCGCTAATCTGGAACTTACACCGCATCCGATAGAGTTCGACATGTATTACAGCGCTTAAGCGGCGTTCCTTATCAAAAACATTTGAAAGGCTCCTACTCGGGAGCCTTTTTTATTTGCGGCATCGAACCTGAGGCGCCTCTGATTTTTCGTCTGATACGGTAGAAAGCCCTGTAGCATCGAAGAGCAAACACCCAAAAACCGCCACCGTGTCGACGCACTATTTCAAGCCACTCTCTCTCCGATCCTTCAGTGCCTGAAAGTCCACCAAGTTCATGGAAAGCAACGACTTTAGAGCCCAAAAAAACGGTTGCACCTGTTTTCTTTAGAAGAAGATTAAAATCGAAATCCGCAAAAACCGGATAGCTGATGTCCATATTCCCAAGCAAACTTCGACGATAAAATGTACCCTGATGATGAAGCGTGTTTTTGAAATTTAGCTTTGGACCAAAGGACGGTTTAAAGAGCCGACCATTGCTCAACGCCACAGGAAATGATGCACAAGCCACATGTTCCGGAGATGTCAAAAGAAATTGTTTGGGAATTGCTAGAAGTCTGTCGCCCTCATTAATATGCAAAACAAAACGACCTCTGCACATCTTTACAGCTTTGTTCATGGCATCATAGGCTCCCTTGTCAGGCTGTGATATCCATGAGGAAATATGGCAGGAATACTCGTTAATTATTTTAACAGTACCATCGGTAGACCCCCCATCAACAACGATGAGCTCAACGTCCTTGTCCAGGTGGGGAACAATACTGGAGAGTGTTTCATTCGCTTTGTCAAAGGCTTGATAAAAAACCGCCACAACTGATACCAGGACTTCTTCCTCATTTTTAGAATGTCCCTGATCCATACCTACCTGCAGCCACTGCTTAAATCGAAAGCAGTTACTTTTAGACCACTATCGGGATCAAATGACAATTTTCAATATATGCATTTGCCATTTTATAAATTTCCCGCGCTGTTTACTTTTTAGCAATGGCTGTTGTCTAGCATCACAGTCGGGGTCTTGAATAATAAACACCGGCTAACGGGACGCGCTACCATGCAAGTCGACTACACAAGCGAACAATTGGCCATTCAGCCGAAGCTTGCACCAGCAAATATTAATCCGGACAGTTTCCTGGCGACCGACTATCTCAATCATTTCAACGAAATAGTCATGCTGATGGAAATGATACCAGATATGCCCGAGCTGATTGAGGAGGCTGTTGAATGGTCACCCAAAACATATTGTCAGCATTTTGAAGAAAGCGGCTTTCAGGCGAAGGATCTCGCTATAAAGGCCTATGAATTGGCACCAGCACAATTTCGCCAACCTTTCGAAGACGTTTGCCGGGAAATGCAATCAATTATCCAAGCGACCTTGAACGGTCTCATTGCTGTTAATGTTGTTGAACGCGGAATGTCACCAGCCGCCCAGACCCTTATTCGGGATCGTATCGAGATTCTTCAAAATCACCTCATGAGCCTTAATCAGGTGATTCATGGTAAGACTGAATCCGTTATTGAAGCAAGTCTACCCGAAGCTCACCAAGAAGATGTTCAGTCCCAGGAAGAAATCGACAAATTATTCGATTGACGCTTACTCTGCAGCGCCCTTCAGCTGGTACTTTGTGTCGTTTATAGTCTATTTTCTGCAGTTCATATATTGTTGTTTGGATGAAATTCCTAAATGTGGGTTAATCGATTCTCTAAGCGCGTCGAAGCAAATTTCAGGGTTATGGACATATGAACGGCGAAACCCAAAAGTATCAGGTTAGCGACAAGCTGATTCTGGGGATAATATGGGTCTTGTCCGTTGTGCTAATAGCCTTCTCCAAAGAGCCCGCCTACCTCCACCCCGGTGAACTTGAATACCCTCACCTTCACTTGAATGAGATTGTATACTCCATCAATCGGGGCCTGTTGGTTGTATTCGTCCTCTACTATCTTCTGCCTCGATATTATCAGACACGTCAGTATTTCAGGTTTTCCCTATTTCTCGTGCTTTCGTTTATGGCCTTTGCCGTTCTTGAAGGAAGCGTTTTAAAGCCCCTGTTCTCAGATAGCATAAAAGATAAACACTACTGGAGTTTCGCATGGGCTCATGTAGCGGCGCTTGATGCATTACCACTTCTTGGGCTGATGTTCTTTGTAAAACTCGCCTGGGATTATCGAGAAGAGATGCAGCAGAAGCTAATTGCCACAGAGCAGGAGAAAGTAAAAAGCGAACTCAAATTCCTGCGATCACAAATTAACCCTCATATTCTTTTCAACGCCCTAAACAATATCTATTCACTTTCGATTACCCACTCGGAAGTCGCTCCGGATATGCTGCTCAGGCTTTCAGAGTTACTTCGTTATACCCTCTATGAATGTGGCGATGACAATGTATCCCTGGAACGAGAATTACACGCGTTGGAAAACTACCTGAAACTTCAGGAGATGAGTTTGGAAGGGCGAGGAACACAGGCGTTCTCGATACTGGGCTCGGCAACCGGAAAGTTCATTCCTCCTTTTATCCTGATTACGTTGGTGGAGAATTGCTTCAAGCACAGCCTGGACACTCAGGATAAGGGGATAAAGATTGAAGTTGAGATCGGAATTAGTGACCAGGATCTAACGCTTAGGACCCGCAACACATTTGACGAAGATAAAAGAGCAGACAGCGATAGCGTTAAGGAAAAAGGTCTGGGTATTGCAAACGTACGGCATCGCCTTGAACTACTGTGTGGTAACAAGTTCTCTCTGAAAGAGAATATCTCTACCAGCGTTTTCGAGCTAAACCTCAAAATGCCTCTCGCTCGTTCAACAGCAATTTTCCCCCGGCAAAACCATGACTGAGATACGTTGTTTGATTGTTGAGGACCAAGCCCCTGCGCAAAGAGTTCTGGAAACATATATTTCCCAGCTTGACCACTTAAAAATCGTTGGCATTTGTGGCAGCGCGACAGAAGCGATGAAGCTGTTACAAAAAGAAGCTGTAGATTTAATATTTTTAGACGTCCATATGCCCAAAATGGATGGTTTCGCTTTTTTGAGAATACTAACAAACCCGCCCAACGTAATTGTCACAACCGCTTACTCAGAGCACGCCATTGAGGGATTCGACCTGAATGTCGTCGACTATTTGCTAAAGCCTTTTTCTTTCGAACGCTTCTGCAGAGCAGTATCGAAGATAAATACTCCACCGAGATTGATGCGCGATGAACATCCGGGGATCGAAAACAGATCGTTATTTATCAAAGTGGATGGAAATTTTATCAGGCTCGATACTAACAGTCTTGTCCATATCTCCTCGGATGGGAACTTTTTAAACATTAACACAAAAGACACTCGCTACTATGTTTTGGGAACACTGCAGTCGTGGTTGGAAAAACTGCCCAAAGACAGGTTTGTTCGTGTCCAGAAGTCGCATATCGTAAATATGGATTACGTCGAGAAAATATCGGGAAACCAGATATCAACCTGTGTAGGGCCAGTTCCAATTGGCCGGGCATACAAAGGAACCTTAATTAGCAAAACCATCGACACTTGATATTCACAGAAAAACCCCGGGGGGTAATTCCCGAGGTTTTTTTAGTCTTCGTGGTTCAGACCTCCCGTGTTTGGGTCAGGAGGATTAGGGGATGCTGCGGCGAATTCTGGCGGGTGTTTAGAGCTGTAAGGGTGAACCGCGTCAAAAACTGGATCAACGGTATAATCGTCACTATGAAAATTCAGGTAACAGCCTCAAAGACGAGCCAACGAGCGATACCGGTGCCGCTAAATCAGGCAAATCGAATCAATGCGCGCGCCTGAACTCACCTTGGTCTGCAAGTGTCGACACTGAAACAATCTTCATAAGGTCTGGATGATTTTCTCTGGTCAAACGAACCAGCGGATAACGGCTTGAAGCAACACTAACCACATTCTGAACTACCCAAACTGATCCATCACGAGCAGTTTGGCTGTATCGATCGCCAACTGCCGGTGTGTTGTTTTCAGTAAAGGTTTGCTCGCTTCCGCTGCGACCGTTAAACGAATTGGTTACTTTATGCCAGAGTCCTGTAGCCAGCGAATGCGCCATTTCCTGTACCTTTCCAACCCCACAACAACTCTATTCGATCAATCTTATCTAAAGATTAACGCAGTTGCGTTGTAGTATGATATCCCATTTACCTAACACAAAATATAGCAATAAACCTAACAAAACAACACAACATGTTGTAACCCCCGGAAAATCCAACCAAACTGTCGCGGAACCTTGACGGCAGCATAAGCGCGGGCTACCAGTGGTTTGTTAATAGTATGGGTGGGGTTATGAGCGACCTGTTTGAAGTTTCGCAGACCAAGACTGATTATTCCGCAAAAGACATCGAAGTTCTGGAGGGCCTTGAACCGGTCCGCCAAAGACCAGGCATGTATATTGGGGGCACCGACGAACGTGCTCTTCATCATCTGGTTGCCGAAGTTCTCGACAACTCAATGGATGAAGCCGTGGCGGGCCATGCAAGCCGTATAAATGTCAGCATGCATGAAGATGGCTCGTTATCTGTCAGTGATAACGGACGCGGTATTCCGATCGACCCTCATCCAAAGTTTCCGAAGAAGTCAGCCCTTGAAGTTATTCTTACAACCCTGCATTCCGGCGGCAAATTCTCCTCGGATGCCTATGCAACATCTGGTGGACTGCACGGTGTTGGGGTTTCTGTTGTTAACGCCCTTTCGGAGTGGCTTTCTGTTGAAGTAGCACGTGACAAAAAACTTTACCGGCAGAGTTTTTCCCGGGGCCATTCGATAGCGCCACTTGAAGACATGGGATCTGTTGCCAACCGTCGCGGCACCAAGGTAACATTTTTACCTGATCATGAGATTTTTGGCACCAAACTGAAACTGAAGCCTTCCCGTGTATATGCAATGGCGCGGTCCAAAGCGTATCTGTTTCGCGGCGTTGAAATTCGCTTCAAATGCCCAGTAGAATTAATCACGGATGGCGACCCAACACCGACAGAAGCGACACTGCACTTTCCGGGTGGTTTGGCGGATCATCTCGCGGATACAATGAAAAAGCGTGCGTGTGTTACTGAAGAACCGTTCTCGGGACTGGTAAATTTCCCCGAAGATCAGGGCCGTGTGGAATGGGCTATTCATTGGCCTGAGTTTGGGGACGGTTTTTCAAACAGCTACTGCAATACGATCCCGACGCCCCAGGGCGGCACTCACGAAACCGGCCTTCGTAGCGCACTGTTGCGTGGACTGAAGGCTCATGCAGACCTCGCTGGCAGTAAGAAGGCCAGTGGTCTTACCCTTGACGATGTATGCGGCGCATCGTGCTCGATGCTGTCGGTTTTCATACGCGATCCCCAATTTCAGGGGCAAACCAAAGACAAGCTTTCTACTGCGGAAGCGCAACGCCTGACCGAAAATGCTGTTCGAGATGCCTTTGATCACTGGCTGGCAGATCAACCCGAACGTGCCAATAGCCTATTGACATGGGCTCTGGAGCGGCTTGAGGACAGATTGCGCCGACGCCAGGAAAAGGAAATCCAGCGTAAGACAGCTGTCAGCAAGAGAAAACTGAGACTACCCGGCAAACTCACTGACTGCTCCAGTGATGAAGCAGATGGAACAGAAATCTACATTGTGGAAGGGGATAGTGCGGGCGGTTCGGCAAAACAGGCCCGCGACCGAAAAACTCAGGCAATTCTTCCCATCAGAGGTAAAATTCTGAACGTGGCATCGGCCACTCGTGACAAAATTGCAGCAAATCAGGAAATACGAGATCTGATTCAGGCTCTTGGATGTGGTACGCGCGATCATTACGATGGTGACGCCTTACGCTACGAAAAAGTCGTGATAATGACCGATGCGGATGTGGACGGCGCTCACATCGCGACGCTCCTGATGACATTCTTCTTTCAGGAAATGCCAGGCCTGGTTCGGGAAGGACGCCTTTATCTCGCCCAGCCACCTCTTTTCCGGCTGGCTAAAGGTGGGACAGTTTTCTACGCCCGGGACGATGACCATAAAGACGAATTGATGGCCACTGAATTCAAAGGCAAAACCAACATAGAAATCAGCCGTTTTAAAGGTCTCGGTGAAATGCCTCCTGCCCAGTTGAAAGAAACGACCATGGCGCGGGCAAACCGCACGTTGCTGCGAGTAACATTGCCGCCAGAGTACGGCGACAGGGCTATTGTAAATACCCTCGTTGACAACTTGATGGGCAAAAAACCGGAGAAGCGTTTCGAGTTTATTCGCGACAATGAAACCGACCTTGAAGCTCTGGACATCTAGTCTTGGCGTCAGCGTTACTGTCACATAAATGCGGCAATGGTAATCGATTTAACTATATAGTTTATCAATCAGGTCGTCTCTAGCGTTGACTTTGGGCGGTCTGTGCCTATTCTGCGCGCGAATTGAACCGGTTAGCAGTTGGGATAAAGAATGGGTTTTGAACTACTTGGGCTTAGCGAAGCGACACTGAAAGCTGTTGCAGACGCAGGCTACACAGAGCCAACCCCCATTCAGGCTCAAGCCGCTCCTCAGGTCCTAATGGGACGCGATGTTCTGGGTATTGCCCAGACTGGTACAGGCAAAACAGCAAGCTTCACCCTTCCTATGATAGATATACTTGCCGAAGGCCGGGCACGTGCGCGTATGCCGCGTTCACTCATTCTGGAGCCGACACGAGAACTTGCGGCGCAGGTTGCCGAAAGTTTTGAAAAATATGGCAAAAACCACAAGCTATCCATGGCTCTTCTGATTGGTGGCGTTAACTTTGCTGATCAGGAAAAAGCACTGGACCGTGGCGCCGACGTGCTTATAGCAACACCCGGCCGTCTTCTTGACCATTTTGAGCGCGGGAAGTTGCTATTGAATGGTATCGATATTCTTGTAATCGACGAAGCAGATCGCATGCTGGACATGGGCTTTATTCCGGACGTTGAAAAAATCTGTGAGCGAATCACAAAAAAGCATCAGACACTGTTTTTCTCGGCAACAATGCCGCCCGCCATCCAGCGACTGACAAAAAAGTTTCTGGACGATCCGAAAAAAATCGAAGTGTCCCGGCCTGCCACCGCAGCAACAAATATCAAACAGCTTTTGATCGCTGTAGGCCCGCGAGACAAAAGAAAAGCGCTTCGGCAATTGCTGCGGACGGAAGACATCAAAAATGCCATCATCTTCTGCAACCGCAAACGTGATGTCAAAGAAGTCTATGCATCGCTTGGTCGCCACGAATTCAGCGTAGGCCAGTTGCATGGGGACATGGAACAGCGCGAACGCATGGAGACGCTCCGTCAGTTTAAAGAGAACGAAATTCAACTGCTTGTGGCATCAGATGTTGCTGCCCGTGGCCTCGATGTTCCGGACGTGAGCCATGTGTTTAATTTCGACGTCCCTGGCCACCCTGACGACTATGTGCACCGTATCGGCCGAACAGGACGCGCCGGGCGCTCAGGCACTGCCTATACGATCACCACCAAGTCAAAGATCGACGATCGAATGCAGGAAGCAATCGAATCTCTTACAAAAACAAAGCTGCCCGTTGACGAGAATTTTCATCTTGAGCGGGAAGCACGCCCGCGGCGCAAATCCAGCAGCGATGACGAGCAGACAGCACCAGAAGAGATTGAAGAAAAACCTGCGAAACATGGTCGCGGAAAGCAGGATCATCGTCGTGACCGAAGCACAGAACGAAGTTCACGCAACGAACGTCGTTGGCCGCGAGACCGCAGAGACGACAGTTTGAACACTGCGCCGGACGATATGCCCAAAGAGCCATTTGTTGGAATGGGGCCTCACGTACCGGCTTTTTTGACAGTACCCGTAAAGAAACCTGCCAAGTAGCGAAAATTCACTCTCGGGTTTCTTGTCAGAGTGCTCACCAGACCTACTTTCTAGAAATCACAGGGAGGGTTTGATGGCTAACTACGACAATATTCTTTTCTCGATCGAAAACAATCTGGCAACGATAACTCTGAATCGACCGGATAGCCTCAACGCACTTTCGAGCAAACTCAAGTCAGAGATGCTGGATGCAGTAAGAAGCCTTAATGCACCTGACTCCGAGGCTCGAGCCCTGCTGATTACCGGTGCTGGCCGGGCCTTTTGTGCGGGGGCAGACTTGTCACAAGGTGACATGGGCAGCAACAATCGTGACCTCGGACAAAGTTTGATAGACGGCTACCATCCTATTTTACTGGAACTCGCCGCCCTGGAAATGCCGGTAATCTCCGCCGTGAATGGTGTCGCCGCCGGCGCTGGCATGTCAATTGCGATTTCTGCCGACATTGTTATTGCCGCTCGCTCAGCATACTTCCTGCAAGCCTTCGTCAATATCGGTCTGGTTCCCGATGCTGGCAGCACGTTTCTTTTGCCAAGGTTGGTAGGCAGTGCCCGAGCCAGAGCAATGATGATGCTCGGCGAACGTTTACCCGCTGAGAAAGCTCTTGAGTGGGGCTTGGTCTATGATGTTGTCGATGATGAGGATATCCAAACGCAGGCAACGGAGCTCGCTAAAAAACTGGCCTCAGGCCCCACTAAAGCTCTGGGCGGTATCAGGCAGCTGATAGCACAGTCTCTGAAAAATAATTATGCCGAGCAACTTCAGGCAGAGGCGCTGATGCAACGTGAAATGGGTAACACTGAGGATAGCACAGAGGGCGTTATGGCGTTCCTGCAAAAACGCAATGCCGACTTCCAGGGCAAATAGCCAAAAAATGCCTTACATTTCCTCGTGCCTCATGAAATAGCCACTTTTCATTTTCATCTAGTGTCGTTAAACATGATTTGGCTGTTGGAACATAATGGCAACAAATGGAAGTGCGTGTGAATAACCCCTTGGCGATCATCGGTCGCATTTTTCTAAGTTCTCTTGCGGAAGTAGGGAGACTGTCTCAGTTTGCATCTATAGCGCTGATACACATTTTCAGGCCGCCTATATATTGGCGCCTTGCACTACAGCAAATGTGGTTGATCGGCTACAACAGCCTGCCTGTTGTTGGATTGACAGCCCTGTTCACCGGCGCAGCCCTGGCTCAACAGATTTTTGTTGGTGGCAGCCGTTTTAACGCGGAATCCGTTGTTCCCGGTGTTGTTGTTATCGCCATTGTTCGCGAGCTGGGCCCGGTCCTTGGTGGCCTGATGGTCGCTGGTCGTGTCTCCAGCGCAATGGCTGCGGAACTCGGCACTATGAGGGTTACCGAGCAAATCGATGCTTTAACGACGCTGTCGACCGATCCGATCAACTATCTCATAGTACCCAGGCTAATAGCAGCTGTTATCACCCTGCCCTTCCTTGTGCTGGTAGCCAACGTTATTGGGGTGCTTGGTGGTTTTATGATCGGCACCGAACGACTGGGTCTGAATGCCGGCACATATTTACAGGTGACTGCGGACTTCCTGGAACGGGCAGACGTGGTTTCATCCCTCGTCAAAGCCGCTGTATTCGGCTTTATCATTGCACTTATGGGCAGCTATCACGGCTACAACAGCCGAGGGGGTGCTCAAGGTGTGGGCAAAGCGACAACGAATGCCGTTGTATCGGCATTTATTATGATTCTGCTCGCCAATCTTATCATTACCGTCATCGTATTTGGGAATCAGCTATGAGTGCTCCAATGATTGAGATGCACGAGGTGACCAAGGCTTTTGGTCCCAAACAAGTTCTCAATGGAATCAATTTGACCATAAAAAAAGGCCAGTCACTTGTTGTTATCGGTGGTTCGGGAAGCGGCAAATCGGTAACGCTCAAATGTATCCTCGGCATCGTCCATCCTGACTCGGGCTCCATAAAAGTCGATGGGCAGGAAGTGACAGGCCTGTCGGCGCGGGAGCGCAAGAAGGTACTCAGCAAATTTGGTATGCTCTTCCAAAGCGCAGCACTCTTTGACAGCCTGCCAGTTTGGCAGAATGTCGCTTTTGGCCTTATTCAGGGCAAAGGTATGAAAAAGGCGGAGGCAAAAGAAATTGCCATCGAAAAACTTCGCCGTGTCGGGCTGACGCCTGACGTTGGCGACCTTTCTCCAGCTGAGCTCTCTGGTGGCATGCAAAAACGGGTTGGCCTCGCGCGGGCAATCGCGACGGAACCCGAAATTATCTTTTTTGACGAGCCAACAACCGGTCTGGATCCCATTATGGCAGATGTAATCAACGACCTGATCGTTGAGTGTGTCACCGACTTGGGTGCGACCACTCTTTCCATTACCCACGATATGGCCAGTGCCCGGAAAATTGCAGACAGAATAACGATGATTTACGAAGGCCGTATGATCTGGGAAGGCGACAAAAAAGAAATTGATGTGTCCGGCAATGACTATGTCGATCAGTTCATTCATGGCCGTGCCCACGGACCTATTCAAATGCAGCTCCTTAAACCCTGATGGCTAAAGCACAAAAATCGTTCACATGTGGATCATGCGGATCGGTATACAACCGCTGGCAAGGCAAATGCGAAGACTGCGGCGAATGGAACACGATTTCTGAGCAGAAAGCCGCTGTATCTGGTGCGCCCAAGGGGCTTAGTCAAAAAAAAGGCAGTGCAGTTTCTCTCGTTTCTCTAAACGAACCGATTAACGAGATGCCACGCACTCTTTCCGGCATTTCTGAGCTGGATCGTGCTCTGGGTGGTGGCCTGGTCCCCGGTAGTGCCATTTTGATTGGCGGCGACCCCGGCATTGGTAAATCCACGCTTCTTTTACAGGCGATGGGTGCCCTTGCGTTAAAAGGCGAAGACTGCGTTTATATCTCTGGTGAAGAGGCAACTGCTCAGATACAAATGCGGGCAAAACGGTTAGGCCTTCAGGGTGCGCCCCTCAAACTTGGCTGTGAAACAAGCCTTCGAAATATTCTGACAACGCTGGATGAAGGTGTTGCACCCAAAGCAGTGGTCATTGATTCGATACAAACGCTGTTCGCTGATCATGTCGAGGCGGCACCCGGTACAGTCAGCCAGGTTCGGGTATGCGCACATGAACTTATAAGTTTTGCCAAGCGTCGAGGCACGGTTGTTTTCATCGTTGGCCACGTGACAAAGGACGGCCAGATTGCGGGCCCGCGGGTACTGGAACATATGGTCGACACTGTGGTCTACTTCGAAGGAGATCGGGGTCATCAATTCAGAATCCTCCGTGCGGTTAAAAACCGGTTTGGTGGCACAGATGAAATCGGCGTATTTGAAATGACAGGCCTTGGCCTGAAAGAAGTTACCAACCCATCTGAGCTATTCCTTGCAGATCATAACACACGTGAGCCCGGCACCTGTGTTTTTGCCGGTGTTGAGGGTTCCCGTCCGGTTCTCGTCGAGATTCAGGCGCTTGTAGCGCGGTCTTCCGCTGCCAACCCCCGACGCGCCGTAGTTGGCTGGGATTCCGGACGCCTTGCCATGGTGCTCGCCGTGCTGGATGCACGCGCTGGCCTCGGCCTTGCGGGCTGCGACGTCTATCTTAATGTAGCCGGCGGGTTAAAAATCTCGGAACCCGCAGCAGATATAGCTGTTGCAGCAGCGCTTATGTCCAGCCTCTCCCAAATCGCGTTACCCGACGAAACGGTAGTTTTCGGCGAAATCAGCCTCTCGGGGGATGTACGCAGCGTTTCCCAAACGGATAGTCGCCTTAAAGAAGCCGCTAAACTGGGTTTTACTCGTGCTATTATGCCAATGGGTAAGAAACAGAGTCAGAAACAAATAGAAAAACAGTCGCTAAGCCGTATTGGTGATCTGGTGAATCACTTTTTCCCCGACAACTAGCTTCTCGGGAATTGCTCAACGGTAAAACGAGGATAAACAGTATGGATGCAACAACCCTTACAGCTTTTGACATTGCCGTGCTTGTTGTCATTGGACTATCTACCGTTCTGGCATTCAGTCGGGGTTTTGCGACTGTAGCGCTTAGCCTGCTGGCATGGATTGCAACAATATTTGCAGTGGTCTTCGCGGGTGAGCTGATCACACCCTATTTGAGACCATATGTGGAGCCCGAATGGCTTGCGGATACCGTCACCTACGCCGTGCTGTTTATTGGTGGCCTGTTTATCCTTAAGTTGCTCGCCGGGATGATTGGTGAAGCGATCAAAAAAAGTCCGGTCGGTTTTCTTGATCGTTCCCTTGGTGCGCTTTTCGGCCTACTGCGAGGGATGGTGCTGGTTTCCGCTATCTATTTCGGCATCGTAAAACTTGTCCCCGGTGATGAACCAACCTGGATGAGCCAGGCTCAGACAAAACCACTCGTAGCTTGGGGCGCCGAGATGCTGGCATCTGTAGTCGGTGATGTGCTTGGGACAGAACCAAGTGATTTTGGTTCTGACTATCTTGAGCGGGCAAAAGAGGCAGCAACCAGCCAGTTCGTTGACGAAGTTCTGGAAGAAAAAGCTGGCAAGTACGGTGAAGAAGTTCGGGGACGCCTCGACGAACTGATGGAAGAAGCCGAAAAAAGTGACGGCACCTGACACCTTCCAACGCTGTTCATAAAAAAGTAACGTTACCTCTATGCAGAAGGACGCATTGACGATATAGGAAGGAGGGTTTCGTCAAGCCGCGAACGGTTGGTTTCCTGGAACACATCCGGCGGCAATTTCAGGGTGATCGCATGACCGACGGATTATCTGCTTATTCACATCCATTCGACGACGATAAATTGCGCGAAGAATGTGGCGTTTTCGGCATTTTTGGGAGTCAGGACGCTACGGCACACACTGCCCTCGGCCTCCATGCACTACAGCACCGCGGGCAAGAAGCCGCGGGCATAACTGCCTTTGACGGACAGGAATTTCATACCAAACGAGTGCTCGGACACGTTGCTGACAATTTCACCAACCAAGCCGTGATAGACAGCTTGCCCGGTCATACAGCTATCGGACACGTGCGCTATTCCACCACCGGCGATACGGTTCTTCGCAATTGCCAGCCTCTGTTCGCCGAATTTGCCTCTGGCGGTTTCGCAGTTGCTCATAACGGAAATCTGACCAATGCAAGTCACCTCCGCACTTCGCTGGTGCAGCGGGGTTCAATTTTCCAGTCTACATCAGACACCGAGGTGATTATTCACCTGATCGCCACCAGCCGTTATCGTACGCTGATGGAACGCATCATCGACACGCTCCGACAACTGGAAGGGGCCTATTCCCTCGTTGCACTCACGAAAGAGGGACTGATCGGTGTTCGGGACCCTCTGGGCGTTCGCCCGCTGGTACTGGGCAAGCTTGATAAGTCCTACATAATGTGTTCGGAAACCTGTGCGCTTGATATCATTGGTGCCGACTATGTACGGGACGTTGAACCAGGCGAACTTATCGTCATCACAGACGAAGGCATTCAGTCTTCCAAGCCCTTTCCGGAAGAAAAACCGAGACCGTGTATTTTTGAACATGTCTACTTCTCGAGGCCTGATAGCTTTACCGACAACATGAGTGTATATGAGGTCCGCAAAAATATTGGCGCCGAACTCGCACGCGAGCATCACGTTAAGGCAGATATTGTAATCCCCGTCCCTGATTCGGGTACACCAGCAGCAATCGGCTATGCTCAGGAATCGGGTATTCCTTTTGAGCTTGGCATCATCCGCAATCACTATGTTGGCCGCACCTTCATTGAGCCTAGCGATCAAATTCGACATTTGGGTGTTAAGCTTAAACTAAACGCCAATCGCCGCAATATTGAAGGCAAACGGATCATTCTGGTGGATGATTCCATCGTTCGCGGCACAACATCCATGAAGATTGTAACCATGATGCGGGAAGCGGGCGCGACCGAAGTACATATGCGCATCGCTTCACCGCCAACTGCCCACAGCTGCTTTTATGGGGTCGACACACCTGAAAGAAAGAAATTACTTGCAGCTCGCATGGACCTTGAAGCCATGCGAAAACATATTGATGCAGACAGCCTGTCTTTTGTTTCGATTGATGGTCTATACCGTGCCGTCAATCACCCTGAAGGCCGAGACAATGATGCGCCTGCGCACTGCGATGCCTGCTTTACGGGTGACTATCCCACTTTCCTGACAGACCAGTCGGATCAGGACCAGAAAACACGCCAGCTGGATATGATAACGCCCTTGCGCGCCTGAATTTTTGGAGTTGAGTATGAGTAAACGTTTGGATGGGCGGCTTGCGCTGGTAACTGGCGCATCCCGGGGAATTGGGCGTGCTGTGGCGCTTGCACTGGCGGCTGAAGGCGCTGATATCATTGCAACGGCACGTACACGTTCCCAAGCAGCTCTTGAAAGCCTTGATGACGAAATACGCGCGCTTGGCCAAAACTGTACACTGGTACCATTTGACCTGAAAGATGGGGATGCAATCGACCGGCTTGGCGCGTCAATATACGAACGCTGGGGCAAACTGGATATTTTTGTCGGAAATGCCGCTATTTTGGGCCCACTATCACCGCTGGGGCACATTGCGCCAAAAGACTTTCAGGAACTACTGGACATCAATGTGACTGCCAACTATCGGTTCCTTCGCTCTTTTGACCCCCTTTTGAAGGCGAGTGACGCAGGGCGTGTTATTATCGTCAGTTCCGGCAGCAATGGAAAAGCAAAGGCCTTCTGGGGTGGCTATATGATGAGCAAAGCCGCGGTTGAGAATCTTGCGCTAACTTATTCAAACGAAAATAAAAATAACCCCATCAAATCGAATGTGGTGAACCCTGGCCCTATACGGACCAGCATGCGAGCCAGAGCAGTTCCCGGTGAAGACCCGGAGATACTCCCGGCACCTGAAGACATCGCCAAACTATTTGTTGAGCTTAGCGTACCAGACTGTCCACATGACGGAGAAGTGATCAACTTCTACCAATGGGCGGGGCTTTCCCCCGCTTGACACCCACCTTAATGGTGTTCAGCATGCTCTCGGGGCAATAGCAATCGAGTTTGGGCAGCCCCGTTTCAGGGGAACGTCACATGAATATACGTCAAACTGTCGCGTTTGCGGCCAAAGTGTTATTTGCCGTTGCGGGTGTAAATGCCCAGCCAATTGAGTTTTCAGAGCAATCCAAACCTTTCGTCTCCGTCAACGCGGAAGCGGTTGTCCTCAAGAACGCAAGAATAATCGTTGGAACGGGAGAAGCCGCTGCGGAAAGAAAATCCATCCTGATTCAAGGTGGAAAAATTACCGCCGTCGGCAATACGGTTCCAGTGCCACGCGGTGCTGAGATTATTGACCTGGCAGGAAAAACCGTTCTGCCCGGGTTCGTCATGCTTCATGAACATATGTTCTACAATGCCAATGACCCTGACTGGTTCATTCAAAGCACTCAGCCCGTTGTTTTTCCTAGGTTATATCTTGCTGCTGGTGTTACCACAGCCCGCACAGCCGGCAGTTTCGAACCTTATACCGATGTCAAAGTGAAGCAATATATCGCTGATGGACGCCTTGTAGGGCCAAACTTTGATACAAGCGCCCCGTTTATTGAAGGCTATCCTGCTCAGTTCCTACAAGCTCCGGAACTGGAAACGAAGCAGGAAGCCAGAGACTTTGTGAAATTCTGGGCGGATCAGGGCATGACGTCCTTCAAAGCATATATGAATGTAAAACGCAGTGTTCTCAAGGCTGCGATAGATGCAGCCCACGCCCGCGGTCTCAAGGTTGCCGGGCATTTATGCTCCGTAAGCTATGAAGAGGCTTCTGATATGGGTATTGACAACCTGGAACACGGCTTTCTTCTCGCGACGGACTTCGTCAAGGACAGAAAACCCGACGAGTGCAGCGGTTTCCCCCTCGCCCGGTTTATGGAACTGGAGCTTGAAAGCCCCGAGGTGCAGGCTTTGATGGACAAATTGATCCAAAACAACACAGCAATCACATCAACGCTTGCAGTGCTTGCAAGGATTTCAGCAACCGTTAACCCCCCCAATCAGGCGGCCATTGATGCCCTTGGACACGGCGCAAAAGCGCATTATCTTGGAAATCATGCACGCGGATACGCACAAGCGCTCTCAAACGATATCTGGGAGCGTGCAGTTCGAAAGGAAATGGCATGGGAAAAGGCTTTTTACGACAAAGGCGGTCTTGTTGTTACAGGGTCCGATACAACGGGAATCGGAGGAACGGTTGCCGGGTTTGCAAATCATGAACTCCTTAAACTGCTTGTTGAAGCAGGTTTTACCCCATTAGAAGCAATTAAGATTGCAACGATAAACGGCGCCATTTCCATGGATAGGCAGGACAGTATTGGCAGTATCGAAACAGGCAAGAATGCTGATCTTATCATCGTAAACGGCAAACCTGACTTGAACATTAATGACATTACGGCCGTCGAAACGGTATTCAAGGATGGTATAGGCTATGATAGCAAAAGGCTGATTGAGGCGTCTCGAAATCGCGTAGAGAACTAGTTGTCCGCAACTGCGTCATGAAGTTAATGCTTGTGTTGCCCATATGCTTTGAGTAGCCGTTCTACACCGCTGGACACAGTTGTGTTTCCGTCGCGTAACTCGTTCTTCACACTACTCAGCATGGTCTTGACAGCATCATTGGCGTAAAAATTGTCCATCAAGCGGTCCTTGAGGTGGGTTTCAAGCCATGTAAGGCGTTGATTTGCGCGACGTTTTGCACGCTCGCCGTTCTCCAGCATGATACGCTGGTGTTTCTTGATACGGCCCCAAAGTTCCGGCACTCCTTGCCCTGTCAGACCAGAGCAAGTGACAACCGGTGGATGCCAGCTGGGGCTTGCGTCGCTCATGATATGCAAAGCTGACTTATAACCGTTGACGGCCTGTTTGAGCTTCGCTTCAAATGCATCAGCCTTGTTAACCGCGACCATATCTGCAAGTTCAAGAATGCCTTTCTTGATACCCTGCAATTCGTCCCCTGCTCCCGGAAGCATCAGAACCAGAAAAAAGTCTACCATGTCCGCGACCATTGTCTCGGACTGTCCTGTGCCAACCGTTTCAACAAGCACGGTACCGAAGCCTGCTGCTTCAAGAACAACGATGGTTTCCCGTGTTGCTCGTGCCACTCCCCCAAGCACACCGGCACTGGGGCTCGGCCTTATAAAAGCGTTGAGGTCGGCTGACAGTCTATCCATTCGGGTTTTGTCCCCCAAGATGGAGCCGCCAGTACGCCCACTTGAAGGGTCAACCGCCAACACAGCCACTTTCTGGCCCTGGCCAGTCAGGAGCATGCCCAGGTTTTCGATAAAAGTGGATTTCCCCACCCCAGGCACGCCGGAGATACCGACGCGCAGGCTTTCCCCGGCAAATGGCAGCAAACGATGTAAGAGCTGCTGTGCTTTCTCCTGATGGTCAGGATTTCTGCTTTCCACCAATGTGATCGCACGACCAATAAGAGCCCGATCACCAGACCGAACGCCTTCAAAAAGGACGTCAACTCCGGGAGAGGCGCTTTTCACCACCTCAGGCATAGCCCAAACGTTTGTTAAGTTTTTCCATCAGCTCAATGGCAGCATCCGTGATTACTGTTCCTGGCGGGAAAATGGCTTCTGCACCTGCTTCATAAAGCACGTCATAGTCTTGCGGCGGAATAACCCCTCCCGCGATTACCATAATGTCTTCTCGTCCAATTTTCGCGAGTTCGGCTTTCAATTCCGGCACCAACGTCAGGTGGCCTGCCGCCAGTGAAGAAGCCCCAATGATGTGAACATCATTCTCGGCTCCCTGTCGGGCAACCTCTGCAGGTGTTTGAAAAAGTGGCCCAATATCCACATCGAAACCAAGGTCTGCATAGCCTGAGGCAACAACTTTCTGGCCACGATCATGGCCATCCTGCCCCATTTTAGCGATCAGGATTCGCGGACGTCGGCCGTCTTTTTCTTCAAAAGACGACACCATCGACAAAACCTTATCTACTGTTTCCGAGCTGCCCACTTCGCTTCTATACACTCCTGTGACCGCTTTAATGTCCGCCTTGTGACGCCCATAAACCTTCTCGAGCGCCATTGAAATCTCGCCTACTGTCGCTTTTGCCCTGCCCGCATCAATTGCCAGCGCCAAAAGGTTACCATTGCCACTATCGGCTGCTTTTGTCAGCGCTTCAAGCGTCGCTGCAACAGCCACGTCATTCCGTTTAGCTTTGAGTCTCGCAAGTTTCTCAAGTTGTGACGTACGCACCGCACTGTTATCAACTTTGAGCACATCAATTTCTTCTGTTTCATCCAACTGATACTTGTTCACGCCGACAACTGTCTGTCGCCCACTGTCGATGCGGGCTTGTGTTCGGGCAGCTGCCTCTTCAATCTTGAGCTTCGGAATACCCGCCTCAATGGCCTTTGCCATACCACCCTCTGCTTCGACTTCCTGGATATGGCTCCATGCCTTTTCCGCGAGATCCGCAGTCAGCCTCTCAACATAGTAGCTACCACCCCAGGGGTCGATCAAATCGGTCGACCCAGTCTCTTGCTGAATGAACAGTTGCGTGTTTCGCGCGATACGCGCAGAGAAATCAGTTGGCAGTGCCAGCGCTTCATCAAGCGCATTAGTATGAAGGGACTGCGTATGACCATGAACTGCCGCAAATGCCTCAATGCCCGTTCGCGTAACATTGTTAAACACGTCCTGCGCCGTAAGCGACCAGCCGGACGTTTGGCAATGTGTTCTCAGAGACAGTGATTTATCGCTTTTCGGATTGAACTGCTTTACAAGTCTGGCCCACAGAAGCCTGCCCGCGCGCATTTTTGCTACTTCCATAAAGTAGTTCATGCCGATGGCCCAGAAGAAGCTTAATCGGGGCGCAAAGGCATCTATATCAAGCCCCGCCTCAATTCCGGCTCTGATATAGTCGACACCATCGGCCAATGTATAGGCAAGCTCCAGGTCGGCAGTCGCCCCGGCTTCCTGCATGTGGTAACCGGAAATTGAGATGCTGTTGAATTTAGGCATGTTCTGCGACGTAAAAGCGAAGATATCCGAAATAATCCTCATCGAGGGCTTCGGCGGATAAATATATGTATTCCTAACCATGAATTCTTTGAGGATATCGTTCTGGATAGTGCCCGACAGTTTTTCCGGGGATACTCCCTGCTCTTCAGCAGCAACAATATATAGAGCCAGAATTGGCAGTACTGCGCCATTCATGGTCATTGACACCGACATCTGGTCCAGCGGAATACGATCAAACAAAGTGCGCATATCATAGATGCTGTCGATTGCTACACCCGCCATACCAACGTCACCGCTAACTCGTGGATGATCGCTATCGTATCCACGATGCGTCGCCAGGTCGAACGCAACTGACAGACCTTTTTGCCCGGCGGCCAGGTTTCGCCGATAGAAAGCGTTTGAGTCTTCCGCTGTAGAAAAACCGGCATACTGGCGGATGGTCCATGGACGCGTAGCATACATTGTTGGGTATGGGCCCCGAACATACGGTGCTATACCCGGCAGTCCGTCAACAAAACCCAGGCCTTTAATATCCGAGGCCTCATATTTCGGTTTTACTGAGATACCCTCGGGAGTTACCCAGGATTCAAGAGATTGTTCCGTATTATTGCCCGAGTCAGACGTGCGCTCATCAAGTGAAAAACTGGAGAAATCAGGGATGCGGCTCATATTTCGTCTCCCGGACGCCCGGCATACAGAGCATCATAGGCTCTCTGAACCGCACCGACAACATCGCAGCCAATATGGATAAACTCGTCGACACCCGCCTTGGCAAGACCATCGTCCACCTTGCCCGAAAGATACAATCGTTTGATGCCCGTGATCTTTAGCGCCCGGGCAATCTCGGCACCTATATCAAGATACTGCGAATCTGTACCGCATATTATCGCCACGCTGTTAGCTGGCTCCTGGATTTGCCGAGCGGCTGACGCCCCATCCGAAATACCGTTGCCCGGAACTGTCTCGATGCCACCAGATTCAAAGAAATTCTTGGCAAACGTTGCCCTAGCGGTGAAGTCCGCGGGCACTCCCAGGTTGACCAGAATCGCTTTGGGTAGCGCGCCGGTTTTTTGGGCAATTGCATCGCTCTTGAACCTTAGGTTCTCAAAGTCCTGCGCCAACCGACGAAGCGGTAAAGCTGTTACGACTTCCCCATTCGTGTTTGGTGTGTGGGCAGCCTCCATGTCCTCAGGGGTATCTTCATGATCTAGCGCCAGTACAGGCTTTTTCTCATGAATATCCGGGAACTCAGATACTCCTGTGATCTGAGTTTTGCGTGTTCTAACATCTTTCAACTTTGATTTCGCAGTATCGGCTATCCGTTCGGCAATAGCGCCACTGCGGATTTCTGTTAAAGTGCCACCTGCAGTTTCTATGGCAGCAAAGGCTTTCGCTGCAGCAGTTGAAACATCGCTGGTGATCTTTTCCAGCGCAAAGGAACCAGCGGCCGGATCTGTTACCTTGGCAAGGCTACTCTCTTCCATAAGCACCACCTGGATATTGCGCGCAATCCGGCGAGAAAACTTGTCTGTGCTGCCCAGCATAAGGTCATGCGGCAGTGTCGTAATAATATCGGCACCACCGGTTGCTGCTGCAAAACAGGCGGCGGTTCCACGCAAGATATTAACCCAGGGGTCTTTAACTGTGATCGAGTGAACAGCTGCCACCGCGTTAAGTTTCATGGGGATATCAGATACACCACAGTCTTGCAAAACTTGACGCCACAAGCGCCGCGCGGCGCGATATTTTGCCATGGTCAACCAGAGATCTGAACCAGCAGAAAAAGTGAACTGTATTTGACGAGCGGCAACCTCAATTGACAGACCCGCTGCTTCCATCGCGCGCAAATAGGTCACTGCAGTTGACATCGTCGCTGCAAGCTCGACAGATTCGGTCGCACCCGCATTCGAAAAAACTGTTCCATCTGCAGTGAAAGTAGCCACACCGGGCTGCCAGGCTGACCATTTTATCGCGATCTCTGCACTGTTAATAATGCTCTTTTCCGCGCCCGTTTCCAGATAACCGGACCGCGCAAGCCAACCTATCGGATCAAGTCCAAGGCAACCTGTGATACTGTCCGTTTGGTAATCTCGACCACGCAAAACTGACTCAAATTCATCAACAACAGATAGTGCCCCTGCACCCTGTATCAGTGTTATTGGCACCATCTCCAGATACACACCTTCCAGGGCAGGCCCCAAATCACGAGGCGCGAGGCCTCGCCCACCCGAAGCATCTACCGAAATTGCAATTGCCGACGCGCCGCGTTCAAGATCCTCAAGTATATCGGCATTTATCTGCGCAGGATCGTTGCCCCAGTGAGGTGAGGTAATGAGCCAGTCTCCGTGGCTTCTGGTTGGTTGACGCTGAACTTGTACGGCCTCGCTCGTCCCAAGAGCATCGATCGCGATACCGTCCAACGTGACCTTGCGCATCGCTTTTTCAAACGGTTTCCCCTTGAGGGTTTTATCAACCAATGCCACCCATTCTTCCGAACTCGGCGTCGGAAAGTCACTGGATAACGCAGAAAAACTGTCAGGCATAAACCCGTCTCCTGTTAGCGCGGTTTCGCGCGGAAACTACCCAAAAAAGACATAGTGTGCAATGGATTAGACCGCATTGATCAAGCGCAGGGTCGCAATAATAAGGAACAAACCAAATGCGATACTCAGAACAGGCTTGGGTAATCTGTGAGCTACTTTTGCGCCGAAGGGTGCCGTAAACACAGCAGCAAACGCTACCACGGCCGCGGACGGCAAGTGGATAAAACCAACTGACCCCACAGGCAAACCCTGAATACTCAGGCCTCCTAACAAATAACCAAGCCCACCGAACACGCTGATCACCAGACCTATCAGCGATGCTGTTCCCACTGCCCGATGAATAGGTACGTTGAAGAGTGTCATGTAAGGGACGGAAAAGCTTCCTCCCCCAATACCCATAACGGAAGAGAAAAAACCTATAAGGGCTGGGTTGCTATAACGGAAAAAACCGCCGGGCAATTTCTCACCAAGTTTCCAGCTGTCAAACGGAAGCAACATTTTAATCGCAAGGAAACCTGCCAGAGTAGCAAATAGATATACCAGTTCGGCCGTCTTCAAAGTTGTCGCAAAGAAACTTCCAAGCAAGGAACCTGCTGCAATAACCAGCCACCAGTCCTTAACGATATGCCAGTCTACACCACCCCTTTTATGATGGGCACGCACGCTGGATATGTTTGTTGCAACAATAATAGCGAGGGAAGTCGCTATCGCAGCATGCATTCGCCATTCGATTGGCGTCTCGATTTCAGCGTAAAGAACAAACAAAACAGGAATAGTGACAATACCGCCACCAATGCCCAATAATCCTGCGAGAAACCCTGACACCAAACCTGCGCCAATCAACACCGCAGAAAGAACAAACAAGGATTCCACTAAAGGCCTTTCACTGTATCAAAAAACGCCGTGCTCCAATAGGAAACACAGCGTTTGAATGGTCGGGAAGACAGGATTTGAACCTGCGACCCCTACACCCCCAGTGTAGTGCGCTACCAGACTGCGCCACTTCCCGATATACCGAACGTTGTCAGCGCGGCGCACTATAGCTTCGGTCTATGGGGTGTGCAATAGCTCAAATTGATTAATCCCACCCGCTGGTTCAGCCACAAATGCAGCTCAGGTCAACCTGCTGCGCAATGCCTTGAGGCGACGCAAAGCACTGTCTACCGCCGCCGTATCCAAAGAAACTCCGCTCGCCGAAGCCTCTGGCGTTGTCACCGAAGCGTCCGCGCCGGACATTACCTGATCAATTGTCGTCTTCAGCCCCTGTGCTTTAAACAATTTCTGTACGCCACGGATGGTATATCCGTCTGAGTGCAGGAGTTTTTTAATGACAGTCAACAGCAGGACATCGTCCGGACGGTAGTAACGTCTGTTACCACCCCGCTTTAAGGGCTTGATTTGATTGAATTTACTTTCCCAAAACCGAAGCACATGTTGCGGCAAGTCCAACTCATCCGCCACTTCAGATATGGTTCGAAAAGCGTCACGGCTTTTGCTTCCCCGAATGCGTCCATCACTTTCGGTGGTGTTCATATATCGCTGCTCCGACGGTTAACCGTTGATGCGGTCTTTCATAACCTGGCTTGGCCTAAAGACAAGAACACGACGCGGAGCGATAGGAACCTCCTCGCCAGTCTTTGGATTCCGTCCCATGCGACCGTTCTTCTGGCGTACCAAAAAGCTGCCAAATGAGGAAACTTTCACATTTTCGCCAGCCACAAGGCAGGAAGCAACTTCCTCCAGTACAGACTCTACCAAGTCTGCAGATTCGTTGCGGGATAGACCAACCTCTTCATAAATTGCCTCGGTTAGGTCAGCGCGTGTCAACGTAGAACTCACTGGTTACCCCTTTTTTGGTTACAAGCTGAACGAATCCTGACGCTACTTTAACTGTAACCCAGAGTCAAACTTCAACCATGCTAAATGATAAAAAAATGATTTATTCAAAAGGCTTAGCCGTCACCTTTACAGTAAGTTACTAGTTGGAAGCTTTTTCTGACCGAGCATCTACAGTCACCGATTCCGCATCATCATCAAGGACTATTTCCTGCAGGTTCTCGCTGATCAATCGAATCAGGTCGTTCTGGGCCATATCAATTGCTGAAGTTACTGCGGAAGCAAAGCCATGAGAATTTGCGCTGCCGTGGCTTTTCATCACCAGACCATTGAGGCCAAGAAAAACGCCGCCGTTATGGTTGTTCGGGTCCAGGTGGTCCTTGAGAGACTTCAGCCCGTGTTTGGCCAGAAAATACCCCATCTTGGTCATGAAGGTTGACCGAAATGCTCTACCCAGCAAGTCTGTCACGAGCCGCGCCGTACCTTCGGCGGTCTTTAACGCGATGTTACCTGTAAAACCATCAGTCACTATCACATCCACCGCTCCGGTCGCGATATCGTTGCCCTCAACAAATCCGGTGAAGTTGAGCGGCAAATGGGGGGAGCTTCTCAAAACATCGGCCGCTGCCTTGATACTGTCTTTACCCTTCAAATCCTCAACGCCTACATTCAATAAAGCCACGCTGGGTTTAGACAGACCCAACACAGTATTCACATAGGCTGCGCCCATAATGGCGAACTGCACAAGGTTATTGCTGTCACATTCGACGTTGGCCCCAAGGTCCAGCATTACACTCTCCCCGCGCAGTGTAGGCAAAGGTGAAATCAGAGCAGGACGATCGATGCCTGGCATCGTGCGAAGCATGAACTTGGCGAGAGCCATCAGGGCACCAGTATTACCGGCTGAAATAGCGACATGCGCCTGATCATCCTTCACAGCCTGAATTGCCAGCCCCATAGAAGACTGCCGGCCACGGCGTAAAGCCTGTGACGGTTTATCGTCACTGGAAACCACAGAGTCTGTATGAAAGAGTTCGCTCGCGGCCCTTAGCTCGGGGTACACCTCAAGCATTGGCTGTAACGCTGCTTCATCACCAAAAATGAGAAACTTGGTATCCGGGAACAGCGTCCGCGCCTGTGCAATACCGTCAACAACCATCCGAGGTGCGTGGTCGCCTCCCATTGCGTCCACAGCAATTGTTATCTTTTTGGGCACACAGACTTCCGATCAATATAATAAGGTTAGCAATTGGTGCATCTACAACTGTCCCTCAGCAACACCATTAACTACAGACAGACAATATAGAATTTCGAAACTAACTCAAGATTTGTCGCGTAATTTTGCCAAAGTCGAGAAGGGATTTGGTCTCTTTTCCAGTTCTTCATTGACGCTGATACTTTCACCTGCAACGGAGCCAATATCGGCATCGGGGTGTCGTGGATAAGGGTTCATAAACACAGATAAGGTTTGCGCCACCGTCTCGCCTAAAGCCAGTTCATCACCCTCAAAGGCATCGTAATCGGGTGCATCAGGGTCAGTGTAGAGCTCTTCAGCATCAAAATGGTCCGCTGTTTCCTGCGATACAAGCATCAATTCAAACTCTTCATCAACAACTTCGGGCACCTCTCCAAGAGTGGCAATACACTGCTGTGTAAGCTTGGATGCAATTTTCCCGGTGACCCAGATGGTGAAGGGTTTGCCAGTACTCCGGACCTCTATATCAGCCTCGAGTGTTTCGAGAGCAACGATACCAAAACGCTCTACAAGGGCAGACTTGTCCGCTTCTGAGGCGACAACTCTATACCGTCTCGGCTCGTTTGATATATCCTCGACCGCAACACTCAGCGATAAGTCGTTTGTTTTGACCATAAGTCTTCCCCCTGCTCGCATTGGAACGCAGCTTACTATTTGCGTATAATACCAATATCCGATGGAAATATATCGGATCCAGCATCAAACATTCCAATGTTCTGTTTCTGAAAGTTCTTTTGCTGCTCCATGGCGTAAGTCGCGAGAACTTCGGCCCCTGCCTCGTTGACCCCTTCAATATTTCGCTCAATAATCTGGCGAAAGGCAACGATATCGTCTTGATCAGCAGCATTATTATACGACTGTAGCCTGCCCAGAAGCGCAGCTCCCACTTTTTTCATTTGCTTGCCAATGCCCATATCGCCAATACCCATCTCGCGCAGCGAACGGTCCATATCCCGGACCAGTGCTTCCTGCAGGGCGCGACGCAAACGTACTAATGAAGAGTCCTGCCTCATATGACGTTCGACGAGAAAAAGGTGTAGCAAAATCACCTCAAAACGCCCTTCCATGGTATCCGAAACAGAAACCGGAGGCTGGAAAAACTCTGGGTTCCGGGACCGGTCAACTATACACTGGTACAGAAGATGGGCATCTTTGGTGACTTTGCCGCCGGAAAACAGCTTTGCAAACATTCAAAAGGTCCTTTTACTGCCACAATATCAGAATATAGCGTGCAAAGAATTGGTTGAGTTATATAATCCACCATAAGGTTTGCACGCTCTAACACGCAGCCTTGCACTTATCAATGGTGCCGGGTATTAAAGCCAATGCTGACCTTCAACGGAATTAGTTTTGAGAGATAATGATATGCAACAGCGCCCTATCGTTTCATTGATTAAAGTGGGACTTGTTACAGCAACAGTGCTTACAACGACCGCTTGCGGTAACGGACGTGCGGTTCGCGGTTACGTTTTCGATACCGAACTCGCTGATGCAATCCAGCCTGGTGTAGACAACCGTATTTCTGTTGAAACAACTCTTGGCACACCAACGATGACGGCGTCTTTCGATCAGTCTACCTGGTATTATGTCTCAACTACAGTGCGCGTCCGGCCCGTTTTCTGGCCTGATGCAAAAGAGCATCGAGTTCTGGTTGTAGCCTTTAACGACGGTGGTGTTGTGTCGTCGGTTAACAACCTTGGCCTTGAGGACATGCGAGAGGTAGATAACGTCGGCGACAAAACTCCGACCAAAGGTCGCAAAGCCGGTTTGTTTGAGCAGATTTTTGGCAGCATCGGGCGCTTTGGTGGTGGAGGCCCTGGACAGCAAGGAAATCAGGGACCGTCAAGATCACCAAACGGTTAGTTTCGTGTAAATACCCCAATAAAAAAGCCCCGGCAAAACCGGGGCTTTTATTTTTTCTGTCAAGACCGTTTAGTGAGCCAACATTGCCAGCAGCAACAGTGCAACAATATTGGTGATCTTGATCATAGGGTTTACAGCAGGGCCCGCTGTATCCTTGTATGGATCACCAACCGTGTCTCCTGTTACAGCAGCTTTATGCGCCTCTGAACCTTTACCGCCGTGATTTCCATCTTCGATGTACTTCTTGGCGTTGTCCCAGGCACCGCCACCGGCAGTCATGGAGATCGCAACAAACAGGCCGCCAACAATAACGCCAACCAATAGCGCCCCAAGTGCCGCAAAACCTGCAGCCTGGCCTGCCACGGCCGTTATCACAAAATAAACGGCAATTGGAGCCACAATTGGCAACAAGCTAGGGATAACCATTTCTTTAATGGCAGCCTTTGTCAGCAAGTCAACTGAGCGTGCATAGTCGGGCTTGGACGTTCCTTCCATGATGCCAGGGTTGTTGCGGAACTGCTCACGCACTTCCTCAACCACTGCACCGCCAGCGCGGCCAACAGCTGTCATGCCCATTGCAGCAAACAAATACGGCAACATGGCTCCCAGGAACAGACCGACAATCACATATGGGTTGGACAGACTGAAGTCCACAGATACACCACTAAAGTATTTTTCTAGATCGGCGGTGTAGGCACCAAACAGCACGAGAGCAGCCAGTCCAGCCGAGCCAATTGCATAACCCTTTGTGACAGCTTTCGTTGTGTTCCCGACGGCATCAAGCGCATCTGTCCGGTTTCGAACTTCGTCGTCCAGGCCAGCCATTTCCGCGATACCACCCGCATTGTCGGTTACGGGACCGTATGCATCAAGCGCAACCACCATACCTGCAAGAGCAAGCATTGCTGTTGCAGCGAAGCCAAGGCCAAGAATTCCTGCCAGTTTGTAAGCAATGATAATACCCGCACAGATAACGAGTGTTGGCAAAGCTGTCGATTCCAGAGAAATCGCTAGTCCCTGGATAACATTGGTTCCGTGTCCGGTTTCTGACGCTTTAGCAATTGACTTTACCGGGCGGAATTCTGTGCTGGTATAATACTCGGTTAGCCAAATAATGATGCCGGTAACAATCAGACCAACGATGCCGCAATAGTAAAGCGTCCGGCCGGAAAATTCAGCACCTGCGGTCACAAAGGTTTTTTCCATGTCGCCGCCCAGCGCAAAACTCATGGCAAACCACATAGCCACTGCCGATGTAACAGCGGTAACAATAAATCCCTTGTAGAGCGCGCCCATAATGGAATTGCTACTGCCAAGTTTTACAAAGTAAGTCCCTAAAATCGAAGTCAGGATACACACACCGCCAATAATCAGTGGCAAAGACATGATTTCCGCTGCACCGTTGGCTATGAACAATGCTGCCAGAACCATCGTCGCGCCGATTGTAACGACATAGGTCTCGAAAAGGTCTGCGGCCATACCGGCACAGTCGCCTACGTTATCGCCTACATTGTCGGCAATAACCGCGGGGTTCCTGGGGTCATCTTCGGGGATACCTGCTTCAACTTTACCCACCAAATCGGCGCCTACATCTGCGCCCTTTGTGAAGATACCGCCGCCGAGGCGAGCAAAGATGGAAATCAAAGAGGCACCAAACCCGAGTGATACGAGGCCTTCAATCACAACACCATCTGTCGCTGCAATACCCATTGGGCCAATCAAAATGGTGTAAAAGCCTGCAACAGCCAGAAGCGCCAGACCTGCAACCAGCATTCCTGTTACAGCACCTGAACGAAACGCCAGTGTTAAGCCTTCCTGCAGGCCTGTTCTGGCAGCTTCTGTGGTGCGAACGTTTGCTTTAACAGAGATAAGCATACCGATAAATCCGGCCACACCGGACAATACCGCACCAATCGTGAAACCGACTGCGGATATCATGCCCAGCGCTAGAAACAGCCCAACCACAACAACTACGCCAACGATGGCGATGGTGCGGTATTGACGGTTCAAATATGCCTTGGCACCGTCCTGAATCGCTCCTGCGATCTCTTGCATTTTTTCATTGCCTGCACTCGCAGATAAAATTTGGCCGCGTGTGACCCATCCGTAAAGGACAGCTACGAAACCACAAGCAATGGAAGCGTATAAAACGTCCATGGGAATCCCCCTCTAAACTTTAAAATAACAGACCGTACTGCTGGAAAAACGTCCTAACACTTCAGTCAGCCCCTATAAATTGCGCGGTTTCTGACCAACCGCAGCCGTACTCTAGAAAGCAAAATAGGTGCTTGCAACCCTGCAATCGCCCATCGACGCCTAGAAAAGCTACTTTTCAGGAAACTCACTTAGTTTGGAATGCGCAACGCCTCTACAACCGAGACATCTGCAACGGCATCGCTTCCCAAAACCTCATTGGCTTTTTTCTTCAGCAAGCGAGCTGTTTTCTCCATATCCAGTTGCTGGCGGGAGTTTGCCTGCATCAGGTCCGATGAACTAATTGCCGAGATAAATGCATGCTGTAATTGAGGTTCGGACCGGCGAACAGCAATCAGGTTGTCTTCACCACGTACAAGAACGTCAATGTTCATAAAGAAATTGCCGATATAGCGAGACGAACTGCCAGAGCCTGTGTAAATAGGCACCGTCAGGCGCTCAAAACGAACAGCCTGCAGTGGCTCCTGATTCTCGACGGCTTCTTCGGCACCCTGCTCCCCGTCCGGTGCGCTCACCTGATCTTTCAGAAAGTAATAGGCGACACCGCCGCCAATAGCGAGCCCGCCAAGCAAGCCCAGAACCAATAGGCCGCGGGCCGAACCGCCCGCCTCCACCTCGAGGTCATTAGAATTCTGCGACATAAACACGCTTCCTGTCGTCAAAAATGTGTGTAACCCCCAGACGTAACTTGCACAATTTCACCGGCATTATCAAGCAATTGCACACCACTACCCGTTTCAACTTTACCAATCCGGGATATCGGAACTTCAGCGTCGTTTCCTATTTTCTCAATATCGTTTCTTTTTTCCGGACTGGCTGTGAATACAATCTGATAGTCATCTCCGCCTGACCAAACCCGCGTCCGCAATTCCGGATGGTTGGCCAGTAGCAATCGTGCTTCGTCGCTTAACGGTATACGCGGTTCGATAATCTTAATACGTACATTTGAGGCTGATGATAAATGACCAAGGTCGGCGACAAGGCCATCCGAAACATCCGCAGAACTATTGGCCAAGTCGATGAGTTTCGGTCCGAGCGCCACTGGAGGCTTCGGCATTTGATATGATTTTACAAGATCAGCAAAGCGGGATTCATTGTTCTTTAGACACCAGAGCCCCAAAGACGCATCACCAACAACTCCAGAAACATAGACATCGTCATGGGGAACAGCGCCGTCTCTTCTTATCATTTTGCCTTCGGGTACGTAGCCGGCAACGGTGAGACTGAGAACAAGCGGTCCATCGATTTTGGTCGTATCGCCACCAGCCAAAACACAACCGAAATCTTGCTGTGCCGATGCAAGCCCCGCAGCAAAAGCCTCCAGCCACACTTCGTCAACCCCAGAGGGAACTGCAAGGCCGAGCCAGTAATGTTTAGGAATCGCGCCTTTGGCAACGCAATCGGACACATTAACGGCCAGCGCCTTGTGCGCGATGAGCGACGGCGGGTCTTCGTTATGAAAGTGGATTTCTGCAACAAGGAGGTCTTTTGTGACAACAATATCCATTCCTGCCGGGGCAGAAAAGCAGGATGCATCGTCTTTCAGACCGAGTCCTGCAGTATCACTCAGCGGAGCGAAGTAACGCTCAATTAGGTCGAACTCATTGATCATGCAGGATGGTCCTTGTTAATGAGCAACCTGTTAAGGGCGGAGTTCCTTTGCAAGTTTGTCGAGAACACTGTTAACGAATGAAGCCTCCGCTCTCTCGTAAAACCCATGGGTCACATCAACATACTCGTTGATGACGACCGCTGTTGGCACATCGACGCGAGACGCTAACTCGTAGCAACCTGCTGATAATACAGCGATCAGAATTTTATCGATGCGTTCCATCGTCCAGCCCTGGCTGAGATGCTTCTTGATCAGTTCCTGCCATTCATCACGACGTTTCCATGCACCGTCGAGGATGTCTTTGAACAGATCAACATCTGCGTCGACGTATTGGTCGCCTTCAATTTCTGCCCCAAGTCGGTGGTCGACATATTCAGTGCTGACTTTTGCCGAGTTGGGCTCGTCTTCCATGAGAAGTTGGTAAAAGGCCTGTACGGCTGCTAGTCTTGCGGCACTGCGAGGCCCGCCCTGCTTTGGCTGGTTTTGGCTATCCCTGACCATCAGGCAATCACTCCAAATTCGGACTTGAGTTCCGCCATTCTTATGGCGGCATTTGCGGCATCCGCGCCTTTGTTCTTCCGACCACGGTCAGCCCGAGCCCAGGCCTGTTCACTATTCTCCACTGTCAGAATACCGTTTCCAACAGGAATTAGGTCCTGAACACCAAGATCCTGAAGTGCACGAGCAGATTCGCCACATACATAATCATAGTGACTGGTTTCACCGCGAATGACACAACCAAGCGCAATGTAGCCGTCATACTCTTTGGCTTCGCCTGCGTCCGCCATCGAGATCGCCGCAGGTATTTCCAGTGCACCAGGTACGTCCAAACGATCCCAAGTGGCGCCCGCAGCTTCAATTGCTTCGATCGCACCCGCAACCAGTTCGTCTGCCAAGTCCGCATAAAACCGGGCTTCAACGATCAAAAAATGAGGTTTAGCCATTATGGCTCCCTTATAAAACTTATTATTCCGCTGGAATTTCGCGCTGTTCTACAACGTCGAGACCATATCCTTCAAGCCCAACAATGTGGCTGGGTGAATTTGTTAGCAAAATCATGTGGCGCACACCAAGATCGCGAAGAATCTGCGCACCAATACCATAGTCGCGAAGCGTACCCTGCCCTTTGCTTTTAGCCTTTTCTTCCGCAATTTTTGCGGCGCCTCCACCCACAGGAACCGGGAAGATAACAACAACGCCTGCCCCCACTTCTTCGATCAACGAAAGCGCTCGCTGCAACTGCCCGGTGCGCGGGTGATCCATCCCCAGAATATCTTCATAGGGGTTCAAGGAATGCATGCGAACCGCGACAGGGTTGTCGGGTTTGATCTCGCCATATGAAATTGCAACGGTTTCTTTAAGGTCTGCCGTGGAGCGATACACAGAAAGCTTCCATTCACATCCGCTCTGTCGAACAAAATTGCTTTCCCGAACCTTCTCAACCAAAGCGTCATTTTTAAGACGATAGGCGATCAGGTCGCGAATGGTAGCAACTTTCAGATCATGTTCTTTGGCAAACTCGACCAGATCCGGCAAACGCGCCATTGTGCCATCTTCGTTCATAATTTCGCAAATTACTGCCGAAGGATTGAGGCCCGCGAGCCGTGATATATCAACCGCAGCTTCAGTGTGACCTGCCCTCACAAGAACTCCGCCATCACGCGCGACCAACGGGAACACATGACCAGGCGTTGCCAGGTCGTCTTTTCCCTTCGAGGCATCAATTGCAACGGCAATTGTCCTGGCGCGGTCGGCAGCCGAAATGCCGGTTGTCACTCCGGTTTTGGCTTCAATCGCCACGGTAAAGGCAGTTTGGTGACGTGCTTGATTGTTGCTGCTCATCAGTGGCAACTCAAGCTCTTCGACACGGCGGCGGCTTAAGGGCAGACAAATAAGGCCCCGGCCGTATTTGGCCATAAAATTGATAGCATCCGGTGTCGCCATCTGAGCCGGGATGATCAAATCCCCTTCGTTTTCCCTGTCTTCATCATCAACCAGGATAAACATGCGACCGTTGCGCGCATCTTCGATAACATCTTCAATACTGGATAAAAATCTCTCTGGCACAGGCTAGCCCTTCACCTGGAGGCGCGAGACATAACGCGCCAGAATATCAAATTCTACATTCACCGCATCACCAGCGTTGCTGTTTCGAAAACTTGTGACCTGCTGCGTATGCGGGATCAAATTAATTGAAAAAACACTCTCGTTTGCAGAGTCGACAACGGCGTTGACTGTCAGCGATGCACCGTCAACAGTTACACTGCCTTTGGTGGCCACGAGGTGTTTAAACTCTGAGGGTACTACCACTCTCATATCGATCGAATCACCGACGTCATCAAAGCGTACGATTTTTCCGAGACAGTCCACATGGCCTGTAACGATATGACCACCCAGCTCATCTCCCAGCTTCAGAGAGCGCTCCAGATTGATTTCGGTGCCCGCTTTCCAGGTACCCAGGCTGGTGACCTTCAGGGTTTCCTGAGAAACATCCACGGAGAAATCACCATCGCTTTTATCAACGACAGTTAGACAAACGCCTCCGCAGGCAATGGAAGCCCCAATATCAATCGTTGCGGTATCATACCCTGTCGACAACGTGAACCTTAAGTCCGCCTCGCCGCTTATGGCTTTAACTTTGCCAACATCTGTAACAATTCCGGTAAACATGGCCCTGAGTTACTCTGCCTTTTCATAGGATGCAAGCATATCCGGTCCTAATCGCCGAACAGCTTTGAGTGTGAAATGGGGTGCATTCGCCAGCATGGCAAGATTTAATTCGCCTACAGCACATAAGCCATTGTTTCCTATAATTTTACCGGTACTAAAAGCTTCAATGCAATCTATCAAACCGGCCTCCAGAAAACTTGCTGCGACAGCCGAGCCCCCTTCAATCAAGACAGAGGTAATGCCCCGTTCCGCAAGTTGCTTTGCCACGTCGACGGGTTCGTGCGGGTTGGCGACAATGATATCTACATTTTCCCCGTATTTTCCCTGTGTCCCGGCCATTCCGGTCACAAGCAGAGACTTTTGGTCACCACGAACTGCTTTTGCGTCAGGTAACGTTCTTTGTGAGCTGTCCAGAATAACCCGTACAGGATTTCTTCCATCCAGCCCCGCAATACGACAATTCAAACTGGGGTCGTCAGCCAGAACCGTCCCGACCCCTACCAGAATCGCATCGTGTTGTGCTCGCAACATATGGCCATAACGTCTTGCACCAGCACCCGTGATCCATTTGCTATCACCGTTTGCCAGTGCAATTTTGCCATCAATTGTTGCGGCGGTCTTGAGCGTAAACAAGGGACGCCCAGAATTTTTGGCCAGAAAAAAGCCTCTGTTTATGCTTGCCGCTTCCTTTTCAAGTACGCCAACAACAGTTTCGATAGCTGCGGCTTTCAGCGCTTCAATACCTTTACCGGAAACTCTGTTATCCGGGTCCTCGACAGCAATAACAACCCTACCAACATTGGCACGAACGAGTGCTTCGGCGCATGGCGGTGTCTGACCTGTATGTGCGCAAGGCTCCAGCGTAACGTATACTTCAGCACCCTCAGCAGCCTTGCCAGCCTGCTCCAACGCCATTGTTTCAGCATGCGGGCGACCACCTGGTTGCGTCCAGCCCCGACCCAGGACAATTCCATTTTTTATGATGACGCAGCCAACGGAAGGGTTTGGTGCGGTTTGACCAACTCCACGTCGAGCCAAATTCAAGGCAACCCGCATCCATTTCGGGTCGTCTGCGTGGTTGCCTGTCAAATCAGTCCTCCCGATACTCGTCTTCAGGCCCAGTCATTTTTCCAAGAAACTTTTCAAAGTCGGAGGCCTCGCGGAAATTTCTATAGACAGACGCATAGCGAACATAAGCGACCTGATCGAGGCTTTCGAGGCCCTCCATGATAAGGCGGCCTACCTGTTCTGACTGAACTTCACTTTCGCCCATTGATTCAAGCCGCCTGACGATACCATTCACCATCCGCTCTACTTGCTCCGGGTCAACCGGCCGCTTTCTGAGCGCAATGTCCAGTGAACGCTCCAGCTTGTTGCGCTCGAACGGCACTTTTCGACCACTTTTCTTTACAATGGTTAGCTCGCGCAGTTGCACGCGCTCAAACGTCGTAAAGCGGGCACCACAGGCGGGGCAATAACGCCGACGCCTTATCGCAGCCCTATCTTCAGAAGGTCTGCTATCTTTAACCTGAGTATCTTCGTTCTGACAAAACGGACAACGCATTGGCTAACAGCCCCCTTTTCCCAAATATGGTGTAGTGCCCAATGAATCTTCGAATATATATGTAACGAGATGCTTAAGCCGCGTAAATGGGGAAGCGTGTACAAAGTTCTCCAACTCCCTCCCTCACAGCAGCTTCTGTCACTGAATTGTCATCCGGATTGGCCGCCAGGCCGTCAATCACCTCAGTAATAAGATCAGCGATTTTTTCAAACTCAGTTTCAGCAAAACCACGCGTTGTTCCTGCTGGTGTACCCAAACGAATGCCAGATGTTATAAAAGGCTTCTCCGGGTCGAACGGCACGCCGTTTTTGTTGCATGTCATATAGGCGCGCTCCAGCGCCTCATCTGCCGCTTTTCCGGTGATCCCTTTTGGGCGCAGATCCACAAGCACTACATGCGTATCCGTTCCGCCAGAGACAATATCAAAACCATTCTGTTTAAGGCGAGCCGCGAGCGCGCGCGCATTTGAAACAACCTGCGCTGAATACTTCTTGAATTCCGGGCGAAGAGCCTCACCAAATGCAACCGCCTTCGCTGCAATCACATGCATCAACGGCCCGCCCTGAAGGCCGGGGAACACCGCCGAGTTGATCTTCTTTGCTATTGCTTCGTCGTTGGTCAGGACCATGCCCCCTCTCGGCCCACGAAGCGTCTTGTGTGTTGTGGTTGTGACAACATGTGCAAAATCCAGAGGGTTGCTATGCACACCACCTGCCACCAACCCGGCAAAGTGCGCCATATCGACAAGAAACGTTGCACCAACTTCATCGGCAATTGCACGGAACTTTTCAAAATCGATTGTACGCGGATATGCCGAACCACCAGCAATAATCAGGCTTGGTCGGTGCTCTTTTGCCATATCGGCAACCTGATCATAGTCAATCAGTGCATCTTCGCGGCGCACACCATATTGAATGGCGTTGAACCATTTACCGGACTGAGCGGGCGCTGCGCCGTGGGTCAGGTGTCCGCCAGCATCAAGCGACATGCCCATAATAGTGTCACCCGGCTTCGTCAGCGCAAGCATTACTGCCCCGTTTGCCTGCGCGCCTGAATGTGGCTGCACGTTCACAAAACCGGCATTGAAAAGCTGCTTCGCTCGTTCAATGGCCAGGCTTTCAGAAATATCAACATGATGGCATCCCTGATAATACCGGCGACCTGGGTACCCTTCAGCATACTTGTTGGTAAGGACAGAACCCTGTGCTTCCAGTACTGCACGGCTGACAATATTTTCCGATGCGATCAACTCAATCTGATTTTGCTGGCGTTCCAATTCCCCGTCCAGAGACGCTTTGAGGTCCGGGTCTGTATCGGCAAGTCCCGCAGAAAAAAAACCGTCCTGAGTAAAGTTGCTCATGCTTCAATGTCCTTAATCGGTATGGTTGGATCAGATGATCAGCCCAGTTGGTCAACGCGCCTTTGATGGCGCCCCTCCTCAAAGGCTGTTTCTAGAAATTCCTCGACACAATCGATCGCTGTTTCAACACCAATCAGTCTTGCACCGAGAGCCAATACGTTCGCATCATTATGCTGTCGCGCCAGACGTGCAGAGAGACCGGAATGGCATACCGCAGCCCGAACGGCAGGGTTTCGATTCGCGGCAATTGAAATACCAATACCGCTTCCGCAAATGAGAATTCCGAGGTCTGCGCGCTTGTCAGCGATAGTTTCCGCAAGCAATTTTCCAAACTCGGGGTAATCGACAGAATCTGTACTGTTGGTGCCAAGGTCCAAAACAACCAGACCTTTGTTTTCCAGCAAAGGCTTCAAATGTTCTTTGAGTTCGAAACCACCATGGTCACACGCAATTGCAATGGTTTTGTCCGGCAATGAAATGTCCCCAAATCCTGAAAGTCTGGCGGCGCTGCAATGAACCCACACACCAACAAAAAAATAGACTGCGGTCTTATCATATTCAAACAGGCAACCCAAGCAAGGAGTCGCTGATTTTGTGTCTTATTTTCTGGTGAAAACCATATATTGGCAAAAACAGGCAATCAGGGCAGCTGAAATATGCCTAACCTAAACTTCAAACCCACGTTTCCGGGGAAGTTTTTTTTCTTCTTTGGCCATCACATAGTTAAGCTTGCGTACAGCAAGTGCTTCAAGTTCGGCTTTTCCGGCATTCCTGTCGCCAACGATAGAAACTTCACGACCGGTTTTTTCACAAATTGCCGAAACCTTGACCGCGTTTCCCAGCGGAACAAATTCGATGATAACGTGCCTGCTGGTTGGCATTCAAAATGTCCTAAGCGACCGAACGCACGAGATCAAGCCGCGACCAGATCGCTGTCAACGCATCCATAAGCGCGTCCATGGCTTTATCGTCATGTAACGGACCTGGGGTAAGCCTCAAGCGCTCTGTTCCCTTGGGCACGGTTGGATAATTGATGGGCTGCACATAAATTCCAAACTCGTCCAGAAGCATGTCCGAAACCTGTTTGCACAAAACAGGGTCCCCAACAAACAAAGGCACAATGTGGCTTTCAGACTCCATCACGGGCAGCATCGCTTTTTTCAGTCGCACTTTCAGTTTTTCAGCCCGCTGTTGATGCGCGACACGCTCTTCGTTGCTCGAGCGCAAATGCTTGATACTTGCCAACACGCCTGCTGCAAGAACCGGACTAAGCGCAGTCGTAAAAATAAAGCCGGACGCATAACTGCGAACAACGTCTACCAACGCTTTTGACGAAGCGATGTAACCGCCCATAACACCAAACGCTTTACCAAGTGTGCCTTCGATAATTGTCAACCTGTCTGCAACACCGTCACGCTCCGCAACACCGCCACCCTGATGGCCATACATGCCAACAGCGTGCACTTCATCAAGGTAGGTCATGGCACCGTACTTATCGGCAAGGTCACAGATAGCTTCGATTGGGGCGATATCTCCGTCCATCGAATATACCGATTCGAACGCAATAATTTTAGGCGCTTTGGGGTCAGCCTGTTGCAGCAGCTCTTCAAGGTGCTCAAGATCGTTGTGGCGGAAGATAAACTTCCGCGCGCCACTGTGACGAATCCCCTGAATCATGGATGCATGATTAAGTTCATCGGAGAACACCAGGCACCCTGGTAGCAGCTTGGCCACTGTAGACAACGTCGCTTCGTTGGAAATATAGCCTGAAGTGAACAGAAGCGATGCTTCTTTGCCATGCAGGTCTGCGAGCTCTTGCTCAAGCAGTACGTGATAATGGTTGTTGCCCGCGATATTGCGTGTCCCACCTGCTCCTGCCCCTGTTTCATCAAGAGCGGCATGCATGGCTTCAATCACTTTGGGGTGTTGGCCCATACCCAGATAGTCGTTACTGCACCAAACCGTTATTGATTTGGCGTTGTCGCCTGCGTCATGGCGTTGAGCACGGGGGAAATTACCACGTTCGCGAGAGATATCTGCGAATACCCGGTACCGACCTTCGTCGCGAATAGCTTCAATAGCCTCCGCAAAAATCTTTTCATAGTCCATCTGACAGTCCGCTTGACTTATTTGGCCTTCGTCAAAAACGACCAATCACTCTTTAACAAGTATTTGGTGCGCTGCTAATTAGCCTAATATTGCACGTTTCGTCCAGCAACGAAATTGTCGCAGGTCAATTTTGCGATGTATCAGGCCAATTAACAGTATTTACTATAGAGGCTAACCAAGTCTTAAAAACATCAGATATTTTCGATTTCACCGATTGAGCAAATTGGTTAAAGGCCAAAATGAATCTTGTCGGACCAGAAACGTTCAAGGTTACGAAGGTTCTTTCGCAACTGCTTCAACTGATCGTGGGGAATAAGTTCGTCCGCCATTAACTCCTGCATATGTTGAACGTAAAGTTTGTCAATCAGGTCCCTGATTTCATACCCTTGATCGGTTAAAGAGATGCGCACGGCACGGCGATCATAATCTGATCGCTCGTGACGAAGATAGCCCATCTCAACCAGTTTCTTCAAATTGTAGGAAACGTTTGAACCCTGATAATAACCGCGTGTTTTTAGCTCACCAGCGGTCATTTCGTTCTCGCCAATATTGTGCAATAGCAGTGCCTGAACGGGGTTCAGGTCATTACGGCCAATTTGCTCCAGATGGTTTTTCAACACATCCAGCAAACGGCGGTGCAGGCGCTCAACTAACGACAGTATGTCGAGAAAGAGAAATTTGGGGTCGTTAAAATCATATCCACTCATGGGTCATCACCCTTTTTACATTAATTTTGCCCGAATTTGGATCGATAAAGCCGCTTCAACCACGGAAATTGATATAATTTTTCATCGAATCCATTGCTTGCCAGTCTCAGTCAGAAGCCCTAACGCTTAGTTAACGATAAAATTGTCGCTAAATTGTTGCTTTTTGGGGCCTTTCAGTGACAAAGAAGGTAAAAGCATCCTTAGATGAAAAAGAGAGAGAATTCAGATGTCTAAAGGTTTCCCGGCAACGAGATTGAGGCGGCCAAGAGCCCATGACTGGTCGCGCCGGATGTTGCGAGAAAACATCATTTCGGTTGACGACCTGATTTGGCCTCTGTTTGTCTGCGACGGGAAAGACACTCGGGATCCTGTTGTTTCAATGCCAGGGGTTAACCGACTGAGCATCGACCTCGCCGTTAAGGCCGCAAGCGAGGCACACAATCTCGGCATACCCTGTATCGCCCTTTTCCCGTCGACTCCGAAAGCGCTGCGCACCGAGCGAGGAGATGAAGCGCTTAACAAAGATAACCTCATCAATACCGCTCTAAGCGCCATTAAGGATGCTGTGCCCGATATCGGTCTGCTCGCAGATGTTGCTCTTGATCCATACACCAGCCATGGCCAGGACGGCCTCATTGATAACGATCAAATCCTCAATGACGAAACTGTCGGTGTACTGGTACAACAAGCCGTCATCCAGGCCGAGGCTGGCGCAGACATTATAGCACCTTCTGACATGATGGATGGGCGCATCGGTGCGATCCGCGCTGAACTTGATCGCGCTGGATATCAGCATGTGCAGATCATGGCTTATGCAGCTAAATATGCCTCGGGTTTTTACGGCCCGTTCCGTGATGCCGTAGGCAGCGGCGGCATTCTGAAAGGCGACAAAAAAACCTACCAGATGGATCCTGCCAATCGGCGTGAAGCAATCCGGGAAGTTGAGCTCGATATCAATGAAGGCGCTGACAGCGTAATGATAAAACCGGGCATGCCATATCTGGATGTAATCCGGGACGTAAAAGATACGTTCGGCGTACCAACTTATGCCTATCAGGTCTCTGGAGAGTACGCGATGCTGACAGCCGCCAGTCAAAATGGCTGGCTGGATCGGCAATCCGTGGTCGCGGAGTCTTTGGTTTCGTTCAAACGCGCTGGCGCCGACGGTGTTCTTACCTACTTTGCTCTTGAAATGGCAAAGGAACTCGCTGGCTAAGCAGAAACCCTACTCGCCAGCGTTCTCTTCTGACATCTCTTCCTCTGCAGGCACCGGAAATTCAACCATCATGTGGGTGATGTTCGTCCGAGGGTCGCCCACTTCCCAACGGACACCAAATTCCGTTGGATCATAAAATATGGGAAGCTGGGTAGCCGTATCTTCCAAAGCACGGCACCTCTCGCGAATGTTCTTTTGAGCAACAGGACTCCATGCTCTGAAACTACCTTCGGCCAAGGGCGTTTCATCAATCCATTTCATATCAGCCTGTTCATTGCATTCGGCGCTAAGGCCAATCCACATCTTTTGCTCACGCAACATGTCAAAATTCAGCACGAGAAAGAAGTGTGTCGCGCCATCCTTGACAAACGCCAGATGACCCTCTCTGTCTTCATGGCGATACCCTTTGACCATGCGCGCTGCGTGTCGCCACGTATGCGGCGGGCGACCATAAAATTCGAAAACCTGAAAATAGCTGCCCGAGATCGGTTCAAGCACCGCTTCACCCACGGGTTGCGCAACCGCAATACCAGTGTCGTCCGTGTTCTGAACCATCAACATAGCTGCAAACAAAGCAGATAGCATTTACAGATCCTCCAATACCCATGCGGGAATGATCACTTTAAACAAGAATATACTGCCGTCAAATGAAGCAGCGATTAACGTTTTGGTCTGGAAAGAGATTTAATCACCCCTCTCAGGGTCTGAACTTCCTGTGATGAAAATTCAGCATTCAGGACAAGGTTTCTGAGCGTACGTTCCATGTGGGCCCGTCTATCTTCACTGCGGAAATAACCCCGGTTTTCCAGTTCGCTGGTAAGATGCTGGTGCAAACCCTCAATTTCTTCCTGAATGGCAACGCCTTCAGGGTGAGCGGGTTGCTCAGCCAAAGTCCTGTCCTTGAGGTTAAAGACCTCATAGGCGATCAGGACAACTGCCTGCGCAAGATTCAAGCTCCCAAAACCAGGATTAACAGGTACCGTCAGGATTTTATCAGCATACGCCACATCATCATTCGAAAGACCTGACGCTTCGCGACCAAACAGAACCGCCGCCTTCTTTTCCGTTGCTGCAAAATCAACGATTTCACATGCTGCCTTTTTCGGCGTTACCACCGGCTTCGGCATATCCCTATCCCGCACCGTTGAAGCATATACCCTGTGACAATCCGCAATTGCATCTTCCACGCTCTCAAAAACCTGAGCATTGTCCAGAACACTGTCCGCTCCGGAAGCTGCCGGTCCGGCGGAAGGGTTTGGCCAACCGTCGCGCGGTGCAACAAGTCTCATGTCAGTGAGGCCAAAATTCAACATTGCACGAGCGGCCTTGCCAATATTTTCCCCGAGCTGCGGCTGCACCAGAATAATTGCAGGGTTAACCATACCTAGTTGGCCCTGCGCCACGTAGTGCCCTGAGGTCCATCTTCCAGAATCACACCGACACCTACGAGTCGATCCCTGATTCGATCTGATTCGGCAAAGTCTTTCGCCTCGCGGGCTTTCAGGCGTTCATGAATAGCCTGCTCTATCTCTTCCGCAGATATGCCGTCTGGAGACGCTCCCTGAAACCATTCTGACGCGCTGTTTGTCAGCAGCCCCATAAATCGGGCGCCCGCTTTCAGGTCTGCAGCAGTCTCCCTGGATGCCAGTGCATCAAGTGCTGCGATCGCTTTTGGCGTGTTCAGGTCGTCCGCTAAAGCCTCAATTACTGCATCAGGAACCGTATCAGCAGGTTCAATGCTTTCCGTCAGCCGGTACCATCTGTCAAGGCGCCGTTTTTGCTCAGCGACAGTTTCCAGTGAGAAATCTATCGGCTGGCGGTAGTGAGCAGTCATCAGTGAAAGTCTAAGTGCTTCCCCCGGGTGGTCTCGCACCAGATCATGAACAGTGTGAAAATTCCCCAGAGACTTGGACATCTTTTCGCCGTCCACGGTCAAATAGCCATTGTGCATCCAATAGCGAACAAATTGCGCACCGTGAGCGCACTCGCTCTGGGCAATCTCGTTTTCGTGGTGTGGGAAGATCAAATCCTGTCCGCCACCATGGATATCAATGGTTTCGCCAAGATGCTTCTCAATCATGCATGAACACTCAAGATGCCATCCGGGCCGCCCCCTGCCCCAAGGGCTGCCCCAGCCAACCTGATCTTCGGTTGATGGTTTCCACAGCACAAAGTCGGCAGGGTCGCGCTTATAAGGTGCAACTTCGACCCGCGCGCCCGCCACCAATTCGTCGCGGCTATGACGCGACAAGCGACCATAATCAGGCATGGAAGGAACGTGAAACATGACATGGCCATCAGCCTCATACGCGTGCCCCTCGTCAATCAGCTTGCGCATCATGTTGATCATTTCAGGCAGGTGCTCTGTGGCTCTTGGCGTAAGGCTCGGTTCCTGCGCGCCCAACAGGGCCATATCTTCAGCGTAAATCTTCGCGTAACGTTTGGTGATGGTTTTGATACCAACACCTTCCGCCATCGCACGCTCCATGATCTTGTCTTCAATATCCGTAATATTTCGCGCATACGTTACGTGATCAGCGCCGTAAACATGCTTCAGGAGGCGAAACAGAATATCGAATACGACAACAGGCCTTGCATTACCGATATGCGCATAGTCGTAAACGGTCGGCCCGCAAACATACATACGCACATTCTTCGGATCGATGGGTTCGAACCGTTGCTTTTCCCGTGCGATCGTATTGTAAAGGCTAATTTGCATCATGTAATACCGTCTTTAACCACCAAGGCGTTCCAGTATTTTTTCGCGACCAATCAGAGGCAAAAGCACTCCCATATCGGGGCCATGATTTTGACCGGTGATCGCTTGGCGCAATGGCATAAACAGAGCCTTGCCCTTAACACCCAGTTGGTCCTTGATTGCGCTTGTCCATATGCCCCAAGTGCCCGCTGTAATTTCGCCTTGAGGCAAAAGCTCGACAACCTTGGCAATATGGGCAGCATCCTCAATAATCGGCGTGACAGGTCCATCAACAATTGATTGCCAGGAAGCGACATCGGAGAGTTTGGTGAGATTGGGTTGAACCGCCAGCCAGAAGGCCTCGCTTACACCAGCCAACCGGTCTTTAACTGCATCATAAGGCATCATGTGCAAAATCTTGGCGTTCAGCATATCAAGATCAGCAGGGTCCAGTTTTGCTGTGGAGCGGCTGAACTTGCTGAAATCAAACCCCTGTATCAACGCTGCGGTTTCAGTGAACGCTTCAACGGACTCGCTGGTACCTACACGAGCAAGAAGCGAAACGATCGACATAGGCTCCAGACCGGATTGCTCGCGGTACTCCTCGATAGACATGGCACCGTGACGTTTGGAAAGCCCTTCACCACTCTTACCGGTCATCAACGCAAAATGCGCCATCTCGGGTGCCTTACCGCCGACGGTTTCGAAAATCTGAACCTGAACAGCCGAATTAGTCACATGGTCTTCACCGCGGACAATATGCGTGATGCCATAATCCACATCATCAATCACACTCGGGAGTGTGTATAGAAAGCTGCCGTCCTCCCGGATCAAAATGGGGTCTGAAAGCGCCTCCAGATCAATCGAAACCGAACCACGAATAAGGTCAGTCCATTCAACACGAGCTGGCGTGTCCAACTTGAACCGCCAGTGAGGTTTACGGCCTTCTGCTTCAAGCTTCGCAATTTCATCCTTACTCAAGGAGAGTGCGGCACGGTCATACACCGGTGGCATGCCGCGGCCCATCTGGATCTTGCGCTTCATCTCCAGTTCGTCGGATGTTTCATAGCAAGGATATAACCGCCCTGCCTTTTTTAGATCGGCGACTACTTCGTTGTAACGGTCAAATCGCTCGCTCTGACGAAACGTTTCGTCCCAATGCAAGCCGAGCCAGTTCAGGTCTGCCTTGATAGCGTCTTCATTTTCTTTGGTCGACCGGGCGACATCAGTGTCGTCAATTCGCAGGACGAACGTGCCCTTTTGTTGACGCGCAAAGAGCCAATTGACCAGTGCAGCACGGATGTTGCCGACATGAAGTTTACCCGTCGGAGACGGTGCAAAGCGAACTTTTACAGTCATTATCTTAATTCCAATTGGTCAAAACTATTCTTTGAACCGAGCACTTCTAAATCCGTTCGTTATGGGATAGCGACGATCTCGGCCAAAGTTCTTGCGCGTAATCTTAACACCGGGTGGCGCTTGACGCCTTTTATATTCGGCGATGTACAGCAGGTGCTCTATTCTTGCAACAACAGAAGCCTCATAACCTCTGTCAACTATCTCCGCTACTGACATGTCTTCATCGACCAAACAGCGAAGCATATCATCCAACTCATCATAGGGCGGCAGGCTGTCTTCGTCTTTCTGGTCCGCACGCAATTCCGCTGTCGGCGGTTTTACGATGATATTGTTTGGGATAACTTCACCTGATGGCCCCAGTGCACCGGCAGGCACATATTCGTTTCGCCAGCGGGACAGCTCAAAGACATCGGTTTTGTAAACATCTTTCAAGGCATTGAAGCCACCGCACATGTCACCATAGAGCGTTGCATATCCAACAGAAACCTCTGATTTATTCCCTGTTGTCAGGACCATTTTGCCAAACTTGTTGGATAGCGACATCAACAAAAGCCCCCGCAGTCGAGACTGAATGTTTTCTTCTGTTGTATCCGCCTGAACATCGACAAAAGCCGGCTCCAGCATCTGATCAAATGCTTCAATACCCGGTTTTATCGTAATTGAGCTATAGTCGACCCCCAGAGCCTGCGCACACTTCTCTGCATCATTCAGGCTTTCACCAGAGGTATACTGAGACGGCATCATAACGCATTGCACTTTATCCGGACCAAGGGCGTCCGCGGCAACGGCTGCTGACAACGCGCTATCAATTCCGCCTGAAAGGCCCAAGATAACGCCGGGAAAACGGTTTTTGAGAACGTAATCCCGAAGACCCAACATCATCGCCTGATACATACCTTCGTATCTGTCAGGCTGATACCCCTGATGCTCTGAAATGCACTCCAGGACACCATTTCTACGTTCCCAAAGCGTCAAAAGGCCCTGTTCCCTGAAGGCGTCCATCTGAACTGGAATACTGCCGTCTGATGCCATCACATAACTTGCACCATCAAACACAAGCTCGTCCTGACCGCACACCTGATTACAGAAAACAAGCGGTAAACCGCTCTCGCGGACACGCGCTCCGGCATAGTCTTGACGCTCAGGGTGTTTATCCAATTCGTAGGGGCTGCATGTTGGCACAAGTAAAACTTCTGCCCCCGCTGCCGTTAGGCTCGCTGTACAGTCCGGATACCACATATCCTCGCATATCATGGCACCAAGTTTGAAATCACGGAACTCAATTGGAGCTGGCGGAATTCCGGCGCTGAAAACACGTATCTCATCAAAAACGCCATAGTTTGGCAAATTGTGCTTGAAACGAACTTCCCTGATTTCTCCCGCTTCCAGAAGAACAATAGCATTTCTAAGGTGTTCACCGTCCTGCCATGGGCAGCCAATAATCAATCCGGGCGAACCGTCGCCCCGTGTCAGTTCTGACAGTCCCTCAACTGCCTGTCGTACTGTTGCAACAAAAGATGGTTTGAGGACCAGATCTTCCAAGGGGTATCCGGTAACGGAAAGTTCTGGCGTTAACACCAGATCCGCACCTTCAGATACGGCGCCCGCATAAACCGCGCAAATCTTTTCGCAGTTATCTTTAACCGCACCAACTGTGGGATTGAGCTGTGCTAAATATATCGCAAGACTGTCATTCATGAGGCGCTTTTACTCTTCTTGGCGGTACATCACAAGACAAGAAAAAGGCGGCAAACGCCGCCTTCAAATCCCTAAATGCGATTAGTATCAAGCGGCAGCGTCATCCACCAGGGCCTTACGCTCTTCTTTCAGTGCCTCTGCAACCAAAAACGCGAGTTCAATTGCCTGGTTGGCATTCAGACGCGGGTCACAATGCGTATGATACCGTGATGACAAACCATCCTCTGTGATAGCTGCAGTACCTCCAGTGCACTCTGTAACATTCTGGCCGGTTAGTTCCAGATGAATGCCACCAGCATAGGTTCCTTCCGCCTTATGCACGGCGAACACTCGTTTTACTTCCTGCAAAATGCGCTCAAACGGCCTTGTTTTCAGGCCATTTGCAGCCGACAACGTATTGCCGTGCATCGGATCACACGACCAGACAATGTTCCTGCCTTCCGATTTCACTCTACGCAATAGACGTGGCAGATAGTCTTCGACTTTATCAGCGCCAAATCTGGTGATCAGCGTGAGCCTGCCCGGCTCGTTTGTCGGGTTTAGAATATCGATGAGACGAATCAGATCATCCGGGTCCGTCGTAGGCCCTACTTTGGAGGCGACCGGGTTTGATACCCCTCGCAAAAACTCCAGATGAGCGCCATTGGTTTGCCGGGTGCGATCCCCTACCCACAACATATGTGCAGAAGTGTCATACCAATCGCCGGATGTACTATCGACCCTTGTCAGGGCTTGCTCGTAACCTAGTAACAGTGCTTCGTGGGACGTGTAAAAATCCGTCCCCTGAAGCTGACGAACGTCTGCAGGATTTATACCGCACGCTTCCATGAAAGAAAGCGCTTCACCGATACGATCTGCCAGCTCCTGATACTGTTCCCCGGCGCCGCTTTGGGTGACAAAATCCAGATTCCATCTGTGAACCGATAGAAGATTGGCATAGCCCCCCTGAGCAAAAGCCCGAAGAAGATTTAGAGTGGCCGCAGCCTGACTATAGGCTCTCTGCATGCGCCGAGGGTCTGGAATACGAGACTCTGCATCAAAACCAATTCCATTGATGATGTCGCCGCGATAGCTTGGTAACTCTACACCGTCTTTAACTTCAACATCACTTGACCTCGGCTTGGCAAATTGACCCGCCAATCGGCCAACTTTGACAACCGGGCAGCTCGCAGCAAATGTGAGCACGACAGCCATCTGCAACAGCACCCTGAAGGTATCGCGAATATTGTTCGGATGAAATTCAGCGAAGCTCTCGGCGCAGTCGCCCCCTTGCAACAAGAAAGCCTTTCCGGCTGCAACGTCTGCGAGCTGTGATTTCAAGTTGCGCGCTTCACCGGCGAAAACCAGCGGCGGAAAACTTGAAAGCTCCTCTTCAACCAGCTTCACTTCCACTTGATCGGGGTACGTTGGAACCTGCACTATCGGCATGGTTCTCCAGCTATCGGGGCGCCATTCACTCATCACATTCACCTTTTTCACAGCAAACAAACCTATAACTATATTTCAAACGAAAGCTTGTTTGCGCAATTTCCTTTGCTCATAAACCAAGCGAGGCCATAGACGCAAGTGTAAATGGCGATTATCAGCACATGATGGCGGCCGCACAGAATTATATCAGGGAAACGGTAACTCGCTTGGTGTCTTTGAGTTTGGTCGCCACGCAATTGCTTTTTTTATAAGGTGCGGAAACAACAGGTAGAATGGCATCCGCAAATAATGACTTCTCACATACAAAAATGTTTTCGCAAACGGAGCAGAAATATCGTTTCGGGTTTTCGACAGGACAGCCCATTTGAATATCAAATAGCGATATGGCTTTATTAACTCGCCCGAAGACGCGCTTGCCCGTTCGACCCCAAACACACGTCCGACCGCCCACAGGGCCATGCCAACCGGTACTGCTGCACCCAAGTCCGTTGCCCTTGATACGATCTCGTCAATGTCTTCACCAGACAGGTGATTATAAATCAAAAACAGTTCCACCAGCGTTCGTATTGGAACGTCGAGAGCGCCATCTGCAAACCCATGAACGGCCGAATGGATAAAGATGTCAATTTCACTGAATGTCTTTAGTTTGTGATCTGGCAACTGCAAGGCGGCATCCATCATTTTGCTCACATCAACAGAAAAGCGCGAGGTTCGGGGCAACAATGCGTGATGAACGTCGAGCACTGTCCCTCGCTTGGCGTGGCGAAGAGGAGGCAACTCGTGCATGTGCTGGCGGTAATAATCTTGATCGTATTCATTGTCGGTGGTTTCTTCTGGCTCCCAACCCGCCGCAAGAAGGGCCTCTTCCACCTTTTCCAGCTCTTCAAAAGCTACAAGAATATCCAAATCGCTTACTCTGCGGCCAGCAGCCGCAGCCATATTACGAGCAACGTAGGCACCCCCTTTCAGGATAACAGGGATAACCCCTGCCTCGCTTAAGGCTCGTTCAACTCGGTTCATTTCAAACGTCAACATCGTATGATCACGTTTCGCGCGCAAAAGCGCATTGTTGAAGATATCCTTGAGGTTGCCGTCAGCCTCATGCTTCAGTCTGGATGCCATCTGCCCCAACACATGGTTAGCATCTGCGCTATTCAGAAGCTTTATCTGATCCATGACAGCGGCAGGTAAAGCCGACAGACCAACAATTTGTTTGAGCGTGTCCATTTATAATGCGCCTAATGACTGGCCGTAAGCTGTTTGACGAGATCGATACTTTGCTCGGTTGTGCCGTATGTTAACTCAAATGCCGACGCATTTTCGACTAAACTCGCCAGGGTTTTATAGGCTTCTTCACCCAGCAGCGAATAATTAGTCGATGCGGGAACCAGCCGAATAATGGCTTCTGCCGGGTTCAGTCTTTGAGCAAAAGGATTGGCCCCAGTCTCAAACTTCGGAAACAGGATCAGTTTTACAGGTGCAGGGACATGAGCTCTTGCAAGATCTTCAGGACGAGCACGATAATAAGCTATATCACCCTTCGGGGTTCCGGAAACAGTTTTGCTAAGCCAGTCCGCCCCAACCAGTTCGCGAACAATCGGGATGGTTTCCTGCTTAAGCGAAATTGGCCGCGGGTACGGATGTACAAGGGGCTCATCAAGGCCCAGCAACGCAAACTCATCGGAAAAAAGCCGATAACCATGCTGCATCATGGCTGCTGTCAGTGTGCTTTTCCCTGACCCCGAGGCAGCACTCATCAGAATAGCACCATGATCATCGGCGACGACACCAGCATGGATATTCACAAACCGACAGCATTTAAGGGCGATAGACAGATTCATGCCCATTTCATATGCTAGAGGAGCCATACGCTTGGGAAGAGGCACTGCGGGTACATCAAAACCCGGGTCCGGCATAATCTGCGGACGGATAAACCGCCTGAACAGGTTTGGAGCGCGTATATTGAGCAAAACCTCCGTCACATCACTTGGCGACATCTCTACAGAGTAATCCCGGTAGGTATCCTGCAAAAAGTCCAGCAACGCCGGGCTAGAGCCTGAAATCAGGTGGGAAAACGGGCCAAGCTGCAACGTAAAACTACCTTGTTTCAAAGCCTTGTGCAGATCACGTCTATCAAATGATTTTAACGCCCGCAGGGTCATTGGCTACCAACAGGTTCTATCAAACCTGTTTCATCCAGTTGCTCGATTGTCTGTTTTATCAGGGAATCAGGGAGTTCGGTCTCACTAACACCAAAACGGACGCGCATTTCTGTGCCGATATCTGCAACACCAACATCTTTGGATGACACTAAATCGAGCACCCCGTGCGATAGAAAATTGAGAAAATGTGTCTCGCCGGACGGTCGGAAAAAAACAAAGAATGTATCGTCAAATTCCTGTACCAGATAGTTATTTGGATCCGATGTCCATCTGGCGGAATTTGAAATGGGGCCTGCTGCCATGTGTCAGCACTCTAGCCTTAAAGGGTCGATCACTATGGATTTAGATAGTTCAAAATAGAAACAATACATGAAATGCCAGGCCATGATGACTGACCTTCCAGGTCCTGGCTGTATTTAACAGACAAAGAAACGAATAAAGCCTGAGCTTCATTGTTAGCGCTTCCTGTACCATTAATTATCTCGCCTGGCGTGATCTCCGTGTTCTTATTAATTTGGTAAAATGCATAGCCGCTGTCCTGCCAATCTGGATCACAGTCATCGTCATCATCATCATCTTTACTGCGGCTGTTGGAATAGCTCGCTATCTCGGACGCATTGGACGGTACACCTGAATTCAAAAGCCTGTCGAGTTCTGACAGTCCATTACCACCGCCGGTGTAATCACCGTCATTGTTTTTGCCACCATCATCATCGTCATCATCACAAACTACGGCAGGGCAATCTACGGGCCTAAAAGCACTTGCGGCTGCTCCAGCCGGGAAAATCTGTGACGCATTGTTTTTAAAACGGGTAATATGGCTGACTTTCCAGCCTTTACCATTCTCATACCGAATGAATCTGGTGCCAACCCAGACTGCGCCATCACAATCCACCAGAAAGCGTAACCGCAGAGGCATCTTTATAATACATTGCAACTGCGAAATAACCGCTTGTTGCGCGGACGCCTTCAAGGTCAGGACCATCGGCAAACCTGCGGCACCAAGCCTAAGCAGTTGCCTGCGATCAGACAATTTTTGGGTAACTTCGTCTTCAAAATCAGATGTATCTGGCCGTTCAGTCACGATTTTTCCGTTATGATGCGAATAACACTACGTATCACTGGCGCTCAAAAAGAGCCAAGCCCCAACCAGATAGAAGTTATATAAGCCATAATGCTATATTTTTCCTAGTAAAATATCAACTTTCATCAAAACTGTTCGTCATGGAAATGTAACTTTGGTGTTTTTAACTGCGACGCCTTCATGTAAGTCATAAACACGTAAAATCCGGAATAGCAGTCAAAACCCATGGCACGCAGCGCAAGAGAAACAGCAGGTCTTCAAGCTCTCCTAAGTGAGCGCACAATCATTGTGGCGCTACTTTCCCTTTTGGCCTTTTTCTGGTCTATCGAACTGGTCGATACTGTTGCCGGCATTCTGATTTTCCTGACCATTGCTGCTCTGCTTGTCCGGCTTGAGTTCAAGCGCCACAGGACGGCACTACGGTCCCGAATACGGGAAACCCGGAAGCTTGAGTTTAACAAACGGGGTGGTATCAAGTCTGTAAGAGCAAACACGCTTAACGCTGTACCGCTTCCCATTTTGATTATAGGCGAAGACCACAAAATCTCCTTCGCTAATCATTCAGCACTTGAACTGTTGGGCGATGATATCGTTGGGAACGATGCCTATCTCTACCTAAGACAATCAAAGATCGTTGACGCAATTCATCAGATTTTTGATTCGGGTAAAAAACATGCTGGTGTCGTACGCTACATGAACAAGCAGAAACGCAGCTTTGACGTAACAGTTTCACGTGTATCGGGAACCGGAGGTGACGATGTTCCTACTCAGGCAATGGCTTTCTTTTACGAAATTACAAGCATGTTACAGACTGAGCAAATGCGTGTCGATTTCGTAGCCAATGCCAGTCACGAACTAAGAACCCCCCTATCCTCGCTCATCGGGTTCATCGAAACACTTCAAGGCCCTGCAAAAGATGACCTGCCCGCCCACGAACGGTTCCTGAAAATCATGCAGTCAGAGGCGGAACGCATGGTCCGCTTGATTGACGACCTGCTATCACTCTCGAAGATCGAAATGTCCCGCCATGAGGTGCCTGAAACCATAGTCAATCTGGATGCCATGATTCAGAGCGTTGTCATGACCGCAGAAGCGACCGGTAAAGAACGCGGAATCAAATTCAAAACCAGTATCGAAGATAATTCAACAAAAGTGATCGCCGACCCGGATCAACTGATGCAGGTTCTGATCAATTTGACTGTAAATGCAGCAAAATATGCGGACCGCGATACGAAAGTTCATGTGTCGGCGGAACCGACAAAAAATAAAAAGCAGGTATGCATATCCATTAGGGATGAAGGGCCGGGAATTTCCAAAGAGCACCTTGCTCGCCTGACCGAGCGGTTTTACCGCGTTGACGACGCCCGTTCCCGCAAGATGGGAGGCACCGGTTTGGGGCTCGCGATCGTCAAACATATCCTGATCAGGCACGACAGCATACTGGACGTTGAGAGCGAACTGGGTAAAGGGACAACTTTTAGCTTCAAACTGACGCGCGCTAAATAGACCATCCGGCGGACTACCATGATAAAGTGCGTGTCACAAAAGCTACATTTCCTCGCCAGGCACGCCATTAAAATGTAACATAGGGCCAGTATCTGTATGCCATCAAAGGCCATGACATTGCTCGTTAACAATAGCTAGTGTGTACAATGGGAATAGAGGAACCTGCGCTGTGAAGACCAGAGTATTACTGATTGAAGATGATCTGAATATCACTGAGTTGGTGCGCTACAATCTTGAGCGCGCGGACTATAAAGTCGATGCGGTTGCCGATGGTGAAGAAGGCCTTTATCTCGCCGCACAAGATACACCTGATGTTATCTTGCTGGACTGGATGCTACCCAACCTCTCCGGCCTGGAGATATGCCGCCAGCTACGTCGCAATAGCGAAACTGCCAATGTACCCATCATTATGCTGACTGCACGTGCCGACGAACCTGATCGGGTTCGAGGCCTTGAAACCGGTGCTGATGACTATGTTGTCAAACCTTTCTCGCCCAAGGAATTGATCGCACGTATTCAGGCTGTTCTCAGACGGGTTCGCCCTGCCCTGGCAGGAAAGGAACTCTCTTTCGAAGATATTCGCCTTGATAATGTTTCCCACCGGGTCACCAGAAACGGCACATCAATTCATCTGGGACCAACCGAATATCGCCTGTTGCGTCATTTTATGGAAAACCCCGGCCGGGTTTTTTCTCGGGAGCAATTGCTCGATTCGGTTTGGGGCCATGATGTGTATGTTGAACCAAGAACGGTTGATGTCCACATCAGACGGCTTCGCAAAGCGATGAACGCTGGCGGAAAAGACTACATCCGCACTGTAAGGTCTGCGGGCTACGCTCTGGACAACAACCAATAGGTTAAGCTGTTGGCATCTCCAGGTTCAATTTCCTGAGAGACCGTTCCAACATGATCAAAGACCATAGACTGGTATGGTGATCTCTTGAACCTATGACATGTTCTTCAGCCATTTGCTGAATACCGAACATATTGAACAAACCACTATCAGCAAAAATCTCGCTTTCACCGAGCGACATTGTATCGTCTGCAAGTTCATTTCGAAGCCAGCTCACAGTAGGTACATCAAAACCTTTCTTTGGACGGTTCAAGGTTTCGTCCGGCAAAAAGCCCTTCAGAGCATCTCGGAAAACTGCTTTTCCTTCGCCGTCGACAATGCGTTCGCGAGCAGGAACCCTCAAACCCCATTCCACAAACTTGTGATCAAGAAGCGGTACACGAACCTCCAGACTATGAGACATGCTTGCGCGATCCACTTTGGTCAGGATGTCACCGCTAAGATAGGTTTTTATATCAATGTATTGGATGACTGAAAGCGGGTCTGCACCTTTAACCTCGTCAGCAAGTTCCGTGAAGCGGTCATGTGGATGATATCCCGCCAGCAACTTACGCATACGGCGCGAATGCAAACGCTTCCGGTCGCGGTCAGGAGTGCGACTGACGCTCTGGCAGTAAGCCTGGGCTGACGTCCGCGCAAGGGCCTCGAAAGTTGATTTTGCACGCAAAAACTGTGGTGCGCGATCAAGTTTCGGGTACAGAACACTGAGAGGTCCGAAAACAGCACGCCTCATAAGCATCGGCAGCCTGCCGCGAAGAGATTCTTCCGCCATGTGGAAGCGATGACGCCGGTATCCGGCAAACAATTCATCTCCGCCGTCGCCGGACAAAGCAACCTTCACCTTCTCTCTTGCTAAACCGCACACTCTGTACGTCGGCAAGGCAGACGGGTCCGCAAACGGTTCGTCATAAACATCAGCAATGCGATCAATCAGAGACCGGTCTGTTGCGGATACCAATCGCCAGCGATGACTTGTTTCAAAATGGTCTGCGACCAACTGGGCATACCCACTTTCATCAAAATTCGGGTCTTCTGAACCGATCGCACAGGTTTCTACCGGCGCCGAGCCCAAGCCGGCCATCAATCCGACCACAGCGCTAGAGTCGACACCGCCTGACAAAAACGCACCAAGCGGCACATCCGCAATCATGCGCATTTTTACAGCATCCTCGAGCCGCGCCATCAAATCTTCCGACCGTGAAACCGTCAGGCCAGCAACGCCGATACCCGGTTGCCAATAGCAAGTCATGCGAGGGTTTTTACTACCCTTTTCAATTGTCATCGTCGTTGCCGGTGGCAACTTCATCACGCCTTCAACGATTGATTTGGGGTCTGGTACATAGCCAAGAGTCAGATAGTCTTCCAAAGCATCTATTCTGAGCTTTCTTGGCAATGCCGGGTTAACAAGAAGAGCTTTCAGCTCCGAAGCAAAGAAAAAGTCGCCATTCGGCATAAATGCATAGTAGAGGGGTTTGATGCCCAGTCTGTCTCGTGCCAGAAACAACTTGCGCTTTGGACCGTCCCATATGGCAAAGGCAAACATGCCCCGCAGTCGCTCGACACACGCTTCTCCCCACTCAATGTAGCTCGTCATGAGAACTTCAGTATCAGACTGCGTGGAAAATTTGTGTCCCAGGCCTTCGAGTTCGCGGCGCAGTGACTGGAAATTATATATTTCACCGTTATACGTCAGTACGCATTCTTTACCGGGGCTGTACATCGGCTGATGTCCACCGGCGATATCAATAATCGACAAACGCTTGTGGCCGAGCCCAATACTGCTACCAAAAAAATAACCGTCGCCATCCGGGCCCCGGTGATTAATCTGGTCGTTCATCCGCCTTAAGAGACCCTCATCAACCGGAGATCCGTCGTGCGTCATATAGCCGGTTATTCCGCACATAGATTCATGCCTTTTTCGCTTGGACCCCCATCCCCCCATAAAGAACTATCTGACCAAAAAGTCGATAAGAATTCTGAAAAAACTTCGCGAGGTGCAGCAGTATCATCTCCAACAAAGGTACTTAGAACCAGAATCGTGCCGCGGGCTTTTTCTTTCGTCAAAAGAAGGCGGGCCGTATTGAGTTTTTCCTGCAGGCCACTCCTGACAGGTAGTCCTTCGACCAAATAAACCGGCCATATCAACATACGCTCGTCACCGCGGCGAAACAGTTTCTCTTCGATCTGAACACCGCAGCTAAGCTGCATCGCTTCTCCCGCACTCTTCATTTCCTTCCAATTAGGGCCAGCGAGGCTGTTGGCAGGTTGAAACAGTCTTGTTCCCGGCCCCAGCTCGCTGTATTCCGCGCGGTAAACATTGAAAACCGTCCCCCGCCGACGTAGCAGGCTTCTGGACTGGGATTTTGAATTCAACGCATAGGGTTGCGAGATTAATCCAGTGTTGGTTAAAAGCCGGTAGCCGGTTGGCGCAGCCGAAAACAACTGAGTTAGTGAACTTTCGACATGAGAAAGGGTTGAAGGCGGGCCATTGGGCGCGACCCAATATGCCGAAACAGGTAACAGCAACGACACAAACACAGTGGCATTTTTTGCCAGACCGGGTGATGGCACACTTGCATCGGATTTTCGAGGTGGCTCGGAATCACCCATGGTTTTGTCGGAAAAACGATATGCTACAGCGATCAAGGCGAAAAGTACGATGGAAAGAAACACCCATCCATAAACGATGTGGTCTACACCTTTTGCAAAATTCTGGTCTGTCAGCTCAGAAATTCCCAAAATACCCAGGACACGCAGTCCATTGGCAAGAATTGGAAGCAAAATACTCACGATGACAATCGTTACTCTACGGACCCAGCTTTTAAAAATCAGGTTGGACAACAAGATACCCATAACCAAGCTGGTAAAGAGGAACTTGACCCCTGCGCATGCTTCTGCAACTTCAAAGTAGCCACTCGGCAAGCCGATGACCATGCCCTCAACGGTATAGTTGGCCCCCAGCAGCTCCAACACCCAGATAACCATGCTCGCAGTCATGGTTTGAAGCGGCCCGACAAGCTCGTAGCCGAAGGGAATCGTCAAAAAGAGAAACAGCATGGGGAACAGTATTTTAATGTAAATCTCTCGACCGAGAGACATGATGACCAAACCCTGTACTGCAATCAGCAGTGCAACATGGGCAAACAGTTTTGCCTCCAGCAGTGAACCCAGAATCCACAGCATGCATGCAACGACCAGAACAGGCACTCCAAGCAGTGAAAAACGAGCTGGAATATGCGACAAGTCTTCACGGCGGGACCAAATGATAGCCAAACTGACAAATGGCACGAGCAAACCATGAGCGAACACATCTACGTTCCATAGAATGCCAACCATGTGATCGACAGCGTCCCACCACGAAACAATCAGCAAAACAAAACCAACGGAGAAGGTGGCGATATGGTGTCGCATGCCGAGGGTCATGAAACCTTCTCCCTGGCAGCCGATTGAAGGAGAAGACGATTGAGTATGTTATCAAGCTTCTTGAAGCTTGATGACCATGTAAAACTATCCAGAACAAACCGCCGGGCATTATTGCCAAGCGTATTATCGCAGCTTGGACCCAATAGTTTTTTTATAGCATTAATATAGTCATCTGGCGTTTCCGCGATCCAAACCGCTTCTCTGTCTGGTGCATTAATTCCTTCATTAGCAGCCCACGTTGCGACCACGGGCTTTTGCATAGCCATCCCCTCTAGAACCTTGTTTTGAATGCCTCTTGCGGTCTGCAAGGGTGCCAAAACAATATCTGCTTTTGCTATCTCGGCTGCCATATCTTCAACACCCCCCAGGACATTGACCCCATCAATCGCATCGAGGTTGCGGACCGCTTGGGCGACCGGTCGGCCGGCAATAATGAATTTCACATCTGGCATATCAATCCGAAGCTGTCGCATAACATTTTCGGCAAACCATACCACAGCGTCCACATTTGGTTGATAATCCATGGCACCAGTGAAAATCAGACGCTTCCCTTTAATTGGGGCCTGGTAGCGGTCCGGCGAAAATGCGTCGCAATCGACCCCATTTGATATCCCCGAGACACTCTCGCTCTGCGAACCAATCTTTTTCAGATTATTCCGCATCAGTGTGGCCTCATCCTCACTAACAAGCAGGCTGGCATTGCTTGACTGAACAACACCAGCTTCAAACCGGGCAAGTGTTCGTGCTTCCCTGGCAAACAATGCGCGCTTGATGCCGCTACTATTCTGCGCGTATGCCATCCACTTGGCAGAATCCACATCGACCAAATCAGTTATCACCGGAATGCCGCACAAGTCCGCCGGCAGAAACCCAAAACTGGCGGCAGAATAGCAGAAAACAAGATCAACCTTGTTTCCTTCAATTAGTCTGGCAACATGGCGCCGAAGCAAGGGCGACGGGTACGCGTTTTCTGTTAGTGACGTTCCCCGCAGCATTCCCCTGATTGACATCATTTTCTGGAACAACGGCGAAGCAAACTGGTGACACACGCTCTCACACCTTTCCTCAAGAAATGGAAGGTGTTCAAGGTCTTGCTTGTCATCGACAAAAAAAGCGGCATGGACTTCATGGGCATCAAGAAGGTGCTTTAAAAAGTTCCAGGACCTGATTTTGTCCCCTTTATTGGGTGGATATGGAATTCTGTGTGCCAAAAAAAGGATACGTGCCATGACAGATTATCCCAAGTGGCGCGCAAGTGGTGGGCCAAGTATTTTTGAAACGCCTAACGGCAGCTTTTTCCATATCTTGCTCAATATCGCAAAAGGGCCGGACTGCTGCGACAGGTTGGGAGCTTCAGCACCGGGTTTCAGTCGAATTTCGTATCCCAGTTCAACCGGTTCAAATCCCCAGTTTTTCTTGAATTTATAGGGCCCGCTATCAATCTTGCTGCGGCCAAAATCGAACTTTGAAAAACCCCGTTCACGAGCATGCAACATCAGTTGGAAGTACATAAAGTCATGAGCAGCCAGCCGCCGAACTTCGCTTGTTCCCCCTGCGTAGTAAGGCATAACCGTATCTCTAAAGTAGAAGCTCATCAGGCTTGCTACCCCGGTGCCATCGGCTGTTCTCGTAATCTGGGTTTCCACGGCATCCCCGAATACGTCAACCATTGCCGCAAACAATTTCCTGGGGAACACAGGTGTACCCAAAGAAAGAACACTGTGGGCATACAGATCGTAGAAAACGTTTAAGTTTCCGTTCCAGTCTGTCTGCAGTTCATTCTTGAGGCTTTTTCGAATGACGGCTCGCTGTTTCCTTGGAACGGCAAGCAACTGAGCTTCGTCGTTCTCATCAAGGTCACGCGAGAAGGTCGCCGATTGTGCTGCTTCAATCCAGTTTTCGTCATCTGCATGATGCCGGATCACAGACCGGTTTTCAAACATGGTCAGACCCAACTGCTGGGTGATGGCCCAAGCACCGTCATACAGAGCACGTTCCACGTCCTTGTCGACAGCAACTGCCCCGCCATAGACACAGAACATGTTTGATATCAACGCCTTGCCGAATATGGGGTGTTTTTTAACCGACAATGGTAAAACACCAACGACGGAACCATCCTGCAACGCGAGCAAATAGGGGCAGTCTTGACCAGCACCCTGCTCTATCACTGTCTTCCAACCGGCAAGATGGCAAAAGGTTGCTGCAGGCTGGCTTGTCACGAATGCATCCCAAGCATCGAACTCTGCGGCATCAAGTTGCTTAACGGTTAGCGCCATTTTAGCTTTGCCTCTGTTCGAACTCTGTTGCAAGAAAATGATCCACACGATTAAAACGGCCGTTTTGCAGTAGTCTGTCCAGTTTCGTTTCCATTTTCTTCAGGCCTGTATAGTGCCTGAAACGAGACAAAACAGGAGCGCTGGCCACATATGGCTGCTCAGGGTCTATTTCCCATGGATGCATGTAAAATATCGTGCCAATGCCGGTTTGCTTAAGTGCTTTATTCATCAACCAGTGCGACAGTGTCTGAGGTAACAGCCTGAAATATCCGCCTCCGGAGGCAGGCAGCATCCGACCGGGAATACGAACTACTGTCATTGGCACCTCTATGATGTCGCAGTTCTGCAGTGGGTAAAACGGCAGCCTTGGAACACCTTCCGATCCATAGTGGTCTGTCTTGGCCGGCACCACGCTTGACGAATAATGAAATCCAGTCGCATCCAGAATAGAATAAAAGTTCCAAACCTCAAATGTCAGGGAAAAGCTTGGAGCTCTATAGCCAACAACTTCACAGCCGGACGCTTCCTCCAGAAGAGACTTGGCTTTTTGAATGTCTTTGGAGAACTGCTCTGGGGCCATGGAAAAAATACGCTGATGGTCCATGCCATGGCAGGCAATTTCGTGGTTGTTGTCTGCTATCTTGCGTAGCAGGCTTGGAAATCGTTCGGCCACCCATCCAAGGCAAAAAAAAGTTGCGCTGACGCTGTGCCGCTTTAGTAAATCAAGAACCTGTTCGGTCTGATGTTCAACGCGGCTTTCGAGGCTGTTCCAATCGCCTCTATCCAGCGTGTTTTCAAATGCCCCTACCTGAAACCACTCTTCAACATCGACAGAAAAAACATTTAACGGCTGCCCGGACTGACTTCCAACGCGGCGAGGCACCTCAGCAACGTCATCCAGAATCGTCGAGAGCATGCGCTACCCGTCGTCTTTCTTGTCACCACCAGCAAGCTTGGCCATAAGTTGGGTTAATTGCTGAAGTGTTTGGTCCTGAGACTTCATCATGGTTTCAAGCTGACTGATGCGGTCGTCCATAACCTTATCGCTTTTTGTAGGCTTAGATGCCTCCAATGGCACTGTAGAGTCGTTTTGCGGGGTTGGCGGTGGCATGACGACCGCAGAAGAGGTTGCCGTAACCGGGCGCGTATCGCTGGTCATATCGGCAACAACAGCTGCGATCGTATCGCCGTCAATATTGTGTAACTCTTCCAGAGAACCATATAGCAGTACGCGAGAACAAAGAGTGTTTAGTCGTCTAGGAACACCTGCAGAATGTTTGTAAATCGCCTCGACGGCGTCTGCCGTAAAGCAGGGATCGTTGTCCCAGCCCACAAGGCTCAACCGATGCTGGATGTAATCAGCGAGTTCTTCCTGCTCCATTGGCTCCAGATGGTGGGTTGCGATGACACGCTGGCGAAGCTGCTCCAGCTCCGGCGCAGAAAACACACGTTCCCGAAATTCAGGCTGGCCCACGAGAAAGCTTTGAACAAGCGCTTTGTCACCATCCTGGAAATTGGACAGCATGCGCATTTCTTCCAATGCCGCGTTTGAAAGGTTTTGAGCTTCATCAACGACAAGAAGCGCTCTCCTGCCACGAGCAAATTGTTCACGGAGATGTTTTTCGAGCCTCGCCAGCAATTGGCCTTTGTCTTCCGCCTGAGCATCAAGACCAAAAGCCGCGACAACGCTTCGAAGGAGGTCTTCAGCACTCAACTGCGTGCTCACAATCATCGCTGCAATAAACTCGTTGCGATCAAGTGTATCAAACAGATGGCGTACCAGCGTGGTTTTACCGGTACCGATATCGCCGGTAACAATAATGAAACCCTCGCCCTGGTTCAAACCATAGGTAAGGTACGCCATCGCTTTCTTGTGCGTCCGCGAACTGAAATAAAAACGGGGATCCGGCGTTAACTGGAACGGGCGACCCTGCAGATTGTAAAAGCTTTCGTACATACGGAGCTAAAACGTCCCTCTTAGGTATAGTGTTATCGCATTTTCCGTCAGGTTCTCTCCATCAGCGTTTGAAAAACGCTGAGAGCGATCATAGGAAAGCGCAAACCTAAAGTATTTTGAAACTGTTCTCGTCCAGCTCAAATTACCCACTACAATTTCATCCACTCGGACCCCATCTTCAAATAGACTTTGGCGAAAGCTAAGTCGAGCACTTAATGAGGTATTTTCGTTAATTTCATGATCAACCCCGGTTGATACCCCCCAGGATTCCCCTGTTCCTGAGTCGTCGTCAAATGTTCGCCACTCATAGTCACCACTAATATAGCTTCTTGTACGCTTTTGTTGAAGCGTTAGTGTACCAACAGCTGATCGCTGGCGAAAGTCTACGTCAGAGAAGGAAAAATTGGGGTCCGTTTCGTCAATTGGCAAATTCTCCTGATTAACAATACCGAATTCATTGTTAAAAGAGAGGTTGTTTAAATTATCGTTTGAAACTATAGAGTTAGCGGTGATTCTATCTGTGTAACTGCCGGAAAAGTTAAACCTTGCCGAAAAGAAATGTTGTAGAGACGCATACCATATTTCTCTGGCACCTTCGCGACCATATGCCACGCTGAGGTCCAGCTTTGGCCCCGGCGTCCAGCGAAATCCACTTTCCCAGCCAAAGCCATCTTCCGCGAGGACAGAATTCTGAAAGTCGTTGCCGGACACGTTCACATTGCCAAACAGCTGCAGGAAACGATTCATCTTGAACGTGAGTTCTGCCCCTGCACGCTCTCGCCTGAAATCATTGACATCGAGCGAGCGCGTGACGCGAGATGTATCTGCGAACAGGCGCCATTGCAGATTACGGAAACGATCGCCAGAATCGATGGAGGCAGATATTTCGTGGGTGGTGGAATCAGAGAAGTTAATCGGCAAGGTGTCGTCGTTAAGGTCATCCGCGGGGCTTCGCTGTATGCCAATTCTGTAGTTGACCCGCAAATCTGCAAAATCCCGTATGCCAGTACGGAATATGGCGGTACCTGTATACCCTTGGACCAATCGCCGGTTAGCGGTTCTGTTGGCCGCACTACCTGACAGACTGCCTCGTTGATCAAGGAATTGCTGCCGCATACTCGCACGACCATTCAACGTCAAATGGTCCTCCCAAACCTCCGCATCCAGTGTACCAAACATGTTTTGCCTGAACTCGTCACCGCCATCCGACAAAAACAAAAAGTGATCCAGCGAGTAGTCCAGCGCCACGTTAATTCTGTTTCCATCAATCCTTGCGTTAAGACCGATGGCTGAATTCAAGACACCATCATATTCTCTGTTGGTCTCGGTCAGGTTGGCATTGTCGGTCCCCGTAACCCGAACTTCAGCGCGAGGGTCAATATAAATATGCTGTGCAGAAACGGCGCCTGAAACCCAAAAGGCAAACAAGATAAAACCAAGCGAAGCTCTAAGGCCTGGGGTCAGACCAGCTTTCGTTGCTCTGCAAAAGGAATAGGAGACTGACACCGGCGGTCCTTTATCGTCCGCCGTAGCCGTAGTAAGATGCGAACTTCTTATTGGAGCCGTTATAACGAGTTTTGTTCAACAAAAGATTGATATTCTCGCACGCGCTGATCATTCCGATGCTCTCTTTGATCTGAGGCTCTGTAGTTTTTTCAGCTTCAATAACAAAAACGATCTGTCCCATATAAAGCGCGAGTACCGACGCTGCAGAACTTGCAAGCACGGGTGGAGAATCAAAAATAACTATACGATCAGAATAGCGAGAGGATATTTCAGTAACCATCTTAGCCATGCGATCACTGGCCAGAAGTTCAGTTGTCAAATTGTGCTGACGCCCGGCAGGCAACAAGACCAGATTAGGAATGTTCGTGCGAACCAGGCAATCCCCAACGTCCATGTTTCCATCAGCAACTACATCCATAAGACCGCGCCCGCCTTTAACGCCAAGACGGTTTAAAATCTCCGGTTTCGAGAAATCTGCGTCAACGAGCAACACCGTCACGTCCTGCTCTGTCGCGATCGATAAAGCGAGGTTAATGGTGCAAAATGTTTTACCCTCACTCGGGTTTGAACTTGTCACGAGTATAACGTTGTTGTTAACGCCATCTTGCTTCTTCTCGTTTTTGGAAAACGCGTTCAGCAACAGAGAGCGCTTGATAATCCTGAATTCTTCAGACATCAGATTGGGCGGCATATCCGGGGTTATATACCCGGCTTCCCTGAGGGCAACGAGGTCGATCTCTTCAGGAGGTTTTCGCTTGCGCGCCTTTTTGGGCGTGGACAGTGAGCCCGCCGTATCACCAATGGCCAGAGATCTTGGTGAGCTGTCGTTGTCATTGTCTTTCGCAGCCAGTTTACCTGTGTTGGGAGCCGGATCTTCGTTGGCTGCCTTCGGCTTTGGCTTTGCGCCGGGAGCGCCAATACCTTTAAAAGGTTTCGGTTTCTCATTTTCCGTCAGTGTCGGATTGAGAGACGACGGGTCGGCCTTACGATTCTCGGGGTTACCTATACCGCTGCCAGCAGCGCGATCAAAAGGACTTTCGCCAGACTTCTTGGCGGCCCGTTCTACCAGAGAACTACCCTCTTCGTCTTTCTTCTTGGCGTTCTTCGCCGCGCGTTCAATCAGGTCCATACGACAATAAACTCACTTGAATAGAACAAGGCCGTTTTCACTAGCCTGGTCCCCCAATCATGTCGAACACCACAAACCCGGCAAACACCGTAAAGAGTGCCGCCGTGGCGCCAGCAAACATCAACAGCTCCATGCTGCGTTGACGAGTTTCTTCTTCTGAAAGAGAGCGAGAAACGTTACCCAAAATATTCAAATCAAATTGTGATCGCAATTGCTCGACTGTCAGCACTACAGGTCTCAAAACAGACAAAACAAGTGCAAATCCTACGCCTGACATAAGAGCGAAGACCAGCATTCCGCTCATGAACAACAGTCGTGGTGGACCACTTGGGCGCGTTGGAAGGTTTGGTTGCTCGACCACCCTCAAGCTCACGGAACCATCCGCATTCTCCACGTCGGCCCGCAAATCCAAATCCTGTTTCTTTTCCAGAAGATCGTTATAAAAGCTTCGAAGTTGAGCAAAATCACGTTGAAGCTGGCTTTCGCGCGCTTCAATTTCCGGAACCCGTTTTGCTTTCTCTTCCATTTCAGCAACCAGTTTCTGCTGTTCAAGTTCTCGCTGCTCCAGCGTCCTCACCTGAGTGCGTGTGTCGATAATGTTAAACATCAATTGCTCGTACAGGCGATTGGGCGTTTCGGTGGTAAAGTTGGAGTTCTTGCCTGCCTCTGCAGACGCCGAGAGTTCTTTCGCAATATCATCCTGCTGTTGCTTGAACTCCGCTTGTAGTGCTTCTATCTGCCGGCTCACGTTCACGACATCAGGGTGCTTGTCCCGGTAACCAAATGTGCGCAAGCTATCGAGTTTTTTCTGAAGTTCGGTGATTCTTGATTGCAAGGGGTCGTCGTCACCTCCGCCTCTCACCCGGGATGACTTGGCCTCCCGAATGGTTGCGGGAACATTCTGAATCTGCTCCTGCAATGTGGACAACGTGACATTCAATTCACCAATTTTGTTCCGGGTTTCCCGCAAAGATTCCTTAGCCTCATCATGGCGAGACAAGAAGCTGCTTTGACCGCCAATATATTCGATATTGTCCTGCTTGAATTTGGCGTGAATCGTTTCGGCGGCGCTCAAACGCTCTTCATAGTCCTTGATCTGCTGATCAAGAAAATCCTGAGCATTCTCGTTATTATTCCCGTTGGCACCTTCAGCCCCACCTTCAAGGAAGAAAGACAGCAGGTTATTGACAACATTGCGAGCGACTTCCGCGCGCTGCCTGTCACTTAACCTGCCATCCGAAATTTCATACTGGATGCGATACATGCTGCCCTGAAGGGCCGTCACACGAATGTCGCCCTGCATTTCTGCCACAAGCGAATTGAGCGCTGCATCATTATTTGCCAGTCTTTCCAGATACTCAGACCGGCGAATGATTTTTTCGAGGTTGGGCCTGGTAACCAGTTGGTTTTTAACCGCATCAATTCTACGTGTAACGTCGATATCAATACCAAAGCCACGAACAATGGTCGGCAGAATGGTTTCGGTATCAACGTAAATTTGCGCACTTGATTCGTAGCGATAAGGCATCGTGGACACCGCACCCCAGCCCACCAGGCAAATCAACCAAGTTGTTGCCATCATGTACCAGCGCTTCCGCCAAATACCGTAGGCAACAGATTTAATCTGTTGATAAACCTCATGTAATCCGAATGTGGCCGATGCCATTTTTCGTCTCCGCTACCAAATAATTCCGCCTGTAGGCTCTTGTGAATTTACAAGAAGCTCTCAGGAATGATCAGTACGTCACCTGGCAGAATCTTAATATTCGCATTAATATCGCCGTCTTTAATCAAACTTTCAATCTTAACTCGATACTCCCTTTGTTCGCCGTCTTCGAAACGAACCAGGGTAGCACGATCGCCGGCGGCAAATTCGGTAAGCCCCCCGACCTGTATCATGACATCAAGTAACGTCATGTTAGCCCGGTAAGGGATCGCTTGTGGTGTGCCAGCCTCACCAAGAACACGGACCTGCTGAGAGAATGGCCCATTAAAACCACTCACAACAACTGTGACGACAGGCCCCTGGATATAAACACTGAGTTCTTCCTCAATATCGCGGGCCAAATCACTTGGTGTCTTGCCTGTCGCTGGCAAGTCATCAATAAGCGGCATAGACAAGCGACCATCCGGTCGAACAGTCACGCCAACGGTCAGCTCCGGATTTCGCCAGACGAAAACATTCAAGGAATCGAGCGGACCAATAAGATAGCTTGGGCCAGGCCCTTCATTGGGAGCAATAAACGGTGCTGGCGGTAATCGATCATATGATCGGAACACATCACAACCTGCCAGGCCCACGCCCAAAAAAACGCATGCCAAGAGCCGAAGAAACAGAATACGCGTCATCAAACCTACTCTAGTTTTTGCCGCGGCCCCCGGCGCGCCAAATTAACATATATCTCTATATATCTGGTAATATGCCCTTGAATACCAAGGTAAATCAAGAATTAACATAATTCCTTGGTTAATTATGGTAATAATTACAGAAGATTAGCCTGAGGTGTGTCATTATCGTCATGGTCGACACTTGGCTCGGTTTTCTTTTTCTGGATTGAGAACTTTTTCTTCTCTTTGCTATCGTTGAACTCCTCAAAGTCGTCATTGCGGTACGCCCAAAAGATAATTCCCGCTATCCCAACGCAACAAACAAAGAAATAGATACTGTCCACTATTCACTCCTTAAAGTGATTTAGCCCAATCATACGAGGACCTTAGCATCTGCGCCAACTCTCCGTACCGCGGTTGCCAATCAAGCGTCGCTTCAAGCCGCTCAATATCAGCTATAACAGACGGTGCCTCACCTTGTCGTGGCGGCCCAAACTCATGTGGTACTTTCTGCCCTATTTCGGCTTCCAGCGCTGCAATAACGTCCAAAACGGAACTACCACGACCATATCCAAGATTTATCATACAGGATTGTTGGTTGCTCTGCATGTGTTTCAGCAGAGCCAGATGGGCTGAAGCCACATCACTAACATGAATGTAGTCCCTGACACCGGTTCCGTCAGCAGTCGGCAGCTCCTTACCAAACACGGTCAGCGCCGGTGCTTTTTCCAGCATGGCATCTATTGCCCGCCCAATCAGATGGGTTGGTTGTTCGAGAAATTGCCCGTGCCGCAATGCAGGATCGGCTCCTGCTACATTGAAGTATCGGAAAATACCAAATTTCATGTCGGAAACAGCACAGACATCTTTCAGTTGCTGCTCAGTAAATAGTTTTGATGCACCATACGGATTGAGCGGAACAGGCGTTGCTTCTTCGTTCACCGGGTGATCACCGGTTTCACCATAAACAGCCGCGGTGGAGGAAAATATAAATTCGGCAACACCGCCTGCAACAGCCGCCTCGATAAGAACCCGGCTACCTTCCGTATTATTATGGTAATATTTCAAAGGGTTAACGACTGACTCATCGACTTTTATTGAGCCGGCGAAATGCAAAATTGAACGCACTTCATGACGTTCAAGAATGGAGCGAACCAGATCACCGTCGTGTATCTTTCCCTCATAAAAATGAACGTCCGCGTGAAAAGGGCGCTGTGCGCCTGTGCTCAGGTCGTCCAGCACACAAACCTCAAGGCCTGCATCCTGAAGTGCCAAAACCATGTGTCCGCCAATGTAGCCTGCACCACCTGTAACCAGCACTGGTCCGCGAGGGTTATCTGACAATTGTTTTGCCTTATCGTTCAATTTCAACACCTTTTGATAAAATTGCTTCCTTGAATATTCGAGCTTGTGTGGCAGAAGTTGTCGCCCAACCGTAGCCTTTTGCATACTCCCTGATATAGTGCCGGTCCAGATTGGCTTCCAACACTCTGATTATGGCATCAGCATATTTTTCGGGATCATTACCGTCTACCAGTTGACCCACATCATCTGTTTTCACCAGTTCCAATGCACCGTCGACGCCTCTTGCCACCAACGGCGTGCCGCATGCCATTGCCTCCAACATAACGTTGGCCCATCCCTCCCGCTCGGATGGCAAACAAAACACATCCACTGCGGAGAAAAAAGTCGGCATGTCGGCAGGTGATTGTTGCCCAACAAAAACAACACGTTTTTCGATACCCAGATCCTGTGCCCTGATCGTCAGTTTTGATCGCAAATCACCATCACCAACTATAACAGCCTGCATTTCCGGTATAAAAACCAATGCATCCAGCAGAATATCCACACGTTTTCGTTGAATGAGCCAACCTGCAAACAGAACAATGGAACGTTTGGGATCCAAATTGGTTTTTTGACATATAGTCGCCCGGGCGCCATCAACGGGGCTAAAACGATCATGGTCTATCCCGTTCCTGACACTCGTTATGTGCGCTTCATTTACTCCAAGTGCATTCAATTTGCCCTTTAGGGACTGGCTGACCGTGATGACATGGCTTGCAGCCTTGCAGGCATGTAACACGCGCCTTTTCGGGCCGGGCATAAGCGCAATTTGCGTCACATCACTACCTCTTGCTGTAACAACGAAAGGAAGATTGAGCTTCCGGGCAATATGCATGGCCGCAACACCATCGGGATACAGATAGTGAGCATCCAGCAAATCAAATACTGCGCCTTTACCTATCAGTCTACGAATTAACCGAGAGGCGGACCACGCCATGGTGTAGGGCGCCAACATCATACCTATTCTGGGAACAACGATATATCTGGGATGATAAACAGTTACACCGTCAACGAAGGATACGGGTTTCGCTTTCGCTGCACGTCCGTATCGTCCAAAAATCTTCCACGGCAACGGAAACCAGGGCACTGGCGCCACCACTGTTGCTTCCACGTGCTGGTCTTTGAGCAAATGCCGCAATCGGTTTTGCACAAACACACCCAGTGTGGGTTCACCTTCATGGGGAAATAGCGACGAGAAAAGTAAAACGCGTATAGGTCTTGATGTACTGTCGCCCTGCACTGGCTTTCTCTCTCGAAACGGGAAGAATTATGGGACTTGACGGGATTATTATGACATCAGATCAAGCAACTGTCTGCGCGCGTCCTCCGCACCTTCAAAATCTGAATCGAGATTTAGAGCCTGCTGCAAAACGCGGCGTGCCGAGCGTCGGTCACCCTTTTTAATATAAGCCATTCCCAAATGGTATTTGTAGAGCGCTTCTGATGGAGCTCGACGCGTGGCTTTTTCAAGATACTCAACGGCCTGGTTGGTTTTGTTGTCTTCTGCCTGTAATGCAATCCAGCCTGCCACATCCAGAATTGCCGGATTTTCAGGGGCCATCAGAAAAGCACGCTCTGCTAACTGAACACTGGACCTGTTGCCCTGGCGGAAATAAATCATAGCCAGTTTCGAAACGACAACAGCGTCCGCCACGCCAGACCGCAGCAATTGCTCATATTGCAGCCCTGCGTCGTCATAACGTTCGAGCTGTTCATAGCGCCGCGCGAGCTCTACACGGACCAACCGTGAAGTATCATTTCCAATCAGGAACTGCTCAAGTTGCTGCACCCCGCTCTCCGGGTTTCCAAGAGCAAACAGAGACCTTGATAAACCGATTGCCAGTTCGTCGGTGGGTTCAGAGGCCATGGCTTCGCGGAACGCTGTCGCCGCTAGTTCAGGTTCGCCTTTATCAAGGAACACCTGACCAATCAGATTGGCGGAAACATCTTCAGGGCGCTTCAAGACTTGAAGCGTAGGCAAGCGTTTCTCGGCTTCTTCCAGTTTTTGTCCCTTGGCCTCGGTCGCAAACAGGTACCAGTTGATAACTTCCGGGTCTACCGTTTGATTGCTTGCCTGCGCGGCCCTCTGGAAAGCCAGCCGTGCCCCGGAAAACAAACCTGTCTGAAGCAGTGCGCGGCCATGAAGAACATTGGCCTCACCATTGTCATAACGGTATGCGGCGTAGCGAGAGAGCGGCCTTTCAGCCGCACGCGCCTGCCCCAAAGACAGCAGAAGCAATCCCATTCGGCGTAATATTTCCGGGTTATCTTCGCCTCTGATAGCCGTGGCTCGCGCCTCCTCAATGGCTCGGGTCGTGTTGCCCGCGTCGGCAAGCGCCTGCGAATAATCGGCCCATAGCTCAAGAGATGACGGGATCAACCGAACTGCCTCCCGGAAGTAAGGAACGGCTTCCTCTGCCTTTCCGTTTTCAAGCAAAACTTTCCCAAGTGCTGCTTTTGCACGTGTGTCGCTCGGCTGCTCTTCCAACAAGCGCTTCAGGTCAGTTTCTGCGCGGTCGTACCGCTCCAGGTTCATTGCTGCCAGTGCCCTGTTTCTCAGCGCTGTGTAATAGTCTGATTGCCGGGTTAGAGCCTGGGTATAGGATTGCATGGCACCTTCAAAGTCGTTCAGTTTGAATTCGAGAGTGCCTCTCATATTATATCCCAAGGCCCGGTTTGGATCCGCTTCAATAATTTTATTGATCGTGATCTGCGCACCCTCAAAGTCTTCAGTCCGCAATTGCATGCTTCCCATGATACCAAGGTCTCGTATCTGTGACTCTTCAGCTGCTGTTACCACTGACAAGGTTGAAAGGGCCTGCTCGGTATCACCAGCCACAAATTGCGCCATTGCAACCTTGGTGTCCAAATCCTGTACAACCGGTGCACTCTGGCGCCCTTGCAATTCGGCAACACGTTCATACATAGCTCTACCGCGTTCAGTCTCCCCTCGCGCAATCAGGATAGCGGCAGCCATTGCAAGCACATTGGCGTCGTCCTGACCCTGCTCTATCAAAGGTAACAACGTGTTGTAGGCATTGGTCGGCTGCTGAAGTTTCAAATAAGCACCTGAAAGCGCCAGTCTTGCCGTACGATTAGCTGGTCTTGCCTGTAAAACTTTCGCCAGTAGTTCGACGGCTACTTCGTTATCATCCAGTTGATAAGCGACCAGCCCCTTGACATATAACGCCGGCAAATAATTCTCTGTTACAACACGTGCGCGATTTAACAGTGCATTAGCTTCAGCGTATTCTCCACGGCTGGACAAAATAACGCCCGACAAATAGAGCGCCATGGGGTTTTTGGGATTGGCTTCATAGACGGTATCCAGATATTGTTCTGCTTCCTCGAAACGCTGCTGATTGATGCGGATGCCTGCCAGCTCAAGGTTTGCCATCAGGTTACCGGGAAACAGCCTCAAGGCATCAAGCATAAATGCCTCTGCCTGGGCGACATCACCCGTATAGCGCGCGAGTAAGCCCCGAGTATACTGGACCATCGTGTTATCGTTGGCACGCCCATAAGCTTGGTCTGCCAATATCTTTGCTTCGTTTAGCTGCTTGTCTTTCAGTGCAAGTCGCGCCAGACCAAGATAAGCTTGATAATCGTCAGGGTATTGCTCGACTGCGGTCTGGTATATCCGTTTGGCGTCGTCATAATTCCGCGTCGCAAAATTCGCATCCGCCGTTATGATCAGAGCGTCACCACGCAATTCATCTGGAATAGTGACCCCACGAAGCGAAGAGAGTGCTCTCGAAAACTGTCCTTGAATGAGCTTGCTTTTTGCGTACTGCACCGCTGTAGAGGCAATGTCAGCACCCAGTTGACGAGCCCTGTCAATTGCAGCTTCCGCCGGTATACCACTACCAATATTGAGATATGCATCGGCAAGAAGCAGATAACTTTCAGCATCCGCAAGGCCGTCTTCATGGGCATTAGTAATAATCGAAAGCGCGGCATCGAATTCTTTTTGACCCATCAGTGTCATGACTTGGGATTTGAAATCCGATTGAGCGAACACTCCGGAAACCGGTCCGAAAGCCGAACCAATAGCCATTAAAAGCAAAAGAACCCCTAAACGGAAGGTTCCGGCCGCACGGTCTAATCCCCAGGAGCCGACAAAGAATGAAAACTGTGATTTTCGGATTATTACCATCTGACTATCGCACTCCATGCGGAAAAAGAACAACTCTTATGGTTTGCAAGACAATGAGCAAGTCCAGAAACAATGAGTAATTCTTCACATAATATAGATCGTATTCAAGTTTACGCCGAGAGTCTTCAAACGACGCGCCATAAGGATAGCGAATTTGCGCCCAACCGGTGATACCCGGCTTCAAACAATGCCGCTCTCGATAAAAAGGTACCTGCCCAGCCAACTGGTCGACAAAATAGGGTCTTTCCGGTCGCGGCCCAACAAAACTCATATCACCCTTCAAGACATTGATGACCTGAGGTATCTCGTCCATTCTGGTTCGACGCAAAAAGTTCCCTACGGCCGTTATTCGGGGGTCGTTTTCCTCGGCAAACTGAGGCTTGCCGTATTTCTCGGCGTCCACTCGCATGCTGCGGAGTTTTAGCACATTAAACGTATCGCCATTCAATCCGACCCGCTCTTGTTGATAGAATACAGGGCCTTTGCTGGTAAGTTTGATTGCTATCGCGCACAAGAGAAGGATGGGTGATGTAAGAACCAGAAAAATGCTGCTGATGGTCAAATCCATTATTCGTTTGAGTGCCCGTTCGAGAAAACTGCCGCCTTTAAAGCCCTCCGCAAACACGATCCAGTCAGCTTTCACCGACTCCAGATTAACGTATCCGCGAACTTCTTCAAAAAAAGCCAGACGATCCATGATCTGAACCCCCGCCAACTTGCAGGCTATCAGTGCCTGAACCGGTAAAGACTGATTTTCAAATTTGTCTCCGATCACGATCAGATCGCACCCTTTGGCTGCAGAATATGCAGGCAACTGGTTCATATCATCAAGCACCGAAGCGTCAGCATCGTTACCCTCACCATCGGGTAGCGCAATGACATCAATGATTTTCAGTGCGGCATCGGGGGTCGATTCTGCTTCATCCTTCAAGGCCATTGCATCTTTGCTGGCTCCCAGAATGATCACACGCTTGCCAAGAAAACTATCTGCCGCAAAAAACACGAACACTGTGTGCGATATCAGAACTGCGGTGCCGGCAATCGCAAATGACATAAGCAGGATGGAACGCCATAGGGGAATCGCCGGTAAAAGGTATGCAAGTGCTGCAAGTAACAGAACGCTGACCGACATCGCGGCAACAATTCTAAAGAAAAATATCTTCAGATCGCCCATAGCGTCGGATTGATAGGATCCAAATCCCAATAAAAGTGGGAACGTTACAATGGGAATTGACAGTTTTCCGATCATGGACGTTGCGGTCTGCAACAACTCAAGGTCCAGAGCATTCCAGCGTAGCCATTCAGCCAAAAAAGCGCTGCCGGTAATCAAAACAATGTCTGTCACTGCCAGCGCCAGCTTTACCGGAGAGACATGATGGCGAAATATTCGCGCCATAAAAACTTGCCCTTTCAGACGTCAGCAGTCGCATTCACGCACCGCAAAAACGCTTCACTCCCCCACCAGAACAACCAGTCAATAGAAATTTCGAGCCAATTTCCAAAAGAGATGTGTTCCCGCGCTGTCGAAAGACACTAGTGATCTGTTGAGACAAGCGCAACCCGGGATTACACTTACACATCAACTCTTAAGCATTGTTTCCCGTCATCCGGATAAAAGAGCCAATAGCGGTGCGATCGAAGACACGGCAACTGCTATTCCGCATCCCGGCCCCATTGTAACCGGCAGACCAATTATCGGTGGCTTGCCAATGTTCATCGCTACTTTACGCTGGTCTTCACAAGCGATCGATGCCACTTGAACATGGTCCGTGGCTGCCGGACTGATTTCATGAAGAATGCACAACGCGGCCAAAGACGACCAGCCTTCCACCATAACAGGTATGCGCCGGCTGCGCGCCGCAACAATAGCGCCTACAGAGGCAGCTACCTCGCGACCTGCTCTTGAACGCATTTCATTAAGCGGTCTTGCAGTTGGCCTTTCACAAACATCTACATCTTTGTTTTTTAAAGATAATTTTTCAATCAGATTTTGACAGTATTCTGCTGAACCGGGCGCGAGCGAAGACAAGCCAAGAAGGTCTCCCCCGGCAGCTGTGGCTTCCATGCCAAAGGCACAAGCAGCCATACAGTCTTTTTCCGGCCACGCATCGTTGACCACATGGGGGATTGTCGGGGCCATCTCCAATACCCGCAAACCCAGGCCCCTGTCCTTGCATAAATGATTTACGGCAGTTTGCCCTTTGCCAGCTCTGTCCGCGAAAGATAAAACAAAGTCTATATCACCTGCCCCTTCATAACTACTGACCAGGATACAGATATGGGACTCGCTGAGCTGAGGCCGGGCGGCGCCCTGCCATGCCGCGAGCCAGGCTATCAACTCTGCAAAACCACCGCAGGAAACACCCAGCTTGTTATTCATTTTCCTTGCAACTTCAGCCTGATTTGATTCATCAGGCCCCGGAAATTGAGCGATCAATTCCCCCAGGTCGTCGAAGGGCGTTTTTTCAGGCATGTTCTTTTGGTCCTTTATCGTCGGATAAGGTTGAGTTTTCATATTGGTTCGAGGAATTTATAAATGTGAAAGTTAGTCTTGAAAATCTTGCTTATTTTAATTTGTTCAGGCATATAAAGAGTGTTAGGGGTCGAATGCGCGTGCTCCAGTTGTTTAAAAACACCTGTGGGTTATTTGGCGTTTTTCAGGAATTAAGGTCGACACCTTCATGGCATCTAGCAATAAAACACTTATCATTTCAACACTTCTAACCGGAACAGCTGTTGCTACCGGTACGTTGATGTATGGGGCGTTTAACAGTGAGTCTCCAGAACTGATTATCCTGGACGATACGTTACCGCCAGTTTTGGGCAATGGACTGCTGCCGCCGCCGGCAACCTATCGCATGACAACGCCGCCGCCAGCAGACATTCCGGGCATTAGACGCTTGCAGATCGCAAGACCCAGCCTTGCCACTGAAGGGTCTACAGATAGTAGCGACACAGATTTTTACCTGACAGGGACACGCAGTGCCGAGTTAATCCGGGCACCTGTTGAAGCACGCATCGAGACGTTCCCTACAGTCACTCTTGATGAAGCTGTTGAAGGCGCTTTGGCCGTCGATGAATGGGGTTTTCAGGTTGTCCAGTCTTACCTGAACCAAGCGATGGGCGACAGCGACATCCTCAAAGAACGCATGGATGCACTGCTTTACCGCATTGAAGCAGCCGCAGCTGACTATGACCTGGCGACAATTTCTGACGCAGCAAACCTTATTATTGAAGCGGGTGCGCGCACCCATTGGACTGCCTTTATGGCACCCTTTATTCTGGACGAGAGCTTTGAGCTCAAGGACGGTGCAATTGGTTGGGATTTAGGCCCCGGCACGGACAAACCATATACAGATTTTGTCCGGGTTTCTTCCGATAGCAAGATGCTAATTGGCGAAAACATGCAGTCTGAAGGTGCCCAGGGCGGCCCTTCAATCATGGCAAAAGGTGTTCGAAACGTTGAACAATTTGTCGCTAATGGATTGAAAAATGGCAGATACCGCGTCGTCATTTTGACAGCGCCACGCCCTAACGGCCAAACACCATTGTATCCGTTTGGCGTTGACCTCAAGCGTAACGGCGCGAAAGTCAATATGGTGGATGCGCGGGCAACCGACGATTTGGTACCCGTCATGAAGCTTTCAACTGAAGGTGTTGGAAGACTATCTGACGCTGGTGGCATCGACCCAGACGATTTGATCGCCGCTAATCATGGTGAAGAGAGCTTTTCACTTCACGCCGAAGCCAGCACCGAAATTATACCGGTTATGCATCCAATGAATGGCATTGATGCAGCTGTAACGCCCGGGTCATATGCGGCAATGAACCAGCCAGCCTTTGCCAGCATCGTTGCCGATGTCAGTCCTTTTGCACAAGCAACGGGTGGCGGTGGCCAAGGCCCTTCTTCAGGACACATTCTGGTGACACGGGCTGAGGTAGTTGACGGCACATTACGGATTAATTTCAGACAGTTAGGTGGTCAGGACACCTATGTCACCGCAGTGATCGTATACCCTGAGCCTGACAATGATATTGAACAGCAATTGGCGGAAGAAGTAGCAGAGTTTATTAACCGCGTTGCACCGGCAGCTGGCCAGAACGTAACGCCTGAGACCATTTTAGGCCTGGATGTCCCGGTTATCGATCCGGTTACGGTTTTTGCAGACAATCAGGCAGGACTACCGACTACTGAAGCGGCTGCAGCCACACCTATTCCTGATCCGCAACCAGTTGAGGAAACGGACCCTGACCCTGAACCACAGACAGAGCCTGACAATCAGCCGAATACCGAACCCGATGAACAGGTATCGAATGACCCTGTAGCTGCCCCCGCGCCTGATAACCCCGTGGGCGACCAGCTAGGCGCACCTAATGAAACACCGGCTCCGACTTCGGCACCAACATCCGAACCGACTTCGGCACCAACTTCGGAACCAACGGCAGAGCCTACCTCAGCACCAACATCGGAACCAACGTCCGAGCCTACCTCGGCACCAACTTCGGAACCAACGTCCGAGCCTACCTCGGCACCAACTTCGGAGCCAACGTCCGAGCCTACTTCGGAGCCAACGTCCGAGCCTACCTCGGCACCAACTTCGGAACCAACGTCCGAGCCTACCTCGGCGCCAACTTCGGAACCGACGTCCGAGCCTACCTCGGCACCAACTTCGGAGCCAACGTCCGAGCCTACCTCGGCACCAACTTCAGAACCGACGGCAGAGCCAACCTCAGCGCCGACTTCGGAACCAACGTCCGAGCCAGAACCAGAACCTGAGCCCAAGCTAGTCGCAGAAGCGGGGGTTTATGACCCGCTTCCGCTCGGAGAATCCTTCACATTGGATGGCTGCGGCTCCACATTTCAAGCTGAAGTAATCTGCAACCTTGTCGATACCAGTGATTTCACGTTGACCTGGATGCTGGATGGCGAGGTGATTGGAACAGGCGAAACAGTGTTAATTGAGACCGGTGAAAATCGGGACTTATTTAACGCCTCAGGCAACTATAACGTTACTCTGGAAGTTCGATATGATGGTGGCATTGGTGGTGACCGGTTGGTGAACTTAATTACCGGTGGCTCTCTCTTACTGCCTGGCAATTTCAATCTCACCAGTGTCGACACAGCCCTCATCCGTCTGTTTACTGTACCAGAACCTTCAAGCTTGTTGCTGCTTGCACCGGGTTTGGCCTTTGTTGTGCGTCGGCAACGGAAGAAGAAAAAGGCCGAGCAAGCCTGATAGAAATTGTTCGGCATTCACAGCGCAAAAAAACCCCGACTACTGTCGGGGTTTTTTATTGGAATTGAAAACCAAGTTTAGTTGAGAGGTCGTGCTAAACGGCTACATGCCATATTCGTCCACGCCAGATGATAACAGCCTCGCCAGACCCAGAACCTTTTTCCGAATTCTCGGATCAGCAATTCGATAATATGCGTCTACCAGTTCCTGAGTTTCCTCACGTTCGAAAACACCCTCGGACATCGCTTCATTTGCAGAAGCATAACCCGGCATCTTCGTCTCGGCACCTTCAAAGAAATAGGCGACAGGAACATCTAATGTTGTCGACATCCGAAACAGACGGCTGGACCCAATCCTGTTGGTCCCCCGTTCATATTTCTGGACTTGTTGAAACGTAACACCCAGTTCTTGACCCAGTTGGGTTTGCGATAGTCCCAGCATTTTACGCCTTGCCCGGACACGTTGACCAACATGTATATCAATTGGATCTGGACCATTTGTCATCTTCGGCTCTCCATATCACTCAACCCCACGCCAAAATGAAACTTACTTATAAGATGCACCCGATACTATCTCTAGTATATTATCGGGTACACTGCCATAAAATGTCACAATTCCGTAAACAAAAAGTGAACCCGGCAATTTCCCCTGATAAAACAAGACTTAATAGACGGCCTCATCAACACCCGGAAAACAGAAAAAATACCGGAAACGCCGGAATACCAATCAACTTCATAAGCTATGAGCCGATTTTTACCGAATCACCCTTCTACCTTAATGATTTCTCTGCCAATTCTCTCACGTCGTCGCTAAGTCCGTCGCACTCAAGCAGACTGGCCAGGCTGTTCTTCATAAGAGATTTTCTATTGTCATCCAATGCTGCCCAGCGCCCAAGCGGCGCAACCATCCTGGCAGCGGTTTGAGGATTCAGTTTATCAACCTCAGCGATTGTTTGCGCCACAAGGTTGTACCCACTACCATCGCTGGCGTGAAAATTAACCTGATTCATAAGTGCAAAGGTTGAGACCACGGAACGCAGTCGATTGGGGTTTGAAATAGAAAATGCCGGGTGGTCCATCAGGCGGGGCACAACATGTCGGGCGTCGGCACCGGCGGCCTGAGCCTGAGCAGCAAACCATTTGTCTACAACAAGTTCTTCCGCCTTCCAGCGCTCATAAAACTGCTCCAGCACCACTTCCCGCTCAGGCAAATCGGTCTGACATACGACCAACAATCCGGCAAACTGGTCTGTCATATTATCTGCAACTTCGAAATGCTGCAACACGACCTGTTTCGCTTCACTCTGAAAATCAGATGCACGTGCGATCAGATCCAATAACAAGTTCCTCAGTTTTCGGCTGGCTTTGGCTAGCTGGCTTTGCCCCTGAGACTTCCCGTGCAGGTCCTGATAACGGCTCCTGATCAAATTCCAGTGGTTGTTGGCAATGTCTTCAAGCAGTTGATTGCGAACACGATGGACGCCATCCGGGTCCCGGATTGTTTGCATCTGACCCAAATACACTTCGTTCGGAACTGACAACAGCTCCGCCGCAAAGGCGGGATCAAGAGCTACATCCTGCAAAATCGATTTAACAGCAGATTGTATTAGGTCGAGGTTATCATTCGCCTGGCTCGCAAACTGCCAATCAGATGACAAGCTTGATAGCAGGTAATTCGTGAAAATATCCTGCCCCGCCTGCCAGCGAGCGAAAGGATCCGGGTCGCAACTGAACAACATGGCCAGTGAATGCCCGCTCAAGTTTGCCTCCAGTTTCACCGGGGCACTGAAGCCACGCAGCAGGCTTGGTACTGCATCTTCTGTACAGCCCTGAAACACAAAGGTTTGCTCTTGCTGCGTCAGGTGCAGCAACGTCCCTGCTGGCGTCTCTTCTGCGTCTTGGTCGCATATCGTGTTAAGTGGCTTCCCGCTTTTATCCAGCCAGCCAATGACGACGGGAATTTGCATCGCCATTTTATGGGGTTGCCCCGGTGTGGCCGGGCAGTTTTGTTGTAATGTCAGCTTCATTTCACCATTTTCGAAGATGTACTCACATTTTATCGTCGGTGTGCCAGCCTGAGAGTACCAAAGTCGAAATTGCGAAAGATCAGCCCCGCTCACTGCTTCGTGGGCTTGCACAAAATCTTCACATGTCGCGGCCTGCCCATCGTGTTTTGAAAGATAGTGGCGAACGCCTTCCCTGAAAGTCTCTTCGCCGAGTACCCTGCTCATCATTCTGATCACTTCCGCCCCTTTGTTGTAGACGGTTGTGGTGTAAAAATTGTTGATCTCTACATAGCTTTCGGGACGAATAGGGTGGGCGAGCGGCCCGGCATCTTCCGGAAACTGAAGCATACGAAGCAGCTTAACATCTTCAATGCGTTTTACTGGTCGGGAGGTCATATCGCTGGAAAATTCCTGGTCCCTGTATACGGTCAAACCTTCCTTGAGGCTTAACTGAAACCAATCGCGGCAGGTCACACGGTTTCCAGTCCAGTTATGAAAATACTCGTGTCCTATAACACCTTCCACATGATCAAAATCACTGTCTGTTGCCGTCGCTTCACTCGCGAGCACATACTTTGTGTTAAAGATATTGAGGCCCTTGTTTTCCATTGCTCCCATGTTGAAATCGGACACGGCTACAATGTTGTAGACATCGAGGTCATATTCGAGGCCATAAGTCTCTTCGTCCCATTTCATGGACCGTTTCAAGGACTGCATGGCATAGTTACACTTGTCGAGATCATGCTCGCGAACATAGATGTTCAAGGCGACATTCCTGCCACTCTGTGTTCTGTAGTGATTTGAAACAACAGCCAAATTTCCAGCTACCAGCGCGAATAGATAACAGGGCTTGGGGTGTGGGTCATGCCATACAGCGAAATGGCGCCCCTGCTCCATTGCGCCTTCCGACTGCAAATTCCCGTTCGACAGTAAAACCGGATATTTTTTTTCGTCAGCTTCAATGCGTACTGTATAGACAGCCAACACATCTGGACGGTCCAGAAAATATGTAATGTGTCGAAAGCCCTCTGCCTCACATTGTGTGCAGAGGTTGCCGCCAGACGCATAAAGCCCTTCCAAACGGGTGTTTTCGTGTGGTTTCAGCCTAGTCTCAATATTAAGCACGAAATCGTCAGGGACACCGGGAATTGTCAACGTATCCGACGATAAATGGTATTTGTCCTGGGTCAGCTGTACGCCATCAATTACAACAGACGTCAGCGTCATAAAGGGTCCGCCATTCAGGACAAGCTCCGCTTCGCTCTTCACCTGTCGCTTGAAATGACTGCGTGCTTTGACGGTGACTTCCTCGTCTCCAACATCAAATGTCAGATCAACCGACTGAATTGAGAAGCCTGATGGTCGATAGTCAGATAGTTTTATTTCCTGCTTCGGCTGTCCATCCGTAAATCGTGTGTCCATACGCTAGCTTCTCCGCCGGCGCTGACGACCACTATCGGAAGCATATTCCAATGGAAGCGCCGTCGTGTATTTGATCCTCTCCATCGCGAACGAGGAGCTGACATCTGTTAGCTGAACCTTCTTGATTAACTGCTTGTAAAAGCTGTCATAGGCAGTCATGTCCGGCACAACGACGCGCATCAGATAGTCGACCTCGCCGCTCATGCGATACAGTTCCACGACTTCAGGGAATTCACATACAATGCGCGCAAATTCATCCAGCCATTCAAAATTATGTTCGTTGGTCCTGATGGCCACAAAGACATCAAGAGGCACGTTGACCTTGTTCCGGTCAACAAGCGCGACCCGCCGGGTGATGTAACCTTCTTGTTCCAGAATCTGAATGCGGCGCCAACAAGGCGTTGTTGACAAGCCGACTATTTCGGCAATCTCAGCAGTACTCAGCGTAGCATCTTTTTGTAATAACCCGAGTATTTTTCGATCAATATCGTCCATTTTCAGCCTTTTACGAAACTTTTACCCAATAGCAGCTTATTTATTAGCAGAAATTCTCAATAAGAAAAGGAAAAGCCGAACCCTTTTTTGGGGCCCGGCTTCATACTACCCAGATTCTAACGGTTAATCGGACTAGTCTAATTTGGTACCGATAATTCGGTCCAGAGACACTTTACCAGGGCCGATCATGAGAAGTCCAACGAGAGCGGCAGCCCACACAATATGATCTGGCCAAAGTTGCGGCATCACCATTTGTATAACCAGCGCCATCACCAAAAGACCAGCTGCGGCAAACCTGGAAGCAAGACCGAAGATCAATAAAAGAGGCAAGAGTGTTTCACCGTAAAGTGCAAGCTGTGCCGCGGTTTCAGCCTCAAGTCCGGGAACCGGGTGCTCGTATTCGAAAAGATCCGGAGCAAAGCTGTTCAGTTCCAAATAGCCCTCTCCAGCCTTCGTCCGCCCTGATTTGTAGAATATACCTGCTATCCAGAGTCTCAACCAAAGAAGCATAAGGTCTTCTATATTGAGCATCACACTCATCTTCGCATAAATGTTTTTAATTGCCTGAATCATCTAAAAATAGTCCTTTTGACGTGGTCGGAGCCACCTTTGCTCCAACGAAGTAGGATTATACCGGAACCAGTATTTCTTTATTGATTAAACTTTGAACAGAAGCCGTATCCTCGCCATGACCATGCAGCGGCTTTCCAATTTCCATGCCCGTGACAATCGATGCTTCCAAAGGATCCAGAGCAATTAAACCAATTGCTCCACCTCTCAACAAAGCGACGACCGTTTGCCCGCCCTGCTCAAGATGAACCGCCTCTGGCGGTATCTGACCAGCAGCAACACTCCAGAGGCTCATGAGCGGGAACTCGCTGTTGATCATACGTGCATTTGAACTCAACGACCAGTTTTCCTGGTTCATCTCCGGATCGGCGTATTTGGTTTCTTCAACGAGCTGCAACTCGTGCAATGCCCATTCCAGACGAACAATATCAACTACATAGGGGAGTTGTTCGCTTGCTTTATGCTCCGCCAAAAATGAAGCAAAACCGGAACCGTAACCCGAAAGAGCAGCTTCTTCTGGAGGATGAGCAAGGCAATATTCCGAAAGCGCGCCCTTCACAAACACTGTACCCACAAATGCCTCAAGGGCAGGAAAAATGCTCAAAAGGCCGTCGGACAATGTCTCGCGGTAGTTATTATGATGAATTTGCAATCTGGCCTCGGCTGCAACACCATTTGCATTCGATAGTCGCGCGATAAGCGCGGGCTCAGCCTCACCCTTCAAGACGGCAGTTTTCATTTCTGCCTGAAATGCTTGGAATTCATGCGGCTCCATCTACAGCCTCCTCAGTGGAGGTTGCTTTCTGCATGACCTCTCTGGCTTTGTCCGCCTCAGAAACCAGCACGTTAAATTCAGGTATTTCAGTGTCCCACTCAATGAGTGTTGGCCGCTCGCCAATCCTGCGTATGGTATAATCATACAAAGACCAGACAGCGTCTGTAACTTCACTACCATGATCATCGATACGCAATTCACTCCCGTCAACATCCTTCACCGTATGACCGGCCAAGTGTATTTCACCTACATGGGCTGATGGAACTGCATCAACGTATTCATGAGCATCAAAACAGTTGTTTTTGGCAGAAACGTAGATGTTGTTCACATCCAGCAGAATACCGCACCCGCTCCGTTCTGCCAGAAGCCCGAGATATTCAGGTTCAGGAATATCCGTCGCATTGAAAGACACATAGGTAGATGGATTCTCTACAAGAATCCGCCTGCCAATGGTATCCTGCATATGCCTGATGTTGTCGGCAACCACAGTCAGCGTGGTCGCATTTAGAGGTAGAGGCAGCAGATCATTCAAATAGTGACCATCATGAACTGACCATGCCAAATGTTCAGAAATCAGCCAGGGATTGAATTCGTCGACAACCTTTCTGAACTTCGCCAAATGTTGCGTGTTCAAGCCTTCTGCAGACCCCAAAGACATCCCGACCCCATGCACAGACAAAGGGTGATTTTCGGCAATCGCTTCCAGAAACCTGAGGTGATTGCCCCCTTGCATCATATAATTTTCTGCATGGACCTCAAAAAAAGCCAGCTCCGGCTGACTTTCCAAAACTTCTTGATAATGCTGAGCTTTGAGCCCGACACCAACAGGATGGCGGACCCCGGAAGGGTTATACGAGTGTGTATTCGTCATAACAGGCTCCGGGGTCCGTTATCTATTTATGCTTTTTTCGCAGACTTGGACGAACCTGCAATGCGGTCACACAGACCTGCAGTCACATAGATCCACTCTTCACCGTGGTTGTCGACTTTCGCCTGACCAGCACAGCTATGAGTTGATGTCGCGCAGTCATTCATGCCTTTTGCTACGACACCGAAGCATTTCTCTTTTTTTGCTTTTTTATCTTGAGCGACAGCAGCGCCCGAAATAACAGTCATTGCAAATGCAACTGCACCTGTTGTTGCTACTGCTGTTTTTGCGATACGATTGAATTTCATAATCCCAGTCCTTCTGTTCAACTTTATTATGCATTGTGGCCAATAATATTGCGGCCCCATCATTACACCCCCAAATCTCAATGCCGTTGGGGAGGACGGCCTGTCCCGTCTGACAACATATTACTCCTGATGAGCCACATTAAAAATAATATGCCAATCACGAGTTGGTGAGTCGCTCGTCAGTCATGTAATCATATTATACTTCAAAGACTTAAGTCGACCATACAGACATCAGCCAAATTGCGGCGTGAACTGGAAACCTCGAATTACGGCTGAACTCTGGTTGATTTGACACAAGCGTGATCGCCTGTGCGGGAACATCGGCACTACCGGCCTGTGAAATCGCCCCGATATTCACGCATGAATGACTGCAGTTTTTCAACACTTGCTATCTGGGTTACGATGGCGCCAAGTTCACGGCCGCTGAGTTCCTGGTCATTGGTCAGCAACTCAAACGCCGTCGCGAAATCACCCGACCGCATTTGGTTACCGTACCGTCTTCGCACTTCAATAAGCCCTGCCCGGTCTTCACTGAATGTCATGGATATCGCCAGACGGGTGAGATTAAGGCGTTGCAATTCAGTAAGGGATTCGTTGCGACGCCATCCGTCGCCCAGCAAACGACGAATAGTGGGGACCAGTTGTGTCCAGTTCTTGCTACCCCAAAAAATATCGGCGCGCAGTGTTTCCGCATCGGCACTGCGGTCATCCTCAATCAGGACTTCTGCTTCCTCGTACCGTCCCAATTCGATGAGCGAGCGTGTTTCCACGTGACGGCGATTGGCGAGGATATCTTGAGGTAAACGGGGTTCGCGCGTTGCACGGAGAATTTCCAGAGCGGCCTCAGGCTTCCGGTTGAGAATATGGATTTTCGCCAGGTTCGCAGCGATCTGAGCACGCGCGGCCCCTTCAGTACGTGCTTTTACCTGATAATCCAGCAAGTCAGCGGCCCGGTCCAGAAGGTCAACGGAAACCAGCCGGTCTGCCAAACGTCGGATCATCAAATCACCTTCGCTGCCGAGCGGCGTAAGTTCCCGAAACTTGTAATACAGGCTAATTGCGGCAATTGGCGTCATTTCTTCGGCCATGCCGTCGAGAAACAGCGAGCGAAATATCTGGCCCATTTTCTGAGACATGCGCTTTTCCTGTGCAAGCACGGGGTAGTAAGAAACACCTTGTCGCAGCGTTTCCAGCCCAGTTTCGTATTGCCCCGTTTCAAAGTACAAGTCTGCAAGATCATTCAAAAGCAAGCTTTCAAATCGGTCACCACGCCAGGCATAGCGAAGACGTTCAAGCTGATCGATTGCCGTCTCCGGGTCGATATCGCCGTTATTCAGTCCGAACAGCGTACGCGAGTATCGTGCTCTGGCTGCGATCCAACGCTCAGACGACTCTGTAAGATCATCAAACTGGGTTTGTGCAATATCAGTTTGTCCTTGAATCTCGGCAATGCGAGCACTTTGATACACTGTTTCCGAGAGCTGCCCCTCGGTCAGCGTCAGACCATTCATCAACTCCAGTTCTTCAAGTGCCAGCTCGATATCACCTGTCTCGATCGCCGCACGCACAACGGCCAGCTGCAGTTCTGCCCGGTCATACTCGTCGTATGTGCCCATGACATCTTTGCCGCGCCTGTAAAATTCGAGTGTATCGTCAAATCTCCCACGGGCCTCCGCCACCACCGCACGCCATAACTCGGCGTCCTGTTCCGCTTCAAGCTCGTTGACCGACAAGTCGGCTGCGGCCTGGTCAAGTCGCCCCTGCTTGAAATTCGCTACACCGCGAACCGCACGAAATTCACCATTCTTTTCCAGCAACTCATCGTTATTCGACATGACTTTAAGAACGCCAAGAGCCTCAGCAGCACGACCATGTGCCAGAAAATAGCGTGCCAATTTCCAGCGCACATCATTTGCGTTTTCCTGGTTGGATAGCGACAGCTCATAGAGTAGTCGGCTTTTATTCTTTCGATACTCCCAAGGTTGCCCGATACGCCATGATTCAAAATCTATGAGGCGGGCAAAACCTATCTGCGCATCATTACCAATGCCGGTCGCCCTTGATAACCTCGACGCGGACAACAAGCTGTTGCCCGTAGACCGAATGGCGACGCCGTCACGAAACCGATCAATAGCCACATTGTCAGACAAGGGGCTGATAGCTATGCCCTGTGCAGTTTCGAGAACCTCCGCTGCGGCATAACTATACTTTTGAGCAACTCCAGTGCTTTGGCGCATCGTCGGCAGCACCACCAGCATGTCACCAATATCGGGGTCTTCGAACTCTACTTTTCGGCCAATGTCCGAAGCCTGAATGAATATCTGTTGACCCTGCCCCGGTTCATCACGCCTTGTTGGCCGAAGGGGAAAACGGGGTTTCGCAGGAGTATCTTTCAGGCTGATGTGCCAAGTGTTTTCGTCCCGCTCCACGACAAAATTCTGGTTCGCACGAATATTCATCCGCAAAATCAAAGCATCCGGATCCGGACTTTGCTCCATTCTGCGAATGCGACGAGACACTTCATTACCGCCAGCCCTGAGACCTGCGGTATCCAGTTTGAAAGGTTTGTCAAACACCGTCCACAAAGACCCGCCGCGTTCAAAAACCGCAATTGCAGCATCTTCGGGCATATTGAAGCTGATTTTCACACTTTCTTCAAAGTCTTCGGTTTGCACAGTAACGGTATTGGCGTCATCCCCGGCATCATCCATTTCGCCAAATTCGATTGCGCTGACTTGCTCGCGGATATCTGCAGACACGTCCGTGGGGCCCGTAGATATTGGCCCGGTTTGCTGTCGGGCAGCGGCTTGCGCCTGCTCCTGGTCAACAATCGGTTCTTCATCCCTCTCTGTATTCGCGACACTCGATATGGGTGAACCTGTCGTTGAAGAAACATTGTCAGCTATAGGTGGAGAAGCATTGCCGGGACCTGCCGACTGGTCGTCAGTTTGTTCAGAGTCCGTTGAAGAGGTTTCTTGGCCACCGTCATTTTCTCCGGACTGGGATACGTTGCCTTGAGGTTCGTTTTGTCCCGAGCCTTGTGAAGACTGATTGGTCGCACTCGAGTTTTCGACGGATTGGGCATTCGCACTCGGGACATCGGGGCCCGTTCCTCCCGCATTCAAACCATCCTCTACGGGCGTAGTAGAGGGGGTGCCGGCGGCATTTGCATTGCTACCGGTGCCGGTATCTTCTGGATTGACACCTGTCTGACCTGCAGTGGCTTGAGGGTTGGCTGAACCGGATGATGATGTGGCCCTGCGTGCCGCATTCCTAAGCGTTGCATTCAGATTACCACCATAAACATCAACAATGACGAAACCGCCAGAGCGGAAATCTCGTGGCGATATATTCGGCAGAACATCAAATACGAGGTTGGTGCGACCGGCAGAACGTCGAACAGCAACATTACCAACTCGCTGAAGGTTAGCACCGGCAAATGATGAGGAATCAACTTCAAACCTGCCGTCAATCGAAACTGTCAGCAAACGGTTGCGTTGCGATATCGTGTAGGAAATATTGTCCGGAAGGTCGAGAACAATCCGGCTGTAATTAGCCTGCAATGCACCTTGCAACTGCAGGGTACCCTGCGACTGGGCAGAAACCTCGGGCACAAAAGTAACACCAGCAACCGCTATACCGCATAGGAACGCGGCAAGCCCAAGAAGCGCTTTAGACTGACGGAATGTAAACTTAAAAAACATCCAGTATTCCATTTGTCCGACTTTCGCCCAGTATAACAAAATCTATGCGTTCCTGAGCATCCAGTTCCTGAACGGTCACGCGAGCACCGGTCTGTTTTGCCATAAATTTACTGTCACCGTGCCCCAGAACTGTGACAGGCTGAAGATATCCGGCGTCGACGAGAACACCAGCCACCAATTGCGCCCGCGTCACAGAAAGCTCCCAGTTTGAACGGAAGCGCCCATTCGATACAGGCAGGTCGTTCGTGTGGCTTGCAATCATCAATTTGTTTTTGATCTGCAACAGGGAACCTGCAAGTTCAGCAAGTATGTCAGGAGCTCCTGTTTGAAAGCGCCCTGTTTTGTTCTCAAACAAACGACTTGCAGGAACGGAAATAATGACCCTGTCCTGCTCACGTTTTACTGTGGCATCTTCAAGACCAGCATTTCTTGAGAGATCACGTTCTATCAGCGTCATAAGATAATTGAGGTTCAACCCGGGAATGCTGCTACGAGCTACCGCCTGTGTATTATCAAAGCGTCGGTCCGTGATGGCACGGTAATTGGGGTTAAACTCATCCCGCATTGTGCCGACAACATCTTTCCAGCTATCGAATTGAATCGTACTCATGGAAAAAACAAGCACAAAAAAAGTCAGCATCAAGGATAACAGATCGGCGAATGTCAACATCCAGCCTGCGTTGGAAGCCCCTTCCATACCCGATGCATTTTTACTGCCGCTCATGATGGCCGCCTGTATGCTGCATTGCGGAAAACCAACATAATTTTATCAGTCGGAATTTCTGAAAACCCGGACGAAAAGTTATTGAAACCCTGCGCTTGCATATACCGCGCGAAAGAACCCGCACGTCTGATGGCAATCTCCTGGGAACGAGTCATTTCTCTGTCGACTGTTCCCTCGCCTCGTCCAAACATCAGAGCCATTTCCTGTTTCTGGCCAGCCGGTGCTCTGGCTAACAGTTCCAGTAACTGGTCAAGCAGAGGGTGAATACTGGCCCTCACCCGGAAAGAACCGGCCTCAAACAAATATTCAACCGGAATTTCTACCTGGTATACGTTACCGCCGAGAACAGCAAACTGACCTTTAATATCGAACTCGCTACTGAAAGCTTGCTCAATTGCTATAAGAACCGGATCGCTTGCAGCGCTTTTGAGTACTTCTTCGCTTACGCCGTCACGAATATCGCCCTGCTCTTTAAAAGCAGTATTAACGCTTTCCATCGCAGCGGACGCACGGATGGCCGACTGTTGGGAAACCGATGTCAAAACAATAAAGAAAGCCAACAAAATCAAATAAAGAGCAACAAACAGCCCCATGGTGCTATCGCTACCAAAGACTTTCCGAGTTTGATGTTCTTCAATATACATTTAGGCAACTTTACTATCGTAAGGCACTCTAATCGAATGCCGCCAGGATGGCGTCAATCTCGTCCTGGCTGTTTCCTTCACCTTCAAGCTGAGGGCCATGCAGCAAGTCCTGATCGTTTACCGCGATACCTTCCTGATCCACTTCGATTTCATCCTCTGCCGGCGCGATAAAATCGTCTCCAATTGCGTCGGCAAGGGCAGACAAACGCTCTTCCAGTTGATTGAGTGTGCGTGATACCTTGGTAATCCTCTGGCCCGTCAAATCCTGGAAGCTGGAGGCCTGGAACAACTCCGTGGAAATGGCTTCAAGTCGTTCACCTTGCTCGCCTGCAATATTTTCCGCTATTTCACCAACACTATCTGCTGCATCCATAATCGTCGATGCGGCCCCCTCCGTAGCGTCAACAATTGCATCCAGCTGCTCGCCTGCATCCGGTATGTCACGGTGAGAGAGGGACTTGGGCTGCATACCAACCAGTTCAGACTTTGCCGCGCCAATAAAGGTCAGCAAATCGCGGAGCTCAACAGCAATTTTCTCAATCTCGTCGCCCTGTGTGGTGCCTTCCACCAGGGAAAGTACGACGCTTCCGATATCGTCGACAGCAACCGAGTCTCCACGTTGTTTGCGAAGGTTCTCCGTGCGCTCTTCAATACTGACAGCCACTGCCTGCTTGGCCATAGTCTTTCCTCCTGATATCTTTGGTCGCTCGACTAACTTGAAGTTATTCGTTGTTCTGCACGTCATTGATGCTGGGTGGTTGCGCTTTTGTCGCGAGTTCAGTCGTTAACACCGACGCCTTCATAGGCGTCATCTTTTCCATCAAAGCCGCGACCTTCCTCGGGTTCATTAACTGAACCAAATCCAATTGTGTTTGCAGAGAAAGCGCCTCAAATCTCGGAGCAGCTTCTTTTGGTTTCATCGTTTCATATATGCTGACGATACTCTGCAGCTGCTCTGTCTCTTTTTCCTCAAAAAGCCGCAGATGGCTTTTTATGCGATCTTCCAAAACCTGCAATTGGTTGATCTTCTCATTGATCCGGACCTCAGTGCTTTCCAGCAGACGTTCCTGCAAGTCCAGTTGCGTTGCCCTGCCTTCAAGCTCTTCGCGGCGTTGGCGAAGCTGGGTGATGAGTTCCATTTCTTCGTCGTCCGGCAATCCAACTACGATCGGAGGGCGATTTGGTGCTACCGCAGCTGGCTCGAGTGCAGACTCGCCATCTGCGTCTGTAGTTTGCTCATCGCTCTCTGCTTCGCTTGTGTCCGCGTCCTGCTCTTGCGCCTGCACCGGTGCGTTCAGAAGCTCAAGCCCTGTATAAATATCAAACGCACGAAGGCCAAAAGCGACCAGAGCCACCATCATCAAAAGTGGAAATAGTCTCAGGCGACTAACAACATTGGCACTCATTCCGATATTCCTTTTGCCATTCCTACAACCCGTTTTATCGGGCTTCACGCAGCGCAGATAAAATCTTCTTTTGCTGCTTTTTTTCTGACCGCTTGTCCGCACCTGTGGAGGATGCAGTAGATGTCATCTGATCACCATTGCCCGTTAAACCGCGCTCAATCCGGTCCGCCAAATTGTTGCCGGCCTCAGTTATCAGGCCCAATTCATCCGCCAGTGCACTTGCCTTCCGGGTTTCAACCTGAAGCCTGCCCTCCACCTCTACGGCGGACTGCTTGAGATTTGCAACACCGCGCTGAGCTTCAACAACCGCATTGTTCAACTGGTCTACCAGCAACCGAAGTTCGGCCTGTCCTTCCTTGATGGTCCCCAGTCGTCGATATACAAAGGAACAGACCACAATCACTGCAATCAACAAAAAGGCCAGCACGCCGTCTATAAGTACTGTTGGTATCGATTCCATTAACTCATACCTGTCATATGTTCGTCGTCCAGCGTCAGCCTATCTGCGGTATGCCTAACCATCACGGCAACATGCTGCCCGGAGCGACCAATCGCGCCACTCACCATTGGCACTTCACCACATTTCAGCACAACCTCGTCATTTGGCGTTTTATTGAACAAAATTGTCTGGCCCACCTCGAAGTTCATCACCTCTCCGAGGGACATGCTAACCTCATCCATAATTGCACTGAGATCCACATCTGCTCTCCACAATTCTGTTGCCAGGTGTGTTTCCCAGATCGTATCGCGGCCAAACTTCTCACCCATAAACCTCTGCAGCAACAGCTCTCGGACAGGTTCCAGCGTTGCATATGGGAACAATACCTCAAGCCGACCTCCGCGGTCTTCCATGTCGACGCGAAGCTTGATCAGCACGGCGGCGTTTGGTGGTCTCGCGATTGTCGCGAAGCGAGGATTTGTCTCAAGCCGGTCAAATGTAAAGTTGACAGGCGATAAAGGCTCGAAGGCGCCGCACATATCCTTGAGAACAACGGAAATCATCCGTTCGACCAAGGTTTGCTCAATCGTGGTATAGGGCCGCCCTTCAATCCGCATTGCGGCAGTACCCCGGCGCCCGCCAAGCAGAACATCAACGATAGAGTAAATAAGGCTGGAATCGATGGTCATCAGACCATAATTATCCCATTCTTCAGCCCGGAATACGCCCAGCATTGCAGGCAATGGAATGGAATTCAGATAGTCACCAAACCGGACAGATGTGATATTATCCAACGATACTTCAATGTTGTCGGATGTGAAATTCCTTAGGGAAGTAGACATCATTCGAACCATGCGGTCAAAGATGATATCTAGCATGGGCAGCCGCTCGTATGAAACGAGCGCACTATTGATCAGGGCATGAATACCGGTTGTTTCACCCGCGTCTGCATCGCCATCGAAGCCAAGCAAACTATCGATCTCATCCTGGTCAAGCACACGACCGGAAGACGGGGAGTCGTCGTCATCGTCTGCATCAGTGTCAGAATCAGCCATGGCTTCCCATTCGGCAGCCATTTCTTCATTGTCATCACCAGACCCATCGCCGCCTTCTTCGTCTTCAGCCGCCATGGCCTCCCATTCGGCCATCATGGCCTCTTCGTCGACTGGTTCGTCCTCATCAGCCATGTTATTAGCCCTGTACCAAAAACTGTTGGAATAAAACGTCTTTGACGCGGGTCGGAGCAACTGCCTGATTGATCCGCATCAACAACTCTTCCTTCAAACGGAAAATACCCGCTGAACCATCAAGGTCTTCCGGCCTCAGTTCGCGCATGTAGGTGTTAAATTCATCAAGGATACGAGGCATCTTGGCTTCGATATCTGCCCGATAGCTCTCTCGGTCAACTTCAAGGATTATCTTCGCGCTCAAAAAGCTGCTACCTTGACCGCCGGTATTGAGATTGAAACGTTGTTCATCCAGCTCAACAAAAAGAAGCTGCAATTCTTCATTGGAGCGGTCTTCTTCAAGCTGGGCTTCCTGGTCACGCCTGTCAGCGGCTTCCTGAGCCAAGCGTTCTATTTCCGGATCATCCTCCGAGGCTTCGTCATCTCCGCCAAACATGCTGCTGATGCCCACGACCAGCAAAAGCGCAACGATAACGCCGGCTGCAATAACAACCAGTGTTTTGCCGCTAAACCTTTTTTTCTCAAGCCCCTCAACCAGCTCTGCTTCGCCGAGAGTTTCCTCAAGATCATCTGCCATATATCATAGTCCTTCGTGAGACGATTATGAACAATATCCGGGACAACTTATTCCTTGTACCCTTCAACAGCCTGCCAATCGCTTCTCGCCTCATCGTCCACCGTTTCTTTAGAGATAGGACAATATGGTTAACAAGGCATGAAGCTTTAGGAAATCCCCCTAACAAAAAGATGGTAAATCCCGGAGCCAGGTCATTTGCAAACACTCGCCGCGCCAATCCTGCCTAGCTGAATACGTCATGTAGGAAGATTTGCCCGGCAACTCTTGTCACATGCGCAGGGAAACATCTTTCCAAAAATCACATAACACATTGATATTGTTTACGAATTGATATTGGCACAGTTTCTGCTTTTATTCCAGCAACTAATCCCGTGGTAAGCGGGTCATCTGCAAAAGCAGGAGAAAGATAATGGATACCGCACTTTTTGTCGGGTTGGCTCACAAAGCAGCGCTTAAAAGGCGCATGGATGTAGTAGCGCATAACATTGCAAATATGTCGACGACTGCGTTCAACAAAGAAAAAGTCGTTTTCAGACAACACCTGGTCGACGCACCGGGCGCCGCAGCAACAAGCGGTGGCAAGATTTCTTACGTGATGGATCACGGAGTCTTGCGCAATCTGGATACGGGTACAATGGTTCCAACCAATAACCCTCTGGATGTCTTCATCAATGGTCGTGGCTACCTCTCCGTTAAGGGAAGCGACGGCGAAACGCTGTACACCCGAAATGGCCGCATGACAGTCAATTCCGAGAACTATCTGACGCTGTTAAGCGGTGAAAGAGTTCAGGACGATAGCGGCCAGGACATACAGTTTGACGATGATGATCAGGATTTCAGCATTGCAGACGATGGTACTATCTCCAGCAACAATGGAGAAAAGGGCAAACTCGGCCTTGCAACATTTACCAACGAACAGAGCATGAAGCGGCGAGGAACTTCTCTCTATGAGAGCAGCGAAGCACCGAAGGAAGTAGAAGAGCTGACTGACGTTTCTGTCCGGTCCAAGGCCTTCGAAAGCTCGAACGTCAACGCCATCGAATCCATGACGGAAATGATCGATGTGATGCGTGCATACCAAAATGCAAGCAAGCAATCCGGCGGATACGAAGATATGCGTGAAGACGCCCTCAAACGGCTTGGCCGCGTTCAATAACGCCCGGCGCTGGTTTGAAAAGTAAAGGATGGAACAATGAAAGCACTCAATACAGCAGCAACGGGTATGTTGGCGCAGCAACTGAATATCGAGGTTGTCTCGAACAATATCGCCAACATGAACACCACCGGCTTCAAGCGCCAACGCGCTGAATTCCAGGATCTTCTGTATCAAAACATCGAACGAGTTGGTGCAAACTCCTCAGATACAGGCACGGTGGTACCGAGCGGTATTCAGGTAGGTGTCGGCGTACGTGCAGCAGGTATTTACCGCATAACAGACCAAGGCAGCCTGCAAAACACAGGCAACACTTTTGATCTTGCGGTTAATGGTCGTGGTTTCTTCCAGATTCAATTGCCTGACGGCCAGGACGCGTACACCCGAGCCGGCTCGTTTCAGATTGATCAGACCGGTCAACTGGTAACGCCTGAAGGGTATGTTGTTCAGCCCGCTATTGTTGTGCCGCAAACTGCCACGGATGTCAGCATCAACGAACAAGGCGATGTCGAGTTCCTTGAGGCTGGCGCTACAGCCCCCGCCAACGCGGGGCGTTTGAACCTGGTCATCTTCCCTAACGAGGTTGGCCTTGAAGCAATCGGCAGCAACATGCTTCTCGAAAGCCAGGCTTCAGGCGCACCCGTTTTGGGCGTGCCCTCGCAAAATGGCTACGGCGCAGTGATGCAGGGTTTCCTCGAGCAATCAAATGTGAATGCTGTCTCGGAGATCACGGCGATGATTTCTGCCCAGCGAGCCTATGAACTGAATTCAAAAGTCATCCAGACAGCTGATGAAATGCTGCAAGCAGCAAATAACCTGCGCTAGTGAGGACTGACCAATGAGACGCATACACACGAATTTCATAAGGGCAACGCTCACCAGTTCGCTGTTGTTGTCATCGCTCCTGGCTGGCGGCTGTTATGCTGCTGACCTGAAACAGAATATCGGTGTGAACGGCCGGACTGTTTCCCTTGGCGATCTGTTTGAAGACGTTGGGGACAAGGCCGGAATTATTGTTCTGGAAGCCCCTGCTCCAGGCAAATCCAAAACAATATCAGGTAACGACCTGCAACGTATCGCCAGTAAACACGACATTGATTGGGAAAAACCCGATTATATGAAGCGGGTTAGTCTTGTCCGGTATTCCCGGACAATCCCCGGAAGCGATGTCACCGAAATGCTTCTGGATCAGGCAATTCAAGAAGGGGCCAATGAAGAAAGCCAGATACGCCTGTTTGGTCGCAGCACTGGTCTGGTTGTTCCCGTCGATGTTGATCTAAGCGATCTTGAAGTGGAAAGCTTCAGTTTGTCGGAGCGCAAGGACAGGTTTTCTGCAGTCCTCAGCGTCCCGTCTGGCGGAGATATCCCAACGAAGCTCAGCCTCAGCGGCATGGTCGAGGAGGTCCGCGAGATCCCCGTCTTCAGCCGTAGCGTATTGCCAGGCGAGATTATCATGCAATCAGACCTTTCCTGGATCAAATATCCGGCAAACCGTTTGAATGGCCGGGCGATTCTCAGCAGCCATCAACTGGTAGGCATGACTGTGCGTCGCCCAGCGCGAACCGACAAGCCTCTCTCAACAAGCGATATAGTTGCCCCAGTGGCAGTAGCCAAGGGAGATGCAGTAACAATGATGGTCCGTGCCGGCGCTATGGTTCTAAGCACTAGTGGCCGGGCACTCGAAAATGGTGGCATCGGTGACACAATACGCGTCGTCAACGCGAAATCACGCCAAACTATTGACGCTAAAATTGTCCGAGCAGGTCAGGTGGAAGTCGTCTCAGGCCCTACGCTTACACTCGGTTCTCGCTAAGCCATGAATTCGGTACTTGAACAATGACTGAACACACCAGGAGAATTGCCATGCACAGTAGAATCGTAAAGTCCATGTTCGCCGGTACGGCGCTGCTCAGTCTCGCTGCTTGCGGAAGCATTGATCGGGTAGGCAATATTGGAAAGGCACCGGAGATGACACCTATCAAGGACATCAAAGCGCCGTTGACCCAACGGTCAATCAGCTTGCCGATGCCTGATATGACACCGTCCCGCCATCAAGCCAACTCACTGTGGCGCACGGGCGCACGCGCTTTCTTCAAGGACCAGCGTGCTGCGCGTGTAGGCGATATAGTTACCGTCAACATCGCCATCTCCGACAATGCCCAGATTGGCAATACAACAACGCGTGCCAGAACTACTGCCGAGAATGCTGGACTGACCAATTTCCTGGGCCTTGAGGCTGCCATTCCGCGTGCTCTATTTGGTCGAACACCAGGTGCCGATGGCACTGGCGCAAATCAAGCCAGCGCAGATGCCTTCTCAGCGGGCTCACTGGTCGACGCCGACTCCACAACGTCCTACAATGGCACCGGTACGGTAAACCGTAGCGAGGCTATCAATATGACAGTCGCCGCAATCGTTACCGACGTATTGCCAAACGGCAACATGGTTATTCAGGGCCGTCAGGAAGTACGTGTCAATTTTGAAAAACGCGAGCTCCTGCTCGCAGGAATTGTGAGACCGGAAGACATTTCTTCCACGAACACAATAGCCCACACCCAAATCGCCGAGGCTAGAATTTCCTACGGTGGTAAAGGGCAAATTACCGATGTCCAACAGCCTCGTTATGGGACCCAGCTGTATGACATCGTGTTCCCGTTCTAAACTAAATCAGGAGGTGCTTACTTAAGGAAACTTACTTACCGAAATAAAGCCAACTTGAATTCTGCAGCGGTATGTTTGCAGTGGCCGGCGACCCAAAAAATGGGGCCGGCCTTTTTTTTGCCCGCTCGGAAAACTCCTACACAATAAAAAAGGGAGCCAAGGCCCCCTATTTCGTTTCTGTTCATGTATCCAAGTCTATCCTAGTCGTCACGATGAACTTTTTCTGCTCGCTCATGGGCTTCCTGTGCCTCAATTGTCATGGTGGCAATCGGGCGGGCGTCGAGACGGCGAAGGCTGATTGGTTCCCCGGTCACTTCACAATAACCGTATTCACCCTCTTCAATACGCCGGAGGGCCGAATCAATTTTCGAAACCAGTTTACGCTGACGATCTCTGGTCCTCAATTCAACAGACCAATCGGTTTCTGAAGACGCACGATCAGCGATATCGGGTTCCCGTAAATTATCTTCCTGAAGATTTTGCAGCGTCTCGGCGGACTCTTTAAGAATGTCATCTTTCCACGCATGAAGCTTGCGACGAAAATATTCAAGCTGCTTAGCATTCATGAACTCTTCGTCTTGCGATGGCATGTAGCCTTTGGGCAATTTCACCCCCGAATTTGTATCGGACATACTCACTCCTTAACAAACGCTCAAACAGACGCCATCTCGGTCCCCCCGAAAAGGCTGGGCGCTTTATAGTGGTTTCTGAAGCGTGAAACAAGTTGAATTATTGGGGCGTAAAACCGCGAGAAGCCGCCACCGAGGATGCCATCCGTAACGTATTGAAACTAAAGACCAAGCTTCGCAAGTTCCACCTCGGCACGAAGTTCAATATCGGTCAGGATTTCTCGTAATTTGGGATCACTTTGAAGTGATGCATCCCCATTTTGGCGTTGGTCTCGGGCGAGGTCTGCCAGGACGCGAAGTCTGGGCCCGGAAATGGCGCCAAGCAAAATACCGCGCCGTACTTCTTCAAGTAGATCCAGCATCTCTCCGGCACGCATCAACCCCTTCGAACGCCCTTCCGTGGCATCCGGCACTTCCTGAAGCGACAAAAGGGCATCAACAGGCGCGAGTGGCGCCGCACCGCCTACATTTTGCGGTGCATCCGTACTGTCGGAGCCGCCCAGCTTGCTAGCAAAAGAAGCCGCGTCAGCAGGCTCTTTTTTGGACGATTTTTTAACCGTCTTTGACTGAATTTGACCGGATCCTGTTATCTTCATAGCGTCAATCTATGCCCAAGCGGATAAGAGAGCAAGCCTTGCAGCTTCAGCACGGAAAATAATTCCCTGCATATTCTTTCACTCCTTATCAGGCCTTTTTTTTCATCATTAATAACAAACAGTTAACTGTTTTGTGTGCTTGGCATGCTTTTCGCTTATTAGACATTGAATACGACGCGTAACGCGCAACAACGCCAAGCACAAGGAAACTGCAAATGCTATCACTGGGAAAAACATTCCGATTGGTCATGCTAGCTGTCTCATGTGTAATGGTGGCCGAAACCACTGCTCAAGCAGTTCCCTCCCGTATCAAAGATATCGTTTCAATTGAAGGTATTAGGGAAAACCAACTGATAGGTTATGGCCTCGTTGTCGGCCTGAACGGTACAGGCGACACATTTTTGAACGTACCTTATACGCAACAAAGCCTGACCGCGATGCTTGAACGCCTTGGCGTTAACGCCAAAGAAACCATCATGCGGCCGGAAAACATTGCGGCCGTCATGGTCACAGCCAACCTGCCATCCTTCTCCCGTCAGGGTACACGCATCGACGTATCAGTTTCTTCGATGGGGGATGCCGAGGATTTATTGGGCGGAACATTGATAGCAACACCGCTTCTTGGAGCCGACGGTGAAGTTTACGCCGTTGCGCAAGGCGCGGTTGCTGTCGCTGGCTTCAGCGCCCAGGGCGACGGTGCAGGTATAACGCAAGGTGTGCCAACCAACGGACGCATCGCCAACGGTGGCATCGTTGAGAGAGAACTGCCGTTCGAGTTATCAGATCTTAACGCGATCAAACTGTCTCTTCACAACCCTGACCTGACAACAGCGCGCCGGATCACTGCTGTGATCAACGAAAATCTGAAAATGGCAATGGCGCGCACGCTGGATCCATCAACAATTCAACTTTTGCGCCCGGTCGGCCATCCACTGCCCATGGTCGATATCCTGACAGATATTGAACAGCTTTCTGTTACACCCGACCAGCGTGCCCGGGTTATCATTGACGAACGTACAGGTATCATCGTCATCGGTGCTGATGTTCGCATCAACTCTGTTGCCATTGCGCAAGGAAACCTGACGATCAGCATCACAGAAGAGCCACAAGTGTCACAGCCTGGCGCATTCGCTCAAGGCGGGCAGACACAGGTGGTTAACAGGACTGGCATTGAGATAGACGATGGTAGCGACCAGCGTCTGACGGTTCTCGAGCCTGCAGTAACCCTTCAGGATCTGGTAGACGGCCTAAATGCCTTGGGTATTGGCCCTCGTGACATGATTTCCATCCTGCAAGCCGTGAAAGCCTCCGGTGCAATGCAAGCTGAAATAAAGGTGATGTAATGCAAACGGTAACTGTCAACGCAGCACAGGACCAAGTTGTAGAAGCCCAGTTAAGGGCAATGCAGTCTGGGATCAAAGCAAACCAAACCGGTGGAGTAAACAAAGCTCTGGCGCGTGAAACAGCAGAGCAATTTGAAGCTGTGTTCCTTTCTCAGATGCTGGCACCCATGTTCGAAACCATCCCGACAGACAGCTTCATGGGCGGCGGACATGCCGAAAAGGTTTATCGCGGCATGATGGTTGAAGAAATGGGTAAATCAATTGCCAAACAAGGTGGTGTAGGAATTGCTGACACGGTTTACCGTGAGATATTGAAACTTCAGGAGGCATGATGTCAGCGCTAGAGTTTATCCCCCCTGATGAGCTGAAGCCTTACGCCGAAAAACTAACCGGCCCAGGCGCAAAACTGGTAAAACTGACCAAGTCGCTTTGTGACGTGATCGCAAGAGAAACATCCTTATTAAAAGCGAGGCGCGCAAGCGAAGCGCAACAGCTTCATGGCCAAAAAAGTAAACTAATGGCCGAATACAAGAACACGATGAACCAATTACAGGTGAATGAACATCTGCTTGGTAACAAGGACTCCGGCGAGAGAAAATACATAAAATTTATCACTGAAAAACTGCGAGAAATCCTGAGGGACCATGCGCGTATCGTGCTGCGCCTGAAGTCTGTTGCGGAAGGCCTAATTAAAAGTGTTGGCGAGGAAGTTGCCAAACAGAATCAACCGGTGACTGCCTATGGCAGAAACGCAGCCTACCAGATGTCGCGATCAGCGCGACCCATGTCGCTAAGTTTAAATCAGGTGATTTAACGTGAGTCTGGTTCCGCCGCCAATACCACCCGGCACCGCAGGATCATCAACCGGGAATTCATTGGCATTGGCCAGACTGGCAGCAACACCTGCCAACACAGCGGCCAAAGAGTTCGCCGCAGAGTTGTCACGGACAATCACTGTCCAGAGCAAAAGCGACAGCAGCGGGCCACAACAAAATACGACAAACTCGAATCTACGGGCAAATGTGTTTTCCCCCGCCTCAACAGGCCTAGCCTCACTTTCTTCGGGTACAACTTCTGCGGGCTCTGATAAGTCTTCCAAAAAGCCTAAACCTTCGCGCAAAAAAAACGCCGCAATCTCTAACAAATAGTACGAAATCGGTTGAACGGCTGTAATCTCAGGTGTCGTTCATCCAGAGGGTCAACCTGTAGCCCGGCAGATGTTGCACTATTTCCTTGTTTTTTCTTTTCTTTAGTAACTGAATTTTTTGCCCTTAACTCACCAATTTTTCCATTTTTTATTTTTTATTGTTTAATTTCATGTACTTAATGAGAAAAAAAAGTTGGCACGTCCTGTGCATTTATAGTGGCAATCCGGGCAACCGGTATAAATAGAAATGTCATAAGCAGGAGAGGTTAAATGGCCTTTTCAATTAACGTAAACGCCAGCGCACTAAGCGCTCTGCGTAACTTGAATCAGACCAGTGACGACCTGGGTGATACTCAAACAAGAATTAACACCGGCCTTAGAATTTCATCGGCCAAAGACAATGCTGCAGTTTTCTCAATCGCTCAAAAGTTGCGTAGTGACTTGCGTGGACTGTCGGCTGTCGGGCAATCCCTGGACCGCGGTATTTCAACAGTCGATGTAGCACTCGCCGCTGCAAGCGCTGTATCTGACCTATTGTTGGAAATGAAGGAAAAGGCGGTTGCCGCTGCTGACCAGGGCCTTGACACAACCAGCCGGACAGCCCTGTCTCAGGACTTCACGTCCCTCAGAGACCAGATTACTTCCGTGGTACAAAATGCAGAATTTAACGGCACCAACCTGATTGACGGTGGCACAGACGCTATTGTTGCAATTACCAACGCAGATGCAACACAAACGCTTACAGTTGCCCACCAGACACTGACGTTGAGCAGTGCAAATATTCCGATCACGACAAATCAGACCATTTCAACGCAGAACTCTGCTTCTGCTGCCGTAACGGACATATCGAACGCGATCAACAACCTGAATTCCGCGCTTACCAAATTGGGCTCGGGCTCAACAGCTCTTGAGCAAAGCCGGAATTTCACGAGCCAGCTTTCAGATGTGATCGAGATTGGTATTGGTAACCTTGTCGATGCAGATTTGGCGAAAGAAAGTGCGAACCTTCAGGCGTTGCAGGTGAAGCAACAGCTGGGTATCCAGGCGCTATCGATTGCGAACCAGTCGCCGCAGTCTATCCTTTCGCTCTTCCAGGGTTAATCTGGGCTAGCAAACAAAAACTTATGACAATTTCAGCCCTTGTCCTCGCGCCGTTTGGTCCGGGGACAAGGGTTTTTTCTTTGTCATGGTGCAATTCGTATGGATATTTTGGATAATCAACTTTTCCGCCCAGAGGGCGTCGGCCTAGTCAGCTAGAGCACGCGCCAAGGTATCAACAACGCGCTCAACGTCAGCCTCCTCCATAGCTGGAAAAATTGGCAAGCTCAGAACCTGTTCATAGTATTTGTTCACGCCCGGCAGTTCCTGCCGCCCATAACGCTCAACATAGTAGGGTTGAGCCGAAACAGGCACATAATGCACCTGCGTTCCAATACCCTCATCCATTAACGCGCGCATTAATGCGGCTCTGTCTTTTTTTGTAGTACTGAATTCGATCAGCACAGGATACAGATGCCAGGCAGACTGACAGTCGCTCGACCGCCGAACGGCATGAACCCTGTTGGAAAGGCGCTCCAAATGCTTGTCATAAAGATCTGCAACTCTTCGCCTGTTCAAGATGAAATCATCAAGTTTTTTCAGCTGGCTCAAGCCTAGCGCACACTGGATATCGGTTGCCCGGTAATTATACGCAAGAAACGGCATTTCATAATACCAGGGGTTAACCTCACCGTCTTCTGCTGTACCTGCTTCCGGGTTTGCCCAGTTTCCCGGGCTTTTTTCCATTGCATGTCCACGCAGCTGCCGCATCAAACGGGCCTTGTCGGACCTGTTTGTGGTAACGACACCGCCTTCACCCATGGCAATTGATTTTACCGGGTGCAACGAAAAGGTCCCGAAATCTTCACACTGGCCATCACCAGGTTTGCCCTCACTCATGTAATTGGCACCAAGCGCATGGCAACAGTCTGCGACCACAACCATATCCATGGCTTCAGCCAGCGCTTTAATTTCCTGCATGTTCTCTGACTGGCCATTCATATGTACGGGTAAAACAGCCTTGGGCTTGATGCTGGACCGTGTGACCGCGTCCTTCAAATGCCTGGCAGTCATTAGACCTGTTTCCGGATCAACGTCGGCAAAGCATACCTCTGCGCCTGTCATCCGGACGGCGTTGGCCGTTGCCAGAAAAGTGATGGAGGGAACAACCGCAACGTCCCCCTCACCCAATCCCGCGGCCATTAACGCAAGGTGCAGCGCCGCTGTGCCATTGGCGCAAACGACAGCTTCTTTGGCACCTATCTTTTCGGCAAAGGCTCTCTCGAATGCATCGACTTTCGGACCGCAGGTTAAAGGTCCATTTTGCAGGACCTCAACAACCGCATCTATATCGGCCTGATCAATTGAATGCCGACCGTAAGGCAGGAAATCATCAGCCAAGCAAACTACTCCCCATCCTCGGGTATTGACTTCAGAGTTGTGCGTAAATCTTCAACCGTCATCCACTGGTCATTCTTATCGCTGGTATATTCGAAATTTTCACTCACCAGCGGATGGCCGTCTTCAAGATGCGCCGGGCGCGACCAAAAATTCCATTCTGGCTCAATGATATAGCGATCACCCACATCCAGAGTTGTCGGGGCATTATGTTCTGTGATCATCAACTCGTGCAATTTCTCACCGGGGCGAATGCCGACGATCTTTGTTTTGATGTCCGGCGCAAGTGCTGTGACGAGGTCTGTGATGCGCATGGAGGGGATCTTCGGTACGAAAATTTCACCACCACGCATGGTGTCAATGCAAGTGATTGTAAAAGCAACGGCCTGTTCGAGCGTGATCCAGAACCTTGTCATCCGTTCATCTGTCACCGGCAGTTCCGTAGCGCCGTCCTTCAGAAGTTTCCGGAAAAACGGAATAACACTGCCCCGTGACCCCAAAACATTGCCATACCTTACAACCGAAAACCGTGTGCCGGTTCCAGCAGCAAGTGCGTTTGCAGCCACAAATATCTTGTCCGACGCCAGCTTGCTGGCACCATAAAGATTGATCGGATTAACCGCCTTGTCTGTTGAAAGCGCAATAACCTTCTTCACGCCAGCGCGAATTGCAGCCTGCACAACATTTTCAGCGCCGATCACATTTGTGCGTATACATTCGAACGGATTATATTCCGCCAGCGGCACCTGTTTTTGCGCCGCAGCATGAATGACGATATCGATGCCGCGCATCGCCATAACTGTCCGGTCCTGGTCTCGCACATCCCCAATAAAGAAACGCACCTTTTTCCGCTCCTCGTCGGAAAGGGAACCTTGAACCAGAAAATGATTGTATTCACCACGGGCAAAGATACTGACCCGCTTGGGGTTATGGTGCTTCAGCAATTGCTGTAGCATCTGTTTGCCAAACGAACCGGTGCCACCAGTTATGAGAATGGATTTTCCTTCAAGGTCCACTGAAGACCCGTCAAAGCTGCCCAGTGCCATTCCGTATGCTCCTTGCCCTCACACAACTATCAGACACAACCTAGCACTCAACACATTGAGGACAAAGACTTTCTTTTGCCTTCAGCTGCCATCGTGTGTCCCAAACTCAATGGAGTAGCGGATCGCGGGAGCCGGGAGCTCGGCGTGAGTATTCGCTGTTTGTGTTCTGCTTGTTTCGTCCGATTCACGAAGTGTGATAGCAGCGCGCACAAAATAGCTTTCCCCAACAGGGGTTGATTTCACAAGGCCAAGTCCGGCGGCATCGGTACGATCCATTTTGAGGCGCAGAAAACTTCTGCTGTCTCCCAATTCCAGAATACCGTCAGTCAGGCCAAGACCAGTCGTTGCGGATACCAACCTGGATACGGCAGCACCATGATCGACTTCAATAATTCCGGCGTCCCAAAGCTGATGCGTTTCATGTGACCTGCCACCATTCCGGCCTTTAAAGTAAAGTGATCGAGCATCGAATGCGTATGGATTTAAGGTGAGATATGCACATCGGAATGTGCCTGCTCCGTTTGTCAACAGTTCTCCATTATACCAGATGGTTATCTTCTTTTGGTCCTTAAAAAATCGCACAGTTTTGGTGACGGGATGCCCATCAATTTCCATTTTAGCAACTACGTCCAGGGCACCTTGGTCTGGCCGCCAGAAAACCTCGGGTTCAACCTGAAGCAAATCAGTAATTTTATGCCGTTCCGAGGGCTCGAAAACAAAGTGGCCGCTATAGAAATCAGCACCAAACGCTATGTCTTCAAAAAAACCATGGGCCAGAGTTCCGACAAGCCCGTTAGAGGCTGGCGCCGCACCGCGCCCGGGATCATATCCTCCAGGCCCGAACGACTGAATACTCAATCCGCGACGACAATTCAGTACGATGTGCTGGCCACTGGTCTCCAGAACCAGAAAACGCCCTTGCCGGGAAACAGAAATACCGGAATCCCTGCCATCAGCCCGCTGTGTATCTTCGGTCAGCGGCCCTTGATAGTGCGCAGCAGTCCATTCTTCAGCATTCAAAAATGCCTGCCAGCGGTTTTCTGTAATATGAGTCCGAAAATCACTCGCCCACAATTCGCATACGCGTCTCCATTGTACTTCGGTCGGCGGGCCGTGCTTTTCAAAGCCTTCGAGTATTCGATGACATGCCGTGTTGACTGCCAGATCGTTTCGACCGGTCGCGCCCCAGCGCAACACATTGTATTTTCTCTGCTTCTTCACTGGAACTGGCGCCTGAGCTGTTTCAAGCCTGATCGCCGAGCCACTACGGTCCAACCGCGCCAGAGCGTCACTTGGTGTGCCAAGCTCAACTGCGTCACTACCCTTTAGCGCCCTAAGTAAAAGAGCAATCCGTTCATATTCCTTAACCGCCCCGGTTTTCACAGCTTCGCCGGCAAATCTGCCAGGCCGGTAATCGAACACCTCGGCATCACTGGTATAAAGCGGAAAAGCCACAGGTTCGTTCTCAAGCTGAAATCCCAGAAATTCGAAATACTCATCTGCTTCAATCTCGGCATGGGCATATCGCTGGAACTTTTGAAACGAAAGCGCATCAGACCAAACAACAGGGATCTCAAGGCCCTCAGAGCCCAACACAAGTTGCGGCCGACCTGCGTATTTTTTGGACCACGACCTGTTGTGACTGGATGGTTCCGACCAGTCCATTATGATCGCGTCGAAACCTGCATCCAGATAAAGTGGTACGAGGCCAGGTGAGTAGGCCTGTTCATTCACCATGGCAATACGAGGCCTGACACCTGTGATGTCCTCATAGTCCTGCAGTCCGAGCCTGAGATTGGCTTCGGTTACGCCGAAGGGCACAAGCGGAGCGATCATCTGTGTATAGCCGCTGCCAATCAGCTCGGCGTTTCCTTCTGCGAGGAGACGGCGAAACACAGATATCCACTCGGGGTCACAGCGTTTGATTTCTTGCAGGGTGTAGCTGGTCGCTTCAATTCCAACTGGAAACCCCTCTTGAGCCAGGCGCAACAACGGCCAATAGCATTTTTCAACAACAGTTTTTCTCTGGTCTTCTTCAATGGAAGAAAAAGCCAGATTAAGGTGAAACGCTGTATAGATCAGTGCCTTGGACATGAAGACACCATAACGTCGAGCTTGAATATTTCCACAGTGAATTGAGCGAACCGAATCAATAGGCCCGTCTATACAGGCCGAATTTCCGGGCTAAACCTGTTGAGCGCATTTTCGGCGTTCTCTATTGATTGCTGCCGGGTATCGCCTGTCGCCTGAACCATAGCCACCGATGCCGCGGCGTTTTGCGCATCATCAATCTGATCGCCGACCGTTAACCAATGTTCAAAATAACGCACGCCAGATGATGTCAGTATGTCATTTTCATCCGGAACAAACACCACTCTCCCCGGTTCCACCAGTTTCCAGCGAGTGGATACCGGCTTCTCAAAACATGGATACCAGTCACGGGCCTTCAATTGCTTCCCGAGCGCAATCTGTGCACACGCTGAAACAAGCTTTACACCGGTTGATAACGGAATCTGGTGTGTGCAGAAATATCCGCCAGACAGCCGAGCGGCAAGCTCAATTACGTATGGTTCACCGTCCGATACAACGATATCGCCTTTGACTACACCGTTCTTAACTCCGAGACTTTTGGCTGCATTTTCTATCAGTGAGCGTATTTTTTCGAGAATCTCGGCAGGAAGCGCCGAAGGCATGTCACCGCCATTTTCAACAATAAAAGGATAATATTTTTCCAGATACTCATAGCTGCGATCTGATAGCGCAGGCGTGATCGCTTCGCCCTCAATGACAACTGTCTCACTGCTGATTTGAGGGCCGGACAGATAAGCCTCTACCATCACGCGTTCGGTGGGCGAGTTTTCTTTTGCATAGGAAAATGCCCAGTCGGCATCGCCTGACGCAGCCAACCTGGAAACACCTTTTGAGCCTCTGCTATCAACGGGTTTAACGACAAATTCAGTATCCCGTGCCTGCAGGAGTTCCCGTATCTCATCAACAGATTCCACCTGCCTGAAAAATGGTACAGGTACCTTGTCCCGAGCGAATTTTTCTTTCATCGCAATTTTGTCAACTGCCCGGTCAGCGACTTCAATTAGCAGTCCGGGCAGGCCAAGCTTGTCAGCAATGCGCGCTACAACATGCGGCACATCACAGGCAAGGCACATAACACCATCAATTGGCTTTTTGGAATGAAAACGTTCTACTGCAGGCAGGCAGTCTTCAATATGATAAACACTCCCGATGATGGCGTGGTCGGCGAGCCCAAACCCCGGAGCCTCCGGGTCTATGTCACAAACAACAAGCTCGTATCCGTCCCGGCGCAGTTCCTCAAGACCGCCAACTGCCTGCCGGCTGCCGCCCAAGACCAGTAACCGCTCAGACAAAATACATACCACCATTCATATTGATGGTCTGGCCGGTAACGTATCCCGCACCGTCCGAAGCCAGGTACGCCGCAGTATCTGCAATTTCTTCAACACTTGCCAGCCTGCCTGAAGGAATACCTGCAACCTTTTGTTTGCCGTCGTCCCGATCAAGCTCTGCCGCTGACATATCGGTTGCAGCGAGGCCTATGGCGATTGCATTGCTGGTCACTCCATCGCCAGAAAACAGTTTGGCAAGGGAGCGTGTGAAGTTGATCTGGCCTGCTTTGGCAGCAGCATAATGGACCTGATTGAGGCCACCCCACTGCCCGCCAATTGACGATATGTTGATGATCCGGCCCCAGCCTTCATCGATCATGTGCGGCAGGGTTTCCTGCGACAGAATGAAATTTGACTGCAGGTTGGTGCACAACATGCCGTCCCAGTCTTCATCTGTGATGGTAAAAAAAGGTTTTTCCTGAGCAATACCGGCGTTGTTTACCAAAATATCGACAGAGCCCAACTTCTCGTGAATGCGTGCCAATGCTCTTTTGACAGAAGCCCGATCGCCTACATCTATTTGCACAGGAACAGCATTTGAATGGCCTTCGCACACATCATCAGCAAGCGACTGATTATTGTGAAACCCTACAGCAACACGGCAACCATCATTGATGAAGCGCTTCGCAATCGCTGAACCTATGCCACGGCTGGCACCCGTTACCAATACGGTTTTATCACTCATAATCGCACTCTTCAGCCAACAAGGTAGCGGCATGCAGCCGCTACATCATCTGCAGCAATGCCGAATAAAGCTGGCAGTTCGTCATGCTCACCGCTTTTACCAAACCGATCCTGAATGCTAACAAACTTCATTTTCGCAGGTACGTTTTGAGCAGTACACTCAGCGACGGCACTCCCGAGACCACCATAAACATTATGGTCTTCTGCAGTCACGATACCGCCAGTTTCTGTTGCGCAGGCAATAACCTCCGCAGCATCAATCGGCTTGATTGTTGCCATGTTCACTACGCGCGCAGAAATACCTTCTTTTGCAAGTGTATCAGCTGCCTCCAGAGCGCGCGCCACCATCACACCGGTTGCAATGATCGATACGTCTTTTCCTTCGCGAAGACGGTGTGCCTTGCCAATCCTGAAATCATGATTACCGGAATAAACCACCGGGGTGGCACTACGGCCTATACGCATATAAACCGGGCCATCATGGTCCAGTATGGCTTTGAACGCCAACATGAACTCGTTGGCGTCAGCCGGGCTGATCACGGTGACACCGGGAATAGCCCTCATTGTCGCCAGATCTTCAAACATTTGCGCCGTGGCACCGTCCGGCCCCACATCAATCCCGTGATGTGAACAGCAAAGCTTCACGTTACGCCCCGGATATGCGATCGCGGTTCTGAACTGCTCGTGCGCGCGCATGCAACCAAAAGCGGCAAAGGTTGAAACCACAGGAATAATGCCCGTATCTGCCATACCACCGGCGGCAGCCATCATATTTTGTTCTGCAATACCGAATTGCACGACCCGATCAGGGTGAGCCTGCACCAAGGGCTTTGCTCCGGTACCACCTGCAACATCAGCATCCAGAAGCATCCAGTCCTTGCGGACCGCTGCTTGTGCCACGAGAATACGCCCAAAAGCGTCACGTACCGAGACCTGCTCGCCCTCGGACCAGAATTCTATTGTTTGACCATCAAACATGCTCAAGCTCCTTCAGCGCATCGCCAATTTCTGCGTCTGACATCGTTACGCTGCCATGCCAGTATAATACATCTTCCATGAAGGACACGCCTTTGCCCTTGACCGTATCCGCCTGAATAAATGTTGGTCTGCCTTTTGTCGCCCGGGCTTCCGCAAGCGCAGCCTTGAGTGCGTCAACGTCATGACCGTCAATTGAAATCGTGTGCCAACCAAACGTCGAGACCTTGTCGACTACATTTCCCATATTCATCTGGGTCTCGACCGGCGCGTCTCCTTGCAACTTGTTGCTATCATAGAGCGCAACAAGGCTGTCCATTTTGTGATGACCGGCAGCCATAATGGCTTCCCATGTGTTGCCTTCCTGCATGTCACCATCACCAAGAATGACATAAGTGCGGAAGTCCAACCCTTGAATACGCGCCCCCATCGCCATTCCCAGACCTTGGCTCAAGCCCATCCCCAATGAACCTGAAGGGGCATCAACGCCCGGAATTGCTGCATCCGGATGCCCTTCCATGCGGCTGTCGATTTTACGGAGGGTTTTAGCTTCTTCAACCGGCATGTAGCCCTTCAGTGCTAAAGCGGCATAAAGAGCCGGGCACGCATGTCCTTTCGAAAGGACAAAGCGGTCCCGCTGCTTCCAGTCCGGATCATCGGGTTTCACGTTCATTTCATCAAAATAGAGAACAGCCAGCATATCAGCTATCGAGAGGCTTCCGCCCGGGTGGCCTGACCGGCCATTATAAACGGCTTCCAGCGCTACCTTTCTGATCGAACCGGCAATTTGTTCCAGGTTTTCGGTCATGACATCATCTCCAGTCGGAAATTCCGTTGATATTTCAAGGGATTCCTGTTGTTTATCTGGCTCATAATAAGCAGCAACCGTGCCAGAATGGGGCTAATCCTGTTTTTGCGCAAATACAACGGCCAGCCGCCCCAGCCCGCTGTTGGCTAAACTGTTGTAAAAAGTGGATCGCACTTTCAAGTATTCACCCGTCAAATTTAAATCAAACGCTTTGCGCTTATTGTGAAGTGGACGGCCGATGTCGCGATTGCCAATATAGTCATCACCCATCAGCAAAAACATCTCCATTGGGAAATTCGTCGTTCTGTGGACCGGCTTCAGATCAGCACTTTGCATTGCCTGCTCCAGCGTTTCGAAATCGAAGTAATTAAGATGATGATCCGGCACCACCCACCAGGCATCCTTCTTCGAGATTTCCTGATAAGATACCTGGAGCGGGTTAAAATCGTTAGGTACGGATACGCATAAAACACCACCCGGCTTCAGCAGGTGGTGAACAAGGCCAAGTAACTCAAGCGGATTAGGAATATGTTCCAATACCTCGCTCATGTGCACCATATCGAAGGTACCCAACTTGCACGCAAGGTCAGCCGAGAAAAAATCATTCTCTACTTCCACGCCCCTGTTTGCCGCGTATTCCGCGGCCATAGGTGATGGCTCAACACCCAAAACTTCCCAGCCACGGGACTGTGCAGCCAAAAGAAAATCACCAGGTCCGCAGCCGATATCAAGCACCCTGCCCGACGCTTTTTCCGTCAGGTCCTCAGCAATCATCAGACGGTCCGCAAACTCTGATTGACGCCATTCCACATCCTCTTTCGAGGCTTCAATATAGTGCGGGCGATTACTCTGGTAGAATTCTGCCTCGTAAAACTTGCGAAGCGTCTCCGGATCAGGAAGTGGCACGATGTGCTTGAATCCGCAATGAGAGCAATTGATCAGGTCGATGTTATCTTTGTTCAGCACGAAGTCGCCGGCATGGGTAACGCCAGTTGGGTCCGTCCATTCTCTATGGTTCCGGCTTTCGCTCATGTTTGCGCCTCTGAATAACTCGGCCGCACGAGCATGGTCGCTTGTTCAATAACGGCTTCAGCCGCTTCAGGGGTTGCGCCATGCGCGATAACTGCAAGCGGTATCTGGGTGGAATTACTGTATTCGGGAATGGTGCTGCCCGCACCTTTGTGAAGATACAGTTTCAGCACACCGTCAAGCGCGCGGGCCTCATCAACACCATCAACAGCTGAGAGGTTGCCTGGGGGCCAAAGCACAAGCCTTGTCATTGCAGCGCCGTGCTGGCTCATCTCCAATTCTGAATGCCTGATATCATCACCCGCCATAACACGCACTCCCGCAGCAATAGCATTCACTCCCATCACGCTGGGCACCATATAACAAGAACAGGTTGCTGAATGCAGCCGGGGACCAATCTCAATAAGCATTGGGCCTCTTTCCGTCAAAATCGCGTCCGCTCCTACAGGGCCAAAGTCTGTTCCAAGACCGCGATGTGCCCGCTCGAACAAATCATAAAGAGCGTCAAGGTCAGATGTCGACACGTCCCCGGGGCAGCGAATGATATGCTCTATAGGGCTTATCGGATTGCCTTCCGGGTATTCCGTTAGAAATTCGCTCACAATATGACCAGCCCGGTGGAACTTTCCATCTGCAAAAATACCGTTCAGGTCAACAAACCGACCGCGGACAATCTCTTCAATCAGAACACCCTGATACCCTGAATAGCCCTGCATTTCTGTCATCACATTCTGAAGCTCACGCTCATCATGAACTTCCCGAATGCCCTGCCCGCCAAACAGGTTTGTTGCCTTGACCATGGCGTGCCCGCCCAAAGCAGCAAAGGCTTGTTGTGCTTCGCTGATTGAGCGCACCTCATAAAAGGCCGGGGTGGCGACACCGTTTTCAGAGAAATTACGCTTCATCAGCGCTTTGTTTTGTGCTGCGACCGCTGCTGTCGGGTGAATACCCGGCAAACCGCAGGCATGTGCCACAAAGGCCGCAGTGGTCGTCAGGTTAACGAAAGAAAAAATCCCCGTTATATTCTGTCGCTTCCGTTCTCGCATCACATAGGCTGTGATGCTTTCAATATCCTGACCATCGACAATAAGCGTCTCGTCAGCGACATCAAAGCACGGGCTGTTTGGCGACCGGTCTGCCACAATCAAGCGGTACCCGGCATCTTTGACAAGCTGCGCGGAGTCAACTTGCTGAATACCACCGCCAATCATCAAAACACTTTTCTTCACGCCGCCTCGTCCTCTATCTGTATGGTCCAGCTGACGGACGTTTCCTCGCCGTTTTCATACCTGAAAATGCAGTATCCCAAACAGTCCGCTATTGATGTTGGCTGGTGTACATGGCTGCCGAGCGGACGCTCCAGCTCAACTTCACCACGGCTTGCGGTAAGATGGGACACACATCCCTCTCGGTCGGCAAAAGCGAAATCCAGTGCCCAGCCAGCATCAAGGCTTGTGGTTTGTGCGGCCTTTTCCGCGAATGTTGCGGCAACAATATAGTCGTATACGGGCACTTCTGCCGCTGCCAGCAATCGATCCACACGAGCATCCAGAAGACAACCGACATCGATTACAGCATCGCCGTCTTTTGAACGAATAACATCAACACTGAACGGCGTGTCGGTGAAACCAAAGGCCGTGATTGCCTGAACCGCGGCATGCTTCAACCCCGAGCAAGCGGGGTCCATGGTATTCAGGGAACAGAACCCTGATGTCACAAGGTTTGGCAGGGTCTTCTTCCGGCATACTGACAGGATATGTGGCTGACCATCAATGATGACGCCTCCGACGTTAAAAAGCTCGCCATCAAGAAATGGCTCCAGATGAAAATTCGAGAACGCATCGCCGAGCTCCGCCTTCGCGGCATCCATGCTTTCAAAGCGCCTTATGCCCGCGCTGCCATAGCCGTCACGCAGAGGCTTGGCGATTACAGAGCAATCACTCAAAGGAAGGTTCTTCGGTGTGTTGACGCCAGCTGCATCCAGTTTTCGCTGCCAGTCCGGCTTGTTTAACAAATACTTCAACGCATCCGGTTTTGGACCGACAAGGTGATATCTTTCCCGGACAATGGCAGCAGCCTTCTGGCATTCAACAAAAGCGGAATAGGCAATTATGCCGACAATGTTCAGTCCTTCAATGGCCGCAAGAACCGCCTCGGCATCAAAAGTACTGACAGCAGAAAATCTATCGGTTTCTTCCCTGCCTGGCGCTTCCAAGTCCCGATCAACACCCAATACCCTGAAACCCGCACCGGAAGCAGCCCGAATGAAAGGGACCTGTGATTTCCCACACCCCATAACAATCATCCATTTATCAGCACCCTCAGACACACCGTTCCTTCAGATAAAAATTTACTTCCAATATCCTGCTCGCGAGTTACGCTGCACATCATGCCGTGCGAGCATGTTAACCATAGCAAGAAGTGTTCCAAACAGGTATTTTTTTGAAAACAGTTGCCGTCATTCAAGCCCGTATGAGTTCGACCCGGTTTCCGGGCAAAGTGTTAGTCGATTTGGTCGGTAAACCACTTTTATTTCATCTCATTCATCGCTTAAGAAAAAGCCAGTATATATCTGAAATTATTATCGCAACTTCAGATCAAGATAGCGATAACCCTTTGGAGGTTTTTGCACAAAGCGAAGATATCACCTGTGTACGCGGGCCTCTCAATAATGTGCTGAAACGTTTCGAAATGGCCTATCAAAAAACCGGGCCCGACTATCTGGTTCGCATCACCGGCGACGCTCCCCTGGTTGACCCCGAGACAATTGACCAGATGATTGCATGCCTGAACCGCGAGGGCGCTGACCGCATCGACAACGGTGGAGTGGCGTCCATTCACAGCGGGTTCGAGGTTGTCAGTGGCAATTTATTCGAACAACTGACCGAGCTGTATGGTGACGATCCGTTTGCTCGGGAACATGTAACCGGCGTACTCGGTCGCCATCCTGGCCTCGGTAAAACCGTGAAATTTGAAATTGATCCCGAGCATTTGATTGAAGGAGCGCGAACGTCGGTCGACACTCCCGATGACCTGACATTCATGCAGCGGATTCACGAAGAACTGGGTGCGGACGCTGGTGAGATCAATCTGAAAAAGCTTGTTCACTTGCTCAAGTCCACTCCGGAGCTACTCGAGCTAAACGCCCATATCCGGCAAAAAAGCGCTGTTGAAGAAACAAAAACTGTCCTCTTCATCACCGAGGCCGGTGGTGGTGCCGGCATGGGGCACCTCAGTCGCACCCTTGCCCTTGCAGACAGGTGCCGCACCCAGTTCTCTCACGGCATCATAATAGCATGCCGGGGCGAAATCGGCTGTACAGCTGCCCGCAATATGGGTTTCCTGGCCCTCAACCTGGATAAAGGCCGTGAAGTTCAAACAATAGAAAATACTATCACAACCAACCAGATTCATGCTGTCGTTTTGGATGTGCGAAATTTTCTCACCTTGCAGGAAATAGAATCCATCAAAGGCAAACATCCCGTTGTGTTTGCCTCAATTGATGACGGAAGCGACAGGCGACTGGCATGTGAGCTTTCGTTCCTCCCACCCACACCTCAGGCACTTAGTCTCTCGTGGCCTGAAGGCACAAGCGCACATATAGGCTGGGACTGGATCATCGTTCCCCCGACAAAAGTGACCGGTCCGTTAACCGCGCGCTCTCAACAGCAAAGCGGAAAACTGCGACTGCTGGTCACTATGGGAGGTAGCGACCCTTTCAATTTAACCGGTCACTTTGTCCAGGTCCTGGCGAACACCAATGCAAATATAGATATAGATATCCTGATCGGGCCCGGTTTTTCCCACTCCCGAGAATTGCGAAAATTAGCCGCCAACACGCTGCCCGATGCTCGCATCATCGACCCGGTTGAGAATATTGGACATTTAATTGCCGGCACCGATGCGCTTCTAACTGCATACGGTGTGACGGTTTTTGAAGCGGCGACAATGGGCAAACCCAGCCTTTTCGTGACCCATAGCGAAGACGACAGCATCGCCGCTTCCGCCTTTGAAACGGCAGGTGGTGGTGTTTGCCTCGGCAGTCATCAATCGCTTGATGAAAATACAATTGCTAAAAAATTGAAGGCAACATTCACGTCGCGATCGATCATAAAGAAAATGGGTGCAAAAGCAGGCCAGTTGATTGATGGCAAAGGCGTCGAAAGGATCGCCAGAATTATTGACGAGGCGGAGTGCTAAGTTACCCGGTGGTTTGTCAAATGCCGTGACTTTGCCGCCATTCTTCGCGTGTCTTTATCAGGGGGCGCAAACCATCCGCCGGATCGGCGCGCCAGCCCCTGTCATGTATCTCGGCTTTTGTCGCTTTTTTTTCACCGTCACCATCCACCAACAGGCTTTCGCGAACACTACGGATCACTGGCTCGATTTCAGCGGGCAACCAGCAATGCCCGGTTTCATATTCAGCGCCTTGCTCGTCCAGGTCCAGATGAAACTCGACAACCTGCGCGCTAAAACGGTGGATTGCCCGCTGTATCACACCAGGCGTGCGCGAATGATCTGACCAGCCCACGGGAAGCCCTGTCGCTGCCCTGATCGTTTCGATAGCCGCCAAATTGCATTCGGCTGGCGGCGCAGGATAACCCGATACACAATGCAGCAGGGTTAAATCTTTCCCGCCCGCCGTTGAAAAAGCCTGCACGGCTTCGTCAATCTCCGCCAAGTCTGCCATGCCCGTAGACAGGATAGTGGAAACACCAGTTGCGGCACACGAACGCACCAGATCAAGCCACAATAACTCGTAAGATGCGATTTTGTAGAAATCGACATACGGTCTGAGTTCTTCAACAGCATCAAGGTAAAACGGGGTGCAGCTGAACAGCATATTCCTCTCGCGGCAGCGTTTCGCAATCTCGGGAACAAACTCCAGCGGTAGCTCCCAGTCTTTTCTGCGTCGGTGTTCGCCACTTGTTTGTAAAACTTCAGGCGCGAAAAGCTCGTCAATCCGGAACAGCTGAAACTTGACCGCACCGCAGCCGATATCTGCAGATACATCGACAAACCGTAGACAACGATCCAGGTCTCTCGCATGATTGCTGGATGCTTCTGCAATAAACAGTGGCATGGTCTGGTCCATCAGTTCTTGTCCGTCAATTTCAGTTTTTCACTCATGGCTGCGACGGTCCGCTCCAAAACAGTCGACCATTCCATGCCGTTTTCATGCGTCATTAGCTCCGCATCTTTGGCAAACAACAAGGGACCGCGTGAACCAAAACACCACCAGGGCAGGTCACGTGCCATCAGCAAAGTTGGGCAGCCTTTCGACAGGCTAAAAATACCGGGCGCCGAACAAGAAGACACCACCAGGTCGCAGTTGTCGATAATCGCGAGATTGGCTTCAATATCCTGTTTCATATTCACATCATCAAAAGACTGTATCTCAACACCATACATATCCTTGATTTTAGCCAGATCTTCTCTCACATCAGAGTACATCAAATTCACAAAGTGGACCCGGTCGCCAAACTGCATAATTGGCCCCAACTGATCAATTTCCAGATAGACGCCCTGCCGAATGCCTGTGGTAATGCCGGAAGACCAGGCAAACCCCACCACAGGTTTGCCGTCATTGTTTATGCGGTCTGCAAAGTCATTGGCCCGATCTGGGTCTGCATTAATAAAGCCATCCTGGTGCGGCTTGATATCCTCGGGCTTTTGCCACTCATGCATGAAAGAACTGGCAACGGGAACGGCAAAATCCACATGCAGGTCTCCTGCTTCAATCATACGCTGAATTTTCAGGAACAAGCGATAACGGTACCCTTCCCGAAACCTGTCAGTGTAAACATCGACGATGGCGTTCGGGAAACGACGTTCGTAAATGGAGACCAGTCTCGGGTCGCAGCCAATGATAAGCTGCTCGGCCCTTTCATATAGAAATGGAAGAAAGTTGCCGAACATCAGCTCATCACCAATGCCCTGCTCGGCAGTAACAAACAGTGTCTTGCCGCTCAGGTCACTACCGTCCCATTCAGGCAGCTTATGGGTATAGTGTATGATCTGAGACTGAGCCCGCCTTGGGTGAAAACGCTCGTTGTAGTGCTTCCAGGCCTCGTCAAGGACGCCGCGGCGCATAAGGTTAAACGCATACCCCAAATGCGGCTCCGGGTTATCGGGATTGGCCTCCAAGGCGCGTTTGTAATAACTGCCAGCCTTTTCAACATCAGGGGTAACCGCTGCAAGGTTTCCAAGCACTTTGTAATCGTTGGGAGCCAGACGCAGAGCTTCCTCATAAAACACGACAGATGCCTCTCTTCCATCCCGAAAGCGTACAGCTGTCGCCAGCACGTTCCAAAGGTCCGCGCAATCAGGAAAGCTTGGAAGAGAAGCCTGGGCCACTTCAATCGCCTCATCGAACCGCTCCAGCTTATACAGCACCGTGATGTGGTTAACATAATGAGGATAGAAATCCGGTTCCATTGAAAGCAGCAAGTTACTCAGTTTAAGTGCAATATCGTTGAAGTTCATCTCAAGCGCCATCTGAAGCATCACCGAACATATCTGCGGCGTCGGCTCGTGACGTTCCAGTGTAACCTGAAGAACTTCTATTGCTTTTTCGCGCACACCAAGCTGCGCCAGCGCATGGGCCAGCACTGTCAGGATATTGATGTCATCTGGCATCGCTTCCCACGCAATCAGCAGATACTTCACAGCTTCGGGCCAGTTTTTATTTTCGGCGAACTCCTGACCAAGTTTCAGTGATCTCCTGATTTCCTTGATCGACAGATTTGTGTTTGCCAGGCCAAGCTTCTCTTTCTTGGTTCTGATGACGGGCGTATGCTTCGCTTTGGGTTTTCTCTTGGCCACGTTCACTTCATTCTCCACAACCGGGACAAGGCATCTGACTTCACCAGCCTCATATGTCGGTGTTCGACATTTCACAATAGTATCTGTTTAACCATGTTTGTGCATTGCAAAGCTGGTGCCAAGAAAATTTCTGGTGCTTTGGCCGCAAAACTACTTATGGTATAAGCATTAATTGAATTTTAGGTGTTTTCCGGCATACCCGGAACACGGCAACTTTGTTCAGGCTGTGGCAGTAAATACCAAACCTGAACCTTCGGGGAGGACACTATGGCGCTGAAGCTTTCTTTAAAGCCAGATGAGCGTTTGGTTATAAATGGCGCGGTTATTGCAAATGTGGATCGGCGGACGACATTGATCGTTCACAATAAGGCATCGATCTTAAGAGAAAAGGACATTTTGCAGGAAGAAGATGTGAACTCACCAGCCAAGCGGATCTATTTTCCGATTATGCTGATGTATATGGATCAGGGCAAAACAGACGATTATTACGAAGAATTTGTTTTGCGCATGACAGAGTTCATGAACGCTATCAGCAGCGCCGAGGCTATTGGTCACTGTGTGCAAATCAGCCGGGATGTGATGGGTAAAAACTATTACAAAGCGCTGATGACCTGCAAAAAGCTTATCGACTTTGAAACGAGCCGCATTGGAGACGCAAGTTAGTAGAGAATAACCGGGAATTTTAATGTCTTATCAAGCATATCAAAAAGCCCAGACATCAGCCGAAACCCCCAGCCAGGTTGAGTATCGCCTGTTTGCACAGGTGACCAACGCGCTCATCGAAGTTAAGGATCGGAACATAACTGATGCAGAAACGATTGCGGCACTGGACTGGAACCGGCGCATGTGGTCCGTATTTTCAAGTGATTGCGGCACCAAAGGCAACCAGCTTCCCGATGGGTTGAGGGCCGGCATTATCTCCCTTTCGATCTGGGTATCAAAACACTCTTCATTGGTAATGCGCGGCGCAGACAGCATTGACAGCCTGATCAACATCAACAAGACGATCATGGAAGGTCTCGCAGATCAGGCTAAACTGCAGGCAGATGCTCAGACCGCAGAAGCGCCGGGCGCACAGGCACCTCGCCCCATTAACGCCACTCTTTAATTAAGACCCACCCCCCTTAAAACTATACAGTGTAGCTGCATTCCGGCCGCAGGTGCGGCGCACCAACCGCCGCCACAACACCTTATCAGTCTCCAATTCCGGACCCAGCCGCGTCGCCAGATATCCGATATGCACACGCCAGGTTGGTCAAAGCCCGTCCTGCTAGGCAAAAAATTCAGCCTGCGGCAATTTTTGCCGCCCGATGATAGCACTCGTTCGGCAAATATTGCGTATCAGGCCCGGCAAAAAACTCCCGATAGTCCAGTCAACCCGCGAAGTTAAATCATATTTTTACTATATATAACATACACTTGTAATTTTTTTCGAGCTTGCCCGGCAATTTTGGCACGGCTTCTGCCTGTTGTGTCTTTGGAAGCAAAAGGCATCCATGAGCAAAAGGCTCAATGACAATTCTCAGAATGGAGATACATAATGGCGTTTTCAGTAAACACCAATGCAGGTGCGTTCGCTGCCCTGCAAAACCTCAATAAAACTACAGCCGATCTCAATACAATCCAGACCCAGATTAACACCGGGTTGAAAGTTGCGTCAGCAAAAGACGATGCGGCTACATTCGCTATTGCTCAAACACTACGGGGCGATGTTGCTGGCCTGAATGCGGTGAAATCTTCACTCGACCGTTCGCAGTCAACCATTGATGTTGCGATCGCCGCCGGCGAAGCAGTGTCAGATCTTTTGATTGAACTTAAAGAAAAAGCTGTTGCTGCGAAAGATGCCGGACTGGACACTGCCAGCCGCACATCTTTGAACAATGACTTCTCCCAGTTGCGTGACCAGATCACATCAATTGTATCAAACGCTGAATTCAATGGCACCAACGCCGTTGAAAGCGGCGGCGATGCAATTGTTGCTATCACAAACGATACCGGCAGCAACACTATTACCATTGCAGCTCAGGATCTTTCGCTGGGTGGCGATAATATCTCAATTACAGCAGCTCAGTCCATCGGCACAGCGGCAACGGCATCCGCTGCGGTTGACAATATCGAATCTTCGATTGCAAACGTGAACACATCACTGTCTGAACTGGGTTCCGGCGCAAACCGGCTAACACTTCAGGGTACATTTGTCAGTCAACTGTCAGATGCCATCGAAGTCGGTATCGGTAACCTGGTTGACGCCGACCTTGCACAAGCAAGCGCAGACTTGCAGTCTTTGCAGGTGAAACAGCAGCTTGGTCTTCAGGCACTTTCTATCGCCAACCAGGCGCCATCGACGGTGCTGTCACTCTTCGGTTAAACAGTTTCGGTAAGTAGTTCCTTAAGGAACACACCTCTAAGGGCCCTTCGGGGCCCTTTTTTTATGCTAAAGCCAGCCCTGTCCTGTCTAAAACCCCCTCTCTTCTCCCTGCTTTCAAGTACGCCAACACCAGGCGGCAGATTCCTCCCTTGCTGGCACTAATTACCCACCAACAGGGTTCAATTCTTGCCCCGCACCCATCTGTGCATTTTTTCTTTATGTTTTTCAATGAGTTACGATGGCACGTTCTTTGCGGAGTAAGCGATTAAGAGCAGAAAGGCTCAAAATTTTATTCTCAAAAGGAGACGACACATGGCTTTTTCAGTTAACACAAACGCTGCAGCACTGGACGCACTACAAAACTTGAACCGTACATCTGCATCGCTGGAAAAAGTACAAACTGCAATTAACACGGGGCTATCAGTGGCTTCATCGAAAGACAACAGCGCGATCTTCGCGATTGCGCAAACCTTGAGGGCAGATGTGTCCGGTATTCGTGCCGCGACCAGTTCGATAGATCGCGCCCTGTCTTCGATTGATGTTGCGATTGCCGCGGGTGAAGCTGTGTCGGACCTTCTGATCGAAATGAAGGAAAAGGCTGTCGCCGCGAAAGACGGTGGCCTTGATACAGCAAGCCGGACTGCCTTGAACAATGACTTTGCACAGTTGCGGAACCAAATCACCTCAATTGTGCAGAATGCAGAGTTTAATGGCACCAATGTCGTGGAAAACAACGGTGACTCGATCGTTGCAATCACCAATGATGATGGCTCCAACACGATCACAATTGCGGGCCAGGATCTGTCATTAGGTGGCGGCAATGTTACCATTACCTCAGCACAATCCATTGGTACGGCTGCAGCCGCGTCTACGGCAGTGACAAACATTGAATCGTCTATCGCCAATGTGAACACGTCGCTGTCTCGCCTTGGTTCGGGTGCGAACCGTCTTGAATTGCAGGCCCAGTTTGTAGCGCGTCTTCGTGACGCCATCGAAGTGGGCATTGGTAACCTTGTAGATGCTGACCTTGCGAAAGAGTCGGCAAATCTGCAGGCGCTTCAGGTGAAACAACAGCTTGGCCTTCAGGCCTTGTCTATTGCAAACCAGGCACCGCAGGCAGTGACAGGGCTATTCCAATAGTAAAGCTGCCCGGTGGGCTTCGGCCCACCAGGCAAATTCTGCCGATCATATCGATATTTACTGGGACGTTTCTGCCCGGTAGGTAAAAGTTACCTATGGAAGAACAACGACCCCCTTTCCTCGATTCTTCAATTAACTTATAAATTACATATAGTTATCGGATCGGCAATTTTTGCCGAAAATGGCATCGATATTGCAATTATGCTTTCGGGACAAAAAGTCCCTACGAGCAAAAAGCTCGATATAAACTCCAAAAAGGAGAAGCAAAATGGCTTTTTCGGTAAACACCAATGCAGGTGCGTTTGCAGCCCTGCAAAACCTTAATAAGACCACTAACGAGTTGGGTACGGTACAAAACCGTATTAATACCGGCTTGAAAGTTGCATCGGCAAAAGACGATGCGGCTACTTTCGCTATTGCACAAACCCTCCGGGGTGACGTTGCAGGCCTGAACGCGGTTAAGTCTTCGCTTGATCGTTCTCAGTCCACCATCGATGTCGCGATTGCGGCGGGTGAAGCTGTTTCTGATCTGCTCATTGAGTTGAAGGAAAAAGCGGTTGCCGCCAAAGATGCCGGCCTCGACACGGCAAGCCGTAATTCCCTCAACAATGACTTTGGCCAGCTGCGCGATCAGATCACTTCGATCGTATCGAACGCTGAGTTCAACGGTACCAATGTTGTGGAAAGCGGCGGAGATGCTATCGTTGCAATCACCAACGACACAGGCAGTAACACTATTACAGTGGGTGCTCAGGACTTGTCGCTTGGCGGCGATAACGTGACGATCACATCTTCACAAGGCATCGCTACGGCTGCAGCGGCGTCTACAGCTGTGGCCAACATCGAATCGTCTATTTCGAACGTCAATACGTCACTATCAGAACTGGGTTCTGGTGCGTCACGTCTGGATTTGCAAAGAACTTTTGTGAACCAGCTCTCCGATGCACTTGAAGTTGGTATTGGTAACCTGGTTGATGCTGACCTCGCGAGTGAATCTGCAAACTTGCAGGCCTTGCAGGTGAGACAGCAGCTTGGCTTACAGGCACTGTCGATTGCCAATCAGGCACCATCGACAGTTCTCGGGCTCTTCCGATAAAAACAGTTCTGAGTGAGCCCTTCCGGGTTCACTCAGACCGCAACTATTGGAAGTAATGTGATGGTTGCCGCTGGCTAAAGGGCTTAAGCCCTGGAAATTGAAACTTCCAGCCACGTGGCAGTATTGAACGATTTTTCGTTCGGAGTGGAACGATGACTGAGATTGGTAGCAGTGGAGATGGTACTCAGGTTGTTAACCTGAAAACACCTTCCTCGCGTAGTCCAGGGTCAGACAGCGTTGAACGCGGAGCGACCAAGGCAACTACGCCAACAAACGACACCAGCGCCCCTGTGGCAACTGGTTTTGAGGGGCAAGTCCCCAATTCGGCTCAAGATCCGTTTGAGCAGGCAGCAGAGGTTCTGGAAGAGTTCATCCCTGAGGAAGAACTGATCCAAAACACGCGGCTTCGCATCGACAAGGATGATGAGACCGGTCGGTTTGTATATTATAGTGTCGACGATGAATCTGGTGAGGTAGTTAGGCAATTCCCACCTGAAAACATCCTGAAGTTTCTGTCGTATTACAGGGGCTTGGAAGGACTTTTGTTGGACGACAAAATCTAGACCGCCAGAAGCTTGCGGCCTTGGTTTTACGGTGCATGACTGCACCCTGCACTCTTGCTTTGTTTGCTGAAAAGCACACCAAAGCGGGGCATTTGTGCTTGGCAAATTGGCATTTATAGAGCTGGCTCTAAAATATTCCCTTCAATCATTGGAAACCGCTGCGCAATGCGCTAGCTCTAGCTTTAGACATACACGAATCTAGACGGTGGAGTATTCGTCTCATGCAATTTGCAGGCACTGAAAACTATGTAGCAACCGATGATCTGAAAGTTGCCGTTAACGCAGCGGCGACGTTAAGGCGCCCGCTTCTCATCAAAGGCGAGCCGGGCACAGGTAAAACTGTTCTCGCCCACGAGGTGGCTGAAGCCTTTGGTAGCGAACTGATTGAATGGCACATCAAGTCAACAACGAAGGCACAGCAGGGCCTCTATGAATATGACGCGGTATCAAGACTGAGGGACAGCCAGCTTGGCGATGAAAAAGTTAAAGATATTCGCAACTACATCAAAAAAGGCAAACTCTGGGAAGCGTTCACAAGTGATAACACCCCGGTTCTTTTGATCGACGAGATCGACAAGGCGGACATCGAGTTCCCGAATGATCTGCTTCTGGAACTGGACCGGATGGAATTTCATGTATACGAAACGGGCGAAACGGTAAAAGCGGTCAACCGCCCGATCGTTATTATCACATCAAACAATGAAAAAGAGCTACCCGATGCATTCCTGCGGCGCTGTTTCTTTCATTTCATTAAATTCCCCGATGAAGAAACGATGAAGGAAATCATCGACGTTCACTATCCGGACATTTCGAAAAAGCTCGTCAGGGACGCATTGAATATCTTTTTTGAAATCCGCGAAGTGCCGGGTTTAAAGAAGAAACCGTCTACCAGCGAACTTCTTGATTGGCTTAAGCTACTGATGTCGGAAGAACTTCCTGAGGAAGTCCTGAAATCCAAGGACCCTTCAAGCCTAATACCGCCGTTACACGGAGCCCTTCTTAAAAACGAACTGGACGTCCATCTGTTTGAACGCCTTGCCTTCATGAACCGCCGGAAATCGGTATAGTGCCAAGCGTATTTACCAGCGCCGAGATTGTTTGATGTTCACCAACTTCTTTTACGCCCTCAAGGAAAACGGTCTGCCCGTTAGCATCAAGGAATATCTGACCTTGATGGAGGCAATGGAAGCTGGTTGTGCTGATTTCAGCATCAATGACTTCTATTACCTTTCCCGGTCTACTTTCGTGAAAGATGAAGCCAACCTGGACAAGTTTGACCGGGTCTTTGGCAAGGTCTTTGAGGGTGTTGAATTCATTACAGACGATGAAACCGTGGAAATACCCGAAGAATGGCTCGAAAAACTTGCCGAACTCTATCTCAGCCAGGAAGAAATGGATGAAATCAAGTCCCTCGGCAGTTGGGACGAGATTATGGAGACGCTCAAAAAGCGTCTGGAAGAACAGGAAAAACGCCATCAGGGCGGCAACAAATGGATCGGCACAGCTGGTAAAAGCCCGTTTGGTGCCTATGGCTATAACCCTGAAGGCGTTCGCATCGGCCAGGACAAGGGTCGTCACGGGCGTGCCGTCAAGGTTTGGGACAAGCGGGAATATAAAAACCTAGACGACAGTGTGGAACTGGGTACCCGCAATATAAAGGTCGCACTTAGAAAACTGCGCCAGTTTGCGCGTGAGGGTGAAGCAACAGAACTGGACCTGGATGGTACCATCCATGCCACAGCCCACAACGGCTATCTGGATATCAAGATGGTGCCCGAGCGCCACAATGCCGTAAAGCTTCTATTGTTTTTTGACGTGGGTGGCTCAATGGACCCTCATATCAAAATCTGCGAGGAACTGTTTTCAGCCGCGCGCAGCGAATTCAAACACCTTGAATTCTTTTACTTTCACAACTGTCTTTATGAGCGCGTATGGAAAGACAATAGCCGTCGGCACAATGACCATATCTCAACAATGGATGTGCTGCACACCTACCCTCACGACTATAAGGTTATCTTCATTGGTGATGCGTCCATGAGTCCCTATGAAATCACCTATCCCGGCGGCTCTGTTGAACACTGGAACGAGGAAGCAGGTGAAGTCTGGATGAACCGCGTAAGCAATATCTATAATCGCGCTGTGTGGCTTAACCCCATCCCTGAAGAACACTGGCGCTATAGCCAGTCTATCCAGATTATGAAATCTCTTGTGCACGACAAAATGTTCCCGCTTACGCTATCAGGTATTGATGGCGCCATGCGTGAACTGCGTCGCTAAAGCCAATAAGGGGGCGCCAAAGCGCCCTCCCCCTACATTCATCAACAGGATTAATCTGCTGTGTCAGAAAGAATGGTAACCCGGCTGGCATAGGGTTTACCGTATGCTACCTGTTCGCCGCTTACCTTCGTGCCACGCTTTAAGGCTCTGGCCTCCATTGCCGACCCGGCTATGGCGTAATTAAGGCGCAGACTGAACTTCAGTTCTCTGCCGACATAAGAAGCTGGCAGAGCAGGAAAGTCCGCGCGCTTTACCACACGCTGTGCCGCAGACCTCAGACTATGGCTGCCGTCAGTTTCGACAAGTTCACTGTCAATAACATCGCCGTTTCGATTGATAGTTACCGCGAAAATGGATCTACCCGAATTGCCCCTCTTGGCAGCAAAAGACGGATAAACCATCACGTCATCAACGGCACGATCTGCGCCGTCAATCCAGGATTGCAGACCGGTATCTTCGTCTGCCTGCGCTGTGCCTGCAAAAGCGAACATCGCCGCAGCCGCAAATACAGCAGCGGTCCTTTGAGTGGTTTTCTTGGAAAAATTGCCTGTAATGTTGTTGTCGGTTTGAACGAAACTCATTGTGTTTCTCCTCGCTATCGTTCGTGTCGCCATGTCGTATGACAACCAGTCATTTATCGCTGGTTGCTTTGATAAAGATGGGAGCTGCAGCGTCTGGTTCAAAGCCAAGTCGACCAACGGAGCCGGGCCTGCGACATGCTGATAAACCCATAAACTCCGGTCGTATGCCCTTCACACAAATGTCATCGAATTCGCTATAATCGCCATGTGTTTTCGACACTACAGCTGGCCCTGCCGGTTGCATGAATGACAAACTCCTTTTAACAACACACATTCCTTGCTAGGCCTGAGGCATTGGAATTCGAACAGGGATTAAACAATGAAGAAATTTCGTCCGGGAACTCGTTTCATGAGATCAGTTTGCGGCACCGCTATAGTGTCTGCGATTGCATGGACCACCGCGATATCAATGGACGATGAAAATCCGGTTCCAAGCTTAACGCCAGAAATGCTTGGCACAAACCAGAGCTGGCTTGCTGACGGCGAAGCCGCCATCGCGGCGCGGCTTGCCAACACACCCAACACGCGGCAGGCAAAGAACGTTATTTTGTTTGTGGGTGACGGTATGGGTGTTTCAACACTCACAGCTGCGCGTATCCTTGATGGGCAGTTAAAAGGCGAGCCGGGCGAAGAAAACTACCTCAGTTTCGAAAAGTTTCCACACACTGCACTGGTCAAAACATACAATGTGGATGCTCAGGTCCCGGACAGTGCAGGAACCGCAACTGCACTGAATACCGGCATAAAGACACGCGTTGGCGTTATCAATACGGGGCCCCTGCAACAGCAGCGCTCGTGCGAAAACATAACCGCAAACACATTAACACCGATTGCCGCCTATGCTGAGAACATCGGCATGAGCACAGGCGTTGTATCAACGGCACGCCTTACCCATGCTACGCCTGCTGCGGTCTATGCAGTCTCCCCTGCACGAAACTGGGAAAGTGATTCCGCGCTGCCTGAAAACTCTGAAGGCTGCAGGGATATCGCTTCCCAAATCCTTGACGATCTCGGAGGTAACGGCCTCGAGGTTGCTCTTGGTGGAGGCCGCAGTAACTTCCTGCCCTCGGGTACAGAGAAAGGCTGGCGCTCGGACGGGCGTGATTTAACGCAGGAATGGTTGGCGTCCAGAGACGGTGCAGTCTATGTCGCCGACGGCGAAGCCCTTGCCGCGGTTGACCTGGATAGCACCAGCAGACTGCTCGGACTGTTTGATCACAGCCATATGGACTTTGAGCTCGACCGCATCGAACGACCGTCTATGGAGAAAGTTCAGCCGTCCCTGTCCGAGATGACAGAGACCGCGATCAACATGCTTTCAAAAGACGATGACGGGTTTTATCTAATGGTAGAAGGTGGCCGTGTTGATCATGGTCACCATGCCGGCAATGCGCAGCGAGCACTGCATGACGCTGTTGCCCTGTCGAAAGCTGTGGAAAAAGCCGCATCAATGGTCGATTTGTCCGAGACCCTGATCCTCGTAACCGCCGACCACAGCCATGTATTCACAATTGCTGGCTATCCAAGGCGCGGCAATCCGATTTTCGGTTTGGTAACGCCTATCGAACTGGAAAGCAACGAACCTCTGCTCGCTCGGGATGGCAAACCATACACAACCCTCGGGTATCACAACGGGCACGGCGCTGTTGAAGGCGAAAGGCCTGCACTGACACAAGAAGAAGCACAAGCTATTGACCATATGCAGCAGGCTCTGGTTCCAACCAGAAGTGAAACCCATGGCGGCGAAGACGTTGCTTTATTTGCTATTGGGCCTTGGTCGCATCTGGCTACCGGAACAATGGAGCAAAATGTGGTTTTCCACATCATAGACCATGCTTTGAACCTGCGGAAAAGAGCCGGAAAACGATAAAATAACAGGCTAACGATCAGTGTTACTCTGGCACTGATCGTTAGTTATCGTCATATTTTTCAATCGCTTCTTCGAGACTTTGCGACAGTTTTTCACCAATCTCGCCGCCATCGCCTGAAACGCGACCGCGAATCACTGCGCGCATGCTATCTACATGCGATTTCACAAGCTCTACCTGATTATCCGAGATTTCGCCGGGCCGCTTGACGGTAAAGCCATAAAGGCTGTCAGAAAACTGGGTTATCAAAGGGTAGCCAAATGTTCCCCCCTGCCCCTTCATATCGTGAGCGATATGATTGATTTCCTCGAAAAATTCATGACGTTTTTCTGGTGTGTCGACACAGCGGCCATGTTGTTCCTGCAGCTTTACAATCAAACCGGAAACCCAGTCTGGATAGTCTTCCGACATCTTGTTGAGCGCTTTTTCCGCTGCTTCAAGCGCATCAGATGAAATAGATGTCTTACCCGGGGCAAGTCCTGCGGTTTTTTCCTTTAGGCGGTTCTGAAACCGGTAAAAGCGAACGATGACCTTTTTCTTATCCACGGATAATCTCCACGCCTTCGCTCTTGTCTGTAAGGACACGGCGTTCCTCACCCGGAGGCCCCAGTTTCTGGCGCCGTCGGTCAGGCCCGAAGAAATCAGCGTTATGCACAAACTGTCTTGGACGTTCGATAATCGATATAAGCTTTTCACCGATATGCTTGATGGTGAACGGCTTTGCCAACATGTCTGTCACACCCATTTCCCGTGCCTGAACAATGCGCTCCGGTTCGGTGTAACTGGTGATAAGCATGAAAGGAACAAACCTGTCAGGGCTATCCTTGTGCCGGCGGACCCATCGCAAAAACATCATCCCGTCGATGGGGTGCATGTCCCAGTTTGAAATAATGATATCAATCTGCTGAACACCAACTCGCATTGGCTCGTTTTTCACACGTTGCAGGAAATGGATGGCATCGCCACCATGTTCAACCGCAAATACATTACCAACACCCAGCACCTTTAGTGAGTTGACAAGCAGCGAGCGGATAAACGGGCTGTCCTCAGCCAGCAATACATTCACTCTGTCAAAATCATAATCACTCATAGACGAACCTTATGCCAACCCTCTGGTTGACCCCCAGTCAAATCTTAACGGCCTAACAGGTTAATGGTCAAATTTATTATATATTATGGGTTCTTATGCGAATTCAGTATCTTCGTTTATGTATCTGATTGTTTGCTCCAGCCTTACCTGGAGTTCTTTAGCGATTCTTATCCGCTTCGGGTCATTATCGGCAGGATATCCAAGCTGTTCGGCGCGTTCCGCTTCCCGTGCCAGTCGCCACGCACCTATACTGCGCGCTGCTCCTTTCAGTTTATGCGCATCTGATCGCCAGTTGTCATTGCCGTCACGGCACAGGGTTTCAAGATACAAAGGAGCATTTTCGAGAAAGATACCAAGCACCTGACGCTGGAAACCCGTGTCACCGCCCGTAAACTCGCGCAGGTGTTTTTCATCAAGCAGAACAGTTTCGTCCCAGGAAGATTCAGCCACGTCTATTTCGCCTTCAATGCAGAGCGACCTGATCTGGTCAGTTTACAGACCAGCCAGTCTGGCTTGATCGGGTTGCGGTACCAATGTTCAGCCCAGCCGTTTTTTATACAGGCCTTAATGGTCTGGTCTTTGATCCGCTGCCCATTTTTGTCAAACAGAGGCAGCTTGCCACCCGGCTCCGACAGGCCACGTTCGAGATAGCGGCGTTGAGCGGCACTTAACGCGGATGACCGCCCCTGGCTGGTGCGTGTTTGTTCAATTGTTTCAGTCATTGATCCTGTCCCTTTGATCATGGCTGCATGGCGATAAAACCTGCTCTATAATAGAGGAAATCCATGTTTTTGCCATAACTCTTGCGCATTAAGAGAAGAAGTTGACCGCAAATCGACGCAATAGTTGACGCTTTGACATGAAAATGAAACTGTTAAAGTAAGACGATCGGGGCTGAGGGGCGGCTGAAATGTCAAGAGTTGACCTGGATTTTCCAGACATGAAATCGATAGATGAAAAAGCAGCGAACAGCAGTGAAGCAACTGCTAGCGAGCAAGATAAGGCCATTGCGAACAAACAGGCTCGCAACCGCCGACGGCTTATGCCGGTTTTTCTCGCAGGAGCCCTGTCCATCGCATGGACGGGACTGGCTGTTTACTATTTGTTTGCGGTCGCGCCAATCAGCGCGCAGCCTTTCGGCCCCATAGATATCGCGAGCCTTGTTGCTGGCTACAGTACGCCTGTTGCTATTTTCTGGTTGGTCGCCCTCGCCTTCCAGAGAACCGACCCCTTGCTGGAAAGACGGCTGGCCATCTCGCAAAACCTGAACAGGGCTGTCGCGCCCGTTGAGGTTGCAGAACAACGCCTTGCCCAGCTAAACAAGACATTGATCAAGGAAATCACCAATATTGATGCAGTTGCTGATTTGGCCTCTGACCGGCTTGAAAATCTGGAAAACAGATTTCAGTCCCAGATCAGTGATCTGTTCTCTGCAACCGCCGACACCGAAGCACGCACGGCAAGCATACGAGAACTTCTCGAGCGTGAGCGTACCGCTATTATGGAATTGACCCAAGAGGTCGAAACACGCGTCACATCGCTGGAACGCAACATGAATGACATGAGTGCCAAAGTCGAAGGTGCCGGCACAACAGCCGCAGCAACCGCCGACCATGCACGCGAGCGGGTGAATAGCAGTCTTGAGGCATTCGGCAAGGCAACCGAGGACTTTGAAACACGGCTTGATAAAGCTGGTGACCATGTCAGCAGCCGTGTGAACGAGGTTCAGGACATCGCTGTCGATGTGGAGTTGAGGCTGCAAGCTGTTACCGACAAGGTGCTGGGCGGCATGGCAAAATTCCGCCATGACGTTGAAGGTCTGGAAGGTCGTTCCGCGGAACTGTCTGAGCATATGACAACACAGGGAACCGTTCTCAAAGAGCTGGCGGAACTGGCAGCGGCGGAATCTGCCAAAATTGAAGAAAGCCTGCGCACCCATGTCGGTGAGGTACGCACCGCGGCCACAGAAGCCCTTGATAGCACCAATGATGTGTCAAAAGTCTTCTCAGAGCGCGCGCAATCCATGTCCGCCCAGGTTATCGAGACCGTTACTCAGGCCAAGGAAATGCTGGAACAGGCAGGTCAGTCGCTGGAGGCACACAGCACGTCCGCTCTTGAAACCAGCGAACGTGTTAACGCGCAGATGCTGACGACAACAGAAGAGACAGGCAAACAGGTTCTGGAACATGCCAAGCAAGTAGACCTCGTGCTTGAAGACGGTCTTGAACGCGCCAAACGGGCCCTGGACACAACCCTGAGCACGATCGACCAACAAAACTCGGCGGCAACGGCAGAAGCTGAGGCAACAGCAGAGCGAACTTTGCAGCATATCCGGCAATTGCGCGCAGGTGTGGAAGATCAGATGGCCGAACTTGCTAGAGCTGGTGAAGAAGCAGGCAGCACTCTCTCGGCAACGGCAGACAAGGTGGAAACACGTGCACATAACCTTGCCGAACAATCGCGCCAGACGAAAGACGAAATTGAAAGTGTACAAGGCAAGATGAGTGAACAGAGTGAGGTTTTGTCTGAACTTTTGAGCGATACACGCATGAAGCTCTCGCGGCTTGAAGAAGACCTGACCCGCCAGCGCGATGCCTTGAATGCCGCATCAGGCGAGGCTGCCAGCAAGGTTATCGAAGCCGCAGAAAGGTTCACCTCCCAGACAAATGCCCTTCAGGACAAAGCCGGTGAGGCAGAAAGCTACCTGAGCGAAAAAACCGACACATTGAGAGGCGCAGTCGTTGAACTCGAAGACAAGGCAAACCAAGCCTCAGAGACAGTTCAGGAAAAGAGCGGCGAACTGAGCAAAAATGCAGCCGTTCTGGACGAACAGTTATATGAAACCAGCCAAAAACTGGGGCGCGCTGCTGAAGCTTTCGCCGGAGAGCGCGAACGCATCATCGAAGAAGCGGGCGAAGTGATCCAAAGCCTTGATCGTTCAACAGAACGCATGGACGCGCAGATCGCTCAGTTTGCCGAGAGTTCCACTGACGCCGCAGCCAGACTGGATGCGTCCAGTCAGGCGTTGATGGACCAGACAGAGCGCGCGCAGACAGACATGCGCAAATCAGTGGAAAACACTGGTGAAGAACTAACCGCCAGTATGACCGAGATCAGCGATAAAGCTAGCGAGCGCATCACATACCTTCAGGAACAGATGCAGGCAACGCTGAATCGTGTGTTGTCCGACTATCAGGACAGCGCAGAAAGCGCAGAGAAAGAAAGCGCATTGCTCGCGATGCGGCTTGGCACCGAATCTGACAAAATTGCCCAGCAGGCAGAGCAGTTCATTGAGAAAACGGCAGAGGTCGAAAAGCGCATTATTGCTGCGACGAAGAACGATTTTGCGCGCACCTCTGCCCTTCTGATGGAAAGCCTGCAATCCGTTTCTATCGATATAAACAAGGCCCTGTCGCAGGATCTGCCAGATACCATATGGGAAGAGTATCTTCAGGGAGACAAATCAGTGTTCATGCGCCGCACACTCAAAATCGGCGACCGGGCAACACGCAAAGCTATTGCAGACAAATTTAAACTGGACAGCGAGTTCCGCGAAACTGTGGCGCGCTACTGTCGTGATTTCGAAGGTTTGATGGAGCGTGCCATGATAGGGGACAAAGGCAGCGCGCTTTCAGTGACACTAATTTCTTCAGATATGGGCAAGCTCTATATTCTGTTGGGGCAATCTCTTAAGAAATTCGGGTAACCGATTGATAGCGGGGAACAATTGGCATGAGACTTTTAACTCTGGCCGCAATGGCAGCCTTGGCCGGTTGCAGCGCGCCAACTGATCAGCACGCGGGGTCTGATAGTCCGCAAACAGATGAACCCGTAATCTGGCGCATGACCAGCACTTACCCGTCCACGCTGCTGCAGATTGGCACTCTTGGTAAAAGAATATCGACAGAACTTGAGGCCATATCCAATGGCACCATCCATCTCAAGTTCCACGAACCCGGTGTTCTCGCACCGCCCTTCGAGACATTCGACGCTGTTAGCTATGGTGCTCTGGAAGCCGGCTGGTCCACCCCGGGTTACTGGGCGGGTAAAGAACCATCTCTACAGCTTTTTGCCTCGGTACCCTTTGGTCCTTCTGCGCCCGAGTATCTCGCCTGGTTTGATTTTGCGGGCGGCAAGGAACTGTTTGATGAAATCTATCACGAACACAATATCCACAGCGTTATCTGCGGACTCACACCGCCAGAAGCTTCTGGCTGGTTCAAGAAGGAAATCAATAGCATTGAAGACTTCCGTGGCCTGAAAATTCGTTTTTTCGGCCTTGGCGGTAAAGTCATGGAGAAAATTGGTGCCGCTCCCCAGCTAATCGCTGGTGGGGAAATCTATCAGGCTTTGGAGCTGGGCACGATTGACGCAACGGAATACGCCATGCCTGCTGTTGACGAGCGCATGGGTTTTTATGAAGTTGCCAAACATTATTATCTGCCGGGCTGGCATCAGCAATCGACCTTCTTCGAACTGATGATCAACCTGGATGCCTGGAACAGCCTGAGTGAAAACCAGAAGCACATGGTGGAAACAACATGCTCTGCCAACGTACGATACGGCGTTTCTGAAGGTGAAGCACTCCAGGCAGACGCCATGGCGCGGCTGGAAGAAAAAGGTGTGCAAATTCATACATGGTCGCCAGAGATTCTGTCTGCTCTCGAAACGGCATGGGATGAAGTGGCCCTCGACCTGCAGGAAGAAGACCCGAAATTTGCCCGCGTCTGGGCCTCTTTGTCCGCTTTTCGCGCCAAATACCGTGGCTGGGCAGAGCGCGGCTATCTGAAACCCGAATGATGGACAAACTGCTCAATCTGTCGGTAAAGATGAAGCGCTTTGCCAATATACTTGGCCAGTTATCGGCGTGGCTGATGGTTGTCCTTATCCTGGTAATCATGACGGATGTCACGCTGCGGCACTGGTTTGTCATCGGCTCGACCAAATTGCAGGAGATGGAGTGGCATCTGCACGGTGCCTTGTTCCTGCTGGCGCTGGGCTGGGCATATAACCGCGATGCCCATGTGCGCATCGAGCTGGCAAGCGAACGCTTTTCGGCACGCACGAAAGCCTGGGTGGAACTCTTCGGTTGCTGTGTCTTTCTGCTGCCTTACACGGCCGCAGTGATCTGGTTTGGCTTTGATTATGTCGGTTATAGCCTTGAATACAATGAGGCATCTCCCTCGGCCACGGGACTGCCCAACCGGTGGATCATCAAATCAGTTATCCCGATAGGTTTTGCAACACTTGGTGCAGCAGCTATCGCCCGGATGATCGATTCTGTTGCCTTCCTGTTTGGCAATGAAGACCAAAAAGCCAAAACGTGTTTTGCTGATGCCACCTCCTCCGGCCGGGAGGCCAGCTGATGGAAACGCTGGTCACTTTTCTGCCGTTCCTGATGTTCGCAGCGCTGGTGCCTCTGCTGTTCAGTGGTTTTCCAATCGCCTTTATCCTGGGCGGGGTCGGGCTTGGTTTCTGGTCCTTTGCCGTGATGCTGGGCATTGAAAACCCGAATAGTTTCTTCCTTGTGGTCAGCCGTATTTTCGGCGGCGTCGTAAACAAGCAAATCCTTGTTGCCATTCCCATGTTCATCTTCATGGGGACCATGCTAGAAAAAAGTGGCATCGCACGAGACTTGCTGAACACGCTTCAGATTATGACACGCCGCATACCGGGCGGCCTTGCTCTTTCGGTCACCGTGCTCGGTGTTATCCTTGCGGCCACAACCGGCATCATCGGCGCAAGTGTGGTTATGATGACCCTGATGGCCCTGCCCATTATGCTGGAACGCGGATATAACCGCCCGCTCGCGACGGGGACAATTGCTGCGTCCGGAACGCTCGGCATTCTGCTGCCACCTTCAATCATGCTGGTGGTGATGGCTGATCTGCTTGGTACTTCGGCGGGAGGACTGTTTCTGGCCGCCGTTGTTCCGAGCCTGATGCTCGCGAGCTTTTACCTGTTGTACATTTTCACTCGTACGAGCCTTAACCCTTCGCTCGCCCCTGCTCTGGCAATTGAAGGCGAAGACACGCAAATCACCGTGTCTATGGTTGCTCGCAGTTTCCTGCCGCCTGTTTTACTGATCGTTGCTGTTTTGGGTTCTATCTTTGGAGGCTTCGCAACCCCAACAGAAGCGAGCGGTGTTGGTGCGTTCGGCGCACTTCTGCTTGCTCGCCTGCGCGGGGAACTCAGATTCACTGTACTTCGGGATGTCGTCGAACGTTCTACTCTGACAACCACCATGCTGTTCGGTCTTTTTGTCGGCGCAACCGCCTTTTCGTATGTCTTTGCCCTGTTGGGTGGCCACGACCAAATTCTTCATATCATTCAGTCTACCGGTACCAGCCCATGGACTGTTCTACTGATCCTGATGATCGCGGTGTTTTTGCTGGGGTTCTTTTTCGACTGGATCGAAATTACCCTGATCATACTCCCCGTTTTCGCACCCATTATTGCGAGCCTGGATTTTGGAGGCCATCTTGCAGACCCGTCGCAGACGACAATGTGGTTTGCCATTCTGATGGCCGTAAACCTGCAAACCAGTTTCCTCACCCCGCCATTCGGCTTTGCCCTGTTCTATATGAAGGGTGCAGCAGGCAGCATGGTTGCCCTGAAGGATATCTACCGCGGCATCATCCCCTTCGTGGTGTTGCAGCTTCTCGGCCTGCTTGCTGTCCTGATCTGGCCAGAGATTGCCTTGTGGCTACCTTCTGACCGCTAGCAATAAAAAAAAGCCCGGCACAAACCGGGCTTCCCACAAGAATTGTATCACAGTCAGGCGACGGCCGCGCCCGTTTGAGCAGTTGTGGCCCCCAGTTTACCGATCAGATAGTCAAGGTTTTCCGTGTCCACTTCGTCTTCAACCTGCGTCAGGACCCGTTCAATCATCAATTTCTTGTATGTTTCACGGTCATCGCCACCTGTTTCTATCATCTCCGAAGACACGTCCAGTGCAGCGCGCGCCATATTGAGGAACTGCGGCGGCATGTCTGTAGCCTCGAACAAGCGCTTCAGGCCCAGATCCCCGCCATCATGCACAAGCTTGTATGCGTTGATGACCGGAATATTCGCTTTTTTGGCAAGAGCGACTTCAAAGAATGTGGCATCGCCCATACACAGCGCCCGTAGCATCAAAGTCGGTGTCAGACGGCCATTGTCCGAAAGCTGGTCCACCAATTGTTGTACCGTGCGCTGACTTCCTCCTTCGACAAGAGAAACTGTTGCCTTCTCGCGGCTCTCGAGCAAGAGATCGCTTGCAGTTGTCGGCGAAATTTCATGATGTGTCATGATATGGTCGCGCAACTGCTCGGAAACCATGGTTACCAGACGTTCAGAAACACCAACCGGCAAATCACTACGATGCGCGAGCGGTGAATTGACTTTTTCGCTGTCCCCGAACCGGTCCAGCACCCGGTCGAAGGTACCTTCATGCATCCGGGCCCCTGAATTACCAACCAGCGTCGCGACAACGTCTTCATTGTCACTGTCCACCAGCGCATCTGCTACCCGCTCGGAAACATCTGAACGGCCAGCTACAGCTTTCTGAACTTCTGCACTTCGCGTGCTTACAATCTCAACGAGATCTTCATCGGTCAGGACTGATGAACTCTCGATCATCGGCATCGCAACGGTTTCGACATCCTTGGCAAGCGCCGCCGCTACATCATGAGGAACCGAAGGGTTATCTTTCAAACTATCGGAAAGGGCTTCACGCACTCGAACTGCGGCATCCTTCAACATTGCTCTGAAAATATCTTCGGCTATAGCCCGTTCGTTTTCCGACAAGCTGCTGCCGGAAAAAGTTGAAGCTACTTTTTCAGCTGCCGCTGCACGGTTTTCACTGTTCGGGTCTTGCAGAAGTTTTGCCACATCGGCGCTGGAAAGGGTTGTATCGTCAGCCACGGCGGATATCCCATAAGTAACAGGTTACATGTCTGCTTCAGAGCCAAGCCCAAAGCCTTTAGATAAAGCTAAGGCAAACAAGTTAACTGCCCGTTAAAAGCTCTTTAAACTTTTAGGTGCTGAAGCGTTTATGCAGACCAGCATTCCAATACATATGGACCGCGTCTTGATCACGTCGAACCCAACCCACTTCACCGTTTTTTGACTTGAGCGATGTTTCCGTTGAGCCAAAAGACTAATGCGGCTAGCATGCGCGACACGAAAAAACGGCAAGCTGAACTTAAAGCAGCATCAAAACATGGCGGCAGGGGTTTCGGTCGCCAACCACTATCCGATTAAAGGGGGAGTTTATATGAAACGCCTTATGGCAATTTTTGCGCTTATCGGCGCAGTGAGCCTTTCATTAGCGCCAACAGCATTCGCGCAGGATGATGGCGGCACATTCGTCGAAGCAGTGAACAGCTTTATGGGACCGATTAGCGCATTTGTCTCAGGTATCATTTTCTTCACATTACAGGACATAATTTCAGCACTGCCCCCTATTCCGTTTATCGTATTGTGGCTTCTGGGCGGTGGTATTTTCTTCAGCTTCTATATGGGCTTTCCTAATGTTCGGGGCTTTGCGCAATCGATCCGGATTGTGAGAGGAACGTATGACGACCCAACAGATCCCGGCGAGGTGACACACTTTCAGGCCCTGACAGCCGCCGTTTCCGGTACCGTTGGCCTTGGGAATATTGCAGGCGTTGCCATTGCTATATCGGTTGGCGGCCCTGGTGCGACGTTCTGGATGATCCTGGCCGGGCTGTTTGGCATGACATCTAAGTTTGTCGAATGTACGCTTGGTGTAAAATACCGGGAAATCGACGAGCACGGCGTGGTTTCAGGTGGCCCGATGTATTACCTCACAAAGGGGCTTGCCGGACAAGGCTACCCCGCACTGGGTAAAATCCTGGCTGTTATTGCAGCTGTGTTCATTATTGGCGGCGCGTACGGTGCCGGCGCGATGTTCCAGGTTAATCAGTCATCCATCCAGTTTACCAACGAGATTGCCGCTTTGACGGGCGGAGAAAACAGCTTGTTGTATGGTCGCCCCTGGATATTTGGTATCGTATTTGCGGCTGCTGTCGGCCTTGTCATTATCGGCGGCATTCGCCAGATCACGCATGTAACAGAATTCCTCGTGCCCATCATGGCAATCACTTATGTAACCGCATCGCTTGTTGTGATTTTTGGTCATCTTGGTGACATCCCTGCAGCGTTCGGCCAGATTTTCGCTGGTGCTTTCACCGGTGAAGGTGTTGCCGGTGGCATCATCGGTGTGCTTATTCAGGGTTTGCGCCGAGCAACGTTCTCAAATGAGGCCGGCCTTGGTTCTGCCTCCATCGCGCACTCTGCCGCAAAAACCAAAGAACCTGTCTCTGAAGGCCTTGTCGCACTGCTCGAACCCTTTATCGACACAGTGGTTATCTGCACCATCACAGCGTTGGTCATTATCCTGACAGGGTCCGTTGATCCAAGCGCATCTGGCACCCTTGCCGGCATCGCGCTGACATCACGGGCTTTCGCCACAGTCATTGACTGGTTCCCGTATATTCTGACGGTCGCCGTTGTCATGTTTGCCTTCTCTACGTCCATCACATGGTTCTACTATGGCCAGCGCTCTTTCTTGTGGCTTTTCGGCAATAACGCCAATGCGGACCTTGCCTTCAAAGTGTCATATTTGATGGTCTTAATCACCGGCTCGGCAATGTCGTTGGCGCCGGTAATGGATATGGCAGACGCGTTGCTGCTGGCAATTGGCTTCCCGAATATTCTTGGGTTGTTCCTCTTGAGGAAAGAAGTTCGTGCAATGCTTGATGATTATTTTGCCCGGTTGAAATCTGGCGCCATCAAGCCTTATGAGGGACCAAAGTAAGATATGAGATCGGGTGGCCTGCAACTGTGGGCCACTCACATTTTAGCCTGCGACGGTTTGTAAGGTCGACCTTTTCAGAGCCGTCAAATATGTTCACTTCGGGTTCAGCTTAAGAAGCCCAGATTGAACACCGTAATCACGGTTAATAATTGAGAGTTAATTGGAGTTACCAATGAAGTTTTTAGCGAAAACAGCCGTATTTATGGCCATCGCCGTTGTACCTACAGCAACCCTGAGCGTCATGGCCTCTGCAGACGCAGCAGATACGACCATTTCTGCTGCTGGAGACGCCGTGAAGGGCAAACGTCTATTTAACCGTTGTAAGGCTTGCCACAACCTGACTGCAACAGCTCGCCCGCGCATCGGTCCTAATCTGGACAGCCTGTTTGGTCGCCAGGCAGGTTCGAAGGACGGTTTTAAATATTCGAAAGCGCTACAGGAAGCGGGTTTCGAATGGACCGAGAAAAACCTGGATGAATGGCTGGCTCAGCCACGCACATTCCTGCCCGGCAACAAAATGGCGTTCGCTGGCCTGAGAAAAGAACAGGACCGGAAGGACCTGATGGCCTACCTGCGCGAAGCCACTGTTGAAGCTGCCGAATAACAAGAATAAGCTGCGTTTCATAAATAAACCCGCGAGGACAACTAATGAAAAAACTAGCATCCTATTTTGCGCTTTGGCTATTTGTTGCCATGCCCGCAGGCGCACAGGATTCTGCTGTTGATGACACTCGAGGGGCGATTGAGTTTGTTGAAACACTGGCAGCAGAAACAATCGCCGTTTGGAGCGATACCAAGCTCACGGAAGCGGAACGTTATCAGGCGTTCCGCGCAATCTTCGAACAGGCCACCGATATAAACCTATTGGCCCGTGGTATGCTGGGACGACATTTTCGAACGGCGGACGCGCGGCAACGCACGACTTATATGGAAGCAATGAGCGACTATATTATCGCTGAATTTGACAAACGCATGACACAGATAGGCTTTCGCGAGCTGGAAGTTGTCGGCACAAAACCCGCTTCCGGGCGTAACGGCCATGTTTTTGTTCGTACTGAAGTACAACGAGATGAAGGTCAACCAATCCTTGCTGACTGGCGCATTCGTAAAAAGAATGGCGTTTTTCAGATAGTCAATCTTGAGTTTGAGGGCATTAACCTGATGATCACGAACCGTGATGTCTTTTCAGCCAAGGTTAAAGACGTCGGGGTTGATGGCCTCATTGTCTGGCTTAAGGAACAAACGCCAGAAACAGCGGAATAGATTCCCAAATAGCTGGCGGTTGAAGGTTTAAGGGCGCATTCGCGCCCTTTTTCCTGTATTGATGCAGCCGGTCAAACAGGCTCGACAATTAGATCCAGCCGCATGCTACCGGCAGTATTAAACAAAGCCGACGACATCATTTCTTCACGATCTTCAGCGACATAAATCGCAAAGCGTGTGCGATAATGTGCAACGCCGTCAGCGGAAACCGCCCGCTTGCTACTCATCCGCACGATGTTGGCGTCATAATCTCCAAGCACTTCACTAATGCGCGCAACAAGTCCGGGCCGATCACCACCGGTTATCTCGACGGTATGAGTGATCCGTGCAGTCTCTCCACGTGTTGGTTCAAAGTCGAAAGGTTCGATAGTGATTCTGGCGCCGTTGAGACTGTCCAGTGCCGCCAGGCCCGCTTGTCCCTCTCCCGGGTCAAAAGCCGGTGGAAATGTCGCCACCGCAGAAAATTCGAAACCCTCGCCTAAAACGGCATAGGAACTGTCAGCCAAATTTGCCCCAATATCAAAAAGATAGCCCGTTACATCTGAGATCACGCCCACTCTGTCGCGCCCCACAATGGAAATCAAAAAATTCTCTGTTTCAGCCATAAACTGCAAATTCCTAAAGCTGGCGCGAGAAAAAGGTGGCCTTTTGCGCCGAATTTGATACACAGGCGCCGCCCGATGCCCCATAGAGATGTACGATGGTGGCAGGCGACGTATCATTATTAAATAAGGAACAATGCCATGGCCGACAAGCAACTTCTGCATCTTGTATTTGGTGGACAAGTCCAGGACCCGCAATCACTTGAATTCAGAGACCTGTCCAAAGTTGATATCGTCGGAATATATGGCAGTTACACTGAAGCTGAGAACGCGTGGCGCAGTGTTAGCCAGGCCAACGTCGATGACGCCATGACAAAATACGTTGTTGTGCACCTGCACAAGCTGCTCGAGCCCGAAAGCTGAAGCTTGGCTGCGCGCCACCCTGCGCTAACGCCGAGGCACCCTAGTGTTGCATCGGTGTTTCCTGCTTGCAGGCATAATATCGGTTGATACCCGCAGAAATCGCTGCACCGTCACAGTCGTAAACTCCAACTTTTCCCTGCAGTACTTTTTTGGCTTCTGCAGGGTCAGATAACCCTAAACGGTCCAGCTCCAAATGAACAAGCCGCGCAAGGCCTTCATGGTTAATCGAATCGGTCATTATTGTTTTTTCCATTTTTCTTCAATTTGCCTTTACGTCGTATCAGCAAAAATCGTCAATTTGATTGCTTATTCATGACGGTTTTACGACGGCTGCAATGCCGGACACCCAAACAAGGGGAACAAACCCGGCCAATAAGCAACCGTTTTACCTCGCGAAATCAATGCCACAATATCGCCGCTGTATACGGTGATATTCGAACCACAAAGGCCCGAACACGTTGTCGAGAGTAGCAATTGACAAAACTGTCATGGAAGCTTATCTCAGCCGGTGTTAAGGAGTTTACTAGATGAATCACAATCAAACGGTATCAAAACTGCCAATCTTCAATATTGGACAGGTCGTTCGGCACCGCTATTTTCCGTTTCGCGGTGTGATTTTTGATGTTGACCCTGAATTCGCAAACTCTGACGAATGGTGGGAGAGCATACCCGCTGAGATCCGTCCCGAGAAGGACCAGCCGTTCTACCATTTGTTCGCCGAGAATGACGAAAGCAGTTATGAAGCGTATGTTTCGCAGCAAAACCTGCTTGCTGATGCGACAGACGAACCGATTAATCATCCGGACGTCCCTGAACTGTTTGGAGATTTAAAAGATGGTTGTTACCAGTTGAAAGCGATTCCGCGTCACTAGCGGCTGCATTGGTAATATGCAAAAAAAAGGCGCCCGATGGGCGCCGTTTTTGTAACCTTTTCACATGAAGTCTAGGCTATAAATATAGCCATCAGCCCCAACACCACCACGATAGCGATCACAGACCGTACCGTATATCGAAGAAAACCATCATAGGTTACTTTTTGCTCTTCAGTGTCCATTGCCATAGTCTTTGCCCTTCTACTGTTGAAGCCCTAGCCTCACGATTTGATCATTCTATAGCTCATGGTTTTCCCGAGTCCAAGAGTGAAATCGTGCTTTTCGATGTTGTTTTTGATCGATTTAACCGTCTAGTAGCGCTCCAGGCATTCTTCCAGCATCGCTGGATCAATATTTCCGCCTGAAATTATACATACCGTCACTTTGTTTCTGGTGACGACTTTCCCGGCCAGCACCGCTGCCAGTGATACAACGCCTCCCGGCTCCCCGACCAGTTTCAAGTGCCTGGCAGCAAACGAAACCGCCTGACGCGCTTCATCATCGCTTACACTCAGGCCTTCAACGTGGTTGTCTTCCAACACAGGAAAAGTAAGCGTCCCTGCGCTTGGCGTTAGCAAACTGTCGCAAATAGACCGGGCATCAAAATCTACGGTCTGAATCGCGCCACACTCCAAAGACCGTTTAACATCATCAAATTCCTCGGGTTCAACCACATATCCCTTCATATCGGGGAACTCCTCGCCGTACACCGTGAAGGAACCTGACGCCAATCCACCGCCCCCGCAATTGATCAGAGCCTGATCAGCTTTCAAGCCCATTTTTTTCAGGTCTTCCACCACTTCCAGCGCCGATGTGCCCTGCCCGGCCATAATGAGCGGATCATTGTAAGGCGGCACGACAATAACACCGCTGTCTCCCGCAACCGATCGCGCAACCTCTTCCCGGTCCTGCGTATAACGGTCATACAACACCACCTTCGCGCCGTAACCTCGGGTGGCCTCAAGCTTCAGCGCTGGTGCGTCTTCCGGCATCACGATTGTCGCATCAATCCCTAACAGCGCGGCTGCTCGGGCCACACCCTGGGCATGGTTACCACTGGAGAAAGCCAGAACGCCCTTCGCCTTTTCGGCATCATTAAGGCGAGACAGACGATTGTAAGCGCCGCGAAACTTGAAAGAGCCTGTATGCTGAAGGTTTTCCGTCTTCACGAACACGCGCCCATCGGCAATTTCATTAAGCTTGATGTTCTCGATGAGCGGTGTGCGCACAGCTGTACCGGCAATCTGTTTGGCGGCAGACCGAACGTCATCAATTGATATTGCCAGGCTCATACATCTTATTCCTTTTTGCGTCGGGCTTGTTTTCTGGCTTTCCGTTCAGCCCACCAGCGCCCGAGTTTCACTTCAACAACACGACGACGCCGGCGAATGAAAGGAGAATCCACAGACAGTATGATCAATCCCAAAGGAACCATCCAGAAACCAAGCACAGGCAGGAAACCCAGGATTCCGCCAATAATCAACAGGATGCCGACAACAAACCGCCCCACCCGACTGGCGGGCATGATTTTTTTTGCTGTCTTATTCATGGTCCGGGCGATGATCCCTGTCTGGTCTGCTATCCAACGTCAGATATGGTCTTTTGCATGCGATCTACAACCAGGTCGATATCGGACTTTTCGCATACCAGTGGCGGCGCAATAGCAATATTGTCCCCGGACAAGCGCACTTTCAGTCCGTTTTCAAACGCACGAGCAAATATCTGGGAAGACCGGCTCATTGGCTTGCTATCAATCTGCCTGAACGTCAGCGCAGCCATAAAACCAATGTTTCGAACGTCTGCAATCACGTCCGCTTCGGCCAGCGCGTGCATGGCATCGGCAAAATACCCTTCAAGTGCCCGAACGTTCTGATAGACATCAAGTTCGTCATAGAGGGACTGTGTCGCCTGTGCTGCAGCCACCGCAAGCGGATGTGCTGAATAGGTATAGCCATGGAAAAATTCCACACCCTCACCGCCATTATCCATGAAGGTGTCGTAGATTTTCTTGTGAACTGCCACTGCACCCATAGGCACTGTACCGTTATTGAGCGCCTTGGCCGTAGTGATGATATCAGGTTCAATGCCAAATCGTTCTGCAGCAGTGGCAAACCCCAGTCGCCCAAACCCGGTGATAACCTCATCAAAGATCAGCAAAATGCCATGCCTGGACGTTATTTCCCGCAAACGTTCGAGATAGCCCTTGGGTGGTACATAAACGCCGGCTGACCCGGCTGCAGGCTCAACAATCACGGCCGCAATGGTGCTGGGGTCATGAAGCGCAAGTATGCTTTCAAGGGCGTCTGCGTAATCTGCACCGGTTTCCGGCTGCCCGTTAGAGCGGATCATCTTGCTATCGTATGGCAGTGGCAGATGATCAACACCCGGCAGCATGGCACCGAAAAATTTGCGATTATTGACCATGCCACCAACGCTGATACCGCCAAACCCAACGCCGTGATAGCCACCTTCGCGGCCGATCAGGCGCGTGCGATGCCCTTCGCCACGCAGCCGGTGGTAGCCAAGGGCCATCTTGAGCGCCGTTTCAACGGACTCGGAGCCACTGTTGGTATAAAAAATATGGTTGAGGTCCCCGGGCATGCGCGCAGCCAGCGTATTGGCTAACTCGAATGCAGCAGGATGCGCATAACCAAAAGACGTCGCATAATCCAGCTTGCCGGCCTGTTCACGGATTGCTTCAACGATCTTGGGTTGATTGTGCCCCAAAGCACAGCACCACAGGCCCGACGAGCCATCAAATACCTGCCGCCCATCTGTTGACGTATAGTAGAGGCCATCTGCGCTTGCCAACAAACGCGGATTGGCCTTGAATGCCTTGTTTGGCGTGAATGGCATCCAGTAGGCAGCCATGTCATCGTTAATACGTCCCATATCATGTGCCATGGCACACCTCTTTTTAACCAGAAAGAACTGAAATGACCCGCCACAACACATGGCGGGCCCTGATAACTACTCGCCGAAGCGATACGTGAAGCGTGCACCGACTGTGCGGGGCCTGCTCACACCAAATGCATGGTGCGGCTGGAGGTCACCACCTTCATTGGTACCATCAAAATAAACGGCATCAAACAGGTTCTCGACATACGCCACGACGCGCCAGCCGGCGTCATTTTCATAGGCAAGCCGTGCAGAAACATCTATCCAGCCGTCATTGCGCGCAGCGTCGATATTTTCAATACCGCCGAATGTCCCTGATTGGGCTGCGAAATCAACTGAAGCCGTCAATTCACCAGCATCACCAAGCGGTGTATGATAACTTGCCACACCTGAAAGCGTCCATTTGGGGATATTTCCCAACCGGTTGCCATCACTATCTTCGGCTATCTGCTCGGCCCCGCTGATTTCGTTATCATTGTAGGACCCCGCCAGATACAGGTCGATACTGTCGGAGACAATCGCCTGGATCGTGCCTTCAAAACCAAATGCCTCGACCGAGCCGACATTGCCGACCCGGCTGCCATTGTCGAAGAAATTCAACTGAAGGTCCGTATATTCATAGTAGTAACTGGCCAGATCAACACGCAAGCGGCTGTTTAAAAGGTCTGCTTTCGCGCCAACCTCATAGGACCAGACAGTTTCGGGATCAAACTGGTTTGGTGTTGCACCCGGCAAGACCACAGAGTCGTCGTCAATGCCATCAGGTCCCGGAACAACGGCAAAACTGCCAAAACCACCCGCTTTGTATCCCTTGGTTACACTGGCATAGACGGTCCACTCATCAGAAGCGTGATAGCGAGCGACGAAGCGCGGGGTGATGTCATCCCAACTGGCGCTGCCGTCAACAAATCCGTCCGTTATCACACCGAAAATATACCGGGGACCCAGCTCGCTGGTAACTGGCAGGATGTTGATCCTGAAGTCTTTGGTATCTTTGGTATATCGCAAGCCGACGCCCAGCTCGAGCCTGTCATTCACGGTGTAATTCAGATCCAGATACGCACCCCAGCCTTCATAGTCGCCGCGCACCCTGTTGCTTTCGGTAATTTCGTTACCGCTCGGCGTAAACTCGGCATACCCATAGTAGGCAAACAGTTCGGAACAGGTATAATAATAATAGGCGCTGCAGATAACCTCTTCACCGATCCGCTGCGAGAAAAGCGCGTCTATGTCCTCTTTGTAATAGGACACACCAGCGTACCAGTTCAGAGGTCCGTCCGTTTCTCCGACCAGGCGCAATTCCTGCTCGAAATAATAACCGTCCTGATCCTGATTATAGTCGTTGATAACGACAGGCAGCCCGTCAAAATCTTCCGCATACTCATACTCGTGATCTTTAAAACCGGTCAGCGACGTCAAGGTCGCAAAGCCCAGATCAAAATTCAGCTCGGCGTTAATTGTCAGGATTTCGCCATTGTCAAAATTACCAAGACCGTTGTCGCTGTCGATATCGCGGTTGTTGCCGCGCAGCTGCACGCCTTCAACATTCTCTTCAATGAACGGGAATATCTCATCATCCTCAATGGCCCGGTACACGGTGCCTGACTGGTCGCGGTCTTCATATTCCACCAGAATCCAACCATTGAAACGATCACTGTCATAAGCAAGCGTGCCTCTGAACGCTGATTTATCGTGCGCGATCAGCCGGTCGTCATCTTGCCGGGCAAAATTATCGACATATCCGTTTTCTTCGCTGTGATATCCAGCCAACCGAAGGGCAAAATTGTTGTTGAGTGGCACATTCAGCGAGGCTTCAAACTCCAGAATTCCTCGTTCGCCAACACCGGCTTCCGCATAACCACTTACTTTTTCAAAATCAGGCTTTGCCGTGAATACGCTTATGGCGCCGCCTATGGCATTGCGACCAAACAGAAAACCCTGAGGACCCCTCAATACTTCCGCTCGCTCCATGTCAAACAAGGAAGACACGACAGTACCGTTACGGCCCTGATACAGACCGTTTTTGAAAAAACCGACCGAAGGATCGCCGCCCACACCAAAGTCATTGGTCAGGATGCCACGGATGTTCACCAGATCAATAAAGCTGTCTTTGCTGTCCCCTGCGACGCCCGGCGCAAATCTGATCAAGTCTTTTACATCATCCAGATTAACCTGCTTGGTAAATGCCGCGTCAAATGCCGATATAGCAATGGGCACATCCCGCACCGATTGCTGGCGCTTCTGTGCCGTTACGATCACTTCTTCGATGACACGATCTTCATTTTGTGCCGCAACAGGCATGGAAATGGCCGTGAGGGCCAACAGCGAGACAGTGGTTTTCAGGGTATTGTTAAAAACGGGCTTCTTGCGCATGCACGCCGACGGGCATGCATTTTCAATAAGAGCAGCCATGACTTCCTCCAGTTCGAACGCAGCTATCGGCAACTGATACAAAACCCAAGACTGCGTCTATCGATCGACCCCACTTTTTTGGGTGTCTTTTCCTTCATTCCCGCCTTGATTACATCACAAAAGACTGGCCTTGGCATCAAATAATATTTGCTCCTGCCAATATTCTGCGCGCTGGTTCAAGTTGGTCCTCAAAGCGGCGCCATAACCCGACAGACCGGGTGTGGGCTCTCTCTCGAACCTGAGCTGCGCTTGCCGTTGTCACGCTGGTGTCCTGCCGATGAAACTCCAAGCATTCACTTTGCCATTCCAAATCCAGATATTCCATTAATTTTCTAGCGCTTATCTCTGTATCTTCAACTGTTTTCTCGTAATTTATTTCGAACAAACGGTCGCCCAAAACACTTTTCCAGCGAGCCATCAATCCTCGGTACCGGACATGATGTCGCGCCATTTCTTCAAGGTCATAGGAATGGTAATAGGCTTCGGCAAACAACTGTTTGAAACTGGAAAAACAGCTATCCATCGGATCGCGTGTTACGTGAACAATCTTCGCGTTGGGTAACGCTGCGGCAATAATCGGCACATAAAGATAATTTACCGGCATCTTGTCTACAAAACGGGCCGTGCCTCCCTGCAGGGTCCGCGTCGCATGCAAATACATGCTGCCGAGTTCATTCAGGTCAATACTGCCAGCTTTCCGAACGATATCGGCTGTCATGGGCTTTGGCGATACCACACCGGACAGTCGTTTGATCGACATGGCGAATTGTTGCAATTCACCCGCCGATGAGACATCCGAATGCGCTGTCATGATGCGCTCAATCAATGTGGTGCCCGTACGGGGCTGACCAACTATGAATATGGGTGAAGCGTCCGGGTTCCCGCCCTTTGCAGCCGCGAACCAGTCTGCATCGAAGGTGTCCGCAAGCGCTGCAAACATCGCCTCTTCCGCTTGCTCGTCAAATTCCACCTCCGCGCGCCTTGAGGTGGCCCCTTTTGTATAAGCATCAAAGGCCCGGTCCCATTCCTGCAGGTCTTCCCATTCCTTGCCAATGGCATAGTTAAGAAAACTTGCCGGGGCACTGATCGGCGGAATCGTCTTGAGAATACCCTCCATCACTCCGATATGATCGTCCGATGCTGCCTTTCTGATACGGGATTTCATCCAGTGTGCTTGAGCTGCTTCTGGTTTTTCGATCAGTACCTTGTCGAGAGCGTTTTCAGCTTCATCAAAACGCCCCAGAAATGTTAATGCCTTGGCACGGCTTAGCTCAAAGACGTCTGAACTGGAGGCATTCGCCGCTTTGTCATACCATTCAAGCGCCTCGGGCTGGTCCCCCAGAAGGCTATAGACCGTACCGATCACGTCAAAAACCAAGGGGTCTTTGCAGTCAAGCGCCGCTGCTCGCGCCAAAGCTGTTTCGGCGTTCGCATATTGCCCTGATGTTACAAAAGCCCGTGCGAGCTGTGCCCAGCCGGCAACATGAGTTTCCTGCAATGACACAACGTTCTTGAAGGCACGGGTTGCGGTTCCCCAATCGCGCCCTTCTATGCCAACAAGGCCAACCAGAAAATGCGCTTCCACCATCTTGGGCATGTATTTCAGCACCAGTTGACAGCAGGCACCCGCCTCTTTCAGATCGCGGTTGTTAAGGGCATCAAAGCCGCGCCGGATAAAGGAGCGTGCGTCTTTGGTTGTGAATTGCCGAGGCGGCCCACCACGAGGGTTCGGGCGATTTCCGGATGATTGGTTCATGACCCTTCCTTAACAGGAAAACACCTACAGGCGCACCATATCCTTCACACGCTCAAACGCCATGCCCGCCGCGAGGATCGGTTTACGCAACAAACTCCCGCCCGGGAAAGGATAGTGTTTTACCGCTTCTATCATTGACAGTCGCTCGTCATTGCCTTCGATGGCATCCGCTATCATCCTGCCCGCACCGTGAGACGCTGCCACGCCGTGTCCTGCGTATGCTTGCGCATAATAGGTCCGATGATCAAGCCTGCCAACCTGCGGTATCCGGTTGAGGCCAACACTCAAATACCCACCCCAGTGGTAGTCGACCTTTACGTCCGCCAATTGCGGAAACACCTTCAGCATCTTCGGGCGCATCTTCTTGATCACGTCTCGGGGATGGCGCCCCGTGTAGGTTGCTACACCGCCAAACAGCATACGTTTATCAGCAGACATCCGGAAATAATCCAAAGCCCATCGCTGATCGCAAACAGCGTGATTGCCCGGCAGGATTTCATTGGCAAGGTCATCACCGAGTGGCTCGGTAGCGATGATATAACTACCAACGGGCAGCATCCTGTTTGCCAGTCGGGGAACAAGGTTGCCAAGATAGGCGTTGCAGGCGAGGACAACCTTGTCTGCTGTTACCCGGCACCAATCCATATCTACGACGATATGGTTTTCGGCATAGTCCAGCCTGGATACCCTGGCATCTTCGTATATTTTTACACCGAGCTTTTCTGCCGCCTTCGCTTCACCTCTAACAAGGTTAAGCGGATGACAGTGCCCCCAGCCTTCATTGACCAGCCCGCCGATAAAACGCTCGGAGCCAATAACTGATTTTATACCGGATCGGTCAACCAGCCTTAGCGGGTGGCGAAATCCCTTACGTTCAAGTGACTGTTTTGCCTCTGCAAGGTCATGCATTTCGCGGTCATTCATGGCGGCGTCGAAATAGCCCCACGTCAGATCGCAGTCGATCCCGTATCGCTCTACATTTTGACGGACCAGATCAACGCAGCGCGCACCCTCGTCCCACATCGCATGGGCGGAAGCACCATAGGTTTTTTCATACTCGTCAAATTCTGCGAGTTCCGGCCCAAAGCCGCCCAGTACCTGCCCGCCATTTCGACCTGAAGCGCCCCAGCCAATCTGGTTTTGTTCCACCAAGGCCACATCCACCCCTTTTTCGGCCAGGGCAAGCGCGGTCGCGACACCTGAATACCCCCCTCCAATCACACACACTTCAGCATGCATATTTCCTTCGAGGCGGTCGAACCCCTCGGGGTAATTGCCACTCGCCGCATAATAGGACGGCGGAAGACGGTCTGTGTGTATGGAGTCTCTGATGCGCATAAACTATTAAAATATTAATTTCATTATAGAATTCTTAAATACTGCGTGTGGTCAGCCGCATAATATTTGCAGTGGAATTCTTCCTCTTCGGACTCACGAACCCGCAAATACAGATCGACAAATTCCTCGCCCAGATAACGCCCGAGAACGGTATCCTTCTTTAGCACTTCCAGTGCCATTTTCCAGCGGGGAGGCAAGACTTCGTCAAAGTCCACCAGATCGAACTCACCAAGCGGCTTACCAGGGTCCAGTTCGTTTTTGAGGCCGTGACAAACACCCGCAAGCACCGCCGCGACGACAAGATGAGGTGAAGCATCTGCGCCGCTGACCCTGTGCTCAAAGCGCCGGTTCGCGGCGTCCGCCATTGGCAGGCGCAATGACAGCCGCCGATTGTTTTCACCCCAGTTTCGAACAACGGGTGCAAACCATTCCTCATCAAAGCGACGATAACTGTTTGCGTTTGGTGCAAAGAAGGCGGTCGCAGCCGGCATGGTTTCCAGAAGGCCTCCCAGCGCATCCCGGAGAGTCTTTTCTCCGTCATCCTGCGCAAAAACATTCAAGCCATCGTTGTTCAGCAGGCTAACATGGGCATGCAATCCACTCCCTACCTCGTCCGGCATGGGTTTGGCCATGAAACTCGCCAGCAGGTCGTGTTTGTGGGCAACGCCGCGAACAACACGCTTCAGAAGCAATGCATCGTCACACGCTTTCATCGCATCCGCGACATGTCCGAGGTTGGCTTCAAACTGGCCATTGCCATACTCGCTGATCAGCCCTGTTACATCGAGACCCTGAGCCATCGCAGCCTGCTCGATTTCGGTCATCAAAGGTTCGAAGTCGGCATAGACATCAAGATTGTAACAATTGGCGTCCGCGCCACGCGGCATGCCATTCATCGGGTCGACCACTTCCGGCGTTTCGCTACCCGCTTTAAACAGGAAAAACTCGTACTCAATGGCAACAACGGGCGTTAGGCCGAGTTCCCGAAGCTCAGAAAGCACACGCGACAAAACAGTGCGTGGGCTGGCGAAGATCGGCGCATCGTCCTTGTCAACCATGTCCACCTGAATTTGAGCTGTTGGTCGCGATGCCCACGGGACCGGCTTTAAAGACCCGGCGACCGGATAACAGCGGCGATCAGGGTCACTGCCAAAGTCATCGAGTATTTTCTCGGCATTGGCGCCATTGGTCGTCAGGAAAGGTGTCGTGATCGGCATGTAGAAATTACCATCAGCCAGCTTGTCCAGAGACTTGGCTGGCAGTTGCTTGCCCCGGAAAATTCCGTTCATATCAGCGAGAATTACGTCAAGCTTTTCCGTTTCCGGATTGACCCGCATAAATTCTTCCACTTCAGACCTGAACGCCTCGCTCATATGGCTTTATCCCGATTGAGGGTGCATTGTGTCAATCAAACAATGATGTATTAGCTTATACCGACTCTTACCGGTTAGGTGAGATTGTCAAGCGACGATTGCTCGATTACCCCCTTGAACACGCTCGGGTTTTATGGTCACCTTGGTTTAAATGTTACAGTTTTCCTGCGCTGAACGCTGTCACGTCGGAAAAAAGGTGGAAGACCTGGAACTATGACGCTTTCCGGCTCCTATTTTGGAATCAAGACCAGCACGCTGTATCAGCTGATCAAATACGGCATCTATCTGATCATCCTGTATAACGTCATTCACTTTATCGTCGAGGACTATAACTCGTCTGTTCATCGGTTTCGTAACGGCGTGAGCTGGGCCGAGTTCAGCGATGCCTTTCCCCAGGCGATCGACTCTGTTTCATGGCTCGTTTTGCTTCTGATGCTGGAGCTGGAAACCTGGGTCATTGAAGATGAAAACCATAAGGGAACACTTCGCTGGGCGATAAACAGCATCGCGGCCACCTGTTACTTTTTTATCGTACTGGCATTTCTGGGATACTGGGAAAAACTGATGTTCGTGTTTTCGTTTACACCCGTGAACATTACCGACGCCTGTCAAGCTGTCGGTACCCAGCTATCCTACATGGTAGAAATCGATGTATTCGCGGCACTGACAAGCGAAACCTGTGGGCTGGTCGGCACAGGGCCCTACCGCGTGCAACTGGCCGACAGTATCCTTTCCGGGGCAAAAGTATACAGCGATGCAATCCTGTTGGGCTACACCGAAGTGATCAATGCCGGTACCTGGTTGATGGTGGTGCTGGTTCTGTGGGTCGACGTTTTCCTGCAGCTTCGCGGCGCTTTAACCGACCGCCTGTACCGCATCAACGCATGGCTCAAAGCGGCCCTGTATTTGATACTGGTTGGCGCGGCGGTGATTTGGGGCATTTACGGCAACTTCATGGATTTCTGGGATGCGTTTATCTGGATTGCAGCTTTCTTTTTCATCGAGCTGAACCTTCTGCAATGGCATGAAGAGGCCGAAGCCAGAGAAACCGAAGCCAGAGAAACCGAACCGATAGGAGAAAGCCGATGAGACCTGTCGTCGGCGTTATCTGTGAAACCAGCCAGCAAGGTTTGCATGTCTATCATCAAACCGGTGACAAATATCTGCAAGCACTGGTCCGGTCAGCTAACTGCGCACCGCTTCTGATCCCTGCCCTTTCCGGAGCAATCAGGCCGGCCGACTATATCGACAGGCTTGACGGGCTGCTATTCACAGGTGGCTATAGCAATATTGAACGCCAGCGCTACGGCGAACCTTCCGCACCTGAAGGCGAGCACGAAGACCCGGCACGCGACGCGCTGTCACTGGCGCTAATTCCTGCTGTTCTTGAGGCCGGATTGCCGCTGTTTGGTATTTGTCGGGGATTTCAGGAACTGAATGTAGCCCTTGGTGGCACATTGCACCCCAGACTTCAGGAAGTGGATGGCCGCTTTGATCATCGCGAGAACACCGACGACCCGATTAACGTGCAATACGGCCCTGCCCACTCGATTTCTCTGGCTGAAGGCGGCCTTTTACACCAGATCGTCGGCGAGTTCGAATTTATGGTGAACTCCGTGCATGGCCAGGGTATTGCCACACTTGCTCCGGGCTTGCGTGTTGAAGCGGAAGCCGATGACACCACCATAGAAGCTGTGTCTGTTTTGGATGCCCCCGGTTTTGCGCTCGCGGTACAGTGGCATCCGGAATGGCGATCGTGGGAAAACCCTCAGTCTGACAAGATATTCACGGCCTTTGGCGACGCGGCGCGGCGCTACCAATCAGCCAGAGCTCATGGTATATAGCCCTATCACAAAAAGGACGGTTACCAGCAATGGTCTCCGAAGAGGTGCTTTATGGTTGATGCAGCCCGCATCGAAGAACTGGACCGCTGGTTAAAAACCGAAAAGATCGATGATATCGAATGCATGATTGCCGACAATGCCGGCATTGCACGTGGCAAATCCATGCCCCGGATAAAGTTTATTGAAGGCCTTCAAAACCGTGGTTTACGCATGCCTGAAACCGTATTTGGCATGACAATCACAGGCGATTTTGCGCTCAACGATCATCTCAGTGAAACCGAGCGGGATGTAATCCTGATCCCTGATCTTGATACAGTTTGCATGACGCCCTGGCAACGGGAACCAACCGCAACCGTTATCTGCGATGCGGAGCTTGAAGACGGCTCTGCGGTGGAGTTTTCACCACGGCAGGTGCTGAAGCGCATCCTCAAACTCTATGAAAATGAGGGCTGGAACCCGATTGTTGCACCAGAGTTTGAATTCTACCTGATCCAGCGTCAGGAAGAAGTGGAAGCGGCTCCTTTGCCGCCGATTGGTGCTTCCGGACGCCGCGATGTCGGGTCGTCGCCCTATTCAATCGACAGCCTCGATGAATTTGAGCCCTATTTCGACGATGTTTACGACGCCTGCGCAGCACAGCGTATTAATGTCGACACCCTTATTCACGAAGCCGGCCCGGCTCAGTTCGAGTTTAATGTCTTTCACGGTCCTGCGTTGAATGTTGCTGACCAGTCCTTTCTGTTCAAACGCATTCTGCGGCAAGTGGCGATCCGGCACGGGATGTTTGCAACTTTTATGTCCAGCCCCTACCCAGATAGTTTTGGTAGCGCGATGCATATCCACCAGTCTGTGGAGGATACGCACACCGGCAAAAACATTTTCGCGACTGAAGACGGCGAAAATTCGCCCCTGTTTCTGTCGCATATTGCCGGGCTTCAGAAATACCTGAAAGAATCCATGCCCCTGATTGCACCGTTTGTGAACAGTTACAGAAGGTTTTCCATGGGCCTTTCAGCGCCTACAAACACACACTGGAGCAGGGAAAACCGATCCGTTGGTTTGCGGGTACCAAGCGGCACGAATGAAAGTCGGCGCATAGAAAACCGTGTTGCAGGGTCCGATGTAAACCCCTATTACGCTATCGCTGTTTCACTGGCGTGCGGCTATCTTGGCATGAAAGAGGGGCTGAAGCCTTCAGCAGAATTCCGCGGTTCAGCCTACGACGTCACCAGCCGCGCCCTGCCGCGCCACTTTCTTGACGCCATAAAGATCATGCGAAAAAGTGACCCTTTGAAAGAGGTGCTGGGCGAAGGGTTTGTTGACACTTACCTCGACGCCAAGGAAATGGAATATGACAGCTACTCATCTGTTCTGTCGCCCTGGGAGACCAAATATCTATTGCTGACGGTGTAAATTTTCAGGAGCCTGCGTCCAGAAACTGACGGGAGATCTCTACCATCACCCCGGGGGCAGCGTGAAACAGCCCGTGCCCATAATTCGGCAACTCTGTGTATTCTGCATCAGGGCGCAGCTCATGCGCACGTTTGCTCGGCTCCCAAAGGTCGTCTTTTACGCGCACGATCAAAATAGGGTGTCTAGCCTGGACCAAAACAGGCGCAAGATCATAGGCCAGAACCGCTTTTGCGCCTCGCTCGCGCACGCCGGGGCGCATTTTTTCAGCAAATGTCGCCAGAACCGACCGTTTACTCTGACCCGGGCCTTTCCATTTCCAGGACCGCTGCCATTCCGAACGTACAAATTCACCACCCTCATCAAAGGAAATCATCGGCAGGGCCGCGCCTGCAGCACGTTCTTCCTCGGTCAAAACCGGCACAGCGACAAGAACCATGCGCCTGATCCTATCCGGCTGCTGGCGCGCCATTTCAAGCGCTACGGCGGTTCCTGTATGGTAGCCAAGCAGGTCCACGGGCTGTGAAAGCTCCAATGCATCAAGCACATCAAGCATTGCCTTCGCATAGTCGTAGATGCGTTGCTCCCCCTGAATAGGGTCTGACATCCCGTAGCCCGGATAGTCCGGTGCAATGACCGTACGGTCTTCTGCCATAATCGGCAAAAAGCTGGAAAATACCTGGCTGGAATTCGGTGAGAGATGCAAGGCGATCAGCGCTGGTTTATTGTCGCTCGGCGCGTCGGATGCTGAAATCCGGTAGTGTATTTGGCCAAACCGGCTGTCCACATAACCACGCTTTACGGCGTCGGGCGTTCCCATTGCTTGCTCAGCCAGCAATGGGGTGGACAGGGTCAAAGCCACTGTACCTGCAAACAGTAAAGCCATATAAAATGAACATAAATTCTTAATGTCTTTATTTAATTTTATAACTTAACTCATTCATTTAATGGAAAAGTTGAAATAAGTACGAGGGTATGGTTCCGGGTCCAGCGTGAAATGCCACCACTCTTCCGTATAGGGTTTGAACCCGTTTTTAATCATCAGGTCAGCAAACATTTTACGGTTTGCCTGCGCTGTTTCGCTGACAGACGTTGACGCCGCATGCGACTTCTCGTCAAACAAGTCCCACGGGCTTCCCATATCCATCTCTGTCCAGCTTCCGTCGGCGCCTCGTCGCACGATAGTCAAATCTACAGAGCCTCCCCGGCTATGGCCTGATTTCTCGGCAATATAACCAAGCTCCACCAGATCAGCCTTATTCACGTCCGGATAGTATGCCGCTTTGTTTTTCGTATCATCGGGATCGGCAATCCAGCGCATAAAATGGTCCACGGCGCGTTGCGGGCGATAACCATCGAACAACTTCAGTGACATCCCTTTATTGACCAACTCGGCCTGCACCCGCGCCAGTGCTTCGGCAACCGGTTTCGAAACGATCACTTTACCGGCATCATATCCTGTGACCGGTGTGCCCATGAAGTTATCGGGGCCCGCATATCGCGCATGCGCCACAATGCCCGGTATAGCAACCGAAACATCAACAAATCCCTCATGCATCCCACTGTCCTGCTCTGCCGTGACGGTGAAAGCCAAACCCAGCAGCAGCGCTGCACACGTCACATTGATCATCATCTTTGTCATCTAGAATAACCAAACAATTCCAACAAAAGCCTGCAACTGGTCCCTGGACCCTGCATCTGATTGCACAATCGGGCTATCAGCCGCGCCGTTCAGCAACTCCGAAAACCTGAAGCTGCCCTTGAACAGCCAGTTCTTGCCCAGCCTGCGTTCTGTCGCGATCTCCACATAGGTCTCGGCAAGACCGCCGGATGGCCGGTAGGCTGCAAAGTCCGGGTTTCCTTCCTGCACACCGTAGAAGGTGTCCAGATAGCGCCCCGAGGACCAGATTGCCCCCAGAATGGGAGTTATGCGCCATTGCGAATTGGGTTCGAAGGTATAACCCGCCTCCACCTCTACGCTGGTGCCCTTCAACTCATCCCCGACACCGAAATAGACCTCTGTGGTCAAAAATAGCTTGTAGAAGGATGCTGCCGCAAACCCGCCAAGTTCAAAGGCATCATCAACTTCGGGGATTGTCTCCAGCAGGCTGAGGGAGCCGGTGTCAATCCGGCCAAGGTTCCAACGGGCAATCGCACCGGCACGTACAAATCTGTTGCGGTAAAGGACAGCGCCGATCCGGTTGTTTTCAAGGAAAATGGTGTCTTTGTAGCTAACCTTGAGATCAAAACCCAAACTCGCAACATGCTCGTCAGCGCCAACAAATCGAGGAGCCATTGAGAGACCAAAACCGATTTGCCCGGCCCAGCTATCGGCTTTCCGTTCATCGTCGAACTCGTCGGCTTCAATATAAATCGGCCGGCCACCAAAACTGGCGTCGACATCGTTTGCAATTGCCGGCAGTGACAGTACGCCCACCAGTACCGTCAGGAGCCCGGCTCCGGTAGCGAGTTTTCTAGTCACTCAGCAATATCCTGTAGTGAATTTCGTATCCGAGATGGTCTGAAAGCGGTTTGCCATTCAATTCCTCGTCAAAGTTGCGTCCTGCCCATATGGGTTCTAACCGCATCGACTGACTGTTGGCAAAGAACTGTTTGTCGTTTGTGCGATAAAGCAACTCTTCTTCGCGTGTCCCTTCACGGATATCGCAGGTTTGCCTTTCTGAAAGACAGGCTTCGCCTGCATCTATCAGGTTAATGTTTTGCCGGAAATACTGATACCGCTTGTCCTGTTTGGTATTGAAATCACCCGCGATAATAACAGGATAACCTTTACTGAACTGATCCAGATACTTCGCCAGCAGGTCAGTTTGTTTCCTGTGCGCCTTTAAAACAATCTTGCCCGGCGCTTTGGCAGAACTGCGGGAATTGAAGTGGGAATTGACAATATCAATCGGTGTTTCGCTAAATGGCGTCTGGATACGGGCAAATTGAATGGCTTTATTGGACAGGCAATCAAACCCGGCGCATGCATCGCTATCGAACGCTTTGTAACGGGCATCAAAAATCGGATAGTCGGACAGGATATAAAGTCCGCTCCCGGCAATTTTTTGCGGGTCCGGTCTTTGGGCATAGCCTTTGCGGGTGCCCTGCACCCAGTGCGCCTTGCCTTTGCGCGAAGTGTCGCGCCGGCCCGGGCCTTTATACACATACTGGTAGCCGGTTGTCTCTGCGATCAGCGCTGTGCGCTTGTCAAACGCTTCCTGCAGCACCACCACTTGCGGCTGTGTACCTGATGCTCGGCGTTCACGCAGGATTTCGGCAATACGTTCAAATAGTGGCAGTTTACCTTTGGTCAACGTCGACGGCAGGCCGTTGATGTTGTATGATAGCAGCCGCAGAACCGGCGCATTAGCGCCTTCCACGGCAGTATCGCTCTCTTGCGCGCCCACAGGCGTCACAACGGAAAAAAGCAACGGCACAATTGCGGCCAACTCAAGAAAAGGCTTTTTGAAGTAAACCATTCCCTTATCCCTCACTGATCATGGCTTCCACCATACAGGAAACCACCCCTGTCTGCCCATATGAAATCCACTTTCAGGGCCCTATACAATACTCGCTGCGTTCTTTCCCGTATCGAAATGGCAAATTTATGGCGGCGGCACGGTGTTTCACAAAACCGAACACACAGTTGTGAATTTGCCGGGCTCAAAACGTGAGCAAGCCGTGCCTATATGGTTTTTATTGATGAACACGAGATTAACAAGAACCAAACACCACATCGCTGCGTCTAAAGAGGACAAAGCAACAAGAAACCCAAAAGAGCGAACCCCGAGAGACTTGCCATGAGACACGACAGCGACACCCCCTCCCCGATCCTGATTGCCTTCAACCTGTTTGCAGTATCGAGCTTCCTGCTATTTATGTTTTCAGTATAACGCTGTGGACCAGCCATTCTGTTCAATTCAGGGAAATAGATTCAATTTTAATTACCTTTGAACGGTTCTTTAAAACCAGCTCAATACAATGGTCCAGACAGCGGGTTGGCTGCCGAAGTGGCGGTCGAATGCCCTGAACAAGGAAAACCAAGCAATAAGGAAACAGATTATGAGATACGAAAGCCAGACCTCCTCTCCCGTTCTTGTCGCCTTTAATCTCGTGGCTATATCAAGTTTCCTGTTGTTTTTATTTTCGGTTTAAAGCGAAACCCCAACCACATTGCCGGTGACGGGCCTTCCCCTTCCGCGTCAGCGGTTACCACAAGATAATAAGACAGCACGAAGCCTCGCCCCTGCGTGGCTTTTTTTGTGTTGGCTGGAAAAAAGACAGGTATGCTGTCCCCCGGGACACGCACTGAACCGCCATAAAATAGCCTGCAAGGAAAAGCCCCATGACTTACGATCTGATTGCCCACCTTGAACGCCAGCGGGCTTTTTCCCTGAAGGCTTTCGGGCCGGGAGAACGGACAAATGGCATCCTTGATCATATCACCAAGGAAATTGAAGAGGTGCGAGAGCAGCCCGACGATATCATGGAATGGATCGACCTGATCCTGCTGGCACTTGACGGTGCCTGGCGTGCGGGCTTTGAACCCACGGAAATTGCCCGAAAGCTTGCCTTGAAGCAATCGATCAACGAAGGCCGGGACTGGCCGGACTGGCGCACCGCAGATCCTCAAAAGGCGATTGAACACAAACGGGATGGCAACCAGGGTTCATGAGATCGGTTTGCACACAAACAAGTCTCGCAAAAACTGTGGCGCGTTGCGGGTTCCATTGAACCTGATGTTGGAGTTGGCGTAGTAGAACGCCGGGAAGCTATCTTCGGCAACAGCTTCCCGCGCTATTGAATTACCGGCCATTGGGCACGCCGCCGTGAGAGGCCGGGCCGCGCCCGTTAAGCGCTGTACTCGGAAAAACATATTTTATTTTTATCCAGATCCCTCACATACGCAGAGAAACGAGGCCCCCGGTGATTTGGCTCGCCTTCACAGGTGCCGCCCAATTCAATAGCCTTTTTATGAAGCCTTTTTACTTCTTCGGCAGAACCAACGCTAAAACCGAACATTGTCCCATTTCCATTGGTTGCGGGTTCCTCATTAAAAGGGATCGCTACTGCAAACGCAGAATCCTTGTCTTCACCCTGCCAGAAGGTCATTCTTTCCGTTGACAAAACCTGGTTGAGTTCTGTTTGTTCGAAAAGTGAATCATAGAATTTAATCGACGCTTCCATGTTGTTCGTTCCAAGAACGGCATAGTTTATTTTCATCATCTAATATCTCATAAGGTTGACAGAATAGCAGGCGAAATTTCGTGTATCCGGTGGTCAAAACGATGGCTATCCCCGGCATTTTTCCGATTCTGTTTTCATCTGGTTTTGCCTTTTAAAACACACGGCTGCCTGCCTAGCACGACCAACTGTCGGGGCATGTCAGTAGTGTTTGCGAGGAGATAGTAAAAAAGCTCATGAGATCAGTTTGCGCACAAAAAAAAGCCTCGCAAAAGCGAGGCTGATTTTGGTGATCCCTACGGGACTCGAACCCGTGTTTCCGCCGTGAAAGGGCAGCGTCCTAGGCCACTAGACGAAGGGACCTTATAAGGTCTTGGTCGCGCGCTTGGTGATCCCTACGGGACTCGAACCCGTGTTTCCGCCGTGAAAGGGCAGCGTCCTAGGCCACTAGACGAAGGGACCACTTGAGAGCGCAACGGACGCCTAGATACCGAGCCACCCCCCGTGGGTCAACATCTTTTTGTTTTTTTCTTGTCCACTACTCTAGGGCGCACCGATAAGCGCAACATCCTCAAGGGTCATCTCCACTTTATTGCCACCAGCCCAGGTGTCTTTCTTGAGCTTTCCCGCGATGTGGAAGCGCCGACCAATCGCCGAACGCAGCAATTCACCCAACGGTTCGTCAGCCTGCCTGAACGCCATCGCCTTAATGGAATTGCCGTCCTTCGATTTGAAAATACAGCGCAGGTGGTTTTCACCCACACGGTCTGCTTTCAACAGGTCCACTTCAGGAATCGCAAAGTGCGGGCTTGGGTTCCCCGAACCGAAGGGCCCAACCCGGTCAATTTCGTCGATCAGGTCAGCAGTAGCGCCAGAGAGGGCAATGATGCTATCAAGCTTCAACGCTCTCGTTTCTGTGGCGCTGGCCACTGCCGTGTGCATGTGGTCTCGCAAAAACGTGGAAAGCGCATCAACCTTGTCAGCGGCAACCGTCAGGCCCGCCGCCATGGCGTGCCCGCCACCTTTGATCAGCAAGCCCTTGTGTTGCGCTTCAATAACGGCAGCGCCAAGGTCCACGCCGGAGATAGACCGGGCAGAACCCTTGCCTTCACCGTTTTCAAGCGCGATCACCAAAGCAGGTAAACGGTATTTATCCTTCAGCCGGCTTGCCACGATGCCGATAACACCGGCATGCCAACCTTCTCCGCAGGCGATAACAACAGTATCCGGGCTGCCTTCCAAGCCCACTTCCGCTTCCACCTGCGCAAAAGCTTCCGAGAGCACTTCGGCTTCAATCACGCGGCGCTCTTCATTATAGCGGTCCAGCTTTTCCGCGATCTGACGCGCTTCCATCGGGTTATCGGTTGAAAGCAACCGGGTTCCAAGCCCGGCCTCTCCGACGCGGCCACCGGCGTTAACCCGGGGCCCAAGCACAAAACCGGCATGGTAGGTTGTCGGCGCTTCAGATACCCGCCCAACGTCGCTGAGCGCTGTGATGCCCGCATTGCGGCGCTGCGCCATAACTTTCAGGCCCTGGGTTACCAGAGCCCTGTTCACGCCTGTCAGCGGCACCACATCACAGACGGTGCCAAGGGCAACAATATCCAGAAGCAATCTCAAATCGGGTTCACGGCGGTCACCCTTGAACCAGCCCGCCTCGCGCAACAGCCTGTTAATCTCGACGGTCAGCAGAAAAGCCACACCAACGGCCGCGAGCTGCCCCTGCCCGCTATCGTCATCCAGCCGGTTCGGGTTGATCAGGGCCGCGACCTCGGGAAGCGTGGGCTCCGCCTTGTGGTGGTCCACCACAATCACCTCCAGTCCGGCATCTGTCGCAGCCTTGAGCGGCTCGTATGAAAGCGTACCGCAATCAACCGTGATCACCAGATCTACACCCTGCCCTCTTAAACCAAGGAGCGCAGGCGCATTAGGGCCATACCCTTCTGCCATCCGGTCAGGGATGTACGTACCGGCATCAACACCGAGAGCCGCGAAGTACCGTACCAGAAGCGCGCTGGACGTCGCGCCGTCAACGTCATAATCACCAAAAATGGCAATTTTTTCACCCGCATCGATTGCCCTGATAATCCGCTGCGCACCCGCCGTCATATCCAGAATACTGGAGGGGTCAGGCATCAGGTCCCGAAGCGAGGGGCGAAAGAAGGTTTCGGCATCCTCAACCGAAACACCGCGGCCTGCAATCAATTGCCCCACCGTCAGTGGAACATCAAGCCGCTCTGCTATGGCACGCGCGTGGCGTTCAAGGAAAGGGCGCTGCACCCAGCGCTGACCCAGCGCGGAAGTTGCAACGCCCAATAATGCATCCTGAGGCTTTTGCTCGGCTGTATCCGTCAAGCCCGTTACTCTTTCCCGTATCCGTGCAGTGTCTGGACCCGCCGGATCGTTTTGCTTTTGGACCGCATGGTAACAGTATCGGTGGTGATGCCTTCGGGGGTACGGTGCACGCCGCTCAGCATCGCGCCGTCTGTAACGCCTGTGGCCGCAAATATCACGTCACCCGACGCCATTTCCATCATGGAATATTTTTTGTTCAGGTCTTCAATGCCCCATTTGCGGGCCCGGGCACGTTCGTCGTCATTCCGGTATAACAAACGACCTTCCATCTGCCCGCCGATGCAGCGCAGTGCTGCGGCAGCAAGCACGCCCTCTGGCGCGCCGCCTGCACCGATGTACATATCGATCCCGGTTTTTGTATCTGTTGTCGCGATAACGCCCGCGATATCGCCGTCGCCGATAAGGGAAACACCGCAACCAATGCCGCGCAGTTCCTTGATCAGTTTCGCATGGCGCGGCCTGTCCAGTACACACACCATAATCTCGTCAACGGATTTACCCTTTGCGTCAGCAACTGCCTGCACATTTTCCGTGGGTGATTTATCAAGATCAATCACGCCGTCAGGCAGGCCACCACCAACAGCAATTTTATCCATGTAAACATCAGGTGCGTTCAGCAGCCCGCCGCGCTCGGAAATCGCAACTACGGCCAGCGCGTTCGGCATCGCCTTGGCGCACAATGTTGTGCCTTCAAGTGGATCAAGGGCGATATCAACGTCAACACCGCCTGCACCAACTTCTTCGCCGATATAGAGCATCGGCGCTTCATCGCGCTCGCCTTCGCCGATCACCACGCGGCCATTGATTGGCAGGCCATTGAAGGCTTTCCGCATTGCTTCAACTGCGGCCGCATCTGCCGCCTTTTCGTTGCCGCGACCATTCAGTGCGCTCGCCGCAATTGCGCCCGCTTCGGTAACGCGAACAACTTCCAAAACCAGTGTACGATTAAGCTCATGTGACGACATGCAACAAATCCCCTGTTATGCAGCCTCGATTCTCAGCATTGCGGGGCTCTCTAACACACATTCCAGCGCGTTGAAATGATTGAGTGCGGCAATTGCTGCCTCTTCTGTCGTTTCATGAGTGATCAAGACAATATAGACGCCGCCGTCTTCGGCATGGCCTCGCTGTAACATACTGTCTATAGAAACATTTTCGCGAGCGAGCGTGCGCGTGATGTCTGCCATGACACCCGGAACGTCAGCAACCTTCAGACGAATATAATATGTGCCGACATGGCTTTCCGCTCCGGGTTGCTCAGGCACACTCAGATCTTCAGCCGGGATACCAAACGGCGGGTACCAAACCCCGCGCGCGATATCGACCACGTCTGCAACCACGGCAGATGCCGTTGGGCCCTGCCCGGCGCCTGCGCCCTCGTAACCTGTCGGGCCCACATGATCGCCTGTAATCGTTACGGCATTCGTCGCATCCATCACGCCTGCAAGCGGCGAAGACAATGGTACCATCGCCGGATGCACACGCACCTCAACAGCATCTCCCGCTTTCTTGGCGATACCCAAAAGTTTGATTCGGTAACCCAGTTCCCGCGCATATTCGATATCAACAGGGACGATATTCCTGATGCCTTCGGTGGGCAAATTCTCGATATCAGGAACGATACCAAACGCCAGCGCTGCCAGAATTGCGGTCTTGTGAGCCGTGTCAATGCCGTCAATGTCAAAGGTTGGATCCGCCTCTGCGTATCCAATCTTCTGCGCTTCGTTGAGTACGTCGTCAAAGGCCATTTTCTCCCGTTCCATGCGGGTCAGGATATAGTTACATGTTCCATTAAGAATGCCGTGTACTTCACTGATATTATTGGCAGAAAGACCTTCTGATAAAGATTTTATTATTGGAATGCCACCAGCGACAGCCGCCTCGAAACGAAGGGCAACATTGTTGACCTCCGCCAGCTCCGCCAGCTCTTTGCCATGCGTGGCAACCAGTGCCTTGTTGGCCGTGATAAACGGCTTGCCTGCCGACAGGGATGCCTTCGCCAGTGCATAGGCCGGGCCGTCGCTGCCTCCCATAAGTTCAACAACCGCATCGACGGTTTCATCGGCAGCAAGGTCAACCGCATTGTCATGCCACGTAAGGCCCGAAACATCGACGCCCCTGTCCCTGCTTCTGTCTCGCGCGGAAACAGCCGTGATCCTGATTGGCCGGCCAGACCGCGCGGCGAGCAAACCTGCGTTTTGCTCGACAATCCTGATCACGCCAACACCAACTGTTCCAAGCCCCGCGATACCGAGCCTAACAGGCGATTGCTTTTCATTGGTCATAAAGAGATATCTTTCTTTGAAGGGCGGGTTTATTCAGCCGCCTGATCTGCTTTCCAGGCCGCCAGATGCTGGTCTGCGTCCGTCATAAACTTTTTGATGTTTCGCACGGCCTGCCTGATCCGGTGTTCGTTTTCAACCAGCCCAATACGCACATAACCTTCACCATATTCGCCAAACCCTACCCCGGGCGCCACCGCGACTTTGGCGTGGGTCAGCAACATCTTGGTAAATGCCATTGAGCCAACCTCCCTGAAGGCTTCAGGAAGCGGTGCCCAGGCAAACATCGATGCCTTCGGGCTTGGCACATCCCATCCGGCAGATGCCAGACCTTCTATCAAAACGTCCCTGCGCTTCTTGTAGGTCTGCCTGTGCAACTCTATACAATCCTGCGGACCATTGAACGCCGCGGTTGCCGCCACCTGAATTGGGGTAAAAGCGCCATAATCCAGATAACTTTTCACACGTGTTAGCGCGCCAACAAGATCCTTGTTACCTGCCCCAAAACCAACACGCCAGCCTGCCATCGAGTATGTTTTCGACATAGAGGTAAACTCGACCGCAATGTCTTTCGCCCCCGGCACCTGCAATATCGACGGTGGCGGATTGTCATCAAAGTAAATTTCGCAGTAAGCGATGTCAGACAGGATCCAGATATCTTTTTTTCGGCAAAAATCAACGACCTCACGGTAGAAATCCAGATCCACAACCTCTGCTGTCGGATTGGCCGGATAACACAGGATAACGGCGCTGGGACTTGGCACACTGTGTTGCACGGCGCGCGAGAGTTCGGTCATGAAGTCGTGCCCCGGCCCCATTGGCATATGACGAACAGAAGCCCCGGCAATCATGAAACCGTAAGGGTGAATTGGAAAACTCGGGTTAGGCACCAGAATGACGTCACCGGGCGCTGTGATTGCCTGCGCCAGGTTTGCAAGCCCCTCCTTTGAACCCAGCGTAACAACAGCTTCGGTTTCCGGATCGATAGAAACGCCAAACCGTCTGTCATAATAGCCTGCCAACGCTTTCCTCAAGCCGGGAATACCGCGAGATGTGGAGTATCCGTGCGCCCGCTTGTTGTCAGCGGTTTCCTTCAGCTTATCCACAATATGCTGTGGAGTCGGCAAATCGGGATTCCCCATACCAAAATCGATGATATCTTCACCCCGCGCACGTGCTGCCGCTTTCATCTCGTTGACTTCAGCAAACAGGTAGGGAGGCAACCGCCTGACGCGGTAGAAATCAGCTTTCGACATAATGGTACCTATAATTTTGTGGTAGTGACCCGGAGGACACGTAACAGAGTGTTTCAATGCTAAAAGGGGTAGAAGGTCAAGCCTCTTTCCACATCGTTTTGATATTTAATTGTGCAGAAGTCCGCTCAGAACATTCCCAGCTATAGTTTTTGAACTTAATCCGACACTATCTTTCATTCCTATTTCCCTTACAGACATAAAAAAAGCGGGATCAAATCCCGCCCGCTTGTTCCCAGATTTTTGAAAAGGTTAAGGGGCGTTGGCGAGTGCGGCCTCTGCCGCCTGAAGCGCAGTTTCCACTGCCTCTGCCAACATTTTGTCATCTTGCAGCACCGCGCTTTCACGTTCCTCCCGCAGATCAATGATCGCAGACCGCAAGCGCTGTGCTGCTGCTTTTGCAGAACGGCGCATTTTAACGACTTCAACTTCTTCAGCACGAAGGGCCATTTTTACGTCACGAATGCGGCGCACCTCAACTTTACGCTCAAGCCGTGCAACTTCCTTGAAACTGGTCTGGCCTATCCGCTCCTGCAAGCCCGCATAAACTTCCTGCAAACGACGATTGAGATCCTCGGTTTCACAGGCGTGTTCGCTGGAAGACGCTTCGAGCCTGGGTAGATTGGAATAGCGCTCCATCGCAACGACGGATTTCTCCCTGTCCATATCCTGAAGCATGGAGCCCACACTATCAAAGGTCATCTGGCCCGGTTCGCCAGCCGCGTCACTTTGAGCAGGCAACGCGAACACAGCAATCATCATGGCCACTGGTGCCAGTGATGCAGCTATCTCTACTTTGCTCATTTTCACGACGATGCGACGCATGGTTGTTCCCGCTAATTCCCTTGGGGCCTAGAATGCCGCAATAGTTACAAATTAACAAGGTCGGATTATAGTTTCATGACAATGAGAAAAGAGTTAAAGGTAAAAAACAGCGCCCTGATTGGAACGCTGTTTTTTGGCAGTGCCGGGTTTAACGGGCGCTGGAATGCTATTGGCCGTCCTCGCCATTCTCTTTTTCTTCGTCGGTCCCCTGTTTTTCCTTCAGCTTTTGCTCCAGCCTCTTTCGGGCACGTTTTAGTTCTTTCTCTGCAGCTTTGATGGCGGCCAGATGATGTTCTTCCATATCGGAAACCGCGCGTTCGGCCTCCCGAAGTGCACGAAGCCGCAGAACATGCCTGTCCTCACCTTCTTCGATTTCCAGATGCAGTTCTTCAATCTCGTCAGCAAGTTCTTCACGCATATCCTGAATATCCTCCAGCACATCCTGACGAGATTCCATAAGCTCTTCAGCTTCTTCATCCAGTTGCTCAAGGGCATCCTGCATCGCTTCGCGCTCAATGACGATCATGCGGCGCTCGGCCTCGCGGTCAAACTTGATGATCTCATGTTCGAATTTTTGCATTTCGCGTTGCTCTACAAGGGCTTCAATAGCTTTCTCAAGGCTTCTCTTCGCACGCGTCAACGCTTGCTTGTCGCGGCTTTTCCGGGTCGTTTCCAGGCGCTCGCTGACATCCCGCAGCGCTGTACGAACTTCTTCCAGCGCCTCTTCAATGGCTTGATTCCGCTCCATGCTCATGTTCATTATGTGCTTCGGCGAGTGCTCATACCCATCTTTGATGGTAATGCGTTTACGCCCGTCCTGAACAATCTTGACGGTACGTTTCTTCTCTATTTTCTTTTCAATCTGCTTGTCGTCGTCCTGTTGATCACTGTCCTGCCCGGCAAAAGCGCCGGATGAGGCCAGTGAAAGAACAAACACTGCTGAAGTTGCGAGTGCGGCCGTTCTCAATTTGCGGCTAAGAGAGTCTGATACTCCAGAGGCTGTCGTTTTCATGGTGTTTCTCCAGTGATCCCCGCGGCGGCGTTTACGTCATACCTATCATCTTGTTTTGGCCGATGATTTGGCAAACGGAGCCGCTTTCACGTTTTTGTGAGGCTAGTCTGTCACAGGCTTTTCGAAAAAAAATCAGCAATTCGACAGGGCGTTCAGCAAACGGGTTCAGCCGGATTTGGCGCGTTTCGATTCTTACGGCACCTGCAAAAGAATGGCGGCCACGTCCCGCCCTTCGATGGTCAGGACATTATATGTGCGTGCTGCCGCCCCTGTGCTCATCACATCATAGCCGATACCGGCGTCCTCCAGATGGAGCCGCAAGGCCTTGGGCAGCAACATCATATCAGCGCCTGTACCGATCAACAGAATTTCAGGTTTACCGTGGTCGGCAATAACCGCGTCAACATGCTCCGCCGCCAACGAGGCAAGATCATCGGCGGCAAAAGGAAAGAAACCGGACGGGCGAACATACACGCTGCCAACTACCCGGCGTTCCATCAGCCGGAAGCCACCATCACCATAGGCTTCAACAAGAAGCGAACCTTCCGCACTCTCGAGCTGTACCGACATGCCGTGGGACTGGACTTTATCTGTCACCGCTGTTTCCTGCTACCTGGTCAATTGTACGTTTAAAACTGGCCAAACTGTCCGGGGCGCGTTTTGTCCACCGTAGGGTCTTTCCCGTCATCAAGGATCATTGATTCCCGGCGGATCTTGAAGAACATCAAAAGTGGAGACGCTACAAAAACCGAACTATAAGTACCAATCACAACACCCCAGATCATCGCCGCTGTGAACCCCTGAATGACTTCACCGCCCAGGAAAAACAAAGCGAACAGCGCCAGCAAGGTGGTGACAGATGTCATCAACGTGCGGCTCAGCGTCTGATTAAGTGACAGATTAAGTACATCTTCCATCGGTATTTTGCGATATTTGCGGATATTTTCCCGCACCCGGTCATACACCACCACCGTGTCATTGAGACTGTAACCCACAATAGTCAGCAGCGCCGCAATGATTGACAGGTTGAAGTCAAGCCGGGTCACGGCAAAGAAGCCGATTGTCAGCACAATATCGTGCACCAGCGCGATAACGGCACCCAGGCCAAACTGCCACTCGAACCGGAACCAGATATATATCAGCACCAGAAGGACAGCGATGGTAACCGCCAGCACACCGTCGCGCTTCAGTTCACCCGAGACCACCGGACCAATGATATTGCCTTGACGGTATTCAATATCTGGCATCGCTGCGGTGAAAGCTTCTCGCACACGGCGAGTGGCGTCAGATTGCGCTTCGTCACCGCCGGGTTGACGCTCGATACGGATCAACGCACTGCTGCCGTCGTCGATGCCCTTCACAGACACATCGCCCATATTCAGAGGCGCAATAACGGCACGGATCGTTGCAATATCAACTGTGCGGTCTTCGTAGCCGAACTCGACTTCAATACCACCCTGGAAATCGATTCCGTAGTTGAGGCTATTCACGGCAAACAGCGCAAGCGAACCAATCATCAAGGCAATCGAAAGCACCGCGGCAATCTTGCGCATACCAAGGAAATTGATCTTTGTTTCTTTAGGCAGAAGCTGCAAAAGCATCGGTCCTGCTCCTTAAATCGGCAGCGTGGCCGGGCGCGCACGCTTCAGCCAGCTTGAAAGAATATAACGGGTCAGCACCACCGCAGTGAACATCGAGGTCAGAATACCGATCCCCAGTGTCACTGCAAAACCCTGCACAGGGCCGGAACCAAGGAAATACAGAGTTGCGGCCGCGATGAAAGTGGTGATGTTGGCATCCATGATGGTGGAAAACGCCTGGCCGTAGCCGCGCTCCATCGCCTGAAACGGCTTCGCACCGGCGCGCTGTTCTTCGCGGATACGTTCGAAAATGAGCACGTTTGCGTCCACCGCCATACCAATGGTCAGTACCACGCCCGCAATGCCAGGCAGCGTCAGCGTTGCCTGAAACAAGCTAAGCACGCCAGTGATCAGCACAAGGTTGGTAATCAGCGCCACATTGGCGGCAAGACCAAAACGACCGTAACTCAAAATCATGTAAAGAATGACCGCCACAAAACCAATCATTGCAGCCATGCTGCCGCTTTCGATGTTATCAGCGCCCACACCCGGGCCAATGGTCCGGCGCGTTAGAACTGTCAGGTCTACCGGTAACGCGCCAGCTTTCAGGAGCGTCGCCAGCTCATTCACTTCCGCGAGATCACCAACGCCCTGAATAATTCCGGCGCCGCCAAGAATCGGTCCATTAATGTTTGGCGCGCTGATCACAACGTCATCCAGAACAATCGCAAACGGCCTGCCCACATTGTTGGCGGTGTGGCTGCCAAAGCGCTTTGCACCCGACAGGTTAAAAGCAAAGGACACCACCGGCTGGCCGCCCTGATCATAAGATGGTTTGGCATCAGTGAGGTCATCACCCGAAACTATCACACGTTCGTTGATCACAATCTGGCCACCGTCGCGCATTGGCAGAGCCTTCTGCCGCGGTCGCAAACGCCCGTTGGCAATGTCCGATGCCGACAAGCCCGTCACCACGTCATGAAACGAAAGCTTCGCGGTTTTACCGACAATATCGATGATCGCGTCCGGGTCGCTTGCGCCCGGCACTTCGAGGATAATGCGGTCACCACCTTGCGGCTGAAGGGTAATTTCCTTGGTGCCGTCCGGGTCTACCCGTTTGCGGATAACTTCCATCGCGCGGGAAATCGCGTCGCGCTTCTGGATTTCGATGCCCTGTTCGGTCAGCGCAAGCGTGAAGATCGCTTCGTCGCGGTCCAGTGTGACTTCCTGCACACCACCACCCAGTACCGGGTTAACACCACCAACTGTGCTCTGCGACAACGGCAGCAGCAGCTCCCGCCCGCGCTCGGTCAGCTCTGGGTTACGCAACGTCGCAGTCACGGTCTCGCCTTCCACCCTGATGTTGGTGAAGGTGGCACGCTGCTCGCGCGGGATATCCCGGCGGCGGCCTTCATCCCTGCTAATATCCCTGATCTGGTCGGCAATGTTATTCAGGCGTGCATTCACCACATCTTCAGTGGCTGCAGCAAACAACAGGTTCACACCACCCCGCAGGTCAAGCCCCAGGCTCAAGGTCTGATTGGGCAAAAAACCGGGCAGGTTTTCTCGGGTTTTTTCAGGCAGAAAGTTCGGTAGCGCCGTTATGATGCCAAACAGGCACACAAGCACGATCATGATGACTTTCCAGCGAGGAAAGTTGAGCATCGGAAGTCCCCTACTCAAACAGCCAGGCGTTCTGTGCCGCGGGCTGTATAACAAAACCGGGCCTTATGAGGCCCGGCAATCACTTATTTCTTTTCTTCGGTATTGGCGGGTTCGCCCTTGACGCGCACGTCAGACAGCGTGCTTTTCACCACACGCATGCGAACACCTTCGCCAAAGTCCACATCAATCTCGTTGTCGTCTCTTACTTTCGCCACTTTACCGATCAGTCCTCCGGCCGTCACAACCGTGTCGCCGCGCTTGACGTTGGCAACCATTTCACGGTGTGCCTTCATTTTTTTGTTTTGCGGGCGCAAAATCAGAAACCAGAAAATTACAACAATCAAAATCAGCGGCGCAAAGCCTTCAATAAAACCGGGAGCACCCGATCCACCAGCGTCTTGCGCATATGCAGCCGTTGAAAACAACATAAGTATAGTACCTCTTCATAATGCCGCCCGCAGCCATGCAGGCGGTGATCCCTCAACTATCGGCGGGACTATAGCCTCTTAAAGGTCAAATGCAACAAAAGCTGCGGTGTTCCGCCGCAAATTCCGCCAAAATTTTGCCTGATATCAACAGACGTGTGGCGCAAATCTTCTGATGCTCTCGGCAAAATCCCGTGATACACAATCAAATCAAGATGGGTAGCCAAAGTGGATGTTGCAAGTGACCAAGGAAACAGACCGGACAATGCTGGACCAACTGGCAGCGTTAACAAGCGCGATAGAACAGCTGACAGCGGCATCCCGGCCCTCCGGAACTGCAGGTTTGGGAACCACACCCGACGGCAACGCCTTTGTATTTGATGCTGAAACCACAGGCGTGCGCACAGTGGCCCATGTGGCCACACCGCCCATTGAGCTTTTGAAAGGCATCGACCGCGCCAAAGACACCCTGCTTGAAAACAGCAAACGTTTTGCCGCTGGCATGAGCGCCAACAACGCGCTGTTGTGGGGCGCGCGCGGTATGGGCAAAAGCACATTGGTGAAATCTGTACACCGCCACTTAAGGGAAACCGCAGAATCATCGAAGACTACGCCTGCGCTGATCGAAATTCACCGCGAGGATATCGCCGCCCTGCCTGGCTTGCTGGCGGTTGTGCGGGGCTGGGACAGGCGCTGCATTCTTTTTTGCGACGACCTGTCGTTCAATCGGCCTGATCAGGACTTCAAGGCACTGAAGTCTGTGCTTGAAGGCGGCCTTGAGGGCAGACCCGACAATGTTCTGTTTTACGCCACATCGAACCGCCGCCACATGTTACCGCGCCAGATGATCGATCAGGAAAGCGCCACCGGCCTGCATCCCAATGAAGCGATGGATGAAACCATCGCGCTATCCGACAGGTTTGGCCTTTGGCTTGGCTTTCACCCCTGCGACCAGCAGGAATATCTGGACATTATCATGGGCTATCTGACAGCGTTTGATATTGCGCCGGCAGAAGACTGGCAGCCTGCCGCCAGAGAATGGGCGAAAACCCGAGGTAATCGATCCGGTCGCACCGCCTGGCAGTTTGTGCAGAATATCGCCGGCGAAATGGGTAAGTTTGTGAAGTTTTAAAATCAATCCGCCGAGCATACTTAGGATCAGTCTTTAAACTTCTCCAAAATTTCCAACAAATAATAAAGGGCGGGAACGCACAAGCACATAAAAGATAAAATCTGTATTATTTGTTCCCGAGATGGAGCGGGACTTTCATTTATTGCAAGTGCCGAATTCAAATACGCAAAAGCAATCGCACGCTCCTCTTGATCTTCGATCCCTTCGGCAATCGCTCTTGCCTCTTGGATTAAATCGCGAACCATCACAACTTCAAGAGAATCTAGGTTTGGTCTAAACTGTGCTCTGTCACGATCGGAAACCGAGAACTCCTCAGTACTTGACCTTTCATCCACCAACAATCCTAAAGGTTGATCCTTATAGTGCACGAGTGTCATTTCAAGATCAGTTACGTTTTTGGTTTGAACAGAAGGCGAAATAATACCGAATTTATCGCTTTCCAGCTTGGTGGTGACCGACAAATCGGATACTTATACGTTACTCATAAAACCAAAGTTTTCGAAGTCTAGTCGTTGTAGTTCCACTACAAGACTATTTCTTGTATTGCCGTCTAAGCGACCAAGTTTCCGGGCGTCCCGAACCGTTTTCACATTGACCCCACACAACTCTGCAAACCGATCCGATGACAGTTTCAGAAGATTAAGGGCTTCATCCAAACCAACAATCACATGCTGTTTCCGATTTACATCACCCATTATTTTTAATCACCTAAATGAAAAATAGCCGACAAAACTTATATCAACCTACACAGGTTTGAAGGTTATGAAAGCCACAGTAAAGTGTAAAAATGCCAGTTTTTAGCATGATCAACTTTGAAGTTCACCGGGCGCTCGCTGTGCGGCCTTGCAGGTAATCAAGCGGGTCAAGTGCGCGGCGGCCTTTGCGGATTTCAAAGTGAAGCTGCGGTTCTGTAACCCCGCCCGTGGCCCCTACGCGCGCAATCACCTGCCCCTTTTCTATCCGGTCGCCTTTGTTCACCAGAAGCCGCTCGTTGTGGGCATAGGCGGTCAGCCAGCCATCAGCGTGCTTGAGAAGCAACAGGTTGCCGTATCCTTCCAGTGCGTTCGAGGCATAAACCACCACACCCGCTTCAGCGGACCGTACCGGCGTGCCCTGCTGCGCGACGATATTGATGCCGTCATTGTGCAAGCCGCCTTCCTTGGGGCCAAAGCGCGAGGCAAGCGCGCCTTCAACCGGCCATCTGAAGCCGCTTTTGCTGCGGGCCGGCGGCGCCGGAAGCGGCACAGACCGGGCACGTGCAGGGGCAGTTGTATTGGCGCTGGCGGTGGTAACCACCCGCTGTGCCCCGCCGGGCAGTTTCAATATCTGTCCAACCGCCAGCCTGTAGGGCTTGCGGATATTATTCACCCGCATCAGTGCCGCAAGGTTCACACCGTAGCGCCGCGAGATGCCATATCCGGTGTCTCCGCGCCTGACCGTGTGGGTCAGCGACGTCGGCAACCGCAATTTCTGACCAATTGCCAGTGCATAAGGCGGTGCCACACCATTGGCGGCGATCAGGCTTCTGACCGGCACACCGTGCTTGCGCGCCAGCGAATAAAGCGTGTCACCCTTTTTAACCGTAATGGTCGTGCTTGATGTTCTGATGGCAGCAGATGGTTGTGTGGCTTTGGGCGGCGCGGTTGACGCGGTGGCGGTAGGACGCTGTGTTGTCTGGCTGGCAGCAGGCCGGGCAGGCTGCGGGCGGGCGGACTGCGGGCGGGCAGCCTTTTGCACAGAGCCATAACCTCGACGCGGGTTCCAGCGCGGGCTGGGCACAGGGCGCGGCGAATTCAATACCCGGTAAACCGGTTTGATATCAGCGGGGTCCGGCGGTCCGCCAAAACAGGCAGCCAGCGTCAGGCACGCTGTGGCCGCAATAGCATATCGAATGATCAATAGTACGTTGCCCACCGGGTCCCTCCTGCATCCAACGATACTAAGGCACACGATCTAGGGCAATATTTTGTCAGCAAGTTAATTAACTTTTATCAGTATCGAATTTTGTAGTCACCGCTTCGGCCATGTCATGGCGGGTCTGATCATGCGTCAAATTCAGGTGCAACGGCGTAATCGAGATATATTTTTCCCGAACAGATTTCAGGTCTGTCTCGTGGCCGGGCACGCCCACTTCGCGGCCAAGACCAAACCAGTAATAGCGGAAACCCCGGGGATCAACGCGTTCTTCGATGTTGTTGCCCAGCATTTGGCGTTTGCCCTGCTCTGTGACCCGGATGCCTTCAATCTCGTCCGGTACAAACGCCGGGAAGTTAACGTTGATCAGCACACCTTCGGGCCAGCCAGTATCCAGTAGCGATTTCAGCACCTCTGGCGCGAAACGCTCGGCGGTTTCCCATTTGGTGCGCTGTTCGGGGCGAATACACTGGCTGAAGGCAATCGATGGAATATTGCAAAGCGTGCCTTCCATCGCCACAGAAACGGTGCCCGAATAAGTTACGTCTTCCGCCAGGTTGCCACCGCGATTAACACCCGAAACAATCAGGGTTGGCAGGTTATCTGCCATAATGTGATTGACCGCGATCATCACGCAGTCTGTGGGAGTGCCATCGACCGCCCAGCGCTTTTCTTCCAGTTTGCGCAAGCGCAAAGGCCGTGTCAGCGTCAGCGAATGACCTGCGCCCGACTGCTCGTTCTCTGGGGCAATCACCCAAACATCGTCAGAAAACTCGCGCGCAACCTTTTCCAGTATTTTCAGGCCCGGTGCGTTGATGCCATCATCGTTCGAAATCAGGATGCGGGCCGGAGAAACTGTCATGTGTTTGCCTCAATCACTTCAATGCCGCCCATGTAGGGCTTCAGAACGTCAGGCACCCGGATGCTGCCATCCGCCTGTTGATAATTTTCCATCACAGCAACCAGCGTGCGCCCGACCGCAAGGCCGGAGCCATTAAGCGTGTGGACAAAACGGGTTTGTTTCTCGCCTTTGGGGCGGCAACGCATTTTCATGCGACGCGCCTGAAAGTCACCACAGGTAGAACAGCTGGAGATTTCCCGGAACTTGCCCTGCCCCGGCAGCCATACTTCCAGATCATAAGTTCGACGCGCGCCGAAACCGATATCGCCTGTGCACAGTTTCACCAGCCGATAAGGCAGCTCAAGCTGCTTCAAGACCTCTTCAGCGCAGGCGGTCATGCGTTCCAGCTCTTCGTCTGATTGCTCGGGCGTTGTAACAGACACCATCTCGACCTTTTCAAACTGGTGCTGGCGGATCATGCCGCGGGTATCGCGCCCGGCAGCGCCTGCTTCTGCACGGAAACACTGGCTGTGCGCTGTCATCCGAATGGGCAGGTCGGCTTCATCAAGGATTTCACCGGCATGCACGTTTGTAAGAGTGACTTCACTGGTCGGGATCAACCAGTGGTCTGTGTTGGTGGTAAAAGCATCGTCTCCGAACTTCGGCAATTGCCCGGTGCCAAGCAGCGCAGCTTCACGCACAAGCGCGGGGGTCCACATCTCTGTGTAGCCGTGCTCGCGGATGTGCAAATCAATCATGAACTGGCCAAGAGCGCGCTCCAGCCGGGCGATACTGCCTTTCAGAATGACAAACCGAGAGCCTGAAAGCCGTGCTGCGCGCTCAAAATCCATGCCGCCCAGCGCTTCTCCAAGGTCAAAATGCTCCCGGGCGTCAAAGTTGAAACTTCGGGGTGTGCCCCATGTGCGCACTTCAACGTTATCATCCTCGCTCTCGCCGTCGGGCACATCATCATAGATGGCATTGGGCAACGTCATCAAAATGCCGGTCAGTTCTTCGCCGAGCGCGCGCTCTTTTTCCTCAAGCGCTGCAAGCTTCTGCTTCAACTCTCCGACTTCTGCCATCAGGGCCTGTGCTTCATCCTCAAGGCCCTGTCCTTTGGCACGGCCAATCAGTTTTGAGGCTTCATTCCGGCGCGCCTGTGCTTCCTGTGCTTCGGTGAGCACAGCGCGGTGTTCTGCATCCATCCGAATGATGTCGGCAGAGCGGGCTTCCTCGCCGCGGCGGGCAAGCGCCTTGTCAAAAGCTTCAGGGTTGTCGCGAATGAACTTCAGATCAAACATAATGCTATTCCGTATCGGCTGCTGTGTTCCGAAAACGAGCCCCTAAACCCCTGATTAAAAAGGAGTTTAGTCTGCCGCATTTTCTTTCTTGTCTTCTGCGTCTTCTGCTTCCCGCTCGGCGGCGCGCTTGCGCTCGGTTGCGGCGATCAGCAGAATGGAAAGCTCATACAGCAGCAGTATCGGAATGCCAAGGGCGATCTGGCTTATGGGGTCCGGGGGTGTCAGAAAAGCAGCAACCAGGAAAGTCGCGACAATCATGTAACGGCGTTTTTCCCTCAGACCCTGCGCCGTGACGATACCGGCGCGGCCCATCAGCGTGAGCGCCACCGGCAACAAAAATGCCACACCAAAGCCGAAGATCATCTGCATAACAAGGGACAGATATTCGCTGACCTTGGCTTCAGCGCTGATTTCCACGGCCCCAATACCCCCCGCCTGCTCGAAACTCAGCAAAAACTCCCATGCCCAGGGGATTACTACAAAATAGGCAAGCGACGCACCCATGGTGAACAAAATGGGCGTTGCGAGCAAAAACGGCAGGAAAGCGCGCTTTTCATTTTTGTATAGCCCCGGCGCGACGAACTTCCAGATTTGGGTCGCGAGCAGCGGGAAGGTAACAATAAACGCGGCATAGAGTGCTACCTTCAGGTTGACAAAGAAGCCTTCAGTCAGCGCAGTGAAGATCATCCGGCGCCCTTCGCCGCCAGCCTCAAGGCCTTTTTGCGCGTCCATATAGGGTTTCGCGAGAATGTTGAACACTTCGTCGGCAAAAAACAGTCCGACCACAAAAGCCAGCAACATGCCGATGATCACTTTGATCAGGCGCGAGCGAAGTTCATTGAGATGATCCAGAAGCGGTGCCTTGCTCGCATCCACTTCATCTTCCTCATCCAGAATATCAGGAGGGTTGTCTATCGGGTTATTGGGAGCCCCAAGTTCGGTTGGATCCATCATGGCCCTGTCTCCCCGTTTTCAGGAGAGGCGGCAGGCATAGTTTCCGGTTTTGCCGGCTCCGATTGCTTTTTCGGAGACTCTGGCTGCATTTTTGGTGCTTTTTGCTCCGTTTTTGGCTCGACTTCCCCGGGTTTTGTCTCGGATTCCACCGGATCACCGATATTTTCCAGCGCTTCGCGCTCCTTGTTTGCCAGAATATGTTCGGTGATTTCCTGCGGGCTCATACCCGGGCGCAGGCCTTCTTCCTTGCGCAAATCTGCAAAGGGGTCGATTTCGCGCTCCACTTCGGCAGCAAGGTCCTCAACACCCGAACGGAACTCGGCTGCCATTTCCCGCATCTTGCGCATAAACCCGCCGACGGTGCGCAAAAGTTTGGGCAGTTCCTTGGGGCCCACGACCACAAGCGCGAGCACAGCTACAACGAAGAGCTCCATGGCACCGATATCAAGCATTCAGAAGGCTCCGGGCAGAAATGGGAAACAATGGCGGAAAACCCGCGACAGCATGTTTCACAGCACTATTGGTCAAGCGTCAGCTTTGTCTTTTTCGTCTGCCTTGACAGCATCACCATCAATTACCCGCGCATCAGCGACTTCTTTGGCTTGTTCTGGCGTCGGCTCTGAAGGGTCTTCCTTCAGACCCTTGCGAAAACTGGTGATACCTTTAGCAACATCGCCCATCAGGTCGGATATTTTACCGCGACCAAACAACAGGATGATCAACAACGCTACCAGCGCGATCTGCAACCAACCAGGAAACATACTATTTCTCCATCAAGGAACTATTATTACAATGCCTTACGGCATATTTCTAAAGTAAATTCTAACTTAAGTTTTCATCATCATCGACATCGTCGCCAACAGCGAAAACCTCTTCGCCATTCAGGTCCAGCCCATCATCACTCTCATCCAGCGCACCGTTTTCGCGGTCTGCGATCGCGTCCTCCAGATCAATCTGATCATCATCTTCGTCGCCGTCGCCCGGCCCCGGCATTCCACCCAGCTTATCAAGTGCGACGTCGACGCTATCCAGCAGGCCCGCCGCCTTCAACTCCTGCAACCCCGGCAGGTCCTTGATGCTTTCAATACCAAAGTGCACCAGAAACTCTTCTGTCGTACCATAGGTAACGGGTCTACCGGGCGTGCGCTTGCGTCCTACCATACGGACCCACCCTGCTTCCATCAACACATCCAGCGTTCCCTTGGATATGGTTACGCCGCGAACTTCTTCAATCTCCGCGCGGGTCACAGGCTGGTGATAAGCGATGATCGCGATTGTCTCTACTGCCGCCCGGGACAGCTTTCTCGGCTCGTCCACCTCACGGCGCAACAGAAACGACAGGTCTTCTGCCGTCCGGAACATATGCTTTCCCGCCAGCCTGACCAAATTCACCCCGCGGGTTTCATAATCCGCACACAAAGAATCAATATGTCCAGCAATATCAACATCTTCCGGGACACGCTCCGCAATATCATCAACTGAAAGCGGCGTCTCGCTCGCAAACAGAATGGCTTCAACCATGCGCCGGTGCTGCAATTCACGATCAATCTGAACCGGCGTATCCGCGGCTTCGCTGGTGTCTTCTATATGGAGGTCGTCTGACATTCTGTTTGAGTATCGCTTCGTTTGTTAATCTTGTTTGTGCCGAAGGTAAATCGGTCCAAAGGTTTCCATCTGCCGCAAATCGGCATTGCCTTGACGCGCCAGCTCCAGGCTGGCAGCAAACATGCTTGCGAGCGCCGACTTACGCAAGCGTTTATCTTCAATATTATCCGGCAAAAAATTCGCGAGCTGAGACCAGTTAAATGTCTGGCCAATCATGCCGTTAAGGCGCTCCAATGCATCCTCAAGCGAGAATATCGGGCGCCTTTCAATACGGATTTCTGTGATAGAGAATTTCTGCCGGTTTTCCGCATAGGCCTTTAAAAGTTCATACAGTGTCACATCGTAGTGACCGCGTTTGAGCAGTTTTAGGCCTTCAGGCCTGCCCCGGCGAAATACATCCCTGCCCATACGGTCTCGAGCCATAATACGCGCACCGGCGTCCCGCATGGCTTCCAGTCGTTGAAGGCGCAGCTGCAGGCGAAATGCCAACTCGTCTGCAGACGGTTCCTCACCGTCGTCCTCCTTGGGCAGCAACAGCCGCGACTTCAGGTATGCAAGCCATGCTGCCATGACCAGATAATCCGCTGCAAGCTCCAGTTTTATGCGCCGAGCCTCCGCAACAAACTCCAGGTACTGTTCAACAAGCTGGAGAATGGAAATCTGCGCCAGATCAACTTTTTGTGCCCGCGCGAGCGTCAGCAGAATATCAAGTGGTCCCTCGAACCCGTCGATATGCAACACCAGATGCTCGCCTTCGTCAGGGCGACCAGGTGCTTGAATATCTTCCTCAAATTCCATCATATCGGCACGCTCGCAGCCCATACCACGACGCCTGTCATGAACATGGTTGGTACAATAATGATATCGCGTGCCAGCATTATAATCGCAATCAGAATAAAAAACCCATAGGGCGCAATAGACCGGTATTTCTGCGCCATGTCGTCCGGAAGCAGTTGCTCGACAATACCCCCGCCATCAAGAGGCGGTATAGGCAACAGGTTAAACACCATAAACAGGCAATTCATGAATATACCATAATACATGGTGTTAACGATCCAGTCTTCTCCCGTGGCACCGAAACCGATAACAAACCGCAAAACATAGGCGCAAAAAATTGCAACAACCAGATTACCAGCCGGTCCGGCGAGAGCCGTCAAAATCATCGCCTTGCGCCGATTGCCTTTGAAGTTGGCCGGCTGGATCATCACTGGCTTGGCATACCCGATAAGAAAGGGAAAACCTGTCATCACTGCCAGCAAAGGAATGGCAACCGTGCCAAGCGGATCCATGTGGACAAGCGGGTTTAACGACAGGCGACCATCCAGTTTTGGCGTAGAGTCCCCAAAGGCTGTTGCCGCATAGGCATGCCCTGCTTCATGCAGCGTTACCGCAAGTAAAAACGGCAATGCCATAATGCTCAGCAGATAGAGTTTTTCGGCAAAGAATTCCACAGGTTATCCTTCAATCAAGCGGTATAAACGCTTCATAGCAGCGCAATAGTCTGCTTCAAGCTTGTTGCGGTCAATAGACGTGTTTGAGTTGCTAACTGGCATAAGCGTGTTGAGGCGAGTTTGCAGCTGGCCAGGCACCGTATCCAAGGCACCTGCTACCGCTTTCATCTCGTTCATATCACCGTTGCAGTGCAGTATCAGGTCGCAGCCAGCCGCGAGCGAAGCTGTTGCGCGATCTGCCATGTCTCCTTGCAGGGCGTCCATCGACAGATCGTCCGTCATCAGGATACCTTCAAACCCGAGTTCCCCGCGAATAACGTCCGTGATCACTCGTGAAGAAGTTGTTGCAGGTCTTCCCGGATCAATATCTTCGAAAACGATGTGTGCGGTCATACCCAGAGGACAATCCGCAAGAGACTTGAAGGGTGTAAAGTCAGTTGACCTCAGAGTATCCAGCGGCGTGGACACACGCGGCAGGTCTTTGTGGCTATCCACGAGTGCTCGACCATGGCCGGGTATATGCTTCATGACAGGAAGTACGCCTGCACCGGTAAAGCTGTCGACAACAATACGCCCCAACTCGGCAACAAGCTCAGGGTCCTTTGCAAAAGCACGGTCCCCGATAATCTGGTCGCCATCATCCACCGGAACGTCCAGTACCGGCAAGCAGTCCACATTGATACCAACGCGGCGTAAATCATCTGCTATCAGCATGCAGTTCATTGCGAGCGCGTGTTCTGCAAGCGTTCTGTCAATACTGGCACAGTCACCGAACACAGCCATTGGAGGGTATTTTTGCCAGTGCGGTACAGTCATACGCTGAACGCGTCCGCCTTCCTGATCAATCGCGATAAGAACGTCCGGACGATCAAGGCAAAGACGCAAATCTGTTGTCAAAGTCAGAAGCTGTTGCGGCGACTGAATATTGCGGGCGAACAAAATAAAGCCGACAGGTTGTACAGTAGCGAAAAATTCGCGTTCAACGTCGCTGAGCACAGGGCCTGAGCAGCCAAAAATTACCGGTTTCATTGTCGTCTCTGCGTTTTCGGGTTAGGGACTGACGACGAAACAGGCCTGCTGTTGTGCCCGAAGAGAAATGCATACGGCGTCAGCGGCTGCACGCGTTTCAAGCACGCCGACGCGAAGCCTGTAGAGGGTACGGTCACCGCTTTGTACCGGAATATATGCTGGCTCAAGTTCACCCAGATCGCCCAGAAACTTTCCGCGAATACCGCGCCACGCGGTTGATGCAGACTGTTCAGACCCGTAAGCACCCAATTGCACCATATACTGCCCGGCGGACGCAGAAGGCTGGGGTGTGGTTGCCGGCGCAGGGGATTGTTTTTGTTCGGCAGGTGCCGGTTCCACGGGCGTTTGTGGGCTGGAATCTTCTGCGGCAGGCGCAGCCGAATTGTCACTTTCCAGCGCTGCCTCTGCCAAATCGCCTATTGTATCGGTTGCAGTATCAACGACAGTGGGCGCGTCAACCGGCAAATCCGGTATCTCCGCTACGGGCTGCTCTGGTTGCTCTCCGATCTGAACACGCGACGTTGCCGGCGTACCGTCGCCAATCTCCAGAACGGCTTTGTCCTGATGGTCGACCTGCATGCCGCCTGCTTCCAGCGGCTTTTCGCGAATAGGGCTGTCTTCCGCCACAATGTGCCTTGGCCCCTCTTTGGGAGCATCCTTGTATAGAAACATAATAGCCGCGACGAAAACGATAATCAGTGAAACCGCAACACCCGCAGCAATCAGTGTACTTCTGCCAAGCGGAAAGAAACCTTTGGCTTCCTCTGTCTCGGGTACTGGCTGCAGCCATGGTGGCACATCTTTATGAACGTCTGGGTCGTTGTCGGCCATTTTAGCGCATTTCCTCCACGGGTTGTACACCGAGGACCGCGAGACCACTTGCAATCACCAACTGGGCGCTGCGGATCATGGCGAGCCGTGCTTTTGTAACCGCTTCATTCCCCTCGATTACAAAGCGCAGGTCTGCCTTCTCGTTCCCCTTGTTCCACAGACTATGAAACTCTGACGCCAGATCATAGAGAAAAAATGCGATCCGGTGGGGTTCATGCGCGTCTGCAGCCGATTCAACGATACGTGGAAACGCACAGCATTGCTGGATCAGGGAGATTTCTGCCTCGTCTGTCAGTAACGACAGATCTGCAGTCCTCAACGCCTGATCTGAAGTATCCAGTCCCGGGAACATAGCCGTGGCACGGTTATTGAGCACAGACCAAACGCGTGCATGCGCATATTGTACGTAAAATACCGGATTGTCCTTGGATTGCTCCATAACCTTGTTGAAATCGAAATCCAGTGTCGCATCGTTTTTGCGCGTCAGCATGATAAAACGTGTTACGTCACGGCCTACCTCTTCAACCACTTCTCTGAGGGTAACAAAATTGCCAGACCTCTTGGACATTTTCACGGGTTCACCATCCCGTAGAAGGCGCACGAGCTGGCATATTTTCACATCGAGCATCGCATTATCGGCAAGAGCCCGTGCTGCTGTCACCATACGTTTGACATAACCTGTATGATCGGCGCCCCAAACGTCAATCATGGAATGGAAGCCGCGCTGGTATTTATCAAAATGGTAGGCGATATCCGCGGCAAAATAGGTGTAATCACCATTCGATTTCTGCAAGGGCCGGTCGACATCGTCACCAAATGCGGTTGCCCGGAACAAGGTTTGTTCCCGCGGTTCCCAGCCTTCCGGCTTCTGGCCTTTTGGTGGCTCCAGAACGCCTTCATAGATATGGCCGTTTGCCCGTAAATCTGCGATGGCTTCATCAATCCGGCCATTTTCGTGCAGCGTGCGCTCGGAGAAAAACACTTCCTGCTCAACACCCAGTGCCTTCAGATCATCCCGGATCAGGTCCATCATGGCATTTGTGGCTTCAAGCCGCACAGTTGGAAGCCATTCGCTCTCGTCCGCCTTCAGCCAGCGATCGCCATAGTGTTCCTTAAGGTGCTGCCCTACCGGCACCAGATAGTCGCCGGGGTAAAGACCTTCGGGAATTTCACCGATATCCTCGCCGAAAGCTTCCCGGTACCGCAAGAAAGCCGACCGGGCCAGCGTATCAATCTGGCTACCAGCGTCGTTGATCAGATATTCTTTGGTTACATCAAAACCCGCTTTCGACAGCAAATTGGCAAGCGCATCACCAAACACAGCCCCTCTCACATGGCCCACATGCATCGGGCCCGTCGGGTTGGCGGACACATATTCAACGTTGACCTTTTCACCGCCACCAACCTCGCTACTGCCATAGCCTTCGCCAGCTTGCAAAATGGTGGAAACCTGATTTTGCCAGAAAAACGGCGCAAGGCGCAGGTTGATGAAACCCGGTCCCGCTACATCAACAGAAGCGATTGCTGCATCAGATTGAAGAACAGCGGATAGCAGCTCGGCGATGGCCCGCGGGTTCTGTTTGGCCTGCTTGGCCAACACCATTGCAGCGTTGGTGGCAAGGTCTCCATGACTTGGGTCCCTTGGTGGTTCAACGGTTATATTCTTGTATTCAAGGTCAGCCGACAATTTGCCGTCAGCCGAAAGGCTGTCCAGTGCACTTTCGACTACACCCCGAAAATGGGTAAAAACATTCATGATTTCAGTCTTTCAGGTCTATCCGAGCGCCTTTAAAGCGAAACATCCGATAGATCAAACAATTTTGCATGCTCACGGAAGGCAAACCGGTCTGTCATACCGGCGATAAAGTCCGCAACGACGCGCGCGGTTTCCGCCGTATTGGGCTCAGGAGCTTGCTCGCTCCAGTCCGTTGGCAGGCATTCGGGCTCAGAAATATATAGTGCAAACAAGTCGTTAACCACTCGTCGGGCTTTACTGCCCATTCGGTTCACCAGATAATGGCGGTACATTCGTTCGGCCAGGAATTCTTTCAACTCCAGAACTGCCGCAGAAATGTTGCGGCCAAACGCAATGACCGGCGCGCCCGCATTCCTGATATCATCCACAGACTGAGGGTTGAGTTCCTCTATGCGACGGCTGCTTTCCACCATCACATCTGCCACCATACGGTTGATCATCCGCCGCACCAGTTCATGAATCAAAATGTCTTTGCTTGCACCGGGGTATGTAAGTTGCACTTCATCAATCAACTGCGCCACGACGGAAATTGTTTTCAACTCGTCCAGTTCAAACAACCCTGCTCTCAAACCATCATCAAGGTCATGGCTTGAGTATGCGATGTCGTCGGCGAGAGCGGCGAGTTGCGCCTCTGCACTTGGATAGGTGTGCAGCATCAGGTCATGCTCGGGCAAATAATCCCGGACACCAAAGGGTAAATCAGCAGGCGGTTTTTTGTGATCAATCTTTTTTTCAACCAGCGGACCATTGTGCTTTGCAAGGCCTTCAAGGGTTTCCCATGTCAGATTAAGCCCCCTGAACGAGGCATATCGGTTTTCAAGCCGTGTCAGAAGGCGAAGCGCCTGTGCGTTATGGTCGAACCCTTCATAGTTTGCCATGCACTCGTTCAGCACGGTTTCGCCGATATGTCCAAAAGGCGGATGTCCCAGATCATGCGCCAGTGCGAGCACTTCTCCCAGATCTTCATTAAGATGCATGGAGCGGCATACCGAGCGGGCGATCTGCGACACCTCAAGCGAGTGTGTAAGGCGCGTGCGAAAATGATCGCCCTCGTGATAAACAAAAACCTGGGTTTTGTGCTTCAAACGACGGAAACTGGAAGAGTGGATCACGCGATCACGGTCACGCTGATAGCAGCTGCGAGAGGCTGTTTCAGGCTCGGGAACCAGTCGGCCACGGCTTTCTGAGGGCTTGCAGGCATACGGAGCAAGGGTTTCCTCAAAGTGGGGCAAACTGTCTGACATAATGATCTCCGGATCCCGAAAAAAGATTTAATGAATGAAAGCTGAAACACGCACTCAATGTCGGTGCAGAGGCACAGTATCGCTCCCGATTTTCAAGGGCAATTCTTTTCACACATGCAGGGTAAAATATCTTCCGAAAACTCAACCGGCGCCGCACGGCAGACGCAGTGAAAGGAAAAACTTATCGTCAGTTGATATAAAATGAACCCGGCCTGCAATTGACCTTTGGCCGCACGTTCCCTACATTAGGGGACAAGACAATGTTGGGTCCGAACCGAGTAAAATATTATGGCGTCTGCACAACCAAATACAGAAAAAACAGCCCCTGTGGGCTTGAGCGAACGTGCGGCCGCACGTGTTTCATCACTGATCGAGCAACAAGGCAATCCGGATTTGAAATTGCGCCTGACAGTTTCAGGTGGTGGTTGCAGCGGTTTTCAGTACGGATTCGATTTTGACGATGCCCAAAAACCAGATGACGTGGTTGTGACACGCGACGGCGTAACCATGCTGGTCGATTCGATGTCTCTTTTGTACCTTATGGGCTCTGAGGTGGATTTTGTGGAAGACCTTGTCGGTGCTTCTTTTCAGGTCGTTAACCCCAACGCCAGTTCAAGCTGCGGCTGCGGTTCATCATTCGCTATCTGACATTATTCTGAGCTAGACATTACCCATAACGCCCCTATTCTGCTGGGGCGTTTTTTATTGCGCCTTCCATATAGTGGATTCGGGGACAGACTGTGAAAATTGCTACGTTCAACATCAACGGCATCAAGGCTCGTTTGCCGCGCCTGCTGGAATGGCTCGACGAATTTGCGCCTGACGTTGCGTGCCTTCAGGAAATCAAATCAATCGACGAGAATTTTCCGCGCCTTGAACTTGAACAGCTGGGCTGGAACGTGGAAACACACGGCCAAAAGTCATTCAATGGCGTTGCAATTCTGTCGAAAGACCCCATTGAGGATATTGTTCGCCGCCTGCCCGCCATTGATGGCGGCCCGGCAGAGGAAGACGAGCAGGCCCGTTACATGGAAGCCACCGTTCGGGGCGTGCGCGTGGCAACGATTTATTTGCCGAACGGCAACCCGCGGCCGGGCCCGAAATTTGACTATAAGCTTGCATGGATGGAACGCTTGCAGGCCCAGGCTGCCCGACTGCTCAAGACGGAAATGCCGATTGTGCTTGCTGGTGACTATAATGTTATCCCTGAAGATGTGGACTGCCACAACCCGGCAGCATGGGTTGAGGATGCACTGACCCAACCTGAAAGCCGCGGCTTCCTGCGGGCAATCATTAATCTTGGCTATACCGACGCCCTGAGACAAATCCAGCCATATGGACCGGCCTACAGCTATTGGGATTTCCAGCGTGGAGCCTGGCAAAAAGATCACGGCATCCGTATTGACCACCTGTTGTTGTCGCCGCAAGCTGCTGATTTACTGAAAGACTGTCAGGTTGATCGCCTGCCAAGGGGCAAAGAAAAACCAAGCGACCACACCCCTGTCTGGGTCGAACTTGACGTATAGCCCTGTTCAGATTGAAGCCTAGGCTTCAACCGTTTCATATTGCTCGAACTCGCGATTTGCCGCCGGATCTCCCAGCGTTGCAAGAGAGGGCGTGACGTATTCATCAATGGCGATAATCCGGTTCTTGCTGTCCACATGCACCGCCCTTGAGATACGCCCGGGAAGCTGGTCAGCTGGCACCTGCTCGTACCCCATGATGATCGCCAGATCACCTTTTGAAAACTGATGGGCGGCCGCGCCGTTCAGGCATATGGTGCCACTGCCCTTTGCGCCTTCGATGATATAGGTGGTTATCCGTTCTCCGTTGGTGATATTCACCACATCCACGGCCGTATGAGGCAAAAGCCCGGAAGCCGAGAGCAAAAGCGGATCAACCGTGATAGAGCCCACATAGTTGAGGTCAGCTCCCGTCACTGTTACCCGGTGAAGCTTGCCGTACATGAAAGCGCGCATAGCGCCGTCGAGAGTTGGAACTGTCATCAATGAACCCCAATCGTCTTTGTCAGAAAAGCGATATGGCCTCACAGGAGCGAGGGGTCAAGCAACAATTCAGATAATGTGGCTAGCGACTGACAATTTGACGGGCCACCAGTTGCACCGTGGCCAGACGGGTCCATTGTTGTCCCCCGTCAGTTGACTGTTCATATGTAAACTCGCGCAGGCCTTCGCCGGTGATTTTCCATTCGAACCGCTGCAACTCGGACCCGTCGTCGCGTGGCGCTTGGCCCACAAAACGAATACCGTCCTTGAATTTCTTGCCACGAAAATTTGCGACAACCGTCCCCATGTCATCTACCCAAACCTGACGCCAGTTGCGTTGTTTGGTATCATAGGTGTTGATGGCAAAAGCGCCAATGCCGGTCCGGCCGGTCAGTGGCCGATAAAACTCGCCCCAATTTTCATAAGAAACGATCTCGAACGAGGCACAGCCGCCAAGGGCGGGGCGGTGAACAGAAAAGCCGCCCTCTTCCCATTTGCCATCAGTCAGGATTTTCATATCCCAGATACCATGCATGAAATCCATTTCATGGAAGTCACTGCCAGTGCAACTGGGGCTTCTGTATGGCGCCTGGCCGAGAAGATTTCCAAGATCAATAGCCTTCGCCTCTTCATGCGAAGGCAATGGTGCTGGCTGGGTGTCCTGCGCGTGTGATTGCGCCATAACGCTCACGGCAATGAATAAGAAAGTAAAGGCGTGTTTCAAGGCTGCCATCTCCGTTGCAAGAAAGCACACCCTAACGCTCGGAGGTTAAAAAAAAGCCGAACAAATCGTTCGGCTTTACGTAAAATTTTAATGGCGGTAATTAGCCATCGGCGAGGTTGTCGTCATCTGATGCCTGCGTAACGTTCTCATGCCAGCAATAGCGATATCGCAACCCGTGCGCGATTGGGATCGTGAACATAAGATGGAGTGTCAGCAATAGACTGACAAGATACACCAATGCATCACTGCCAGACAATGCCGCCACGACCGTTGGCAGAAAATACACCGCATACAAAAGTACCAAAACAATTGCAAAATCAACGACATGAGGATGCTCTAGCCCCTCGTCCGTCGACATTATTGCGGTCTGCGTCAGGTTTGCGGAAAACAATGAATACACCGCAGACCCGATAACAATTCCAATAAGATTGGCGGCAAAACCCGAGAGCATGGAATCGCTGACATCTGTCGCAGCCATCTGTTCGGCAAAACCTGGTGCCAGCCCCAACGCACTCAAAAACATGATCACCACAGCATTGACAATGGCAATGAGGATTGAAATCAACAACAACTTCACTGCGTTGACAAATGCTGCGTTGCCGCGACCTTCCTTAAAAGACCATTTTGCCGCGTCTGCTCCGTATGCCGCTAATGTTACCCAATAGTTGAAGATGTGGGCAAAGAAAACCAAAGCGGTAAAAAGCGCCACAATTGTTATCAGGGCAATAATCCCAAGACCGCTGTAGTTCCCATCTGTCATCCGCTGCGGCAGTTCAGCCAAGCCGGATGTATCAATACCGAACACAAAAATCGCAATCAGCGCAACCATAGTTGCTGTTATGGCGGCAACTGCAAAAGCCGCAATTCCTATGCCGATAGAAACAAGAATATCGCCCATATGCCTGAACGGTAATCGGACTGACTGTTTAAAAACAGCAATGGTAGGAAAGTTCGCTTCCATTTGTGCCCCCAAGGAGAAGATTTTCTTAGCCCCCAACGCTAGGCATTTTGAGCGGAATTGCAACAGTCCTATGGGCCAGCCCCGGTGATCGCTAGGCGCGCTGCCAGCGCATATGGAGAATAGGAAAAGCGCGGCCGTGGTCGTCTGTTGGATCCCGACGGACAACATCAAACCCACACGCTTCGTAGAAGCCTACAGCTTTGGGATTCTGCTCGTTTACCTCAAGTGTTACCGTTTCGTATCTGGCCTTCATACGATCCAGGAAAGCCTTACCAATACCTTTCCCGAAATGGTCCGGGTCGAGAAAAAGACTCTCAATCTCGTTTTTATTGGTTCCCATGAAACCCAAAACCTTGTCTTTTTCGTCAACAAACACAAGAAATGCCTTGCTTGGCAGGTACTTATCACGAACAAGCTCTGCAATTTCATCAAAGGCATCATCGGACAGAAAATGGTGTGTTGCTTTAACGGCGCGCCACCAGACATCAAACATCCCGGCGGCGTCATCCTTGTGTGACGGTCTGAACATTGCAGCGCCTACGCTTTCGGTATCTCGCGCACAGCGCCATTGCTGGCTGATGTGGTCAGCAATGCATATGCCTCCAGCGCTTTGGTAATTTTGCGTGGCCGATCAGCAACAGGTCTCCATGCCTTGCCACCCTTGGCATCCTGAGCAGCGCGGCGTTCGGCCAGAACTTCCTCGCTGACCCTGACATTGATGCTGCGATTGGGGATATCAATATCAATCATATCGCCTTCTTCAACAAGCGCAATGGCGCCGCCTTCCGCCGCTTCCGGGCTGGCGTGCCCGATAGACAGTCCACTTGTACCACCTGAGAAACGGCCGTCAGTGAACAAAGCACATTCTTTCCCGAGGCCCATAGATTTCAGATAGCTCGTTGGGTACAGCATTTCCTGCATTCCCGGCCCTCCTTTGGGCCCCTCATAACGGATCAGAACCACATCACCTGCAACTATGTCACCGCCCAGAATTGCCGCAACGGATGCATCCTGACTTTCAAATACTCGCGCCCGACCTGAAAACTTCCAGATACTTTCATCCACGCCCGCCGTTTTTACAATGCAGCCATCCTTTGCAATGTTGCCAAACAACACAGCAAGACCTCCGTCCTGACTGTAGGCGTGCTTCTGAGCGCGGATGCAGCCGCTTTGCCTGTCCAGATCCAGGTCCTTGAAGCGATTGCTCTGGCTGAAAGCAGTTTGGGTTGGAACCCCGCCAGGTGCTGCCCGGAAAAACTGCTGAAGCTCAGGGTCACTACTTTTTGCAACGTCATAGCGGCTGATGGCTTCGGCCATTGTTGACGTATGGACGGTGCTGCAGTCATCGTTTAACAAACCTGCCCGATAGAGTTCTCCCAGTATCCCGTATACACCCCCGGCCCTGTGAACATCCTGAATATGGTAGTCGTTGGTTGCGGGTGCCACCTTGCAGAGGTTTGGCACACGCCGCGACAAACGATCGATATCATCCATGGTGAAATCAATCTCACCTTCCCGAGCCGCCGCCAGCAGATGCAGGACCGTGTTTGTCGACCCGCCCATGGCTATATCAAGCGACATGGCATTTTCAAATGCTTCGAAACTGGCAACCGACCGCGGTAAAAGGCTTGTATCATCCTGCTCGTAATACCTGCGAGTGATATCGACGATGACCCGCGCCGCTGTCAGGAACAAAGACTTGCGATCAGAATGTGTTGCAAGTGTAGTACCGTTGCCCGGCAAAGAAAGACCCAACGCTTCCGTAAGGCAATTCATGCTGTTGGCTGTAAACATTCCGCTGCAGGAGCCGCACGTCGGGCACGCGGAGCGTTCGATGCGCTCAACGTCTTCATCTGATACATTGGGGTCTGCTGCATCAACCATCGCATCTACCAGATCAAGCTTGCGACCATCATCATAATCATCTTCGCCAGCTTCCATCGGCCCGCCAGAGACAAAAACAGCCGGAATGTTCAGACGCATGGCCGCCATCAACATACCGGGGGTGATTTTATCGCAGTTTGAGATGCATACGAGTGCGTCTGCACAATGCGCGTTAGCCATATATTCGACGCTGTCAGCAATAATTTCCCGGCTCGGCAGGCTGTAAAGCATGCCGTCATGCCCCATAGCTATGCCATCGTCGACAGCAATGGTATTGAATTCCTTGGCAACACCGCCGGCGGCCTCAATTTCACGTGCTACAAGCTGCCCCATATCTTTCAGGTGAACATGGCCCGGTACAAACTGTGTGAAGCTATTGGCAACGGCGATGATAGGCTTTTGAAAATCATCGTCTTTCATGCCGGTTGCGCGCCATAAGGCGCGTGCGCCTGCCATGTTGCGGCCATGGGTCGTGGTGCGCGATCGATACTGTACCATCAGTCAACTCCGAAACTTTTCTGATGCCACCTTATGGAAAAGTGGCGAAATCAAACTTTCTGAAGGAACACAATATGCTCCAGGGATTCGAGCGCACCTTACCCATCTCAAAATCGAATGTCGATAATTTAAGGTGCCTTTATAAGCAATATTTTGAAATAATATTACGCAAAGAGTTTTTTTGTCCTGAAACGGGGGTTGTTGGGCCATTTTTTGTGGTTTTTAAGATGCCTAAACATGCACGATACGGAAGTTCCTTTCATAATTCAGGGCTATCCCTATGGTTTCTCCGCATCGCAAAACCGCAACATCAGTAAAACGTTTTTGGAGGCTTGGCTCAGTTTTAGTGCTGGGGCTAGTCACCTCACACGCCTCGGCCGTCGAGCTGTGCCATGTGGCAAATGCTGGCTGGCTGATTAAGGGCAACAACGCTTCCGTTGTGATAGATGGGTTGATGCAAGAAGACCAATATGAGGGAAGGTTTGCCCTGCCATCCGAAAAGATGCTCGGCGATATGATCGATAAAACAGGTCTATTCGAAGACCTGACATACGTTCTGTCAACACATCGTCACGGCGACCATTTTGACCCAAAGGCAACGATAAGGCAGATACGCAATACATCGGGAGTGCATTATGGTGTTCCCGCAGATGCGATAGCGACACTGGCGGCTAACGGACTTACCGAAGTTGAGCTTGAGCGCGTAACGGCGATAGCCGACGGGCCGCAATCGACCTTTGACAAGGACGGTGTGGTTGTTCAGACGTTTGATGTCGATCATGGACCCAATCAGCCACAAAATGTGGGCTACAGAGTGACTGTTGATGGTGTTAGTTTCTTTCACACAGGGGACATCAATACTTCAAGGGCACAACTGGCCAGTGCTGGCATCAACTCGCTTCCCGTAAACGCGCTGATCATGCCATTTTGGTACGGGTTTCAAAACCCCGAGCAAAGGGCCGCAATAGATGCAAGCTGGGACTATGAAACTGTTGTGCTCACGCATTTTAACCCGGAACCGCAGCCATGGATGCAGCGATTTGGCGGCATGGATGGTGTACAGGCGTCCATAAAAGAGTCCTTTGAAAAAGCACTCGTTGTTACCGAGGAAGGAAAATGCGCGTCGATTGACTAATCAGGGACACCCGCACCCACATCGACAAACTCTGCCGATAGCAACTGCGCTGTCGAAAGATCTGCAAAGCCCGGTATCCATCCTTGAATGTTACCCACAGTACTATCCGGATAAATCCGGTATCCGTAAAGCAGAAACCTGGCTGCACCATCTGAATCTGAAAAGGGAAGCGCCAGCATATCGCATAGCCAGCGGCCTCCACTTCTGTCTCTGGCTTCACGCCGGCTTTTCATGCCGCATGGCTGATCGAAGATGGCGGCCAGAATTTCCGCTGGAATGGTCACGCCCTCTGGTACCGCATCGGCTACTTTATCATAACTTTCGCCCGTTAGTTCCCGCCCCCAGAACTCGCGTGAATTTGTTCCCAGAAGGCGGAAGGACAGTTTGCCCTCACCCAGATGTTCGGCAATACCTATGTTACTTAAATGAGCTTTCAGCAAATTTGGCTGGAGCTCTTTTTTGTCTGGTATTATAGCGACGCCACGGCGCGGCAATGCGTCCCAGACGACGCGCATGTCATCAAAAATGCCTTCATGCGCCGGGCTGATAATCATTGTCGCTCCCGGTCCATCTGATAGGACCAACCTTAGCCGGTACAGGCTCGCGCCTACCCCAAGCGGGCAAGCGCTGCATTCAACTTCCCGATTTGCCCCTCAAGGTCTGCGAGCTGCTCTTTTGCTTCTTCAACCACATGAGGGGGAGCTTTCGCAAGGAACTTCTCATTCGAAAGTCGCCCCTTAAGGCCGCCTGATTCCTTACCCAGTTTCTCAAGGTTTTTCTGGAGACGCGCTTTCTCCGCATCAATATCCATGAGATCGGCAAGAGGGAGATAAACGGTCGCTTCGTCGACAACAAGCTGAGCTGCGCCCCGACTGTCAGCTGTATCGACAGCGCTGGCTGTCTCAAGCCGGGCCAATCGGCAAATCATGTCCTGCCAGTCCTGAAGGCGAGATGCGGTTTGTTCCGATGCACCAACAACCAGCGCGGTTGCTTTGGCGCCAGCGGGCACATTCATTTCAGCCCGCGTAGAACGAATTTCGGTGATAAACCGGATCGCCCAGTTCACATCATTGGCAGCAGCAGCATCTGCCGGTATTTCACCCGGCCAGGCGGCGAGAATGAGATCAGAAGAGCGATCAGCCTTCATCGCATGCCAGAGTTCTTCGGTTATGAACGGCATAAACGGGTGCAACAAAACCAGAATCTGGTCTAGAACCCAGCCAGCGACAACGCGTGTTTCAGTCTTCGCCGCCTCGTCATCACCCCAAAAAACAGGTTTAATAAGCTCAACATACCAGTCGCAGAAAGTACCCCAGGTGAAGTGATAAATGGCATCCGCAGCGTCATTGAAACGGAAGGCTTCCATCGCTTTGGTAACCGCAGATGCTGCCTGCCCGACCTCACTGGCAATCCATTTATTGACTGTCAGAGATGCCGCGGGCAGCAAGCCGTCGGAACCGCCAATTTCATTCATTTCGCAGAAACGTGCTGCGTTCCATAGTTTGGTACCGAAATTCCGGTAACCTTCAACACGCCGTTCATCAAGTTTGATGTCGCGTCCCTGCGCTTCCATCGCAACGAGTGTAAACCTGAGGGCATCCGCGCCATATTTCTCGACAAATTCCAGAGGGTCAATCACATTACCCTTGGATTTGGACATTTTCTGCCCGTTGGCGTCGCGCACCAGCGCATGGATGTAAACATCCTTAAACGGCACATCTCCCATAAAATACATGCCGGACATCATCATCCGGGCGACCCAGAAGAAAATGATGTCAAAGCCGGTCACCAGGGTTGCATTTGGATAGTATTTCTTGAGCTCGGGGGTCTGCTCGGGCCAACCCATGGTGCTGTATGGCCACATAGCGCTCGAGAACCATGTGTCGAGCACATCTTCATCGTGCGTGAGCTCGACAGCCTCGCCAAATTTGGCTTCTGCCGCGGCGTGCGCTGCCTCTTCAGTCTCCTCGACAAAAACGCTGCCATCGGGTCCGTACCATGCTGGTATCTGATGCCCCCACCAAAGCTGACGCGATACACACCATGGCTGAATGTTACGCATCCACTCGTAATAGGTTTTTTCCCAGTTCTTCGGGATGAAACGTGTTTTGCCCGTTTCCACTGCTTCAATGGCCGGTTTTGCAAGCGTTTCAGCATCTACATACCATTGTTCCGTGAGCCATGGCTCAATCACCACACCGCCACGGTCGCCATATGGCACCATATGTCTGTGCGGAACCGTTTTTACCAGCAAGCCTGCGGCGTCCATATCTGCAACAATGACTTTCCGCGCTTCGAACCGGTCCATGCCACGATATTTTTCAGGGGCATTTTCATTAATCGCCGCATGTTCGTCAAAAACGTTGATCATCTCGAGGTCATGACGTTTACCGATCTCGAAATCGTTAAAATCATGAGCGGGCGTGACTTTCAAGGCACCGGTGCCTTGTTCAGGGTCTGCATGCTCGTCGCCAACGATAATCAGGCGCCGCCCTACAAGAGGTAAGGTCACGTATTTGCCGATAAGGTCTTTGTAACGTTCATCATTCGGGTTCACAGCAATCGCGGTATCACCCAGCATCGTTTCAGGCCGGGTAGTCGCAATTTCTATAAAGCGCCCTTCCTCGCCTTCAATCGGATAGTTGAAATGCCAGAAGTTACCGTCAATTTCCTTCTGTTCCACCTCAAGGTCGGAAATCGCGGTTTTCAGCGCCGGGTCCCAGTTCACCAGGCGGCGGTCTTTGTACATCAGGCCGTCTTTATAGAGTTTGACGAACTTCTTGATAACCGCGGCCGAGCGCTCTTCATCCATCGTGAAAGCTTCACGCGACCAATCACAGCTGGCCCCAAGCCGGCGCAACTGACGGGTAATCGCACCGCCTGACTGCTCTTTCCATTGCCAGACCCGATCAACAAAGGCTTCGCGGCCCATTTCCCGGCGACCGACATTGCTGCCCTCTTCCGCCATCTGGCGCTCAACGACCATTTGTGTTGCGATTCCCGCATGGTCTGTCCCGGGCTGCCAAAGCGTATCTTTGCCGCGCAAGCGCTCAAAGCGGATCAGGGCATCCTGAAGTGCGTTATCAAGCGCATGCCCCATATGCAGGTTACCTGTGACATTAGGCGGCGGCATAACAATGACATATGGCTCTGCATCCGGGCGTTTGCCGCATTCGAATGCGCCAGTGTTTTCCCAATGGTCATACCATTTGGTTTCGATGTCTGCGGGGGAATATGTCTTCTCTAGCATCTGCTTACCTGCGTTGCCGGCATTTGCGGCTTTTTGGGTCAAATTGGGCCGCAAAATGCACAAGTTTCGTGCAAAACGAAAGCCCTGTTTTGCATAAACTTATTCGCCCTGTCTTACAACACGCGAGTTTCGCTGTTTACCTTGAACATGAACTTCGATCAGTTATGCTCCGGATATGTTTCCAAGAGTTTCCTTTTCGCTATGTCTCTTGCTGGCTTTGAACGTGTCCGCTCACATTGGTGGCTGGGCAAAAGAACCAGAACAGGCAGACCTGCAACCAGTTGCGGTCATACCGTTCAAATACGAAAACAATCGGATAAGACTGACAGCAACCTTGAACGGGGACCCCTTGTCGATGCTGTTGGATACGGGCGCATCCACAACCGTTTTATTCGCCAATATGGAAGAAGCGATAAAACGCCTGCCGATTTCAGGTGACGCAGCAATCCTGTTCCCTGCCCTTGACCAAACATTCAATGGCAAACGACTGGCGCCCGTTTCAATCGATATTGGTAACAAAACCATAAACCTGCAAAAAGTCATCCTGCTTGATGACAAATCCAACATGAAAGCACGACGTCTGGTGCGATACGACGGCATACTGGGCCGCGAGTTCTTTAGCGGGTACACTGTTGAAGTCGATCCGAAAGACCAGAAAATACGTTTGTACCCGCAAGGAACAGACCTCGGCCCGCAATACCGCACACTTCACAAACTATATATGCAAGATGGAGCGCCACACATCAGGTTTCGCACAAAAATGCCATGGGAAACCTCACCGTCAATGAAGCAGATGCTGGTCGACACCGGATACCCCGGCACTATCGTTTTCTGGGACAGTATTCACTACCGGAAGGCAGCGAGGTTGACACCCGAGGTATACCAGCACGAAGAGAGTGTCGCGATTGTTGGCCGCGCACGCTTCAAGTTTGGCCGGTTAACCTTTTTGCACACACCCGTCTTTCTGGGGGCGCTCCCACCCAAACAGGCTGGCAAGCGAGACGGATTGATCGGCGGGACAATCATAAACAGCTTCAGCTACGCCATTGACCTGACAGGCGCGCGTATGTGGATGCTGGCAAAACATGAAGGCAACAATTATTCGCGTCAGATAGATGGCACCTTCTATCCACCCAACGACGAACCTTTTGTTTTTTCCGACTTTCCCGAGCGGCTTTCTGCTTCACCAAAAATCACTATTGAAGTGGATTGAGCGCATGCCTGCCCCGCGCGGCAAACCGGTATTAACCATTTTTCAGTCGTCATTCATCCCTGAAAGGCGTCAACTCATCGCAATCACGCCTGATTGAATTGCCATACAGCAGTCCGCTTTCTATAGTCGAGGCATGAAAGTTTTGTATTCAGTGCTTCAAACGGTTGTTATCGCAGTTGCATCATTTGCCTGGCAGTCTGCAGCGTTCGCTCAAGTAACTCCTCTTGCGGAACTATCGATCGAGATCGTCGATAACCGAACACACATCGTTTTCGATACACCGGACGGCAATCTTGTTTTCCTTTTGGATACCGGGGCAACCACATCGATTTTTTTTGAAAACTCATTCGTTCCTGAAACCGCCTTCACCGGCAATGAAGCCCAGGTCAGCTTTCCGGCTATTGGCCATTCCGTTACGGGCAGTCGTCTGGGGGATGTACCGCTCGGAGAAGGTGAAGCCAGCTTTATCAGTAAAAACGGCCTGTTGATTGTTGATGAACCTCAGATCAAGGAAGCTCTTGAGGCGGACTTCAATGGCATTATTGGTCAGGAATTGTTTCGCCGATACCTGGTTGAAATTGACCCGCAACAAGGCAAATTGCGCTTGTACCCGCCCGGCACGGATCTTGAGGAAGATTTTGAGATAGAGCACCGGTTGCGCATGCAGGGACACACACCCTACATTATGTTCAAGTCCCGGTTACCCTGGGAAAGACGAGCGACAGCAAAAAACATGATGCTGGATAGCGGTTACCCCGGCGGGCTGGTTTTCTGGAGCAAAAAGCACTTCATGAAAGTGACCTCCCTCAGAGAACGAAAGCAACTTGAACCAAAACAGATGGGTGTTCTCACTGCTGCAAACGTCAGTTTTGGCAACCTCTATTTCGAAAACCTCCCAATCTTCATCTCAAGCAGCGTGCCTAACCAAAGCGAAGACCGGGACGGTCTTATTGGAGCCAGCATTCTGGCCCAGTATCGCCATGTGATTGATTTTGAAGGCCAGCGCTTGCTGCTGTCACCTGTTGTCGATGAAAAGGGCGATCCTGTGCAAATGATTGATGGTGCGGTCTATACGCCTAACAACGAAGACTTCATCGTCAAGTTTTTTGGGCCGAAGATACCGGTCTATCCTGTTCTAACTCTGTATTCGGCAAAATCACGCCCTCTAAACCCGCACAAGCAGGGTGCTTCCGACCACAACTAGTGAACGGCAGAAGCATGCAGCAGCAGTTGCGAAGAGTTGCCCTGATATCAATCAAAAAATGGGATTAGTGGCTACTGCCGCCGGGCGATACGTGCAACTTCACGTTCTACCGCATCCTGAACGATTTCCGGAAGATTTTCATCAAGCCAAGCCTGCAACATCGGCTTTAACATCGCACGAACCAAGGACTCGAGCGTGTTTTCAGCGCCACCATATCCCTGCACCATCAGGTGGGTAAGGTGCGCGAAGCTTTCAGCTGCCTGCGATTCAACAGGTGCAGAGACGATGGATTCGATCTCGCCCGGTGATGCAAGGTCAGTCAACTCCAGAATATCTTCTTCAGGCTCCGGCTCTGGCGGCGGAGGTGGTGGAGGCGCTGGTTCAGGAGTTGGCTCCGGTGTTGGTTCTGGTGTTGGCTCAGGAGTGGGCTCTGGTGTTGGTTCAGGCTCGGGCTCCGGTGTTGGTTCCGGGTCTGGCTCGGGTTCGGGCTCCGGATCCGGTTCCACAACGGCTTCAGGCTCGGGGTCAGCCGCAGGCCCTTCGTCGAAAGACTCCTCTTCCGCCGCCTCCAGTTCCCCTTCGTCTTCCGATTCATCAGAAATAATCCGGCGAATGGATGCCAGAATTTCTTCCATGGTCGGTTCGTCTTCAGATGCGTTAGCGCTCATAGACCAGCCAATTAAAAATCACTCCCTCAGAAACAGGTACCGTCAAGACTTACCTGTGTCAATAATTCTTAATAAAACTAAAGCAGTTAACAGAAATTTAAAGAGCGAGATCAGGCACGATAACAATAAAGAAAAGGGAGCCATGGCTCCCGTTATTTCCTTTGTTATAATTCAGGCTTTCCAAGTTCATAGAATCTCGATCGTACTTGCCAGCGAATCTGACACCGCAGCCAAAGCCAAATAGTTGTAAACGGCAGGGAAAGTTATCGTATCTGATCCCGTATCAACCACTAGGTTTACTCCGACGTCATCAGATGTGAATGGTATGCCGTCAGCACCATTCAAGCGAAAGCCTGCTGAGATCGTGTATGAATCATTACTTCCGTAAAGTTGAATCGTATCGTCAGGAATGCTGAAATCTTCGACTAAGTCGTTTCCATAACCATCATAGAACTGGAAAACATCGCTGCCGGAACCACCTTGGAGGGTATCGTTGCCCGCACCTCCGATAATAGTATCATTGCCGCTACCACCATTGACACGATCATTACCGTCACTTCCGAAGAGTAAATCGACACCCGACCCGCCCTCTATGGTGTCAGCGCCACCGCCACCAAAAATGGTGTCATTTCCTATGCCACCATCCAGATTGTCATTGCCCGAACCGCCGCCGATTTCGTCGTTGCCGGCGGCGCCATTCACCACATCATTGCCGCCTTGCGAATAGATGATATCCGCGCTTGAGGTACCGTTCAGGGTGTCGTTACCACTTGTGCCTGTAATTATCGCCATTTGTCGTCTCCCAATCGTGTTAAGGTTAACTCTATAAGAGCATTTTACACCTTATACGCGATTCATGACGATAGTATGGCCAATAAAAAAGGAGCCAAAAGGCTCCTTTTTTCAAAGAATGTATCTATTCGTTGGTGAGCTATTTTACCTCGGTATCGAAACCGATGAATTTGCCGTTCACTTTATCGAAATACGCTTCTTCATTATACAGATCAACGCCGAGACCGATCTCGCGCGCTGTCAGGCGACCAATCGCTGACACAAGGCTATAGGCGGCAACTGCTTCGTCCCGCTGTGCCCTTACCAGCGACACACGAGAGTTCAGTAGTTCCTGCTCGGCATTCAAAACATCAAGCGTTGTGCGAGAGCCCACATAAGCTTCCTGCCGCACACCTTCAAGCGCAATCTCGTTCGCGCGAACCTGGGCTTCATTTGAAAGAATTTGCCCTTTGGCTGCCCGGTAGTTGTCCCATCCAACCAAGGCCTGTTCCTGAGCAACCCGCTCGGCCTGATAAATCTCCATCATGCGCTGGCTGCGCACCTGCTTTGCCCGGCGCACGTTAGAATGGCGAAGGCCACCATTAAATATCGGTACCGATAGCTGCAAAGTAACCCTGTTCCGGTCAAAAACTGACGGGAAGACCTGAGGACCAAAGGCTGCAATACCTTCGTTGTGAAGCCGTTGGTACGTGACATCCACGCTTGGCAGAAGAGTTCCCTTTGCTTGGTTAATTGAATAGCGCGCAGCCTCTTCATTATAACGAGCCAGTTTAACGTTGGGGCTTCCGGAAACTGCCACTTCAACAGCCTCATCAAGCGTCATCGGTAGTTCAGGCTGCTCGGCCGGTGTTTCAAGGGTGGCAGGTGGACGCCCGATCACGCGCTGATACAAGGCCCTGCTGGCAGCAAGGGTTGCTTCTGCTGTCAGGAGCGTGGATTTCGCGCCTTCAAGGCGGGCCTCAGATTGCGCAACATCGGTCCGGGTAACTTCACCGACCCGAAAACGATCCCGACTTGCCTGCAACTGACGCTCGAGCACTTGAATGTTGTTGTTGTTAAGCTCAACAACCGCCTCATCGCGCAGCACATTCATGTAAGCAGTAACCGCGTCCAGCAACACCTGTTGTTCAACATTTTCAAGTTGGGCGCGGCCTGCATCTATTTCCCGCAGGCGCTGTTTACGTGTACTGCGGTCCTGAAACCCGCGAAACAGGTTCTGGTTAACAGTTAAAGTATAGCTGTCATCGTTGATGTCTTGGTCAGACACCTGACCCTCGGGGGATGCGGATGTGTCAAAAGTCTGAGCACCACGCTGTAGTGTAACTGCTCCATCCACCGAAGGTAAAAAGCCTGCATTGGCAGCTGCGACACTCTCGTCCGTTGCCCTGAGGGCAGCGCGCTGTGCCATAAGCTGGGGGTTACTGGCATAGGCTGCGGCAAGCGCTTCTTTCAGCGTTTCGGCAGACGCCATTGATGTACCAGCCAAAACGGTCGTCGCGGCCAGTATGGCTTTAATGCTCAATTTCATTTAAATCTCCTCAATTCCTCGCTGTTATATTATTTTTATTTCATCAACGTATTCGCTTTGAACGACGTGATCAGAGAAAGTTTTCTTATAATGTTCCCTGTATCATCTTTCATTGCGATTTTTGACCTTTTTTTGGCCAATTCCAAATTCACTTCATTTTTAATCAAAAAACGAAAGCCTGGGTTTTCTCAAAACCCGGAAGCGTCATAACACTGGCATCAAACAAGTTCCGCGCTTCAACCCCCTCAGGCGTTTTCCTGATGATATGGGCGCGCCCAACTCCATCTTCAAGTTTAACACACACAAGCCGGCCGCCTTCTTTCAACTGCTTGACAAGGCGTGCCGGAATCTCCTCCACGGCGCCTTCGATAAAAATGACATCGTAAGGGCCCTGTTTTGCTACACCGTCACACATTGTGCAGGTGACAACAGCAACGTTCATCACATCCTGTTCGGCCAGTTTCTTTTCAGCTGTCGCTGCGAGCGTTTCATTTTCCTCAACGGCCACAACAGCCTCTGCAAGCTGCGCCAGAACGGCGGACGAGTATCCCGTTGCACACCCTATATCGAGAACAATGTCCGCAGGCTGGATGTCCGCCGCTATCAGCATGCGACCAAATACGCGAGGTTCCAGAAGGAAGCGGCCTTCGCCCACCTCGATATCTTCATCCACATAGGCAACAGGGCGTTTGGCCTTGGGCACAAACATATCCCGCGGCACGGCAGAGATAGCGCCGATTATGCGCTCGTCATTCACTTCATTTGGTCGAAGTTGACAGTCGATCATGTGTGAAAGGGCAGTAGCTGTTTCGCTCACGTCAGGTCCTTATCCATTCAAGCGTTCCAAAACGGCTTTTAAAGCCGCACATTTTCACGCTCTATATATAGGGTGAACTGAGCGGAAACAATGTGTTTCTGTCACCACACCTGCCATTTTTGGGGCAGTTTTCTCAATAGCCCTATGCCGTCGTCCTATCAAATACGTGCCCAAAACCAATTTGGTTTCGATCATTTGCCCCGGAGATGCGATCAACTGCCTCCAGATGGGCGGACACGGGAAACTAGGGGTTGAAATACTCGATGGTTGCTGTCAGCGAACCATCTTCCGCTTTTTTTATGACATACAGATGATCATACTGATCTTCATTGAGCATCGGGTGTTCGGTTCCGGTGAGCAAAGTGGCAAGATAAGGCGTTGTATTGCTATGGCCGACAACCAGAATTGAGTCGGTTTGCGCCAAAAACTCTGTTCGCAGCGCCTCGGCAAATTCGTTGAAGGCCCGCGGATCATAGAGCGTTACCTCAAGTCCTTTTTGCTGGGCCGTCGGCGCCGCCGTCTGGCGCGTTCGCTTGTAGTCCGTGGAATAGACCCTGGACAGCTTGGCTGCCTTGAGCCGTTCTGCCAGCGCAGCGGCACGTCTAACGCCAAGCTCCGTCAGCGCCGGATCGCTGTCAGCCTGCTTTTCGGCGTGTCTCACGAGATAAAGTACAGCATCGTCGGCGTATGACGCCTGTGTTAGAAAACCTGCAAACAATAATGCGAACAATAGTATTTTTTTCACGACATTCCTCCCCTTATTAATCGGCGTTTAAACGATTAACTCGCGCAAACCTTTATCAGGCATGAGGCCAGTTTGCCAGCCAACAAACGTTTAAATGCCAGCATATCGGGACGAATGAAAAAAGCGTTGATGCATTCCGATGGCTTTGTTATATGCTGCTCTCCCTAACGGGTAGCCACATGAGGCGCGATGGCGGAGTGGTGACGCAGCGGATTGCAAATCCGTGTACACGAGTTCGATTCTCGTTCGCGCCTCCAAGAATTCAGAAGGCTCGGCATTAACTTGCCGGGCCTTTTTCATTCTCAGCAATGATCCTTACAATAGTTACTACCGTGGGCTAACTATGCGACTGGCAACGGTGGCTCTGGCCATTCCATCGTCTGGTCCGCCTGAACAGGAACATCTTTGTAGGTAGACAAGGTCACAAATGTTTTCGTCGAAATAACACTATCAAACCGGTGTATTTGCCGCAAAAGAGACTCAAGCGCGCGCGAATTGGGCAACCGAACCTTCAAAATCAATGAGGTGTCACCTGTTACAGAATGGCACTCCTCAATTTCGGGCAAGGCCATCAGCTCTTCGAAGGCCTGACTGAATCCCCAGTTTTCGGTACTGACGTGCAGGAAAACCAGAAGTGGTTTACCAATGCTCGCCCCATTAATCCGCGCCACGGTAGCAGTGATCTTGCCAGCTGCCTTCAGACGTTTGACCCGTTCATGAACCGCAGGTGCCGATAGGCCCGCAACCCGACCAAGTTCTGCGTAACTCTGCCCCGCGTCAGCAACAAGCGCGCTTAATATTTTTCTGTCCATTCCGTCAATCGATACGTCAGACACACGATTTCCCCGAATACCATCTGTTTTTACGATCGGCATCCATATCATGCCTGTACTCAATATGTTATTCGAATTATTCAAATAAAACAGAATTTTATTCGGCATTCGAGGAAAAGTAGTAATGATTAATACAGCAAAGAAGCCTTCGCTCAAACTTGAAGACTATGACATCAGCAAAGAGAGAGGTTTCCTATCCACCTTTGACCCCAATGCCGTAAGACTGCCAGCATACCTTGAGCCAATTCGACAAGCCGCGCTACGCTTGCCGCATTCACTGCCGACGGGGCAAATCCGGTCAATTCTGGAGGCATTACCCACAGTCGACCTGACAGATTTCTGTGAAACCGCAACCGAGGCGCAAAAACGTATCGCAATGGTGCATTATTCATTCCTTGTTCAGTCATATGTTTGGGGCGCACCTGAAGCCCCTGAAAGACTGCCCGCTTGTCTGGCCATGCCTATTTGGCGTCTGGCGAAAGCGATTGAGCAGAAACCGCTCTTACCCTATTCTTCCTACGTGCTGGACAATTGGGGACTGGTTGACCCCCAGGGCCCTATCGACCTGTCAAATGTTTACATGCTTCAACCTTTCCTGGCAGGACAGGACGAAGCGTGGTTTGTGATTGTCCATGTGGCTATCGAAGCCCGCGCAGGCGAAATGTTAGCCATTGTTCCGCATCTTATTGATGCTGCAGACAGCGGCGACCAAAAAGCTGTTCAAGTCGGCCTCCAAACTATTTCGCGGGTCTGGGATGACGTAAACGCAATCTTTGACAGGATGCCGGAACGTTGTGACCCCTACGTATATTACAATCGCGTACGTCCCTGGATTCATGGCTGGAAAGATAACCCTGCCCTGGATGGCGGACTGGTATATGAAGGTGTTTCCGAAACCGGACAAGAGCCGCAGGCCTTCCGCGGACAAACAGGCTCACAATCTTCAATAGTCCCGACGATGGACGCTTTTTTCGGCATAACCCACGCCTCGGATCCACTTAGAACGTATCTGGATGAACTACATGAATACCGTCCTCCTGCTCACCGCCGATTCATTGACAACGTCAGGCAGCACAGCAACCTACGGGACTTTGTATGCGCGAGCGGCACACAGGAAACAAAACAACTCTACAACGATTGTATCAGCAAGCTTGCCGCGTTCCGCACCAAGCATCTGGAATATGCAGCCAGCTATATCAACAAACAGGCCAAGACTGGCGAAGGCAACGATACTGAAATTGGCACTGGCGGCACACCGTTTATGAGATATCTGAAAAAGCACCGCGATGAAGTGCAGGAACAATTGGTAGCAACGATGGTGAAATAATACCTACCTATTCACAATACATAGCTTCACAATGTACTACTTTTAGGTGTTCAATTTAATGTCCACAGCACGATAAACGTTTAGCATTTAAGCTTGAGATTGTGTCATTTTTTCACTAAGCATCCGATTTTATTCAAGTAACTCTTTATCCTATAAAGTTGTACTTAGCACTTGCTTTGCACACCCTAAAGTATATCTTTCACTTGGCATTCTACTTGCGATGGTACGCAGTGTTGTCATTTTGACCGGCATATATTGCTGCCTGAATGGCGAGAACGGTTGAGAAAAAAACGCCGGGTAGGAGATTAAAATGGCTGACACAATTGTTCATACGCTCAATCACAAGGGCTTTCCAGTGCACGTTAAAGAATATGCACGTGGAACCTGTGATATACCGCTTGTGGTCATCGGCGGAGCGTTCCAGAATATCGCCCAGATCGAACGCATGAGCGGAGCACTGGCGAAACACACATGGGTTATCGCTTTCGATACGCCTGGAAATGGCGAAACGGGTGTCCTGCCTTACAATTACACCTTCGAGTTTATCGCTGAATGCATAGCCGCTGCGCTGGAGAAGCTGCAAGTGCGCAAGATCAACCTTGTCGGGTTCAGTTACGGCAGCATCATTGCTCTCAGGTTCGTTCAACAATATAAGGCGATGGTGAGCCGGCTCACCCTTCTGGGAGCAATGCACAGAATTCCCGAAAGGCTGATCTATGAATTCAATCTGATGCTGTTCTATTTAAAATGGGACAAGCAGGAAGCCTTTGCCGACAGTTTTACAAATCTTATGTCGAATCCCGAACTGCGCGAAACCAACAAGTTAGCGCGTCTGGCGGGTGAAAAACTCCATTATGCGCTCACACACGCCAATGAAGGCATCAGAGAACAGTTTATTCACAATACAAAACGCATTCTAAAGCATGGCAACACTGATCTCAGTCTACTGCCTGACGTGCGCACCCTGGTATCGACGGGCGAACATGATATTTTTGTTCCACCGGCTGCAAACAAGCTGATCGCGGACGCATTCCCGAGAGGTCGCTACGTCTCGATAGATGGTGCAGACCATATGGTACACGTGATCCAGTTCAAGAAAACCATTAACACAATACTGGCAGGTTCGGGGGTAATCGAGATCAAGAAACCACTACCTACAATCGTCCTGTCCACAGAAAACAGCCGCTACTCCGCTGGAAATTCGGACATTCAGTCTTCCGACATTCCAAATATTGGCAGTGACGTTGAACCAGCGATCAGAACGACACACTAAGCCAACGTTTTATGGAAACTTGTGGCCACTTAATTGCTGAAGACATGATGTGTTAACACCCAAAAAACTGATGCTGGTCGACCCTGCCAGGCTCATTGTTGATGGTGCCGTCTAAAAAATGTAAAATTCTGCTTGGCAGGGGCTTTTTTTTGAGTATAAAGACCTCCACACCGCTGGGGACACCCGGTGGAACTGATCCGCCTTAGCTCAGTTGGTAGAGCAAATGACTGTTAATCATTGGGTCGCTGGTTCGAGCCCAGCAGGCGGAGCCAATAAAAGAAAGCCCGGAGCAATACTCCGGGCTTTTTCTTTATCCAAGCCTACTCCGCTTCGCCCTGGCGGGCCGGGTCATACATGTTGAACCATTTCATCAGGTACAATTGCCGTCTGAGGTAATTCGAAGGAATAGACCCCGTGCCGTGATATTCACCCTTCACCGAAATGTACTTTGTCGGCACACCCAGGTATTTCAGAACGGCGTACATTTGCTTGGCCTGCTGATCAGGCGTCCGGCGGTCTACGTCTCCCGTCATGAAGAGCGTCGGAGTCTTCACATTCTCGGAATGCATGATAGCTGAATGCTCGTACCACTGTGTTGGATCTTCCCAGAAGGGTTTTTCGAAGAAATTGATCATCCAGCCTGAAACATCGGTGGTACCGACCATACCGATCCAATCCGAAACAACACAACGCGAAGCAGCCGCCTTGAACCGGTCTGTTTGCGTGATCGTCCAGGCGGTCAGTATGCCGCCACCGGAACAACCCGTTACAAACGTGCGCTCCGGGTCCACATAGCCCTGGTTGATCAGGTAATCAACGCCGCCCATAAGGTCAGCATAGTCCCGAGGCCCGGGATACATGTTCTCGATTGCCGCAGCAAACCCCTCTCCGTACCCTGTTGACCCACGTGGGTTGGTAAACAGCACGATGTAACCCTCCGCGGCGAAATGGTGGAACATAAAGTTATATGTTTCCCGGTACATCGCGTGCGGACCACCATGTATCGACAGAATAAGTGGATACTTCTTCGTCTCATCAAAGTTCGGTGGCAAGACCGCCCACCCCTGCACACGGGTATTTTCTGTTGAATCGTACCAGAACTCGATGGTTTCAGACCTGTCAACACCAGCAAACACATCTGCATTCACGTTGGTCAGCCGCGCGAAGTCATCACCATCCGAAAGGTCAAACCGCACTACGTCAGGTGTATGGTTTGCGTCTGACTGAAGAGCAACAGCTACACCACGGTCAGAAACATTGGACAGGAAAATATTCTGATCACCACTGGTAACGTCGCGAATATCCCCGCCAAGGCTGGTGAAGTGAACGTTGCGGTCGCCTTCTTTATCCAGCGTGAAATAGATACCACGAGAATTCGAAGCCCACCTCAAACCGCCAGGTCCTGATGCCAGGTCACCCGCTACGCGGCGTTGACCGGAACCATCTGCATTCACAACATACAGATTGGAATGGCGATAGCTCATAATCGACTCGTGGAATGCTGTGAAAGCAACCATCTCGCCATTCGGCGAGAATACCGGGTCCTGAGCCCCAATGCTTTCGTCTGTCAAACGCACGATCTCTTTTGACACTACGTCAACTGTGTAGATGTAAGTCTCGGTATAGCGACGGCCGTCATCCTCTTCAGCCAACCCATCAAACGCGATCTTGCTGCCGTCCGGCGACCATGAAAGGTTTGCCGCAGAGCGGATTGCCCCCAGGCGGCGGGTATTGGCATGCCAGTTACCGCTTGTCAGTTGCTTAGGCGTCCCGCCTTCCGCTGTCACCACAAAAATATGATCCCAGCCATCATTCATCGGCCCAATCCGGTCCTGATGCCAGAGGAATTCTTCGACCACCATGGGATCTTCTTTCCATTTGGCACCAGCAGGCTTACCAGGCAACTTAACTGTAAAGTCTGTTTTCCGGGGGACACGAGACATGAAGGCGATTGACTGACCATCAGGTGACCAGAACACACCGCGTGGTCGCTCGGTTCCATATGTTACCTGGCTAACGGCACCTTCACTATCCATCCAGCGAACGAATATCTGAGACTTGCCGTCTGCATCCGGTGCAATGAAAGCAATTCTCTCACCGTCAGGTGACCATCGCACGTTGCCACCACGTGCCATCAGCTGACGGTTTTTGCTACCATCCGAATTCATGATCCACACAGATGCAGATCGCCGGTCTTTCATCTTGTCCACATGAGAGCGGACATAGATAACCTGACTTCCATCCGGCGAAATCTGCGGATCAGCGACATTTTCAATATCAAGATAAGTTTCAAGTTTTAATGGCTCAGCCCAAGCCATCGTTGAGGGAGCCATAAAGGTCAGGCCCACTGCTGCAGCGCACACCGCTGCAAGACGATAGAACATTCAATCCCCCTATTTTTTTCTGTGACGATGGATAAATCGATTTCACCCACCCAACTGTGCCAGTTCAGCACAGCAAAACCAGTATCCACAGAATCTGTGTGAAAATCAAACCTGGCAAGCGCGCCCGGCAGCTCCATGCCTTGCAAAAATGCCACATTTGGCCGCTACACTATTGTCCTGACTACGAATAATAACGGTTTGCTCTTGTTTCAAATTATCCTAGCCCTTAATCCGGGCTATGAAGCAAATGTCGCAACAGAAGGATCAATTGATGCGCGCTCTCAAAACCTCCTCCCTCGTGTTGGCCACCTGCCTGCTGGGTGCAACCGCATCTGCTATGGCCCAAGACGAAGACTATTATTATGCAGGCTTTCATTTTGGCTTATCCGATGCGCTGAATGAAGACTTGGAAGGATTCGCTGCCAGCACACTGGATGTTGAGACCCGCAAAAGCCTTGGTGCTGTTGGCGGGCTGTATTTCGGCCGCAATATAAATAAGTGGCGCTATGAATTCGAATACGCAATTCGGAACAACGATATCAGTTCTGTTGGCATTACCGACCCTGGTCGCCTTGACATTCCTGTTGGATCGCGCTCAGGCAGCGGTAGCCAACATTCAGACAGTTTCATGATAAACGCACACTACAACTTTGCGGACTATGAAGGCTGGAAGGCTTACGCTGGTCTTGGTATCGGTATGAGCCTACTTCAGCTGGACAGTGTGCGGGCTGATAACGTCCTCGTAGCTGACAGCCGCAACTGGGAGCCAGCGAGCCAGGCAATGGTGCATTTGACCAAATCACTTGGCGGCCTCGAGTTGGGCATCGGTGCCCGGCACTTCCGTAGCCTTACCGGAAAGTTTGGCACGGAAGCCCTTGGTGCACGTCACCGCTTTGTGGCTAACGAATTGTTTGCCCGCTTGACATGGAAGTTCGGCGAGAAAGCACGCGCTGCTCAGCCAGCACCTGCACCAACTCCTGCACCGGTTGTTCAACAGGCACCTGCACCAACACCTGCACCGGCGCCAGCTCCCGAACCAACGCCTGTCCCGGTACCGGGCCCTTTCATGGTGTTCTTTGAATTCGATAAATCTGACCTTACGGCTGATGCTCAATCCATCATCGAGCGGGCCGCGACGGTTTACAAAGACTATGGTGTTGCCCGTATCAGTGCTTCAGGTCACGCAGACCGCTCTGGTAGCGATCAATATAACCAGGCGCTCGCGATACGCCGTGCAGAAGCTGTGCGCGATGCCTTGATCGCTGAGGGTGTTCCGGCTGGCCGTATCAACATTCGCGGTTTTGGTGAGGGATCGCCTCTTGTCGCGACAGACGACGGCGTGCGCGAATGGCAGAACCGCCGGGTAGAGATTGTGCTCACACGTTAAAAGACCAAGCGGCGTGCTGTATCAGCGCGCCGCACCTCCCGGGCTAAATTCCACTCTTATTGATAGATACTCTGTCTGTTGGCATAAGCGCAGCTGCGTTCAGGCTGCTGGTAACGAACCGGCATCAGCGTAACCAATCCTGTCGGATCAGGCATTTTGACAGCCATCTGAAGCGCCATGCGCGCGCGGTCGCAAAATTGGGCAACAGTGGTGGCATCTAGCGATACCTTGTTGGCAACGCTTATTACATAGCCATCCAGACCGCCTTTTTGGGTTCTGCGCAGAAAAGTGCGCAGTGGGCTTTCAGCTTCAATGAAATAAGGTCGTTTTGAACGCACAAAATCGTTGTAAAGACCAACTATGTCCCGGTGATTGCCGCCTCTGCATTGCAGGGTCGCAACACGCAACTGTGTTTCGACAAACCGTATCTGGTCTGCCTTGACTTCCGCCGTTTGCATGCAGACGTCCACAGCATTTGCTGTGGAACTCATCAGCATCAGCGAGGCGATTAGTGTTTTTGTCTTAGCCATAAACAACCTTGCAACCAGATATTAACTTTTAACAGATTGCAGATAAAATCCCTAATCAAAAGTTAAACAATCAATACCTATAAATATTACCTAACATTTTATTATTAATAGTGTTTTTTATGTGGCTAAGGCACAAAACCACCAGCAGTTCTGCAGATCACATTCTTGGAGTTGCTGTGCGAAAGATATTGCGTATGCCGACCGCATCTGTTTAGCCTGCCGAACGTTAAGCGGGAGAACGGACTATCAATTGCGATCAACAATCGTAATTGGCAGGCTTCGTCTAGTTAAGGGGAACAATCGTGAAATTCTGGTTCGGCATTACGCTTTGGAAGCGCATCTTGGGCATGTTGGTTCTAGGTATCGTCTTCGGCGTGTTGGCAGGTGAATCTGCAACCAGCATCGGCTGGATGGGTGAAATGTTCATCCGCCTTATCCGCATGATCGTTGTTCCGCTGGTTTTCGTTACACTGGTATCCGGCGTTGTCGCGATGGGCGACCCAAAGCGCCTTGGCTCTCTGGGCACAAAAACTCTTGGTCTTTACATGGGTACCACGGCTGTCGCAATCACCATTGGCCTCACGATGGCAACCATTATTCAACCCGGCGTTGGTGTTGACCTCGCTGGAGCAGTGCCCAAAGAAATAGCAGCTGCGCAGTCCCTTGAAGACCGCCTTCTCGGCATTATCCCGCTGAATCCGATCCGCGCACTAGCTGACGGTGAAATGCTTGCACTCATTTTCTTCGCCCTTCTGTTCGGCACAGGTATATTGGTTACCGGCAAACCCGCCAAAAACCTGGCCGAGATATTCGAAGCGGCATCAGAAGTTATGCTCAAGGTTACTCATCTCGTGATGGAAGTGGCACCATTTGGCGTGTTTGCCCTTATAGCAGGGGTTGTTGGCACTGGCGGGATTGAGCAGTTGTTTACTGTGTTCCCGCTCGCAGGTGCCATGATATCTGCATGTGTGATCCACGTTTTGCTCACACACGGCTTCATTATGAAATACATCCTCAAGCTGCCTGCAGTTCGCTTCTTTCAGGGTATTCGTGGTGCGCAGTTGGTTGCTTTTTCCACGTCCTCCAGCTCTGGCACGCTTCCGGTGACCATATCTGTCGCGGAAGATAACCTTGGCATCAAAACACCCATTGCCTCTAGTGTTTTACCTCTTGGTGCTACCATCAACATGGACGGGTCCGGCATTTATGTCGGCATTCTGGCAGTGTTTTCAGCGCAGGTACTGGGTATTCCTTTGGGCCTTACCGAATACCTGCTGATCGCATTTGCCGCAACACTGGTGTCCATCGGTACCGCCGCTGTACCCTCTGCATCTCTGTTTTTGCTGGCTGCTGTCCTTGGTGTTCTGGATATTGATGCCGCACAAACCGCTATCATCGTCGGCTTTGTTTTCCCGTTTGATCGCCCTCTCGACATGATCAGAACAGTTGTCAATGTTACCGGTGACCTCTCGGTCGGTACAGCCGTCGCTAAATGGGAAGGTGAATTTGACGAAGAAACCTTCCGCCGCCCACCTGTGGAGTAGCCAGCCGGCGCGTATTCGCTTTCTGCGCTTTTTTCTTATCAAATACTTTCCTGGGTGCTATAGGGCGCCCGGCTTTGGTGTTTTATAAGGTTAAGCATGTCTGAACAAAAAAAAGCGGTGGTTTTATTGTCCGGGGGTCTCGATAGTGCAACGTGTGTTGCAATCGCGCAAAATCAGGGCTTTGAAGTCTATGCCCTGTCATTCCGTTATGGCCAGCGCCACAGTGTTGAACTTGAGGCAGCAGACCGTATAGCTAAACATCTTGCCGTTGCTGAGCACAAAACAGCGGAAATTGATCTGACCCTGTTTGGTGGCAGCGCGCTAACGGATGACATTGATGTCCCAAAAGACCGCGACGAAAGCACCATGGAGGCCGACATTCCTGTCACCTATGTTCCGGCACGGAATACCATTTTCCTCTCGTTCGCTCTCGCCTATGCGGAAGTTGTGGGCGCCAAGGATATCTTCATCGGGGTCAACGCGCTTGATTACAGTGGCTACCCTGATTGCAGACCAGAGTTCATAAAATCATACGAGGAAACTGCGAATCTGGGCACCAAAGTTGGTGTTACTGAAAACGAGCGCATAAAGATCCGCACGCCTCTAATTGACATGAGCAAAGCCCAGATTGCCAAAGAAGGCACTCTATTGGGTGTTGATTACGCCATGACCATCAGTTGCTATGATCCCGATACTTCCGGGGCGGCCTGCGGTCACTGCGACAGTTGCCTGTTGCGCCAAAAGGGCTTTCGCGAAGCGAACCTTGCCGACCCAACCCGCTATCAGGCATAAAAGGCTGATGGTCTACACAGTCAAAGAAATTTTCTACACACTTCAGGGCGAAGGTGGTCAGGCAGGGCGGCCAGCGGTTTTCTGTCGTTTTGCTGGTTGCAACCTATGGACCGGGCTTGAGAAAGACCGAGCCAAAGCCGTTTGCCAGTTTTGTGATACCGACTTTGTCGGCACAGACGGCCCGGGTGGCGGCAAATTCAAAACTGCCACTGAGCTTGCTTCTGCCGTGAGAGCGGCATGGACAGGGGTCGGTGGAAAACCGATGGTCGTATGTACCGGAGGTGAACCCCTGTTGCAGCTCGACAAGCCGCTGATTGACGCCCTGCATGCAGAAGGCATTGAAATCGCCGTAGAAAGCAATGGCACCATTGCACCACCAGACGGTATCGACTGGCTGTGCATAAGCCCCAAGATTGGTTCCAGGATGATTGTCACGTCAGGTCAGGAACTCAAGCTTGTGTACCCGCAGACAGGCGGGGAGCCCGAACAATTCGAGCATCTGGACTTTGAACACTTTTTCCTGCAGCCGATGGACAGCCCGGCACTGGCCGAAAATACGACAACAGCGGTGGAATATTGCAAGGCTCATCCCAAATGGCGCCTAAGTGTGCAGACGCACAAAGCGATTGATATTCCTTAGATTAGCCTCTGCCCCGATACGTGGGGACACCCTGCTCCGGTATCCAAACACCTTCGGGGTGCTCGCCCGTTTGGAAAAACACATCAATCGGAATTCCGCCACGCGGGTACCAGTATCCGCCAAAACGAAGCCATTTGGGGTTCATTTCTTTCACCAGTCGCTCTGCAATACCAACAGTGCAATCTTCGTGAAAGGCAGCATGATTGCGGAATGACTGTAGAAACAGTTTCAGACTTTTGCTTTCAACGAGTTGCCCGCCCGGTATGTAATCAAGCACCAAATGAGCAAAATCAGGCTGGCCTGTCACCGGGCATAACGACGTGAATTCCGGGCATGTGAAGCGCACGCAATAATCACTGTCTGGGCGTGGGTTGGGCACATACTCAAGCACTGCCTCTTCCGGTGTTGCAGCCGCACCGCCGCTGCCACCAAGTTGCTCCAAACCTTCATAGATCGTTTTGCTCATTCGACTTTCCTGTCTTTCCGTCTGTCTTTGCGTCTGTCTTTGCGTCTGTCTTTCCGGGATGCGCCGCACCTATGCCGTCAAAAGACCCGTTTTGTCAAAAGTAAACAACATGGTGATCAGCAAAGGTCAACTGTCCAGCGACATCAACATACCAGATGAACGCTGGGCTTCGGGGCGATTCAACCTTTGTTAATGCCTTGATGCTATCTTGTTGCTTGCTGATTTGGCCACGCGCAAGCGCGCGCTGAAAAGGGAGGGAGAACTAATGACTTACATCTGCAAACCACGCTTCGCTCCGGGCCAGATCGTTCGCCATACAGTATACGGATACCGCGGTCTCATCTATGATGTTGATGGACGTTTCAGCGAGTCGGATGAATGGCGTGAAAAAATCGAGGCTTTTCAGGACATGGAAGACATGCCCTGGTACCATGTGCTTGTGGACGGCGAAAGCCACACGACCTATGTGGCAGAAGAAAACCTTGAGATAGCAACGGGTGTAGATAGCCGGTTGGAATTCGATCATCCACTCCTCGGTGATTTTTTTCGCAAAACCGGCCGCGATGCACTTTCTGCCCGCCACAGCATCAACTAATCATCGTATCGTCTGATCCAGCCAAATTGATTTGCCACATTGTAAAGCAGCCTCCGTGCGCCTAGAGTGCCGCTGAATTATAAAATAGCAGGCGTATTTATGGCAAACTCCCCTCTCAAAACTGTTGAATGGCTGACAAAAAACCTTGGCCGCGACAATCTGGTTGTACTTGACGCATCCTGGCATCTGCCGGATAGCGGACGCAATGCGCGGGACGAGTACAGTGCTGCCCATATTCCCGGCGCACTGTTTTTCGATATAGATGCAATCGTAGACCCAAACTCAGACCAGCCTCATACGTTGCCCGGCGCTCGGGACTTTGCCGGGGCTGTTACCAAACTGGGTATTACCAATGGTAGCAAGATTGTCGTCTATGATAACAGCGATGTGCGCACAGCGCCGCGCGCCTGGTGGATGTTCCGCACCATGGGGCATAAAAACATCTATGTGCTTGATGGTGGCCTGCAGCTTTGGCAGGCTCAAAAACGTCCGACAGAAAGCGGAGACACCAAATCACCGGTATCCAGTTATTTCGCCGATTACAACCCTGCCCTGTATCTAACCAAGAACGACATATTGACAAATATCGAAGAAACCACGCATCAGATCGTCGATGCGCGTGCGGCTGGGCGCTACAATGGTACCGCGCCCGAGCCAAGGCCGGGCCTGCGCTCGGGGCATATCCCGGGAGCCAGGAATTTACCGTTTGGTGAACTCTATAACGCCAACGGTACCATGCTTGGCAACGAAGAGCTGGCGAGCAAGATCGAAGCCGCGGGCATTGATCTGACTTCACCTATCGGCACAAGTTGTGGTTCGGGCGTTACCGCCTGTTGCCTTGCTCTTGCTTTCGCCAAACTGGGGAAATGGGATACTGCCGTTTATGACGGCTCATGGAGCGAATGGGGCAGTCAAGCCGATTTACCTATTGAAACACCCTCAGATTGCAAAGAGGTGCGGGCCTGATGCCGGGTAAAAGGCAATTTTTTAAAAAAATCCAACATTTATGGTTCGTTAATATTCAGTTCAGGCAGTTCGCGCAAAACTGGAATTACTGGTTGGGGGTTTTGGCCAGCCAGCAACTTATTGTGTTATAGGTGAGGAACAGAGTATATGGCCCTTTTAAACGACAATAATCGAACTGAACAAAGCACTGATCCCGAGGATGAGGGAACTGATGGCCCGATACCGGTCGAACCGGATGGGGGTATTGGTGACGGCGCAGGCCCTCCAGGTGAAGACCTTGGCGAAGGCCCTTTTCCGGTGGAGCCTGATGGCGGCATTGGCGACGGCGCCGGTCCTCTTCCGGGCGATGGTCCGTTTCCGGTAGAGCCCGACGGTGGCATTGGTGACGGCGCAGGCCCTCCCGGTGAAGATCTTGGCGAAGGCCCTTTTCCGGTGGAGCCTGATGGTGGTATTGGCGACGGCGCCGGTCCTCCTCCGGGCGATGGTCCGTTTCCGGTGGAACCTGATGGCGGCATTGGTGACGGTGCAGGCCCTCTGCCAGGTTTGGGGCCGATACCGGTCGAACCGGACGGCGGCATTGGTGACGGCGCGGGACCACTAAGAGTTCTTGTTTCAAATGAAGCTCCTTCAGGCGCTATGGCAATTGCCCTTGATGAGGCAGAGACCTTCTATTTCGTTGACGATGGTGGAAACGCTGCTGTTTTCAACTTCGACATAGAAACAGATGCATTGGACCTGAGCCAGACAGCTTTTGATTTTACCGACCTTTCTGATGTACTTGATGCCTCCAGAGAGTTGGTGAATCTGGTAACTGGCGAAGTATCCGGCGTACTGATTGATCTCGGCGATGGCCAAACCGGTTTTGTCGCGGGTATTGATTTGTCGGACCTTGGTGAAATGGACATCATCGTCTAGTTCTGAAGCCGCAAATAACCTGAGTGCCGGAGCCAATCCGGCACTCTTTTGAGATAGCACATTGCGAGCTGTTGAATTCCCTCCTAGTCTGGTCTTTCTGATTACACGGAGAGACTGATGAGCGATAGCGAAGATACAAGACTTATTATCGGCGGCAGACGCAAGGAATGGACCCACGGTGTTGTCAATCCTCCCGTGTACCGTGCATCGACCTGCTTGTTTGAAAGCTATGCCGAACTGCGCGAACGAACCGCCAACCCGACAGCAAAGAAACTGTTTTATGCGCGAAAAGGGACCCCGACCCAATGGGCACTCGAAGAAGCACTGACCGACCTGGAAGGCGCTGATGGAACCATGCTGTTCCCAAGCGGAATTGCCGCAGTAACAACGGCAATTCTTTCGCTTGTAAAGGCTGGCGACCACGTTCTGATTACTGATAGTGCGTACGAACCAACCCGCGCCTTTGCCAATGGCCTGCTGAAAACAATGAATATTCAGACTGACTATTACGACCCTCTTATTGGCTCAGATATTTCGACTTTATTGAAACCGAACACCAGTGTCGTGGTAACCGAAAGCCCCGGATCACTTACGTTCGAAGTTCAGGATATCCCTGCGATCGTGAAGGCAGCCAAAGCCAACGGAAGCTATGTCGTGACCGACAACACATGGGCGACTCCTCTGCTATTCAAACCACTGGATCATGGTGTCGATATATCAGTTGAGGCGTGCACAAAATACATTGGTGGCCATTCAGATTCAATGATCGGTAGTGCCAGCGCCAAAGGTGACGCGTGGAAAAAACTAAGCAAAACAGCGTATCAATTAGGGCACATGGTGGCTCCCGATGATGCTTTTCTAACGTCCAGAGGCTTGCGCACACTGGGAATTCGGATGAAAGCACATGAAGAAAACGCGCTGATTGTTGCTGCATGGCTTAAAGACCAGCCGGAAGTTGATAAAGTTTTACATCCGGCATTTGAAGACTGCCCCGGACATGACTTGTGGGAACGAGACTTCGCCGGGTCAAGCGGCTTGTTCTCGATCATACTGAAGGGCGGCACCTACCCTGACACTGCTGCCATGGTAGACCGGATGCGCTTGTTCAAAATGGGTTTCAGCTGGGGAGGCTATGAAAGCCTCATCCTGCCTGCTGACCCAAGCCATAATCGCACAGCGGTTCCCTGGGCTGCTGACGGCCCGCTGCTGCGAATTCATATCGGCCTTGAAGGCACTGATGACTTGATACAGGACCTTGAGGCCGGTTTGAAACGTTACAGTGAACGACTGTCATCTTAGTTTCAGGAAGAGCCTATGCTCGAACCTTTTGAAATTGCCGCATTGTTTTTGAGTATCAAAGTTGCCATTGCTGCAACCCTGATAGGTCTACCCATCGCAATTGCAACGGGCTACTGGCTGGCGCGCACTGACTTCCGCGGTAAAGTGTTTGTCGAAACACTTGTTCACATCCCGCTTGTGGTGCCACCTGTCGTGGTTGGCTTTGTTTTACTGCTTGTGTTTACCGCAACCAACCCTTTCGGTGCATGGCTGGCCGATTACGGACTGAACCCCGCCTTTACATGGGTCGCTGCGGCAATTGCCAGTGGCATCATGGCTTTTCCCTTAATGGTGCGCAGTATCAGACAGGCCTTTGAAGCAGAACCGGCTGCATACTCTGATGTTGCGCAAACCCTTGGTGTCGATGGCATTGCCCGTTTTATCCGCATTAGCCTGCCACTCGCCTATCCTGGCATCATTTCAGCGGGCGTGCTCGGGTTTGCACGGGCAATTGGTGAGTTTGGTGCAACCATAACCTTTGCTGCCAATATTCCGGGGCTGACACAGACCTTGCCTTTGGCCTTGTATTCTGCAGCACAGTCCCCGGGGGGAGAACCGGTAGCGCTAAGACTTGCAATCATTAGCCTTGTCCCGGCCATCGGCAGCCTGCTAGCCGCCGAATGGCTGCAAAGAAAGCATCTGAACGGGCCTTCGACATGACTAGCGAGCTACTCAGTGTGGATATCGTCTGGCAACAGAATGGCCGATCAGCACGTGCCAAATTCAGCATGGCAGATGGCATTACGGCTTTGATAGGCCCTTCCGGAGCAGGCAAGACCACCCTCGCCCGCCTTATTACAGGCCTTGAGCGCCCTTTGGGTGGCTCGATCCTTTTCAAGGGAAAATCTCTCTACCGGGGAACCAAAAAGCGCTTCACAAATGCCAGGCAACGGAATATCGGGCTGGTTATGCAAGACGCTAACCTGTTCCCTCACTTGACAGTAGAACAAAATATCAGGTTTTCGCCCCGCTCAACGCCAGAGAGTTGCTCTGAAGCAATTGGCGCGCTGGGTGTAAAGTCCTTGCTACATAGAAACACAGGAACTTTATCTGGTGGTGAAAAACGCAAAGTTGCAATAGCACGGGCACTCGCCGCACGCCCGCAACTGATCATTCTGGACGAACCCATGACAGGGTTGGACCCGAAAGCCAGAGAAGAAGTCTTGCTCCTGATAAAAACTATTAATCGAACCGCGGGAACGCCTGTCCTGTTTATAACACATCATCTGGAAGATATGCTCGCTGTTGCGGACAATGCAGTTCTAATGGCACCCGGAAAAACCGTCGCCACCGGCACACTGGAGCAGGTTATTCTGGCACAGGAATGTGCTTCTTTACTTGGCCTTGCTGATGCCGGTCAGCTGTTAACGGCGAGAATAACCGGCAAGTCCAACAACCTGCTGGAAGCGGACGCAAGCGGTTCCATAATACTACTTCCGGATAGCGGCGAAACTGTTGGCAGCGACGTGACCTTACGCATCTTCGCCTCGGACATTTCGCTGGCCAGACAGAAATCAATTGACATAAGCATCCTCAACCAGATTGCCGCAACCATTATGGCTATTAGAGAAGAAGACAAGAACGTCTTTGTGGACATGCAGTTAGAGGATTCGGACAACGTGCTAACAAGCAAGATTACCCGTCACAGTTTATCACGCCTAGAGTTGAAGCTAAATGACAAGGTATATGCTCTTATCAAAGCTGTATCCGTCAAAGACGTGATACCCGCGCCTACGTCGAACCACTAAAAACGTCTTCGATAAGCAATCTGGAATATGCTCTGTTTTTGGTCTGGGTCGAAGCCAATGAGCTGGCGGGCTGGTCGTTTGCTATCAATATAGAGATACTCGGCGAGTAACGTGTCTTTGCGGCTGAGTTCCAGCGAGTATGCTGCTGTCACTGAAATACCGGCTTCATTATTGTTGTCGCGCCTTACAAAAGCATGGTCTGTGGTCTCAAACCAGTCAAACCTGGTTGAAACACGATGCGGACCGAACTTGCGACTGGCCAGTACAAAAGCAGAATCAAAATCCATGTCTATGTAGCGGGTTCCAGTGCTTGGAATCAATCTGCCCATCCGAGTATTACCTGTCATATATTGGGCAATCAGATGAATGTCTGCCAGCGCATCACCCTCAACATAAAAGTTCCAAAACCTTGTGTCCCAGCCATATTGCTCTTGTTTGACCACATTGGGGTCGCCGCGATTATCATAATAGAAAGCACCGACTTTCCAGTTTCTGGCATACGTCCAGTCAACCGAGCCGTAGAAACCCACCCGATTGTCAATTTCGGCCACAGGTTCTACCCAGAAGGGTTGCGCTACAAAAGTGCTGTTCAGGCCTATCTGTGGCAGTCGTGCCAGTGGCAGCTGTGAGAAGGCCGTTCCCTTGACATCATTAAGCGCCCAACCACGGAAAGCGAGCAATGTCCCGGCGGGGTCATTGAACCCAAACACTGCAGCCGTCAGGTCCAACTGGCTGGTTTCACCGCGAATACTGGCTTTCGCCTCCAGGCCTAAAGTTCTGATTTCTTCGCCTATCCAGGAATTGATCGCGGACGGCGTTATTGTGTAAGGGCTCGTCCAGGCGATACCGACATTCTCTCGAGAGATATGCGGGAAAAACAGCCCGGCCCTGACGCTATAGCGTGTGCGGGATGTGGGCGACGGCGCATACTTTAAATATGCTTCAACAATATCGACGGGACCGTCTTGTGTTTCATCATACTTGGCGTGGACAAAAGCAGACCACTCCCAGTTAAACTCCACATCGAAAAGTGCAGCAACTTCAGCAATTTCGAGATCCGCACGTGCATCACCGTTTAGCTTACCACCAAAACGACCTTTCCCAAGCCAGTCATCAAGCCAGGTTGGCTCGCCGTCCGTGATACCAAGTCGAACATCCGTAAATAGCTCGAAATCCACTGTGGGCCCATCGTTTTGCGCGACAGCAGGATTTGGCGTCCATGCACCAGCCAACAATGCAATTAGTACCGCATAGCGGCAAACTCTATTCAGCCGCATGCTCAAACTCTTTAAGGAATTCAACGAGTTCATCGCTCGGGATGGGTCGACAAATATGATAGCCTTGAAGTGTATTGCAACCATACTCTCTTAAAAGAGCGACTGACTCTTCGTCCTCGACACCCTCTGCTGTTACCTGCATACCAAGATTGTGCGCCAACTCTATGGTAGAGCGAACCAGAATCCGGTCCTCTTCATCTTCTGCAAGTTTCAGGATAAATGACTTGTCAATTTTGATTTCGCTAACTGGCAGGCTTTTGATGTAACTGAGTGAACTGTAACCCGTGCCATAATCATCAATTGAGAGCGACAACCCCATCGCACTGAGCATATTCAGAACATCAAGGGCACGGGACATATCATGCATCACCGCACTCTCTGTCACCTCCAGCTTGAGTAATGAAGCTGGCACACCGTACTTTTTAAGCAACTCCAGTATCTGTTTGGGCAAATTGCTATTCATCAAATCGTTTGTAGACAGGTTAACAGCGACAGCCAGATCGGTGCCGTTCGCCCTCCAGTCAGCGATCTGTTTTACTGCGGTTTCCAGCGCCCAATCGGTGAGACGACGAATATCACCCGTTTTCTCGGCCATCGAGATGAAGTCGTCTGGTGGCACAAACCCGCGTGTTGGGCTGATCCAGCGCATCAGTGCCTCGACTGAAGCAATTTTGCCGCTCGCAATATCCAGTTTCGGTTGATAGGCAAATTTGACTTCACCAACGGCCAACGCTTCGCGCAGATCACTCATCATCGAAACCTTGTCTTTCTGGGCCGCACTGAGGTCGGCATCGTACCAACTGAAACAATCCTCCGAAACCCTGGCGCCGTCCAACGCCGAGTTGGCATGGCGCAGAAGACCCGATATATCATGTCCATCCGTGGGGAAATTGGTGACACCGACACTGACACGAAGATCAAGCATAAAATCACCAACTGGCATTGGCTCTGAAAAACTGCTCACAATCATAGCGCAGCAATCCCTGGCACTCTCCGTATCGAAATGCGCAAATACGAAACTATCAGGAGAGAGCTGAGACAGATAGCTGATGCTGATCCGGTTTAGCCTGTGGGCCACTGCTTTCGCAAGGTCGGTCATATGCTCTTGTGACAATACTGCGCGCATCTCGGAGATATTTTGTATCTCAACCACACCAAGGGAAAACGGCACCATACCTTTTATTTTGGGTGCAATTTTTTCCTCAAAGAAAACACGGTTTGGCAGACCTGAATCGCCGTCATGGCATGCTTGGTACGTAATCCGTTCTTCCCGTTCGCGAACCGCCGTTACCATCTGATTGAAACTGCCCGTCAAGCGAGAAATCTCTTCGTCCTTGGCTGGCGCGATTACTTCCTGGTAGTCACCATCAGATATTTTCTGAGCAGCACGGGCAAGCGACCTCAGAGGCCGCGTGATGCCGCGAGATACCACGACGCTGCCAATGAACAGCAAAACCAAACCAACGGAAAGAATGGATATCAATGCAACCACCAATGACTGAAACGGTGTCAGGCCCGCGTCGACTGAATAATACAGCATCAGGTCTATCGCGCTGTCGCCGGAGAAGCTGTTGTTCAGCGGAAAGCGACGAAACATGTAATCCTGACCACCAAAAACTGCATCATAATCCAACATTGTTAGTACAGATTCCTGTCCATCCAGGAAACTGGAAAGCGCTTCCGCGTCCGCTGTTGACGTTGCGACAACTGTTGCATCTGCCTTTCTGGAGAGAATGGCAATTTCCAGATCAATTGGTGCCAATTCCTTAAATTCGAGAACAGCATCACGGTCCAGTTCCAAGGCAAGTCCGATCCAGCCAATTGTTACCGGTGCCGCAATTGGCGCAACAACGACCTCATAAACGGCGCCATCGAGCTCTACAAAAAATGAAGCAAATCCCTCGTCTTCAACAACCTGCTTAATGTCACTCGACAGCGTTGTCGCATGCTGGATCGGCGCAGGAGCACCAACACCGGCAACAAGCTGATCATCCAGGTCGATAACAAACGCTGCGTCCGCACTTAGCCTGCTACTCTGATTTTGTAGCGCGCTCTCGATCGTAGGCGCATCCTGCGTCGCAACCGCTTGCCTGAAGCCAAATTCTTTGGACATATCAACGGCACGTTCGCCGAAGACTTCAGCACGATCACGGATTAACCGATCAACTATGCGACCCGATGAAACCAGTTGCCCCTGAATTTGGTCACGTACATTTTGTGTTACAGAAGTGTAGATCGACAGAATAACGACGCTTTGCACTGCAAGGAACAGAGCAAGATAGACTATCGTCAATTTCGTTTGGAAACGAAGTTTCGCCATATCAATACTGGTCTTCCGCAGGCGCGCGTTGCTCGCCCCACACTCTTCTCATTTGAAGGGCAATTTCATACCCATCATTAACATTTGCTATCATGATAGTTGTGGGCTCAGGCGAACCTTTTTTTCTTACACCTGGGTGCCAGGCTTCAACTTCATATGCACCGACTTCCAACCCTTCAAACAAAACACTGCCTGTTGTGTCGGTTTTCAAAAAAATGGGGGCTTCGGTTACATAAACGTACGCCAGCATATTATCGTGAATATTACAGCCCAGCGCAACCACGCCAGGCTGCTCAAAACTAATGGAATTGGTCTCGTCTTTACCATAAAGCCTTAACTCAAAACGCTTTGCCTTGGAAAAGGAATAAACATGGTGTCGAGACTCGTCGAGATTTGGAAAACTGACACTCGTCCCGACCTGAACCGGCAGTACAAACGGCGCAAACAGAGTATTCTGTTGCCGCATCACAGCATCCGATCCCATTACAGGCTTGTTTTGTAAAGAAAATTTCGGAGTAAGCGCAACAATTGCATGCTCGAGGGGCTCTCCAGATGTGTTCGTGACAGTCACCCTAATGTCGCCAGCAAATGCGTGATTGCACACCGCAATTGTCAGAGCAAACAACAAAAAAGTGGTTTTCAGTGCAGATTTCACCTGGACCCTAGCCATTTAAGTCAACCATCCTCCCCAAAAGACATGGTATCCTGCGATCACCTGACGACCTAAAGGCCGGAGTCAGACATCAATCGCAAAACCATTTCCTCCTGCCGCATCGCAGTTGCAGTTCGCCAATAACATTTTATCAAATACCGACTGGCATGAACGTACCCAAAATAGCTTTTCGGGGAAACCAATATTTACGTCACAAATTCGGCACCGCATCAAAGCAGCGAGCGTTGCCATAGTTGCTTTGATCTGCTTAATGTTTGGTGAACAAGCACAAGAAAGTATCGACGGAGGAGAACACTGATGAATATTGGGAAATTCAAATATGCGTTATCGGTTATTGCCATTGCTGGTTTCGTATCGGGCATTGGCATTTCCAATATAGCCGCAACGGCACAGTCCAGCGACAGTGAACAGATATCGTGGGACCTTACAGACCTATATCCTACACTGGATTCGTGGAATGCGGAACGTGAGAGATTGAACGAGCAGATCAAAACCATTGATCAATTTCAGGGTACTCTTGGAAACAGCGCACAAAGCCTGCTGACCGCGTTTGACGCAATCTCAAAAATCAACAAGGAAGGAGCGCGCGTTTTTATATATGCCTCTCTCGTTGGTGATGAAGACTTGCGCAATGCCGAGGGGCAGGAAAAGCTGAGTTTGGCCCGCACAATGTTTGCGGCCCTTGGACAGCAAACGTCTTTCATCGCGCCCGAAGTTTTGTCTGTGGGTGCTGAAAAGATCGAACAGTTTATCTCTGAAGAACCTGGCCTTGAAAAACACGCCTTTCAGTTGCGCGATATTCTGCGTCAGAAACAATATACGCTTGGAAACGAAGCAGAGGGTGTCCTTGCGAATGCGGGTGAGGTTCTTGGTGGGCCGCAGCGAATTTATAGCCTGCTAAGCACAGCGGCGATTCCTTGGCCCAAAGTCACGCTTTCCAGCGAACAGGTTATCACGCTGGACCAGGCAGCTTATAGCCGGTATCGAGCCGTACAGAACCGCGAAGATCGCAAAAGAGTTTTCGACGCGTTCTGGAACACGTGGAAAACTTATGAGGCGCCATTCGGCCAAACGCTGGACACTCTTGTTCGCACTCACATTTTCTCATCAAAATCTCGTGGATATTCAAATTCGCTCGAGCAGGCTGTTTCCAATAGCAATGTGCCAACAGAGGTATACCGTGCCCTGGTAAAAGCGGCGAATGACAATCTCCCATCCATGCATCGTTATTTAAAACTTCGTCAGCGCATCATGGGGCTGCCCGATCTACACTATTACGACATCTATCCCGAGACCACCCGCCTGGAAAAAGAGTTTTCGGTAGAAGATGCCAAGGAACTGACCCTTGTTTCTCTGGAGCCGTTTGGTGAGGAATATCTGACGCTCTTGAAAGAGGGGCTAAACGCTGACTGGATGCACGTGTATCCGCAACCGGGCAAACGTTCCGGGGCCTATATGCAGGGTGGGGGGTATGATGTACATCCGTACGTTTTGTTGAACTATAACAAGGGTTTTGAAGACGTCAGCACCTTCTCGCACGAGTGGGGGCACGCTGTGCACACGCTGTTAGCCCGGAAAAACAATCCATACGAAACATATAGTTACACCACCTTCACGGCCGAGCTGGCGTCTACAACCAACGAGGTTCTTTTGCAGGAGTTCATGCTGGCGAAAGACCTTACTGATGAAGAACGCCTGTATTACATAGACCGTGCACTGGAAGGCATCCGCGGCACCTTTTTCCGGCAAACCATGTTTGCTGAATTTGAGCTCAGGATTCATGAGCTGGCTGAAGCAGGCGAAGCCCTTTCTGGCCGCCGGATGACGGAATTATACCTTGAACTGCTGAAAAAATACCACGGGCATGATGAAGGTGTGATGACGATTGACCCGGCGTATGCCATTGAATGGGCCTACATCCCGCATTTCTATTTCAATTTTTATGTATACCAGTATGCGACCAGCATCTCCGGTGGCACCATGTTCGCGGAACGCATGTTGGCGGGCGATGAAACCGCGCGAGACGATTACATCAACACCTTGAAAGCAGGTGGATCAGAGTACCCCCATCCGCTTCTGAAAAAAGCCGGCGTGGACCTTACAACCAAGCAACCTTACAACACGCTGATCAACCGCATGAACCGTTTGATGGACGAAGCAGAAACCATTCTGGATCGAATGGGGAAATAATCTCCGCCAAAAGAAGCTTTGAAAAAACAATGAGGCCGCCTTCCCGATAAGAAGGCGGCCTTTTGAATATCTGATATTACAACACCAATGTCATCAGGTTGATATCGGCGATGGAAAGGCCTTCGAGGGTCAGGCTGTCACCGCCACCAAGGTCAATCACCAGATTGCCACCCGATAGGGATGCCGCTGCAGTAACATCTGCCGCAGAAGTGAAGTCAGTCGTTGTTTCATCCAGCTGAAGGGTATCGTCCGCTACACTGAAGTCTGTCACCGTATCATCACCGTGCCCGGCAGAGAAAACAAACAGATCATCTCCCGAACCGCCAGTGAACCGGTCATCACCAGCGCCACCCCAGAGGGTGTCATTGCCCGCGCCGCCATCAACGGTGTCGGTGCCTGCTCCGGAAAACAGATTGTCATTGCCAGCACCACCGGTGACCATATCGTTGCCAGCACCTCCAAACACCGTATCACCCCCGGCACCACCATGAAGAACATCATTCAAACCGGTGTCACCAGCGTCTCTACCGCCGTAGATGATATCGTCTCCGCCACCGGCTTCGATCGTGTCATCGCCAATGCCGCCTCCCAGAACATCATCACCTGCCGCAGCAACAACCAGATCATCGCCACCACCGGACCATATCCTGTCTTCACCCGTGCCACTGGTAATAGCTTCCCCCTCATCATAACGGCCATTGTCGCTGACATTGTCGTCCCAGCCACCACCCAGAAGCGTATCGTCACCAGCACCACCAAACAGGGTATCATTCCCGTCGTCAGAAGCAGACCCGTTCTCTGAAACAAGCTGCCGTGTTGCGCCGTCATCCAGCCCGCCACCAATCAACAGGTCGTCCCCGGCACTGCCGCCCATAACATCATCGCCGGCACCGCCAGCGCTCACATCATCACCGGCATCCCCTGCACCGGCCCACAGCGTATCGTTACCATCACCACCAACAGCAACGTCATCGCCAGCACCGCCAACAACCAGGTCCGCCCCTTCACCGCCAGAAAGAACATCATCGCCACCGTTACCCCGAAGCTCATCAGATCCGCCGCCGCCTTCGATCGTATCGCCGAAAACTGTACCTGAAATACTGTCATCGTTACCGTTTGGATCATCTGCCGCCTTTACAACGAGTGGAGCCGCTACAGCGTTAATGGTAATCACACTGGTGCTCGCTCCCTCGCCTTCGAAGAAAGTCAAAGTCCCGGTGCCTGGTTGAAGGGATCCTATGCTGTTTCCGATTATCGCATCAAAATCGCCATCGTTATCGATATCTGCGATAGCCGGCGCAAGATCGAAATCAAGGTCAACGCCGTTGAAAGGGTTTGCCGAACCGGTGGTTTGTACAAAAGATGGGTTGGATACCGTTCCGTCATTCCGGAAATAGAACATAGGGCCATAGCCTTCACCCATAAAAACATCGGTGTCGCCATCACCGTCATAGTCCAAAAACTGCATACGTGGCACGAAACCGATATCCACGCCATTAAACGGGTTACCCGATCCTTCGACGGCTTTGAAAATTGGGTTTGTGTTTGTACCTTCGTTCAAGAAGTACCGAACAGTACCCAAGTATTCGCCGATAAAAGCATCCATATCACCATCATTATCCAGATCGGCGAATTTTGGTGCCGCATAGCTGCCAACATCGATGCCCGTCAGCGGATTTCCGCTTCCGTCAACGCGGCTGAAACTGGGATCGGATGCTGTTCCGTTATTGCGAAAGAAATCGACCGTGCCACCTCGGGTACCAACAAACACGTCCAGGTCACCGTCCGCATCGATGTCCACGAAAGCCGGTGTTGCCATCGCTACGTCAACCAATTGCAATGGATTGCCAGCTCCCCCCACTTCCACAAAAACGGGATCGGAGGCTGATCCATCGTTGCGAAAATAGTCGATGGTCCCGGAAAAATTGCCAACAAAGACATCCAAGTCACCGTCATTGTCTAAATCCACGAATGTCGGGGCCGGAAAGTTTCCAACCTGCTGGCCGCTGAATGGATCGCCCGACCCCGCAATTCTGGTAAAAGAGGCAGAATTTCCCAAACCATTGCCAGCCCCATCGGTAATTTGGATGGACAGCGTGCGACTTTCAAAAGACGTGTCGGTTGGAACCGTGATTTGCAAAGACTGCAAAACCTCCTCTACGGCGTTTTCGGTGGCATTTCCGTTCAGTGATATCCTCACAGTCGAGCCATTGGTGCTGGTTAAGGTGCCGATTTGAACACCGGCGAAACTGACCGCGCCGGTTGCAGTCGAGAATCCTACCTGACCTGCACCAGTGCCTTCGTTTAGGACAGTGATTGTGTCTCCTACCGCTAACCCTGAAAGGATTATTGACCCACCGTTCAAGTTGCCTTGCACATCCGTAAATGTCAGTTCAGTATCGATAAATGATGTGACGCCGCGATCTATCGTCAGACTGCTGTCAAGTCCTGTAAGTTGTGGCATACTATGTTGTTCCTTCTGCTGTTTTCTATGAAGCCAGTACGCCGTTATGCACCGGGCATATTGATGTCGATTTACTGGACTGGTTTTTCCGGAAAGCTTCCCAAAAGCTGAAACCCGAATATTTTAAAAAAAGGTCGGGCGGCAATATGCTTGCCCGTGGCCTTGGTTCTATTTTCCGATGAACGGTGTGCAAGCCTTTAATACCCAGCTGACTATCGAAAGTAGCTGCTTCAAATTCAACGCACTCAAAATCATGGAGAAAATGCGGAAGTTCAAAAAATTTGTAGAGTTGTGTCAAAACCGCTTCAGGGTTTGAAACCAGCTTGTCATACTCGACGATCAGCAGATTACTTGCATGAGGCCCATACATGGCCTCCTGCAATGCCGCCAGCGGAAACCCAACCATTCGCGTAGGCTTCGCAAGGGTTTCTAGCCGGGTGAACAAAGAACTGCGCTCGGCGTCCGATTGAAAGAGACCCGTATTTTCCAGGGCATTTTTCTGATACTGCCGTTCCAGACTATCCATAATCCAGGCAACGTTTCGAACACAACAAACCACTTTCACGTTTGGAAAAAGGCTGTTCAGCAGACCAAGATGAGCCGTCCAGCTTCGACTGGTATCAAACACTTCCGAGATCGATGCCGGCAAACTCGCATAGTAGTTTTCAAATAGCCCTTTCAGTAGGCTTCGGCGCTGTTCGTTATCGACAAGTGCCGCCAATTCACTGCCGACACTGAAACAGTTAATCAGGTTTTTTGCCATTGCGGCAACCGGACTTGTTATGCTTGCGTGAAAACTCGGGTTCTGTTTCAGGACAGCTGAAAGAAGAGTGGAGCCCGACCTGGGCATACCAGAGATAAAATGGAACCTGCGGTCAGGGAAAACCCGCATCGATGTCGACAAAGTTTCATTTTTCACTGCTTGGCTTCCCCAAAAATTCTATTGGGGAGACTTGAACAAAAATCGCGACAGAACTCCGCGCAGTTTTAAAAAATGCCGGTCATTTTCGAAATTGAGGAGTTTTTTTTATTCGCGCTCAGCAATACCAAAAGCGCGAGACCGAAAATCAGATGGCGTTTCGTTTTCGCAATCACGGAAGGCACGATTAAAACTGGATAGAGATGCATACCCAGCATCCATCGCAATGGTGAGGACCAGAACATTTGCCTGCGATATATCTTTCAGGCGATCTTTTGCATATGCGATTCGGTACGTGTTCAAAAACGAAGAAAAATTCCTGAAACCAAGTATCTGATTGATCAATGCCCGTACCTGATGCTCAGGTGCCTGCATTTGGTCAGCAAGTCGTTTGATCGTCAAACCCTGTTCCTGGTATAGCTGCTCACCGATCATCAATTGATCAAGGCGATCGTTTAACAGTTGAAACTTCGGATCAATTTCCTGCTTTTTACCCGAGTTAGCAGCCGATATTTTAAATGACAGTGCGTCCGCCTTGAAGCGTAGCAACCCAAGACAGGCACCAAGCACCAACGCCGCCGCAATTGAAGTGTTCAGCAATGGAGCCAGACCGGGGTTGCTTGCCGACCAGAAATGGCCAATCGCAAGCGTCGTTGCTTCAACGGCTATCAAGAAGAAAGCCAAAACAACACGAAAAATACGCCTGCTGTTTACCAGGTCTTCCCCCATTCCCATGAAAGATACGACAAACAGATGTATCATTAAGCCATAGGCGTAACCCCAAAGTAGATTACCAACCAGCTCACCGGGAAAATGAGCTTCATTTCCAGAAAAAATGGCAATCAATCGAGCGCTGTCCAAAACAACATAAAACGAAAACAAAATCCAATGCATCCATTTGAGTTTGAAACCATCACTGACAATGGACAGGCCGAACCACCAAATCAGTGGCACAATCGGTGTGCTCAAAATGTAAAGGGTGTAAACAATATCCCTAGGTAATCGAATTGGCCCGGGCGCTGTTGATAAAAGCATAGCAGCGATGCTCAATAGTAATGCTCCGGCAATACGAGCCGTCAGGGGCTTTGCCGGGCCAAACGCAATTAGCAATGCCATTACCACAGCTAACACAGCGGCCGGGAAACGGATCAAAACTTCGAACATCAACATAAATACTGTTTTTCAAAAATAACCTGAGCCGTCAACGTTGCTGGGACGAAGTCTGGTTGTAGATATGACCATGTCGTAAGCTCTGGCCTTTTGAATATCTGATATTACAACACCAATGTCATCAGGTTGATATCGGCGATGGAAAGGCCTTCGAGGGTCAGGCTGTCACCGCCACCAAGGTCAATCACCAGATTGCCACCCGATATGGATGCCGCTGCAGTAACATCTGCCGCAGAAGTGAAGTCAGTCGTTGTTTCATCCAGCTGAAGGGTATCGTCCGCTAAACTGAAGTCTGTCACCGTATCATCACCGTGCCCGGCAGAGAAAACAAACAGATCATCTCCCGAACCGCCAGTGAACCGGTCATCACCAGCGCCACCCCAGAGGGTGTCATTGCCCGCGCCGCCATCAACGGTGTCGGTGCCTGCTCCGGAAAACAGATTGTCATTGCCAGCACCACCGGTGACCATATCGTTGCCAGCACCCCCAAACACCGTATCACCCCCGGCACCACCATGAAGAACATCATTCAAACCGGTGTCACCAGCGTCTCTACCGCCGTAGATGATATCGTCTCCGCCACCGGCTTCGATCGTGTCATCGCCAATGCCGCCTCCCAGAACATCATCACCTGCCGCAGCAACAACCAGATCATCGCCACTACCGGACCATATCCTGTCTTCACCCGTGCCACTGGTAACAGCTTCCCCCTCATCATAACGGCCATTGTCGCTGACATTGTCGTCCCAGCCACCTCCAAGAAGCGTATCGTCACCAGCACCACCAAACAGGGTATCGTTCCCGTCGTCAGAAGCAGACCCGTTCTCTGAAACAAGCTGCCGTGTCGCGCCGTCATCCAGCCCGCCACCAATCAACAGGTCGTCCCCGGCACTGCCGCCCATAACATCATCGCCGGCACCGCCAGCGCTCACATCATCACCGGCATCCCCTGCACCGGCCCACAGCGTATCGTTACCATCACCACCAACAGCAACGTCATCGCCAGCACCGCCAACAACCAGGTCCGCCCCTTCACCGCCAGAAAGAACATCGTCGCCACCGTTACCCCGAAGCTCATTGGAAGCTGCGTTACCGGTGACCGTATCGTCACCCTCCGCACCGTAAGCGTGCTCAATCACCGTGTCAGGTGTTATATAAACAGTGTCTTTATCTTCAAAGAAAACGCCGTTGGTGTCCTGGTACCTGATCGTTGTGCCTACGTTGCTCCAACTGCCCGGCCGCAAGTCCAGTTTCACATCAGAACTTCCAGAGACGCCAAGCGTATCTGTCCCGCCGTAGTCCCAAACGGTGACATAGTGACGTTCGGATTGATCGTAAACATACGTGTCTGTGCCGGCTGTCGTTTCGGTATCAACACCGTAAAGATACTGGATCGCCAGAATGTCAGCATACATATAGGTTTGCGGCCATAGATCGGCCCATTGTGCGTTGGGAAAACGACCAGAGACACTGTAGGACATGACGGTAAAGTCAACACCCTCAAGCGAGGACGCAATTGCCGGGAACCCCCCTTCAGTTTCGAACGAGTGCTTCAACCCAAGCGCATGGCCGAGTTCGTGCAATAGCGTGTGGCCAAAATCCACATCATCTTCGCTATGGTTGGCCGATAATATCCAGATATCGCCAGCCGCCTGATAATTGCCAGGCAGATAGGCCCAGGCAACAGCGTCTTCATCCTGAAGCCCGGTAAATGCCGTCCGGATCGTTCCAGCGCTGTCTCCGCTATCTGCCACCTGGGTAAATTCAAGATTTGAAAAACTTTCCAGGTTGGCAAGCATCGACAGAAAAAAGCCCTGGGCATTACTCGATATGCTCGCAAGCCCAGTATGAGGCTCTTGTCCTTCGGTATCGTAGCCGCCTACCGGGTCTGTACTATATTGGCTGTTTGCGTTAGCGAAGCTGAAACTGATTGTGGTTGTGTCTGACCCAGTGTCGCTGCGCCAGCGAACACCGGTTAGCAAGCTATCAGTTGTCTCATTACCAGAAGCACCAATGTCTTCCGATTGCGCAATCGCATCTACGCCTGAAACGCCATCAGTCATTATAAAACCCCTAGTCAACGCCCCAAGCGTGGCCACCACCATGCAGAAATATTATGGCAGACAATTCAACAAGCTGTAAATGATAAGCAAAAATTTGATCAATTTGAGGCATACGACACATTGAAGGCCCATCAATCATTACTGCCTGACGATGCTAACCAGAGAGACCTTTATTCGTGTATTTTTCTTGTTCTAATTGTGCTTTTCAATAGGACTTGCTCATGTAGCAGGAAAAAGCTGTAAATCTCCTTAAGCCCTTGTTATGGAGTGTTTTGATGCATTGGGGTGTCGTTAGCTTCCTGACAGACTGTGGTCACTGATCGCCGACCTGTCAGACAGAGTTTGAACGAGGTTTTGAGTGGTCTTCCCCAACTTGCGATCTGTTTCCCCTGCACAGATGTGTTTGGCAATCTTCCTTATGTGTTTAGCTATTGCGGATGCCTCCATCGCCCTGTCTTCCGATTCTGCGGTGTCGGAGACAATGCGTCGCGGCCGGGCAGCTTTTGATCTCTGCACGGACTGCCATACTATTGACAAAGGAGGCGAGCACAAATTCGGGCCCAATCTGCACGGAATCTTTGGTCGGGAAGTCGCCTCCCTGAAGGACTATTCCTACAGCCACGGCTTGAGGTCCAAATCCGGTGTTTGGGACGAAAACGCCCTGAACCGTTACATTGCAAGGCCCAAGCTTGCGGTGCCCGGAAACCACATGCCTTTTCCGGGCCTGACAAGCCCTCATATGCGCAGAGACCTGATAAAATGGCTCAAGACCAACCCTGGATCCACAGAGACTGTTCCAACCACCTTTGAAGCGCTTCTTGAGCGCAATGCAACCGATCGCGGCGCGCAAGTGGCCCGTCCCTGCATCGTTTGTCACACGATCAGTGAGGGTATCGGGAATAAAATCGGCCCGAACCTCTGGGGGGTCGTTGGGCGACCAATCGCCAGCGCGGACGGCTTTGACTATAGCGAGAGGCTTATGCGCCGCGAAGGCTTGTGGACGCCTGAAAATTTGAATAATTTCTTTATGGCAACCAAGGAATTTGATCAGGGCAGCCACCGGGCGTTCAGGCAGTTGGTTCGCCCGGAAGACCGTGCCGCGCTGATTTCCTGGCTGGCGACACTGTCGGATGATCCCGAGACCTTCGCCCGATAAACAGAAACGTTGATGGCGACAGGTACTTTGGCGACCGGAAGATTGATCTTTCGTCAGTCAGAAGGAATGGCGATCCCGGAAGGACTTGAACCCTCAACCCCCTGCTTAGAAGGCAGGTGCTCTATCCAGTTGAGCTACGGGACCGCATTTTCCTATTTGAAATTATCGGCGTAAGCTTGGAGGTTCCGGCGTTTACGGTGAATCGGTTTCACATCAAATGGCAACTTGTTGCGTTCGGCGTAGGCTTTGGCTTCATCGAGAGTATCAAACTTCAATTTCACCTGCCCGCGCATATCGCTTGACCCGGTCCAACCCATAACACTGTCGATGGTTTTGCCTTTTTCCGGCTCGAATTCAAGTATCCAATCATGCGTGCCTGCGGTGCCAGACTGCATCGCGTTTTTTGCTGGCTGATAAATACGTGCTTTCACGGCGTCGACCTTCCAAACAGTATAGTTTTCAAGATGCAGCATTATGTTTGGGCTGCGGATCGGCACATTATACCAACTATCTGGTAAAGAAAATGAAAAATCCGCCAAAAAAATGAAGGAAAACTCCAGATGCCCTAGATAAAGAAAAGGGCTCGGCCCTGGCGGCCAAGCCCCTTGATATTCCTACCAGAATAACTGGTCGGGGAGACAAGATTCGAACTTGCGACCCCCTGTACCCAAAACAGGTGCGCTACCAGGCTGCGCCACTCCCCGACGCGGAGCACGGTATAGTTTCTGGCTTGCGCCCACGCAAGCGAAAAATCGACTACCCCTAAAAAAAAACGGATTTACTACTCAGGAACGTACAATCGCCTTGAAAAGGCCTTGAGCAGACGCGATTGTTCTCTCGCTGGTCGTAATTATACCCCGTACAGCTATAATACCGTCTTCCGGCGATTCTGCGGTTGCGGTACCCTCGACCCAATCACCTTCAAACGCTGGTGCGATAAAGTCCGTAGTCAGGCGGATGGTAACAAACGGTGGTTCTGTCACTGTGTGGACTGCGGTTGCCAGCAAAATATCAGCAAAGGTCATGACCATACCACCGTGTAAAGCGCCGCCAGCATTTATGTGACGAGCAGCAACACGAAAACCGCGCTGCACGCCACTATCGACTTTCCGTTCAAAAACGGGTCCGTTTTCCCAACCAAACGGCGACGTGGAAAGAATGCTATCGTATCCCTCGGGAGGAGCGGCCGCAGCAACCATTTCAGCTGTAGCGCGTTTTGGTTCAGGAAACCTGGTCATCAGCCGCCGAAAGCGGGATGAACAACAAGGTCACCGCTCTTGATGCCTAACTCTGCTGCCCGTCCCCCAGGGATTTCGAACACCGCTTTTACCTTGCCTGTGGATCTGCGGGAGGTATCTGTTTCGGGCGCCACATTCTCGATAATGTTGGCAATACGTCCGTTGGCACGAACAAACAACATATCCAGCGGAATCAGCGTATTCCGCATCCAGAATGAGGCCCGCCTTACCTGCGGAAACACGAACAACATCCCTTCATCGGGGCCCATTTGCGTGCGAAACATCATACCTTGTGCCTGCTGACCGGGTGTTAGGGCCATTTCGCTCTGAAACACATGCTCGCTACCGTCTGCAGTAACAACTTTGACGGCTTCAACAGGCAGCTTTTGCTGTTGTGCACCTACGGGACTGGAAAAAGAGGCAAGGAAACCAGCAAGCGCAAAAAACAAAAAAAGAGGCTGCAAAACGGGCAGCCTCTGGCGAAACAACAGGATATTCATACTGATACTTTCAACAACATGCATGAAACAACGAAGCAAGATTATATCACGCGTCCCCGGGAAGAGCTATCTGGGCAACCAGCGGGCCACGCTCCCCCGTTCCTATTCGGACGCGCACTTCCTGCGTCGGCTCAAGGTCGGTTAGTCCAGCGCGGCGAAGTGTTTCAATGTGGATAAAGATATCCTGTGTTCCCTCGCCGCGTGATACAAAACCGTACCCTTTTGTCCGGTTAAACCATTTCACCACGACGTCTTCAAATTCGGGCGAAACGTCAACATCCATTCCGGGATGGGAGAAGGATGACCTTCCAATGTCTTCGGGAGCAACCGCTGTAGACAAATCCAGCGAATGAACGATTGTTGCCTGACGTCCCTTATCACGAGCCACGGCATCACATATAACCGTCGTGCCTTCAGGTACAGACCTTCGACCTACGTCTCTCAACACCGAAAAGTGCAGCAATACATCTGTCCCGCTATCCTCCGGAACAACAAAGCCGTAACCCTTAACAGCGTCAAACCACTTTACTTTACCTGCGATTTTATGACTAACACTTTCAGCCATATCATCAGCATCCGACAAACTGCGGCCGTCCATAAGTTTCCCCCTTCAGAAACGCTGAACCTGCTCAAACATTGGTACAATTGAGATATGCTAGTCATAAAAAACGGCACCCGCAACTATTTTGTCACGAGTGCCGATCAGCAACCTCTTGTTTAGAGGTGTATTTTTCCAATAATAAGCCTTAGTTTAGTGACCAGATTTTACAGCATCAGCCCCTGGCAACGCCGTATGATGCTCAATAAGGTGTGCATCATACAAATCCTGAGTCAGCGGCTCCAACAGGTAAGCAACGGCGAAATACCCTGTTATCGCCATCGTGATAGCGTACGGAAACGCCATCACGACCATCTTCATGTACGAAAGCCGGATCAACGGCGCGAGAGCAGAAGTCAGAAGAAACAGGAACGCCGCCTGCCCGTTCGGTGTCGCAACCGACGGAATATTGGTACCGGTATTGATTGCAACTGCCATCAGGTCGTACGTGTCCCGGGTGATCGCACCTTCAGCGAGCGCCTTGCCCATTTCACTGATATAGACCGTCGCGACAAAGACGTTGTCCGAAATTGCCGATAACACGCCATTTGCCATATAGAGCATGGAAATCTGGTTCGAGCCTTCCAGGCTCAATACAAAATTGGTAACGGGCGCGAAAAGGCCCTGATCAGCGATCACTCCAACAACCGAGAAGAAAACAACCAGCAATGCAGTGAATGGCAGGGCTTCTTCGAAAGCGTGCCCGATCTGATGTTCCTCAGTAACGCCGGTGAACACGGTCGCCAACACGATAACAGACAAGCCAATCAGGCCAACTTCCGCGAGGTGGAACATCAAACCAATAATCAACCAAACGCCCACAAGGCCTTGAGCAACCAGCGCAGCTTTGTCTTGTGCTGTCCGACGGCCACTTTCATAAGCGTCATAATCTGCCAGAATGTTCATAACTTTTTCGGGTATTTTTGCGCCATATCCAAATTTGCCCGTTGTCTCGAGCAATACGCAAGTCGTAAGGCCGACAACGAAAACCGGTAATGTTACCGGTGACATCCGTAGGAAGAACTCAATAAATTCCCAACCAGCTTCTTCACCAATAAGGAGGTTTTGGGGTTCGCCTACAATGGTCATAACACCGCCAAGCGCAGTGCCGACCGCCGCATGCATCATCAGGCTGCGTAAAAAGGCCCGAAAGGCTTCAAGGTCTTCCGCACCTAGTTTATCCAGGCTCTGATCATGCAAGTGATCATGATCCTGATGGAAGTCTTTGCCCGACGCCACTTTGTGGTAGATCGAATAGAAGCCAACCGAGATCGCGATCACCACGGCGGTAACCGTCAGAGCATCCAGAAATGCTGATAGAAATGCGGCCGCGAAGGAAAAGACCAGCGATAGAATCACCTTGTTGCGAACATTCACTACCAGCTTGGTGAAGAGGAAAAGCAGCATGCTTTTCATGAAGTAAATACCCGCAACCATGAACACGAGCAGCAGGATAACCTCAAGACCGGTTTCGACTTCATGCATCACTGTTTCGGGACTGGTCATCCCTATCAGCACCGCCTGAAACGCCAGCAAACCACCAGGTTGCAAAGGGTAACACTTCAGTGCCATTGCCAGCGTGAAAATAAACTCGAGCACCAAAACCCAGCCTGAAATGTAGCCACCGACTGTAAAAAACAGGATCGGGTTGATGATAAGAAATGTCAGAATGGTCATCTTGTACCAATCTGCCGAATTACCGAGAAAGTTTCTTCCCGCCGGGTTTGCGAAAAGTGCCATGTATGTCCCCTATAGTGGAAGGTTCACGTTTTCTATTCCTGCAAGCTTCTAGCCAGCTAACACGGGCAAATCAAGACCCCGGAAGATTTGGAAAGAAAATACAGGTCTGATTTTTGAACGTAAAAGTCAAAACAACGCCTGACCGTATCTCATTTTGAAATCAAAGTCGCCAATTCTTGGTACAATTTCGTCTCTAAACTAATATTCGCCTTGTTAGGGTAAAAACCGGCTTTATTGTTGCGGACTGTGTAATCAAAAACTTCTAAATGGTAAGTTTGCAATGTCGCGAGAATTGAAAACAGCTGTAACCTGGCTAAAGGGCAACCACGCGATTGTATTGGCGGTGGTTGCCAAAACATGGGGGTCAGCTCCGCGGCGGGCAGGAAGCCTGATGGTTATCCGGGATGACGGTGTATTCGAGGGATCAGTTTCCGGCGGGTGCGTGGAAGGCTCGGTCATTGCGGAAGCCATCAACCTGATTGAGGCAGACAAAGATGGCCCGCACTCAAAGGAACTATCTTTTTCTGTTGCATCTGAACAAGCCTGGGAAGTGGGGTTGGCCTGTGGCGGCGAAATCAATGTTTGGCTGTTGGTACTTAAGGCCAATGACATCACCCCGCTGATGCACGCGCTGGACTTGCAGTCAAATAACAAGACTTGCGAACTTGCATTTGGTAACGACACAAGCAGCATCCATATTCTTGAATTGGGATCACCGTCCAAAAAGCCTGTGCCCGCAAAACAGGGGGGCCAGTTTGTCGTGCCATTGATTCCGCCGTTGTGTCTGGACATTATAGGTGCCGTCCACATTGCCCAGCATCTGGCTTTGATGGCCTCAGAGTGCGACTTCAAGGTTCGGGTGATTGATCCACGGGCCGCCTTCACCGAAGAACGGTCATTTTCCGGAGTCGAGCTGATCTCGGAATGGCCTGACGATTTTTTCAGAAAGCATGTCGCCGGGCCAACAACCGCAGTGGTAACGTTAACCCACGACCCGAAGCTTGATGACGCCGCACTCGCGGAAGCATTGAAGTCCAATCCATTCTATATTGGATGCCTGGGCAGCAAAAAAACCCACTCGGCAAGGCTAAAACGATTGTCTGAATTGGGTTTTAGCCCAAAAGACACAGGCCGCATTCATGGCCCTGTGGGGCTTGACATTAGCGCGGCGACGCCGGCTGAAATTGCGGTCTCAATTCTGGCAGAGATTATTAGGGAAGCAAGAAGCCTTTGATAAATCTGGTAAAACCTCATGCAGTTTGAAGAGAGAAGCGTTGAAGCCTCTTTTGGTTGGTCGCTTGCGCATAGCGTGGCGTGTGGCTCCAGACGACTGGCAAAAGGCACTATTCTGTCTGAGGAAATCATTGATGACTTGCTTCAGTCAGGAGTAACGTCTGTGCAGGTTTTTCGTCTGGACGAGCACGACTATGACGAAGATACTGCGGCAAAAGTGGCGGCTAAATTGATTTGCGGCGACAACCTTGCGGTTACTCTTGAGGGTCGCGGACGCGCCAACCTGATCTCTAACGTTGACGGTATTTTTATTCCGCACCAGGCAATAGACGACCTAAACACCCTTGACGACGCTTTCTCTGCTGCGTCCCTTCGGCCATTTTCGGTCGTGCACACGGGCCAACTTGTGGCAACGATCAAACTTGTTCCGTATGGCGTTGCAAAGTCAGTGCTGCAAGATACAGATAGCCTTGAAAAATGTCGTGTTGCCGAATTCATGCCGTTCGAAGCTGCCCTGATTTCAAGCGGCAATGACATGACCGAAAAGACGCGAACTGTTCTTGAGAAACGGATCAACAGCGTAAAGGGTAACATCGTCTCATCATATCAAGTTCTGCATACCGTCACCGACGTCACAAACATGCTTCACTCATCGGCGAAAACCAACGCAGATTTAATTTTGATGCTAGGTGCTTCAGCTATCAGCGATATCCGCGACACTCTGCCCGCGGCCTTGCTTTCAGCGGGAGGCTCGATCGAAAAATTGGGAATGCCGGCAGACCCCGGTAACCTGCTGATGCTTGGAGCGCTTGGCACAAAAATGGTTATCGGACTGCCGGGATGCGCCCGTTCGCCTTCCCTCAATGGCTTTGACTGGGTTCTGCAGAGATACGCAGCAAAACTAAAACTCGACAAAGATATCATAGCCTCCATGGGGACCGGCGGATTGCTCAAAGAACCTGTCGGCAGACGTGTTCCGCGAACGGACAATGCGTTCTCAAAGGGCAGCGATTCGCCCGGTTTTGCCGCTATTGTGCTCGCCGCAGGTCGATCGACCAGAGCGGAAAGCGCTCACAAGTTACTTTCTTTGATCGGCGATACACCGGTCATCTCCGCGACACTGTCAGCCATTGAAAGTGCGGGAGCGATGAATACAGTGGTGGTGACAGGTGATGCACGCGAAAAAATCGAAGCCTGCACAAAAGGCCTGGCTGTTGACGTTGTTCACAACAAGGATTTTAAATCTGGCATGGGTAGCAGTATCGCTGAGGGCATCAGCGCGATACGGCCCGAGAGCGACTATGTATTCATTTGTCTGGCTGATATGCCCTTTGTACAGCCTGCAACGCTAAAGGCTCTCATGGCAACGGCAAAAACACAGAACAGTAGCGCTATCATAGTGCCGACCTTCAACGGAAAACGAGGCCATCCCGTTTTGTGGGACAGTAAATTCATACCGGAATTATCTCGCTTGTCGGGTGACGTTGGCGGCAGAAATGTGATGTATCATCATAGAGAAAAAATTATTGAAGTACCGGTTCAGGACCCCGGAATTCTTATCGATCTGGACACGCCGGAAATGCTTGCTCAATTTGGCGTTAAACCAACAGCTCGCTAATTTCCTCCATCTCCATGGACAACAATTCGCTCGACAGCGTATACTCAAAACCAGCCCGAGCCATCGCTGCCAACTCCTTTTCCTGCTTCGCGGATAACGCCTCCCGGTTTTCGATAGTTCTTCGGAATGCGCCAAATCTTCTGCGCTTGATGTAAGCGGCTGCAGCAATCCTGTCGGTGTCAGCGCCACTTTCTTCTCCCAAGGCCGCGAGAGCAGACTCAATCAGATCGCTATCAATTCCCTTATGGCGCAAGTCTTGCCGCATCGCCCTGAGAGGTTTACCGCGGCGTATCATAGTCTCCGTGCGCTGTTTGGCATATGCCTCGTCATTGACATATCCATATCGCACACATTTGGACACAACGTCCGAGACCCACGCCAACTGTTCCCCACTGGGCGCGCTGTGGTTTTCGTTCCGGCGCCTTATCTTCCGAACCAGTACACTATGAAGGTTTTTCTCTGAACTATTGAAACGGCCCAGATAATGAAAGGCCGCGCGTTCAAGATACGCTGCAGAAACCTTCTTTTTTTTTGCCGGCTTAGTTTCCACTTTTGCAGATTCTCCAGCTTCATGGTCGTCAGTCATTTTACAGGGTTTCCACTGCCGTCAAAAACGCATCCAAATCTTCTTTATTGTTGTAATAGTGAGGGGATACACGCACCGCGCTATCGATTCCGCGGTCCTCCAGGTCCAGGCGCGTATGCACCACACTGGCGATCTGTACAGCAATGCTCTGTCGTTCCAGATCAGCTTTCACTTCCGAAGGGCTTTTACCCAGAACATTTAATGTAATGATCGCGGAGCTTGCGCCTGACGGACAAGCCACCCGAACGTTGGGAAGGTTGGCAAGCGCGGCGCGCAGATATCCAGCATTCTGCGCAATCTGGGTCGTCGCCTTTTCCACTCCCAGCTCCAACAAATAGTCAATCGCCGCACCAAAACCGAGTTGGTTGACAACGCTGCGCTCCCAAGCCTCAAAAACCCTGGCATCGCTGCGCAATGTGTACGCATCCCGGCTGCTCCACTCTGCTGCCTGGTTGGTTAAAACCACGGGCTCCATCTGTTCTCGTGCTGCCTGGTTAACATACAAGAAACCGATACCCCTTGGCCCTCGCAAAAACTTGCGCGCAGTGCCTGTCATGATGTCGCACCCTATATCGTCAACATTCACCGGGATGTGCCCGGCTGACTGGCAAGCATCAAGCTGAAACAGAACGCCCGCTTTCCTAGCGATTGTGCCCACGTCTTTAACCTGATTTATCTCACCGCTCGAGGAAGGCATATGACTAATAGAAATCAGTTTGGTTCGATCATCAATCAAAGACTCCAGATGACCCAGATCGATACCTCCAGTCGGTGCCTGAGCCGCAACCCTGATATCAATCCCTGCCCGCTCTCTCATCTGAAGATAGGCGACAAAGTTGCTGCAGTATTCGTTGTAAGCAGTGATGATATTATCACCCGCGCCAAATGGTATACTGTAGAAAGCTTTGGTCCAGCCATCGACCGCACTGCCTACAAAAGCATAATCATCAACCGTGCCCCCAAATAGCCTTGTCAGCGATTTGTATGTTGCGTCCAGGTTATCAGCCTGTTGCTCCTGGGCCACATAGCCGCCAAATGCGACATCACGTTCAAAAGCACGCCTTATTACATCAGCGACAGGATCTGGCATGAGCGCCGAACCACAGTTATCCAAATGAATTCGGTCCAAAATTCCCGATGTCTGTTCGCGGACTGTTGCCAGTGCTTCGGGGTCCAATCCCAAGGGTACATATGTCATTTTTTAGCCGCAATCCTCGTCTAATTGCCTGTTTCTCACACTTGGTTGGATAAATTTGTCTTGCGAATATGATCAGCAGATTGTAATCCAGCCGTAATAATCAAGCGTGCGATGGGACAGTTATGAACTGTCTAAACGGGGCCAAATGCAAGTATTTTCTGGCTTTTAAACGTGTGTTTTTTTGTATAGTTTTTGCTGACAACAGTGTTATAAACCATTGTTGTCGTGTTGTTTTTTAGGCTAGTACCGAAACAGCCCTGGGGTAATTATGGTCGATTCCAACGTGCAGACAGTGGTTACACCGACTTTAGATCCGTCTCTTGAAAGACGCTTTTCAGACTTTGATACGCTTGTTGACGCAATCGAATATGCGGCAAAAGGCGTGCGCGGTGCCAACTTTTATAACGCCCGCGGTGATGTCATGGAAACCATCACCTGGGCTGAAGTGCGCGACCGCGCGGAGACAATTGGCCGCAAACTTGTGGGCATGGGTTTTAAAAAAGGCGACCGGATTGCCTTGATCGCCGAAACCAGCGCCAACTTCGTTAGCTTTTTTGTCGGTTGCCAGTATGCCAGCGTCCTGCCTGTACCCCTGCCGCTTCCAACATCTTTTGGTGGAAAAGAGGGTTATGTTTCTCAACTGCGTATGCAGATGGAGAGCTGTAAGGCAAACGGCTTGATGGCGCCATCTTTCATGGATGAAATTTCAGCTCAGGCGACTGACGGCCTGGAGCTAACCTTCAAAGGTGACATCAACGCGTTCATGAATTCGGAGGGTAACGGCGAACCTGTTTTGCCAACCCCGGACGACCTTGCCTATCTGCAGTATTCTTCAGGCAGTACCCGCTTCCCTCACGGAGTATCTGTGACGCACCGCTCGTTGCTCGCCAACACCCACGGCATGGGTTATCATGGTGTCAAGCTTGAGGAAAATGATCGGTGCGTTTCATGGTTGCCATTTTATCATGACATGGGCTTGGTTGGAACACTGCTGACGACACTTACCTGCCAGATATCTGTGGACTTTATCCCAACCGAGGAATTTGCGAGACGGCCATTAAGCTGGCTTCGGGTTTTGAGCGGGAACAAGGGCACAATTACCTATAGCCCAACATTTGGTTTTGACATCTGCACCCGCCGCGCAGCGATGCGTGCCAGCGCCATGGAAGGACTTGATCTCTCCAGTGTCCGGGTTGCCGGCATCGGCGCCGAGATGATCCGCCCGGATGTCATGAAAGAATTCCAGCAGACCTTTGGCCAAATCGGCTTCTCATATAACGCGTTCTTGCCGAGTTACGGCCTTGCGGAATGTACCTTGGGTGTCAGCTTCGGTGAAGTAGGAAAAGGCATCGAGGTTGATTTGATTGAAGAGGCCGCCCTAACAGGTGATCGCCACGTTTTGGTGAATGGCTCTGGCGAAAGCCGCATGCGGGAGGTTGTAAATTGTGGCCGCCTGCTTCCCGAGTACGAAATCGAGATTCGCGATGAAGGCGACATTCCTTTGCCGGACCGTAAAGTTGGTCGGGTTTATCTGCGCGGCACATCCGTTATGCGCGAATATTTTAACGATCCCGAAACGACCCGCGAAGTTCTCAGCCCTGAAGGCTGGCTTGATACCGGTGACATGGGTTACATGAAAGACAGCTGCATTTACATTGTTGGCCGCGCCAAGGATATGATTATTGTGAATGGTCGCAACCATTGGCCTCAGGATATCGAGTGGGCTGCTGAACAGGTTGAAGGCCTTAAAAAAGGCGATGTTGCTGCAATTTCTGTGCCGGGTGAAAACTCTGAAGAAACACCTCTTATCCTGGCACAATGCCGTATTTCAGATGCTTCGGAACGGCTGCTGTTGATTGACGCGCTGAAGAAGCAAATTCAGTCTGAAACAGGAGTTAACTGCATAATTGAGCTCGTGCCGCCTAAGTCACTGCCCAGAACATCCTCTGGCAAGCTAAGCAGAACCAAGGCACGTAATCAGTATATGTCTGGCCATCTACAAGCGATCGCCAGCTAGCCGCGAGGCAACAATGCCGACAACTACAAAAAAGAATGAAAACGGTGAAGTGATAGCGCTCACCGGTGCAACCGGATTTGTTGGCGGGCACCTGCTCCATGCTCTGACAAAAGAAGGTTTTCAGGTAAAAGCGCTAACAAGACGCCCGCAGCAGGATGTTGAAGGCCTGACCTGGGTTGAAGGATCGCTGGACGATGAAGCCAGCCTTACTGCTCTCACCGAAAATTGTACTTGCCTCATTCATCTGGCCGGTCTGACAAAAGCGATAAACCGGGACGCCTTCTTTGACGTGAACGTTGCGGGTAGCAAAACCCTTTTTAAAACGGCACAAGCTTCAGGGGTTGATCATGTCATCCATGTATCAAGCCTTGCTGCGCGCGAGCCACGCCTTTCACATTACGGCGCAAGCAAAGCGGGTACAGAGATGCTGCTCACGGCGCGCAAATGGGATTTTTCATGGACTATTATCCGTCCTCCCGCAATTTATGGTCCGGGTGACAAGGAAATTCTGAAGCTTTTCAAAGCCACCAGATTTGGCATGCTGCCAGCACCAGGTGGCAGAACCAATCGCTTTTCAATGATACATGCTGCGGATCTGGCGTCCGCGCTGGTGGCTCTTTGTGACAAAAGCAACAAGCAAGCCATTGTCGAGATTGATGACGGAAAAACTGGCGGCTATGATATTCGGGATGTAGCAAGGTCACTGCCCGGCGCAGAGCGAAGTAAAATACGGGTTATTCCTGTTCCTTTTGTTGCTCTGGGTGCCATTGGAGCCCTCAATGACCTGCTCGCCCGGGGGCTTGGTCGCCCTTTTATGCTAACGCTTTCGACTGCAAGATATCTGTGCCACCCGGATTGGACGGTAAAGGAACCAAGACGTTTCCAACACGCCAAATGGTCACCACAATTTGACCTTAAATCCGGCCTAGAAGACACGCTCGGCTGGTATCGGAAAAATGACCTTTTATGATGACGGTCATACAGATATAAGAGAGCATATCAACGTACTTTGAACTGAAGTACACACAACAACATGGGCGGATAAAATGGCGCAGGCAAAAACTCTGGAAACGATATACGGTTTGATAGCTCCACTTAATAAAAAGGATGCTGAGCTGGCGCCGCAAACCACTTTTGCAGTTGATCTTGAACTGGACAGTTTGACGGTAATGGACCTGGTGGCAGAAATTGAGGACGAGTTTGATATTGTCCTGCCTCTGAACATGCTCCCTGATCTCGAAACAGTTGGTCAGGTTGCGGATGCTGTCGAAAAAATTGTTGGCGAAAACTAGGAACTCCCGTGGATTTACTTGATAAATTTGACTCGATTGTCGACTTGCGCGCGTCGCTACCATTTGAAAAGGCCGATCCTTTCAAAGTTGTTATCGATGAAGTGATCTCTGAGACAGAGGCAGTCATAAGTGGTCGTCACACAATCTTGGCGGGCACAAACAATTATATGGGCATGACCTTTAACGAGGAAGCTCTGGAAGCCGCCAAAACCGCGCTTGACGACTTTGGTACAGGCACCACAGGCTCTCGTGTCCTTAATGGCACCTATGGTGGTCACAAGGCCCTTGAAGCAACAATCGCAGACTTTTACGGCATGGAACACTGCATGGTCTTCTCCACAGGCTATCAGGCCAACCTGGGCATGATTTCAGCTCTCGGCGGAAAAGACGATTATGTTATTATAGATGCCGACAGTCATGCCTCTATCTATGACGGATGCTCAATGGGCAACGCAACCATCGTTCGCTTCAAGCACAATGACGCGGAAAACCTTGAACGCCGTTTGAAGCGGCTACCTGAGGATGCGGGCAAACTCCTTGTCGTGGAAGGCATCTATTCGATGCTGGGTGATGCCGCCCCACTCAAGGAATTGCTGGAGGTCGGAAAAAAATATGGCTGTATGACGCTGGTTGATGAGGCCCATTCAATGGGGTTTTCCGGTGAAAACGGTCGTGGTGTTGCCGAAGAGTTGGGTGTCGAACATATGGTCGATTTTTATGTCGGCACATTCTCCAAATCGGTTGGCACCGTTGGTGGGTTCGCTGTTTCCAGCCACCCAAAGTTCGACGTTCTGCGGTTTGTCAGCCGTCCCTACATTTTTACCGCCAGCCTGCCACCAAGCGTGGTGGCTTCAGCCACCAAGTCTATCGAGGCGATCAGGCGCAGTGGTAACAGGCGCGCCCATCTTTGGGAAAATGCCCGTCAACTGCATACGGGCCTGAAAAAAGCAGGCTTCAACATGTGTACCGACGAGGCCGAGAGCCCGATCATTGCGGTTCACCTGCCTGATGTAATGATAGGCACACGGTTTTGGGAAACTCTTTTGTTCGAGGGCGTTTATGCCAACATGGCTGCGCCGCCTGCAACGCCAGCCGGCATGTTCCTGCTGAGAATCAGCGTGTGCGCTCAGCATACAAGTGAGCAAATCAGTGAAATCATAGCTCGCTTCAAACGTACGGCTGAGATTGTCGGCCTGAATATTGATTAGCAAACTGAAGGCGTGTTAGCGAAATGCGCCTTTTTTCCGCAGGTTCCAGAACAGTACAACCCCTGCAATAATGGGATGTTTGCGCATCCAATCCTTTATCTCGACATCGACACCCGAGTGCCTGCGGATTTTCCATGCGAGATAATCGATACCACCATCAAACGTCATAGATGCCTTTACCAGCCTGAGGAAACTGACAAGCTTTCCATTGGTTCGGCGCATGGCCCACGAAAACTTCGCCTGAAAATTATCGGTTCTTGATGGTTGCGTAGCTGGCGGGGACGAGTCTCGTGCTTGTTCCGGAATTCCTAGTACATTAAGGGCAATTGGCGTCAATTCATCATAACGGGACTGGTCCAGAAGGTATATCTCCAACCCCTTTCCTCCCCTCTCAGAACGCAATTCGGCTGCATAGGTTTCTTCGAATGCAGCAACCCAAAGATCGCGTGAACTGGTGGCCCACGGTTTGAGTTCCAGCAGATTGCTAAGCATGGTGCATATAGCTGCAGCTACATCTATGGAGATTTCCGCCTTAGCTGCGTCTGACCTGGGTCGAACCAACATGCAGGGCTGGCAGAAGCGTGCCCAGATAGAAACGTTCATGCAGGCGGCGCTTGCTCGAAAGCGCAAATCAGCTGCGGAGACAACAGCATATTTTGATCGGACTGTCATACCGTCTACATCGATTTCGTGATAAAATACATTTGGCGGCAAAATCTGATTTGCCAAAGCAAGCCAGCGATTTTGATAGGCCAAATGATAGTCTTCAACGACCACATAAAAGTCGAGTATTTTGTCCTCGATCTCGCCTGTTCGCAAACACGAGCCATAAAACAAGACGCCGAGCACAGCATCTCCATAACGCGCTGTAATGTCGTCAGCTGCCGCAGTTACCGCCTCTGGAATTTCTCTGTCCCATTCCGCCAGCACAAAGTCTACCAATGCTTTGTCAGACGAGATAGTCGCGGTGTCCGCGACGTCATTTTTCGTGCGTTGGCTGTTCATTTTTTTAGCGACACAAACGAAAGAGACCTGTCGCCTTTGAGAACAACAGGTCTATCAGGTATTGGCTGATAAATCTCACCATCAAGCGTCACGGGGTCAGTGCCTTCAACCCGGACCTGATTACTTTTACGAACGTGCAAGCCTTTGATATAGCTGTTGCCAAACCTTTTTGAAATCAGGCCAAAGAAAGAACGTACCAGCGTCCCCGGGCCAGCCTCAAACGCCGAGAACCTTAATCCGCCGCTGCCGTCGCGCCCATAAGGCTTGACGCCAAACAGCAATTTATTAAGCGTCGTCACCATCACAATGGAATAGCGTCCCTTAATGCGTGCGCTACCGGGTACGGTAATAGACATGGGTTCTGATATCATAAGGCCTTTCGTGCGAGAAAGGCCAAGGGCAGACGTAATTAACTTGTACGCAGACCAGATGTGGGCAACCGCGTTCGGCAGCCCTTTGGCATACGCGTTTTCCCGGCACCAAAAAATTCCCCGAACAATGCCCGCAGTCCCAAAAAAAGTACCAACTTTAGGTGTTGAGCCATCCCCCAGATCCATCTCAATCAGATGGCGCCGTGTCAAAGAGTTTGGAATTTCTCCTGTCTGCGCCAATTTCAGAAGCTTTTTAAGGACTCTGGTTGGTTTTCCTTTGAAACCCAAATCGGCGGCGGTCATGTTGGTTTTTCCGCCGGGCAAGAAAGCAATTGGAGGAATTACGTCAAACGGGTTGTTATAAAGAAGCGATGCCAGTGCTGCGCCGATCGTCCCGTCTCCGCCGTTAATGACCAACATGGCCGGATTAGCCCGGGAAAACAATTCAAGTGCATCCTTGAGGCTTTCAATGCCGTCAAGTTCATAATGCACGACATTCGCACTTGAATTCACTATCGCCCGGATATCATCCAGAGATTTGGCATTGGTCGTGCTGAGCGGATTGGATATCATCACCACCAAGGGGACAGTTGCACCACTTTCGACAGTATGTTTTTCGACCTGCATGAATGCAGAAACTCCAACCGCACACGGTAAACTATAGGAAACCGAACGCCTTCATAAAGAAACGGGACCAATCCGGCCCCGTACCCTGCTGTATCTGTCGGCATGCATACTCGCATATCGTCTGAATTTCAATATCAGCGTCTCTTTAGCTTTCGGCGTTTGTTTTTCTTTTCCTCGTCACCACCAAAGATATAATTGAGTTCGATCTCGTGCTTGCTGACACCTGCAGAGGCAGTAAACATAACCTCTTCACCATCAGGTGGACCCAGAGACAACTTGGGGTTATTCGAAAAACCGAAGCCTTCGGAGAAAAAGTCCGCGCGGCCATTCGCGTTTTTGTCATGCATCACGACCAGCGCATATGTGCCCGGCGACGGTAAAGGAACGCACAGAACCGGCTCGCCGTCCTCCTCAATAGGAAGGTCAACACGCACCAGTTTTTTACCTTTTTCCAGGAATTCATCTGGGTCTGAGCTATAGATTTGGGCACGAACCTGCCCCTCCCGAGTCTGGAGGTTTTCCACCGAAACCTCAATTGCGGCCTCGCCAGGCCCGGCAACACATCCAGTGCCTGCGACGTTTGATCCATCGATTTTCGTTGGCACATCATCTGCGACAACTCTGGTCGTTGTTAATAGACCAATGGCAACAACCAACGCTGTCCCAAAGACAGAATTGACCTTTGCCGTATTCAGTCCATAATTCGCAGGCATGTAGCCCTCCATGTTAGACAAACGAATGATCAATATGGCTGAGATAGCCGCTTGATGGTGGCAAAATTATGACTCAAATTATTGCGATTTGAAGAAACTATGCCTTTTTTCTCCACTACTAATGCTGGGAATATCCTTAAATGCCTCTTGAAACAAGCGCTGAACCAGTGTAGCGGCAAGCTATGACCATTAGCCCCATCCTGACGCGTATTGATCGCTATGTACTAAAACAGGTACTAACGCCAATGTTCCTGACATTAGGCGTCGCCGCATTACTGTTGATTCTGGAACGCATGCTCAAGCTGTTCGACTTTGTCGTCAATCAGGGTGGGCCCGTTGAAGTTGTGTTTCGCATGCTCGCCAATCTGACACCCCACTATATGGGGCTTGCCTTGCCTGTCGGCCTGTTACTAGGAGTGCTGGTAGCCTTCCGCAAGATATCGCTTTCAAGCGAATATGACGCGATAACTTCTTCTGGAACAAGCCTGCCACAGCTGGTTAGACCTCTTTTGATGCTCGCCGCATTTCTGGCGATAGTGAACACGATTTTGGTCGGCTGGGTTCAACCACATAGTCGCTATGCATATCGCGGTTTGGTTTTTGACCTGCGAAGCGGCGCCCTGGGCGCAAGTATCAGGGTGGGGGAGTTTGTCGAAATTGGCGATGAAATTACTTTGATGATAGAAGAATCTCGCAATCAAGGTGCTGAACTTGCTGGTATTTTTCTGGAACGCCGCGATGAACGCAGTAGTATTGCTGTAACGGCAGAAAGGGGTGGCTTTTTTGCGACAGACGACGATCAAACAATCCTCCTTCGGCTCTTCAATGGTGTGCTGGTAGACCTGAACGAAAGCCAAAACAAACCCCGTGTCCTCAGCTTCGAACGGCAGGATTTGACAATCAAACTGCCTCAAAGGGAGGTTTTTAGAGAGCGCGGCGGCCAGGAACTGGAGATGACATTTCCTGAATTGTTTGTAGAAATGGGAAACCCTCTTAACTCCATTGAAGAAAGAGCGGCTTTTCAGGGAAACTTTCACTGGCGATTAATGCATAGCCTGTCATTTTTCATTTTGCCATTTCTGGCCATCCCAATGGGCATCACCAATAAAAGAACAGGAAGGGGTACAGGCATCGTCATCGGCTTGTCCCTGCTGATCGTTTACAACGAATTGATGGAGGGCATGGAAACTGCCGTTAAAGGCGGTGCATCACCATACCTCACGATTTGGGCCCTGTTTGCCGTTTTCGCTTTCATAAGCCTGTTTTTCTTCAGGGTTTCAGCCTTTAAAGCGGGCGGCGAACCCCTTGCATATATCGACAAGGCTGTGTCCACCGTGGCTGGGCCAATCAAGCGCCTTGGCCGGAAAATGTTTGGGTTGGGAGATCAACCATGATTGTGCGCGCCGCCAGACGATTGCTGGTGCCTTCACGCACACTGGCGCGCTACATGGTGAAAATGCACCTCAGCCGTTTTTTCGGCATCCTTATAGGCCTGACAGTCGTCTTGCAAATGCTTGATCTGCTTGCGACCGCTGACGACATAATGGCAGCTCAGGGAGCGACCTGGATATCTATCATATCCTATGTGAGCATGCGTGCCCCCCAACTGGTCAGCCAGTTTGCGCCCTTTGCAGCCTTGCTGGCTACCCTGCTGACACTCGCCACACTTAACCAAAGCAGTGAAGTAACAGTGATGAAGGCTAGTGGCCTTTCCGCGCATCGTATCCTGTTGCCGCTCGGCATTGCATCGTTACTGATCGGGGTTACCCATTTTCTGTTCAACGAAACGATTGTCACCAGGGCGAATGCCGATTTGGAGTACTGGCAGGATAATGACTATGCGATTGACCTGCCCGAAAACAACAATCTCGCCGGGCGAACGTGGTTGAGAGAGGGAAACAGCATCGTTCTGGTTGAGTCTGTCAGCACTGTGCGAAACCGGGTCGTTCTGGACCAGGTCTCGATATTTGAACGGGACGAACTCGGTAAGGTGCAGGCGATGGTTAAAGCAGATTTCGCCTGGTATCAGGAAGGCAACTGGACATTGCATGAAGTCCGGCGGTTTGATGCGAATTCCCACGTTTTGTCTGTAACGCCGTCAGTACCATGGGCCATTCCAACGCGCCCTGAACGCTTCCTTGCACTTACTGTCAAAGCAGATCAGGTGTCATTGCCCACACTATGGCGTTCGATGAAACGACTTGAAGAGGAAGGTTTGTCAACTGACCGTTTGATGTCCAGTTTTCTTCAGAAAATAGCCGCGCCAGCCTCAACTCTCCTAATGCCACTCCTCGCGGCCGTGGCTGCATTTGGCGTTTCGCGTACGGGTAACCTTGTTATCAGGTTGGTTTTTGGAATGGCGTTGGGTTTCAGCTTTTTCGTTGCAGACAACTTCATGCTGGCTATGGGTGAATTTGGTGTTGCTCCGCCATTTCTGGCAGCCTGGGCACCCTTCTTTCTATTCCTGCTCGTTGGTTACACGGTTATCTTCTATACGGAAGAAGGTAAACCGCAACGACGCGCCCGTAAAAAACAGGCTCCGACAATTGCAATTCCGTCAGCGCCGGAAGCTTGATGGCGCAGCCTGAACAAAAAAGACAATCCAAGCCGGAAGAAACAGCCAGTGATATTCGCCAGGTTGCCGGCGGAGCTGGCCTTGCCTTCCTTGGACGATTGGGCGCTCTTATTGAAGCTGTCTCTGTTGTCGTGTTCACATGGGCTTACGGTGCGGAAACCTTCGGACTTTTTGCAGTTCTCTGGAGCTATGTAAAAGTCACCACAGCCCTGTCCGACGCTGCGATGACGACAACCTTGCAGCGGTTCGTGCCTCGTGTTGCAAAAGACCAGGAAGCTGATGTAGCAGGTTTTGCGCTTAAACTAAGCTTCCTGATCGCCGTCGTCTTTGCTGCCATCGGCACCTACTACGCGCCGTCTATTTCATCCTTTATCAATGTTGGTAGCGCTGACCAGAAACACCTGACCGATGTAATCCGGCTCTATGTTTGGGTTTTACCGTTCTGGACTACCGTTGAAGTTGGCACAGCAGCCATTCGCGCGCGCCGAAAATTCGGCCCAGAAATTCGGGTAAGAATTTTCTATGAACAGGGACTGCGTCTGGTAGCAGCGGTTATATTTTTTGCTATTGGTTTAGATACTTACGGACTTTTCTTAGCGCACTTGCTTAGCGTAATTTTGGCCGCCTGTCTGGCTGTCAGGCTTGTTGCGCGCCACTATGACTTTCGCGCTGTCCTGCGTGCACCCCTGACGGGGACAATAGCTAGAGACATGAGGAAGTATGGCTTCTCTGTTATGCCATCGAACCTGATCAAGAAACTGTTTAGCGAGTTTCCCGTAATGCTGCTGAACTTCATGTTACCCGGCGCAGCAGGTGCGGCGGCAGGTGGCTACTATTCAGTCGCCAGAAAACTTGCCAGCGCTCTACAGGTGGTCAGGCTAGCCTTCGAGTATGTCATGGCACCCCTTGCTGCAGAAAAAGACGGCAAGGGCGACAAGCACAGACTTGAACATATGTATGCGTACGCTACCCGGATGTCGGTATGCCTTGCCCTACCCTTCGGTGCGGCGCTGTATCTCGCGCGGAGCGATATATTGTCAGCGCTTGAACCCGAATTTCAAGCTGCAGCAGCGGCAATCGCCATTCTTGTGGCTGGCCGCGTTCTGGAGGCTGCAAGCGGGCCATCTTTCTCTATTGTGGAAATGCTGGGGCACCGCTCGTTACCGCCATTAAACGGCGTAATTGGTTTAACTGTTTTCGTTTGGCTTGGCTGGGTACAAATCCCGGAAAACGGCGTTACAGGCGCAGCAATCGCTGCAGCAATTGGTTTGAACATTACCGCCTACCTCGCTTTTTTTCAGGCAGTTTTTCTGTTCAAGCTATTTCCCTACACCGCCGACATCTTGAAACCACTCCTTATTTCGCTTATGTCTGCGGTTCTTATCGTTGTTTTTGCTGATTTTGGCCCTGACCTTCCATCTCCGATGGGCCTTATAACCGCCATATTCGGGCTTATTGTCGCACTACTTTTACTGGTTCGTTTTGGCCTTAAAACAGACGATGCTGCTGCCTTAGGCAAGCTCGGACGGTTTCTAAGCGGAAAGTTTGGATAATACCGAAACTTAAGCCATCGTATCGACACTGAATACAAAGCCAATGCGCCACTCAGGTGAGAAAACAAAATGATGCAAGTTGCACTGAAAAAAGAACAGATAGACGGCGGCATGAAAGCCGCCGTGAAATCAGGTGCACACCCCGAGGCGGAGAACTTCCCGCTCAAAGAAGCACGCCGTCTGGTTCGTGACCTTTGGAAACCGGATGCACGGATATACTGGACAGACTTTTCCATAAGTACAATCATCGGCTGGGCGGCGGTCGCAACTGCCGTTCTAACGCCGATAGCGTCAATTGCACAAGTCATCGCAATTATTATAGCAACACTTGCGCTCTATCGCTCGGTCATTTTCATCCATGAACTTGCTCATTTCCGCAAGGGAACATTCACGTGGTTCCGTCGCTTCTGGAACGCAACCTGTGGCATGCCCATGATGGTGCCAGCATACACTTATGCTGATGTTCATATCGATCATCACAAACCGCAACACTATGGTACCGCAGAAGACGGAGAGTATCTGCCATTCGCGGTAGATAAGCCCTGGAAAATTATTGCCTTCATCGTGCAGGCTTTTATCGTGCCACCGCTGCTCGTTGCCCGATACTCGGTTCTGATGCCCCTTACGCTACTTAACAAGCGCTTCCGCAACTATATCTGGCAGCGCGCCAGCAGCCTTGTTATCGACTTCGCCTATGTGCGCCCTCTCCCTAAAAAAGATCAGGAGGCAAGCTGGCTTATAGAAGACACATTAACCGGCCTATACGCTTACACTGCGTTTGCGCTGTTTTATTTTGATATCCTGCCGCTCTTGTTTTTTGGCGTCTGGTATGTGGTTACTTTCGCAATTTTTGTTTTGAATGGCCTGCGTACACTTGCTGCACATGCCTACAGAAACGGTGGCCGCGAGCGTATGACGCAGCAGGAAGAATTCCTCGACAGTGTTGATGTTCCCGGCAATCGATATATCTCGAGCCTCTGGGCCCCCGTCGGCCTTCGCTTTCACGCAACACATCACCTGTTTCCCGGTATGCCCTATCATTCGCTTGAGAAAGCTTATTTTCTACTGAAAAATGGACTGCCAGATAATCGGCTTTATCTCGCAGCCAGCAGAAAAAGCCTGTGGGCCGCCGTCGTACAGCTTTGGCGGGAATCTAAAGCTGCACAACAGACCTAGCTCACTTTTGACTGGCTACATACATCCAGATACGTCAAACAACCTTGCAAAAACTGGTCAATTGTCTATCCAAGACAGCTTAAGACAACCACCAAGCGGGAATGCACACGTGTCAGCGCCATCAGACGTCATGCTGCGCCAAGTCAGCAACAACAGAGACCTCAAAGATTTTGTCAATGTGACACGTACTGTTTACGCTGACGACCCAAACTGGGTTCAGCCGTTGATGATGGAGCGTATGGATGCGCTTCGCGCCGACAAAAACCCGTATTTTGAGCATGCCGACGTCGCGATGTGGATAGCAGAACGCAATGGTCGGCTTGTTGGCAGAATCAGTGCACAGGTAGACCAGCTTGCGCAGGAAAAGTGGGGCCCCGATTTAGGCCATTTTGGTTTTTTTGAAGCGACCGACGATGCTGTTGCAGAACACCTCCTATCTACCGCTGGAATGTGGTTGAAGAGCAAAGGTATGAAGCGCATGCAAGGACCCTGGTCGCTCTCAAGCGCCGAAGAAGTCGGCACTCTGGTTGACGGCTTCGATACACCGCCCTGCGTGATGATGCCTCATGGCAGACCCGAATATGACAGTTGGCTCAAGGCCGACGGTTTCGACAAAACCAAAGATATGTTCGCCTATTCTCTGGACCTGACGATTCCGATGCCTGACCGGGCGATGCGTATCGTCAAAATGGCGCAAAAGAACAAACGGGTATCCATGCGTCCTATCGATATGAAACGCTTCGATGAAGAGGTCGCAGTCGTTCTCGATATTTATAATGAGGCATGGTCGGATAACTGGGGTTATGTGCCTTTCACAGAAAAAGAAGTAGAGCACGGTGCCAAAAGCCTCAAACCGGTAGTGAAACCGTATCGAACCTATATCTGTGAATATGACGGTGAACCCGTGGCTTTCATGCTGACGATCCCGGATGTCAATCACAAGATAAGTGATCTGAACGGAAACTTGTTCCCTTTCGGCATATTCAAGCTTGCCTACAGAATGTTGAACGGCAAGGAAAACAGGTGTCGTGTGCCGTTGATGGGAGTTCGGAAAAAATTCCAGCGCGGACCCCTGGGGGCAGCGATGTCAATGTGGATGATTGATGTCAGCCGCCAGCACGTGGAAAAACGTGGAGCTTACTGGGGGGAACTTGGCTGGATACTGGAAGATAATGATGGCATGCGTTCAATCCTCGAAGAGATTGGCTGCAAGGTCTACAAAACCTATCGTGTTTACGAAAAGAAAATCGACTAGTGGCACCTTGGACACCAGCCGATATTTCGTTCAACTAATGCGTTCACATGTCTTGTTGCGACGTCGATACTGAGGGCCACAGGTCCAGTCGTTTCCGGACCGATCGAGATGCGCATTCTCTGGCAATACAATAGGCCTGCAAATTTCGTCATCCATCTGGAAACCGCGTTCGCAAGACCATCCTTTGCTATATGAATTTGAAGACAGGTAGGCGTTTGCGGGAATGGCAATCCGTTCGCAAACATCACCGACACTTTCAAAGCCTCTCAGGCACTTCCAGCTTGTGTTGTATGCCGATTTATCAAAATATGCGTTCTCAGGCACAACAATAGCTGTACAGCCTGCACCAACCAGCTTGAAAGTAACTTCACATTCCCAACCTGGGCCGCTCGCCATGTCAGACAAAAAGGCGTTTTCCGGCAGATCAATTTTGGTGCAAGCATCTTGCTCGACCCGAAACCCTCTTAGGCACCGCCAGCTATCGCCACTAGCGGTCAAGTAGCCATCCGTCGGCACAACAACCTCCACGCATGCCAGGTCATCAATGATGAAACCGCGCATGCATTCCCAACCGGCGCCGTACGACCTGTTTGTCGCATAAGCGTTGGCAGGCAATATAACGGCTGAACACTCTGATCCTGTTTGCCGGTAGCCGAGATCACACTCCCAACCTGAGCCAAACCGTTTGGCATGGGCATTTTCAGGAACAGATTGGGTATTTTCGCGCGCCATTACCGTTGAAGCTGTAACTGCCAACAGAAATACAAAGAGCAGCGCTTGTAATGATAGTAAAACAGGCCCTTGAAAAGCGGCTTTAGCCTTTACTTCTTTATTGTTATTCAACATCAGGCTGACCGCCTGTTGCTGGAACTGCTATTCGTATTGCGCCTGCCCGACTGAGCGTTGTTATTGGCAGCACGCCTCGGAGAACTACCTGTGTTCCGGCGTTTTGTGCGCTGACCAGGTTTCGCATTACCCTTCTTTTCAGCATTCTGAGGTGTTGCATCGGTTTGTGTTGAAGCGGTTCGTGCTCCCCCGCCCCTATTTCGGTTGCGGTTTGGCCGTTTCTTGCTGGTGGAAACTGTTTCCGTACCTTTAACAGGCTCCGGGCGCGTGCCACCAATACGCCCCACCAGCTTTTCGATAGCCTTCAGGAGATCGAGCTCAGTCTCACTGCAAAAAGAAATGGCCACGCCGCTTTTCCCCGCGCGAGCCGTGCGGCCGATCCGGTGTACATAAACTTCAGGCACTTCCGGCAGATCGATGTTGATCACATGAGACACATCATCAATGTCAATACCGCGCGCCGCAATGTCTGTTGCAACAAGCGTTTTGATAGAGCCATCCTTAAACGCCGCAAGAGCTTTAACGCGTTGGCCCTGGCTCTTGTTCCCATGAATTGCTGCAGCAGTTAACCCGGATTTCTCCAGATGCTGAGCGATCTTGTTAGCACCGTGCTTGGTACGTGAGAATACGATGGCTCGCTCAATCGGTTCGTTATTCAGAATATCCACCAGCATCTGGCGCTTGTTTTGGCCAGCTGACGACATCAGGCGCTGTTCGATTTTTTCAATCGGCTTTGAAACCGGGGTAACAGCGATCTCGCGTGGTTTGTATAGAAAGTCATGGGCCAAACCACGAATTTGCTTTGGCATGGTCGCCGAAAGCAAAATGGTCTGGCGCTTGCTTGGAAGTTTGCCAAGAATGCGCCGGATCGCCGGAATAAAGCCCATATCAAGCATCTGGTCGGCTTCATCAAGCACGACAGCTGATGTTTGATCCAGTCGGACGGCGCCTGTAGATTCGTGATCTTCCAACCGACCCGGTGTGGCGACAAGAATGTCTAGCCCCCTTGCCAGCGCCTTGATTTGTTTGTGCGGCTTCACGCCACCAACAACGAGGCTGGAGGTTACATTCAGGTACTTTCCGTACAACCGGATGTTGTCATGAATTTGGGCCGCCAGCTCTCGCGTCGGCGCCAATATAAGCGCGCCGCAACTGTTGGCCTCAGGCCTTGTGTGTGACATCAGTATTTTATGTAGCAGCGGTAGTACAAAAGCTGCAGTTTTGCCGGTGCCCGTTTGCGCGATGCCAATAACATCATGCCCATCGAGCAATACAGGAATACCTGCTTTTTGAATGGGGGTGGGAGCGCTATAGCCTGCATCGGAAACAGCGCGAACGATTGCCTCGTCCAAGCCGAGGTCAGTAAAATTAGTCAATTATTTGCTTTCAAGAGATTCCACACACACCCTAATAAGGGCCATGATGTGATCGTCTCAAATGGGGGGGCTTGCGTAGAAAAACCGCCGTATATCGGGTGCCTTGGGCACCAAACAGAGCAGCAACCTTCAAGGCCACCTCTCTAAACAAACGCTGCCAACGAGGTCTTCGTCATCTTCGCGCGGCATCTGTACGCGCATAAGGTCATGGATCACATCAAATAGCAACCTCAAACGCAAATTAACTATATTTCATATACTTAGCAGATTACCGCCATTGCAAACCCAAACACTCAAACAAGAGGCCATTTGCTTTTTTAGCATATTAGTACTTTGCGGTTGACTCAATGGTAAGTATATACTTACGGTAAGTAATGACTTACACAAAAGTATTTGGCGCACTTGCTGACCCAACCCGCCGTCACATTTTCGAAGCGTTGCGGGATGAACCCAAATCAGTTCAGCAGATCGCTGCGACACAACCTGTCAGCAGACCAGCTGTCTCGCAGCATCTGAAGGTACTTCAGCAAGCGCACCTGGTGAACGTCGAGGCTGTAGGAAATCGCCGACTATATTCTATCAAGCGTGAAGGCCTTGAAGTGTTGCGCAGCTATCTGGACAACTTCTGGTCAGATGCGCTTGGTGCCTATGCCGCTGAAATTACAAGACAAATGAATACAAATTAGGAGATTTACATGCTTGAGCCCCTTTCCTACCGCATCGAAGTACCGTGTAATCAGGAAAAAGCCTTTACCGTATTTACAAAAGACATGACCAAATGGTGGCCGCTCGACAAACGGGCCATGTCCATGTACGCGACCGGTAAACCTGCAAAATCTATTGAGGTTGATGGCCGCGCCGGAGGCCATGTAGTGGAAATTGGTGCGGACGGATCTGAACACCACTGGGGAACCTTCACTGCCTATGACCCTTTTGAATACCTGGCCATGGATTTCCACATGGGACTACCACCTGAGCAGTCAGGCACTGTTGCCGTTACATTCATAGCAGTAGATGCCACGCGAACGGTTGTGGAGCTGGTTCACAGTAATTGGGAAGGTTACGGCGACAAAGCAGACATGATGTACAGTGGATATGGCTCGAGCTGGCACATGCTGTTCGAGGAATGCTTCAAGGCCGCCTGTTCGGAATAACTTTTAATTCTCCTGCATCCGCGCCTGTGCAAGATTTGCGAATTCGCATAACAAAGGCCGGGTCTCACGCGGGTCAATCACGTCTTCAATCATGAAGGCCTCGGCGGTACGGAACGGGCTGCGGACCTTATCAAGCCGCGCCCGTATATCCGCGAGGTGTGATACCGGGTTCTCTGCCGTTTCAAGCTCAGACTTGTAAGCAACCTCGATACCTCCTTCAAGCGGCAAACTACCCCAGTCGCCTGACGGCCACGCAAAGCGATACTGAAACTTTGTGTGGTCGCTCATGGCTGCACCGGCAACGCCGTAAGCTTTACGAATTATGACCGTTGCCCATGGTACCGTTGACTTGTATATGCCATTCAGCGCTTCGACACCGAACCGGATGGTGGCCGCTTTTTCCGCATCCAGTCCAATCATGAAACCGGGATTATCGACAAAATGCACGACAGGCAAGCCAAACGTATTGGCAAGCTTTACAAAGCGCTCAACTTTTCGCGCGGTGTCTGCGGTCCAGCTGCCGCCTAAATGAGATGGATCAGACGCCAACACTGCAACTGGCCAGCCATCAAGTCTTGCGAATGCCGTGATCGCCGACCTGCCCCACAGCTTCCCCATTTCAAACAGGCTGTTCTTATCAACCACCGATGCCAGTATTTTTCGCATGGAATATGCTTTTTGCCGATCTTCCGGCACAGCGCTTAATAGAAATTCGTCTCGACGTTCAACACCGTCCGAGCAAGCGACCTGAGCTGCTTTTTTACCAGTGGCAGTTGGCAAATAGGAAAGAAAGGTGCGCGCCGCCTGGAAGGCAGCTTCTTCGCTGGCAACTACATCGTCAACCGCACCGTTGCGCGCGTGAATGTCGGCACCGCCAAGCGTTTCCTTATCGAGGTTTTCTCCTATGGCGGCAACAACAGCGGGGCCGGCGGTAAACATGTGGCTCATACCTTTAACCATTACGCTATAATGGCTTGCAACAACCCGAGCGGCGCCAAGGCCAGCCACCGACCCGAGTGCAAGCGAAACGACCGGTACAGTTTCAAGGTTTTTGACGACATGTTCCCAGCCAGGAAGCCAGGGCACATACGTCAACCCCATGTCTTCAAGCGATTTAACCGAACCGCCACCGCCAGTACCATCAATCAACCGAATAAGCGGCAACCCATACTCATGGGCCATCTGCTCAGCCAGAATGCCTTTGCGCCATATGGCGGCATCGGCAGCACCTCCCCGCACAGTAAAATCATCACCCGAAAGTACTGCTGGCGCGCCGTTTACAGTCGCTTTACCAAACACGAAGTTGGCAGGAGTGAAGCCCTCAAGTTCGCCGTCCCCGTCATAGTGGCCCTTGCCGGCAAGCTTCCCGATTTCGCGGAAACTACCAGCATCCGCCATCTTTAGCACACGAGCTCGCACGTCCAGTTTGCCCCGGGAATGCTGCCGGGCAACCTTTTCCTGACCGCCCATCTTCTCGGCAAGCTCTTCGCGTTTTTTCTTTTCTGCTAGCTCTTTGTCCCACGCCATCAAGAGGCCTTTCCCGTTAGCCTGATTGCATCAGGCGCACACCTTCATCACGTTCAAAGAGATAGAGCAAATGTCTGAGCGCGCCACCTCGTGCATTTTGCAGGTCGGGATCTTTCGCCACAATCATACGTGCGTCATCGCGGGCCAGCTCAATCAAATCGGCATGCTCGGTGAAGTCCACCATCTTGAACTCGGGCAGACCGGACTGTTTGGTGCCTAAAACCTCACCGCCACCTCTAAGTCGCAGGTCTTCCTCCGCTATTAGAAAACCGTCTTCGGTTTCGCGCATAATCTTAAGGCGCGCACGGGCAACCTCACCGACTTCATTGGCTCTGAGAAGAATACAGCTTGATCTCTGGTCGCCTCGACCGACACGACCACGAAGCTGGTGCAACTGCGACAGGCCGAACCGTTCGGCATGTTCAATCACCATAATGGTTGCTTCCAGCACATTGACACCAACTTCAATCACGGTTGTCGACACAAGGATGCTGATTTCCCCGGATTGGAATTTGGCCATCACTGCATCTTTTTCCGCGCCCTTCATCTTACCGTGAACAAGCCCTACACGGTCGCCGAACAGGTGTTTTAGCGTTCCATAGCGTTCTTCTGCCGCCGCAAGATCAAGCAACTCGCTTTCTTCGACCAGAGGACAGACCCAGTAGGCCCGTGCACCGGTGTGCATCGCGCGCTCCAGTCCAGCGATTACGTCAGACAGCCTCTCCAGCGCGACAACTCTGGTGTCCACCGGTTTTCGGCCAGGTGGTTTTTCGCGGATCAATGAGACATCCATATCCCCGTAGGCTGTAAGTGTCAGCGTGCGCGGAATGGGCGTTGCTGTCATACCAAGCACATCAACACCGTGCTCAGCTTTTGAAGCCAATGTCATGCGCTGTTGCACACCGAACCTGTGCTGTTCATCAATGATTGCGAAACCGAGATCACTGAAATTCACATCTTGCTGGATGATGGCATGAGTGCCGATCAGGAGGTCGATTTCGCCTGCGGCCAGTGCCTCCAGGAGGGCTACACGCGGTTTGCCCTTGTTGCGTCCGGTTAAAAGCGCGACCCTTAATCCAGCTGTTTCTGCCAGTGGCGCGATCGTATCCAGGTGCTGGTGAGCGAGTATTTCAGTGGGCGCGAGCAGCGCAGTTTGCACGCCAGCCTCTACCGCAGACGCAATGGCCAGCAAAGCCACGATCGTTTTACCGCTACCCACGTCCCCCTGCATCAACCTTAACATGGCTTTTTCGGATTTCAGGTCACCGACAATTTCACGCAGCGCGGTTTGCTGATCTCCAGTCAACTGATAAGGTAGTACTTTGAGAATGCGTTCAACAATATCCCCGCTACCCCTTAGCGCCCTGCCCCGCTTTCTTCGAGTACGCTCGCGCACGATGGCCAACGCCAACTGTGTGGCGAGCAACTCATCGCATGCAAGCCTGCGACGTGCGAGCGAAGAAGGCGCCACATCCTCTATTGATTGCGGTTCATGAACTGTTTTCAGGGCATCAGTAAACGTGGGCAAGGTGTCTCGTTTTATCAATGCACTATCGAGCCACTCTGGCAGGTCAGGTACGACCTCCAACGCGGCCTGCACCGCTTTCCTCAAAACTTTACCCGAGAGACCCGCAGTTAACGGATAAACGGTTTCAAGGTCGGGCATCTCATTTGGGTTTTCAGGTGAGACCATATAATCAGGATGCGTAATCTGTTTCTTTCCCTGATAGTCCTCCAGTTTACCACTAATGATACGTGTTTCACCTACTGGCAGCTGTTTGTTCAGCCAGTCCGCCCGCGGGTTGAAGAAAACAAGCATTAATTCACCGGTTTCATCGTGACACCTGACTCGGTACGGCGAGCGACGATTGTGGCTCGGGGAATGATCGTCCACCGTCACTTCAAGGGTGACAATCCCGCCCGAAACAGCATCCGCGACTTTGGGACGGTAGCGCCTGTCGACCAATCCACTTGGCAAATGAAACAATAGATCGACCAGTCGTGTACCCAGCAGACGCTCAAGCGCAACTTTGTTGCGTTTGCCAATTCCCGGCAATCGTTCCACGTCAGCAAAATAGTCAAATAATGCTTCTGGTCGCATTTCGTCTCAATACCCCGGAATTCCTTGAAAAAAAGGCAAAGTTTCGCTTTTCCCTGAAAGGACCATAGCTTATGGTGTGCCGCCCGCCAATGGGCGTGTTTGACAGGCTGAAAAAGATGACTGATCTTAGCTACGATCCTCACAAGAAAATTGACCTTGAAAACCGCAAACGACGGTTACTGTTTCGTGCCTGGCATCGGGGTATCAAAGAACTTGATCTTATTTTTGGCAATTTCATCGAAGCTAACGTTTCGTCTTTCAGCGCCAATGATTGTGCATGGTTTGAAGCCCTGTTTGAAGAGCAGGATCATGAAATCCTCCATTGGATTACAGATGGTGTTGATGTACCCGAAAAATTCGAGGGCGAGATGATGGAACGCCTACAAAAACTTGATTTCATGGTTTTGAAAGCACGCTGAAGGCGTACGATATTAGGCACCCGGAATGAATTTAAACGATCTTCTGAACAGTGAACTGCCTCTGACTGTAGCAGGCGTGCCCAGCGGCTTTGATACCATGCTTTTGGCAAATCTCGCCGAACGTGCTTTTGCAGACAAAAAACAAGCTGTCTTGCATATCGCTCGCGACGATGCACGCCTGGCCATGCTTGAAACCGGTGTTCGTTTTTTTGCGCCCAAGCTTGAGGTTATTACCCTGCCCGCATGGGACTGTCTGCCCTATGACAGGGTTGGCCCACAACCGGATATCATCGCCCGCCGAATGGCGGCTCTTTCGACTTTGGCCTCTTCGAAACAAAAACGTCCGCGGCTTGTACTTACAACTGTCAATGCTGCCTTGCAGAGACTGCCAACCAAAGAAGCCGTTGCTGCCGGCAGTTTTCATGCAGTGCCTGGTGACAAGGTCGACATGCAACAGCTCACGGAGTTTCTGGCTGCAAACGGTTACAATCGATCCGGTCAGGTCATGGAGCACGGCGAGTTTGCGGTGCGCGGAGGGCTAATCGACCTGTTCCCTCCAGGGTATGCAGCGCCGCTACGGCTCGACTTCTTTGGCGACGAGTTGGATACAATCCGCACGTTTGACCCACTGGACCAGCGCACAACCGGCACTGCCGACGCACTAAACCTGAAACCCGCCAGCGAATACGCTTTGGACGCAGACACAATAACCCGTTTCCGAAAGAACTACGTGGCAACGTTCGGCCCTGCGCGGTCTGATGACTTATTGTACGAATCTATTAGCGAAGGCCGTAAATACCAGGGCGCCGAGCATTGGTTGCCGATGTTTCACGATGAACTTGTCACCTTGTTTGACTATGTTAAAAACCCGCTCCTTTCGTTGGATCATCAAGCTGAAGAAGCTGTGGGCGAGAGGCAAACTGCGGTTGGCGACTATTACGACGCGCGCACTGAAGCCTGGGAAATTCTGCGTCAGAACAGAGATCGTCAAACACCGCCATACAAACCTGTGCCAACCGACACGCTCTACTTGACCAGAACCGAATGGAGCAAATGCCTTGAGAATCTGAACGCAAAACAGTTCACGCCTTTCGAAGAGCCAGATGCGATCAACGTTGTGTCTTTTGGGGCGCGTCAGGGGCGCAACTTCGGACCCGAGCGTAACAACAAGGACATTAACGTTTACGATGCCGTCCGCGATCATGTTGTGTCTTTGAGAAAAGCGAACAAAAGAGTCGTCTTTGCAAGCTATTCAGCCGGGGCAGCGGACCGCATGAAGGGCGTACTGGAAGATCACGACCTTTCTCCCGTGGGCTTCGCCGAAAGCTGGAAAGATATCAGAACAGAGGCCAGAACTGGCATCGCAGTAACAGTGTTACCACTTGAAAGCGGATTCGAAACAGACGATTTGGCAATTATTTCAGAACAAGATGTTCTCGGCGACCGACTTGTAAGAAAATCCAGACGTAACAAGCGTGCAGACAACTTCCTGAAGGAAGCAAGCACCCTTGCACCCGGCGACCTGGTGGTACATGCCAGCCATGGCATTGGACGATTTGAGGGGCTTGAAACTATCACCGTATCCAGCGCAGGCCATGATTGTCTGCTGCTGAGTTATCTGGGCGGTGACAAACTCTATGTGCCAGTAGAGAACATTGAAATCCTGTCTCGTTACGGCGGCGAAGACGCGGGTGGCCAGCTTGACAAACTTGGTGGCGTCGCCTGGCAGGCTCGCAAAGCTAAAATGAAAAAGCGCATCCGCGAAATGGCAGACCAGTTGATCAAACTGGCTGCTGAGCGAGCGCTCAAAGAAGGGCAACGCATCACCATTGCCGATGGTATGTACGACGAATTCTGCGCCCGCTTCCCGTTTACCGAAACGGATGATCAGTTGCGCGCCATCGCTGATGTAGCTTCGGATCTGGCTTCTGGCAAGCCTATGGACAGGCTGATTTGCGGCGATGTTGGTTTTGGTAAAACTGAAGTAGCGCTTAGGGCTGCCTTTTTAGCTGTAATGGCCGGACATCAGGTCGCCATTGTTGCCCCAACGACACTGCTTGCGCGCCAACACTATCTGAATTTTACTGACCGGTTTAAAGGCCTTCCTGTACGTGTTGGACAGCTCTCTCGGCTCGTATCGGCAAAAGAAAGCAAAGCAACAAAAGACGAGATGCAGGCGGGCACTATTGATATCGTCATTGGTACTCACGCCCTGCTTGCCAAAGACGTTGGCTTCAAAGATATGGGGCTTCTGGTCGTGGACGAAGAACAACACTTCGGTGTCGCGCACAAGGAAAAGCTGAAAGAACTGAAGGCCAACGTGCACGTCCTCACGCTCACCGCCACGCCAATTCCCCGCACCTTGCAGATGGCCATGTCCGGTATCCGAGATCTGTCAATTATTGCGACGCCACCGGTAGACCGCCTCGCTGTAAGAACGTTTGTCCTTCCGTTTGACCCACTGGTGGTGCGCGAGGCTTTGCTGCGCGAGCACTACAGGGGTGGCCAGAGTTTTTATGTGTGCCCGCGCATTGCCGATCTGGAAGAAGCCGCGACTTTCCTGCGAGAAGAGGTGCCGGAAGTTAAGTTCATCATGGCCCACGGGCAAATGCCGCCTAAAACCATCGAAGATGTTATGACAGCTTTCTACGAAGGCCGTTATGACGTGCTGCTCTCAACCACCATCATCGAATCCGGAATTGATATCCCAACTGCTAACACAATGGTAGTACATCGGGCTGATATGTTTGGTCTGGCGCAGATGTACCAGCTGCGCGGTCGGGTTGGTCGGTCAAAAACCAGAGCATATGCTTACCTGACGACGCCCGCGAAACGCAAACTGACTGAAAACGCCGACAAGCGCCTGCAGGTCCTCCAGGCACTCGACACATTGGGTGCAGGCTTCACCATCGCAAGCCATGATATGGATATCCGCGGGGCCGGGAACCTGTTGGGTGATGAACAATCTGGCCATATCCGCGAAGTTGGTGTCGAGCTTTATCAGAAAATGCTTGAAGAAGCAGTCGTGGAAGCGCGCGCAGGTGGCAGCGAAGATGACTATTCTGAAAGCGACTGGTCGCCGCAAATCAATCTGGGCGCAACAGTCATGATACCGGAAGGTTATGTACCTGACCTGACACAGCGCATGGCACTATATCGGCGTCTGGCGGACCTCGATAGCCGTGAAGACGTTGATGCCTTCTGTGCGGAACTTATTGACCGGTTTGGCCCCCTGCCCTCAGAAGTCAAGCAGCTTGCAGCCATTATGATTATCAAAGGTCACAGTAAACGAGCGGGTATTGACCGCCTGGAAGCTGGACCAAAGGGGCTTGTTATCAGTTTCAGGGGCGACAGGTTCGCCAATCCGGCAGGTTTGGTGGAGTTTATTTCCTCCACAGGAACCACCGCGAAACTGAGACCTGACCATAAACTGGTTTATTATGCCCGGATGGACAAAGTGAATACTCGTCTGAAATCTGTAGCGGCCATCACCCGCAAACTCGCCAGCGTTGCATCCGCTGCATCCGCTTCGTCTTCATAACCACAAACCCGACTGACAATACCGCATTTATGCTTTAGCTTGTATCGAACGATGTTCTGAGACAAAGTTGGGGAGGTTGCATGAAGCTGGATTTGTCCAAGGACGCTTTAGGAGGAATACTCCTTATAGCCGCAGCGGCCATCGCCCTCTTATGGAATAACTCCGTTTTTTCTCCTTACTATGACGTTTTGCTGGAAACTCAAGGGGTTATCTCGGTTGGAGAGTTCGGCCTTGCGAAACCGGCCTTACTTTGGATCAACGAAGGCTGGATGGCCATTTTCTTCCTTCTGGTTGGACTTGAAGTCAAAAAAGAGATTCAGACAGGAGCACTATCAGACCCGAAGAATGTGGCGCTTCCTATACTTGCAGCTGTTGGCGGCATGGCGTTGCCCGCGCTCTTTTACATATTACCCAACTGGGGCGACCCGGCAGCAATGGAAGGCTGGGCTGTCCCGACCGCTACAGATATTGCCTTTGCTGTTGGCATATTGGCATTATTGGCCAGCAAGGCGCCAGCCTCTCTCAAAATTTTCATCATGACCGTTGCCATCATTGATGACTTGGGCGCGGTTGTTGTCATTGCTGCGTTCTATACCTCGGACCTGTCAGTCCTCTCGCTATCACTTGGCCTTGCGGGCTGCGTTGCTCTGTTTTTGATGAACAGGTTTGGCGTCAGGAACACATCTGCATTTCTCTTTGTTGGTGTCTTTATATGGATTTGCGTGATCAAGTCCGGTGTGCATGCAACCTTGGCTGGAGTTGCTGTGGGACTGGCAATACCTGGAAGCAAAGACAAGCACGGCCATTCTCCTCTCGAAGAGATGGAGCTCAACCTCCACTATCCGGTGGCCTATATCATTTTACCATTTTTTGCCCTCGCGAATGCAGGCGTGGCCCTGGGCGAAATCGGGTTCAATACAATTGCCCAACCAATCAGCATGGGCGTCGTGCTCGGGCTGGTCATTGGTAAACCAGTTGGCGTTCTTATCGGGGCTTTTGTAGCCGCCAGGGTTTTCGGTGCCAGGTTACCCGAGGGCCTTTCCATGCGCCATATCTGGGGCGCTGGGCACCTTACCGGTATTGGTTTCACCATGAGCCTGTTTATTGGCAGCCTCGCTTTCCAGGATGGTGAACGCATCGCACAGGTTCGGGTTGGCATCCTGTTGGCCAGTTTAATGTCCGTTATCTTTGCAGGCCTGGTTTTGCGCGGTGCGTCAAACACAGACAGCAAAGAAGCTTTATCAACTTCTCCTTAAACTACCGATTCCGCTGCCTCAATTGGGGCAGCGGGCCATAAATCGCCACAATTTTTCATCTTCCTGCCATGTGCTGTGCACAAGAGCGCCCAAGTCCGGGTTCAGTTTCACACCTGTTCGCCAACAAACACGCCTTAGGGATATGCGAACAAGGCACTGAATTTGGAGGATTATTATAATGAAATCGAAACTTCTTACGGCAGCAGCACTTTCAACACTTATGGCGCTCCCTGTTGCAGCGCAAGACCAAGCCCCTTTCACCGGCCTGTACGGTGGCATCGAGGCAGGCGTCGACTGGACCAAACTCGCAGGCGATGTGAAACGAGACCGTAGCTTATATTATGGCGGCGTGCTCGGGTATCGCCAGCAAATGGATGGCGGCTTCGTTATGGGTATTGAGGGCACATTTGGCGACAGTGGATACAAAAACAATGCTGTCAGTTTGAGTGCCGACTATGAATGGAGTACCTCGCTTGTGTTGGGCAAAACCTTTGGCGATGGCAACAATCTACTGTTTGCAAAAGCTGGATATGCGCAAGCGAGCTTTGACCCGCTGGGCACCCAGGATGACAGCTTCACTGACGGCGGTTGGCGTTTTGGCGGCGGGTTTGAACGAGCCCTGACGGAAAGTGTTAGCTTCCGGCTTGGCGGTGACTACACCACATACGGCACAGACAAAGAACAATGGCAGGCCAAGGGCGGTTTGCTTTTGAGGTTCTAGGACCAGAAACAAGATCCCAGCGCCGAGCACTCTGCTCAGATCCCTCCCCACTCGGCGCAAACCATACCCGGAAGTATATTGTCTGCGGGTGTGATTAAAAAGGGCGGTTCGCCGCCCTTTTTTTTAAACCAGCTATGCAGCTTCTGCTTCCAGTTTATCAATAACATTCACGAGAACGTCAGCCTCCTGCGCACCGGACACGCCTGACTTTCCATTAAAGATAAACATCGGCACACCTTGGATTCCCATCTGATGGGCCTGAGCAACTTCTGCAGAAATCAGGTCTTTGTCTTTGTCTGATGCTAACAAATCCCTGACCAGATCAGCATCCATACCTGCTTTTTTCGCGATGTCAGCCAGAAGCTCACGATCTCCAATAAACGCGCAATCCTCAAAGTAGGCTTTCATGATACCTTCAGCTATTTCCTCCTGCACGTCAGGCGTCATGGCCCATCGGATGAGCCGATGTGCATCCAGAGTATTCGCGATGCGGCATTCGCTCTCGAAATCGAAATTGATACCAAGCGCCTCACCCCGTGCCCGCAAATGCTCACGTGCCGCCCTGAATTCCGGTGAATCACCAAACTTGCGGGTATAGTGCTCGGCTCTGTCCACTCCTTCCGGTGGGGTATCAGCCGAAAGCTGATAGGGACGGTATCGAACCTTTGTCACGACACCTGGCCGTCTGTTGAGGGCCTCGTCCAGTTCCCGTTTCCCAACAAAACACCAGGGACAAACCACATCAATGACAACGTCCAGTTCCATGACAACACTCCGTACTACGAATGGGTAAAAGTTTAACGGTCCGTTCACCGATTTTTTAATCTAGCCGGATAAACTTCGTCGGGCAACAAAGGCAGGTATTCTCATGATACAAGCGTTAAGTATTGCGTCCGGCGGGATGTTCAGCGCGCAAAAACGGGCCGCGGATGTCGCGGTAGATATCGTAACGTCTGCAGCTAACCGAAATGCGTTGCCGGCGAATACCCCCCAAAACCAGTCAGAAAACAAACAGCCCCAAACACCTCCATCTTCTATAATGCCTATTAATGGCAAGAATGGCGTACTCGTTCAGCAAATTGTTGAACTCAAGCAGGCTGAATTGCAATTCAAAGCCAGTGCCTCAACATTCAAACGTATAGCCGAAACCGCGCGCCAACTTTTGGGTTCCTTTGTTGACGATGAAAGCTAGCGCGGGCCAAGAAAGGGTCCAGTCAAATAACAATTGGTTTATTTTAACCAGATTGTCTTGACGATCAGGCACATCCGCTCAACATTGCTCCCATGGATATGCCAATCGCAACACCTCACACTGCAACACCGCTAACCGATCAGTTTGGTCGGACGATAACCTATTTGCGCCTGTCGGTGACGGACAGGTGTGACCTGCGGTGCCGTTATTGTATGGCCGAGGATATGGTGTTTCTTCCTAAAACAGACGTTCTGACGCTTGAGGAAATGCTGGAGCTAAGCGATGCGTTTATTGCCCGTGGTGTGAACCGTATCCGCCTGACGGGCGGGGAGCCACTGGTTCGTAAGAACATCATGTGGCTCATCGAGGCACTTGGAGAACGGGTCAAGTCAGGCAATCTGCAGGAAATCACCCTCACGACCAACGGCACACAACTGCCGAAAATGGCGGGTGATCTATATCGTGCGGGGGTTCGCCGCATCAATGTGTCGCTGGACACACTGGACGCCAAACGCTTTCAAGATATCAGTCGGCGCGACAAGCTGGAAACTGTACTCGCCGGCATAGACGCCGCGAAGCAAGCGGGCCTCCGTGTGAAAATCAACACTGTAGCCATGCGTCACTTTAACGAGGCCGAAATCCCTGAGCTCGTGCATTGGGCGACAACAAAAGATTTTGATATAACTCTTATCGAAACCATGCCACTTGGCGACATCGAAGGCGCACGTGAAGACAGCTATTTACCGCTTACTGCGGTAAAATCCAACCTTGAGCAACGCTTCGACCTAACCACAAGTGGACACCGCACCGGCGGGCCTGCGCGGTATTTCGCGATCAACGGGAGCCACAGCAAACTTGGCCTGATCACGCCTCTTACCAACAATTTTTGTGATGGTTGCAACAGGGTACGTGTTACTTGCACCGGCCGGATATACATGTGCCTGGGGCAAGATGATCATATCGATCTGCGGGCTGCGCTAAGGTCAGAAGACAAGCATGCAAATCTCAACGAATGCCTCGACAAGTCAATGGGACTGAAACCCCGTGGACATGATTTCGCGATGAGCAACGGCCAAATGGTCGGTAAAGTTAACCGGCATATGAGCCAAACTGGCGGATAACCCGAAAGCTTTAGGCCATAAGTTTGCACTCGCATGGTAGCAGGATTTGATTATACTGCCAGCCATTGGAGAGCAAAGCATTTATGAAAATCTCGATCATTGCCAGTGAGTTTGGCGACGCCAGTAAAGCCGCCAAACTCTTGAAAAACAGAGTGAAATCTGTCGACGTCCGCGAAGCCGACGTTATCGTCGCGCTGGGCGGCGACGGCTTCATGCTACAAACCCTGCACGCTTATATGGACTTCGGCAAACCGATATTCGGGATGAACAAGGGTACGGTTGGCTTCCTTATGAACGAGTTTTCCGAAAACGACCTGCAGGCACGAATTGCGGACGCTGATACCTTTACTTTGCACCCGCTCAGAATGCGGGCAACCCGCTGCGATGGCGAAGTTGTTGAACATCTGGCGGTAAATGAAGTGTCTCTACTGAGAGAAACGCGCCAAGCAGCCCACCTTCGGGTCGCGATTGATGGAAAACTCCGTATTCCCGAACTCGTGGGAGACGGTGTGCTGGTTGCCACCCCTGCAGGTAGCACAGCCTACAACCTGTCTGCACATGGCCCTATCATCCCGTTAGGTGCAGACCTGCTGGCGTTGACACCACTCTCTGCTTTTAGACCTCGCAGATGGCGAGGTGCTTTACTTCCACACGATGTCAGTGTGGAGCTAACGATAAGCCAACCCCAAAAAAGGCCGGTTTCCGCCGTTGCAGACATGCACGAAGTGAGAGATGTTCGTCATGTATTGATCGAAGAAGCAAGGGACCGTGAGCTCAGAGTCATGTTTGATGCCGAACATTCACTGGCGGAGCGTATTTTCAACGAACAATTCGTTCACTAACCATGTGCGGGCAAAAAATGTATGAGCCTCCACCGCCATAGGCGACAGAGGCTCATACCCCGTCCCTTATCGGGATTGTTATTTCTAAATAAAGTCTGCGTCTTTGGCTTGCCCGTTAGAGACCGGTAACGTCACAGTAAACCTGCTGCCCTTGCCTTCTTCACTTTCAACCGTCAGATCACCGTCCATCTTGCGTGCCAGTTCTCTCGAGATATGCAATCCAAGGCCGGTTCCTTCCTGGCGACGAGAGTATATGTGATCCGTAACCTGATGAAATTTCTCGAAAATATAAGGTTGCTGCTCAGCGGTAACACCAATCCCGGTATCCCAAACTGTAAGTGCCAACGCATCACCTTCAACTGACATTTCAATGCCAATCTCACCGCCCTCAGGGGTAAACTTGATTGCGTTTGACAGCAGATTAACCAAAATCTGCGTCGCCCGGCGCTCATCAGCATATATGCTCAGGTTGGACGATACATTCAGCCCCGATGTGTTGAGCTTCTTGGCCTTTGCAGTATCAATATTCATGTTAACGGCCTTTGCCGTTAGATCAGCAACGCTAATTTGATCAAGCTGGAGAGAGAGACCTCCGCCTTCGATAACCGCAACGTCGAGAATATCGTTAATCAATCCCAGCAAGTGCTCGCCAGACGTTCTGATATCTCGGGAATACTCTACGTAGGCATCATCCAATTCACCAAATGTCTGGTGCGTAAAGGCTTCTGCGAACCCGATAATTGCATTTAGTGGTGTTCTCAATTCGTGGCTCATGGCAGCCAGAAACTCATTTTTTGCACGCAGGGCACTTGTCGCCTGCTCTGTAGCGACATCAAGCGCGATATTCTTACGGGTTAACTCTGCGAACAATGTCTCCAGATTATTTTTCGCGGCTTCACGTTCGTCGGCCTGTGCATAAAGGCTGGTAACATCCATGCCCACGCCTCTGAAACCCTCGAAATTACCAGTTTTTCTATCAAAAACCGGTACGCCAGATAAATGGAACTTCAGTTCCGAACCGCTTGGATCAGAAACCACAAACAACTGTTCCCGAAACGGTTTTCTCGATTTCAGGGCCCGTGTACCATCAAAACGACCTTCCATATTGGTATCAAAACGTCCGAACTGTTCGAACTGAGATCCAATAAACAACGAAGCCGGCTGACCAACAATCGCAGTGAAACGATCCGAGAGTGACGACACCCTTAAGTCGGCATCACATTCAAAAAACCAGTCTGAACTGGCACGCGCAAAATCCTGAAACTGGGCCTGGGTTTTATTGGCTTCTTCAATTCCCCGTATTTGCATGGTCACATCTTCATACGTGCCAGCAATTGCAATAACTTCACGGCGTTCATTGCGAATAGGAATGTGGCGTCCCAAAAATACCCGGTCCCGACTATTGATCGATACTATTTCTTCAGCGCGCACCGTGGTGTTGCTGGCCAGGACGTCATCAATCACTGGCTTGAGAGAGGGTACGCGAAACTGCCCGACACAGTCGGCAGCGCCAGGCGCCAGCGTCATATCGCCCAGGGAATCGTCGATTTTGTTGTAGTGATCATTGGTGTGCATCACGGTGCCATCAAGGGCCGCAACGTAAAACGGCAATGACTCGTCAACCAGAATGTTGGCTAGCAAACCCAAAATCTGTTCATTGGCTGGCAGCGCATGTTCTGCGCTGCGCTCAACTGCCGCACCAAACGTCTCTTTTGATGTTGATGGCCGCATGCGCCTCACTGAAAGGTCAACAACCTTTCTGTCCCCCGAGGTCCGTTTCACCATAAAACTGCTCCTTACGTCACCGGTCCAGAATTAACCGATGCCCCCTATCCAACCTTATCAAGTTCTTCGATTGCTTCCTGGTAAGCGCTATCCCGCTGCCAGACTTGCAATGCACCACGGGCATTTTCTTCCGTGGTTGCGTCGAACAACGCCAAAATTTCCTTAATCACACCAGGTGACTTTGCCGCACCACCTTCACGAGCCTGCACAACCAGCAAATATATGTTTGTGAATTGAGCGCGCTCCACACCAACCGCTTTGGCAAGAATTGCAAAACTCTCACCACCTTTATCAGAAAAAATACGCCAGGCGGTTTTGAAATTGATACCGCCCAGCTCGCCCATGCCGGCAACAAAAACAGCAACGCGTTGCTGCCGAAGCGCGTTAAGTAAAAACTGTATTGTAAGCTCTCCGCTTTCGGCCATCCGCCTGACAAGCTGCTGCGCCTTTACATAGGTGCTCTGCTCAGCGTTCTGGTCAACCATTGCTGCACTGGCAGCACGCCTGACAGCGCGCTCGAATACAAGCGGGTCAACCTGATAATTTGTCAGAATGCTCTTACGCAGAGCGGCGGAAACCCACCAGTACATTCGATAAGCGAGATCACCCGGCAGATCGGCACGCCTGAGAAGCGGCTCTTGAAATCGGTCAACACGGCGGGACTCTGCCACCAGATATTCCATCGCGCGCTTGCTAACCACCGCATCGTGGTTATTCAGGAGCGTTTCAATAACATCCTCATTGCCGAATTCAACAAGTGCATTGCTAACGCCCTCAGACACTTCCTCACGCATGGCAATAGCCATCCGATGCTCATCTGTCCGCATCCTAATGATTTCGATAAGGTCCGGATCTTTCAGCAGAGAGCTTTTTTCCAGAAGTGGCCGCGCAATTTCAGCGGCATCACTTGCAAGTTGATGCACAATATCGGGCAACTCCAAATCACTTTGCGATAAAGCCTGCGCCAGTTCTTTCTTGATATCCGCTTCAACCTGGGAGACCAATTTGCCAAGAATATCCGACATCAACGCGCGTTCATGCTCGCTTAGACGCCCATCATCACTCAGAAACAAGTCGGTAATATTCTCTACTAGACGCGCCCGCGCCTCGCCCGATTTGTCCTTTGCTAACAGCAGCAGTTCTTGCAGCTCTTTGCTGACCACCCGATGCCTCCCGGCAACATTCCAGCCTATTGAACTTATTACCAATAGGCCGCGAAATCATCTTTGTCCCTAATTACGCAACTTTAAGAATACAGATTCATCAAAAAGAATCAATACTTTAGCATCCAAGGCCTCAGATCGATTCCTCTTAGGTTGTGTAAATGTCGCTAAAAACACTACATATCGAATCGGAATGATTCGCAGAGTCTATATGTTGCGATTCGATATTGTCGTTTTTTTTGTAAATTTTTAGATTTTTCTGCAAAAGAACTGATCAAAAACAATGCCGACGGTCAATCCGCATTATTTAATTGATGCCCACGAACCATCTACATAGAACAACGGCGAAAACTTACTGTTTTTGGAAATCGAGACAGAGCGTATCACCCCAATAACAATCCCATGGCTTCCAACGTCAAGGATACTCTCCACGTCACAATCGAAACCAACCAAAGCGTCATCCAGAATTGGCGCACGGCCATCTTGAGCAGACCAACTGGTGCCAACAAACCGCTCGGTTTCCGGTTCATTGGTCATGCCTGCAAATCTCATTGCCAGATCCTGATGTTGCGTACCGAGCACGTTCACAGAGATTCTGCGACCACGAGATATTATATCATAGGTGGCCCCCTGCCGATTGACACAGGCCAGCAATCTTGCGGGCTCAGCAGAGAGCGAGGTTACTGCTGTCGCGGTAAGCCCGGCCCAAACACCTTCACAGTTAGCCGTGACAATATTCACCGCACCACCAAGCCGGCGCATACCCTGTTTAAACTCGTCTGACGTTATTGACATTGAGGCCCCACGGCTAACAACGAAAAACCGGGCGTAATGCTTAGAGACATTGCCCGGATCAACTAGTTGTCAGTCTAGTGCCGCGTGTTGGAAATGCAATGCAATTTTCATGTCCACGACACAGCGAAAATCATGACCCGAAAGCCTATAGGAAGCGAAGAAGGGTAAGCTGGTTAAGTGAACTGATTGACTGATAAGACGCTTCAAGCGCAACCTGGTCGTTGTTCAACCGGGTGACTGCTTCAGCGATATTCACGTCTTCCAGATCAGCAATAAAGGTTTCCAGAAAAAGGGTGGAGTCGGCATGTTGCTGGTCAATAACTTCCAACCGCTCGAAAGCAAGACCGTTAGAAACATGGTCACGACGAAGGCCGTCAATAGCGGTGGTCAACGTTTGTAAACTATTTTGAAGAAAATCGAACTGAGTTTGGTCGATTTCGTCCTCGAACGGGGTAAGCTGGTGCTGATCATAGAGCGCCCTCAACTCGTCAAATACGCCGGTAGCGAGGTCACTGGCGAGCAACCCGAACTCAAGGTTAACGCCATCAGCAATACGTGCCTCAAATGCTATTGCTGCGTTATCGAAGACATCAGCGGTTGCAGGAGCAGCTGACAGCTCAGCAAGCGTGCTGACGTTGACTGGTTGTGTTCCGGTTTCGGCACCCGAAAACAGGTATGTCCCGTCAAAGTTTGTATTAAGTGAGTTCACGGTAAACCGGAAGGTCTGCTCCAGCAATTCCTCAAACCCTTGGGCTTGCCCGTTGGCCAGAACAGTTTGAATATTCTCCTTCAGATCCTCCATACCGTCAAGCACTCCGCCAATCTGAACGTCATTGGCGTCCAGTTTGCCCCGAATGGTGGCGATGGTTTGCTGATAGGTTTCGATGCGCCCTTTAAAAGACCGCGCGCCGAGGATCGTGCCGGTTTCACCGGCAAGCCCTTTGAAATCATCGGCTTTTTTACCTGTTGAAACCTGGCGCTGGGATTCAAACAATTTCGACTGATTATCGATAATACTGCGGATCAACAGCTGCTGCTGACCGAAACTGGATACTCTGCCAACCATCAGTTTACTCCTTAAACAGCATTCAGGAGCGAGTCATACAGCTCCTGAACGCTAGATAGTATACGGGCCGCCGCGTTGTAGGCGTTTTGATAGACCACCAGATTTGCCAACTCTTCGTCCATGTTGACGCCAGACACGTCTGCGTTGCGCTGGAAAACTTCCTGCTGCAGCGCCTGATTGTCTTCTTCAAAATTCTCAGCCCTTTGAGCCATGAGCCCGGCGTTACCAAGAATTCGCGCAACATACTGAGAGAGCGTTACACTGCCTGATCGCAATTCGCCGGCGGATTCAAAGCCAACCAGCGTTGTCTCCATATTTTGCAACGCAAGCGCACCGCGCTGATCTCCGCTGGTTAGCGCCACCTCGCCAACAGCAGCCGTCACATCAAACGAGCCAAGCGCAAGCAAATTGGGGTCATTCTGGATATCCTCGCGAACCTGAAGGCTTTTTGCTGCGTCCGCTGTGAAAGTATCACCGATGCCGAAGGTGCGAGTAAAACTCAAACCACTGCTGCCTACTTCGGTGGTATCGGACTGCACACGAAGATTAATGCCGTCAAAGCCGGAGTTCTCGCTATAGGTAAGAGCACCGCTGGAGTCGAGACTGAAGGTCACATAGGCGCCAAGTCCGGAAACGTTGTTGAGCTCGTCCACCATATCCTGAAATGTTGTACCGGTAACCGACACCGTTACGGTGTCCAGCTCGCTACCATTGCTATTGACAACCTGAAAACTGATCGCACCACCACCGGCCAGGTTATGGTCTTCCGTTCCGTCAAGGCCTGTTTCATAAACGCCAGGCTTGTCAGCCGTAATGAGATTGTTCATACCAAAAAAATGGCTGAACCCACGGCCACCACGATCACTTGGCGTGGTTTCATCATCATAAATGACCACACCATTTGTTGACGTAGCGGCAGAAAAACTCATAACGCCGTTGTTGAGAGACAAGGTCCCGGCACCGCCCAGATCAGTATTGACCTGCGCAATAAGTGCGTCAAAATCTGCTGGGGCAGCACCATCAAAATCCACAGTGGCTGAAGAAACCAGGCGGTTTTGGTCATCAACCACCGCGAAAGACACAACGCCGGAGAAGTTTGTCGCGTGCGCGCCATCAACAGGCGTTGCACCGCCTGTCATGGAATTTGGGGGTGGCACAGAAATAAAGCTATTCTGGATAGCGTTAAACTCGTCTGCAAGCCGCGCCGATAGCTCTCCAATCGAAAGAGAGAGGTCTACCAACTGGCGATCACGCATCTCTGTAAGGCCTGCAATGCGCCCAGAGCGAATGTTAGGTGTCAGGTCTACTTCTGTTGAAATCGGCTCCAGCGTATCGTTGTCCACACGGTTTATGGTAACCGCGGGAAAGAAAGTATCTGAACTAACGGTGCCGGGTGCATTGTAGCTCAGCTGGGACAATGAACTGTCAACAAGCGGATAGCCTGATTGCGTTGTAACCGTTACCTGACCGCTTTCACCACGCGTCACCCGAATGTCAATCAACTCACTTAAATTTGCGAGAGAATTTGCCAGTTGCCCTTCAAGACCACCTGCTTCCTGACCAAGCGCCTGTTGGCGAACAATGAGGGGATTGAGAGCGTCGATGCGTTGAAGCTCTTCATTGATTGACTGAACCGTCTCAGCCATTTGCTGGCTTGCTTCAGACCGCAGGTTTTGAATCTGAACCTGAATTTCCTTAACCTGATCAAGAAAGCTCTGGAGCTCGCTGATCGTTTGTTGGCGGCGCAAAACGTCAGCGGGGTTAAGGGTCAAGTCTGCAACCGAATTAAAGAATTGATCAAAGCGTGCCGAAAGGGAGCTGTCGGACGCCGGATCACCGAGAATTCCCTGAAAACGCTCATGAAATTCGCGCTGAGCTGAAAACTCTTCGGTGTTCGAAATTGAAGTTCTAAGAGCGGTCTCAAGAAATTCATCAACAACGCGCTCGATTGAAGAAATATTAACACCCGCAGATGTGCCTTGTACTACGGCCGCTTCAGTACCAACACGCACCCGCGCATAGTTTTCGGTGTTCACGTTCGCGATATTGTTCGCTGTAACACGGATAGCGGCCTGATTGGTGAACAGGCCTGAAAGCGATGTGGATATGATACTATTTAACGACATTGCTTACCTCGCCAAAACGGTACACACGCGTGGCAGCAATTGCCGGATATGGCTGAACACAAGGTAAATTTGATGCAGCATTCTTTTGCCCACGGTACAGACTGCGCGCACTCACATGTGTCAATTTCTTATTTATTTCCAATGTGTTATCGTATGGTTTCATTAGCCATCCAACCTGAAAAGGGCGATTGCATCGATATTTCATTAGTTGAATAAGCAATCCACGTGCCAAGCCACCAACAACAAGGCCAGGCCAGCCGCAGCTCGCGAGAACTATACGATTAAAAGAAGTCAGGGAGTTCAATCAAGAAATTTGGTCAGCGCTTCATCTACCGGCAGAGGTTTGCCATACAGCCACCCCTGGCCGTACCCGACACCGATGGATGAAAGGAATTGCTCCTGCAGGTCAACCTCTATGCACTCACCAATCGTTTCAATACCAAGGCCTGCGCACAGGTCAGATATAGACCGAAGGAATGCCCGGTTTTCGCTGTCCTCAAGTGCTCTACGCACGTAAACACCATCGATTTTCACATAGTCCACCTTGAGCACACGCAGATATTGCAGCCCGGCGGCCCCTGCCCCAAAATCGTCGAGAGCCACTTTGTGACCAAAGTCCCGAATGCGTGACAATACCCTGTTGGTAGTTTCAAGATCATCGATCTGGCTGGATTCAGTAAGCTCGAAACTCAATTGCCCACGAACATCAGAGCAATCTTCAAGTATTCTGAAGAAATGCCGCAGGAATGCGTGCGACTGAATAGACCGACCCGATATATTGACTGCAATGTTGGTATCATAGCCGATACGCCGGACTCTTTTCAGCAGCGACACAACCTTCATCGTCATGGCCAGGTCGAATTCGTGAATGACGCCAACATCTTCGGCAAAGCACATAAACTCAAACGGCGAACCTGAATAGAAATTGCTATCGAACCTGGCCAACGCCTCGAAATGATGGACCACGCCATCTTTCAAGTTAACGATTGGCTGCAGTGCAATATCAAACTTTTCCTGTACCACGATTTTTTTAAATACGCGGAGTTGGTTGCGCACTTTCTCCAGCCGCCGTTCATAACCGCCTGTAAGCGCCTTCATCGTGACAGCACGCTCCGAATTTGCCGCCTGCTTCATGGCATATACAGCTGCCTTGACAGCCTCAGCCTCGGAAATCCCATCGTCTCCAGCCACTGTCACGTAATTTGTGTCATTGCTCTGTTTATACGCGCTGCGTACCGCGGATTTCATATTGTCACCGTCTGCAGACACAGCGTTGGCACGCCCCTCGCCATTTTCAAAAGCCTTTCGCTTGGCTTTGGCGGCTTCTTCGGCCGCTTTCTCAGATGCTGCATCTTTCAAAAGTCTATACGTCGCCCAAAGACCTTCGACCCCTGAACTTTTGCCGTCTTCTGGCTGGCTCGTGATGCCTGCCAGCCGCAACAGTGTCATTGCCGGACTTTCAGTTTCATCAGAGGCGTAACGCCCGAGACGCTCGGACAGGTTTTCGAAATCTTCCTTTATGAACTCCCTTGCCCGACTGGAAGCCGGACGTTTCGCCTGATCAATATTTAGATGACCGCGATACCTGGCAAGCGCCAACTGCAAACGCAGGCCACTTGAAGTTTTAGCACGGGCAATTGATATCTCGACTGCACTTACCGTCCGGTCCTGCCGCACAATCCTTATTGGGAACGGCGCCACAAAAGCGCTTTTTTTGAGCCGCTCTTTCACGAGGTTCCAAAGGGCCTTGTCCCGGTCGTGAATAAGGTCGGGAAATACACTGGCCAACAGTTCATTTTCTGGCACGCCCAGCAACATGGCTGGCTCACCGCGCAGTCGTGTAACGATGTCTTTGTTGTCAACTTCTATAAAAGCCGGAGCGAGACCTTCAAACAACGGTAACCAGGACCGCAGATCGCTATCCTGTGCGTTCAGTTCTTCACCAGTAAGACCAGCCTGATCGTCCAACGGGTCGTTGCTATCCAGAGGCAAACCGATGCGTCCTTCCACATGTCGTCAGATTTCGGCCGCCCCCGAAGCCGAAAATCATTACCTTTCATCTGGTTAGCGCTCAAAGCCTTTAAAAGTGGTTAAGGACGCCCACTTTTGTGTTTCCAGAAAAACACCTTTGTGTATAATAAGAACAAAAGGAGAACATTAGATGCAACCTGCTCGCCAACCGCTTTCCCAATCTCAGAAACCAACGACCTCGCTGACCGACCCCGTGCTGTTCGACTATCAGGGAGCGCAACGTGCCTACAGGTCACGCAGCAGCAACGGAATCCAATCAACATCGTCATTTAGCGAAGATCGTTGCCTGCCGGTGCGCGGGCGTGCTCAGGGCGGCAATGACGGCAATGTCTCAATTGAAGAACATCCAATTGACTGGACATTTCGTCCGGCTGATTTACAGGGTGTTAATGATGCGTTTGCTGTATTTGTCAGCGGCGATTCCATGAAGCCAAAGTACAAAAATGGCGACCTTGTTTACGTGCACCCCACGCGCTCAATCGTAAAAAACCGATATGTTTTGGTTGAGACCACAGAACATAAAGGTTTTATCAAACAATTTGTAAACTGGCAGGAAGACAGTCTGGTTGTTCACCAGTTTAATCCGGAAAAGGAAATCGTGATCGCCAAAGAGGATGTTCTGCGCGTAATGTTAGTGATCGGCAGTCTTGATTGCTAAGCAAATTCCAAGGGCGGCAAAACATACTGGCATGGTGTTGAAAAATGGTACCCGCAGCCGGACTCGAACCGGCACGGCCACAAGGGCCTCAAGATTTTAAGTCTTGTATGTCTACCAATTCCATCATGCGGGCACACGGTGGAGATGTCAGCATCGACACAGCGGGTTATATAGCACTGGCAACTGAATTCAATAATGAAAATATGCAATAGGCTATGGAAAACAGCGAGATATCTGCTCGAGCATTTTGCCTACTATAGGAGCTCACTCCTTTGGTGCATCATGCCCGTAGCCTGTTGCGTCGCAAAAACGCACAAGACTGGAAAGTGCTGCCTCAATCAAACCCTGATCTGCTGAACGAATAACGATTTGTGTGCCTATTTTGCCCTCACGGAAGAAAGGGTAACTTCCCAGGCTTGTACCTTCATGGGACTCCTGAATTTCTGCCAAAACGCCAGCCATCTGGCTTTCAGGTGCATGAATTGTCAGGGCCTTTGACCAGATTTTGCGCCCCGCCTTTAGCCGTGGCCGCACAGTTTCCAGCATTGCCTGCATGATTTTGGGCACACCCGCCATCACAAATACGTTTTCCACCTGAAACCCGGGAGCAATAGACACCGGATTATCAATAAGGTCGGCCCCCTCAGGCGTGTGCGCCATACGCTGCCTGGCTTCAGAAAACTCGGCTGCGCCGTAATGCTCTTCCAATCGCCTGAAAGCTTCAGGGTGCAGCGTTAACTCGCGGCCAAAGGCCACCGCCATACACTCAGCGGTAATATCGTCATGTGTTGGTCCTATACCGCCAGTGGTGAAAACATAGTCATGTTTTGCCCTCAATTCATTGACTGCCCGGACTATATCATCACGCACATCCAGAACGATGCGCGCCTCGGCCATTTGAATACCAGCCTCATTCAACCATTCTGCCAGATACGACAGGTTTTTGTCCTGCGTACGGCCTGAGAGTATTTCATCACCGATGATCAGTAGGGCAGCCTGCATGCAGCGTATCCAGTCCAGTTTCAGCGCGTGCAAAAGATGAATTCCGGCTTGCACTCCCGGGCTTTATTCGGCCAAGGTATAAGCGAATATCCCATAGGAAATCAATGGAGTTGCCTGATGAAGACGCGTACCGCCGCGGCCAACAGAGCAAACCAGAACAAACACCATCTGCAACACCAGGAAGCAATTCTACATTCATGACCAATTCGCCTTATATGAAACTGGGCATTGCCTGTGTTTATTTCTTCCGTGATGAGGATGCCTGGTTGCTCGAAACGCAGTTGGATTTCATCGAAGAATGTACTGCCGGAACTGATTTTCACGTTTATGCCGCGGGTAATCGCCTCCAGCCTGAGTTGAAAAAGCAGTTGATCGACCGGCCTTTCGTGAAGTTTATTGATCTGCCCGACTATAGCGGTGATGGCGGGCCCGAGCACGGACATTATCTTGGTGAGCTTCTGAAAGTTGCCAGGGCGGATGGTTGCACACACTTATGCACGCTGGATTGCGACTCTTTCCCTATTCGGAGGGGCTGGCCAACCTACCTGGCTGAAAAAATGGGTAAACACCGGGTCGCAGCCGTCTTTCGGGCTGAAAACAGAGATGTGGACCTGCCACACCCATGTGGCACTTTCATGCTTTCAAGTGTGATAAACGATAGAGAATTTGATTTCTTCCCTACCCCTGAACAGCAAGCAACCGCAGAATTCCAACGGTATGTATCGTCGACGCAAAAAAGGATCGACACGGGGTCAGGCTTGGGCTTCGCTTTATGGCAAGCGAATGAGGCCTGGCTAAAACTGTATCGGTCCAACCAGACAGATTTACACTTCATGATGGCGGGAATTTATGATGACGTTTTTTTTCACCTCGGCGCGTCATCACGCGCACCAGCCTTCCATGTAGATTATCAAACGAAGTTATCTCTCAGGTTACTGAAAGGCCTGCACGGAATGCCGGTGCTATGGAGGTTGTTTACACGGGTTGATGACAAATACCTCGCCGACAATGAACGATTATCCAACGAAATCAGGCTGCAACTTCAAAAAGATCGCAAAGGGTTTATTGCCCGTTTACGCGGAAAGGTTCACAAGCATCAATAAGCCGCTGCAGCACACATCACGATTGAGAATGCACCGCTGTTGTCGGCGACCGGCAAGAGAACACATTCAGTTTTAATGAATTCCCTGTCAAAGTCACCAAGGTTGACGGCAGTAAAGATCGGTGCCCGTCTCTTCAATACCTCGCGGTAAACGTCTGTACGCCAAAGCGATGGATCATCGCCATAATCGCTCAGCGTTACACCGGTATAGTCTCCGCCAATCGACTGAACAATAGCGGAACCCATAAACCGAACACGAAAGTCCCTGCCCTCGTCAATCGAATCCAGGGCATAAACAAATCGGGTAAGTTCTTTGATTTTTCCGGCAGAAAATGCTCTCCATTTCGGAGGGTTGTTAGTTCGGCACTCGTTTGACCAGATATCGAACAACGCACGCGTAATCACGTGAGTTGGCGCTTCAATCTCTGTTGCGACCGGGCCAATTTTTTCCAAATCAAGTTCGGTTTTTAACGATTTTTCGATTGGCGAAGCCAACAACTATTCCCCGAAAACGCGCTTGAAAATCGTATCTACATGCTTGGTGTGATAGTCCATATTAAAGAGCTCGTCCAGTTCCGCCACGGAAACCTTCTCCGTCACGGTGCTGTCAGCCTTAAGAAGCTCAAGCAGATGAACATCGCCCTTGCTGTCCCAAACCTTCATCGCATTGCGCTGTACCAGCCGATAAGCATCTTCCCGGCTAACGCCCGCCTGCGTCAATGCAAGCAGCACGCGCTGGCTGTTCGGAAGACCGCCAAGCTTGTTCATGTTATCCAGCATATTATCCGGATAGACGACTAGTTTATCCATCATGCCCGTGAGCCGCACCAGCGAGAAGTCAAGTGCAACAGTAGCGTCAGGGCCAATATTGCGTTCGACACTCGAATGAGAAATATCTCGCTCATGCCAAAGGGCCACATTCTCCATTGCCGGTATACACATCGCACGAATGTAACGTGCCTGCCCGGTCAGGTTTTCAGTCAGAATAGGGTTCCGCTTGTGCGGCATCGCACTGGAACCCTTCTGCCCTGCAGAAAAATACTCTTCCGCTTCAAGGACTTCGGTACGCTGCAGGTGCCTGACCTCAACTGCCAGTCGCTCCATGCAACTCGCAATGACCGAGAGCACGGAAAAATACATTGCGTGACGGTCGCGCGGTATAACTTGTGTGGAAACCGGCTCAACAGTCAGGCCAAGTTTCTCAGCAACATGCTCTTCAACGAACGGGTCGATATTGGCGAAAGTGCCCACAGCGCCTGAAATCGCACAGGTAGCCACCTCTTCCCGAGCCATTTTCATTCTGGCAAGGCAGCGATCAAACTCAGCATAGGCTTGTGCCATTTTTAATCCGAAAGTCACTGGTTCAGCATGAATGCCATGGCTGCGCCCAATACAAATTGTGTGCTTATGCTCCAATGCCCGTCGCTTCAGCACAACCAGAAGGTCTTCCAAATCCTTGATCAACAAATCGGCGGCTTTAACAAGCTGCACATTAAAACACGTGTCCAGCACGTCAGACGAAGTCATACCCTGATGAACAAATCGTGCTTCATCGCCTACATGCTCCGCAAGATTTGTCAGGAAAGCAATCACATCATGCTTAACTTCGCGCTCGATTTCGTCAATGCGGTCAATATTCCATTTGCCTCGCTCCCAAACAGCTTTTGCAGCGTCCTCCGGGATAACGCCCAGTTTTGCCTGCGCATCACAAGCATGGGCTTCAATCTCAAACCAGATTTGAAACTTGGATTCAGGTGACCATATTGAAGCCATTTCAGGGCGAGTATATCGAGGGATCATGAGGCGCTTTCTTCGGTGAAAAAAGAAGGAACAGAATATGCCGTCCTGCTAGCAGATACCGGGACTAATCGCAAGTTCCCTTGACAATATTCCCCGCGAAGCTGAGCATCGTAAATGCATATTTCTGTGGGAGGGTTTCATGCGTTTTTTTGCGACACTGTTTTTTAATCTGGTCTTTGCGTTTTCGTTACAAGCGAACGATGTCATTTTTGAAGACGTCAATGTGCTTACAATGCAGAATGATCAAGTCGTTACGGGAGCAACTGTTGTCGTTCAGAACGACAGGATTGTATATGTTGGCCCGGCGGAGCGAGCACCGAATGTTAGCTCATCAGCAACGATAATAAACGGTACAGGCAAGTATCTGATGCCTGGACTCGCTGAAATGCATGGCCACCTGCCCTTCAGTAACTGGTCGCAACAACGGCAGGAACGAATACTGTTTCTGTATCTGGCTGGGGGTGTAACAACCGTGCGCGGTATGCTGGGTGATCCTGTTCAATTTGAGCTCCGGGAAAAAATTCAATCAGGGGAAATGGCAGGCCCAACACTATATCTCGCCGCCCCCAGCTTGAATGGTAACACTGTAAATTCGCCCGAAGAAGGGCGCGCCAAAATAAGAAAACACGTCGCGGAAGGCTGGGACCTTCAAAAGATTCACCCGGGACTGACACGCGCGGAATACGATGCGATTGCCGATGAAGCCAACAGCCTGAACTTTCCGTTTGGTGGTCATGTCCCGGCAGATGTCGGGCTGGAACGCGCGGCCGAAGCTGGCCAGATCTCCATGGACCATATGGATGGATACCTCGAACTGGTCGATGGGGGCGAGCGCCGTATGACTGAACCTGACTTTAGTAGGCTGATTGATATTACCAAGCGCTCGGGCACGTGGGTTGTGCCAACTCAAGAGCTATTCAACGTCCTGATTGCGGGCGGTGATATAGACGCAATGAGCGCCCGGCCTGAAAACCGCTACATAACCCGCGACACACTTGCCAGTTATCAGCGCAGGGCTGCTCAGGCAAATGCCAGCGCAAACTCGCTCGCTGTGGAGAACCGGCAGCGGCTTCTTAAAGCCCTCGCGGATGCGGATGTGAACATTGCACTTGGCAGCGACGCGCCGCAGCTCTTTTCTGTTCCTGGTTTCTCGATCTGGCGGGAGATTGAAGTGATGAAACAGGCCGGCTTGACCAACAGGCAAATTCTCAATATCGGCACCCAAAAACCCGGCACCTACTTTGCCAACGTGGATACTTTCGGAACAGTCACGCCAGGCGCGCGTGCAGACCTGATTTTGATTAACGACAATCCTTATGAAAACCTTGAAGCGGTATTTAGCCAGGAAGGTGTCATGGCTGCGGGGCGCTGGTACAGCCGGAACGAAATAGACGCGCGTCTGGACCAGATTGCCAGAGATGTCGCAAACTGATCAGGAGTTGTTTCTCGTGATATAGCGTTGATGGCAGATCATGATCGCCTGGCCAAAACCAGGCGGCATATCACCAATTTCGTCAGCGGTTGTTGGACAAATGAAATCGAACCAGCCATGTTCGTTCGACATCTGGATATCGATTTTCTTCGCCTTTGCTTTTACCCGCGCCTCAAAAACCACAACAAGCCGATCACCGAGCACCGCATGATGTTTGACCCAGGATGCAACAAAATCGAACCTTTTCATTTTGAGGCCGGTTTCTTCCAGAACTTCACGCCGCAATGCCAGATAGAGATCCTCACCTTCTTCTACTTTACCGCCCGGCAAATCAACAATACCGCTGGTTTTGCGCATCAGAAGTACACGGCCGTCTTTTGAAATGATTACCGCTTTTGCCGAAACCGGCATCTTTTGTAACGATTTCTTTTCAGACCCGATTTGCTGCCAATACACCTGGCACCTCCTCCGTTTTCACACCCCCGGACTGGCCGCTTCTTAGCAATTCAACTAATCTACAACAAGCCCAAATCCCGAAAGCTGGTTTGGCCGGTAGAGCCGACAATAATATGATCATGTACAGCAATGCCGATCTTCTTGCAGGCTTCGCCCAGTTCCCGTGTCATCACTATGTCGTCACGGCTTGGCGTCACGTCGCCTGAAGGGTGATTGTGCACGAGAATAATTGCAGTTGCGTTATTACCAAGCGCGCGGCGTACAACCTCGCGCGGATAAACGGGGGTATGGTCAACCGTCCCGTCACTGATGACCTCATCAGCAATCAAGCGGTTTTGCCGGTCCAAAAACAACAATCTGAATTGTTCGCGTGCAAGGCCTGCCATCGCGCCCTGAAGGTATTCAGCAACGGCCTGCCAATTTGACAAAACCGGTTTATTGTGACTTTTGCTTCGAGCCAAAAGCACTGCCGATGCCTGAACGGACTTGATCGCGGCAATTGCTGTATCACCTAAACCGGCTATTCCGCGTAACGCTTCAACATCTGCACTTAATACACCAGCGTAGCCATCGAAGGTTTCAATCAACTTTTTTGCAAGCGGTTTGACGTCCCGGCGAGGGATTGCAAGCGTAAGGATCAGCTCAAGGAGTTCATAGTCCGCGAGCGCATCGGAACCGCCCTTGAGGAACCGTTCGCGCAAGCGTGCGCGGTGCCCATGCCGATGATCTTTTTCCGGGCCTGAGATGGTTTAGCCTTCTGTGTTATAGGGTGGAAACTCCCAACCCTTCGGTGACTTGGTAAAGACCTCATAACCATCATTCGTTACAGCAAGCGTGTGTTCAAACTGCATAGAGAGCGATTTGTCACGCGTCACAGCGGTCCAGCCATCGCCCAACACCTTTGCCCCCGGCTTTCCAGCATTCACCATTGGCTCAATGGTAAAAAACATGCCCGGCTTCAGTTCAGGGCCTGTGCCTTCACGACCAAAGTGCATCACACTGGGTTCATCATGAAAAACACGCCCGATACCATGGCCGCAAAAGTCGCGTACAACAGAATACCGATGCGCTTCCACATGGGCCTGTATCGCTGCACCAATATCACCCAAATGAGCGCCGGGTTTCACTGCTTCAATACCCTTCCACATGGCTTCGAAAGTGACCTGACACAGCCGTTGAGGCAACAGCTTTTGCTTGCCAACAAAAAACATCCTGCTTGTGTCGCCAAACCACCCGTCCAGAATGACAGTTACGTCAATATTCAGGGCGTCGCCTTCGCGTAATTTTTTTGGCCCCGGGATACCATGGCAAATCACGTGATTAATCGACGTACAAACAGATTTCGGGAACCCTTTATAATTCAAGGGTGCTGGCACGGCGTTATGCGCAATAATGAAGTCGTGGCAAATCGTGTTGATTTCTTCGGTCGTTATGCCGGGCTTTACATGCGGCGTTACATGATCAAGCGTTTCAGCCGCCAGCTTCCCAGCCGCCCGCATGCCCTCAAATGCATCATCGCCATATATTTTGATCGCGCCAGTCCTCAGTTCCGGGGCCGACATACCGTCAATATAATTCATTTTATCCCGTCCGTATTTAACCACCCGGAAGCACTTATTACCAATGCATCAGATATTTTTTCTATTCAATACTGTAGTTCATTGCACTGACTACCTCAATGGCGGAAGGGCTAAGACTGCACCGGTAGCACAAAACCTCCACGCCCGCCGCGTAAGCCGCTTTTAGTGCGCCAGCGTAGATCGGGTCAATATCCGCCGCTGGTCTGAACAGTTCGCAGTCTCCTCGCTGCACCAGATAAACCATCACGGCACGATGTCCGTCGGAAACCATCTGGGAGAGCTCGTTCAAATGTTTGGTCCCGCGAGTTGTCACCGCATCCGGGAACTGCGCCTCAACCCCTACTCGCAGCGTCACGTTCTTGACCTCAACATAACAAAGGCCCGGGTCTTCAAGCAGTATATCGATCCGGCTGTTCTGGCCGTACTTCACTTCCCGCCGCATCGAACCGTAGTCTTGAAGTTCCTGAATTGTGCCATCCGCGATCGCCGCTTCCACAAGCCTGTTTGGATGAGATGTATTGATACCGACGAGGGTCCCTTCAACCTCCACCATCTCCCAGCGCCAGTCCAGTTTGGCTTTGGGGTTCTGGTTGGGTGAAAGATAAACCTTGCTGCCCGGTTCCTTGCAACCAAGCATTGAGCCACTGTTGGCACAGTGGGCGACCACCGTCGAACCATCCGCCAGCTCTACATCAGCCAGAAACCGCTTGTAGCGCTTGATCAATCGCCCCTCTGTCAATGGCACAGGAAATTTCATAGGGCTTCCGCTCGGGTGAAGTCTTTTCCAATTGTGCTAACCCATAAGGCATCTGGTTGCCCAACTGCAACAGTATGCAGCGTTGTTGTCAAAATTTGACACCAAATATTCCGTTTCCAGTCGCTTTTACGTGCGCGAGCGCGGTAAAAACTGCTGATAACAACAGTATTTTATGAGTTTCAGCCCGAGAGGGCACTTAAAGAGACCATTTTCTAAATACGACCCCATCACGAGGAAATACCATGACCAAAAACTTGTTGGCCCAAAGCGTCAAGCTTGCTGCCAGTTGCTCAATGCTGGCGATCAGCGGCGGCGTATCGGCACAGAATTCAGATGATAGTGATTTCGCACTTGAGGAAATCATCGTTACCGCACAACGCCGTGAGCAAAGCTTGCAGGACGTGCCCATTTCAGTTTCAACGCTGCAAGGAGACCGGATCAATGAATTTGCCGCTGGCGGCACAGATATCCGCCTTTTGTCGGCTCGTATTCCGGGCCTGAACGCAGAATCATCGAATGGCCGTGTTGCGCCGCGTTTTTATCTGCGTGGCCTTGGTAACACGGATTTTGACCTGATCGCTTCTCAGCCGGTCTCCATCATTATGGACGACGTCGTGATGGAAAATGTGGTGCACAAAAGCTTCCCACTATTTGATCTGGAGCGTGTCGAGGTTCTGCGCGGCCCGCAAGGCACACTGTTCGGTCGCAACACACCCGCCGGTATCATCAAGTTCGAAAGCCGCAAGCCAACTCAGGAACCAAACGGCTACTTCACTGCCAGCTATGGATCTTTCGGCCAGAAAAACCTTGAAGGCGCATTTGGCCAAGGTGTCAGTGACACCGTCTCTTTCCGACTGTCGGCCATGTTGCAGGACCGGAATGACTATATCGACAATGATTTCCTCGGCACTGAAGATGCGCTGGGCGGCTACAATGAAAAAGCTGCACGTGCGCAGGTTCTTTATGAAACAGACAATTTCGATGCACTGGCAATGTTCCAGTATCGCGATATTGAAGGTACTTCCGCTCTGTTTCGCGCCAACGTACTGGACCGCGGCAGCAACGAACTGAATAACAATTTTATTCGTGACACGGTGTTCTTTAGCGATGATCATAACAACCCGCAGGAATATGAAAACTGGGGTGCGTCCTTGCGCATGAACTACAGATTCGGCAATGAAATTACCCTCACATCGATTACTGCCTATCTGGATGCCGATGGTGTCAGCCTTGGCGATATTGACGGCGGCAATCCAACCGGACCGGGCTTTATCCCCTTCCCATCCACAACCGCAGGCATCACAGATAACGCTGAACAGTTCACACAGGAACTGCGGCTTTCACAACAGGCAACGGATGAAATCTTCTGGCAAGGTGGCTTCTTCTACTTCAACAGCGTCAATGTAATCGGCACCGATCCCGGTTTTGTCGACCCGACATTCGCCACACATGAAAATGAAGCATGGGCTCTATTTGGTCAGGTCGCCTTCGACCTGAGCGAAGAAACGACGATAACGGTCGGCGCTCGCTACACTGACGATCAACGTGAAATGCGTTCCAAATTCCCCGGCTTTGGTGGCGGTGCCGTGCGCTTCACACGTGACGTGGAAGCAGACAGACTGAGTTGGGATATTGCGGTTAATCACAATGCTACGGATGATATCTCCGTATATGCCCGTGTCGCCAGTGGCTTCCGGGCCCCCACCATTCAAGGGCGGGACATCGCATTTGGCGGTAATCCATCAGTAGCAAGTGAAGAAACCATCATTTCTTACGAAGCTGGCTTTAAGGCAAATCTGGTTGACAACCGCCTGCGCTGGAACGGTTCTGTGTTCTATTGGGACGTAGACGACTTGCAAATCTCCGCTGTTGGCGGCGGCGGTAACTTTATTTCGTTAATCAATGCCGAAAATGCAGTTGGCTACGGTTTCGAGACCGAAATCGAATATCTGGCGACCGAAGAACTGATGTTGACCATGGGCTTTGCCTACAACAACACAGAAATCAAAGACGAAGACTTGGGTGTAAACCCTTGTGATTTTGGTCGCATTTGCACCGTCCTTGATCCATTCAACGCGCAAGGTTTCGCACTCGTGGACGGCAACCCTCTGCCGCAAGCGCCTGAGTGGACCTTGAATCTCACCGCTGAATACACCAAACCTGTTGGCAACGACGGTGAACTGTTCATGTTCACGGACTGGGCGTTCCAGGGCCGCACCAACTTCTTCATCTACGAGTCTGTCGAATTCACCTCGAACGGTGATTTTGAAGGTGGTCTGAGAATTGGGTATCGCTGGCAGGACGGCAAGTACGAACTTGCACTCTTTGGCAGAAACATAACCAACGAAGCCAACATCAAAGGCGGGATCGACTTCAATAACCTGACAGCCTTCTTTAACGAGCCACGGGTTATGGGTGCTGCATTCCGCGTCGGCTTCTAGTCAACTAAAACTAAAAAGTAAGAAAAGCGGGGATAAATTTCCCCGCTTTTTAGTTTCTTCAACGAAACAGATCAGTCTTCCACCCAAACGATTTGCCAAGTTGATCCGCTAATTGGGAGCTGTGTCACATACGTATTTTGCGGGTGCGAGTCGCTCAAATAATAACGATAACCACTGTCATCAGTCGATACGTCATAATAATCTTTTCCATCCTGATTGGACTCAAATTCGATGCTCCACTCACAGACAGCATTCCCTGCCATTTTCACCTCTGGATTTAGGGCTTGTGGATTCCCTGGAACAGTTTGGTCACCCGCTTTGACATAATTTCCATGTGCTTTTGACTTTAGTCCGTACAAATCTTCACCGCATGTTCCATTTTTTTCGATTTGCCAAAGCTGCGCATTATCGCCATTCTGAAAAGCAGCAGGAATTGCAAATCCCGACGACTGTGCTGTCAACGCATCTCCGGTGTCCCGGTTGATTATCTTGAAATAACCATCCCCCCAATCCATTTCGTTGTTCTTGTGGACCCGTATCCAGTCAACTTTTCCGGTCTTGTCAGTTCCTCCGGTGCTCAATTCGCCGTTAATGTTTTGATCGATTACTCCCACCGATAAGATCAAGCGTTCAGGGACATGAACTATCCTGCTCGCTGTTGTCACCGTATGCTTGACAACACCATTGTACAGAAACTCCATTTTTTCCGGTGTCCAGTTCAGCGCATAGGTATTGTAACCGTTTCTAAATCCGGTCGCAGAAATCGAATCATCCCGGGTGTCCGAGCACACATTTGGCTGCGAGTTGTAATTATCGCATATTATACCAGCGCTATACTGGTTGGTTTTCGCTTTGGATTCGAAGATATCAATTTCTGCTGCATCATTCGCGCTGTTATTGACAGAATTATTAGGCGACAATCGGCCATTACCCGCAAAAGGTTGCATCCAGAAAGCCGACTGACCATGGGATATGGTAGTGGGGTAAATATGCGCTTCAAAATAGCCGTATGTAGTGCCAAACTTTTGGTGAGTCGTGGCGTAGCCCGCCCCGAAATCATTGTTGGCTTCTTTCTCGAAGAAGGTTACCAGCTTTCCGCCCGACACTTCAACAAAATCCATGTCATGGTTCCAGCTAACAGAGCCTCTTGTGTGATCTGTAGGAAAATTGTTTACCCACCTTGTGCTACTCAATGACGAACCGCTGAACTCATCATTCCATATCTGCGTCCAGTCACCGCCCGATGGCGGAGCAGCCTGTGCCGCATTTCCAATCAATATTGTTGATAGTGCCAATAGTGTTTTCATGATCATGACCCCCAAGGTTAAATGATATGGTGATTATACACTTAATTATGTCAAAATCATGCAATGCGTGCTTTATACTCTTTTAGGTTGATTTTTGTTTCACATCAAGCGTCCAGCGCACAAACAAAAATGCCCCGCGTCTTGCAGGGCATTTTTGTTATCTACGGTTATATACTAAGCAAGGCGAACTGTGTGAGCGCCGTCCACCGGTAACGCAACGCCAGTCGTGAAACTGGAAGCATCGCTGGCTAACATCAGCATGGCGGGTTCCAGCTCAGCCAGTTTTCCAACCCGGCGAGCCGGTGTATTCTGAACCATCTTCTGGCCGTATTCAGTCTCCAGAAAGTCATCGTTGATCTCGGTCTTGAAATAGCCGGGGCAAATTGCGTTGACCCTGATACCAAACCGCTGCCACTCGAGCGCGAGCGCGCGCGTCATTTGAACAACACCCGCTTTACTGATCGCATATGTTGACTGCATCGGGCCAACACCAAGACCAAGAATGGAAGCCGTGTTGATAATGGACCCACCGGAACCAGCCTCCAACATCCGCTTGGCAGCTTCACGAGCAACACGCCACATACCCTTCAGGTTTGTGTTCATTGTCGTGTCCCAGTCCTCTTCGGTGTCTTCAAGTGCCCAGTTTGGAATAGCAAGGCCCGCATTGTTGCAAACAACCGTGCAGGTACCAAACGCTTCTTCGACAGCGTCAAACGCTTTCACCACACTGTCAGCATCTGTCACATCCATAGAGACCGCAAGCGTGCGCGCGCCGGTCTCGTCTGCAATGTCCTTTGCGAGGGCCTCAATCTTGGCAGCACGGCGCGCACCCAGAACAACATCCGCGCCGGCAAGTGCGAGCGCGCGGGCAAACTGGGCACCGATGCCCGAAGATGCACCCACAACAAGCGCAACTTTGCCTTTGAGACCAAAGGTTTCCGTTAAATAATCAGACATCCGATACTCCTGATGGATTGATATGTTGGCTTAACCAACTTGTTTTTTGTCATAGTCAGCAAAAGACTGACCCGCCTCTGCAAGTTCTTTCAGCAGCGGCGCAGGTTCCCACCAGCGCGGGCCGAATTCGTCCGCAAAGCTGCAAATTTTTTCATAGACGTTTTTGAGCCCAAGACTGTCTGCATAATGCATGGGGCCGCCTCTGTAGGGAGGGAAACCATAACCATTCACATAAACAACATCGATGTCACTGGCGCGGTAGGCCATGCCTTCACCCAGAATTTTGGCCCCTTCGTTAATCAAAGCCAGCATGCAGCGTTCAATAATCTCGTCTGCCGTTTTGGGCTTGCGTTCAACGCCCAGCCTGGCGCTTTCCTCTTCAATAATGGCCATAACCTCAGCGGATGGCTTTGGTGTTCGACTGCCTTCGTCATAGTCGTAAACACCTGCACCCACTTTCAGGCCTTTCCTGCCAGACTCGACAAGCCTGTCGTACCAGTCGGTAGCTTTGGTTTCGTAGCTTGCCCGGTCCATGCCCTTGCGGTTCAGATATCCGATATCAAGGCCCGCCATATCAGACACGGTTAATGGCCCCATCGCCATACCAAAACCATACATTGCGGCGTCTACTTCCTCTGGCTTAGCGCCCTCAATGACACAAAGTGAGGCTTCACGGCCATACGGCGACAGCATCCTGTTGCCGATGAAGCCCGGGCAAACGCCTGCAACAACGCCAACTTTCCCGATAGCTTTGGCCATATCCACACAGGTCGCCAGAACGTCCGGTGCTGTTGCATCAGCCCTTACGATCTCGAGCAAACGCATTACATTGGCAGGTGAAAAGAAGTGTAAACCAAGCACATCAGTGGGGCGCTTGGTCACAGCCGCGATTTCATCGATATTCAGATACGATGTATTGGACGCCAGAATGGCGCCGTCTTTGGCAACAGCATCAAGAGAGGTGAAAACCTTCTTCTTAATGTCCATCGTCTCAAAAACAGCTTCGATAATCAAGTCACAATCTGACAGATCATCATAACTAACAGTGCCGTTAAACAGCCCCATACGCTTCTCAACATCGTCACCGGAGAGCTTTCCTTTTGCAGCGCTACGCTCATAGTTTTTACGAACGACAGCCAAACCCTTGTCAAGCGCCGCCTGCTCGATTTCAAGCAGCGTAACCGGGATACCGACATTGGCAAAATTCATCGCAATTCCACCGCCCATCGTCCCGGCGCCAATGATGCCCACCTTCTTAATCTCGCGGCGCGGCGTTTCCTTGCCAATGCCCGGAATACGCGAAACCTGGCGCTCTGCAAAGAACATGTGCTGCAACGCGCGCGATTGCGGGTGTACGAAACACTCACCGATAGCCGCTCGCTCGAAGGCCAAACCTTCTTTCAGAGGCAGGCGAACCGCCGCTTCAATACACTGAATGCATTTTTCGGGGGCAAAATATCCTCTGGTGCGCCGGGCGATTGACTTGCGAAACGCATCAAAGAAAGCCTGATCATATTTTGAACTGTCAATTTCCATGGCACCGGTCCGCCTCGGTCCCTTGGAAATCGCGCCTTTTGCGAAGGCAATTGCAGCTTCTACCAGGTCATCAGCAACTAGTTCGTCCAGCGCTCCCCAGCCCAACGCCTGTTTGGCTTTGACATGTCGTCCACTCAGAATTGCATCCAGCGCGTTCTCAACACCTGCGATGCGCGGAAAACGTTGAGTACCGCCCGCGCCGGGAAGAATGCCAAGCTTGACTTCCGGAAGGCCAATTTTTGCGCTTTCGAGCGCCACCCGGTAGTGACACGACAGCGCCACTTCAAGCCCGCCACCCAACGCAGTGCCATGTATGGCAGCGACCACAGGTTTTTGCATGTCCTCAATTTCCTGAACCACCTCGGGAAGATGCGGTGCCTTGGGCCCTGTGGCAAATTCCTTGATGTCGGCACCGGCAATGAATGTCCTGCCCTGACAGGCAATCACAACCGCATCGATGGTGTCATCATTGGAACAGGCTTTCATCGCATTTGACAGGCCTTCCCTCACCGAATGCGACAGGGCGTTCACTGGCGGGTTGTCGACCAGTACTAGTGCAATATTGCCTCTATTTTCGATAGATACGGTGGCCATTCTCAGTCCTTTTCATCCTTAAAACTCAGTTTGTTTGTCTAAATCTTATCTTTCTTCACACTCTTTCAAGCAAAACGGCGAGCCCCTGCCCGACGCCCACACATAAAGTGGCTATTCCATAACGCACGCCGCGTGCCTGTAGTTCATGGCTCAATGTCAGGGCGAGGCGCGCACCCGACATGCCGAGCGGGTGCCCAAGGGCAATCGCCCCGCCGTTCGGGTTGACGAAGTCGGCGTCATCCGGCAGGCCAAGTCCTCTAAGGCAGGCAAGTGACTGTGCAGCGAAAGCTTCATTAAGTTCAACAACATCAATGTCACCAATGGACAGGCCATGTTTGGTCAGCAGTTTTTTCACTGCCGGCACGGGACCAACACCCATGGTTCTTGGAGGCACACCCGCTGCAGCGGTGCCAACAACCCGGGCCATGGGTTCAAGTCCGTGTTTTCGGATGGCGTCATCCGAAGCAACGACCAATGCCGCAGCACCATCGTTAGTGCCCGATGCGTTGCCCGCTGTTACGGTTCCATCCTTTCGGAAGGGCGTTCTGAGTTTCGCAAGTCCTTCTAATGTGGTTTCCGGTCGTGGATGTTCATCAACATCTACAACCAAATCATCTGACCGCCGCTGCGGGATAGAAACAGGCACAATCTCTTGATCAAACCGCCCATCTCTCTGTGCACGGGCCGCACGCTGTTGTGACCGAAAAGCAAATGCATCCTGATCCGCCCGGCTGATACCGAAGTCATCAGCTACATTCTCGGCTGTTTCGGGCATGGAATCAGTGCCGTACGTCGTATCAAGTTTAGGGTTAATGAAACGCCAGCCAATGGTGGTATCGTAAATCTCTGCATTACGAGAGAAGGCACTGCCTGCCTTGGGCATCACGAACGGAGCACGCGACATACTTTCGACACCACCAGCGATGCAAAGCTCATTGTCACCGGCCATGATCGAACGCGCGGCCTGGGCGACAGCCTCAAGCCCTGAAGCACATAGCCGGTTAACTGTCACACCCGGCACGTCGGCTGCCAATCCGGCCAGTAGTGCTGCCATACGAGCAACGTTGCGGTTGTCTTCTCCAGACTGGTTTGCACAACCCAGGAACACATCGTCGATATCTGAGGCACTTAAAGAGCGACTGCGTTCCAGAAGGCTAGCTATTGGCAAAGCCGCCAGATCATCTGCACGCACCATAGACAAAGCGCCGCCGTATCGCCCGATTGGGGTTCTAATTCCATCGCAAATGAATGCATCCGCCATATAGTTGCCTTCCAAGACCTGCATCAAAAAACCTAGGGCAATTTACATTGAAATCCAGCACCATGGATAAATAGTCTTGAGCAGTCCACGCCCTGCCCTACTATCATGACATAATGAACAGGAGAGCCACATGGCGCTAGACTCGGATACCCTGAAACAACTGATTGATACCGTTGACAGATTTGTGCATGAGCGCCTTCTTCCAATGGAAGCGGAGGTAGCGGAGACCGACATACTACCGGCGTCAATCATTTCCGAGATGCGCGACCTGGGTTTGTTTGGCCTTTCGATACCAGAAAGTTACGGCGGATTGGGCCTGAACATGCGCGAAGAAATTGAAGTGGCTTTGGCCATTGGTCAGGCTGCGCCTGCTTTTCGGTCAATTTTCGGCACTAATGTAGGCATTGGGTCTCAAGCAATCGTGATTGACGGCACGGAGTCACAAAAAGGAAAATACCTGCCGGAATTGGCAAGTGGTGAAATCATTGGCTCCTTCTGTTTGACAGAACCGGGGTCAGGGTCAGATGCAGGGTCATTAACCACCACTGCGACCAAAGAGGGCGATAGCTACATTCTTAATGGCACAAAGAGATACATTACCAATGCGCCTTTGGCGGGGCTCTATACCGTTATGGCCCGTACAGACCAAAACACAAAAACAGCACGAGGTGTGTCCGCCTTTCTTGTGGAGGCAGGAACCCCCGGACTTTTGATCGGAAAACCGGAAAAGAAAATGGGGCAGCAAGGTGCACCTGTCGCAGATGTTGTCTTTGAGAATTGCCGGGTCCCGGCAGAAAACATTATCGGCGGTGTGGAAAACCTGGGATTTAAAACTGCGATGAAGGTGCTTGATAAAGGACGCTTGCACATTGCGGCTGTTTGCACCGGCCTTGCGGGCAGGATTCTGCGGGACACTGTCCTCTACGCCAAAGAGCGTTTTCAATTCGGGCAGGCCATAGCTGACTTTCAACTTGTTCAGGCCATGATTGCCGACAGTGAAACCGATATCTACGCCGCGAAGTGCATGGTACGGGACGCTGCAATTGACCGCGATGCCGGGCTTGATATTACTCGCAAGGCTTCATGCTCAAAGCTGTTCGCATCTGAGATGCTAGGCCGAGTAGCTGACCGCGGCGTACAGATACTGGGCGGTGCCGGCTATATTGCCGACTATGGCATGGAACAACTCTACAGGGATGCCCGCCTGTTCCGCATCTATGAAGGCACCAGCCAGATCCAGCAGCTGATCATTGCCAAAGACGTGATCCGAACGACAGGCTAATCAGCGGTTGCCATACATTCGATTTCAACGCGGGCACCTATAGCGAGGCCGGAAGCACCAAAAGCACTGCGAGCCGGATATGGGGCACTGAAAAACGTGCGATAAACCTCATTCATCGCGCCCCACTCATCAATATCAGCGAGCATAACCAGGCACTTCACAACCTTATCCATATCAGAGCCGTTCGCCTGCAGCGTTGAGCGAATATTGGTCAGGGCCTGACGCGTTTCGGGGCCTATGCCCCCTTCAGCCAGCTTGTTCGATACCGGGTCGATACCAAGTTCGCCTGCGAGGTAGAGCATATTGCCAACCTTGCGGGCCTTCGAGAACGGAGGACCGTCCTGCGCTTGCGCGGCCAGTGTGAAGACAAAACAACAAACTGCGAAAATAAACCTCATGAGCTGGTCCCCTATATTAAAATTTACGAAAACTAGCACTCACTTGCTTCACTTTGTCAACTGACGCAACAAAAACGAATATTAATAGTGGGTTTTCTGAACAGATTGGAGTCCCGCCGCTTAGACATGAGAAGTTTTTGGCTAATTGTTGGACAACTTAAACCTGCCACCTACATTACTCGCGAAATATTAGCCGATCTTGGAGAGAACAATGGAACTCAGCCTTACAGAAGCACAAACGGCGTTTCGTGATGACGTCCGGGCTTTTCTGGATGAGAATTTGCCCGCTGACATCAAGGAAACTCAGACGTCTGGTGGTCATTTAAGTAAAGAACAGCATCAACGCTGGCACAAAATTCTTGGAGACAAAGGGTGGTCAACACCTCTATGGCCCAAAGAATACGGTGGCACCGGCTGGAGCCCTGTCGAATACGCAATCTTTGATGAAGAATGCTACCGTATGGGCGCGCCCCGTGTTTTGCCTTTCAGCGTTTCCATGCTGGGGCCGGTTCTGATCAATTTCGGCAATGACGAACAGCGCGACCGGTTCTTGCCCGGCATCCGCAGTGGTGAAGACTGGTGGGCCCAGGGCTTTTCAGAGCCTGGCGCCGGCTCCGACCTCGCGAGTCTTAAAACCACCGCCGTGCGCGACGGCGACCACTATATAGTGAACGGCCAGAAAACCTGGACGACGCTGGGACAGCATGGTGACTGGATATTCTGCCTTGTTCGTACTGACCCCGGCGCTGCCAAGCCACAAACCGGTATATCGTTCATTTTGATTGATATGCGTGACCCCGGCGTAGAGGTTCGGCCGATTATCACGCTGGACGGCTCCCATGAAGTTAACGAAGTTTGGTTCACTGACGTACGTGTGCCGGTAGAAAACCTCGTGGGCCAGGAAAATATGGGTTGGACCTATGCGAAATTCCTGCTGCAAAACGAACGCATCGGCATCGCTGGCATTGGGCAATCCAAACAGCAACTGGTTAGTCTGAAACGCCTCGCTTCCGCGGAGAAAAAGAACGGCAAGCCATTGATGGAAGATGGGTCGTTCAGATCTAAACTGTCAGAGGTGGAAATCGAGCTGCGGGCCCTTGACCTTACCAACAAGCGCATGCTGGTGGAAACCGAACGAGGAATGGACCCCGGACCGGTATCTTCAATGCTCAAAATTCGCGGTAGTGAAGTTGCGCAGCGCCTCTATGAGCTGAAGATGGATGCATCGGGCTTGTACGCACTTCCCTTCCAACCCGAGGCAGGTGAGCCAGGGTGGAATGACGAACTTGCCGGCACGCTCGCTCAGGCGCGGTCAGCACCCCACTATCTTAACACCCGCAAAATCAGCATTTTTGGCGGGTCCAACGAAATTCAGCGCGGCATCATTTCCAAGATGATGCTTGGTTTCTAGACACGGCAAACGAGATAAAAAATGAATTTTGATTATTCAGAAGAACAAAAGATGCTGGTGCAATCGCTTGAGCGTACACTGGCAAAATCCTATGATTTCGAAACTTACCGCGCACAATTGGAAACGAAATCCAGCCATGATCCGGCTCTGTGGGCAAGCCTTGCTGAACTTGGCATTATGGCAATGCCCTTGCCAGAGTCGGTTGGGGGTTTTGATGGCAACCACACTGATATCGCCCTGATATCCACAGAGCTCGGTCGTCGGTTGGTGCCTGAACCATACGTAAGCAACGTGGTTGTATCTGCATTCATTCTAAACGCAACTCGGGGCGAATCTGCTGCTGAGGAACTGGGAGGCATTGCTGCGGGCGAGACACGTTTTGCAACAGCTTTTTATGAGCCTGGCGAAAGGCACAACCCACTGGCGAACAATACAAAAGCCAGCAAATCAACCGACGGATGGTCTATAAATGGTCACAAGGCTGTAGTGTTGGGCGCGGACACCGCAGGCCATTTTATTGTTTCCGCAGACGCAGATGGATCAAGCCTGTTTCTCGTGCCTGCAGATGCTGCAGGGCTAACGGTTCGGAAGTATCAACTTCTGGATGGGCGTGGTGCTGCAGATTTGATCTTTGACAACGTTACCGTCGAGGAAAATGCCCTGCTGGGTGATGCGGGAACCGCTGAAGCGATCATTCTGGAAGCTGTTGATCGCGGCGCTGCAGCACTGGTAGCAGACTCGCTTGGTGCCATCGAGGAAGTTATTGATCTGACCAAAGAGTACCTGCGCACAAGAACCCAGTTTGGTCGCCCGATCGGCACATTCCAGGTATTGGCACACCGCATGGTCGATCTTCTTGTCGACTATGAACAGGTCAAGTCCATGTCGATGGAGGCCTCTGTTGAGGCCACAAATGAAAATGCCTCTGATCGGATGAAAGCAATTTCAGCGGCAAAAGCGAAGGTCGGAGCTGCAAGCCGCAAGTTTGGAAAAGACTCTATCCAGATGCATGGCGGTATTGGCATGACCGACGAGTACGCGCTGGGAGCGTATGTAAAACGACTGCTGGTCAATGAAACTCTGTTTGGAGACACTGACTATCATCTGGAACGGTACAGCAGCCTGTAAATTACCACAGGGTAGACAGACGAAAGCCGGGCCCGCCTATGGCCCGGCTTTCTCTTGCGCGAAGACTTTACCACAGTCTGAGCTCAGCGTTTCTTCTTGACGCTGGCTGACCTCAACTCGGCCAAGATTTTGTGGTTGCCGATGTCTTCCCAGTGACGCTGCCCCGCCACCTCACGCAGGTGCCATTCGTACGAGAAGCTCTCCCAAGGCGCACACTGTGGAAACCGGATATCACATACCAGCGTGCCTTTTTCGGTCTCAATAGTTAACACTGCGTGGTACTGACCCATCTCCGTATAAGCTGTAGCAAGTAAAAATGCGCCACCATATTCTGGCATGCTTTCGCGGAGGTATTTGCGTAGCGTAAGGGCAAAATCCTCACAGTCACCCGTGCTGCGCTCGCTCAGTGTTTGCCAGTAATCGCCCTCCTCCTCGGTCGGAATTACCAAATCCTTCACCATATAGTGACTAGCCGCCAATATTTCCTGAGTCTCACGGGTTAAAGGCAACACGCATTCCTCTGGCGCGCGAGCACACAAGTCCCTGAAGGCTGTTGGCGGCGGTACCGCGACACCAACAGGCATTGAGGTCTCGGGAGTTAAAGTCTGGCAGGCAGCAAGTGTTCCGAGCAACAGACAGCTAACAACTAATTTTTTAAACGAGAAGGCTTTCACGATAGTCTCCGGTACGATTAATCAAATAACTACATCGCCTGATGGTTTTATTTGCCTGGAGCCTGATCGCGTGTGCCTGTATTTTTAATTGCTGTTATCGCGCGATTCGGAGTGATATTGCGCTCATTCTATTAACAAGATTTTAACGCGAAATTTTGCAACTAAACATATAAATAATTAAATAAAACAATGATTTAATATGTATCAAATTAGATATTAACTTTGGTAATCCATACTTGCCATCTGTCCGTACCGGATAAAAGAAGCATTTTTCAAACTCAAACGATCCACTTACGAGAAGTGGGCGTAAGAGACAATGTGAGGAGAGTTCAATGGTGAACAACAAGCTTGTTATACTCGCTTCCCTGGCAACATTGGCAAGTACACCCACTACTGGTGCAGACGGTCTTCATTCCTCGCTGTCATTTCCTCAATGTACCAGTGCAGAGCTCTCCTCCAATTCTCACGATGACGAGACGCTGGAATATGAAGTGCTGCGCAAAGGAAAAAAAATTGGCACGCATCGCATCATGTTTAACCAAACTGACCGGGGGCTAAAGGTAACGGCCAAAACGAAAATGAAGGTCAGTATTCTTTTCGTACCGGTTTACAAGTACGAATATGTTTCAGAAGAGCTTTGGTGTGGCGGTGAGCTGCTAAGTGTTGAAACACGCGTTAATGACAACGGAACCCGCAGTACAACAGCTCTTGTCAACGACGGCGAGACCTATACCGCTCATGCCGGAGGCGAGACCTACAAACTCACGGACGATTTTTTCACAACAAATCACTGGAACCCAGACGTTGTTCAGACCGACACTCTCTTTAACACCATCACCGGCGAGTTAAACGAAGTTACATTTGAAGAAGCCGGTGAAGCCAGACTTGAAACCAAGTTGGGTGAAAAACAGGTTACCAGGTACAGTGTTGATGGCCAGCTTACAATCAACACCTTTTATGATCGTTCTGGCAACTGGAGCGGCATGGCATTCGAACACAAAGACGGGTCTCCAATTGAGTTTCGCTGCATAAAATGCGGCGCGCCCAAAACACTAGAAGCCTCATGATTATCTGGATAACGGGTGCCAGCACCGGCATCGGCAGAGAGCTTGCACGCCAGTACGCGGAACAAGGGCATTCTGTTTATGCCACAGCACGCAACGAAACCAACCTGTCCTCCCTGGCAGACCAAACACGCGACTATGAAGGTTCGGTGACCGCCCTAGTTGGCGATGTTGGGGACCCTGAACGCATGAGAGCCGTTTTCGATGCGGTTTGTGATCGGAGCGGCGTGCCTGACCTGGTTATTCTAAATGCCGGAACACATAAACCAACATCAGCGACATCCTTTGTGCTGGAGGACCACCAGAAGCTAATGGATATCAACTATACTGGTGTATTGAACGGTTTGAATGCTGCCCTTCCACTGTTGTTGTCACGTGGTAGTGGCCAGATCGCAGTAGTGGCTTCCGTAGCTGGCTATCGAGGCTTACCGCGCGCAGGCGCTTACGGAGCCTCAAAAGCAGCTCTGATTAACCTTTGTGAGAGCATGCAACCGGAGTTGAAGGCAGAAGGCGTAGATTTGCGTTTGGTGTGCCCGGGGTTTGTCAAAACCCCCCTGACCGACCTGAACGAGTTCCCCATGCCGTTTTTGATGCCGGTTGAAGATGCGGTGCGTGCTATGATCAAGGGCCTGAGAAGCTCCAAGTTCCAGATTGTATTCCCTTGGCGCATGGGAGTAACCATGCAGCTACTCCGGCAAATGCCCAACCGTTTGTTCCTGGCGATTGCACGCAAAATTTCCGGTTGATACATTTTAGATAAAAAAGCCGCCCTCAAAGGCGGCTTTATATTAGTACTGTTTCTATCGGTGCAACTAACGCCGAGCAGCTGTTTTATGGTCGCTGACGCGCTCATTGTCCTGATCGGTATGGTTGTTGGCGGGGTCTATGTATGCAAGCGGCGTTGCCGCTCTCTCGGCCTCCTTGGTGAAGGAAATGAACACTGTACCAATTTTGAAGCCCCAACGGGTAACCGTCGCCTTGTTCAAAAGCACACCGTCTTTTTGCAGGAACATCCAGTCATCGAAATGAACCTTCCAAGTGTCACCATCGACATCCAGATTGAAGTCGTAGCGCCAATTGAAAGCATTGCCGGACGTTTCACCGGTTGCAACGCCAATTACGTTCTCCGTCACCCCCTGGTACGTATTTGGCCCGGTTTTCTCAATGATCCATTCCCGCTGCTCGGTATCGCCGTTAGCGTATAGAAAATCCTCATTCAGAATTAGAGTTTTACCATCCCATGTGCCCTTGATGTCCACCCAGAACTGCGTGCGGACATTGCCAAACCTATCTTCAAACAAGCCCCAGGCTTTTGAGGAACCCTCAAAATAGTCCTCAAGCTGAAGGGCTGGTGTTGTTGAATTGAAGTCTTCCAGTTTCATGGTTGTTCCACATGCACTCAATAAAAACAGGCCCAGAATGGCCGTCACAACTCTAGAGAACATCGACGTCCCCTTTCTTTACGATATCTGTTGATTTCTACGTATTTCAGCCCGAATTAGATCACGATCTTCATGACCAAACGGGAACCTTTTAAGCATATAAATAACCGGGATTTTCATAAGTACAGGAAGCCCCGCATACAACAGAGCCACATAGACGCCACGGCTTGCCTCTTCAACAGCGATGGTCACGACTTCCATAGCCCCCAGCGCCAGCAAGGTCGCCAGAGCCAAGGCAATTTTACTGGTCATACCCCAGAGGCTGAAATGAATTGCCGTACGGGTCTCGCCGTTTTGACACCGATCCAGGTCCGCAACATCAGCGAGTATGGAGGGTGCCAGAGAGAGCTCCGCCGCAAGCGCAAACCCGGTTACAACGCATACGATGTAGAATATTCCGATCTGGCCAGGGCCAAGAAGAGCTGCAACCGGAAACGTCAAACACACAATCACGGTGCTCGTTGCCATCACTCTGTGCTTCAACCGGCCTTTCGCATACCAAAGCCAAAAGGGCATTCCCGCAACTGCGGATAAAAAATAGATCAAAATCGAGAGGTTCTTCTCCATTTCGCTACCTGCCAGTGCCTGGGGCACATAAATGGGAAACAGAACCGCAGGCACAGTACTTGCGGCAGATGTGATCAACCAGATTACACCCAACTGCCGAAATTTCGTTTTGGTTAGCACTTCTTTAAAATGGCTTGCACGAAAAACAGGTTTATTGAGATGATTGGCAGATGGCTCGCGCACGCCCCAAAAAAATATCAACAGGCACAGCAATGCTATTGGTATCAACACTATTGGAATATTGGGGATTACGGGCTCACCTTCCCTCAAAAAAAACGGAACACTGAGAGCTGCCAGCATCCCCACCAGAGATACAGCCTCTCTGCCAGTTGTGTATAAAGTCTTGGCTTCGTAACTGGTCGCGAGTTCGGCGCCTAGTGAGAGATAGGGTACGGTCACGAGTGTCCAGCCGATATACAAGAGAGCGGACCAGACACCCAAATGCAGCGCAGACACACCCGGCTCCACGCGGGTGATCATGACAAGTGCCACGCCAGCAATCAAAGCACCAACAGCAATCCAGGATTTCCGGTAGCTACCCCTTATCGGCCTGAAGTCGCTTAAATATCCAGCGAGCGGATCACTTAGCACATCAACCAGGCGCGCCAAGAACAGAGCGACGCCAACAGGCAGATAACCAAGTGACATGTCTTCAGCATAAAAAACAGGCAAAAACACCGCGAACGGTATCAACGGAAATGAAAACGCAAACGCTGGCAGCGAATAACTAAAAAGTGTAGGTTTGTTCGGTTTAAAAGACACAGGCTTAGCCAAATACGTACTGAGAAACATCAATCGTCTTCTGACGAAACCCTGCTTCGCAGTAACTCAGATAAAAGCGCCACATACGGTCAAACCTGTCATCATATCCCAACGCACGAACTGCAGAGTTTTGCGCAACATAGTTTTGATGCCATTGCTTTAACGTTTCCGCATATCCCAGTCCAAAGTCCTGCTGACTATTCAGTGTAAATCCTCGCTGGTCTATAAGGTTTTTCATGATGCTGTCCGATGGCAGCATCCCTCCCGGAAATATATACTTTTGAATGAAATCAACGTTCCGGCTATAGGCTTCGAACCGGCTGTCTTCGATCGTAATCACCTGGATGCCAACACAACCCTTTGGCTTCAGAAGGCATTTTAGCTGATCAAAATATGTGGACCAGTATTCCTCTCCAACCGCCTCCAACATCTCGATTGAAACAATGTGATCGAATGTGCCACTCAGGTCGCGATAATCGCACAAGCACAGGTCCGCCCGTTGGTCCAATCCCTTGTTTTTCAACCTCTCGTTCGCATAGGCCAATTGTTCGGTTGAGAGGGTCACGCCTGTTACGCTGCAGTCAAAATTGCTGATGGCATATTCTGCAAAACCACCCCAGCCACAACCGATTTCAAGAATGTGATCGCCGGATTTAATACCGATGGCCTCCGCAAGTGATTGATACTTTGCCTGTTGCGCGTTCTCCAGGCTAGTTGAAGCCTGATCATACAAGCCAGCCGAATAGGTCATGGTTTCATCTAACCACAAACTGTAGAAATCGTTCCCCAGGTCATAGTGATAACTGATGTTTTTTCTGCTGCCCGACTTGTTATTCCGGTTCAGCCAGTGACCAACGCGCTCACGTGTTTTTTGCAAGGGTGCTCTTTTGAGTTTTGCTTCCAGGACGTCCATATTGACCGCCAACACGCGTAGCAAGCTGGTCAAGTCAGGGCTTGTCCATTCCCCGGCCATGTAGCCCTCGGCAAGGCCAATAGCCCCTGACTTCATAGCGCGTGTGATCGCAGACCATTTTTTTATATGCATTTCCCCGACCACGACCCCGGACGGCTCCATGATTTCGCCAGTAAACCGACGTTCTGCGCCGGATGGGAACGTCACCAACAATTCACCCAGTTCAATGTGTTCCAAGACCTTTGCAAACAACTTCTCTATGGTAGTGAGTTGCTCGGTATTAAGGTGCCGTTCTGTTGAATGTGGCCACATTCCATCCATCATGATGACTGTCCTTTTGCTGGGTGCTTGCTTGCCCGAAACAGTTCTTCGGGCGCGTCGGGTTTGGAGAAATACTCTATTTTTTTGAGCCAGAGTAATAGTGCCTGCCAATGAATTGCAGCCACGACCTTGATTGCCATGAACGGTATACAGAGGGCGTTAAGCATCAGATTTCGCGTCGAAAAATTCTGATTTTTCAATTGCATAGATGCCGAGAAAGACTTGGGCGTGCGAACGCCCGCCGTTGTATCAGTTTTGTCTTTTTCTTCTTCTGCGTGATAGTCGATACTTAAACTCAGGAGTTTGTCAGATTTGCTTTGCCGAAACTCGTATGCACCCGTCACGCTAAAAAACGGCGATACATGCAATTGTTTATTGCAGGTGTGTACGCCAACTTTGGTGCCGGATTGTTCCGTCCGAAATGCGTATGAAAAGCGTTCGCCAAATGTGTTGTTAACTTCATAGATCACAAAAACGAGCTGATCATTACCATCATAGCAATAGTAGACCGAGATCGGATTGAATACATATCCGACAATCCGGGGCATAGTTAAAAGCTCAACCCGAGAAACTTCTTCGGCGTTGAATTGGTTGCGAAGGAAGCAAATCACCTGTTCTTTTAAGTTTTGCGGCTTTGCCGGAGGCTGTTTTTTGTCAATACCGTGGTCTTCCGGATAGAAAGACACAAGGTTCGCTCCGCCGACACTAAAAAATCTGGTGCTTTGAGCAAGACCATCCGCCTCGTCAAGATCAATCAGGCAATAGAAAACCTTGTAGCTAAAACTATGTTCTTTCGGCCTGAACCGTTTGTGCCACAGATGCCCACACAGGAACGCGGATCGTAAGCCTCGCCGGGTCATGGGCACGATCCCTGCAGAATGTGGTCAGGCAACCCAACACGTGCATTCTGGTTCTCTCGTACCCAAGGGCGAGCACGTCCCCCCAACATCTCGGCAACAACCAAACCCGACTGAATGCCATCCTCGTGAAAACCGTCTCCGAAGTAAGCGCCACAATACCATGTATTCTTCATGCCCTGGTTCGCCATTAATTTTGTGCGAGCTTCAAATGCCGGACGGTCGAAGATAGGATGGTCATAACTATATGTTCCGAAGACATTCCGCGGTTCAATTTCATCGAAAGGGTTCAGGGTAACCAAAACCGGGGTTTTTACAGGCAGGTGCTGCAGTCTGTTCATCCAATATGTAATGGCAGGGCCGGACGTACTCACGGTTTCAACTTGACGAGCTGCCTCTATATAATTCCAGCTAGCCCAGGCTTTCTTTCGCTTGGGCAACCAGTTCCTGTCCGCATGCAAAACTGCGGTATTTTTTCCATACCGCATCTTCGGCAACCAGAGGGACTCGGCTTCGGTCGGGTCTTTCAGCAGATCAAGGACTTGATTGGAATGACAGGCAAAGACGATGTCATCAAATAGTTGCGCTTGACCATCTGATGTTTTTACCTGAACGCCGTTGGTAACGCGCGAGACCTCGACTACAGGTGTATCCAGCTTAATTTGTCCTTTAAAAGGAGCCGAGAGCTTCTTCACATACTCTCTGCTCCCGCCAACAACAGTCCGCCATTGAGGGCGACCTGTCATCTGAACCAGACCATGGTTTTTGAAAAATTTAAGGAATGAAGCTGCCGGGTAATCCAGGATATCGACACTGTCTGCTGACCATATCGCAGCCCCCATTGGAGCCAGATGGTCTTCAACAAATGCGGTGGAAAACTGCTCTTGCCGTAGAAGCTCTCCCAGAGTTACGCCTGTATCAATCGTGCTTTCTATATATGCGTCGGTGTTCCGGTAGAAACGCATTATACCAGCGATCATTTTCCAAAACCGGGGGCGCAGTATATTCCTGGGCTGAGCTAGAAGACCTGCGTTATCGCCGCCTGAGTACTCGAAAGCCCCCTCACTGCGGGAAACGGCAAAAGACATATCAGTTGCTGTCGTATCAACATCAAGCAGGTCAAACAACGCAGACAAATTGGGATAATTTGGCGGGTTGAAGACGATGAAACCGGTATCAACGGCGAGAAGCTGGTTCTCGCACTCTATATCAACCGTATGGCTATGCCCTCCGACGTAGCCTGCTTTTTCAAAAACGGTCACTGAATGATTTTTATGCAGCAACCAGGTGGCGCTTAGACCAGATATCCCAGAGCCAACAATCGCAATATTTTTCCGCCGCATGACACTATTTTTCTTTTAAATTCAATGATCTATCTGAACGAAAATTGTTCAGCGTTACGTGATGGTCTCTACGCGTCCAGTCGATGGACAGATCATTCATTCCCGCCAAAGCACACGAATTCGGGAAAAAACAGCGAATAAAACAAACTGAATGATCCAGTAGCGAGCACGCTCGTAATAAGAGATAAGCTTTAAAAGATTGGACCTTTATGCCGGCGATACAGCATGCCAACCTTAGTCAGCCAATGGATGTCTTGACAGCCAACCGGAAGCAGTGTTTTTCTCCGAAAGAGGAAAATAAAAACACCGTTGTCATGAAAGGGCGTCCTATTACGGTTGCCAACACAGAAACGCTAGAATCGCTCGCTGTAAAAGTTGCGGAAAACCGTGACAAGCATGCCTTCAGGCTCTTGTTTGCCCATTTTGCTCCCAGAATTAAGTCGTTCTTACTTAAACAAAAAGTTTCAGATGTTGTTGCGGAAGATTTAACCCAGGAAGTGATGGTAACGGTTTGGCAAAAAGCGCACCTTTATGACCCGCAAAAGGCTCGATTGTCCACGTGGCTATTTCGTATTGCCCGGAACAAATTTATCGATAAGGTCCGCCGCCAGAAATACATCGAAGTTGACGTAGATGATCATGTGCACTCCATGGAAGCGTCGGAGAAAACCGACACACCCGTGATCCAGATGCAGGATCGATCACGTATTATGACCGCATTGGACGCATTGAAGCCGGATTTACGAACTGTGATTGAATTGTCCTTTTATCAGGACCTGTCGCATTCACAGATATCCGAGCAACTCGGGTTGCCGCTTGGAACGGTTAAGTCAAGGATAAGAATAGCGTTCCAGAAGTTGCGTGTAGAGTTAGGAGAGTTTTGATGAACACCGTGGGACAACATATGCCTGAGATGAAGACGCCCGGACATACGGTACCTGATGAGTTCATTGTCGATTATGCGGCTGGTAGATTGAGCGAGGCAAAGTCAACTCTTGTTGCAACTCATGCAAGTTACCACCCTTCCCTGTTGAGGAAGATCAGCGATGCGGAAGACATTGGTGGTGCATTGCTGGGGTCCAGTGAAGAAGCGGAGTTATCCGATGGTTTTTTTGATCGCCTTATGGGGAGCATTGAAGACCAGGGCGCAGATGTTTCTCCTGAGAACAGAAGTATGCCAATAACTTATGATCCGAAGATTCCTCTGCCGTTGGCTAAATATCTTGAAGGCGGTCTTGGAGGCCTGAAATGGCGCTTTATGGGACCAGGCATGAAACAGGTGAAGCTTTGGGCCGGTGATGACGGTGAGAAGCTTTGGCTATTGAAAGCCAAAGCCGGAACTGAAATTCCTGAACATGGTCATAATGGCAGCGAATACACACTGGTTTTACAAGGCGGCTACTCCGTCAATGATAGTCATTTCGGTGTTGGTGACCTGGAGATAGCCGAAGATGATATTACTGATCACCGCCCCATGATTGACGACGGCGAGGATTGCATTTGCCTTGTCGTGACGGAAGCACCTATCAAATTAAAAAGCCTTATCGGCCGTGCAGTCCAACCGTTTATTGGCTTGTAGATACTCTTGATGTAAACTGGTTTTCCAACAAAAAAGCCTCTGTGATTTTACTCACAGAGGCTTTTTGCTTACTCTATTTTACAGCCTAACTGGCTACCTTCGCTGCATTTGGATCATTCAAATCCCGCTGCTTCAAGTGTTCCAGAGCATATGTCAATGCAACGGTGCGGTCAGCAAACCAGTGATTTTCAGGAATTTTCTGACCAACATCCAAACCATGTAGCAGATCGTTAATTTCTCCCGATGCGCCGGAAATAAGTAATTGCTTACCTGCACTTTCAGCATCCTCTGCAATCGTCTCGATCGCCTTGATCGCCGAAAGGTCAACATCTGGTACTCTTGAGAAATCCATAATCAACGCCGCCTGTCCGTCTTTCCATTTATCGCGCACCTGGTGACCAAGGTCCGCTGCGGCGCCAAAACTCAATGGTCCACCAAAGTCGAATACAGTTATTCGACCGCCTGCTTCCCTCAACATGCGAAGTTCCTCCGGATGATCTGTCCCGGGTTCGACACTGGCCATATTCTTTAGCTGAATGTCCGCAACCTGTTTCACAAAGGCCAGTGCGGCAAGAACAACACCAGCTGCTACAGCTGTGATGAGATCGACAAAAACAGTTAACACCAACACGAGAGTCATCAATATAAGGTCCCAACGCGGGCCTTTGTGAGCACGCTTCAGGTAAGCCACATCGATAATATCATAGCCAACTTTAACCAGAATACCGGCGAGAACCGAATGAGGTATCTGCTCCGCGAGGGGCGCCAGGCTGACTGCTACGGCAAACAACAACGCACCGTGGATCATACCTGAAATCTTGGTACTACCACCTGATCGAATGTTAACAACGGTCCGCATGGTGGCACCCGCTCCCGGAATACCACCGAACAGGCCCGCGATACCGTTACCAATACCCTGTCCAATCAACTCTTTATCCGAGTTGTGACGTGTCCTTGTCATGTTATCTGCAACCAGCGAGGTCAGCAGACTATCAATTGCGCCCAAAAGAGCGAGAAGCACTGCTGCTTCCAGAACGATAAACATCGCATCCTGCGTGAGTGTCGGAATGATCAATGAAGGCAGACCCGTCGGAATATCACCCAAAATAGGCGCACCGGGCATGGCGACGCTTATCAATGTGCCAATAACCAGTGCAGCAAGCGCGCCCGGAACAAATTTACCAAGTTTTTTGGGCCAAAAGAATACAATCACGAGCGTTAAAATTCCCAACCCCAATGCAATCCAGTTGGGATCGGCAACAGCGCCGGGAATAGATTGCAGTGCGGGTATAGTGCCCTTGCCAACCGGCTCATGGCCGAACAACCGTGCAGTCTGTAGAGCGATAATGATGCAACCAATGCCACTCATAAAGCCAGACACGACAGGGTACGGAACCAGTTTGATATACTGTCCGAACTTCAAAATACCGAGTAAAATTTGGATAACCCCTGCTAGAATAACAGCAAGGAAAACAAGTTGGGGTTCACCGGCAAGGCCTGCAAAAACACCCGCAAAAACAACAATCATCGGGCCGGTTGGGCCAGAAATCTGGGCACCCGTACCACCAAACAGGGATGCAAAAAATCCTACTATAATCGCGCCGTACAAACCCGCAATTGGGCCTGCACCCGACGCTTCGCCGAAAGCCAGCGCTAATGGAAGTGCGACGACACCGGCGGTAATACCGCCCATGATGTCACCGCGGAGATTACTCTTGTCAAAAAAAGCCACGCCAGATCCTACTATGCTACGTTTGAGCTTGGAATTTGGGCTATTTCATCATCTGAAAGTGGTGCCCATGAGCGATCTTCCAGATTGTAGGAATAAATTTCGCCCTCACCGATGTCATAAACCCATCCATGCAAGCGCACTTTGCCGGCAGCTAACCGCGCGGCAACAAACGGGTGTGTTTTCAGATTCTGCAGTTGCGCGACGATATTTTCCCGTATCATCAATTGAAGCTGCTCTTTACCTTCAAGGTCTGCATGGTTCTCTTTCACGACTTTGACCGCAGCATCAGCATGGCCAAGCCAACGACAAACATGGGGGAAATCGCCGAGACCTTCCGGGGCCAGAGCACCCTTCATCGCACCACAATCACTATGACCGCAAACGACAATTTCAGTTGTTCCCAGTGCACCCACCGCAAACTCCACTGAGGCAACGGTTCCACCTGGGTCAATGCCGTGGGGGGGCACAATATTGCCCGCATTCCGCACCAAAAAAAGATCTCCCGGCGCAGTTTGAGTTAAAAGGTTGGGGTCGATACGACTGTCAGAGCATGTGATGAACAGTACTTCAGGTTCCTGACCAGTCGACAATTTTTCGAACAGTTCTTTATGTTTCGGGTAGACTTCTTTTTTGAAGCGGGAAACGCCTTGCATTACCTTTTTCATATCTTATCCATTCTATGCTGACGATTGAAGTTAAAGCGGTTCGCATATTTTTTGCCACGGCATCACCCCAGCAGTTCACCATATTCTTCAAAGATCCGAATCGCGTGGTTACTGGTGGCGATGTTACAGTGTATCGATTTAAAAATCTAAATATATCTATGCTTTTGTGTTTTTATTGATAGTATTTGCCTATCATTGAATTTTATTCGAGTGCGTTGCATGGAACCAACAATAAAACAGCTGCGATATTTGCAATCTGTTAGTCAGGCGCGGAGTTTTCGCGGAGCAGCCGATCGACTGGATGTTGCCCAACCAACATTGACCGCGCAGATCAATACGCTTGAGAGCAAACTGGGGGTAACTTTGCTTGAACGCTCTCGTAAGGGCGCGCAACTGACCCCCATCGGACGTTCTTTCATGCCACACATTGAAACTATTCTGGAACAAATGGCTGTCATTCAGCGACTTGCAGCGGAAGCGGAAGGTAGTCTGGTTGGCACATACAGACTGGGCGTGCCACCAACACTCGGCCCTTATTTCCTGCCTGAGGTGATACCCGCAATTCACATTGCATTTCCCGGACTAAAGATATTTGTCCGGGAAGATGCTCCGCGCGACCTTGAAGTTGGTTTGTTACACGGCGAGTATGATTTCATCATCACGACCTTGCCGATGGAGATTCCCAATCTTGGACTGGAGCCTTTGTTTAACGAACCTCTTGTGCTCGTGTGTGCACCAGACCACCCCTTTGCCAATAAAGAGACTATACTTCCTGACGACCTGCGCGGTGAAAGCCTTCTTGCCATTGAGGAAAAGCATCGGCTGTTCGACCTGATGCAAACTATTGCGGCGCAGTTCGAGGCACGCCTCCTGCGCGACTATGAAGGTACAAGCCTTGATACACTCCGCCACATGATTGGTACGGGCCTTGGCATCGCTTTCCTGCCATCGCTTTACGTAAAATCCGAGATAACACCACGCCAGGATGTTCAGGCCATGTCGTTTGAAGGGCCACAATTTTCCCGTGGGGTTGTTCTTGCCTGGCGGCCTGGTTCAAGAAGGGCAGAGCTATATAGAAAAGTCGCTGAAATCATGCGAACCATCAGTCAGGAAAACTTCTCGGACAATGTGAACTTAAACATGCAGGTTCGGGAGTTTGATGCAGGGCGGCTTTAAGAAGTAACCGGGGTCACACCTCGGCAAAAGCACGAACCGCTGCAACAGCACGAGACCATCTGGAGAGTTGAACGCTGTTGTCCACCCCTGACGGCTGGAAGCTGCGATCCAGTTTCCAGTTTGCCGCTATATCGTCAAAGGACTTATAAATCCCCGCCTGCAGGCCAGCCAGATAGGCGGCACCAAGAGCTGTAGTTTCCATTACCTGCGGACGATCTATCTCCAACTGGAGCAGGTCAGCCAGATATTGACTGAACCAATTATTTGCAACCATGCCACCATCAACTTTCAACGCAGCAACCTTCACACCATCATCATGCATTGCAGCCAGCAGATCATGAGTTTGGAAACAGATAGACTGCAATGTGGCCCTTACGATCTCGGCACGGCTGGTCGCACGCGTCATTCCGAGAATTGCCGCACGCGCATCCGGATCCCAATAAGGAGCACCAAGGCCAGTGAAGGCCGGCACAACAGTCACTCCCTCGCCTGTTTCTATTGATGACGCCAAAACCTCGGATTGTTCAGCGCTCTCAATAATGCCAATGCCATCGCGCAACCACTGGATCGCAGCGCCAGCAATGAAGATAGACCCTTCGAGAGCATATGTTGTTTCGCCATTCAAACGATAAGCTACTGTCGATAACAACCGGTTCGAAGACAAAACCATTTTATCGCCAGTATTGACCAGTGCAAAACACCCTGTCCCATACGTACTTTTCAAAGAACCCTTGGCAAAACAGCATTGACCAATGGCCGCAGCCTGTTGATCACCTGCCACACCTTGTATTGCAATGCTTTCGCCAATGACCGATGCATCAGCATGGCCATAATCGTCTGCACAGTCCTTAACGTCGGGAAGCATATTTGCAGGCACGTCAAAAATCTTGAGCAGCTCTTCGTCCCATTGCTGCACCCTGATATCAAAAAGGCTGGTACGGCTGGCATTGGTGGCGTCAGTTGCATGTACTCTGCCCGAAGTAAGACGCCAAATCAGGAAACTGTCGATGGTGCCAAAGGCCAGTTTTCCTTCTGCAGCCCTTTCGCGCGCACCAGCCACATTGTCCAGTATCCAGGCGACTTTGGTAGCGGAAAAATATGGATCCAGCAGCAGGCCGGTTTTTGACCGGATTGTTTCCAGGTGTCCAGCCGCTTCAATTTCCCGACAAACGCTCGCGGTTCGACGATCCTGCCACACAATGGCATTATACACGGGCTGGCCGGTTTCCCTGTCCCAGACAACTATGGTTTCTCTTTGGTTGGTGATCCCGACAGCGGTGACTGCACGTGTGTCACGGCTCTCAGATGTCAGAACATCTTTGATAGCCTTGAGTGTCGTCGCCCAGATCTCCTCCGGGTCGTGCTCAACCCAGCCGTCATTGGGGAATATTTGAGTGAACTCATATTGGCTGGCAGCCTCAATGGCTCCCGGATGACTAAACAGGATGGCACGACTACTCGTCGTGCCCTGATCAATTGCCAGTATAAGTTCGTCGTCACTCATTGATGCGTTACTGGGTTATTGGCTGTTCATCATCAACCATCTGGATGCGGATAGATTTAATAACGGGTCCACCTGCTTGATTATATCTGCGAGCTAAACGTTTAACTTGCGCCAGAGACTGGATAGCAATGTGAATACCAGCAAGGAAGCCGTCTTTGTTTAACTCCAGAATAGCTTCGTCACTCAACTGCTGAACACGGTTTGCGGTTGGAGTGAACAAGCCGACCAGTTCACGCTTGGCACCGCTTTCGTCTTCCATTTGCAAGTGAAACTCGCGTAGCAAGTCATACTTTGACACTGCTTCTGTGAACTTCTGGGTTGCCATCTCGCCCTGAAACAAAGTTGCGAGGAAATTATTCACTTGTTTGTTGTAATCAGTTGGCTCGCCTTTTTCATCGAATAGAGGCGTGCCCTCTGTTTCGCTCACGAAGTCGCTGTCCATGTCAATCGCCGCACCAAGCTGCTGGCTGTCACCAAGCGGCGTAAATGAAAACGGCACCCGACCCAGATTCATTGGGACATGTGTTCCCTGCCATTCGCCGTCTTTCACATACAGGTTTTTTTCAACCTCCAGGCCCAGCATTGCGGCAACGCGCATTCGCTCGCTGTTTTCATCCTTGATAAAGATAATCGGGCAATTCGCAGCAACATCTGCAAACTCTGTGATTACGGTTGGTACTACATGAATTTTTTCAGCAAATTGAAAGCCGACATCAGTACGCACTTTGGTATTCTTGTGCTGTTCCGGCGAAAGGGCAACATGGTTGGAAGTCATTTTTTTCTCTACACGATAAATTACTGAATATCGACACGCAGACCGTATTGGTTACTGTAAAATACGACAGCACTCCCCAGCCTTGTGTCTGCACGCGGACAAACAACACTTTATTTGCGTCAAGTGCAAGTGATAAGCATTGATATGGTACGCAAAACCGGTTGATTTTGGTGAAATACTGCAAAGCAAGGGACAATATGTCTTATGAAAACACTTGGGATGGCGGCGGCAACCTCATTTGTGCTGGGCGCACTGATGGCCCCAGTTATGGCTGAAGACACATTTGATGCCACATCTGATCGCCCCTATAGCATTCCAAATGCTGACGCTCCGGAACTGGCCGCCCTTGGTAAGTACAAAGTAGGCGTACAGGAACTGATATTCAACGATCCTGCTCGTCCAAACATCGTTGAAGCCAAGGCAGGACGTGCACCTGTTGTCCCCCGCGACGTGCCGGTGACAGTCTGGTATCCAGCCAGTCCATCTGACGATACGGCAAGTGCTGTATATGTTGGTAAATTGCCTTTCCGGCCCGGCGTTAAACCTGACAACGCGCCGCAATTTTACAAATTTCGCGGTATCGCCGCTGCAGGCGCACCTCCCGTTACCGCCGGTCCGTTCCCATTGGTCGTGCTGTCTCACGGCTATGGAAACTGGGCAACCTTCCTGAGCTACCTGGGCGAAAACCTGGCCTCCAAAGGGTATGTCGTTGCTTCCATAGAACACAATGACCTGCCTTTTGCCGATGTGGACACATTCGCTCTCTCCTTCGGTGATACAATGCTGAACCGTGCGCGTGACCAGCGGTTTATCATCGAAAGCCTGTCAGTTATGGCGGCAAATGCGGAAGGCCTCGGGGCGATTATTGACTCGGGCACAGTCGGCCTCATTGGATATTCCATGGGCGGTTTTGGTGCCTTGACCACAGCGGGAGCGGGGTACAGTCATGAAAGTCCAAGTCTCAACCAAATACCGGCAGCTATGCTTGCAGGTGTGCTTGACGATGAAAGATTTGTGACCGCTCCGACCAACCTTAAAGCAGTTGTCGCAGTTTCACCGTGGGGCGCAGCTCCTGCAAATCGCGTCTGGATCCGTGAAACCATGGGCAACGTTCAATCGCCGCTGCTCGTCCTGGCTGGAGACCAGGATGATATATCGGGCTTCAACGAAGGCATTAAATGGATTTATGACAACGCGGTAAACGCGGATCGACACATGCTGGTATATGAAAACGGGCGTCACAGCATCGGCGGGAACCCGGAGCCACCCATCGCAAACGACTATTTCGACCTGACTGACTGGTTCAACGAACCTGTGTGGAGAAGAGACCGGGTGGTGGGTATCAACCAGCATTTCATCACAGCGTTTCTGAACCAACACCTCAAGGGAGATACAGAAGCGGCCTCATATATGGATGTACACCCCATAAACTCCAACGACGGCGAATGGCCTCTGCCAGCCGGCGGATATGTCGGCAACGCATATAGCGACGGCGAACAGGATGGAAAGCCCTATTGGAAGGGTTTCCAGCGCCGCTTTGCAGTGGGTCTAAAAATGCTCAGAGACAAGTCGCGGAAAACTCTTCGTCAGTGAGGCCCATAATCACTGGCCAACTATATACTCACTGTGCTGCAACAACCTTTAGTTCGGGAGTAGATGTCTTGTTTTTCCCTGCCACCGTCATGGTGAAGGCAACTGGTGTGAAATAAAGCGAGATAATTGTCGAGAGTAACACACCACCTGCAATCGCCATCGCAAATGGCGGCCAGAAACCACCACCCTCGATGATAAGCGGCAAAAAACCGCCAAATGTTGTTGTCGTGGTGGAGATGATATGGCGACTGGACTCCATAACGATCTCGCGAATACGCGCCAGATCGCCCGCCATCGCTCTTTCGTCCTGCTGCAAGGCTGTCAGGATAATGATGGCAGCATTGATTGAAACCCCGATAGACCCGATAACACCGATCAGTGCCTGAATACCGAACGGATAGTTAAATATTTCCAGTGCCAGCAAACTCATACACATGGAGAGAACAGCAACCACTCCGGTAATCATCGAGAGCTTGAAGCGATTAAACGTCAACACGATGGTTGCAATCGTCAACACCACAATCAAACCTATGGGGGCCATCAAGTTATTCACTGTGCCTGCACGCTCATCAGAGTCGCCGCCTATAGCAAGCCTGTAGCCGGTTGGAATAGCCACCGGGTTACGATCCAGCTCCGCCTGAACAGCTTTAAGGGCCACTTCCGGCAAAACACCATTGGCGGTAAAAGCCTGCACTGTATTGGTACGTTCCCCATTCTCGCGGTTAATCTGACTTTCAGACGGTTCAACAGTAATGGCACCCAATGCTGAAAGCGGCACAGCTTGGTAACGGTTGCTGCCATCTGGTGCGACTGGGATATCAATTGACCGCAGGCGGTCCAGTGATTGGCGCCACTGATCATCATAACGCACCCGAACCGGCAACTCCTCCGTATCCTCCAACAAAGACCCTCCTGAAACACCTTCAAGCGCTGCTTCCAGGTGCTGGGAAACGCCTGTTAGCGTCAACCCGGAAAGGTTAGTCTGATCTTCGTTTGCATTGAAAACGAGCTTCGGGCTGCCACCCATGAAAGTTGCCCGCGTGTGCTCAACGTACGGCACGAGACTCATACGAGCACGTATCTCTTCGCCAATATCCCGCAGGATCTGGACGTCAGGCCCTACCACAAGGATTTCAACGGGCGCATTTACCGGTGGCCCTTGAAACAAACCCTTCACTAACGTCTGAGCTTCAGGAACTTCCCTGTCCAGCATCTCCTGCAAAACGGGAATAACGTCACGTGTTGCTCGTTCGGACGTTGTAGTCACCAGTGCCTCTGCAAACCCTGCGACGCCCTCTTGGTTTGAAAGCATATTGTAGTAAAAACTTGGTGCACTCTCGCCAACGAGCCACGTCACTGATGTAATTTCAGGGCGTGATTTGATCAGGATATCAGTCCGCTGAGCCATCGCGCGGGTCTCGGCGATTGCTGCATTTCCGTCCAGCCTCATCTGAATATAGAACTGGTCGCGCTCAACACCGGGGAAGAACTGGGATGTGAGCGTGGGAAACGATAGCAATCCAATGATTGGCAGTGCCAGAGCTGCAAACATTGCCGTTCCACGATTTGCGATGGCCCAGCCGACTGAACGGTTGAACAGTTGACCGGCTTTGCCGGACTTCATGCCTCGGGCATACCAGGCATGAGACTTTCCCTCACCTTTGGCAGGCAGTAACCAGCCTGCAAGAGCGGGTGTGATAGTAAGGGCGAGTAAAAATGATGATATTAGCATTACAATAACAGCGATCGCGATCGAACCCACGAAGTCGCCCGCGGGGCCCGGCAGCAAAGCCATAGGCATAAACGCCAGAACGGTCGTGACCGTTGATGCCAGCAAAGGCCCCGCCAGCCGTTTTACGGCCTGCTCCACCGACTGCAGGCGCGGGACAGCATTGATCAGCCTGCGCCTGATATCATCCGTCACTACGATAGCCGCATCCACCAGCAGACCCAGCGCCACAATCAGCCCTGTCACCGACATTTGGTGAATAGGCACACCAGCGTACTGAAGAACAGTCACCGACAACAACGTTGTAAGCGGCAGAATACATGCGACAATAAACGCGCCGCGCCAGCCAAGAGTAAAAAAGAGCACCAGAACCACCAGACTGGAGCCGATCAGAATATTGATCGTCAGACCACCCAGACGGTCGATCGTATATTGGCTCTGGTCAAAAAGCACCTCGTGCTGAATATCGTCAGGCAGCGTCTGCTCGAACTCAGTGGTTTCGGCACGGAAGGAATTCACCCAACTGTCGACCTGCAGGCCCTCTTCCATCGTTGCGCCAACAAGAATAGCCGGACGCCCATTTGATATACCTATGCTGCTAACGGGCCATGTAGTACCGCGCTCAAGCGTCGCTACATCTCCAACGCGTACAACAGCACCCGAGGGGTCGGTAACCAGCGGAATACGGCGAATACGCTCGACAGATTTAATCTCGCCGGTAACCTCAAGAAGATAATTGTTTTCGTCGCCCCGTAACTGTCCGGCGCGCACTTTACTGTCTGCCCGGCGAATGGCCTCGACAACTGCAGACGGTGATAAACCAAGATCGGACAGGCGCCTCGCATCAACCGTAACCAACACTTCCTCAAGCTGCTCGCCAAACAACCGAACCAGCCGCGCGCCGGGTAACTGCCGCAACTGGTCCCGCAAAAGCTCGGCATAGCGCTGCAATTGCGATGGCTCTACATAACCGTCGTCGCTGGGAGTAAGAACACTGATAGCGGTGTAGGCACCAAACTTGTCGTTATCGAATTCCGGGTCCGGGACACCCACTGGAAAGTTACGCGCAGCATCCGAAAGAGCATCGCGAATTTCCGACCATGCGACTTCAATTTCTTCGTCACTGATCATCTGAGACAGTTCGACAACAACGAGTGAAAAGCCCTCGCGAGAAATAGAAGTAATCTCCTCAATTTCCGCAATCTTCTTCAGCTCTTCCTCTATTTTTTCTGTTACCAGGCTTTCGACACGAGCAGGGCTCGCGCCCGGAAAGGGTGTGGTGATCGTTGTAAACAGATTGGTTATCGTCGGGTCTTCCTGTCGGCCAATAGTGCTGAGAGCCGTCAAACCCGTAACCACAATGATGCCGATTGCCAGCGCAAATACCCGCCACTCGCGGTAAAACAGGGTCAACATCTTCAGTCCTCCCCGCTGTCTAGCTGTTCGATATACTGACCAGGCACAACTCTGTGCGTGCCGGAACCGACAAGTTTCGCAGTCTCAGTCAAATTGGCCGTCACGAACACTCTCGACGTTTCCGCATAAATCACTTCCACAGAGCGGCGAGCAATTCGACTTCCTTTCGCATCGTCTTCAACGGCAAATATATTCCAGAGGCCCTTTTTTCCTTCGACAAGGGCTTCTACAGGCACCCAGTAACCCGACTGAACGCGCGTTTCCGGCAATGAAAGCTCTACGAGTTCTCCAAATGGTATCGGTTCATCCGGCTTGATGTTAAGCAAAACGTCTTGAGTGCGGGTGGTATTGTTAATATCTGCCCGAACAGCAGCAATCTCCGCGGCAAATGGTTCATCCCGAAAGGAAACAGACAAGTTTTTTTCTGCCCGCAAAGCAACTATCCGGTCGGATGGAAGGCTTACCCTTGCCTGCTGCACAGTCGTTTCCAACAAGGTGACAACAGCCATGCCTGCGTTAAGAACACTACCCGTATCAGCATTTCGAACACCAACCTGAGCGTTAAACGGGGCGTATAAAGATGACTTTTCGATATTAATTTCTATTGTGCGCAACGCAGCTTTGATCTCTGCAATCTGTGCTTGCAGCGCCTCTCGGTTCAGGCGCGCTTCATCATATCGCTGCTCAGTGCTGTGGCCTTGGTCGAAGAGCGTTTTCTGTCTTTTTTCCGTGATCAAAGCCAGTTCCACCTGTGCTTCAATACGCCTGATTGATGCAGCGGTTTGATCCCGGCTCGCTTCCAGCAAAGCTGTATCCAGCTTAGCGATTAAAGCGCCTGACTGCACAAAATCACCCTCATCGACGGCAATTTCAGCGACCTTACCGGGCTGTTCAAACGCCAAGTTTACCATCTGCCGCGCTTCAACCCGACCAGTATAAAACTCTTGCACCATGTAATTTGGCTGCAGCTTGATCGTTTTCACTTCAACCGGCAAAAGCCTTGGAGCAGGTGCGTCATTCGACGCTGCGCGCATGTGGAGCCCAATCGTCGCCAGGGCAATAAACCCCGCGACCCCAACAAAAGCACCAGCTTTTCTCAGGGTTTGTCTTGAAATTACAATTGCTGATTCTGTTTTCATTGTCCGCTCGCTAAATCCTCGTATCGCCCTCGGGCTGGCCTGTTCGTTTACAGTTTGGCTCTATTGGGTACTTGACCTTTATGTTAGTCGGATTTACATATGTTATGCTAATTAACATTTCAAGTCAAAATACAGTATGCTTGCTATTCATTGTCGTTAAGGAGACCTCGGAATTGACAACACCAGTCACAACCGACCCAAAAAAGAACGAAACTACCCCTTATCATCACGGGGACCTTCGCTCCGCTCTTATCGACGCCTCTGTAGAGCTTGTTTCCAACGTTGGCGCTGATGCCTTTACGCTCAAAGACGCCAGTCGGATTGCGGGTGTAAGCGTGGCGGCGCCCTATCGTCACTTTTCCGACAAGTCAGAACTGTTGCATGAAGTAACTGAAGTTGCATTCAGCAAAATGGGTTTGCTGATGCAAAAAAACGCAGCAGGTCAAGAACTTGGAACAATTGAGTCGATCACGGCGATGGGCAAAACCTACGTTCGGTTCGCGAGCGAAAACCCACAGTTATTCCGTCTGATGTGCGAAAACCATCGGGGCGGCCCTGATATAAACCTTGAGGAAATGTTTAAAGAAAATGCACCCAGCAAAAATGGAAAATCCCTGATTGATTTCCTGGAGATCAAAAACCACGACATAAATAACTATGCATTGGCGCAAAATGCGCCCAATAAAGGCATTGCGTGCTTTTCAATCCTGTTGAAAAGCGTCGCGACATTTCTGGACCGCAATGGGATTGATGTGCAGCACACTTTAAAGATTGCGACGCCTATGTGGTCAATCGTTCATGGAACAGCATTTCTGTTAATCGACCATAAATTTCAGAACCTGACACTCAGCATCGACACTGATGACCTTGTCGAGCGAGCGACCCGTTACTTTCTAAAGGGTCTGCTGCTCGAATACGATGAAACCGGCCGCATATAAGAAAGCCGCCTTGATTGAGACGGCTTATTGCGATTTTTTTCAGTAGAAGTTCACCTTGTCAGTGAGCAGTAGGTTTTGCCCCTCTTTTGCGAGCCTTCGCTTTGGGTGGCACTGAAGATTTCACTGCCGGTTTTTTGCCGTTGGCCGTTTTAGTGGGCGCTGATTTTGTAGCAGCCTTCTTTGCAGCTGACTTAGTCGAAACCTCTGCGGCAACTTTCGTCGGAACGGCTTTATCGCCAAGTTTGTCGGCAGCTTCCTTGAGAATATGAAATTCTTCAACGATATAATCTGCAATAACCTGCACATCAGGCACAGCAATTTTACAGGCGATAAGACCAAAGTCCAAGCGGTCAACGTAACTCTGCAAGGTAATGTTGAGCGCACAGCCGTGCGTCGCGATAGATACCGGGAACTGCGCCACAACCTTGCTTCCAGCAAAATACATGTGGCGACGCGGTCCGGGAACATTTGAAATCGTTACATTTATAGGCGACGGCATCATGTTGATAACATCGGTTCGGCTGGAGAGCTGAGCCATAGCCGAAACCAGAATAGGAGCGCCAAAGAACGTATAGTCTTGAGGAATAACGTCTTTGACGGCTCCAAGCTGCTTTTTGGATGCTTTCGAGTTTTCCTGAACTGTACGCAGGCGCTTCATGGGATCAGCGATATCAGTTCCAAGACCGCAAGTCATGCCAGATACCTGGTTTGTATTGCTTGCATCGCCAAGCTCCCTTAGGGAGACGGGAACGGCAGCAACCAAGGAACTTTCAGGCAACTCCTTATGGCCTTCGAGATACCGCCTAAGGGCACCGCCACAGATTGTCAGCACAATATCGTTGAGAGTGGCTCCGGTCTGCTTCGCAAGAGCGATTGTGTCCGGCAGCGATAGAGACTGAGCGCCGTATGCACGCTGTTTCTGAATTCGTACGTTAAACCGCGTTTTCGGAGCGGGTTGCATATTTTTGAAAACGCTGCTGCGGTCTTCCATCGCCACCTTCGCAAACGAGCCTGCTGCCTTCACAAGGTCGGGTATTTTTTTGACAACATCTACCTGTTGTTGCAGGAAACGCCCATACGAACTACCGAGAAGTTCAAACATACCAGGCTTTTCGGCCTGCAGGCGGATTTTGTTTTTCGGCAATGGCGGACGCGGTTTGGGCGCCCGGTCAGAGATAATATCCATCACAGCGATACCGGCACCGCCATCAACACTGGCATGGTGGCTTTTGGTGTACAGGGCAAAGCTACCTTTGGGCAGGCCCAAGCTAGCGTCTTCTACCCCCTCAATCACATAAAACTGCCAGAGCGGTCTGTCACGATCAAGGGTAAGTGAGTGCAGCCCCTGGATCAGGGTACGCAATTGTTCAACGTTTCCAGGGCTGGGCAAGCTGGCGTGCTTGATATGATAATCAAGATCAACTGTTCCTGCGTTAACCCATACCGGATGATCCACATAAAATGGTGTAGGCATCAATTTACGATGAAAGGACGGGATTTCATGAGCGCGTTCAGCGATTTGTGACTTTAACAGTTCAAAAGGGTTGTCCCCCTCTTTCGGCGGTTCACATATCAACAATGCTGAAACGTGCATGGGCGTTTCATCTGTTTCCATGTAAAGAAATGTCGCATCCAAACCGGTTAATTTATGCATCATCGTCCCCTCTCGCGAGCCACAGTTCAACAGATCCAATTTGGATTGTTGAAACTATAGCTTGATGACAATCACAAGGCACACCAATGTGCGCTCCCTTTTATGCTAACCATTATGCAGACATTTTTAGAAATATCGCCCTAAAGTCGCAAAAATGACCGATTAAGCTTCGAAAACACAAAAAAAGAGGGTGAAAAATCACCCTCTCCGCCTATTTTTTGTGTGCTTTTGCAATATTCTAAGCTGGTACTGCTGAATCCAGGCCCGGTGTGTCGAAGAATGCCTTGCGCGTTCCCACGTTCGAGAACGGGCGCCACGTGCCTTCTCGCTGTGCCAGTCGATCAGCAATGACATACAGTACACTTGGATTGAACCCCAGACCGCAATGGCTGCCGGCAACACGGATATTTTCAGTTTGCTTCTGTTTGATTTCACAAACCGGCTTCTCCTGATGGCAATTTTGCCAGGCCACGATGCCGTCCGTTTTGGTATAAATTGATGTAGTAGGAACCGGCGGTGCCTTATGCATCAAGGTATCGATTGGAGGTTCCTCGACGGAATGCCCCGCAGTCATTTCATAGAAACGCCAGGCATTCGAATTTTTGGGATCGCCAGAGTGCGGACTACCGAGAGAAATGACCAACCTGGTCTGCTCAGGCCTCAGTTTTGCAAGTTCCCGGGCGAAAATCCCGCCCAAACTCCACCCAACAAGGCTGACTTTCTGCTGATGCATGGCATAAATCTCATCAATCCGGTCCAGCATACCTTCAAGAATACCTTCACGCAGGCCAAAGTTTCGCCCAAGGCCCCATGCATATGGCTGATAGCCACGGTCGTCCAGAAAGGATCTTAGTGGTCGCGTAGAACCATCAGCAGCCCCAAGGCCGGGTAAAACAAGAACCGGATGTCCGTCACCACGAGGAAGTCTTTTCAGAAACGGGGCCGACATTGCCATCGCGCCCAACTCAAAAAGAGCACGCCCTTCCATCATCACCAATAGTGCAGAAGGCGCTTTCACCTTTCGAGAAAAATTGAACACACAGTTCTCCTTGCCGTTGTTGACCCTGTTTCCGTATTCAATGGACCCTCCCCGGTCACATTTCTGTAACAGGATGGCAGTGAGATTGGGGAACGTCAAACGAACTTTCGAAAAAATGCACAAAAAAGAAACTATTGCCTATTTTATGGGCAACGATTCGACATATTGTTTCTTAGCGTACCTGAACAACTAGATGGAGCACTGTATGCGTTAAAACACATGGCGGTTACTTGGCGTTCTTCAGCATCTTGTCTCGGAATTCGGTCAATAACTGCAAAAACTCTTCGCCACCGTCCACTACATAGGGCGTTAGTTGACTGATCATGCCAAAAACGCCTCGATGAATAGAGACCGGTGTCGAGACGTCATCGTCCATAAGGGTCTGATATGTTGGCCAATAGGTTAACTGAAGCGCAAAGCGTTCGGACATCTGCTCCGCTTCAGTTGCCGAGATAGATATAAAACCACTCTTGTTCAGGGTATCAATGATCGAGGCCATGGTCTTTGTCTTGAGGGATACCAGCCTTCTAAAACGTGTTTCCAAATCCGGATAGCGCTCAAGAATGGATTGCAGGTTGCGGTAAAAGAAACGAAAATCGGCAATTTCCTCGAACAGAATGTAGAAATAGACCCAGTTATCAGAGAGCTCCAGCGGTTTATCAATTGGTGCATTCAGCACCATTTTAAATTCCTGCTCAAAATCCACAAACAACTGATGGATTATCGGATCTTTCCCTTTGAAGTGATAATAAAGGTTGCCGGGACTGATCTCCAGCACATTAGCGATATCGACAGGTGTCACATTCTGCTCGCCCTCTTCGTTAAAGAGCTGCAGACTGTATTGCAATATCCTGTCCTTGGTCTTCATGACCGGGCCCCTTTGCGGATGGCCTATTTTTTAGCCGCCGCTGCTTTTGCGGTTCTTTCCCTTGGCGCAGGTTTTGGCTTTTGGACCGCTGCCAGGACCGCATCCAGTTTCTCTTCGATGGAATCAAGGCGCGCTTCAATGCTCTCGATATGTTCTCGCTGATCAGCTGCGGCTTCAGTCATACCAAGCGCCGCTTTCATCCTCTCCATCCGGTCTTCCACCTGTGCCCGGTGCTTCTCGGCCATTTCAGGAACATAGTTTTTAGCAACGTCCGCAACTTTACCCTCAAGCTCGGCGCCTTTGCCAACCAGATCCTCAAATACCTTGGTCGTCTCGCGGCCCACCTTGGCATAGGCCTCTGTTGCATCGCCGACAGCACGACCATAGGCACCAATTCCCGCCAACCAGATCTTGCGGGCAATATCCATGTCTTTTTTGGGTTTGTCACTCATGTCGTACTCCTTCAGTTATCAGCCGTTTCAGACCTGGGCTGACGCTGTGTTCTGCTGCAGATAGTCATCTGCATGATCGTCAAGGAAGCGGGCAATTGTCGGAACAACCTGCTGGGCACGCGAAACGGCAAATAAATGTCCTCCGCCTTTAACAATCTTTAAATCCGATCTCGGGATCACAGCTTTCAAAATTCTGGCATTGGCGAGTGGAACAATATTGTCTTTGTCCCCAGACATCACCAAAGTTGGCTGCTTCAGAAACGGCAGCCTATGAATACTTGTCCACCCCGCCATCGCCATCAACTGATAAGCGTATCCGAGCTTGCTAGGGGCAATAATCCTGCTTTTGTGCCCCATAGCACTATTGTCTGCAGCATCGCCATACAGAGTTTCGAAATTGGACATCATATAGTCCGGGTCAATATAACGCCGAGGATTAGCCATTTTGCTGAGCGCGCTGATATTTCCCGGCACCATGACCATGCCTGCACTTGTCGCAAGCAAAACAAGCGACCGCGCACGGTCAGGGTTGGTCAATGCAAACTGCTGCGCAGCCCCGCCGCCCCAGGATATCCCCATGACGTCCACATCTGAATAGCCAAATTCGTCCAGAATGCGATTAGACCAAGTTGCAACCGTTGATGGGCGATAAGGGAACGTTGGTGCGGGTGAGCCCCCAATTCCCGGCATATCAAATACCACGACGTCTGAGCGCTCCCGCATCATTTCGCCGAGCGGGCCAACAAGTTCCAGGTTCGCCCCTATCCCGTTGAAAAACAACAGGGGCCGCTCTCTTCCGCCGCCTTGCCAGATAGCTGTGCGCAATTTCTGCCTGCCGACGTCGACAAGCTCGATCTTTGGCTGATAACCTGCCATACGTTCCTCTCTCCAAAGGTCGCTGACCGCAAATACCGATCAGCCAACGAGACAGCTTCCCGGGCCGTCTCGGTTCTCTCACCCCATAATAAGACATAAGTCTTAAATTTTTTTATCCAAATACATATTCGCCCGGTGCATCCGCAAGCGGCTTGTATTTTGTGTTTCCCAACCTGTTTGGAGCTGCTTTTTCCTTGCCCGAACGCTCTTTCAGCCAACCGGCCCAAGGCGTCCACCAGGAACCGTCGCGTAGTTCAGCGCTCGTCATCCATTCATCAGCAGTTCCATCAAGACTACCGGGGTTATAGAAATACTTTGCTTTCGGATTCCCGGGAGGGTTTAGAAGAGACTGAATATGGCCGCTGTTGGAAACAATAAATTCATTGTTGCCACCTAATATTTTAGTCGTGCGATAACACGCCCGCCAGGGCGTAATATGGTCTGTCACACCAGCTACTATGAAGCTGTCATGGTCAACTTTCCCAAGGTCCAGTTTCTTGTCTTTAAAATCCACGGTCCCAGGGTTCGCAAATGGTGCAGTCATGTAACTATCGAGAAAATCGGAATGCAGCCCTGCAGGCAGGTTTGTTGTGTCGTTGTTCCAGAACAGGATATCAAAAGCCGGCGGAGCATCACCAAGGAGGTAATTGTTCACCACATAGTTCCAGATCAAGTCGTTCGGACGCATCCAGGCAAAGGTTCGTGATAAATCATCGCCGGAAAGAATGCCTTTTTGAGCCGAGCGCGCACGCGCAAGCTCCAGCGTTTCCTCCGACACAAGCGCGCCAACCTCGCTGTCTTCCTGACGGGGATCAAGAACGCAAACCTGAAAAGTGGAAGAATTAACACGATCATCACCAATAGCCGCGAGATGGCTAAGAAGTGTTGCGACGGTAATACCGCCTGAACACGCACCTGAAACGTTGACTTTTTTGGACCGGGTGACCTTCATGACTGCGTCCATCGCCTCGACCACTGCGTCAATATATGTCTCGAGGTGCCAGTCTGCCTGCTCCACGCCGGGGTTACGCCAACTGATCGCGAACAGCTGAATACCCTGTGACAGCAGGAATCTGAACAGGCTCTTGTCCGGTGTCAGGTCTGATGCATAGAATTTGTTGATTTGCGGCGGAATGACCATGAGCGGAATTTCATGCACTTGTTCCGTGCTCGGAGTGTACTGAATGACTTCCAGGACCTCATTTCTAAAAACTACAGACCCGGGAGTTGTCGCCAGATTTTCTCCGACCTTGAAAGGCCTTGCATCAACCTGAGATGGAATACCGATCCCGTTGACCATATCATTGTATGCGTTTTTCAAACCGGCAACAATCGACATACCGCCAGTCTCGTACAACCGCTTCATTGCCGCCGGGTTGCCAATTAACGTGTTGGTTGGCGCCAGTGTATCGGTCACAACCTCAAGGATAAAGTGCGCGCGAGCCCTGTCCAGTTCATCAATTTCAGCTTCGCTTAGCCAGTTATTGAGGTTTTCCTTCATTGCCATCCAGGACTGCATACCCCGTCTGTAAAGTGGATTAAAAGCCCATGCTTTGTCCTGAAACCGTCGGTCTTTGGCATGCGGCGCATATTCACTATCGCCCTTGACGATATCAACCATGTCCTTGCCGTAGTTCAGGAAATGCTGGCCGAAAGACGCGGGGTTCATTGCAGCCTGCTTGATCACCACACCCAGTGATTTCACAAGTTCCGAACGGTGCACACCAACGATCGGGCTGAATGCAGTGGTTGTCTCGGCTGCTCTTTCGCCAATGGATTTTTTTGACCGTGCCATGCCAACTCCCCTTCTTGCACACGCATGAAATTCATCGCCCATGCCATCTATACGGTAGGTTTACATTCCATACTGAACAAGAAAAGCACTAAGCGCTAGAAAAAAACAAAGCGACCGAAGTCGCTGGTTGATCTCTGGTTTACGGAACCATTGCTGGTAATTGAAGCAATGGCTGACAGGTCCGAACTCAGGGGGGAAGGGGAGGGACCAGACCTGTCAGCCTATTAGACCCGAAGGACTAATAATCTTTATGCAGCTGCCTTGTCGTCAGCAGCTTTTGGCGCTGCAGCAGGTGCAGCCTTAGGAGCGGCAGCTTTCGCTGGTGCGGCTTTTTTAGCTACCGGTGCAGCTTTTTTTACAGCTGGCTTGGCAACTTTCTTCGCAACAGTTTTCTTTGCAACCGGCTTTTTCGCAGCTGGTTTAGCTGCTGTGTTCACTTTGCGGCTCAGTGCATTTACTGTTTTGGTCAGTTTCGCAACTTCAGCAGAGAGCTCAACAACGCGGTCAGTTGATTCACCGGAAACGCGGTCCATGACCTTGTTGCGAACGCCGGATACTTTTTCGCTTACTTCGTTGAAGCGCTCTGTAACATCAGAAAAGCGAGGCTCAACGTAGCCGCGAACTTTTTCAATGTTGTCTTGCGCCAAACCTTCAACTTCTTCGCCTTTTTGAACCAGGTCTTCGACCAGTTCTTCGCGGCTGTTCATCAGTTTGCTAACGCCGTCCTGGGCAAAATCAAAAGCGGTTTTGTGTGCGCCAAGCCATGCGAGCCAGCCTTGACGATAAGCGCGAACAACTTGTGAATTCTGGATGTCTTTCATGATAGCCATGATTAATTCCTTTGTAATCGTATCATTTTTGGTTTCAGATCTTCGGCTTTTCCAGCTTTCGCTTTCTTTACCGCTGATCTCTAAATTCTGATTTGGAAAGTAGAGAGAAAAATTAGAAAGCGCATACTAATCGCTATCGCACCCTTCTCTCCTTCCGTTGCTTAGTTCGCGCGGTTGAAAAAACCGTTCACACGCGTCTGAACATCAGCTTCAACAGCTTCACCTTTTTGAACCAGGTCCTCGACCAGTTCTTCGCGACTGTTCATCAGCTTGCTAATACCCTCTTGCGTCATATCGAACGCTGCCTTGTGAGCACCGAGCCAAGCGAGGTAACCTTGACGGTAAGCGCGAACAACCTGTGAGTTTTGAATGTTTTCCAAAATAGCCATGATCAGTTCCTTTTCGATCTCAAATGTATCTATTCAATTTTGATCCGGTTGCACCTTGGTTACAGGCTGTTTTGCCTCCGGGTCGTTAACCTTGAGATGGAATGTAGGGAAAAACATTAGAAAGCGCATACTAGAGAGCCATTTCCATTTTTCCGCATTAATAACAATGCACTAGAACAGGCATCCGTCCATGTAGTGAAATGGCCAAACCAAAGATTAGGTCAATTTGCTTTAGGTTTGATTATCTGACTGTTAGGTTTCCGCCACTATTTGGGCAAAGTCCACAAAAGGGAAAACGATGCGTATAGCTTACTCATTTTTAAGTGGCACGGTGGGTGCCGCATCCTTAATCATGTCGTTGGTGCTTTCAGGCGTGACCTACGCCAATGAAGGTTACTATCGGTCACCAACATTCCATAACAACACACTGGTGTTTTCATCCGAAGGGGACCTGTGGCGTGCCCCACTGACTGGTGGCAACGCGTTTCGCATTACAAGCCATCCGGAAGTCGAGAGTAGCCCAAAACTCTCCCCGGACGGTCGCTGGATCGCATTTGAAGCCAACTACGACGGTGCGGTTGAAGCATATGTCATGCCACTGGCAGGTGGCAGCCCAAAGCAGGTGAGCTTCGATAGTGGCCGGGTTTGGGTGCGTGGATGGTCCACAGATGGCCGTATTCTCTATACAAGCCAAAATAAAAGTGGCCCTACTCCTCGTGTTCTGCGGCTGGTTGACCCTGCAACGCTGGCAATGGAAGAAATCCCACTTTCCGAGGCAACAAACGGCACATTTGCGAACGAAAACACCCTCTATTTCAGCCGGTACGGCATGGAAATGAATCGCGACAATGCCAAACTCTACAGAGGCGGCGGTATGGCTCAGCTTTGGCGCTTTGACACTGCGAGTGAGCGCGAGGCAACCAGATTGGCGGAGGACTTTGGCGCACCAATAAGGCAACCAATGTGGTCTGATGGGCAGCTCTACTTCATAAGTGACAAGAATGGCTCCGGCAACATCTGGTCAATGGCAGATAACGGGGAAAATGTTGTACAGTTGACGAACCATCAAGGCTGGGACGTTCGGGAGGCTTTCCTCAAGAATGGGAAAATTGTTTACCGCCTTGGCGCCGATATACGACTTTATGACCTGACAACCAACAGCGACACACAGATCAACCTTTCCCTGACAACGGACCAGGATATGAGCCGTGTTCGATGGATTGAGAAGCCGCTGGAATATTTGGACACCGCCCGCTTGGGAGGCGGCGAAAACAGGCTGGCGCTCACGGCGCGGGGCAGAATAGCCCTGGCGAGCACAGGCCCACTTCGACTAGTGGATTTCCAGCTGCCCGCGGGCTCGCGGGCTAGAAACGCCGTTGTTGGCGTGAAAAGCGATTGGGTATACGCAATAATAGATCGGGGTAACTTTGGTGAAATCTGGCGTTATCCACTGAATGGCTTGGGCAAAGCCGAGCAACTGACCAATGACGCCGATGCCAGAAAATGGCAATTCTATCTGGCCCCCAACGGCACAAAACTGGTGTATAGCGATGGCAGGGAGCGCCTTTGGCTGCTGGATATCGAAAGTGGTGAAGACACCCTGATTGAAGAAGCCACCGACGGGCTGGGCAACGATGTATTTGGCGGCGTGACTTTCTCGAAAGACAGCAGCCTCATAGCTTACCACCGAAATGATCAACGCGGCACCATAAGCATCTATCTGTATGAAACAGATTCTGGACGGCGCGAAAAGGTCACCGACACCAAATATGACAGTTACAGCGCGGCGTTCTCCGCCGACAGCAAGTGGCTGTATTTCCTGTCATCGCGAAATTTCCGTGCGACCCCGGGTTCGCCTTGGGGTGACCGGAACATGGGCACGCAGTTCGACAAGCGTGGCAAGGTTTATGCTCTCGCACTGGTTCCAGATGTGCGGTTCCCGTTCCAACCCGCTGACGAACTGGAAGCTGACAGTAAGGAAGAAACTCCAGAAGAAAAAGAAACCGACGATGAAAAAGAAGCAAATAACACACGCAACATAGAAATTACTTGGGACGGCCTGTCATCACGCTTGTTTGAAGTTCCTGTCCCTGCGGGAAACTACAGCAACCTCGCCGCTAACAAGGATTTTCTTTATCTGATGGACCGAGGCGATAGCGGTCCTGCATCGATCAAAACTATAAAGATCACCAACCAAAAGCCGAAAGCCGAAATTTTCTCTGCCGGCATACGGTCATTTGAACTGTCATCGAACGGCGAACAGCTTTTCTTCAGCAAAGGGGCCCGCGATTCCGGCAACTTGTACATTGTAAAAGCGGGCGCAAAAGCCCCAAAAGATCTCGCGGACGCTAAAATCCGTACCAAAAGCTGGAAGATAGCTATTGATCCCAACGAGGAATGGCCACAAATATTTGCTGACGCGTGGCGCATGCACAGGGACTACTCGTTTGACCCGAACATGCGTGGGCTTGACTGGACTGCGGTCCGAGCCAAGTACGAGCCTCTGGTTTCCAGAATTGGGCATCGTGCGGAACTTCATGACCTAATCGGCCAGATGACCAGCGAATTGGGGATATTACACTCTCAGATCGGCGGCGGTGACCTACCAAGCGATACAGAGGCAGGGACAGACTCTGCCTTGGGCGCGGAGTTCGAAACAAGCCGCGACGGACTTCGAATTAGCCACATATACAGGACTGAAGAAGGCCTGCCATCGCTTAAGGCCCCACTCGCAAAACCCGGCGTGGATGCAGCAGTGGGGGATATCCTTGTCTCGATAAACGGTCGGGCAATCTCCAGCCAGCCCGAACTGCAGTTGGCCCTACGCGAACGAGCTGATGAGCAGGTTTTGCTTGAGCTAAAGCGCGGCGAAAATCAGGCGCACCACACGATTGTCAGGCCCGTCTCGATGCGAACAAATACCATGCTTCGCTACCGCGATTGGGTTGAAACAAACGCGGAAAAGGTTCGTCAGGCCGATGGTGACAAAATTGGCTATTTGCACATCCGTGCCATGGGTGGCAACGACATTGCAGCCTTTGCCCGTGATTTCTACGAGCACTGGGACAAGGATGGCATTATTGTAGATGTGCGCGGCAACAGAGGCGGCAACATCGATAGTTGGCTGATACAAACCTTCCTGCGCAAGATATGGGCGTTCTGGCACTTCAATGGCCGGGCGGTACCCTATGGAAACATGCAGCAAACCTTCCGCGGCCATGTTGTGGTGCTAATGAACCAGTCTACCTACTCCGACGGCGAAACCTTTGCCGCGGGCATGAAGACTTTGGGGCTTGCACCCTTGATTGGTACAAGAACGGCCGGCGCAGGTATTTGGCTTTCCGACCGAAACAGACAGTCTGATGGGGGTATCGCCCGCATCGCCGAGTCTGCGCAGTTCGGTCTTGATGGTCGCTGGCTTTTGGAAGGTCGAGGGGTTTCTCCAACTATTGAGATTGAAAATCCGCCATTTGCCAGCTACCGGGGCGAGGACCTGCAGCTTGAAACCGCGATTGATTATCTGGTTCAAAAAATTCAGGATGAGCCAATCCCGCCGCTTGAGGGACAGCCCCTGCCCCCGGTTGGCAGCTATGGTCGGGACATTGACGATTAGAAGTAAACGAAATGGCCGCAGGGATTTCCCCTGCGGCCTGCGTGCTCACTATCGTCGGAGGGTGAGTGAAATACTAGAATCGATAGGTCACACGGCCATACCAAAAGCCACCATTGAAGCCGAACGGCGCCGAGCGGCGAGAGTATTGGAATACTCCGGGGGATGAGACGATGCCATCCAGGGTGCCGCCTCGGGATTGGCCAATCAGGTTCAAATCGGGAAAGACATCAAACAGATTGTTTGCGCCCACGGTGACAGTCAGCCCACTATCTTCAAAGTTATAATTCAACTGAATATCGGTAAGCCATTTTGAACCGAATTCCTGGACATTTTGACCAGCCCCGGACGGGGTATCGCATGCCCCCTCACACACGGTGTAGGAGCCGAACTGACTAACACGGGTGATCAAATCCCACGGACCATTAGAGTAGTTCGCTGACAGGTTAATACGGGTTTGAGGCTGCCATTCCTCAACTATCGAAATATCCTGAGGTGTAAACAGGGGGCCAACATCGACGCCGCCAATGGAACTGACAATGCTACCTTCTTTCAGGTTGGTTTCCGTCCAGTTTGCTGCGGCGGACAGTCTCAGGGTTTGGGCACCACTAAGCGGCACATCATATGTGGCGACGATATCAACACCATTGGTACTTGTATCTGCTGCATTGACAAAAAACTGACCGGAAGATGCGGCGCCCGCAACATTCTCAAAGCCCGGCTGCGTCAGGTCTATTGCGCCTGAGATTCCGATACGGTCATCAATCTGAATATGATAATAGTCCGCAGTGAATGTAAGCGCACCAGCGGTTGCGACGAACCCACCACTGAAACTGACCGATGTTTCTTCTTCAAGCTCCGGCACGCCGGCAAGCTGCGCAACAACACTATCATTTCGGAAGGTACCGCGTTCCTGCGCCACGGTTACACCGTTTACTTCCACAAACTGCGTTGAAACACTGTTGAAGAATTTCTGCTGCATGGATGGCGCACGAAAACCAGTCGATACAGAACCTCGCAGAGCCAAATTCTCGCTTATTTCAAACCGGGTCGAGAACTTACCGGTGAGCGTGCTACCAAAGTCGCTGTAGTCCTCATAGCGACCGGCCACAGCAACCAACCACTGATCCGTGATTTGGCTCTCGACATCTGCATAAACGGAGAAGTTGCTCCGGCTTTCATCTACTTCATTTGCCGGAGAGAACCCACGGAAAACCTGAAACCCACTGACGTAAGGCGCACCAGTCACGGGATTAACCGCACCACCATCCTGGTAGGAAACAGGCTCACCTGCTTCCAGGGTATAATTCTCTTCGCGGTACTCACCGCCAAAGGCAAACGTTGTTTCTGCACCACCAATGTCAAAAGTCTTTACCAGATCGGCATTAAAGGTCGTTTGACTGATACCCAGGGTTCCGGCATCCGCTGTCGTCGGGCTGCTCGGACCAAAAGAGGCATTGAGTGAATTGGAAATAACAAACTGAAATGAGTTTGAACCGTGGTTGATGCTGAGGTCCAGGCCCCAACCGTTATTCAAATCCCATTCGATACCGCCTGACAAGGAATAGTCTTCAATATTGGTGTTGATCAGCGGCAGGAAACCATCGGGGTATAACTCCAGCACGGTACGGTCCGTCTGGTTGGCTCGCCGATAAAAACCAGCTGATTGGCTTTGGCGATCAGAATACGTTCCAAAGGCATAAAAACGGGCATTATCGCTGATAGGTATTGCCGCATTGGCAACAAAAGCATACTGCTCGCTATCTGCATCACCGATCCTGAAGTTCTGTCGCTCGAACGTAAACTCCCGCGGGTCAAACGAGCCATCATCCAATAGTGGATATTGCTGTGTGGCCGAGAGACCTGCACGGTTGGTGTTGCCCCTGTCACGGTACTCAGCTGTAACGTTCAGAAACCCTCCATCCCCAAGCTCGAAACCAATATTTGCATTCGCCAAAAACGTCTCGCCGTCTCCCTCATAGGTCTGGCCGTACTGCACATTAGCTGACCCGCCCTCGGCCTCGTCGTTCAAAACAAGATTGATAACCCCTGCGATCGCATCAGAACCATATTGCGCTGCGGCGCCGTCACGCAGGACTTCAATTCGGCCCAATGCAGCACCAGGAATTGCGTTCATATCAACACCTGCCGCACCACGACCAACGGAGGTATTGACATGAATGAGCGCACCGGTATGACGGCGCTTGCCGTTCACCAACACCAGGGTTTGGTCCGGACCAAGACCGCGAAGCGTTGCGGGGCGCAGCGCATCGGTGCCATCCGATACTGAAGAGCTTGAAAAGTTAAAAGATGGGGCAAGAATTTGCAGCATGCGCCCAACTTCGGTTTGTCCCGTGCTGGCTAACGCCCCTGCCCCCACGACATCTACCGGAACCGGCGTTGCAATGGCTGTCCGACCTTTCGAACGCGTACCGACAGAAACAATTTCTTCAATTACACCGCCGTTTGTTGCTTCGCTGGAACTAGTTGCCGTTTGGATTGTCGCACTGGCCGCGACGGGGTTTCTTGCTGCAAACGCAGCCACATCGTTTCCCGCATCTCGGACCACCAGCATACCGCTATCGGTGTATTCGTAATCAAGCCCTGTGCCGGCAAGCAGCATCGCAAGCGCCTGGTGCGATGTTAGCTCGCCTGTTACGCGCTGCGAACGGTGACCCGCCACCGTATCCGGCGCAAACATTACCTGAACGCCACTTTCTTTGGCAAAAGCCAACAGAGCTGCGCTTGTATCCTGTGCAACGATGCGGTAGTCACGCACTTGTTTCACTTGGTTACCTGCGGATGCTGGCGACAATGCCAGAACTGAAACGGCCGTTAATAACGATAATTTTGTTGTGCTACCCATAGGGTACCTCCCCACAATTTCCCTGAATAAATAACCCAGGATTGAATTTCACCCTCATTAGTTTAAACGCGTGACGCTCCATTACCCTCAGGACTTTTTTCGGAAAAATAACTAACCTATTGATCTAATGATTATTTTTCCGGACTGACGTTCCACCTTAAGTGGCAGAATTGCCTCAAGCCCTTCCAGAAACGCAGACACATCGCCAATATTGAAGCTTCCGCTTACCAACTGGTCCTCCAACGAAGGACTAACGATATTGATTTCCCGACTGGTGTATCTGTTTATCTCCACGATAACATCTGCAAGCGGCTGATTGCTAAACGTCAACACACCGTCCCGCCACGGGGCTACCTCTGCAACGACCTCCGTTGCAAACGAGACATTTTCCTCAGCTTCATTGGACACCGTGATACTCTGGTTTGCTGTCAGAAACACATCGATGGGTTCGCCCGCTATATCTGCTTCAGAAATGACTTCAACCAGCCCCTCCAGCACGTCAACACGCAGCCCTTGATCAGTGCTCAGTACATTGAATTTAGTACCCAGGACACGCACATTTCCCCACGCCGTTTCAACGATGAACGGTCGTTCCGGGTCCGTGGCCACATCAAAAAAAGCTTCACCTTTTTCGAGTGCGACATGTCTGATCTCTTTCTGATATTCCACAACAAGATTGCTATTGGTATTCATTAGAATGCGGGTGTTATCAGCAAGCAGCGCTTCAGTCTGGTGACCCTTTTGCGTCAAATAACGCTGAGGTCCGGATGCAGGTTCACCTTGCCCCGAAAACAGTAAAAATCCGGCAAACAATGATGCTGCAACCAAACCCGTAGCCGCAGCTGACAAGCGCCGCCAGGCTTTGCCGATGGGCAAATCAACCAGTTTTCCCTGCAACGCTTCACCGTTATGAAGATTTGCGTCCCGGTGGTTTTGTTCTGGCTCATGCGCATCCAATAACCGCCCCTCGAAACCTGCGAGATCCTGCCACAGCTCAACCTGCGCATGATACTCAAGCCGGTTTTTTTCCGATGCGTCCAACCAGTCACGCAGAGAGGTTTCATCAGTAGCGCTAAACGCGCCGGAGTTCAGTCGGGCAATCCACCGACTGGCCTCTTTCGCAATGTCATCATTGTACGTGTTCATAGACTTATCTTCTACCGATTGTCTTGGGTTTGGCGATTTACCTAAGCGCCACTCTTCGCCTGATCTTCCGCAGCGCTTTCGCCACATGTTTTTCCACCATTGATGCCGACACACCAAGCTCCGCGCCTATCTCAGCGTAGTTCTTGTTGGAGAAGCGACTTAACAAAAATGCCTTCCTGCAGGTTGGAGGCAGTGCCGCGAGCACACTTTGGACCAATTCAAGGCTTTGTCGGGTCTGCGCTTCCCGTTCCGGTGTTACCGGATTGATGAGATCAATCTCGGTGACCTCTCGCTCACTGTCCGATTTTCGCACTGCCCTACGACGTGACCTGTCACGCAATAAATTTGTTGCGGTTTTGAACAGGTACGCACGGGTGTTTTCCTCAAACGTGCTCAAATCGGTATGACGAACGACGCGGAAGTATATTTCCTGTATTAGATCATCCCGATCCACCTCCACCGCCAGCTGCGCACGAATGTACCGACGCAGAGCGCGATCATGGTCTTTGACCAATTGCGCAACCTGACGCTGACGCGCTTTGTAATCTGCGTCTTCAAGTGCAACAACTTTGGGATCATTGATCGATTTCATTCGTCCAACCGCTAAAACCTGAGTTTCGGAGCCTACCAGAAATTAAAACGCATCAGATGAGAAAACCCTCAGAGTTTTTTTCTAAACTCTTAAATTTTGATGTGTCTATGATTTGAGTGCGGCAAACTTTGTGGTGCCCATCAGGATCAAGGCGATATTCATCATCAACACAATAAACAATGCAGGCAAACCGCCAAGGTTCGACAACATTCTTACACCGTCAACGCCTGAAAATGTAACCATGACCCAGGCAGTTAGACCCATGAGGCTCGCCCACAGAACCTTCAGACGAAGAGTAGTTGGCCTATGCTCTTCATCGGCAATTGACGCATGACTTTCATCCAACTGGCATAATCCGGCAATGGCTTCTGTGTTGCTGTCTGCGGCGGTAACAAAACAGATGAAGGAGAGGAGTATAAAAGCAACCGACCAGACTGCTGAGAACGGCAAGTTGTTAAACAGCTGGTATATAACAGCTTCCGGTCCATTGGCGGTCAGAACAGCATACAAGTCACCACCAGCTCGATCAAATTCAATCGCGCTAGCCCCGAAAATTGACATCCACAAGATCGCAAATGTTGCAGGCAAGATCATATTGAACAATATGAACTCCCGAACAGTATACCCTTTGGCTATTCTGCCGAGAAAGAGCGCAGTAACGGGTGCCCATGCCAACCAGTTGGCCCAGTAAAACGTTGTCCACGAGCTTGCCCATTCAATGTCGCCAGTTGCGCCAGCACCAACGGATCGGGGTAAAAAATTCACTGCATAGTCAACCAGCCCCCTGGCACCCGACAGAAGGATATCACCCGTTGGGCCAGCCAGAAACAGAACACCACACAAAAGGAAGAAGAATTTTACGTTCCAGTCAGAAAGCACCCTGATGCCGCGGAGCAAACCCGAAAGGGATGACACCATAAAGGCCGCAACAATGGAAACGGCAACAAAGGCAAGCAGGTAAGCACTCGCCTCAATGCCAGCGACCGATGCTATACCTTGGGATATCGATAAAATTCCCACCCCCAATGTCGCAGATATCCCGGCAACCAGCGCAAATAGTGCGATGGCATCAATCAATTCTGTAACGCCTCTGCCCGGTGTTTTTCCCAGCAAAACAGACATTGGAGCCGCCAGCGAATACGGCTTTTCCAGATTGTAGTATGCAAGAGCGAAGGCAAGGCCCGGCACGGTGTAAATAGCATAAGGTGTAATAGACCAATGCATAAACAGTGAAGACAGGGCGAAGCGCTTGGCATCTGCCGAACCGGCCGCAATGCCTTCAAGTGCAGGCGGCTCGTAAAAATGGTAGAGTGGCTCCGCTGTTCCCCAAAACAGAATTCCAATCGCGATGGTCGTGCAAAGTGTAATGGCGAACCAGTTCCACCTTGTCAGAATTGGTGTCGCTTTTGAGCCGCCGATACGAACCTTGCCCAAACGCGAAAACCACACCCAGGTGATGGTTATTACGAAACCAAAACTGCCCCAGTTAAAAGCTGTTGAAAAATGATGGAGTATCCATCTGTTCGCCGCTGTCATAGCGCCAAGGAAAGCATTGAGGTCGATTAAACTGGCGAGAACGCCTGCAACAAGGAAAGCCATCGGCAAAAACGTGACGAATGGTCGAACACGCGTCATAAACTGGTCGCCTCAAAAAATACGTGAAGATACAAGCCTAGGTGACTTTATGCAGTTTGCCAATGACGTAAGGTTTTTTTAGTGTTCAGCCCTGAAGTCGAGGGTTGACGCTATTTACCGTTATCCGGCCATCTTTTCAGGCTTCGTAGTGCTGAAGCGCCTGTCAGCGATAGCAACGGTATCAGCACTGTATGTTGCCTCGAACGCAGCATCCAGATCAGCAAGAATATCATCAATACATTCAAGGCCGGCAGACAGTCGGATCAGGCCTTCACTGATATGATACTGCGCCAGTTCCTCTGGTGAATATGTGGAATGGGTCATGCTGGCCGGGTGCTGTATGAGTGTCTCGGCATCGCCCAGACTAACCGCGATGGTTATCAGGTCGAGAGAATTCAGCAGTCTTTTTGCGGCTGCCGTTCCTCCTTCAACTTCAAAAGGAACCATTCCCCCAAAACGCATCATCTGTTTTTTTGCAACGTCATGCTGGGGGAAACTGGGTAAACCAGGGTAATATACCTTGGTCACCCGCGGGTGACCTTCGAGATAATCAGCAACCTTTTCCGCATTATCGCAATGACGTTCCATTCTCAGTTCAAGCGTCTTTATACCCCGCAAGATAAGGTTCGCATCTTGCGCCGAAAGTACTGCGCCGGTCATATCCTTAAGCCCAACGAGCCGAATATGCTGTATTAGTTCGGCAGAACCAACAACGGCGCCGGCAACCAAATCACCGTGGCCACCAAGGTATTTGGTCGCAGAATGTACAACGAGGTCCGCACCCAGTGACAAGGGTTGCTGCAGATAAGGCGTGCTGTAGGTGTTATCAACAACAACCGTTGCGTCAACAGTATGTGCAATGGTCGAGATCGCCTCAATGTCAACAATCCGCATATTCGGGTTCGCCGGCGTCTCGAAATAAACGACTTTGGTTTTTGCGTTGATAGCCTCTTCAAGTTTGGCTGGACGTGTCAGGTCAACATGCGTAATCGTAATGCCGAATTTCTGCAGGGACTCTCTAAAGAATGAGAAAGTGCATCCATACAGTGTGCCATCTGTGATGATCTCGTCACCGGGCTCAACCAGCGCCCAGATTGCAGAGCAAATCGCCCCCATACCGCTCGAAGCAGACACTGCAGCTTCACCGCCCTCCAGGCTCGCCAGTCGCGTTTCCAGCAAAGCCAGCGTGGGGTTGGATATGCGAGAATAAAAATATCCTTCACGTTCGCCTGCGAATATTTCCCCACCCTGCTCGGCTGTCTCGAACGCAAACGTTGAGGACATGTAAACCGGCGGATTTAACGCACCATGGTGATCTGCCGCTCTATGCCCCTGATGAATTGCCCGCGTTGCAAAGCCTGAAGATTTCGAGAGATTGCCGGTTTTGCTCATGGTCCGCTCCTGACAGCTTCGAACCCAAAGGGTCCAAATAAATATTGGTAACAAGTGTAACAAATTTAGAGCGCAATATGCTTGCAACATTCACCCTTAAATGGCCATATATTGGCAACTTATGCTAAAATGGAGGCTTTAATGGATACCATTGATCGAAATATAGTGCATGAACTGCAAAAAGATGGCCGTATCACCAACAACGACCTGGCTGCTGCTGTTAACCTGTCTCCATCGCCCTGCCTTAGACGAGTTCGAAAATTGGAACGGGATGGAGTAGTACGCAACTATACGGCGGTGGTTGATCACGATAAATGTGGTTGGCCGATCAGCGTATTTGCCATGATCAGGTTGCAGCGTCACGACGAAGCGACTGTTAAGGCCTTTGAGCACAGTGTGCAGGAACTGGATAAAATACTGGAGTGCTTCCTGATGGCCGGATCGGCAGACTATCTGGTCCATATCGTTGCAAAAAGCCTTGCGGATTACGAGAGTTTTGTGAAACTCAAACTTCACAAAATCCAGGGGATAGCTTCAATTGAATCACATATCGCCTACGGAACAGTGAAAAGGTCTTACCAACTGCCTCAAGCTTAAAAAAACCGACCTCGAAAGGTCGGTTTTCAGTTTTTGGGGGTCGCTTGTTCTGTCAGGATTTCAGATAGTTCAGCATGGTATCGGCGTCAGAAACCTCGAAAGGATCTGTCGGGCAATTGTCTTCGAAGCCGTCCTCTACGAACATTTCCCTAATCTCGCCGTCGTCCACCAACATGGAGTAGCGCCAGCTTCTCATACCAAATCCCAGATTGTCCTTGCACACCAGCATACCCATTTTTCGGGTGAAATCGCCACTTCCATCAGGAAGCAGGAATACGTTTTTTGCGCCCTGCGACTTACCCCATTGGTACATCACAAAAGCATCATTTACCGAAATACAAACGATGGCATCAACGCCTTGAGCCTTAAACTCATCGTAAAGCTCTTCAAAGCGAGGCAAATGGCTCGTGGAACATGTAGGTGTGAAAGCGCCGGGAAGAGAAAAAACAACGACCTTTTTTCCTTTGAAAATATCGTCAGAACTCAAATCTTTCCACTCGAAAGGGTTTGGGCCATCAAGAGCGTCATTGCGGACGCGTGTTTTAAATACCGTGTTTGGAACATGTTTAATCATCTGGGCTCTCCTGAAGCGTTTCATTTCACAAACCCTAGCCCGGCATTCCGATCAAGGCTAATTGATTTATTATAATATATATATTGATGAATTCGATTACTGCTGGCCAACGCAGCATGACGCGGACCAGCAGATTCCCGTACTCATCAACCTGCAAGCATCATCCAATACCGGATAACTGCCAAATCAACATGCCGGCTGTCCCCAATAAACTCAGAATCGTCCCCATGGCACCTATCGCACGAAGAGCCAACGGTGCACCTTCGCTTGAAAGTGAGATCGCGTGGGATAAGCGGGCCAAAACAAAGAGCCCGGCAAATATAAGAACGATAGATGGTGTACCGCCGATTATTTCAAGTAGCATTAGCAAGATCAGAAACATCGGCGCGTTTTCGATCAGGTTACCGTGTCGACGCATGCGCCTCAAAAGTTCCTGATCACCGCCATCGCCGAGCGAGACGCCGGAGGCTTGACGTTTCAAGCCCACAGCGAGCATTAAAACGACTTGCAGGACGGCGATAACCGCCGCCGCCATCGCTGTTGTTAATGGTAATGTCATCTTAGTTCCCCTTTTATAGAATTGCAGGCAGTCCCCGCTGGTTTCCAACCATCATACAACTGGGGAGCGCAATTATTCTGAAACAGGCATTGAATATCGAACAAAGTGGTGCATATATGCACCGATATGAATTGGGATGACCTGAAAATATTTCTGGCGGTGGCAGAAGCCCCGTCCATGCGAACCGCGGCGAAAAACCTGCGTGTCAGCCACAGCACTGTTTCAAGGAGAATTGAAGCGCTTGAAACAAAGCTCGCAGCAAGACTTTTTGACCGGATGCCGGAAGGGTACCGTTTAACGCCTGCAGGCCGCGATTTATTGCCTATTTCCAGAGAACTCAGAGAAAGGGTGGATTCATACAGCCTCAAGGTATTGGGGCGAGATACCGAGCTCGAAGGACAGATCAGTATAACAATGCCAGATGTCGTCGCAGTCGAAATTTTAATTCCATACATCGCGCGGTTTCATGTCCAATATCCTCAAATCACCGTCAAAGTTGATGATTCTCTGGAAATGTATGATTTGAACCGCCGCGAAGCTGATATTGCGCTCCGGTTCACAAATGAACCAGCGGAGCACTTGATTGGACGACGTATAGCAAATGCTCATCAGGCTGTTTATGGCCACAGGAGTTATCTTGAGATGCACGATCCGGCCGCTCCCGATAGCGGAGCTCAATGGGTGGGTTGGGGTGAGCCTGTGGAAGCACCATCCTGGATCGCGAAGACGCCGTATCCTCACCTGAAACTCGCAGGGCACTTTGATAATGCACTCATACAGAAAGAAGCAGTCAGACAAAAGATGGGCTTGGGTTATCTGCCCTGCGCAATAATGGACAAGGATGATGACTTTGTAAGGATCACCGAACCAAAACCTTCACTGGACTTTTGGGTTCTTACACATCGTGACCTGAAGGATACTGGCCGCCTCAAAGTATTCAGAGAGTTTATTTTTTCCCACGCGGATGAGCTTGCCGAAACTTTCTCTGGCAACATGTATAACCGCTCGAAAACCTGAACGATCTTTCTTTTGGCAGAGAGGCGAGCCTCTCTGCCTTGAATTTCAATGAAGATTTACTTTGGCTGCCAGGCTGGAACTCGACCTGGTGTCCAGGGCGCGCCCAGCGCTTCCATCTCCTGCTCAAAGGCCTGCAAACGATCGTCAAGCGAGCGAAGCTGCCCAAGGGCCGCTTCAAACTCGGTGGCCGCGATATCGTAAGCTCCCACGTGAACGCCTGTGGGATCAGCCTGAGAACGCCAATGACCAAATATGATCGAGGATACACGCCCTGAAATTGACATCGGTACTGGCTCGTTGCGTGACCCAATGGTTCTGTCGCCCGTCATCAGTACCCTGACAGCCTGAAGATCATTGTTGATAACAGTGAGGGTTTCCTTGTGTGCTTCAGTCGACACTTCTGTACGGGTCAAGGCTGCACTCAGGTGATCAATCCTGCCCTGCATCTCACTCATCAGGCCATTTGCTCCATCGACCGCACCGCGAAGCGTCGCCGTCTTTTGCTGGAATTCCAACAACGCTGCCCTGTCTGAACTGATCTCAGGGCTGTTCTCAAGCGATTTTACGGTAAAGCTTTGTGGTGCGCCGAGCATTGTCAGTTCACCGTCCTGTCGAACAGCCAGCGACACCGTATATTCACCTGGCAAAACCATCGGACCAAAAGGATCCCGAACCCAAGGCGGACGGTAGCCGGAAGTTGACGGCAACCGGACACGGTTTGGTGCGTCCAGACGAAGGTCCCACGCGACCCTGTGAAGGCCTTTGGTTTTTGGTGCACCAAGACGGCGAACGATGTTTCCATCGGTATCTGTCACGGTCAACAATAACATGGGTGCTTCTTCAGTATCTTCGGCGCGTAGCGTATCCCATGAAGGATAAGGAGTATCCCCATTGTCTTTTTCGATGGCGCGTTCGGCCGAACGTCTCATCTCGGCTTTGGTGCGATATCCATCGTTGAGATAGTAAGTGAAAATGGCACCAAACGGTGGGTTTTCACTGGCAAAATACTCATCGCCCTGGCTTCCCTTAAACTCATTTCCGTACTGGTCGCCCTCAACATAGAGCCAGGTGTCTTTTACAGGGAAAGTCGTCGCCCTTGCCCCCGAAACCGCCTCAGCATCATTTCGTAACGGCGAATAGTCATCAAGGATATAGACACCACGACCAAACGTTCCAACAACAAGGTCATTTTCACGACGCTGTATCTCAAGGTCCCTCACCGCAATTGTCGGAATACCGGACTTCATCTGTTGCCAGTTTTCGCCACCGTCCTGCGTAAAGAACACACCATATTCCGTGCCTACAAACAACAAGTTCGGGTTTACATGGTCTTCAACAATCGTGTGGGCAGAACCACGTTCTGGCAGATTGCCACTAATCAGACGCCAGCTTCTGCCTTTATTGGTGGTCTTAAGGACATATGGTTTGTAGTCACCCCGCTTGTGGTTGTCGATTGTGGCGTAGGCCACACTCTCATCATGCATGGACGCTTGCACGTCCTCCACAAGTGACATGTCCGGCACACCGCGTACACTTTCAACGGTACGCCAGTTTTCACCACCATCTTCAGAAACACTCAGCAGGCCATCGTCAGTGCCAACATACAAAAGGTCTTGTGCTATTGCGCTTTCACTGAAACCAATGATGCTGCCGTAAATGGATGTGGAGTCGTTCTTGGCGATGGCATCAACACTCCAGACGCGCCCCATAACCTCAAGCTGGTTGCGGTCAATCTGGCGGGTCAGGTCGGGGCTAATCACAGTCCAGTTATCGCCGCGGTCATCAGACCTGTAAACACGTTCAGCCGCGTAATAAATTCGTTCGGGGTTATGAGGACTGATAAGAAGCGGTGTATTCCAGTTCCATTTAGGCGCATTTTCACCAGATGCTGCTTGTGGTGTCATGTAAACGCGCTCCCCGGTGCGCCGATCATAGCGTGCCAAGCCACCATACTGATACTGCGTGTAGATGATATTCGGATCCCGAGGGTCGATTTGAGGCTCGTAACCATCGCCGCCAAGAATGATCGTCCAGTCCTCGTTACCAACGCCGTGCATATCAAGTGTCCGGGACGGAGCGCACAGCGAGTTGTTATCCTGAGTGCCGCCACACACATTGTAGAAAGGCTCCGCATTGTCTGGTTGAATTCGATAAAATTGTGCGATCGGCAGATTGCGAACATGACGCCATTTCTGGCCCATGTCCCAGCTTTCGTAGATACCGCCGTCGCCTCCCATATAAAGGTGATTACTGTTAGAAGGATCAATCCACAATGCATGGTCATCAACATGCCGGAAACGATTGGACAAAGGTGCCCATGTCTTGCCACCATCGTGTGAAACCTGGCTAAAAGTGTCCATCGAATACAGGCGTTCCGGATTATTCGGGTCAACCACAATTTCGTTATAGTACTGCGGACTGGTGGTCATGTGGCTTGATTGTTTGCGCCATGTGATTCCGAAATCATCAGACCTGTATATGCCGCGTTCAGCATCGCTTGCTTCAACAATGGCATAGATCGTGTCAGGCGCAGAAGGCGCGCCTGCGAGGCCGATACGACCCATATCATCTTTATTTGGCAGGCCGTTTGAAACTTTCTGCCAGGTCGCACCGCCATCTGTTGTGCGCTGAATACCACTACCGGGTCCGCCATTGATCAGAACCCACACATGGCGACGCCGCTGATAAGTGGAAACAACGATGTTGTCGAAATTTCTCGGATCAACGACAAATTCGTTGACACCCGTATGTTCGTCTATTTCCAGAATTCTGGACCAACTCTCTCCGCCATCATTGGTGCGGTAAAGACCACGATCGCCTCCATCATTCCAAAGCGGGCCTTGAGCAGCAACCATAACCATGTCGCTATCGTCCGGGTTTATCCATATCTGACTGATGTGACCCGAGTCCTGAAGGCCCATGTTTTTCCATGTTTTCCCGCCATCAACCGACTTATAAACACCGTCGCCATTGGCGACAGACCGCTGTGCATTGTTTTCTCCCGTTCCAACCCAAACGGTATGCGGGTTGTTGGGGTCAATTTCGACAACGCCAAGTGCATAAGAACCTTCGTTCTCAAAAAGAGGCTGCCATGTCGTCCCGTTATTTTCAGTCTTCCACAGGTTTCCGGAAGACGTTGCCACATAGAAAGATTGCACGGCACCTTTATGAAATGCGAAATCAGAAATCCGCCCCGACGTTAAAGCAGGGCCAATGTTGCGAAACTTTAATCCGGCAAACGGATTATCTTGAGCAATGGTTACATGACCATTTGCGCCCAAAACCAATGCAGCACTGATTAAGCCGGCTTTGATCATGGTCGCACCAAATCGATTTTTCATCGTATCGCCCCTTGGATAGTTGGCTAAAAAAGTTAAGACCGCGACATGGTAGCCGCGGCCCCAAATAATTGTGACTGTTTCCTATTCTGTCGCCTCGACTGGAGATTGATTGAAGAGCCCCACCCCAGCTTGCGCTACCGCAGCTTTCAGCTCTGCCAAATCACCAGCAATCAATGAATTGACTTCTGCGACAGAACTGGAAACTGCCTGCCTGGCTCGTTCGACCTGCTGCAGCGCTGCTTCGGATGGCTCGTCACGGGTACTGCCGACAAACGTGTTGGCAAGACTCAGAATTGCACCAACTTTGTCACCAGAGAAAACAATACCCCTGGTTCCGCGAGGGTTACGGAAGCGTTTCTCCATTTCTTCAAATGCTTCCTTAACCTCACCCGCCTGTTTGGAGAGTTCCTTCAAACCTTCATCGTCTGCAGATTTAATAAGAGCCATCAGAGTATCGATGTCACGACCGGCATGCATGACGCGCGTAAGCGCAGCTTGCACCCGCTCATTCAGTCCTGCCAATTCGGTGCGCATGGCGTAGTTTGCGCGCTGCGCTTCGGCCGAAAAAGAACTGCGCGGGTCGCTGAGAACCTTCGCCTCGCCACTAACAGAGTTCTCACCATGCTCTATAGTCACTGTGTAAGTGCCAGGAAGCACGCCTAGCCCAGGAGGCAAGGTGCCATCAGCACGAGCACGCGCTGGAGGTGCTGCGGCTGTTCCATCCTGACGCATGTCCCACATTATCCGATTAACGCCCTGATGCACGTCGGCTTTGAAAGTTCTGATGGTTTCCCCGGCAGAATTCGCAACCTTGATTGTCACCTGGCCGCCAGCATCTTTACTCTCATCCTGATCTTCGGTTTCATCACCTTTATCTGCGGCGCGCATCGCAACCATGCGAGCTTTCTCCTTATCAGGGTCAGGGTGTTTCAGATCACCACCGGATGCCATAAAGGTTATCATCACGCCGAAAGCCTCGTTCAAGGCCCGGAACTCACCACTGCCGGGAAAACGGGTGCCTGGTGTCTGGTTTGCAATATACTGCTGCCCGTCTGCAAGCGACAAGAGTGTCAATGGTTCATTGAAACTATCGTCATTCAGGCCCCTTAGAGCGCTGTAGTCATCAATAACGAACGCGGACCGACCATGCGTACCAAGCACAAGATCATTTTCGCGTTCCTGAATAGCCATATCCATGACAGAAACCGTCGGCACCCCTTCCGTGAACTTGGTCCATGTCCGGCCAGCGTTAGTGCTGAAGAACAGCCCAAATTCAGTCCCCAGGAACAACAGATTTTCATCCACATGATCTTGACGAACCGAAAGCGCATAGCCGCTCAGATCATCGGTAACAAGTGAACGCCAGCGCGCGCCATAGTTTTCCATACGATACACGTATGGCCTGCTGTCACCGCGACGATGGTCGTCAACTGTGATGAAAGCGACAGATGCGTCATAGCGGGATGGCTCGATCATCGGTATCCAGGCGCCCTCAGGGCCACGACGAATGTTGTCCTCAACGCTGTTCCATGTTTCGCCGCCATCGCGCGTCACATGAACCCGGCCATCATCAGTGCCAATCCAGATAACATTCTGGTCTATTGGTGAAGGGTTGATCGAGGTAATTGTGGTGTAATTTTCGGCCGCAGTAACGTCCGATGTAATGCCGCCACTTTCTTTGTAGGTTTGAAACTCCGGGTTATTTGTCGTCATATCACCACTGATAATTTCCCAGGTTTTACCACGGTCTGTCGATTTGTGAACAAACTGACTGCCGTAGAAAATGGTGTTGGCGTCAAACGGACTTTGAGCAAACCCGGCGTTCCAGTTGAAGCGTAGTTCGGCACCATCATCCGGACCTTTTGGGCGTATCAGACGACGCTCTCCCGTATCGAGATTCCAGTTCACCAAAAAACCACCCTGGCTCATGGAGATGCCTTCACGGCTGTTATCTGGATGTGGTACCGTGTCGAAACCGTCACCAAAAGCAACTTCCTGCCAATGCAGGTTTCTAATGCCACCGTTTTCGAAGACTTCAGCAGGCCCACGCCAAGCGCCATTGTCCTGAAGGCCGCCATAGATGTTGTACGGCATATCGTTGTCCACGGCGATGTGATAGAACTGCGCCAGCGGCAAATTTTCGACAAAACGCCAGGTTTCGCCGCCATCATGAGTTATACCAATACCACCATCGTTTCCGTCAATCATATGCTGGGGGTTATTGGGGTTTATCCACCATGCATGATTATCGATGTGAATGCTGTTTGTTGGCGCACAACAAGCAATAGCATCAATAAATTCAAAGGTTTTACCACCATCAATCGACATTTTAACCCGTGAGCCTATGCGGTAAACCCTGTCCGGGTTTTTAGGATCGACGGCCAAGTCATTGTAGTAGAATGGGCGGTCGTTAATATCGAAATCCGTATTGATGCTGGTCCATGTCCGGCCACCGTCGTCAGACCGGGACAAGGCACTTTTTTCAGCTTCGATAAGAGCGTACACACGATTGGGATTGCTGCGGGAAATTGCAAAAGCAGACCTGCCAAGCTCCCCCGGTGGCAAGCCATCGTCTTCCGTCAGCTCCTCCCAGTTTTCACCGGCGTCGTGCGATACGTAAAGGCCCGAACCTTCACCACCGGATTCAAAGAAAAATGGCCAGCGCCTGAATTGCCACATCGAGGCGAACAACTTGTTCGGATTCGATGGATCCATCTGGATGTCAGTCGCTCCAGTGCTTTCGTTTGAATACAAAAGGCGAGACCATGTTTCGCCGCCATCGGTTGTTTTGTATAGCCCACGCTCTTCACTATCGCCCCAAAGCTTGCCAAGAACTGCTGTATAGGCAACGTCCGGGTCAGTCGGATGCAGCGCAATACGGTTGATGCGTTCGGAATTTTCCAGACCGACCTTGGTCCAAGTTTCGCCACCGTCCAATGACTTGAACATACCGCAGCCAATCGAAGTGGAGTTACGAGTATTACCCTCGCCGGTACCAATCCAGATGATATCCGGATTGGCCTGATTAATGGCAACAGCACCGACAGAAGCACATTCTTCATCATCAAACACAGGCTCCCAGTTAAGGCCACCGTTGTCTGAAATCCAAACACCCCCTGTTGCTGCGCCAACCACTATATGATTGGGGTCCGACACCACTGCATCAATCGCGGCAACCCGACCACTCATCGCTGCGGGCCCGACAACCCTCGCCTCCAAGCCAGAAAGCAAATCACTGTCTATTTCTGCATTCGCCGTACCAGCGCCAATCATCAAGGCAGCTGCGCATGTGACTGTTTTAAATATGTTTTTCATAACCCTATCCCGTCGATAATAAGGGAGGCGAACACGCCTCCCTGCCCAATGTTGTTCACTCAGCTTCGGTAAAGCTTGGCACAGTCACAGCATCACGTCCGCTACTGGCAAAAGCTGCATTGAAAGCCGCAATCTCGTTGGATACGACTGCATCTCGCGCCGCCATCGCGTCCCGGAACACTGCTGCAACATCTTCAAACCGCTCTTTTGTGCCAGCATTAACTGGCGGTATACCGCCGTTCAAATTCCCCAGCAGGAACTGAATATCGGAATGCAGTTTGTCCGGCCAATTGAGGACATCCTGAAAGAATTCACGATCTGTATTGATCAGGCCTTTCTCCCAGTCTTCTATTGCTTTGACAGCTGCATCGCCGGCTGCTTTGAGAGCCTCAACATCGCCATTGGCATCAGTTTGCGTTTTCGCGAGTTTCTTGGCCTTGCGCATGGACATCACAGATTGCTGTAGTTCTGCCAGCATACTGAAAGTTTGCGAAACCATCTGCGTTTGCTCGGCAATCTGCTCAGAAGAGATGTCCAGTCTTGGGTCCCATTCCACGGCAAATGTTTGCTCCGTAACTGAGTCACCAACCTTCAAACGCGCCGAATAAGTGCCATCGGCAACGACATAACCATCTACTTTACGATCAGAGCCGCCAGCGATAGACCAAAGCCCCTTGACCGGCTTAAGAGCATCTGTACGCAAATCCCATTGCGCGCGATTAAGGCCGGTTTTCATTGGCAGGTTATAGCTGCTACCTGATCCCCCACCTTCTTCACCTTTTTTCTCGTCAGACTTGAGCGTCCGGATGACATTGCCCTGACTGTCGAGAATTTCAAGCGCAATGCCATCTTCAGGAGCATCCGTCAGGCTGTAGTATATTGTTGCACCAGCTGGAGGATTCGGACTGCTAGGCCCACCATTGCGTCCACCAGCGGTCATAACATGATAGGCAGTTGAAGGGGCAAACAGTGTTGTTCCTTCGTCAGAATCTTCGGACATCTGCCTCAAAGGTGCAATATCATCCAATATCCAGAAACCACGCCCTTGCGTTGACAACAAAAGATCCTTGCCATGCACTTTGATGTCAGTCACCGGCACATGGGGCAAGTTCATTCTAAGTGGCTGCCAATCATCTCCATCATCAAATGATACATAGACGCCCGTTTCCGTACCTGCATACAGCAGGCCCTGACGCTCAGTATCTTCCCGAACCACACGGACAAAATCGCCATCGGGGATGCCATCAGCAAGCTGCTCCCAGCGCTTGCCATAATTGGTTGTTTTGAAGATCAACGGTGTATGGTCATTCTCTTTGTAACGCGTCACCGCAACATAGGCTGTAGCGGGGTCATGCGGAGACACATCAATTGCGTTGACAAGTGCACGACCAATTCTGGGCGGCGTGATGGCCTGCCAGGTGGCTCCGTCATCCCGCGTTATATGCAAGAGCCCGTCATCCGTTCCAGCGTAGAAGGTGCCCGCCTCGTGCGAACTCTCCGCTACATAAGTAATTGTATTGTAGTTCTCGGATACCTCATTGGTTATCGGGCCGCCCATTGGGCCCTGCTTGTCTTCTTCATTTCTGGTCAGGTCAGGACTTACTTCCGCCCAGCTAACGCCCCTGTCGGTGGACTTCAGCAGTTTGTTACCAGCATGATAAATCGCTGATGGGTCATGCTGTGATACCAATATCGGCGCGTTCCAGTTGAAACGATATTTGCGATGCTTGGGCGCGTTCCCGAAAGAAATCTCCGGATAAGCACTGACACTGCGCTCAGTTTCCGTTTCGAAGTCATACTCCTCGATCTGCCCCAGATAACATCCAGAGTAAGCATAACGAGGATTGTTCCGGTCCAAACCAACAAACCCGCTTTCACAACCGGCTACCGCGTGAAAGTCCTCAAGGCCGATTGAACCATCAGGTGCCCGGCTGGTGATAGCAACTGTACTGTTGTCCTGTTGACCACCATAAAGTTTGTAGGCAAAGCGATTGTCTGCATTCAGTCTGTATATCTGAGTAGTGGGCTGATTATAGACTGTCGACCAGCTTTGGGCACCGTCTAGCGAAACAGTTCCGCCGCCATCATTGGCATTTACCATGATGTCAGTGTTGTCAGGGTTAATCCACAAATCGTGTGTGTCACCGTGAGGAACTGATACCTGGGCGAAACTTTTGCCGCCATCAATTGATTTCATGAATGGCGCGTTTAAGACGAACACAGTATTTTCATCCTCAGGGTCTGCAAAAATATGCATGTAGTACCAAGAACGGGCATGTAACCGTCGATCCCCATTCACATGGACCCAGTTTTCACCGCCATCTGTTGACTTATAAAGACCGCCTTTTTCACTGGCTTCAACGATTGCCCATACAAGGTCAGATTTCGCAGCAGAAGCAACCACGCCAATCTTGCCCATTTCCTCTGGCAGGCCTTTGCCAGTCTTTGCCCATGTTTCACCGCCGTCGACAGATTTCCATATTGCCGAGCCCGGGCCACCTGAACGGATCAGCCAGGGCTCTCTATCCGTATCCCACATTGCTGCGTAAAGAATGCGTGGGTTATTCATGTCGATTGTGAGATCAATGACGCCGGTTGTCTCATCAACAAACAGAGTTCTATTCCATGTTTTGCCACCGTCGGTCGTTTTATAGACGCCCCGCTCCTCGGTTGGTGCCCAAGGAGAGCCCTGCACGGCCACCCAAACAACATCAGGATCTGTCGGATGAATATGTACCGTAGAAATCTGACGACTGTTTTCCAGGCCCATATTGGTCCAGGTTTTACCAGCATCTTTTGAAATATATACGCCATCGCCATGAGAGGACGCTACGCCCCTGAACGGGCTTTCACCCATGCCCGCCACGACAACATTGGGGTCCGATGGAGCAACTGCCAGCGCACCCACAGATCCCGTCTTAAAAAACTTGTCCGAGACGTTTTCCCAGCTACCACCAGCGTTGGTGGTTTTCCATACCCCCCCGCCTGTCGCACCCATGTAATAGACCCGGGTGTCACTTGTTGTGCCTGCAACAGTCGTTACCCGACCACCGCGCCAGGGTCCGATGTTACGGTATTGCATGCCTTCCAGAAATTCAGGCGCAACATAGTAATCATCAACATCCGTTTCCGCATAAACGGGTGAAACCAGTGCCGTACCGGCAAGCATTGTACTGGCAAGCAAAACTGTCAGTTTTTTTCGAATATTCATCAGGTAGCTCCTCTTAATTGGCCGATCGCCCATCTCATTGCGGGCATGTGTCGGCACCTAAACCAGTGTCGGCGTCTATTCCGCCGGTTGACGAACTCCTTCTGTCGAAGAGTTGGCATTATTAACTTTCTTTATTCTTTTCTGGCGTTTTTTTATATGCGGAAGAAAGAACAGGTAAAGTCCTGTAACCCACAAGATAAACAGGCCTATTCCGGCAGGCAGGAACAAATAGAGTTTGATTGTGTCGCTGAAAAAACTGCCATCGTGCAAACTTTCAATGATATCAGAACGTCGGTATGCAACCTGCAATATCTCACCAGTATGGGTATCAACCTGGACTTCCCAGTTGTTAGCGCCGACAAACTTGGCAACACCTTTGCCAGGCTTGAAGTCTACCCGTTCCAGGCTATTCCAATCCGTTAAACCGGCCTGAGGCGACGCCTTGGCCGCGTCGAACAACTGCTTTATCGATAAGGAAGGCACACCTGACTGGCTGCCTGAAACGGTCGGAGGCTGTATCCAGCTGTTCTCTTTCTTCAGCATCAGTAAAATGCCGGCACCAATCATCAACAGCAGAGGCAAGGCGACAAATATCGAGCCCCAGTGATGAATCTTGCGAAATAGAATCTGTGGCTTCAAGCAAACCCCCAACCTAATATTCACAGCGGTCAAAACACCGCCTTGATCCCCAGTGTAAATACGCGCCCTTGCTCGGGCAAACCTAACTGAGGTTCTACAATCACGTCGGCCAGATTATTGAGCAATGCAAATAACTCAATCAATGGCCCATTTGGGGCTAGTTGAAACTGATGTAACAACGAAAGGTCAATTTTCGTTGCCGGTGACAAATCAAGAAAGTCGCCACTGGCGTCTTCCGATTTTGCCTCACCCCTGTGAACAACTGATAGCCCAAAAGTTGTTTCTGAACCTACCTGATATCGTGCGTCGACACGCGCAAGCAAATTGGGACGATCTGAAAGGTAAAGACGATGAGCGGAGTTGGCAACTAAATCCGGCTTCAGCTTCGTACGGCTCCAGGTCGCGTTGGCCGAGACTTGCATTCTTTCGCTTACGTCAAATTTTGCCTGACTTTCAATGCCGTAGGTTCGGCTACCAGATAAATTGACACGTTGACTAAAAGTTTCACCGGCAATCTCAACGCGTTGTTGATCCAAGGTATCGTCTGTCTCGACCCAAAAAGGGATCACATGAATAAAGCCGGAAGGAAAACTGATTTCTGCCGCCGCTTCAAAAAGCCAACTGGTTTCCGGGGCCAAATCCGGATTCAACACAAACCGGCCGATTGCTCCCCCAAACAGCTCTCGCATTGTCGGCAATCGCACTTTTTTCGCAGCCGCAAATCTTAAATCCCAATGATCTGATAAACTCAGGTTTAGTTCTGTTGACACATTCAATCCATCAAAGTGCCCCGCACTCTCTCTTCCGGCCGTATGGCCAGGATCAAAAACGTCATATGACACCCCGACAGCAACTTCATTGCTGGATGAAAACTGCCAACCATAGTCGAAACCAATACTTCCCATAAAGTGCGTAAACCTGTCGGCCTCTGCCGCCGCAAGGCCGACTTCCTGATCAAGCTGTTGGTGGTTCGCCCATTGTCCAACTGCACTAAACGTCGCGGACTGGTTTTCACTTCGATACCTTGCCTGCACTTTAGTGCCGGATGAGCTGTTTTCGTCTTGTTGAAACGCTTCCACTTCCCTGTAAGAGATATCAGTGTATGATTGAATATTCTGATCAAAAGACTGATTCCAAACACGCCCATCTAATACCAGCGACGATGACACCGGGATTGCGACACTGCTGGAAACCAGTAAATGCTCGCTATCAGGATAGCGCCAATAGCGGGCATCCTCTGGGGTAATACGTGCGCCTTGTTCTGGCGCAATACCAAAATCAGCAGAAGAATACAGAACCGAAAAACCTAACTGAAATGGATTTCCCTGCAAGACCGTTTTGGCCAGGAAACTGGTTCGTTGATAATCTGTATTGGTTATCAGGCCATTGTTCTCGGCCGAGAACTCAACGCTTGGCGCCGTTTGGCCATCAGCTCGAGCGTGAAGTCCCGCCAGAAGTGTCTTGACCTTACCACCATCAATTGAGGCGGTAGCGTCAGCCGCAATCTGCCCGACAGTGCCTGCAACAAATCGAAAAGAAGAATCTGCAAGGGTCTTAGTGGTTATGTTGACTACACCACCTGCTGTGTTGGCACCGAAAGACGCAGATGCCGGCCCACGGTGAACCGATATGGACTGCAGCGCCAAAGTCGGAACCAGACTTAGATCAAATCTATTGTCCCAAGGAACGTTGATTGGCACGCCATCCCAAAAAACTGCCAGTTGCCTCTCACCACTACCCCGAAAAGACGCCAGGACTTCACCGCGAGAGTTGGTTCGCAAATTGACAGAAGGAACCTGGGTCAGCGTTTGAGCCAGGTTCACAGCTCCTGAAAACCCTATATCCTCTATAATTATACGCGTGTTGGTGCCCATCTCATCCGCAGTAGGTATTGCCCTTGCAGTGACCTCAACAGTTTCGACATTCTGATAGTTATTTGAAGTCACAAGACCTGCTGCCAAGGCACTATGGCTCGATGCAACCACCTGCGCAACTGCAACCAAAGTCACAATAAAAACGGTTAACCTACTGATATTTATGAAGGAAGAATACACAAACGCGCCAAAACAAAACCAGACAAGATGTAGTTTATCCTCAATTGGAGTGTTAATTTCAAGGCTGTGACAATAGCCAGCTATTGTTTTGTTGCTTCAGTAACACCCACGAGTTCAACCAGTTTTTCCTGCGCTGCCGAAGCCTCTTGCTGGCGTTGCCACATGGCCTGATACACACCTGCTTTTTCCAGAAGTACGTCATGGGTGCCCCGTTCAACAATACGTCCTTGATCCATGACGAGAATTTCATCAGCCTTGATGACAGTCGACAATCGATGCGCGATAACAAGCGTCGTTCTACCTTCCGACACAAGCTCGAATGCAGCCTGTATTTCTTGCTCTGTTTGGCTATCGAGCGCCGACGTTGCTTCATCAAGTAACAGTATTGCCGGATTTTTGAGAATGGTTCGAGCAATGGCAACACGCTGTTTTTCGCCGCCTGACAACTTGAGTCCCCTCTCCCCAACCTGGGTTTCATAACCGTCCGGCAGGCTGCCGATGAAATCATGTATCTGGGCCAACCGCGCTGCTTCCTGAACTTCTTCGTCGGACGCATCCGGGCGACCATATCGGATGTTGTATAAAACGGTATCATTGAAAAGCACCGTATCCTGAGGCACGACGCCAATTTGATCACGTAAGCTTTTTTGCGTAATAAGGCTAATATCCTGATTATCAACACATACACTGCCTGACGCGATATCGTAGAACCGGAACAGAATACGCGAGATAGTGGACTTTCCTGCGCCGCTGGCTCCTACAATTGCAGTCGTTGTTCCGGCGGGAACCTCAAAGCTAATCCCATGCAGGATCCGGCGATCCGGATTGTATTCGAAACAAACATCATTGAAAGCAACGGCTCCGCCAGTCACAACCAGATCAACCGCACCAGGTTTGTTCTCAACATCAGGATTGGTGGCAATTACATCAAACATCTTCTCCATGTCAGTAAGAGATTGTTTGATCTCTCTATAGACAAACCCAAGGAAATTAAGCGGCATGTAAATCTGAATGAGCAGGCTGTTAACAAGAACAAACTCCCCAATCGTAAATCGCCCGTCGACAACACCCTGTGCCGCCATCCAGAGAACAACCACCAGACCGAGAGAAATAATAGCCCCCTGCCCAACGTTGAGCAGCGTAAGAGAGAGCTGGCTGCGAACCGCTGCAGACTCATATTGTTCAAGTGCGGCATCATACCGCTGACTTTCGTAGTTCTCGTTGGTGAAATATTTCACTGTTTCATAGTTAAGCAGACTATCAATTGCCTTTGAGTTTGCCTGCGTATCCTGCTCATTCATCTCGCGGCGGAATTTCAGGCGCCAGTCTGTAATTTTGGTGGTAAAATAGATGTATGATACCAAACAGGCGAAAGTAACTGCAGCATACAGAAAACCAAACTTGAGCCAGAAAATGGTGGAGATAAGGACAATTTCAAGCAATGTCGGCAGGATGTTAAACAACATAAACCGCAGTAGAAAATCAATTCCACGCGTTCCGCGTTCAATGATCCTGCTGAGGCCACCCGTCTTGCGGTCCATATGAAAACGCATGGAAAGCTGGTGTAAATGTCGAAAGGTGCTTAGCGCAATCTGCCGCATTGCGTGCTGTCCGACTTTGACAAAAACCGCATCTCTGAGTTCGCCAAAAAGCAGCGTCAGAACCCGCGCAATGCCGTAAGCAACGATCAAGGTGACCGGCACAACGGCCAGCATCTGCTCCGCGCCTGGCGTTTGCCCCGGCGTCAGCATGTCAACAGCGTCTTTAAAAAGAAACGGAACGTATACGCCAATAGCTTTGGCAAGGATGAGTAGCGTCATCGCGATAACGACGCGCACGCGCAGGTCTGCTCGCCCCCTAACCCAAAGATAGGGGCTCAGGCTTTTAACAGTGGCCCATTGGTTACGCCCGGAGGTTTCTGCATCGTCCTCCGCCAAGACTCTACTTCTCAATCGACATCACCTTTTTGTGCCAAACTCATATTGGTCTCGGCATCGTATTCATTGGTGACACATTTTAACATGTGCCGGCAAAATAATTCTGCTGTCCACGCACACAAGCGAACCATTAATGGTTCGCACCACAATTCACTGAAACCGATAATTTTTTGTATCATTGTTCTAGCCCCCGACAGACTCTTATCTCTTAAGTTTAAGATTTATCTTGTTGCTCTAACCTATTGTTCAATTGCAACAACATTACGGTAGAGAGATACCAAAGAAACCAATGAAAACGAGAATGCCATGAAAGCGACAGACCGTGCTGCTTTGACCCGGTTGGCCGGGTACCCTGCCCAGGCTATCATACAGTGCAACGCTTTGCTCAATAATGGCGTTACGGACCCTCAGATTAACGCTATAATGCACATGGCCAGCGCAGACCAAAATGGTGACATGCAGACATTGCACATGTCTTTGTCCCGGCTGAACTCCAAAGGTTTCCGTAATGCGCGCACGTGTGCGTTCATGGCAAGATGTGCACCAGATTTTGCGTCCACCAGAACAGCCGCCCAGTTACTGCTGGAGGCCAAGGCGCTTGCCGGAAACGACCCCTATTTATTGGCGGAGGTTGCCGCTGCATATACCGGCATCAATCAGCATCGTGAAGCCCTGCCGATTCTGGTCAAAGCAAATAGCATTATTAAGGATAGCGGGACGCTGGCGAGCATGTTGGCGATATGCCAAACACATATGGGCGAATATGGCGCAGCTCTTCTGACTGCACGCAGGTCATGGTCTGCAAACCCGAACACCTATCATGCAGCCAAGGCACTTTTGCCGCCAGCACTTGCAGAAAGATCTGAGCGCGATACACAATTGTGTCTTGATTGGATGCAGCAACAAAGCAAGAGCATAGCGGCGAGCATTATAACCGAATGGTCTGATATGCTGGAGCACATGAGGCACTTTATGTCTGCTGCCATAGTGTACAGACCTTTAATGGAAGCCAATACGAATTCATTCGAACACGTTTGGCGCTACGGCGAACTGTTGTTGAAGGCCTATCAGCCAGAGGATGCCGAGTTGCATTTGCAAAAAGCCGCTGACTTACAGCCTGACGAAGGCGGCATTTATGCTACGCTGGGCCGCTGTTATATCCAACTAGGGGACCTGACCAAAGCCAAACGGTGTCTTTTGAAAAGCATAGAGCTCTCGCCGAAGCAGGTGAATGCGTATGCAATGCTGAGTGAAATTGACGCTTCGGCCATCACCGAACGTCAAACCAAGGACTTGGCCAAAGCCATAAATAACACATCCATGGATCCGGAAATCCGGGCCTCAGGCATTCTAACTCTGGCACGAAGCCAGGAGGCCAAAAAAAACTATCCCGGAGCTTTTCAGTATTTTTCCAAAGCAAACGCCCTTCTGGAAAACCACTATCATTCACTTGGCAATGGATACGACAAAGCTCTGGTTGAAGAAGAACTTGCTATGAGCCAAGAAATCTTCAACGACGACAATATGGTGAACTGTCAGCTTGGTCAGGCATCTTCCAAAGAATACGTTTTTATCCTCGGCATGCCCCGTTCCGGCACGACACTGTGCGAACAGATACTGTCTGCTCATCCTCAAATCACCGGCATGGGCGAACGGGGTATCATTGGAAACTTCTGGAGGTTGCTAACGCAAGAATGGCGAAGCGGAACAGACATCCAGGACTTTCTGGAGTCAAACCTGAAAGGGTGGGCTCAAATATATGACCGAGCGATGGCGGATGCCAGTACCGCAGCTTCAGTGTACATCGATAAAGCGCCTTTAAACTTTAGATACATTGGCCTGATCGCACTAATGATACCTAATGCCAAAATCATATATGCTCGCCGCGATCCGATAGACACCTGTCTATCGATATTCAGATTGCGCTTTCCCCATTCCTTCACCTTTGCGAACAACCTGGACCACCTCGCCCACTATTATAGATTTCATTTGGAAACAATGGACTACTGGCGCAGGGTTACTTCGCTTGAAACGACAGAGTATCAATACGAGCAGTTGGTTGAAAACACGGAAACAGAAGCCAAAAGGCTGGTTGCCTTCACTGGTCAACAGTGGGACCCCGTCTGTCTGGATTTTCACACGACTGGACGCCCTGTTTATACCCTCAGCGGCAGTCAGGTTCGCAAGCCGATATATCTTTCCGCAGTAAAACGCTGGCGAGAGTATGAAACCTTGTTGCCATCATCCGTTTTGGCACTGGGCAACTGTTCCTTGCATCACGGAACAGTGCCAACCGCGTGACAAACGCCGGGAGAGAACGATGAGAAGCATGACACTCACGCTCAACGCATATCTATCGCTTTACTTTTTTACCCCTTGCTCTAATTGATAATTAAATCAATAACAGGCTTGTATTTGGAAACCTGTTTATAATGGGGAACTGTCAAAACCATGACGAACTCATCCAATCATCTTGACGTGATTATTGTAGGGGCCGGCATTTCCGGTATTGGGGCAGCATGTCACCTAAAAATGAAATCTCCGGGCAAAAGCTTCGCAATTCTTGATGCACGCTCTAACTTCGGCGGCACCTGGGACCTATTCCGCTACCCCGGAATTCGGTCAGACTCCGACATGTACACGCTGGGTTACTCGTTTAAACCCTGGAAAGAAGGTGACGCTATTGCAGATGGCGACAGCATTATAAAATACCTCGACGAGACGATTGACGAATATGGGCTGCGAAACAAAATACAGTTTGGTCGCAAGGTAACCGAAGCACGATGGTCGTCTGAGAAATGTATTTGGGCATTATCTGTCATCTGCTGCACCACCGGAAAAGCTGAAACCCATACATGTAGTTACCTCTTCATGTGCAGCGGGTATTACAACTACGAAAACGGCTACCTGCCCGAGTTTGATGGATACTCTGACTATGAAGGCGTCATTGCCCATCCACAACACTGGCCCGAGGAACTGGACTATAATGGAAAAAACGTAATCGTTATCGGCAGCGGAGCAACCGCCGTCACCGTTGTGCCAGCGATGGCTGAAAAGGCGGCTCATGTTACGATGCTGCAGCGATCACCTTCATACGTGGCGTCCCGTCCGCAGCAAGATAAAATCGCTAATGGAATGCGAAAATTCCTGCCAGATTGGCTTGCGTATAAAATTACACGGACCAAGAATATTCTACTCAATATCTTCTTCTTTAATCTGGCACGTAAGTATCCACGAGCTTTTAAGGCAAACTTGTTGAAGCTCGTGCAGGAAGAGCTGGGGCAAGACTATGACGTCGCCACCCATTTCACCCCAAAATACGATCCATGGGACCAAAGATTGTGCGCCGTACCAGACGCCGACTTGTTTGAGGCTATTCGGGACAAGAAAGCCAGTGTCGTTACGGATCATATAGAACGCTTCACCCCGGATGGCATCAAGCTCAAATCTGGCAAAAAGTTGACAGCAGATATCATCGTTCCGGCAACAGGTTTGTCGCTTCAGTCTCTTGGGGGCATGGCTCTCGTCGTGGATGGCGAACAGGTAAACATTGGCGAAACAACCAATTACAAAGGGATGACTCTTAGCAATGTACCTAATTTTGCCTGGACAGTCGGCTACACAAACGCTTCTTGGACCCTCAAGGCGGATTTAACGTCGAGCTATGTCTGCCGAATACTTAACTATATGGATAAGCATCATTATCAAGTCTGTGTTCCAAAACTTGACGGTGAAGCCCCGGGGTCAGCTCCGTTGCTGGATTTTTCATCTGGTTACATTCAACGTTCGATCAAAGACCTGCCTAAACAAGGCGGCGTTCAACCCTGGAAAAATCATCAGAACTATATTGCAGATCTTTTGCACTTGAAATTTGAACGCCTTGATGATGGCGTAATGAAATTCAGTTAGGTGCCGGCCACATAGCCAAGTCATGGCAAACGAAATCACTGCCTCAATAGTAAATTTGACAACTATAAAACGTCGTTTTCGCTATTTTTTTTTACCTTCTGTTTCTGCACACTCTGCTGGCTTTCATGCTGGTTCAGCGTGCTAGCAATCGGGGATCAGTAAATGTCAGATAAAACAGGAAAAGCGCACCTCCACAATTGGGAGGATATGCCGCTTGAGAAACTCAATGATGATATTGACCGCCGGCTGGTTACCGGCACCAATATGATGATTGCTCATGTCTATATAAGAAAAGGTGGTATCGTGCCAAAACACAGCCATCACAACGAGCAAATAACGTACATCCTGAGCGGCGCATTGAAATTTCTGATGGGGGATGCTCAGGACGAAGAGATAATTGTCAGGGCGGGCGAAGTGCTTGTAATACCACCTCATTTACCTCACAGCGCCGAGGCGCTGGAGGACACCGTTGATGTCGACGTTTTCAATCCGCCTCGTGAAGACTGGCTGGATGGAACCGACGCCTACCTGCGAGACGGTTCCTCATAATGGAAACCGCGACAATCGCCAACCATAGGAATGTCACAGCGCTATTGGAACAATATGCGCTCCCCTCGCCATTGGGGTTCGGCCAGGAACTTGCGCCGATTATGTATAGGGCTAACTACACGAACGGCAGTTGGCAAGGCGGCCATCTGTGCCCCTTTGGCGAGATAGGAATTAATCCGGCGGCCACCTGCGTGCAGTTTGGACAGCAGTGTTTTGAAGGCATGAAAGCCTATGCGATTGAACAAAGCCGTCCTGAGCTTTTTCGGCCCGAAGCAAATTTTGCCCGCCTCACCCGTTCTGCGCACCGGCTGTGCATGCCACCGCCAACCGCCAGCCTGTTCGCTGAGGCAATTTCAGGCCTAACCAGTGCTCTGGAGAACTTTATACCAAACGATAGCGGTCAGTCGCTCTACCTCCGCCCTACCCTCATTGGCCTTGACCCCACGTTTGCAGTCAAAAGTTCGCGTACCTTTGCGTTTATTCTGATTGCCAGCCCTTCAGACGCTTACTATAGCGACCCCATCAAAATCATGGTGGAACGTCAACATTCCAGAGCTGCAGCAGGCGGCACCGGTTCCGAAAAGGTTGGAGGCAATTACGCTGGGTCTCTGCAATCAACCTCAAGAAGCATCGCTTCAGGGTTTGACCAGCCCCTATGGCTGGATGCGTCAACTCACGAGTATATTGAAGAATTGTCGGGTATGAATTTTATGGCGGTTGTAAACGGCGAACTTCACACACCTGCACTAACAGGCACAATACTGCCCGGCATAACACGGGCATCAATAATCGAGTTAGCCGGTTGCTTAGGCATGGGTGTCGTCGAGAGGTCCATGCCTATTGCGGAACTGCTCGCAGATATTGACAAAGGCAATTGTACAGAGTTGTTCGCGACAGGAACTGCTGCAATTATAAGCCCGATATCCGAAATTGGCGAGGCAGACGGAAGCACAAGAAAACTGCTTGATGTGGGCAACATGTCCGCAACGATAAAATCGGCGCTGTTGAATATTCAGGAAGGGCGTGCAAAAGATGCTTTCGGCTGGATGGCTTCCGCGACGGATAGCAGAAAACTGCTTGATCGCCTCGAAAAGTAAGCCGGACTTCTATTTTTTTTCCAGGACAGTATCCATCACAAAAACTGTTTCGGTCAGGCGCACGTTTTCGTGGTCCCACAGAATTTTGCATATTTCCTGAATACGCTCATGAGGCCCGCCCCAAAGCTCCACAAGAAGGTCTGCATCACCGCTGATCCTATGGCAAAACCGGGCCTCCGGGAACTCACTCAACAAATTGATAATACTGCCCGGTTGCAGCCGCTCATGCAGGTAAACGGTCACCATCGCGCTCATTTTACTCTTCGGGGTTTCTGGCGACAGTGTTGTATAACCTAGAATTGCACCAGTTGATTCCAGTTTGGCCACTCGGGCCTGCACCGCGGTGCGAGACCGGTTTATTTCTTTGGCGATCTGACTAAGAGGCTTGCGAGCATCTTCCCTCAAAAGCATCAAAATCTTTTTATCGATATCGTCAAATGTCATAGAAGGACTAACCAAAATTTTGTTGCGGCCGGCGCGCGTTTTTTTCGCTCATCACAAACTATACCAGCAGAAGTTTCTCCGCAATTCCTGCGACAATTCAAAGCACTGGCACTGCACTACTCTAACTTGAAGCATGGTAACCCAATATGAACCTGAAACTTACTGGACAATTGGCCATTGTTCGCAAACCAAGCCGCTGTCTTGAAAAAAGTGGGTCATGGCTTCATCGATGCTGACCACATTGCACTTGGTGTCAACTGCAATCAAAAAAGCCTGTATCGCCAACCAGAATACACTGAAGGATGAAAGGCCCGACCCTGATTGGCATGGACCAGCGAACAGAGGGGTTACACAGCGAAACGCCAGCACCCCTTCTCGGATACTGGCGTTTTTTCCCAGCTTAGCGCTGCCTAATTGTTACAGATCAAATCGGCCATTTTTCATGACTTTTGACCAAGCTGCTACGAAGTCCTCAATGAAGGCTTTCTCGGAACCATCAACAGCATAGAATTCTGCAACAGCCCGCAATTCGGTATTCGATCCAAAAATCAGGTCTACCGGTGTTGCCGTCCATTTCAGAGTATTAGTGCCTCTTGCGTATCCTTCATACACACCATCGTCAGCTTCTGACTTCTTCCATTCAGTCGACATGCCGAGCAAATTGACAAAGAAATCGTTGCTGAGCGTGCCCGGCCGATTTGTGAGCACACCATGACTGCTACCGTCAGTGTTAGCATTCAATGCGCGCATGCCACCGACAAGTGCGGTCATCTCGGGTACCGATAGATTCAGCAATGACGCTTTCTCAATCAACGCCTGTGCTGGCGAAGAAACATGGCCTGTTTCAAAATAGTTCCGGAAACCGTCAGCAGACGGGCGTAAAACATCGAAAGAGACTTCATCTGTCATTTCTTGCGTCGCATCGGTACGCCCAGGTGTGAAGGGAACCGAAATATCATGCCCGGCCCTTGCTGCCGCATCTTCAATCGCTGCTGCCCCGGCAAGGACAATCAGATCAGCCATTGAAACTTCCTTGTCACCTTGATTGAAATCGCGCTGGATGGCGCCCAGTTTCTCCAGCACTTTTTCAAGTTCCGCCGGATTGTTGACTTCCCAGTCTTTCTGGGGAGCCAAACGTATGCGTGCGCCATTTGCACCGCCACGCATATCCGTCTCGCGGAAGCTGGAGGCAGATGCCCATGCTGTTCTCACCAACTCAGCCGTTGATAGGCCTGCGCCGAGAATGCGAGACTTCAATACCGACACATCCCTTTCGGTGACAAGAGGATGATCAACTGCAGGAACCGGATCCTGCCAGATAAATTCGCCGGCCGGTATCATGGAACCAAGGTAGCGGGAACGCGGACCCATATCCCGGTGTGTGAGCTTAAACCAGGCACGCGCGAACGCATCTTCAAATGCCTCAGGATCGTCCAAAAACCTTTGCGAGACTTTGCGGTATTCCGGGTCAAACTTCAGGGCAAGGTCGGTCGTCAGCATAATGGGCGCATGACGCTTTGACGGATCATGGGCATCAGGCACTAGTTCCGCAGCATTTTCATCGGTTGGAATCCACTGGTGCGCACCGGCAGGGCTTTTTGTCAGCTTCCAGTCAAACAGGAACAGGTTTTCAAAGAAGTTATGTGTCCATTCGGCCGGGCTGACTGTCCAGGCGCCTTCAAGGCCACTCGTAATAGTATCGCTGCCCTTTCCGGTGCCATAACTATTCTTCCAGCCCAGTCCCTGCTCTTCTATGCCCGCCGCTTCGGGCTCGGGGCCAACGTTCCCCTCTGGTCGGGCAGCACCATGAGCTTTTCCAAACGTATGGCCGCCAGCAATCAAGGCGACTGTTTCTTCATCATTCATCGCCATCCTGGCAAAGGTGTCGCGAATTTCCTGAGCGGCAAGCAACGGGTCAGGGTTACCGTTCGGACCCTCGGGGTTCACATAGATCAAGCCCATCCGAGCCGCACCAAAAGGCTTTTTGAGCTTACCGTCATTTTCATGGCGACCCTCTCTGCCAAGCCACTGACCTTCAGGGCCCCAGTTTACTTCTTCCGGCTCCCATGCGTCTTCCCGACCAAAGGCAAAACCGGCAATCTTGAAGCCCATGTGCTCCATCGCAACGGTACCTGCGAGTGCGATCAGATCAGACCACGAAACGGCGTTGCCATATTTTTGTTTCAAAGGCCACAACAGGCGCCGCGCCTTGTCAAGATTACCGTTATCTGGCCAGCTGTTTAGCGGCGCAAAGCGCTGCATTCCACCATCTGCTCCACCCCGACCATCAAGTGTTCGATAGGTGCCCGCACTGTGCCAGGACATGCGGATAAAAAACGGCCCATAGTGGCCATAGTCAGCTGGCCACCAATCCTGTGAAGTGGTCATGAGCGTCTCAAGGTCCTCTTTCAGTTGATCGACATCGACGCTTTTGAAGGCATCTGCATAACGGAAGGACTGGTCATATGGATTGGATGTCACGCCGCTTTTTCGCAATGGCTCCAAATCAAGACGATTAGGCCACCAGTATTCGTTATTTATCGTCGTATCGTCAGCTACAGCGACTTGTGCGGGCGCAACAGATGACAACCCAACAGCCATAACGGCTAGAACCGACAGGGATTGTTTGAGCATCGAACTTCTCCTTTGAAAGATGAAGGTCGAGCATAACGAGGCAGTAAATATTCTCTAAATTGATTACTTATATTATATTAATCGTTAAATACGATTAATATAGGCAACGACTGTTAACGCTGCCACTACCATCAGACGGCCCCCTTTTGAGGGCCGCCCGTTCGTCTACTATCTTTTTCGCGAAAAGAATGATCGTTTAAAACTCAGTGCGTACCGTAATGCCGATAGTTCGCGGCTCCACTCTGATACGCGCATCCGGGTCGAAAGGTGGCCTGCGCAGTGCGCGAACTGTGCCACGGCTGCTGAGCAGGTTATTTGCAAACAAAGACACTTCAACGGTATCCCACTTCACACCAATGCGGGCATTCGCAAGTGTATAGTCATCCATCCGCCGGTTGTTAGCGGCTTCCAGATCAAATTCAGTATTGCGCGTGCCCACATGCTGAACGTTGGTCCAGATAAACCCGTCCATGGTATCGGTTAGTGGCCGTGTGTATTCCAGTGACCCATTGAAGGAGAACTCAGGGACAAACGGTGCCCGATCTCCGGCAACAGCACCGATGTTCGCAACATCCTGATCCAGTTCCGAATTGATGTAAGAGGTACCAAAATTGAAGTACAGGTTTTCAGTGACCTGCGCATTGATCTCGAACTCAATGCCCTGGCTTGTCGCTTCACCAACATTTTCACGAAAACCGAAACCACAATCGAAGGCGCGCGCGGTTTGCACATCATCCCACTTGATGTTGAAGTATGCCGCGTTGATCGAAACCTTTCCATCTGCCAAGGTGGCTTTTGTGCCGACTTCATAATTCCATGTCTTGTCGGGCCCGAAGAAACGTGTATCGCCCCCTTCCCGCTCTACCTGTTCCAGTTCAGCGCCACAAACGGCCTCCGGAATAGCACCGTTTATGCCACCGTACCGGAAACCACGAGCTGCTTGGGCGTAGACAAGAACATCGTCATTAACATCATATGAAAGATTTATTTTCGGATTGAAGCCGTTTTCCCGGCCCCTTGGCCTGATGTCACTATTAGCTCCTCCGTTGAACAAACCAGACTGGAAAAACTCAATATCCTGGCGCCAGTTAAAATAGCGCAAGCCCGCTGTAATAGTGAATTTATCAATCGTGTAATACGCTTCACCAAAGAAAGCAAATGTCTGCACGGTCAAATCATCAAACCCGAAGAAGAGATGGTCATCTGGCGCACCGAAGTCGGAGGACGGCGTACCAATAACGGCATCGGCACCAGGAACAGGGAAAGTGTTCAGATAAAGAACATCTCTGTTGTCAAAGTATCCCCCAACGGTCCACTGCAACGGACTGTCTGTGGTTGATGACAAACGTAACTCCTGAACCCATGTTTCCCAATTGGTGTTGTCAACGAGCTCGCTTGGCGTAATCCCGGGCGGCAGCGCAACTTCAAATAACGTATCCAGAGAACGGCGGTTAAACACTTCACGGTCAAAATACGATGTTGAAGATACCACTTCAGCCCAACCCAGATCATAATTGATGGCCAGATTATAAATCTGCATTTCATCATCGTAGCCATCAAAAGACGGAAAGTCGCGTGTTAGAAAAGGTGTCCGGTCCAAGTCTTCCGGGCGTCCGTTATCTGAGTAGTCATGATGGAAGAATGAGAAATCAATCGTCAGCTCTTCACTGGCTTGCAAACGTGCTGCAACCTTAACGCCTTTCGCTTCGCCGTTGTTGACGTCTTCTTCACCCGTCAGGATGTTGTCAATGTAACCACCGAATTTATTGTAATAGCCACTTGTACGGATTGCGAATTTGTCTTCCACCACCGGCACATTCACCAGCGCCCTAAATCCATAGTTTTCCCCGCCACGCTGTATCGTGCTCAGTGTGCCTTCGGCTTTACCTTCGAATTCCTCCAGGTTTGGTTTTTTCGACACCAGTCGTATCGTACCTGTCAGAGAGCCTGCACCGTAGAGCGTGCCCTGCGGCCCGCGCAAAACCTCGACACGCTCCAGGTCAAACAGGCTGAGTTCGGGGTTCATCGCGCCGACTGAAATTGGTATTTCATCCAGATAAATACCAACAGTCTCCTGATTTTGTGTGTCATTATCGTTGCCGCCACCGTTTGCTACACCACGAATGGATATGCGCGTGCGGCCTGGACCATTCTGGTAAGCGGTCAAGCTTGCAACAGATCCCAACAGGTCTGTATAATCTACAGCGCCTACTTTTTCGATAAAGTCTTCAGACACAACATTGATACTGATCGGAATATCGCTCAGCGTTTCCGAGCGTTTACGTGCGGTAACAACGATCTCATCATATGGTGTCGCTTTTTCATCATCAGCGGCCATTACACCGCTGTTTTCATAGGGCGCCAAAAATCCGCTGGCGAACACGCATGTGGCTATCGCCGTCGAACTCAGAAAACGTGAGCCGCCCTGTTTTTTGGATGGTTTTTTTTGCATATATTCCTCCTGAGGATTTGCCTAAATAGCAGCAAATTCAATAAGTTCCTGACAATCAAAAGTTGCTTTATTATCAACTTTTATAAGTCTCTGATTGTTCAGAGGCCGCTTAACCGTCGACCTTGGAAAGATCGTATCAGAAGAAATATGGAAAGAATGATGCAAACGTCTGTATGAATAATGCGATCATAAATATGTAGAAATGCCGCTAAACGAACGGTTTGTTCTTCGGGAGAAGTTTTGCGCGCGCTTGATATCAAGTCAGGCTTTGCGAATAACTTTGGGGAGGTCGCCAAAGTGTTTTTTGAAAGCAGCGGTGAAATTGCCTGGATAATCGTAACCCACTTCATTAGCGACTTGCGATATACTTAAGTTCCTGTCCTGCAACAATTCCTGCGCTTTGCTCATGCGATACCGCTGGCAAAATTCAAATACCGTCGTTCCAAAGGTGGCTTTGAATTCTTTGCATAAACTTGTGCGGTTGAGGCCCACGCGGCGGGCAACCTCGGCAAGAGTTGGAGGGTTTTTGTAGCTTTCAACCAGAATACGCTGAGCTTCGTATACTCTGGCTTTTATAGAATGTTCTGTCGTTGTAACAACGGGTGTTTTATGGAAGTCATCTTCGATTTCCTGGAACAATCTGCAGATCAGCTCGACAGACTTTGCTTCGGTAAACTTGCGACGCCTCACACCCACATAGGGCATTTTTAGCAGCTCCATAACATTGTTCATCATGTCTGGTGTAATGGGAAAGCTGTACAAGTGCTTTTTTACCGCCCGGCCAAACAAAATGTCCTGAAGGTGTTGAGGAAATTTGTCCTGATCAATTTGAAAGTTCGAATATAAAGCCTTTGGGTGCACATGAAAGGTAACTGAACTAAGATGACAGCTCTTGTGAATCCCGAGATCGAATTCTCGATCTTGATGTGTAAACATAATGGATGAACTGGCTTGGGGTATGTGCAAAGTGCCCCGTTCATCGAATGTAATGGACAATTTGCCGGACAAGACAAAACGGATAGTGATTATATCATGCTGAGGGTGAATTTTTTGCATGTATTCCTGATGGTAAATGCCGTCTGTCAAACACACCAACAAACCGCGATTGGGCCGGAACAGTTCCCAGTAACCAGTTGCTACTTCATCATTTAAATCCAGTACAACACTATCACCCTCCTCGGAAATATCGGCATTGTCCAATGTATCAAAGGGTAGTGGATTAGAGCGTTCTGGCTCATTGAAGCTCTGGTAAATTCTCAAAATATCATAGTCATCGGTATAATTCATGAACCTACTATAATGGTCTTTTCCGCCAAAGGTAGTGTCTTTCCATTCTGCGAACTCTGTGCTTTTCACCTTAATGTTTCCAGAGCGGGTATAGCAGTCCGGACACATCGAGGAAGCAAACTTAACATGACAACGAAGACGATGTGAGTGTCTTCACAATGATCCAGCATACACGAACTGTACTGCCAATTTTCGCATATGTTTTTCGCGCAGTTCGCTGGGGCCACCATATTCTTTTTTGCAGAACGCCGGACACGTGACTCTGATCATTGCTTGTTAACCTGTTGTTAGTATGGTGGGGGGTGCGCGAAGGGGGATAAACAAGGAACGTTTATGCGTACCGGGGACTATCGCCGTTCAAATTCATTCTTCAATACGCGTATTTATTCTGCGTTATCAATTACTCTTCTCGCAGTAACGCTAAGCGCAATTGCGACGGTAACGCAATTCAAAGCGCTGCAAAACCACGCATGGTACGAACTTGCATTCCAACAATTGCGAGATGACGCCCACCATATCAATATTCGGGCTTATCAACTTGTTTATGCGCCCACCTCAGACGCACGCTCAAAGGCAGCGGTCGAACTACGCCAGTCTCTTGCCAACCTGGCACATGACATGGACATCATTGCCTCAACGGACAGTGATGGTCAGGAAGGCGGCAAGCTTGCCGAACTAAAAAACGATCATCCATGGCTATTCGGGGAATACACGTCCACACGGCATGGGATAGATGCATTTCCAATCTCTCAGCAGGATATTGAGTTCCCTGAAAACCTGAACCCCTTTTGGGAAGACCGGGAGGACGAAATTGGTTCCACTGACGATGATACTTTTGATTACAGCCAATATGCTTTGAAAAACTGGGACCCTTCACAAGGTACCGATAAAGTCGAAGCTCTGTGTTTTACACTTCTTAATCTCGGAGGAAGACTGGCCGTTCCTAATGGAGGCCAAGGTCAGGACCTTTTGGAACTTGGGAATGAAATTGGGCAACTAACCGAATTGAAAATCATACCTGCCTTGACGGTAATGACCGATATCATGGCAGATACCCGGCAGGATAAACAGCAATCCTTGCTGTTCATTCTTCTTGTCTCGGCATTTATGGTTCTTGTTGCTGCCGGTATTAACACCATGTTTATCTTCCGGCCAATGCGGCGCACAATCGTGGAAGCGCTTGCCGCTTTGGCAAAGGCCGCCAAGACCGCGCAAAGTGCGGATAAAGCAAAATCTACCTTTCTTGCCAACATGAGCCACGAAATTCGCACGCCAATTAACGGCATATTGGGGATGGCACAAATCCTTGAAAAAGGCAATTTGGACCCCAAACAAAGAGACTTCGTCAGGATGCTAATTGATTCCGGCAAAAACCTGCTTGTTATAATCAATGATGTCCTAGATTTCTCGAGAATAGAAGCCGGCAAGATTGACCTCAATCCAAGACCAACTGATCTGGGGCGATTGATAGAGGAAACGGTAGTGGCCCTTGCAATTAGTCGGCCTAATGATTGCCGCGTTGAGGTCATTTTTAAAATTCAACCAAGTTTACCACGCACTGTCATGGTCGATGCTGAACGCCTGCGTCAGATTGTCACCAACATTTTTGGCAATGCAATGAAGTTCACCGAAAATGGCCATATTCTCACCGAACTGCGCGGAGAAGTATCTGACAAAGGCAGTTTATTGGCAACTATACAGGTTACCGATACAGGATGCGGCATCGATGCCGAAGCACTCCCCAGTCTTTTTACACGGTTTACACAAGCCGACAACGAACACAACCGAACACAGCAGGGTTCCGGACTGGGCCTCTCAATTTGCAAACAGCTCACCGAGTTAATGGACGGTGAGGTCACAGCCTACAGCCAGGTCAATTTGGGGAGTTGCTTTACAGTTACACTGGAACTCCCGATTGTTGACGAGGCACCGGATGTTTTTGCCTTACCAAAAACTGGGGGCAAACAAGAGTGCCTTATTATTGAAGGGAATTCATTGGCCAGAAGCTGTTTGGCTGACTGCCTGAAAGCGTGGGAGTTAACAGCACACACCGCTTCGAATATTCGAGAAGGTATCAACAAAATTCAGCAATTGAACCTATCACCGACAAGCCATGTGCTTGTCATCCTCTCAGCTGACATACTGGAACGGGAAAAAGCGGAGCTCGTTAGCCTATATGCCAGGGCCAGAAACATATACACAATCGTTACTCAATGGCGAGGCTCAGGCGAGCCAGCCCTGACCAATGGTTATTCATCCCTGTATAAACCCTTCACCCGTGATCAATTGGTACAGGAACTTGCGGCAGGCCTGAGGGGCTCACAGTCTAAAAAAGCGGGCATAAGCGCCGGAAAAATACAGAATTCAGAAACAATCCAACCAGTGAACATCAAAGATACAGATAGAAAGCTGGCAATCGTCGACGCAAAGAATATAGAGAAGTACACCGGTAAAAAGCACCCGGTGCCCGAGCCTACTTTTTCGGTTTCATATTCGCCCGATGCATCTCCGCTAACGCTTCTCGTTGATGACAACCCAATGAACTTAAGAGTGGGAACAGAAATTCTTTCACTACTGGGCCAGCGTTTTATTACCGCGGAAAATGGCCAGGAAGCCCTTGAACTGGTTAAGTCGCATCGTCCGGATATTATCTTGATGGACATCTCAATGCCCATATTGGATGGCTTGGAGGCAACCCGGATGATCCGAGATACGGAAACAGGAGCACCCCGCGCAGTCATCATCGGGATGACTGCGCATGCAATGCCCGAAGATCGCAAAAAATGCTTTGACCACGGCATGGATGACTATCTGTCAAAACCAGTGAGTTTTGATGATGTCGAGGCATTGTACGCAAAATGGGCCAAATACGAGCGCAAAGACCGACAAAGTGAATAGTGTGGTTCTTATCAAGGCGATCCTAATCTCGGTACGTCACACCAGTATAAGGTTCGCCGGCATATGCTTGCTTCTGTTCGGATTCGTGCCAGCCTTTGGCGACGATGACGATGCAAAGTCAGACGTCCCTTTGAACGAACTGTTTCGGTCAGGTATCGTATTTCCTCAGGAAAAAGGCGAAAGTCAATGGACTTTTGCGCCAAGCTTTAGCAGCGATAAGCTTGTAAACTCGCTCACTCTGCCGGTATCCTTTGAATACGGCATTACAGATGCTTTTCAGTTCGAAATCGAATGGGAGCAGAGCCGAATCTTTGATAGACTGGACCGTGCGTCTCACTTTACTGGGAATGAACTTGGCTTTGGCCTGCAATATAGCTGGATTGATATTGCCGGCAGTGGCCTGCATTTTTCACTGGCAGGAGAATTTGAAACTGTCCTTCAACAGCAGGAGTCGACCTTTAACAGTAGCGAAGACAATGAAGAAAAACATAGGTCAAGCTACGCACCGTCAGCCATTTTTGCCGCAACCATTGATCAGTTGGATGGTCTGTATCTCTACACAGAAGCGGGGGTTGAGTTTAGTGGTGGAGAGCAGGAGGCATTTGTAAACATGGGAGGCATCCTGCCTTTCGATACTGTTGCCCTTTCACTAGAATGGAATTGGAGCGAAGAGGAGCAATTTTTGACGCCTGGTATAACCTTTAAACCTGGCAGTGGTTGGGAATTGGGATTAGGCGCAGGAATAGGTCTGGAGGAAGACAGCGACAATTATCAGCTGCTCTTCAATCTTATCTATGAATATTAATCCAGATGAAAAAATGAATGAGACCAGATCCAAGTGTAAAGTTGCCTTCGAAATTAAGCCCGGGGAAGCCGGGCAATCAGCTCCATAATCTATTTGCTTGCAGCATCTGTCTCTAAACCTGACATGGCACTCTGTGTAACTGGCGTAGCCCAGCCTGTTTCGCAGCCCATAACGTTATCCGTATTCCAGTCGACTGCCCTCACTTGATCACAAACTCCCGCTTGTCCACCTCGCGGGTCATTCGCCAAAAGTCATCGTTGCGCCAAGGCGTTATTGCAACGACTCTGCCTCTTTTATTCTGATACCAATTGGTAGAACCCGGATGTGTCCAGATCATCTTATCGTGCGCGTCATCCAATTTCTGGTTATAGGTATCAAACACATCCCGGCGCACTTCGACGCTTTTAGCGTTATTTTCAAACCTCATTTCCAGCAAACGTAAAACATAATTCATTTGCCGTTCCGCAACAGGAATGATGCTGCCGCCGTGTCCAAGGCCGGTATTGGGCCCCAGAAGCGTAAACAGATTTGGAAAATCCGGCACAACAGTGCCTTTGTAGGCTTTAGGGTTATCTGTATCCCAAAAATCCTTAAGGTGCTGACCATTCACACCAATTACATCATAAGACGACATGATTTCTGCGGCCTTGAACCCGGTTGCCAGGATCAGAACATCTGCCTCGAACTGTCGTCCATCGGCCGCAGTCAAAACACTATCTTTCACTTCTATCAGGCGTTCAGGCACCAATGTGACATGAGGCTTTGCCACTGTTCTAAACCAGCCGTTATCCAACAAGATACGCTTCCCGTAAGGAGGGAAGTCGGGCAAGACATCTGACAGCAAATCCTGACAATCACCAAGCTCAGCCTTCATATACTCAATAAACATGCTGCGATGGCGGTCATTTGTCGCGTTGATTGAACGATCTTTCTCAGGCCAAGAGTCATCTTTTTGAAGCACACTATGCAATTTGTCATTGAAGGCCCAAGCGAGCCGCTGCCTATACCAAGCTTGGTATAGTGGCACTTCCTTTAGTAGAAAACGAATGGCATCAGGAACAGGTTTGCGAAACTGTGGGAAAGGTGCGGCCCATTGTTTTGAACGAGCAAATACACACAAGCTTTCAACACTGTCGGCTATCGCAGGCACGATCTGCATGGCACTGGCACCATTGCCGACGACGGCGACTTTTTTTCCTGTCACATCAAGGCCCTTGGGCCATTCTGCTGAATGGCAAACGGTTCCCTTGAATGTACCCAGGCCCGGGATATCCGGAATCAAGGGAATGCTCAGTATGCCAACGGCACTAAGCACAATATCACCAATCGAGGTATCTTTTTGGCCGTCTGCGCCGTGTGTAACGACCGTCCATTTGCAGGTACTTTCGTCATATCTCGCTTCATGCACCGTTGTGTTGAAGCTGGTGCGGTCAGCAAGGTTATAGTCGTTGGCGACACCTTCTATGTATTCAAGTATCTCTCCCTGCAGCGCAAAATACTTGCTCCAATTATGAGGCGCAAAAGAAAAGGAATAAAGGTGATTGGGCGTGTCCACCCCTGAAGCAGGGTATTGGTTTTCTTTCCATGTACCGCCAAAACCATCATTCTTCTCGATGATTTCGAAATCAATGCCGTAAGATTGCAATTGAATAGCCGCACATATCCCTGACACACCACCGCCGATAATAATGGCTTTAAACCCCTTCGGCACCGTGCCGGAAAACTTGCGGCTGTTGGGGGTCGGGATACTTGGTATCAGCTCAGCCGCAATGACCTCTCCATAGTTGTCTGGAACCGTCTCTCCGGTTGATATGCTAATCATACGGGTCAATAGTTCTGAAGAAGGGTCACCAAGGGCGACAGGCTTGCCCTTCTTCCACTCGATAATGGCATCAGCGGCCGCAATGCGGACTTCCTTTTGTATCGCTTCAGGCAAGCCGCCACTGTCGTTATCGTCCAAACCACGAGCACGTGTTGGGCGATAGGGTTCATCAAGCCAGCGCATGTCACCGGTCAATTGAACAAGAACCATCAGAAGTGTCGGCACGTTGGCGACATCCACTGCCTCTCTCAGCCGGTTTTCCATCTCTGATGATACGTGAACGTTGTAAGTGTCAGGCATCCAGCTCTCCATTCGATTACTAGTTTAAGGTAACAGTCTCACCGCAAGGCAGAACCTTGCGGTGTTAAAGCAACAGCCCTCAGAAGTTTTTATTGAAAGATATGCCGTAAGTACGTGGCGGACGGAGCGATCCGACCCGGACAAAACCATATAGTGGCGCCGTCACGATGTTATTTGCCTGAACATACTCATCCGTCAGGTTGCGCCCCCAAACAGAGAGAGACCAGCTTTCGCTCGCAGGCGCATAGGTGATACGCGCATTGACGTTAACAAAGCCATCCTGAACCGCATCCTGATTGTTGAATTCGGTGAAGAAAACATCATCCTGATAGTTCACATCAACAGAGAAATCGAGCTGCCCTGAATCGCCCAGGTCCACGTAATAGTCCGCGAAGACGGCAGCTGTGAACTCTGGCGCATTGGGTAGGCGATTTCCTGTAAGGTCAACAATACTCGGGTCAGTTGGACAGGCAGGGAACTGCCGGCGCGAAGCGTTACCTGCAGCGTAATAACCGGTACAAAAGTCTGTAAATTCAGCATTCAGGTAAGTGACAAACCCGCGCAAGGAGAGAGCATCCGTAACCGCAAGAGATGCATCAAGCTCAACACCCCAAATCCGGGCCGATGCCGCGTTGATTGTCTCAACAATATTCGCAGAATTCACAAAACCAACCTGCAAATCGCTATAATCGTAATAGAAACCAGCACCGCTCATGGTGAAGCCATTCTCGCGGTCCTGCACTTTGAACCCTGCTTCGTAGCTCCAGATAAATTCCGGGTCAATTACAGGGTTAACACTGCCTACGTTGATAACACCGCTTTTGAAGCCGCGGGTAACGCTCGCATACAGAAGCAGGTCATCGCTAACATCATACTCCAAAAGCAATTTGGGCGTGAATGCTCCCCAGCTTTCTGCCTGATCTGTGCTGACATCCGTGCCAAAAAGGGTGAAGGTGAAATTGCCGACACCGTCGCGTTTCTCATAGTTGTAACGACCGCCCGCTGTCACCCGGAAGTCAGGCGCAATTTCAAGGGTGCCTTCCAGGAAGATACCAAACGCATCTGTAGTGACGCTCCCGTCCTGAAGGAAAATTCCGTCTGGAATGGCGCCCGGAGGCGCACCAAACAAGATCTCGCCAATATTGTTTACGCGGACCAGCACCTGACCATCGAGACTTTCGTTAAGATAGGTCGCTCCGGCCAAGATAGACCAGTTATCCTGCTCGTAGTTAATCGTCAGGTCTTGCGAAAACGCCTGACTATCTTCCGTATAGTTGTTTTGTCCAAAAGCATCGACCTCTGTAACGTCCAAATCATCGCGGTTGAAACGCTCAAATTGCTTGTAGGCTGTTGTGGAAACGACCCGCCATTCGTCGCGCGACCATGTCGCTATAGCTTGCAACCCCCACCCTTCGCGATCATTGATAGCATCCTGATCAGAATTAATGTCCCGCGTTTCAGGGTCGTCCGTCAGGTCAAAAATAGTGGAGCCGCCAAAAACCGGCCCTGGCAAGGCTTCTCTCGGCACGATGGAGGGTCCGAAGTCATGAAAAGCATAGTTGAAATCATCTTCACGGAAATAGTCACCGATGAGCAGGAATTCCAGCTCCTCACTCGCATCAAAGAGGAGTGAACCCCTTAGTGCGTAGGCATCGCGGTCATCTACAGGATTGCCTGTCGCAAGGTTGGTTCCATACCCATCACGGTTTTCATACTCGCCAGCAAGGCGAAACATCACTTTTTCACTGATGGGGCCGCTAATCGCGCCCTCAAGAGTGACCGCATCGAAATTGCCGTAAGTGAAACGGGCATAACCTTCAAGGTCTTCTGTCGGACGGGCTGTCACCATATTCACGACACCGCCCGTCGCACCGCGACCGTAAAGAGTTCCCTGAGGTCCACGCAGCACCTCCAATTGCTCAAGGTCATAAAACCCCGAGAGCTGAGCTGCCGGTCTGGTGATAACGGAGCCGTTTTGGAGGAATGCAACTGCACCATCTGCCCCGAGGTCAATACTGTTGAAACCGATGCCCCGAATGAACGCCCGATTGACACCGAACTGATCGCCAATAGACAAGTTCGGAACTTCAAAGGACAGATCGGATGAGTTCTGTATGCCACCCGCACCAACGTCCTCACCGGACACCACATTCAGTGATCCCGCAATATCTTCCAAAGCAGAATTACGCCTTGTGGCCTGAACAACGATAACCTCCATTTGAAGCTCTTCGTCGTCAGGCGTGTCATTGCTTTCCTGTGCCAGCACCTGACTTGGCTGCACAAGAGTGCAAAGCGCTACGCCAATCCCCAATCTGTTACGCATCTTCATGGCTCTTATCTCCCCGAGTTAAATTTTACTCACTACATATTTTTATACTCACCAGTATTAAACGTGATAATGCATAGGACTGGTGCTAACTTTTAACGTCGTCTTTATCGTAGGTTCTCTCGCTTTAAACGAATGCCCGCGGCTTCCCTGTCCCACGTATCTGGTGTGACACCAACGGCACGCAACTCAGCCTTTTTCACTTTTTCCGTTGGCGTTTTTGGAAGCGCGTCTACAATTCTTATATGGCGCGGGACCATATAGTATGGCATCCGCTCCTGCAGGTAAGCACACAGTCCTTCAGGATCAATTTCCGCATCTTCAACGAGGGCAACAACGACCATAACATCGTCCTCGGTTGCTTCACTGGGCACGCCGATTGCAGCGGCCTCACGCACCGCTGGGTGGCTGCAAACCTCTACCTCCACCTCAAAAGACGAGATATTTTCCCCCCGTCGGCGAATGGCATCCTTTATACGGTCAACAAAATAAAAATAGCCGTTTTCATCCTGACGAAAAGCATCACCTGTATGGAACCAGCCATTGCGCCAGGCCTCGGCGGTTGCCTTGGCATTATTGAAATAGCCGCTATTCATACCCCACGGGCGATCTGTGCGAATGATCATCTCGCCGACTTCGCCAACCGGAATTTCGCAGTCGTTTTCATCAACCAACCGAACATCGACACCTGGCCGCACAGTGCCGCATGTCCCGCGTACGGTCGGGTTGGGCCCGGAGACGATGGGTGAAGAAATCTCTGTCATGTTGAATATCGTGTAGATATCTACATTGAACCTCTCATGAAACGCGAGTGCATCATCCGATAACGGCACCATGAAGGCTTTTTTGACACCGTGTTTTTTGTCCTCCGGGCCAGGGGATTGCTTCATCAGAAAAGTCGCCATCACACCAAGCAAAAAGACAACTGTCGCTTTTGTGCGCTTGGCAGCTTCCCAAAATTTTTCCGTGGAAAATCCGCTTAGCAGCGCGACGGAAGCGCCGCGCACCAACATCACATAGGGAGGGGCCATGCCTCCTATATGGAAAAAGGGTGCAGCGACAAGGTACCGGTCCTCATGCGTTACCATAGGCCAGGACTCTGGGCCTGCATTGCTGTACATGTGTAAATAGGAGGACAGCACTCCTTTGGAGGGTCCCGTCGTCCCCGACGTATAAATGATCGACTGCGGGTCCCATGGTTCGATCTCACGATCGAGCGGCAACAGGTCCGCCGGACTACCATTTAGATCATCGAAAAAATATGTCTTCAGCCCGGTTTCCACTGTGGGCTTGCCGCCGGTTATCACCTGCAACTCAAGTTTCGCCAGTTCAATTTCTGTGAGGCGGGGCATAAGGTCCGCATGAACAACTATGATCGACGCCATGGAATTGTCGATCACGTGATGCAGGATGTTTCCGCGATAAGCGGTGTTGAAGGGGACAAAAACTGCACCAATATAGTTAAGAGCAAAAAACGTGAGCAATACTTCCTTACCGTTGGGCAACCATATCGCGACCGTGTCCCCCTGTTTGACGCCCAGCTTTTGGTAACCAACCGCCAGAGCCATTACCTTTTTTCTCAGCTCGGCATAGGTCCAGCTTTCTCCATCTTCGAACTGAACATAAATTTTATCAGGTGCCTCTTGCGCCCAGCGATCAATCAGATACCTGACCACACATTGATCACGATCTGGTATGCGATGATCATAAAAATCATGCTTTGCCATTCTTCCCTCCGCTCCCCAATATTGGAAGCCCGTGTTTAAGGCGACCCTGAATGTCACCGGTATTTAATTCAGGCCGGCCTTTTCCAAATCTGTCAGCTGGCCTGCGCCGATAAGTTTCAAACCGGCTTCCACGAGCCCAAACAAAACGTCCTTTTTGGATAGTTTGCCTGACGCCGAGTACCATACAGGCAACCAGCTGATGAGACCGCCAATCCAGATGGCGTCCATTGCATGCGGTCCGGCGGCAAACTCACCGGCTTTCACGCCGTCATCGATAAGCTTCGCTATACGCTGATCAAACTCAGAGCGTTTGCTGAGGATACGTTGTGCGTCATCGGGATTCAGCTTTTTCATTTCTCGCGTATAAATCACGACGCACGGTTGGCGCACTATGACCATGTCACCCACTTGCCATAGAGTTTGAATGAGTTGATCACGATACGAGCCTTTCGCCGCCAAAACTGCCCGCAACACATCCAGCGCTTCGCTGATGCCTGTCTCACAAATTGCCGCCAGGATCGCCTCTTTATTTTTAAAGTAGCTATAGATAAACGGCTTTGTTACCTGCAGTCGGGCAGCAATCTCGTCCACCGTTGTACCGCTGTATCCCTGATCAAAAAACAGCTCTGTCGCCTCCTCCAGAATTCTGTTGCGCTTCAACGTGAGCAATTCTTTTTTCAGGTGGCGTTTGATGCTTTTCACGCTGCCGTCATGATCAGCAGCAGTGTTGCCCGTACTGTCCAGTTTTAAACTCATGTTTTCTATACAGCCATATTAAGGATTTCTTTGACGCTTGCCGCACCTTCAATTGGCCTGGGGTTCGTGCGTCCCCAAATATCTTCCAGTGTCAGTTCGGCAACCATATCAAATTTATCGACGCCAACACCCACTTCTTCAAGCGTGCGGGGCATGCCAAGGCAACCAATCAATTCATCCAGCGCCTGAGAAGCCGTTTTATCCCCCGCTGCCAGCGACTCGCGGATCCGCTCCTGTCGATTGGCGTTGTGAGATATATTCCACTCCAGCACATACGGCGACATTACACAGGAGGTGTAACCATGGGGCACATCACATGCACCGCCTAATATGTGCCCAATTGCATGACTTGCCCCCATGGGCACTCCCCCAACAATTGGTATCATCGATTGCCACGCACCCATTTGGCACATCAGACGGGCGTCCATGTCCCGTGGGTCCTCTTTCACTCGAACCAGTCCTTTCGCCAGCATACCCAGGGCGTTTGCGGCCACGCCGTCGGCATAATCATTAGACAAGTGAGACGCGAGCGTTTCAACACAATGGTCAACAGACCTCACACCGGTCGACAACCACAGCCAATTGGGCGTGTGAACGGTTATCGCCGGGTCCAGGATGACAGCCTTCGGCGCCATATCGCGATGTTCATATGCCTGCTTATGGCCGGTCTCTTCATCTGTTGCGCCAGAAAGCGGGTTGAACTCGCCCCCCGAAAGTGTTGTCGGGATACAAATGATAGGTATGGTGGGGCCCGCGTCCTGTTTACCCGCCAGCGGGTTCACCATCGCACCGTCATCGGTCATCGTGATGCGCAAGGCTTCCATTTGATCCGACGCTGTTACTTTATGCTTGGTCAGCAGGGCTGCAATTTTCCCGGCATCGGTCACTGACCCGCCACCGACGGTTAAAATCAAATCCGCATTACATGCCCTGACAGCATCCGCGACACGCACAACACATGCGCGCGGTGCGTGCGGTTGAATGCCATCCACCGTTAGAGCAAGACTGCCGCCCAGCGCCTTTTCAATATTCGAAATTTCCGACGTATTGTCCCGCAGCGATTTGCTCGCCAAAAGCATCACGCGCTTATAACCGTGTTGTTCAACCAACTCTTTTACACAGTCTGCTGCGCGTCGCCCGAACAGCACTTGTTCGGTAGATGTGAGAAGCATCCGGTAAGCTCCGCTCATGTCTTCCCTCCCTCGGAATCAACAAAACCATCTTACCATATGTATAAAAATATACTATTTCAATTAAAATCTACTGTTGAGTATATTTTGTCAATCTTGTACACGGTTAGTCAGGTTAGGTCAAAGAACAGAGAATGCCGTGACAGAGACCGACTATACAAAATCAGCCACGAACCTTTGGCATTGTAACACTTTGATGGCGTGATTAATTAAGCCGCAACAAGGAGGGGATTGAATGCGTCAGTCTATCAGCAAGTATGACGTGAATCTTGACAAGTGCGAAGCCGACTACGCCCCCCTGTCCCCCACATCGTTTATCCGCCGTGCATCCAATGCATTTCCCGAAGCGCACACCATTTCAGAGCAGGACCTGATTGAATTCAGCCGCAACCACCTTGCTCATTTTAAACGCCCAACCTCTACAAGGTTCGAAATCCTGCCAAAAACATCCATCGGAAAAATACAAAAATTCGAATTGCGTGCCCGGTTAAAACAGGAAAAGCCACACACGGGGTCGGGTGCGCCAGCTAGCAGAAAACAAAACGTTTAACATTAAATGAGATAAAGCCATGCCGGGACCACTGGAAGGGACACGCATAATTGAACTGGCCGGCATCGGGCCCGGGCCGTTTGCCGGCATGATGTTTGCCGATCATGGTGCAGAAGTTATTACTGTTCATCGACCCGACATGCCGCTCAATCCGCGGGACCCGGTAAACCGGTCCCGCCTTACCGTTGCTGCAGATCTCAAAAATAAAAAAGATCACGCACGGGTCCTTGAACTCATTGAGTCTGCCGACGGCCTGATCGAGGCGTTCAGACCTGGCGTACTTGAGCGTCTTGACCTGGCACCCGATGTCCTGCTGGACAGGACACCAAGACTGGTAATCGGCCGGATGACAGGCTGGGGCCAAACCGGCCCGGTCGCTCACACAGCTGGACACGATATCAACTATATTTCGATCTCAGGCGCACTGCATGCGTTTGGACGAGTTGGCGAAAAGCCAACCCCCCCGGTTAACACGGTGGGAGACTTTGGAGGCGGCGCGATGATGCTTGTATTTGCCATGACAGCGGCCATGCTGAAAGCCGAAAAAACTGGCCAGGGGGATGTTATCGATTGCTCGATGTCGGAGGGTAGTTCCCTGCTGATGAGCACCGTTTGGGGCTTCCAGGACACGCACGGCTGGGAACCGCAAAGAGGTGTTAACCTGCTGGACTCCGGGGCGCCATTTTATGACACATACGAAACCTCGGACGGTGCATACATCGCAGTCGGCGCACTGGAGCCTGGTTTTTTCAGGATTCTGATGGAGAATCTGGGCTTGGGTGATGACCCGTCGATTGAAGATCATCTGAACAAACAGCACTGGCCCCGGCTCTCCAATCTTTTCACCGATATATTTCGGACCAAAACGCAAAATGAATGGCGTGCGCTTTTGGAGGGGACTGACGCATGCTTCGCACCTGTGCTGTCCACCGAACAGGTGTGCCGTCACCCTCAGAACTCTGCCCGAAAAGCATTTATTGCCGTTGATGGCATTACGCAACCTGCCCCGTCCCCCAGATACCGGAACGCAGAATTGAAGCGACCGAAACAGCCCAGTCTTTTTGAAAAGAGAACTGAAAAGTAGCCCGCCATGCAAGCAAGCCACCAGTCATACGACTTTCCCCCAATAGGTCTGATGAGTTTGCCTCGCAAATTGAGTTGTTTTTTTATTGGATTTACCACTGTTGGACTAACGCACGCCCGTTAGCCTGCGTGTTATAGCTCTTAGCCCGAACGGCAGGTTTCAATACAACTACCCAGTTCAAACTGCGTGACTCTATATCGCAGGCAACCATCCTATAAAAAAGGAGGCCGAACCAGCCTCCCCTTATGAACTTGATATCCGCAGGACTCTAGTAGCGATAGCTTGCTCGTATACCAATTTCTCGCGGCGGGTTTGGTGCTACAAACTGGCTTGGTCCGGCTTCCAACCCCCAGGCCAAGACATGTTGGTCAGTCAGGTTTTTGCCGATGAGTGAGATTGCATATTGACCATCTGGCGAGGCGAACTGAACGCTGGCGTTCAGCAAAACATAGTCGTCTTGCGAGAGATTCTCGAAATATGCCAGCTCGGTATAGTATTTGCCGGAGTAATTGGCGTCTGCCCGCGCACTCATGGTCCAATCACCAATGATTGGCCCGGATTGATACTCAGCAAATACAGCCCCTTTGAATTCAGGCGCAAAAATAAGTGGAATACCCCGGAAGTTGCAAAGGCCGTTTTCAATAAAACCGCCCACTTCAGGACAGGTGGCTTGCGCGCCGGGGAAATCGTCATAGGTGGCGTCAGTATAAGCAAAGTTGCCGCCAATGGTCCAATTGTCATCTATAAAATAGGTGGCGTCGAACTCGAATCCCTGACTGACAGCTTCTGCCGCATTCTGGACTTCGAAGGTGACCGTTGGCCCGGGCAGTGCGCGTGCAACCTGCAGGTCGTCGAGCTCCATTCTGTAAAAGGCGAGGTTCGCTTGCAGGCGTCCATCGAGGAAATTACCCTTAATCCCGATTTCGTAAGCAGTATTCACTTCTTCATCAAAATCCTGATCATCCTGTGGCCGGTCACTGAAACCGCCGGTTTTGTGACCCTGCGAAATGGATGCGAACAGCATCAGGTCGTCGTTGGCTTCATAACGAAGCGTGAAGGACGGCGTAAACCGATCTTCGCTGCGGCTTAATGAGAAGATATCTTCTGCAGTTCCAGGCAGAATGGGGTCTGTATTGGGGTTGCCGTTGTAGGCAACTGTTCGGCTGAAAAAGTCGAACTCTTTTTCTTCGTAAGACCAGCGACCGCCTAAAATAGCTGACCATTTATCGGCAAACCGAATACGTGTCTGGCCAAACACAGCAATGGTTTCCGTGTCTTGTGACCAGTCCTCGTTTAAAGTGTTCGCTGGCGGGCCACCGCCCAGGAATGCCGGCACATTCGTGTCATCATTTTGAAGCCGTGTCACGCTGCTGTTTTCATAGAATGCGCCAACGATATAATCAAATCTGTCAAACTCTTCCGAGGTGAAGCGGATCTCCTGTGTGAAGCCGTCGAATTCCTCGTCTCGTGTCGCCCGGAAAGCACCGCCCGCAACGCCGCCATCTACAGCAACAAATCGATGCACATAATCATATTGCTGATAGGCGCTGATAACCCTCAGTTCACCTGCGCCCTCAAACTCATGCGCCGCATTCAGGGTTAGGTTGACGCTGTCCTGATCGCGATCGGGGCAAAAGGTGGTACCCTCAATTTCAGCTGTACAGTCAATGTGACTGACCCAATCGCGTTCAAATGTGAATTCAGGGTTAAACGCCTGAAACGCTTGTATTGGAGGCCCGGACGCCACCACTTCAGAGGGGGTTTGACCCTCTTCGGTGTAGGTCATATATTCGGCTTTCAAGTCGACTGTTGTATAGTCGCCCGCGTCCCAGCGAATTTTCAATCGGCCACCAAAATCCTCTCGCGTGCCGCCATCGGGTCCGGGTGCGTTATTTTCAATAAAACCGTCGCGATCCTTGTAAATGAAAGCCGCGCGGGCGCTGACCGTATCGCTCAGGGGGCCGGAGAGAAATCCTTCAAACCCAAGAATGCCACCTGTGGTGCTGAAATCGCTATAGCTGCCGGTTAATCCCGCCTCAAACTCACGGGTTGGATTGGCAGTGTTGACAATCATGGCTCCTGCGAGGGTGTTTTTGCCAAACAGCGTTCCCTGTGGGCCTCGCAAGACCTCCACCGAAGCCACATCAAGCAGCGGGTGCAGGTTGATTGCAGCGCGGCCGATATAAACGTCATCGATAAAACGACCCACGGATTGTTCAATCGAGTGGGTGGTACCTGACCCAATACCCCGCACATAAAGGTTAGGCAAAATACTGGCGTCTGAAAACTCGAAATTGGGGATGTAGCGCGAAAGCTCCGCCATATCGATCACGCCGGTTTTAGAGATCGTTTCCGCCGATACAGTAGCAACCGAAACGGGCACATCCTGAATGCTTTCAACCCGGCGCGTGGCAGATACCGTAATTTCTTCAATCTGGACATCGCCGGATTGTGCTTCCTGCTGCGCCGAGGCAGCCGTGAAAGCACCATTGGCTAATGCAATCATCGAAGCGCCACTTGCCAGACAACGAAGACTGGCCGTCCTCGCGTCGGTACGTTTTTTTGTCGTCATGTCTCTCTCCCACGTGCGGTTGACCGGCTCAGCAAACCCGCCAAGACCCAAGTCAATTGCCCTCACTCTCTGAAGAAAAAGATAAAGACCCATTACCATACGGTCTAATACTTTGTAGTCCGATATATTATACCTAATTCGTATTGCCATATCTGGTATCAGTCACACCATCGAATGGAAAATGTTACTATTAGGCGCAAAAATAATGAATTTTTGACAGAAAAAGACTGAACGAACGTAGTTCAGTCATGCAGCGCGAATGCTCGCGACTGTACACCCATAGTGGTATGTATTATTTAACTACAATACCTATTTCGTATGTATATTTTCTTGAGTCTGTTACTATCAGCGTCGCTTGAATTCGGTGACTTTTTCTTCGTCCACAGTGACACCAAGTCCAACACCATCCGGCAAATGGGCACAGCCGTCCCGGTATGTAATCGGGCACGTCACTATATCGTCCGCCATCAGAAGCGGCCCAATTGTTTCGCCGCCCAATGGCAAACTCTGCAAAGTGGCCGCAAAATGGAGGCTGGCTGCGGTTCCAACTGATGTCTCAAGAAATGTACCCATATAGAGCGATATACCAGCCGCTTCCGCGATGTGTGCTACGGCCTGCGAGCGCCTCAGGCCACCTGACTTCATCAGCTTCAACGAGACCATGCTTCCGGAGCCAAGCGCCGCAGCCTCAAACATCTCCTGCGTCGTACATATGCTCTCATCCAACATAAGAGCTACCGCTGAGGAGCTATTGAGACGAGCCATAGCCTTCAGGTTCCATCTTGCCAGTGGCTGCTCTACCATCTCCACGCCAAGTTCAGCTAAAACCGGCAACGCACGTCGCGCGTCAACTTCTGTCCAGGCCTCATTGGGGTCCACCCTGATTGAAGCACCCAGGCGTGCCGCCTCATCGCACAATTGTTCAACCCGCGACAGGTCATCCACAATTGGCATCATGCCCATCTTAACCTTAAACGATCTGGCAAGAGATTGTTGCACCATCTTGTGCATTTCCGCTTTGTCTTGTTCAAGGTTACCGCTTGCTATAGGCCATGCAACCGGCAGAGCATCCCGAACTTTGCCACCGAGCAAATCATAAACTGGCATTTGATAAATTTTGCCCGCCAGGTCAAGCAAAGCCATCTCGATTCCGGCCTTAGCGAAGGCATTGCCACGAGCAACTTTATCCAGTTTGCACAGAAGATCGCACGACTTTAGAGGGTCTGCACCAATCAGTTCGCGAGCAAAATACAGGTCAATGATGCTTTTTACGGCTTCGACACTATCGCCACTCCACCATGGGCCACAGGGTGTTACGACTTCTCCCACACCTTCATGCTCGCCGTCAGTTCTGATTCTGATGAGCACAGTGCTTTGCACGCGTGATTCGAAACGCGCAAACTGCTGCAACCGCACAAACGGTACATCTAGAATAGCTGTTTCAATACTGCTAATCCGCGGCGACTGATCCAAACTTAACGCTGTGCCTTCCAATGTGATCGTTCCTTTTTAACATTGCACTCGAAACCAGGATGGCGCAGCTTACGCAAAGAAAAAGCTTGCGGTAAAATTCTAATAAAGGCAGTTATTGATACCTTTCCCGTATGAGGTGAATGAAATGGAGTTTCGTCAGTTAAGATATTTTGTTGCTGTTGCTGAGGAGGGTAATATCGGAAAGGCGGCCCGTCGCCTCCATGTATCCCAACCGCCAATCAGTCGCCAGATCCAATATTTGGAACAGGAGCTTAAAGCCCAGTTGCTGGTTCGCACAACAAAGGGAGTTTCCCTGACAGATGCTGGCAAAACCTTCTTGGAAGATGCCCGCAAAATTTTGGCGCAGGCCGATCGCGCCAAAGAACGTAGTCAGGCCGCTGACCGCGGTGAAATAGGCCAGCTGGAGGTCGGTTTCTTTGGGTCAGTGATATACAATACAGTACCTACCGCGCTTCGCGCATTCCAGAATTCCCTGCCTGAAGCAAAGGTTGCGATCAAGAGACTCGGCAAAACGGCGCAGGTAAACGCGCTGCGTGAAGGGTCCATTCATGTGGGCTTTGGCAGATACTATAGCGACGTGCCGGGCATAAAGATTGAAAAACTTGGCGAAGAGGACGTTTATGTCGCTGTTTCGCGGGAGACTGAATTAACAAGCGACGTTTCTGTCGGGTTCAGTGACCTGACAAATCTGCCGCTGGTACTTTTTCCTCAGGGTGGCAGGCCCAGCTTTGCAGACCTTGTTGTGGGTGCCTATCGCAACGCCGGCCTCGAGCCAAAAATATCGACCATCACCGAAGACGTGACCTCCGCTTTGTCCATTACCGCTCTTGGGGGCACCTGCTGCCTGGTACCGGCATCGGTCGCCTCACTTCGATTCCCGTCACTCCGATTTATCCAATTGGACGAGGTCAGCGTCAGATTGCCGCTCAATATTATTTACAGGGAACATCGTCAGGCGCCTGTACTGGAAGCCTTCTTGAAGACCATACGACAAACACGAGTGATATAATTTCGCAATACTCTTTCCGTATTATCTGGCCACCCCAAAAGTATTTGAGCGTATAGGAATGGGTGCGTACTTTTAGCGTGCTTACCTGATGGGTGCGAGATCGCACGCCCTCAAAGCTATACCAGGTTATGGTGCGTAGCAGGGCAAACCGATAGTTGGAGAGAGCCGTGGAAGATTCGCAGTTTTTTGAAACAGATGTCTTAGTCGTCGGAACAGGCCCAGCAGGCGCCTCTGCTGCCGCACTGCTGTCCACATATGGCATTGACAACATGCTGATCAACAAATTCGGCTGGACCGCGCGTACACCGCGAGCACACATAACAAATCAACGCACCATGGAAGTACTCCGCGACCTTGGCCTGGAAGACGAGTGTCTCCTGTATGCGGTCGGCAACGACCTGATGGGCGAAAACACATTCTGCACGTCACTTGCCGATGACGAACTGGGCCGTATCAAGACCTGGGGCACGCACCCCAACCGTTCAGCAGACTATGAATTGGCAAGTCCAACTCAAATGTGTGACCTGCCTCAAAACTTGTTGGAGCCAATTCTGGTTAAGCGCGCAGCCATACTGGGAACCAAGGTGCGGTTTGATACAGAATATCTTTCCCTGGAGCAGGATTCCGATGGCGTGACAGCGACACTTCTTGATCGGCTGACAGGGACAGAATTCAAGGTTCGGGCAAAGTACCTCATTGGTGCAGATGGTGCCAACTCAAGGGTTTTACAGGACATCGGCCTGCCACTGGAAGGCGAGATGGGCAAGTCAGGCTCTATTAACATGGTATTTGAGGCTGACCTGAGCAAATACGTGGCGCATCGCCCCAGTGTTCTTTACTGGGTCATCCAGCCAGGATCGGCGGTGGGTGGTCTCGGCATCGGCGTTGTGCGCATGGTACGCCCCTGGAACAAATGGCTTGCGATTTGGGGCTATGAAGTGGACCAGGGGCCACCTGAGGTTACAGAAGAATTTGCAACCGGCGTGGTTCACAAACTAGTCGGTGACGACACAATTGACGTGCAGATTGAAAGCACCTCAACATGGACCGTTAACGACATATATGCGACCAAGCTTTCAAACGGTCGTGTATTTTGCGCTGGCGATGCCATCCACCGGCACCCGCCAACAAATGGCCTTGGGTCAAACACTTCAATCCAGGACAGTTTCAACCTTGCATGGAAACTTGCACTGGTTCTGAAGGGCAAAGCGTCCGAAAGCCTGCTAGACACATACTCGGCCGAGCGCGCGCCGGTGGCAGAGCAAATCGTCAGGCGCGCCAACAAGTCTTTAGGCGCGTTTCCGCCAATCGCAAAAGCCCTTGGGTTAACGAACGCGAAAAACCCTGAAGAAATGCGGGCCAATATGACTGCGCGAAAAGAGGCCACACGGGAGGCTGAGAAACAGCGCGAAGCGTTACGTAACGCGATACTGGAATCGGACCCCGTGTATAACTGCCACGGCGTTGAATTGAACCAACGCTACAATTCGAACGCTATCGTATCTGATGGCACCGATGCGGAGCCGTGGGACCGTGACGAAGAATTATATCATCAGGCATCAAGCCGTCCCGGCGCGCCAGTGCCACATGTTTGGCTGCACACGAAGTCCGGCAAGATATCTTCCAAAGATTTGTGCGGGCGTGGACGCTTCACGCTGCTCACCGGCATCGGAGGTGAGGCATGGCTGGAAGCCGCAAAAACCGCTGCAGAAGCCAATGGTGTCAAGATCGACGCATATGTCATCGGCCCGGGCAAGACCTATCAAGACCCCTACGGTGATTTCGCCGACATCAGAGGCACAAGCGACAGTGGAGCCTTGCTGGTACGACCGGACTTTCATGTCGCCTACCGCGCGCAGTCTGTTGCCAGCAATGCCGTTGATGACTTGATTGATGCTATTGGTCAGATACTGGGCAAAAAGCCCGGGTCCGTGCAGGCTGCGGCAGAGTGATATAGCAGTTTTATTTTTGGCTGGAAATGGAGAGAAAAATGAGCAACCGACTAGAGACAGTAGTCGAAGCAATTGTTGAAGGCGTCCGCAATGCGCTGCGCGATCATAATGTCACCATGGACGAGTATCGCATGGGAATGAAATTCATGGCTGAAACCATGAAAGAGGGCGAGATCCCGCTTTTGATCGACCTCTATTTCAACACGACCATTATTGAGATTGCCAATCGCGAACGACAAGGTTCCTCTAACGACCTTCAGGGGCCCTACTTCCTGCCAGATGTGCCCGAAGTAACCGATGGCAAAATAAAGGTGATGGAAGAGTTTGGTGGTGATCCGATGATCCTGCGTGGTCAAGTTACGGATACCGGCGGCACGCCAGTTCCCAATGCAACGATATTCATCTGGAACTCGACTCCTGACGGAAAATACAGTGGTTTCCACGACAATATTTCAACCGAATATTATCGAGGAAAACTGCAGACGGACGAGAATGGTATGTATTCTGTCGAAAGTACGGTTCCCGTACCCTATCAAATCCCGAACCAGGGCAAGGTGGGTCAACTTCTGGAGTTGATGGGTAAGCATTCCTGGCGCCCGGCCCATGTACACTACAAAATTCTCAAAAATGGTTTCCATGATCTGACCACTCAAGCCTATTTCGAAGGTGGGGAGTGGGTCGGTGACGACTGCGCCGACGGCATGCACACCGACGAGTTTGTCATGCCGCATGTGGAAGAAGATGGCAAAAAGGTCATGGAAGTAAACTTCATCATCGACAAAGCAGCGTAAGGACAAAGTCTATGTGTCACGGCAAAGCGGTTGCGGCCTTCCCAATCCCCACTGAACCTGTCGCCTTTGAAAACGAGGTGTCGGGCTACCATTGGGCAAACCCCGGTGCCAGCAGCAAGATTGCAATACTGCCGGACATATACGGCTGCAATCCTTTTTATCGTGGCCTTGCCACCCGGTTCAACCAGATGGGTGCCGGCGTATATCTCATAGACACCTTTACAGGGTTTGGCGATTTGCCGGAAATGACACGTGAAGCTGCTTTTGCCCGGCGCGGCAAAGTAGCAGACAAAAATTTCCTCGACCGTTTTGAAGCTTTTGTCGCCTCGCAAGGCATAACAGGCATCATCGGGTTTTGCCTTGGCGGGCTATATGTTTTCGAGCTGGCCCGAAGAGGTGTACAGGCTAACCTCATCGGGCTCTATGGCTTCCCGCAGGGGCTCCCCAATCAAGACCCCCTGCCCGTTCCCTTTGAGTATCTGCACACCGTGGGTACGCCCTTTACTATGTTGCTGGGTGCAAAAGACCCGGCAGTTGGTCCGGAAAATGTGAAACGCCTGCAAGCAATGGCCCCTGACGTCCCCAGCATGGACCTAACCATTTACGACAGTGTGGGGCATGACTTTCTACCCCTTCTGGATAGCGAAGACCCGGCTTTGCGAAGGACCGCCGAAGATGCGCTCGCCAAATGCGATAGACTATTGCGTGCGACCTAGGAAAACCCTCATGGAAAATTTTACATATACCGGTTTGCCAGCGCGGGTCGTGTTTGGTCACGGCACAATCAACCAGATCAAGCATGAACTGGACGCTCTTTCAGTTGAGCGGGCGCTTGTGCTTTCAACACCGCCCCAAGCGGATCAATCACAAGGCATTCTGGAAGAATTGGGTCCGAAGGGTGTTGGCCTTTTCACCGAGGCCACAATGCATACGCCGGTGGACGTTACCGAGCGTGCAATGGCACAGGTGGAGGCTTTAGGCATAGACGGGATTGTTTCATTTGGCGGTGGCTCCACTATTGGCCTGGGCAAAGCCATTGCGCTTAGAACGGACCTACCCCAGCTCGTGATACCCACCACCTATGCCGGATCGGAGATGACATCTATCATTGGCCAGACCGAAGACGGACTGAAAACAACCCAGAAAACCATGAAGGTCTTGCCCGAAACCGTCATTTACGATGTCGACTTCACTCTCACCCTACCGCCCGTAATGAGCATAACCAGTGGGCTTAACGCCATCGCGCATGCTGTGGAGGCGCTGTATGCGGAAAACGCAAATCCTGTACTGAGTCTGATGGCGGAAGAAGGGATCGGCGCGCTGGTGCGTGCTTTACCCACCATTACTAAAAGTCCAGATGACCCGGATGCCCGGTCAGAAGCGCTTTATGGTGCGTGGCTGTGTGCTGTTTGCCTTGGCTCCAGCGGGGTCGCATTACATCACAAACTCTGTCATGTGCTTGGCGGGAGCTTTGACTTGCCTCACGCTGAAACCCACACCGTCGTGCTGCCACACGCCCTTGCCTACAACGCACCAGAAGTTCCAGAGACAATGGATCGCCTGCGCCGCGCCATGAACACCGAAACGCCAGCTGCAGCACTTTTCGACATAGCAAAATCGGGGGGAGCTCCAACGTCGCTGGACGAACTTGGTATGCCACACGAAGGACTGGCACAAGCTGTTGAAATCACCCTCAATAATCCGTATTTTAACCCCCGCCCACTCGAAGCGAATACGCTCTTGAACCTGCTGGAAAATGCGTTCTCGGGATATCGGCCAACATGCTGAGTAAATCTGTTTTCATCTGTGACAGCACCCGTACACCCATTGGTCGGCTCGGGGGCGCGCTCTCTTCCATACGGACAGACGACATGGCTGCACTGCCGATCAAAGCACTCATGGAGCGAAACTCAAAAATCGCTGAATTGGGCGTGGATGACGTGTTTCTGGGATGCGCCAACCAGGCGGGCGAAGACAACCGAAACGTGGCACGCATGGCCTCCCTGCTAGCGGGGCTACCGGTTTCAGTACCAGGTATGACGATCAACCGCCTGTGTGGCTCCGGTCTTGACGCAGTGGGCTCGGCGGCACGTGCGATCGCAGCGGGTGATATTGAGATTGCGATTGCTGGTGGTGTTGAATCGATGAGCCGGGCACCATTCGTAGTTCCCAAAGCGGAACGGGCGTTTTCTCGCACGGCTGAAATATACGATACGTCGATTGGTTGGCGGTTCGTGAACCCTTTGATGCGCTCAATGCATGGCACCGACAGCATGCCGGAAACGGCGGAAAATGTGGCTGAGGAATTTGGCATTTCGCGCGAGGACCAGGATCACTTTGCTTGCCGGTCCCAGGAACGAGCCGCAAAGGCGATGGTGAGTGGCCGGTTTGCTGAAGAAATCACTCCCGTTCAAATTCCGCGACGCAAACAAGATCCGCTTGAAATCACTGAAGACGAGCACCCAAGGCCCGAAATCAGTTTTGACGCCCTTTCAAAACTGCATGCCCCCTTCAGGGAAAACGGCACGGTAACCGCCGGCAACGCTTCGGGTGTCAATGACGGTGCTGCTGCTATTGTTGTCGCAAGTGAAAAAGCCGTTGAGACTTACAACCTCGTGCCCGTTGCGCGCATTTTAACGATGGCGGCGGTGGGCGTCCCGCCGCGCATTATGGGCATTGGGCCAGCACCCGCCAGCCAGAAAGCGCTTGAAAAGGCTGACCTTTCCATATCGGACTTGGATGTGATTGAGCTCAATGAAGCCTTCGCAAGCCAGACGCTGGCAGCGACACGAACGCTTGGTCTGCCCGACGATGCGAACCACGTGAACCCTAATGGGGGCGCAATTGCGCTCGGGCACCCCCTCGGCATGAGCGGCGCCCGCCTCGCTATGACTGCGGCACGGGAATTACAACACAAGGATGGGCGCTATGGTCTTTGCACCATGTGTATTGGCGTGGGTCAAGGCATCGCCATGGTGCTCGAAAGAACGCACTGATGACAAAAAAAGTACAAAATCCGAGTGAAAAATTACAATTTTCAGCAGCTTTTACCTCGCGGCGCACGACACTGCGAGCGATCAAGGTGAGCAGCGTAGTTGGCACAATCCTTATCGCGATTAATCAAGGCGACCTGATCGCAGCGGGGTCATTTCCGCCCTTCTGGAAAATTCTCCTTACATATTTCGTACCCTACTGTGTGTCCTCTTATTCCACTGCCATGCTGCTTCTCGAATTTAACGTTTCTCGCACCTCAGGTCTGGAGGTACACGCATGAGCCGACCTCGACCTCGTAAAAATGCCCCGGCATTGAAAGTGCCTACACTTGGTGGCGGAGTATGGTCACTTAATAGATGTGCGATTGATAACTTCTTGATGATCGTTTTTTATCGTCATAAAAATTGTGGTATTTGCCAGTCCTATCTAAAAGAATTAGCTGCGCGGAACCAGGAGTTGGGTACGCTTGGCGTCGCTACAATCGCCATTTCGATGGACGATGCTGAAGGGACGCAAACCATGCTTCAAACACTGCCCAGCGCGGATATCAGGTTTGGGTACGGCCTTTGCCCTGAAACAGCCAAAGCTTGGGGCCTGTATCTCTCCAGGGCACGCAAGGACACTGAACCGGCCCTTTTCAGCGAGCCTGGCCTGTTCCTGATCGACAGGGAGAAAAAGCTCTTTTTCGTTTCGACCCAATCCATGCCATTTGGCCGCCCGGAGCTAAAAAGCCTGATCGAATGGCTTCCCAAAGTGATAGAGCAGTCCATCCCGGCACGCGGTGAATATCAGTTGGGAGAATCCTGATGGTTCAAAAACTCTTCGACAGCCCTGCCCATGCGCTGGAAGGCATTTGCAGAGACAACATGACGGTTATGTGCGGCGGCTTCGGCTTGTGCGGCATGCCGGAAAGCCTGATCGACGCCCTTCAGCTAACAGGCGTAATCGGCCTAACCGCCGTTTCCAACAATGCCGGCATTGATGGCGTCGGACTTGGCAAACTCCTTGAAACCCGCCAGATCTCTAAAATGATCTCATCCTATGTGGGCAACAACAAACTGTTTGCCGAGCAGTATTTAAACGGGGACATCGAGCTTGAGTTCAACCCACAGGGCACCATGTCAGAACGCATTCGCGCAGGCGGAGCGGGCATCCCTGGTTTTTATACCAAAACCGGCGTCGGCACACTCATTGCGGAGGGCAAGGAGCACAAAGATTTTGACGGTGAAACCTTGATTCTGGAAACAGGCTTGGTCGCAGACCTGGCGCTGATAAGGGCCGAAATCGCCGACGAGGAAGGCAACCTCATCTACCGCAAAACAGCGCGCAATTTTAACCCGATGATGGCAACCGCCGCCAAGGTGACCGTCGTTGAAGTCGAGGACATTGTGCCAAGTGGCACGCTCAACCCTGACCATATTCACACGCCGGGCATCTACGTGCAGCGCATCGTCAAATCGATGAAACCCAAGCAGATTGAGTTCACCACCAACCGAGTACGGGAGGCAGGATAATGCCCTGGACCAGAGACCAGATGGCCGAACGGGCTGCTGCAGAGCTGCAAGACGGATTCTATGTTAACCTTGGCATCGGCATTCCCACATTGGTTGCCAACTATATCCCGGGTGGCATGGATGTGATCCTGCAGTCCGAAAACGGCATGCTGGCGATGGGGCCGTTTCCCTACCTCGGTGACGAAGACCCGGACCTGATAAATGCCGGCAAGCAAACCGTGACCGAACTGCCCGAAACATCATATTTTTCATCAGCAGACAGTTTTGCCATGATCAGGGGCGGGCACATTAACCTGGCCATTCTGGGCGCCATGGAAGTCTCTGCCAGCGGCGATCTGGCCAACTGGATGATCCCCGGCAAGATGGTCAAGGGCATGGGCGGCGCCATGGATTTGGTCGCGGGTGTTCAGCGTGTTGTCGTGGTGATGGACCATGTTTCAAAATCGGGCGCCCCCAAAATTCTGCCTGAATGCACCCTGCCGCTGACAGGGCAAGCCTGTGTCGACCGGATCATCACCGACCTTGGAGTGTTTGATGTGCAAGATGGCAGCATCACGCTCGTGGAACTCGCGCCCGGTGTGACGGTCGGCTCAGTACAATCACAGACTGGCGTTCCGATCTTGAACTAGCCAGGAGTTACTGTAAAACCAAGACTGATCCCAAGTCCCATAGCAGCATAAGCCACCCGTATGGGACGGGTTTTTTTATTGGTTTCTTTCGCAGAATTTACCGGACATGCGCTTCGCTTTTCCGTTGCCTCCGCTTTTCTCGGTCCGAACGGCAGGTTTCAAGACAACTACGACTTCCAGGTTGTGAGCATGATTGGTAGGCGTGTAACCATATGATTTTATTCATATATTCAAATCGCCGAAAACTCGTGTGTGCATTTTTGTGTGAGTTTCAAGATTCGGTAAGTCTCTTTTAACGCTCATCAGGCGCATATGTGACGGTTTTAGGTAAACGCCGTCACATATGCATTTGGGCGGTATCCCGGCGTATTTTACCTGTAACTCTACAAAACAACCTGCCCGCTATCGAAGATGGTTTGTAGTTCGGCTTGGTCGATACCTTCTAGTGTGATTGTACCGTGGGTGCCGATGGTCAATGTGACACCGCTGGCATCGAATGTTGCAGCAGCCAACAGATCGTCAAGCGCAACACCCTCAATCTCCGAGAAGTCCAGCACATCGGTCTCGCCATTTGCTCCAAAGTCACTGATCGTGTCAGAGTCAAATCCCGTGATGAAGGCAAAGGTGTCATCACCGCTGCCGCCCGTCAGCACATCGTCACCGGTGCCGCCATAGATAAGGTCATTGCCAGCATCGCCATCCACCATGTCGTGCCCAGCACCACCAAACAGTGTATCATTTCCGGCGCCACCGGTTACCTGGTCTGTGCCCTGACCAGCAAAGGCCTGATCATCACCGCCGCCAGCCGACAAGGTATCATTGCCGTCATCACTGCCACCGTAAAATACATCAGCACCCGCACCCCCGGAGACTTTGTCATTACCGTCTCCACCACCCAGTATGTCGCCGCTATCGTCACCTATAACGGTATCGTCGCCTACACCAGCCCAGATGGTATTTTGGCCGCCCCCTGTATTAACAGCTGTGCCTGTGCTGGGGTCATATGACCCACCAACAAGCAGGTCATTTCCAGCCCCCCCAAAAAGAGTGTCACTGCCAGCATCAACTGTGTCGCTGCCGTCAAGGTCTCCGCCAACAATCACATCGTCGCCGACCGCACCGCCGAGGATATCATCGCCGGAATTACCTTCAATAGTATCATTACCCTTATCATCGGGGCCGGCAAACACAGTATCATTACCCGATCCGCCTTGAACACGGTCATCCCCGGCATCACCACGCAGAAAGTCTGCGTTACCGCCACCATCAATGGTGTCATCCCCGTTGCCGCCTCGCACAGTGTCTTGTCCAGCACCGCCAATCAAACTGTCGTCCCCATCAGTAGCGGTGATGTTCGGCAAACCATCTGTTAAATTGAAGTTCATCGCTTGAGCTGTTTCAATAACAAAGGTCGCAATCGCTGCATGACCAGCTTGCGTGGGGTGAATTCCATCGACGCTGAAGAAGCTATCCTGGCAATTCTCTTGACTTATTCCTGCGCTTGCACAGTCGAGTGTAACATTTTCGAACCCGAAACTGGCAGGACCCGCTTCAATATTTTGGATCAAAACCTCTAGATCAACAAAAAGAGCTGATCCTTCGCCATTCTCACTATTTAAGCGACCAACAATGCCACGAATACCGGCATTGATTGCGCTGACCTGTTCATTGATAGTTGCCACTGTATCAGAGCTTTCAGCCAATTCAGTACCAAGGAACGCACCACCAAAACTCGGTAAGGCCAATAGCAAGAAGCGTTGTGCACCCGCGCTTTGCAGAATACTTACTGCCTGATCAATATTGGCAATCACGGAAACGGTATCAATTGCCGTCCCCAGTTCGATGGCCCCGAGGACGTCATTACCACCGATCAAAATGCTAAACAGGTCATTGGCATTCGGCGGAGCAATGTCCCCGCTCGCGGCTAGCGACGCAAAACCCTGTGCTTGTTGCACGGCCCCCGGTGGCCCCTCGGATGATCTATTAGAAGTAATGGCGCCTCCGTGCGCAAAATTCACACCATTGTCAAGAGAGCCGCCAAGGTTACCGTTTAGGTCCGGTGCGGCGCTTAACGAGGTCGTGTTCGGCGCAATAAACAAGCCATCTCGGATTTGTTCATGCCACAGAAATCCATTAGAAGCACGACCTCCAAACGGTATACTTGAAAAATCGTCTGAAGGCCCTGAGCCAGCACCATCATCGGACAAACTGTCACCAAATATGAATAATCTTCCATGTGCCGCGTTTAAGGAAGGCATATAAGCTTCTCCGAATTCTGGCGCTATCGCCAGGTGAATTACACAAGCAGATTGTTGTTATCGTGCATGAGCACCGGAGACAATCTGTGCCCCTTTACAAAGAAGCCCTCACAACCATACAAATTTGTATTGTTTCGCAAATTCTTCCCCAAGACCCCCTTTTTCTAATACAAATCATATGTTTGGAGTAGAATTTGTCAGAACAGTACGGCAGACTTGCATGCGCATTCTATTGATAGAAGATGACGAAGAAACAGCCACTTTTATAAGGCGGGGGCTTAGCGAGTTTGGTGACACCATTCAATGCTGTAGCACGGTTTTGTCGGGACTTTCCAAGGCAAGGGAGGGTAATTTTGACGTGGTTGTTTTTGATAGATTGCTGCCAGATATGGACGGCCTGACCGGAGTGAAACTTATGAGAGAAGCTCATATGTTGACACCGGTTCTAATGCTGACGGCTTTGTCTGGCATCGATGATCGGGTTAACGGGTTGAACGCCGGCGCTGATGACTATCTGGTTAAACCATTTGCTTTCTCGGAAATGTATGCACGCCTTCAGGCCCTCGCGCGTCGACCAGCGATTAAACAGGAACAAACATTATTAACCATAGATGACCTGTCGCTGGACCGCACAACACAAATAGTAACCCGGTCTGATACGGTTTTAAATCTCCTCCCAAGAGAATACAAAATTCTCGAGTATTTGATGCAAAATGAGGGCCGTGTCGTGACACGAACGATGCTGCTTGAAAGAGTCTGGGGTTACAATTTTGATCCAAAAACCAGTTTGGTGCAAACGCATCTGAGCCGACTAAGAATGAAGGTTGACAAGCCTTTTGACACGGAATTGATCTCCACAATTCGCGGAGCGGGCTATGTCATCTCTGCCTAGCACCATCATACTGAAATCCAGGACTTTCAGATACATGTCCTTGTCTACACTGGTCTTCATTGGCGCGGCTTCTATTTTACTTTGGGCCATCACCTCCGCCACTATTCATGAGCTTGAAAACCGTATTTATAAAGAAATTACCAGTGAACTATCCTGGCAACAGCAATTACATGCAGGGCGGGGAATAGGAGCGAACATTGACGACATCAAAATCGATGACCAACCCATTTGGAATGAAAACTGGGTTTATGGCTTGATGGCAGAAGAAGAGTTTGTACACGCCCTTTACGATGAAAACGGTACTATCATCGCAGGTTCTGATCAGTTGTCTGCAGATCCTGGCTGGTCTGAAGTTACGCTAACCAATCTGCAGAACCTTCACCCTCTTGTCGCCTTTCATACCAGCCTTGAAGACAAGCACCAGCTGATAATCGCCAAGTTCAAAAGTGAAGCAATTATCCTTCACGAGAATTTGCGTTACCTTGGTACCCTCTTCTTGCTTTTTTTGCTGCTTCCTGTCGCACTGTTGACAGCTTACGTTTTTAGCAAACGAATGTTTTCCCGTCTGGAAGCCTTATTGGGTACAACGAGAAAAGTTGCTCGTGGTACACTGGACAAGCGGGCACCGATCAGCAAGCAAAACGATGAATTTGACGAGCTATCGCTTGCGCTCAACCGAATGCTCGACAGGCTTCAATCACTGAATCAGAACATCAAAGACGTCTCAATTGGTATCGCGCATGACCTCAGAATCCCGCTCTCCAATTTAGCTGGCCGCATTGCGATGATTGAACAAGACATCCACGATTCAGATCAAGTTAGGGTCCATTTGGATGTTATCGATAAACGCATTAAAGTCATGCTAGAAATATTCGATGCCTTATTGCGCCTTGGTGAAATTGAAGCGGGTCAAAGAAAAGCATCATTTCGGGTAGTGGATCTTTCCCATCTTATCAATGATGTTGCTGAGAATTACGGGCCTATTTTTGAAGACAGCGAGATTTGTCTAAAAACCGCCACTCAGGAGAATATAGAAATTAGTGGTGATAAAGACCTTCTAATTCAAATGATTACAAATCTGCTGGAAAACGTAATTCAGCATGCGCATGGCGCAGAAAACGCTTGGTTGCAGTTAGAAGCAACTGAACAGCATATAATCCTGACAGTTTGCAACGATGGCGTCGAAATTCCCTCCACTATGCGTCTACGTATTTTTGAAAGATTCGTCCAGCTTGATCAAAGCAGGAGCTCTAAAGGGAATGGTTTGGGCCTCAGCCTCGTCAAAGCAATCTCTGAATTACACGATGCAGAAATATCCGTGATATCTCAAACTGGCATTACAAAATTTGAATTTGCGTTTTGCTATCAAACTTAGAAAGCCATCACCCACTCAATGGTACCCATTAAAAGAGACCCGGCACCCTTGCGGGCTCCGAGGCTTTTCAATGGTTTTGGGAGTAGGATTTTAGGTACGCATGCCTATCGGCATTGCTTCCTTTTCCTTGGCGCTATTTCGGCACGCTAACGCCTGCCTGCGCCGGCGGTTGAACCTACGACCTTCAGGTTATGAGCCTGATTGATATGTTTATAACCAATTGAAATTATTATATAATATAAAACAACGCTAAGCCACTGCGTTAGAAAGTGTGATAATTTTGATTCTACCTAAACTCATTTTAAGGTCCTTCAGGCTCTTGTCTTACAATTTCGGGCCCCGAAGAAGTCAAACTCCGATCGGATAAATTTAGCTCGGCAACCTCACCTCTGGATCAATGTGGCTGGGTCCTCCGGGTCATGTACAACACAGGACTGTGTTGCCTCTCATATTTCTACAATCCTAGGAGCGATGCCAAGCGATCTCCAAATAAATAGTTTGTACTAGTATCGCTAACTACCTTGTGGACTCCTTCCATCAACTGTTTGTAACAGCCAGCTTGAATACTATCGGCTGGGACAACCCCGGTTTCTTTTCCCAGCACGGCAAAAACATGGAGATTGCCAGTAACACCTTCATACTCCGGCCCTAACCCAAAGTGGGTATTTTGTTTCACGGTAACTTCGTAGGGAGTGTAGGATAGATATAGATTACAATGCTTGTCCCCTGAAGACTGCGACTGTTTCTCTGTATCAATAACAACGCAATCCGTATTTGTAGAAAGTGTTGTCGGGTCAGGGTCTATCCAGGCACACCATTCCGGCTGCGTTGTTGGCGGCCCTCCGCCTGTTTCCGTACCATTGTAAGTAAAATAGTCTTTAGATTCGAAAATGTGCGGTACGATACCGGTGAAGCTGAATTTATTGAATAAACTCACGGTTCGAGTATCCGCCGCCGGAATGGGATAACCGAATAATCCCGCAATATCAGGGCCAGTCGGGAATTGCTCTTTGGTTCCTTGGTCTACCAGCGGCTGTGATGGATAATTGTCCATCGCCAGTATATTGAAACCCTCCTCGAGTTTTCCATTGTCTGCCAGATATTTCACCATATAGGCAACAGCGGTATTATCAACAAATCCTCCGTCCGCGAGCCTGGCTACCCTCATATCAGCGATTTCCTCGACGCTTTTGTCACCTACGGGGCCAATATATTTGGCACCTTCATCTTCCTTGAAGGTGAAAGCCGGCGCAAAGTTGGCCAGCAACTTTGCGTATAATGCCGGAACTTCTTTAATTGCAAGGATGTCAGTTGCTTTCATATCGGGGATATTAATAAACCCGGCACCCGCAGCAGATGAACTGGCGGCAACATCAAGAATAGTTGCATCATCATACGTAATTTTTTCGGAAAGCGTGTGCTTCATTGTAGGCCCACCGCTCTCGAACGAATGTTCCCAATGACCATATTGTATAGTTGTATCGCCGCCCGGGAAAAATGATGACTCAGTATGCTGAGTTGAAGCACCCGGAACGGTAAACATGACCGGAGCTGCACCGGGAACAAGTTTGGGTTCAGTAGGTTGCTCTTGGCTCCCCTCAAGAGACACCGTTTTTTTCAAAGAGTAAACATTGTCGGTTAGTGCCGGGGCGTCGGTAAGTATCGAACTCGCGAAAATCAGTGATATATTTTTTGCCCAATCTTGGCGAGCACTACTTGTTATCAAGTTTTTCTCGGCATAAGAGGCCATATCCGTCCATGAATCGCCATTTTTCACCTTCAGCGGATCTGCTTTAAACTCTTTCCCAAACACAGCGTTTTTTGCCAGTTTATGCCAGTTGGCATTCTCACTTGATAACAGAAATTTCAGATATGAATCCGCAGGCTCAAGCTCACTCACGCATACACTATACAGTATCTCACTGAACTCCTTTATCCACCCGCAAGCGTCTAGCGTAGATATATATTCATATGCCTCTCCAAAATAGCCACCCTCTATGTAACCTTCTCCTGTTTCTTTTTTTTTGGGTTTTATTGTGTATTTTTGCCAAGCATTCTCTTCTTCAAGGGATGTGCGGAATTTTTCTGTATAGGCCGCTTGGGATAAAAACCAGCTTCCGCCCGAGTTGGAGGAAATTGCGGCAACATTCTTGGTAATGTCACACATATCAACTTTGGATTTGTCACACTCGCTTGTATCGGTTGATCGCACTCTGTCCATTAATGACATCATTACAGCCGATGCGCCAGCATGGGCATGATAACCACCACCCGAAAATGACATATATGCTTTTTTAGTATCCGTCCCGTCATTTGACTGGATATTTTTCGAATCTCCACTGATAACAGAACTTGTAAAAAACACACCCAGCACAACGGCGGTACAAAGTAATCTAAATTGAAGAAGCATGAGAGTTTCCTTCATAAGTTAGTTTCGTGTGGCGTAACAAAAGTGGCACTCTTTCCATCAAAAACCGATACCGAGCGACATTGAAGCGAAAGGGCTTTGCTCGGCTCCATCGTCGGGGTTGAGGGTCAACTCCATACATTAAAAACTCACATTGCTGGCTGACAGATCGGCAAGTGCTATGCCTTGGATGAAGACGGACTGGCCATCATCCAGGTCTAT
>CANNEK010000003.1 GCA_947503625.1 uncultured Kordiimonas sp. | reverse complement strand
GCGTATCGGGCCTGCACAAGGTGCACAGGAAGGTGGAGCCGAAACCCCGCAGCACCATCCTGCCGCCCGAACTGTTCACTCAGTATTCACAGCTGAACTTCTGGCAGGACCTCAAAGGGTCCCGCGCCAAAATGATCACGCAGCAAGCAGAGGTAAAGCCAGTGGCTGAGAACAAGGCTGAACAGAAGCAAGCCAGCAGTAAAGCCATTGCCGCTGCATAGCGCATTCCAGTTTCACAGAACTCCACACATACACCGACCCCTTTAAGGACACAGACCCATGGCAACGCTCACTGTAACCACCCTTGATGACGAAGCTTTTGATAATGATGGCAATGACGCAACAGATGGTAACGGCCTGTCGCTGCGTGAGGCAATCGGCCTTGCCGCATCGGGGGATACCATCACGTTTGCCAGTGGCCTAAGCGGCGGCACGCTCACATTTGGGCAGGTAACGACGGGAAACACGTCAACTGTTGGCAGTGGAGAGTTAACAATCTCCAGTGGCCTTAACATTGACGGTGATCTGGATGGAGACGACACGCCGGACATTACCATAGACGCCAATGACACTAGCCGTGTGATTAATGTTACCGATGGCACCAGTACACTTGATGGCCTAATTATTACAGGCGGTGATGTCGGTAATGTGAGAGGTGCTGGAGTCTATATTGGCGGTGGATCAACAGTTACCATTCGCAACAGCCGTGTAACTGATAACACTAACACTGGTCAAAATGGTGCGGGTATTAGTGTTGGGGACGGGGCCAACACACTCACTATCGCTAACTCTACAATCGATAACAATAGTACGGGCGCTGGTGGTGGTGGTTTGGACATTCGCGACGATAGTATGGTTACCATAACGGATTCTCATTTTTACGGCAATTCTGCCGGTTCGCGTGCGGGTGCCATTGAATTAGAACGCAATGCTACACTCTCTATTACGGGCAGCAGTATTACAGGGAACATCAGTAATTCAGAAAATGCTCCTATACTGATTCAAGATACCGCTAGCGTTACCATCACAAATTCATTGATTGCTCAAAACACAGGCGGTGCTGCTGGTATCAGGTTGAACTATGGCGGTTCGCTGACGCTCAATTCCACGACGATAACAGGCAATAGAGGTGATGGTGTTTTGATCGAAGGGGGTTACTCACCACCACGTGTTTTTTCTGTCAACAACAGCATTATTACTGGCGAAAATAATGCTGTTAATTACGACGGTGGTCCCGGTTACAATGGCACTTTCACTTATACTGGCAGTAATGTTTTTTCGTCGGCCACACTGATTACTTCGAGTCAAAATCCCACAATAAATGGTACATCCGCAACTGTTCAAACTGACCTGAGCCAAATTTTTGCGAGTACAGCAACTGTAAATGGTGTTGTTGGTGGCGCACTTGCTGGAACGGGTGCGGGCCAAACGGCACCGGCTACAGGTGCGTATGCAGGACTTGGGGCTACCGGTCCCAACGCTGCGCCCACAATTACGCTGCCTACGGCGCCAACGGTGAACGAGGATGACACCAATGTCGCGATTGCGGACGATATTCAAATCGCCGATAGTGATAACGACACGCAGACTGTCACACTGACCATCACAGGTGGGACCGCATCACTGAGCCCCGGTTTCATAGCTTTCACGACCGGCGATGGCACGGATGATCCGTTGATCATATTCAGTGGTGCCCTTGCAGATATAAATGGCGCCCTTAATAGTCTGACCTTTACCCCCACCCCAAACCTGAACGGCACAAATGCTGGTTCTATTCGCATTCAAACGGATGATGGTAATGGCGGCACAGATGATGAAACAGTTACGTTCAACATTACCGCCCAGCCGGACGCTTTCACTGTAACGACTAACCTTGATACTGGCGTTGATGCGACGGTCACCGGTGATTTGGCGGCTGAAACAGCGGACGGTGGCGGCCTGTCGCTGCGCGAAGCCATTGGTCTTGCCGAAGCGGGTGATACCATCACCTTTGATCTGGACGGGACAACATCCGGCAATCAGGGCGGCACCATCACCCTTGGCGGCACCGAGCTTGCGATCAGCCAAGGCATCACTATTGATGGTGATCTGGATGACGATGATACGCCTGATGTAACCATTGATGCAGACGGCAATAGCCGTGTGTTTAACTTTAGTGGCGGCACCAACACACTGGACGGCCTGACGATTACAGGCGGCAATGCTAGTAATGGTGGTGGTATTCACAGCAGCGGCAGCGCGTTGACGGTTAGCAACAGCACCATCAGTGGCAATTCGGCAACCTCCAATGGCGGTGGTGTTTACAATATTAACGGTACGCTGAATGTCAGCAACAGCACCATCAGTGGTAATTCGGCATCTAATACGGGTGGTGGTGTCTACAACTACTATGCTGGTACCACATTAAATATCACAGACAGTATAATCCTCGGTAATAGCGCTACAGTTTTCGGTGCTGAAATTTCCAGTAACGCTAATTTCACTGGCACCAATATTGTTGGGGCCGACAATAGCGCTTTTGATGCCTCAGCAGCCAATGTGGTGAATGCAGACCCTGCAACTGTATTTGCTAGTCTTGACACCAGCAGCGGCGCACCTGCGGGTGCCGGGTTACTGGCAGATAACGGCGGCAGTGCGCAAACCATTGCTGTTTTATCGGGCGGACCGGCGGCACCATCTGGCACAGTTGTGGCGGGCTCGGGGCCTGCTGTTGCGCCAACACTGACTGTGACAACCGCCCTTGATACGGGCGATGATGCCACCGTAACGGGTGACTTGGCAGCGGAAACAGCGGACGGTGGCGGCCTGTCGCTGCGTGAAGCGCTGGCGCTTGCAAGCGATGGCACTGAAATCACCTTTGATCTGGACGGCACAACATCTGGCAATCAGGGCGGCACCATCACGCTTGGTGGCACGCAGCTTGAAATCACAACAGGTGTGACCATTGACGGTGATCTTGACGATGATGGCACACCGGATGTGACGATTGACGCAGACGGCAACAGCCGTGTGCTGAGGATCACTGACGGCGATGTGACGCTTGATGGACTGACGATAACTGGTGGTTATCTTGATCCGTCTAACCTTAGTAATCGTGGTGGCGGTATATCCTTTGAAGATAGAAATGGTTCAACGCTTACGATTAACAATAGCACTATTAGCAACAATACGGCGGCAACAGGTGGCGGTATTCATGCAAGGTATGCCGCGTCCAGCCTTGTTATATCTAACACAGCTATCACGGATAACACGGCTAACCAATACGGTGGGGGTCTTAACTCGTCCGAAACTCCAGTGACTATCAACAATAGTAATTTCAGCCGCAACACTACCGCAGGCGGTAATGACATTGGCGGTTCCGCTATAAATATCCGTGAAGGTAACCTTTCTATCACAGGGTCTACCATTGCAGATAATACTGCTGGTGTGAACAGCAGCGCAGTGCGTTCTTACACAAGAACAGGTTATGGCTCCGGGTCTAATATTGTCACAATCACAAACACAACATTTGCACGTAATGATGGGTATCAACTTTCCGGTGGTGGTAACCAAACAACAACTGTTACCGACAGTATTTTTGCAAATTCAGAAAGTAATACACAGAACAGTATCTATAACGGAGGTAATCTAAACTTTGTTGGCACCAATGTGTTGCGCACCGGAATATATTCATCTGGTACGACAACGGGCACGCCGACTATCGAGGCTGACTTTGACCAGATACTTACCGGCATCACGTCTACAAACGGTAATAACACGATTTTCTTGACCAACCCGCTTGGCCCAGCTGGTGGGGTAGGAGCCGCTGCGGCAGTTTCAGGCAACAATACGCCAACCATCAGCATTGATGACACAACACCACTGAATTACACCGAAGGCGATGGGCCAACAGCGCTTGACCCAGCTTTGGCCGTAGATGACCCTGACGGTGTCTCGGACATTCAAGGCGCGCAGCTTTTTGTCCAGATAACCGATGGCAGCGAAAGCACAGACCGCATCAGCATCTCTGATACCAACGGCACGGGCTCTGCCATAACTTTTGCTGGCGGCGATGTGCTGGCTGATGGTGTGGTTATTGCCCAAGTTACCCAAGGGAATGCGGATGGCACCGCGGACGGCGATGATGTGTTGCAGATTACCTTCAATAATAGCGCACCGCCGCTTGCAATCATTGAGCTGATACAATCCATCAGCTTTGATAGCACTTCAACGTCACCTTCCACTGATGACCGCACGGTAACAGTTGCCATTGTGGACGCAAACGGCGCGTCCGCCAACGACACGCGGACTATTCAAGTTGCTGATTTAGCAGACCTTGGTACATCAGGTGACGATACGTTTGGTGGCACTGACGGCGCTGATAATTTTGATGGTCTTGCAGGCGATGACACCCTGAGTGGCGGCGATGACGGTGAAGACACATTAATTGGCGGTGCCGGCAATGACAGCCTGATCGGTGGTAGTGAAAATGATTTCTTGTCTGGTGGCGATGACAACGACACACTTGATGGCGGCGGCGATGATGACAGGCTTGATGGCGGCGACGGTGATGACATTCTTGTTGGCGGTGGCGGTAATGACACCTTCATTGGTGGTGATGGCAATGACACCGCATTCCTTGGTGAGAGTGAATTTGGTGCAGTAACCGGGCCCTTTGCTGGTGTTAATGCCAGCCTCGCAAGCGGAACGATAAGTTCTTCTGGAGGGGTATCCTCGGCTTTCAGTCTTAACCAAGCATTTCGGGCCTTTGGAGATGGTGGCGGCGTGTCTCAGACGGGAACACTGTCTGGTATTGAAAACCTTGTTGGCACCAATGCCAATGACACCTTAACCGGCGACGGCAATGCCAATAGCCTGCGCGGGCAGGACGGTGATGATCTGTTGAACGGCGGCAACGGCGACGACACGCTGGACGGCGGTGACGGCACCGATACCATCGATTTCAGTAACCTTATGGGCGTTAGCGTTGATTTAGTGGCAGGTACGGCCATTTCCGGCAGTGAAACCGATACACTGATCAGCATTGAGGGAGTGATCGGTAGTGATTTCGACGACGTCATTGCCGGCTCAGCGAATGATGACAGCTTGTTTGGTGGTGCCGGTAACGACACGATCACTGGCGGTGCAGGTGATGACACCATTGACGGCAACAGCGGCGATGATGATCTGGACGGCGGTGACGGCGTGGACACACTGGATTACACAGATTCGTCTGACCCCATTGGTGTCACAGTCGTTAACCTGGCAACCGGCACAGCGACAGACTTTGCAGGCGGCACGGACACCATTGCCAATTTTGAGAATGTCATTGGATCGAATGGCACTGACTCGTTAACAGGTGATGCGGGCGGTAACGAACTGATGGGTAATGCTGCTGATGACATCCTGTTTGGTGGTGCAGGTGATGACACCCTGAATGGCGGTACCGGCAGCGACACCCTTGATGGTGGTGATGGCATTGATACCTTTGATTTCTGCATGGAATCCAATCTTTTACTTAATCTCGCTTTGGGTAGGGCAACCTCTGGTTCAGATGTTGATGCGCTGACCAGTATTGAAAACGCTAATGGCGGTGGCGGCGATGATACGCTTATTGGCGATACTGGCGATAATGCACTGAACGGCCTTGGCGGCGGTGACAGCATAAATGGCGGCGATGGTGACGATACACTAACTGGCGGTGTAACCGACGAAAACGGTGATGCGCTAACAAGTCAGGATGATACGCTAACAGGCGGTGAAGGTGCTGATACATTTATAGTGGCTGCGGCCCCAGAATCGGACAGTGGTTCAAAGGACTTTTTTGCGTCTTTTTCATCGCGTTCCGGCAACAGAACCACCATCACTGATTTTGATGCGGCTGCAGGCGACACCATTGAGCTGGTCAATACAGCGCTGACAAGCTTGGCTGACATTATGGCTAACTCGACGCTAGACGGCAATGATGACGAGCTTAACATCGATCTTGGTAATGGCAGTAGTCTAAGAATACTCGGCTTTGCAAATGTGAATGATGTGCTGCAGTCCAGCAACTTTACCTTCACAACGTCAACCGACGAAACACCAGCGCCTGCGCCGGACCCGACGCCTTCTCCATCGCCTTCACCAAGCCCGGAACCAACACCGGTTATCGTTCGAGAGGAAGACGATACCACCGGTGACAGCAACGACATCGAAGGTGGTCGGCTGGACGATACCATCGAAGGCGGATCCGGGGATGATACTATCAATGGGGGCAGGGGCGACGACTTCCTGCGCGGTGATGCTGGCGATGACAACATAGATGGGGGCAGGGGCGATGACAGTATATTCGCAGGCGCCAGTGATGAAGGCAGCGATACCGTCCAGGGTAATAGTGGCAACGATATCATTGGTGCAGGTCGCGGCGACGATCTGATTGTTGGCGGTGAAGCGGGCCCCTCAACGCGGGACAGCAACACCGGCCCCGCCGGCGATGATACCTTGTTTGGTGGTGAGGGCAACGATCTGATCGTTGGCGGCTCTTACAACACAGAAACCGGCACGGTTGTGAACACAAGTGGCGGCGACAATGTGATTTATGCGGGCACCGGCATGGACACCATTTTTGGCGACAACGCGCGTGATACCATCGGCGGCGGTGACGGTGACGACACCATCGACGGCGGTAACGGCGATGATGTCCTCTTTGGTGGTCGCGGTAATGGCAATGATGTTCTGATGGGCGGTAACGGCGACGATCAGGCATTCAGTGGCACGGATGATGATCTGGTTGATGGCGGAGCCGGGAATGACACCCTGTTTGGCGGTGCTGGCAGCGACACGGTTAACGGCGGTGCTGATGACGACCTGATTTACGGTGGGTCTGGTGATGACAGTATCACTGGCGGCACAGGTGATGACACGTTCGCATTTATCACAGGCTTTGGTAGCGATACCATTACGGACTTTGGTACCGCGGACGGTGACGCAGATGTGCTTGATCTCTCGGAGATAGAGGGGCTGGTGCTTGCTGACCTGCTGGCGGCAGCGACGTTTGAGGGCGGTGATGCCACACTGACCATCGGCACACACGGCACCATCATTCTGGAAGGCATCGATCAGGCCGAACTGCAAACCATCTTCGATAGCGGGCAGGTTGTTTTGTAGAGTTACAGGTAAAATACGCCGGGATACCGCCCAAATGCATACGTGACGGAGTTTAACTAAAACCGTCACATATGCGCCTGATGAGCATTAAAAGAGACTTTTCGAATCTTGAAACTCACACAAAAATGCACACACGAGTTTTCGGCGATTTGAATATATGAATAAAATCATATGGTTACACGCCTACCAATCATGCTCATAACCTGAAGGTCGCAGGTTCAACCGCCGGCGCAGCAATGCATTGCGAATGAGCGCCAAGGACAGGGAAGCAATGCCTTTAGGCATGCGCACCTAAAACCCTACTCCCGTAACCATCAAAAAAACGCCTCAGTCTCCTCAGGACCGGGGTGTTTCATTTTTTTTGGCCCCGAGAGATACGGATTTTAACATGGACCCATGAGCAGAGCGAAGAAGGGCACCGTGAGGGGAATAGCCCTGATACGGTAAATCCTGCGAGGAAAAACAATTGAAGAACTGGAAAATTCGAGGGTCGGTTTTTACATGTAGGAAGCCTTTACGTCTCTTACCTCCATGAAATCTCCACACAGATGTGTCACATGCATTTAGTGACGTGTTTTCCTCCTTAAAATGTGAACTGCGTCCAATAACTACGAGGAGATTGGGTACTTGGTCTACAGGCTGTGCTAGTATTCAATTGATAATGGGAATATCAAAGACCATGAATGAGATCTCTGAATTCCAAAATGCGCGCATACTAGTTGCTGAGGACGACCCGGACATTCGGCTGATCCTGCCACCTATATTGAGCGAGCAGGCCTGCGGGTAGTGTTTGCGAATGATGGTGCCGAAGCGCTGATGCAATATAGAGCGCTTTCTCCTGACCTGATGCTTCTTGATATCAATATGCCAAAGCTTGATGGATTTGGAGTAATCCGGAAAATCCGTGAAAACGACCATGTACCTGTCATTTTCATCAGCGCTAGGTCAGGAGATATAGACAAGTTGGAGGGCTTGGGCTGCGGTGCAGACGATTATACTGTGAAACCTTTTAACCCCAAATAGGTGGTTGCAAGCGTCTACCCGGATTGTTGAGCCTGATGATTCATGTGCTGCCACAATTTTCTGGTTATTGCGTCAGCATTTTTTGAATTCAGATAAGCGATAATGTTTGACGGCACGATAAGGTCCGGCCCATCCAGAATAACAATGCTACCAGCTTCCAGTTCGTTTTTGCATACGGAGTAAGGTAGCCAAGCTATTCCCTTACCCTGCTTTGCCATTTGGAGCAGAGATTCGGACAGGTTGGCCTCATACACAGTATTTAGTTTTTCATGATGGGCCATAAGTTTTTCGCGAACGATTGCCGTGATAAAGGCGCGATTATTCAGTGTCAGATGAGGGATGGTGCCTGATTTAGACCAGTTGAATTCTTCTTTGGCATGTTGGGCAACCACGGGGACCATATCTTCTGTACCAACAACCATGCTTTTGATGTGTGGAACGGCGGTCAGTTTCCTGTGCAACGCCGGCACTTCGTATGAAATGAACAAATCTGAAGACCCCGCAGTGATATCCTCGAAGTAAGATTCGAAACTGTTCAGATTAGAAGTCATATTCATTTTGGTGTTTTTGAAATCAAAATTCATGAAAAAATCAGGTACAAAATGCAACATGAGGGAATGCTGCGTTATGATTTTGATTTCGTTCTTTTCCGGATTGGAATGCGGGCGAAATTTCGCCTGTATCTGATTTATATCAGCTAATACTTTTTCGGCGTACGGTAGAAATTTTTGGCCCTTTTCTGTTACCTTGATTGGGATGGTACGCCGATCAAAAAGCTCGGCTCCAATCCAATTCTCAAGAGCACGAATGCGGCGACTATACGCAGACTGAGTCACACATCGTTTTTCAGCGGCCAAAGAGAAATTTTTTGTTTCGACGAGGTGTAAAAAGTCCTCGATCCACTTAATGTCCACGTTCCCCCCTAGAATTTCGACAGTTTATTCTGTTTTTTTGCGTTATTTTTTGATCATTTTTGAGTTGCGTGCATACGACTTAATACATATGTCCCGACGCTTTATGTCACAAATTGCAACAAATCTGCCGCTTTGCGCTAGATGGACAAAGGTTTATTAGTCTAAAATTACAACCATCTATAGCATTATGCAAATTACGAATACTGCCATTCTATATTAACCTTTCCTGAAACCGGTCGACATTAGGTATTTTATGCCGCGCATACAGATGGCTGCGGGGATCAATCTAATACGAGTCCAATAAGGTTTGGTGCAGGTGAAAATGCCCGGGCCTTTCTGGTTCTGTAGCTTTCGCAATGATGCGTTTTAAAAAAATTAAATGACCTGAAATTCAAAACTCAGGCACGTGCAATTTGCATTTCGTATATCTTTTGGGAGGAAATGAAAGATGTCTTATCTAAACCGCTTAAAGAGCACAACGGCGCTGTCAGTCATGTCTGCTGTTATGCTAACGGGCGCCAGTACATCGGTCTCCGCGCAGGACACCGACACAGATGCCGAACTTGAAGAAGTTGTTGTTACCGGTTCGCGCATTCCGCGCAAGGACGTGGTGGCAAATAGCCCAGTAAACGTTATTACAGGTGAAGAATTCCGCCTTGGTTCATTCACTGAAGTTGAAGAACTACTTAATACACTGCCGCAAACTGTTTCCAGTAACGGCCCAAGTACGAACAACCCCGGTAACGGGCAAGCAAACGTTGACCTGCGTAACCTGGGCATCCAGCGTACGCTTGTGCTGGTTAACGGTCGCCGTTTCGTTGGCGCGGCCACAAACGGTGTGGTTGATCTGAACAACATTCCTGCGGCGCTGATTGAACGCGTTGAAGTTGTAACTGGCGGCGCATCCGCCGTTTATGGTTCCGATGCAATGGCTGGTGTTGTCAACTTCATCACACGGCGTGACTTTGAGGGTATAGCAACTAATACCCAGTACGGCATCACTCAGGAAGGTGACGGTGAGCGTGTCAGCGCAGATATCACTATCGGCGTCAATTCTGGTGATGGTCGCGGCAACGTAGTGCTAAACGCCAACTACCTGAAACGTGATCAGGTGCTGGCTGGCGCAAGGGATCACTCGGCTATCCAGTTCAACGAACTTGCGGGCGGCGCTGGTCTTGCCCCCGGTGGCAGCACGACAATTCCGCAGGGTCGTTTCAACTCCAACGCTCTACCAAGTGTTGGTGGCCTAGACTCGTTTGGCAACCCAATTGGTTCAAATGGTTTCCTTGTAACTGACGATGGGCAGGCACGTGCTGTTGTGCGTCCACAAGACGAATATAACTTTGCACCAGTGAACAACCTTCTGTTGCCACTTGAGCGTTACACCTTCAGCGGTATGGGTAGCTATCAGGTAACTGACGGTGTTCGCTTCTTTGGTGAGGTTACTTTTGCCAACAACACCATCGAACGTGAGTTGGCTGCGACACCATTCTCTGAAACCGGCTTCCAGGTCGACCTCCGTAACCCGTTCATTACTGATGCTGTACGTGACGTCTTTGCTCAGATTGATGATGATGGTGACAACATCGTTACCACTGGCGTTCGTCGTCGTACGCTTGAAGCTGGCGGACGGGTAAGCCGGGATAGCCGCAACCTTTTCCGTGTGGTTGGCGGATTTGATGGCGAACTTGAAAATGGCATGGCATGGGAATTCTTCTACAACTATGGCCGTAATGAAAACTCGCAGCGCCAAGACGGCAACATTGTTATATCCAAGTTCCAGCAGGGGCTGCTGGTTGACCCTGACAATCCGACGCAATGTCTCGATCCATCAGGCGGCTGTGTGGTGCTTAATCCCTTTGGACAAGGCAACCTGACGCAAGAGATGGTTGATTTCATTGTTACGGGTGCCACCAACCTGACACAAGTTGAACAGCAACAGGTGGGCGGTAACATTGCAGGCAGCATCCTTGAATTGCCTGCTGGTGATGTTGGTATTGCAGTCGGTGTCGAGTACCGCAAGGAATCAGCTTCTTTTACGCCTGATACTTTCCTTGCTTCTGGTGACATTGATGGCTTTAACGCTGGCCAGCCGACATCTGGTAGTTTTGACGTCAAAGAGATTTATGCGGAATCGATCATTCCAATTCTCTCTGGTGTAGAGGGTGCGCAATACCTTGGTCTTGAACTTGGTGTTCGTTTCTCCGACTATTCCACAGCGGGCGGTGTCACAAGCTACAAAATTGGTGGTGAATGGCGTCCCTTTGACGACTTGAAGTTCCGTGGTTTGTACCAACGTGCGGTACGTGCGCCAAACGTTCTTGAGCTTTTCCAGGGGCAAACCAATGCATTCCCGGGCGCGCAGGATTTGTGTAACGCTACAGCCAACCGCAGTCAGGCGGAAGCTGACTTCTGTGTGAATTCGCTGGGTGTGCCGGCAGACGCTATCGGAACCTTCCAACAGGAAAACGCACAAATTGAAGTGCTGAATGGCGGTAATCCAAACCTGTTTGAAGAAACATCTGATACATGGTCAGTTGGTTTCGTTTACCAGCCTTCACAGGCACCGGGACTGACGTTCACAGCCGACCTATATAGCATTAAAGTGGACGATGCGATCGCAATATTTGGTGGCGGTTTGTCCCCAACAATTAACGCTTGTCGCAGTAATCTCAGTCTTGATAATGAGTTCTGTCAGGTTCTGACAGCCCGTCGTTCTGATGGCCAGTTGGAAGAAGTTCCGTTGTTCCGTCAAAACATCGCGCAGCGCACAGTTAAAGGCGTTGATTTCCGTGTGGACTATTCTCTTGATACTGACAACTACGGCGACTTCACGTGGTTCCTGGCTGGTTCATACCTGATCGAGGCAACAACGACTTCCAGCCCATTTGTCAATCCTGTGAACTGTGATGGCACAGTTGGTGTGCGCGGAACCTGTGGTCGGGCAGACCCGGAATGGCGTTTCGTTTCTCGCTTGACGCACAGGCTTGATAACCTCACCACTTCACTGCTTTATCGTTATGTTGGTGGTGTGACGGACGAGCGTATCAACCTGGCGGAAGCAAACGGTGACCCAATCCCAACTCTGTTCATTCCAGAAATTGGTGCGGAGCACTATGTTGATCTGACCTTCTCATACAAGCTGGATGACAACTTCACTCTGTATACAACCATCAATAACCTGCTCGACAACGATCCGCCACTTATCGGTCGTGGTGCTGCAGGTCAGTTTAACACGGATGCTGGTACCTATGATGTTCTGGGCCGTCGCTTTACGTTTGGTGTTCGTACACGTTTCTAAAGCTACGTCATAAACAATCATGCTATGGCGCGTCGGGCTTCGGCCCGACGTTTTTTTGCTGGGCCTTGAAGCATAAAGTGCATATACCCGAGCTGATCACTGGTCCGTAAACCGCATTATCTGGATGCCTTGTTCGATGTCAGATGCAGTTAAAAATCTTGGTTTGAGGGCCAAAGCGGGAGATCTGCACGCCATCGCTCAGTTAGGGGTTTTTTATCTTGTGGGGCATCAGGTTGCCCGCGATGTGCAACTTGGTTTCGAGCATGTGAAGCGTGCTGCCGAAGGTGGCGAAATTGCCTCTCAGACACTTGTTTCTAACCTGTATGCTGCGGGAATGGGCACCGATGAAAACTGGGGCCAAGCCTATGACTGGTTGCTTGTCGCAGCACAGAATGGCGATCAAAAGGCTTTAGGCCAGATAACGTATTTTATTCCGGATTTACTGCAAACCGATACCGCGATGACATGGCAAGATGTCAGAATAAAGCTGGGTGAACTTGACGAGGATAGCCATTACGACGATCTAATTCACCACAACGACCCGCCTATTCGCACAGTTGAAGAATTTCTTGACCCTCGCACATGCGATTACCTTATGAAGGTGGCCGAACCCTTCCTGAACCGGGCCTATGTGAATGATGGGGCGGGCGGAGCACAACTAGACCCCACGCGAACAAACTGGGCAATGAGCTTTTTCCCACTGGAAAGCGATCTTGTGGTCCAAAAGGTCAACAAAAAGATCGCCGAGCTTATGGAACAGCCTGTATCTCATGGTGAACCGCTTTCGGTTATGCGGTATGAACCGGGCCAGGCCTATCTACCGCATTATGATTATTTTAATCCGGATTATCCAGCGCACGTCTCTCACCTGAAAACGGGTGGACAAAGGATAAAAACATTTCTGGTCTACCTAAATGATGGATATGAAGCTGGTGAAACTCAGTTTCCGAATTTGAATTGGCAGTTTAAAGGCGGCATTGGTGATTCCATAATTTTCGACAATGTTCGAGAAGATGGCAGTTTAATAGAGAATAGTCTGCATTCAGGATTGCCGCCGCTAAAGGGCGAAAAATGGATTGTCTCCAAATGGCTAAAAGACAAGCCTCAATATTAGTTCGAACTGCTGAAACCTAGTCAGGAAGCAGGTCAAAGGGCGCAGTAATTCTATCTGCCTCTCCTGTGTATGGGATGGTGCCATGCCACATATAGGATGGGAAAAGCACCAACATGCCGGGTTCTGGCTGAACTGATCGTTGTGCTGTATCTGTTTTGCCCAAGCCAAGGGCGCTTTCTCCAAACTTGATCCATCCTTCTTTCTGTTCTTTTTGCTGTGCATCATACTCCGGTATATCCACATAAAATGAAGAGCTTGCCCACCCCATGGTGTGGATGTGATTTACGTGAAAACCATCTTTGACGAGCCAGATGGACCAAGATGCCGAAAACTCATATGAACCCCTATTGCGACCATAAAAAGGGTGGTTGTCGTCTTTCGGCAATCCGGCAATATAGTCCTCTATTGGAGCGCGCAGGGCATGTTTCAGCTGTTGGATAGGCTCATCGTGTCTATCAAGAAGCCTGCCATGGGTTTGTGATCCGCCGCGCAATGTTTGGTCAATAGGCGCTTGTTTGGTTGTATGGTAGAGGCTGAGTGTCGCTTTCAGGCTTTCCAGATACTGCGAGAGGTTTGCGTATCCTTCCGGCACGTCAATCAAAAATGGTTCAATCGTATTGTTGTAATCATTGAGCCATTCATCACGTTCGTCGCCAAGCATGCGCCAACACAGGCCTTTGTATGCCCACATCCTTTGATCGAACGGGCTCTGCTGCGCCACTGTTTCCAGTAATGTCAAAGCATCATGATAGTCTCCGGATTGAAGCATAAGCTTGCTGGCATCCAGGCGGATATCCGAATTCTCGGGAGCCAGATTGATCGCGGTTTCATATTCATCACGGGCGGCGCCGGTATTACCCCCTTGGGCATGCAAGCGCGCCATTTTCTGACGTATTCCGGCATGTTCTGGAAAGTTTTCAATGTATTGACCCGCATACTCTCTTGCTTCATCTATTCGCTGGGCATTCTCCAGCGCAAGAAGGTGTTTCTCGCAAAGTGCTGCATTAGCCGGAGCTGCCCGGATGCCAACGATGTATGATTTTCCGTAAAGATCTGTTTTGCGGTGTTCCCAATACATCCGATTGAGGGATTCGTGTGCGTCCACATACGTCGGGTCAAGGCCAATAACCTTGCGGTACTCAATGTCTGCAAGCTCAAAGTTACCCATATCATAGTGAATATTGGCTATTATGTATCGGGGTTCGATGGCCTTCGGCTGGAGCTGCACAGCTTTGGTCAAATATGCCAGAGCCTCTTCATATCTATATTGAGTTCTCAAGAGCGCACCCAAATTATGCAGTGCTTTGAAGTGGTCTGGTTGTCGCGCGAGTGCAGCTTTAAAGGCTTTCTCCGCCGCCGCAATATTGCCGGTCTCCTGGTAGGAAAGGCCTAGAGCATTCCTGAAAATCGGATTGTTCGGACTTAGTGAAATGGCTTTCTCAAGATTGGCAACAGCATCATCATACTGGCAGGCATTATGCTGCATTAGGCCAAGATTGAAATATGTATCCGGGTATGTCGGGTCGCTTTCAATCGCTGCATTGTACGCCAAAACGGCGGCGTCTATTTGCCCTGTTTCTGTTAGGGCATTACCGAGACTATTATTTACCTGAGCCGGGTTTGGGTGTGTTTGCAGTGCCTTTCGCATCAACGTTATGGCTTCAGCCGGTGCACCAAGTTTTTTCCTGATAGCGCCAAGCAGAAACAGGGCATTGGGTTCGTTCGGTACTATCCGCAAAACGTGTTGAAGCCGGTTCTCCGCTGTTGCAGTGTCACCATCGTTGAGCGCGCTAAGACCCTGGTTTAAAATTTGTGCAACCTGCTGATGCATTGGTGCGCCTTACCGCCAGTTACCAAGAGAAACAGATTAGAGTTATCTGTCGGTCAGAACAATTTATATTCTCGCGGTCGCTATATTTTTTTGTCTAGATATCTCTGATTTGAACGTCATTCGAAGCTTGGTTTTTCGATCTACGAGACGCCGCCAAATTGCGCGCTGTATATTGACTGAAAATAAAAAGGTAACGCTGAACGCCAAGTTTCCTTCGTTTGCCCCTGGCGGGCAAGCGCATGCTGTTCGGCAGGCTCCGCTGGGCGACAAGGCCCCGGACAAATATCGACCTGGCATGCTTGCAAATTCAGGGTGCAAGGGCCTAAAATATGTATGAGTAGGTTAGCGCAATGCGATCTGCTTCGCTGAATTGACCAAAAACGCCATCGTTCCGGCCATAGAAAAAATCTCCGCCAATCGTAATCTCTGCATTGTCATTAAGCTGATGACTGACGTGCGAGCGAATGAGCCCGTCCATGCTGTCATGGTTTGCCAGCCACTGAAATTCCAAGGTCCAGTCCCCGTCATCCAGATCGTGTCTTACAAGGAGTGTGGTAATGTCTTCAATATTGGGTGTTAAAGCGGCATTCGGCTGTTGAACCTTGTTCAGTCTGATTTGTTGGAAAAACTGCGCGCTGATAAAGGTGTCGGGAATGCCAACATAGTCAATCCCAAGAACATATTTGGCCACGTCCGCTTCTACAGGCGCGTGCGTCACGTCCGGTTGAATGGCAATGGGTATGTTCTCGCCAAATGTGAAAGTCGCCTCGCCGCGCAATGTAAAGTGCCCCCATGCGTTCGCAAAGGACAAGCCAAGCACATCAACGCGGTTAAAGCGCGGGGTGATGGTCAATAGTTCGGGGCGAACATCAAGATCGAAAAAAGGCGTGTCTTCAAATGTGTGGAAATAGTTGAGACTGAAATCCCAATTTCCAACAAGCCCTGAAACCTGAAACCCGAATTCGCTATCACCAAAGCGGTTGCCGGGTTTGTCAACTGCTCCAAAAGCGATGGGGTGTGATGCTGGTGGCAAGAATGTCGGCACAAATTCCGGCGCAGTAATCTCAAAAATTGAGCCCGCAGGAGGGGCTTCGTTGAAAGTCTGATCGAAAATCCAGAAACCCTGAAAATCGAGATTCAGGATCGTTCGCTCAACCATAATGCTCCAGAGCGGCGTGCGCGACTGGTCGAAATCATCAAGGATGAATTCACGAAATGATTGTGGATTGACGATATCAAGTACTTTAATGCCGTCTGCCCGACCCCATACAATCTGTTGCTTGCCAAGTCTTATGCTTGTCCAGTCATCTGCATATTGTAAAAAAGCCTCACGTACTTCAATTTCGGTTGTCGCACCAATCAAGTCACGCTTTGACAGCGGATCAATCGTAGCCTCGTCAGGCCGTCCCGCTTCCAACCTGTCAAAAGTGTCGGTCCTGAAACGAACTTCGCCCTGGAACAACCATCGATCGGAGAGAGTAAGCTCCCACGTTGGCCTGACTTCGAACTCTGCACTTTGACTGTTGCCGCTTTGTGTCCCGTAGGCATACCGGGCTTCGGTTGCTACACTGACGTCCAAAACCTGCGCACGAACTGCAGAGTCATACGCCAAAAACAGTGCTCCCAGCACCATTGATCGATGCAGCATATTTTAGAGCCCGGACCTTAATTTGCGCTCTGTAAAGGTCGAGAGCGAAAGATCAACGGCGTAATTTATATTTGAAATTCTGAACTCTGTCCTGTGACCGGTTTTGTGGTTGCTGGCGATAATAGTCTGTACCGTCCAGAAACCATCCTGAACAATTCTGTCCTGGAGCTGAATGGTTTTGAGGCTATTGCCGGAAACATCCCAATATTGCGCCTGGACTGGCATGGCATTTTCAGCATCAACCGCAACTCTGATCTTTGAATAACCCAGCTCTTTCGCAATAGTTTCTGACACGGGCGTAAGATTTAGGATGGCGTAGTGTATTCCGCCTATTTCCTCGGTGCCGTCACTAGAGAAATGATAATCAGTCAAAGAAAACTTGGTGCTGTCCTTTATATCCTCATAGGTGAAGTCGGTGCCTAAAAAATAGTCCCCGCGGTCGGATGCTGAAATTCGGCGCGAGCGTCTGAGTGCGGGCAAATACAGCCACTGATTGTCGCTTTTGGTGCTTTCATTGTAATCATGCGTCATGAAAGCAGTATCTTTGATATTCGCAGGTTTTGAGAATGCGATGATAGAACGCCGTTGGTCCTCTCCAACCTTTCTCAGCATCCGCGCTGTGCGTTCTTTTGTTCTGCCTTTACGGTCCGTCAGTACCATTGTGATCATCTGATCAACATTTTCGGCCTCCGGCCGTGCGGCTATCCTCTCTCCAAGCGTCCGGCCTTCCTGTGTTTCCTGAGCCAGGGCATCATTAGGCATCAAGATGAATGCCATGGAGGCAAACAGAAATGTTGCTGTTGCCGCAACGGCACGGCGCCCCATCGGTTTGAAAACGCGCTCGGCATTCAGTGCAGCAATGAGGGCTGGTAAAACAATCAAAGCCATCACATAGGCTGACGCGAGGGCAACTGTTGTTAATCCGCCAAATCGATTGAGGGTTGGGAGCTCGCTGAACAGCAACACACCAAACCCGAGGAAGATCGAAGCAAAGTTGAAAAACAGCGCACGACCTGACCGGAATGCAATGTGGTCCATAGCATCACGCAAACTGAGGCCCTGCTTGCGCGTGTATAAACGTATCTTCTCTACCGTATGGATCGAGAAATCAACGCCAACCCCGATTGCAATTGGTGCAAACATGGATGTTGCGGGTTCAAGCCATATGCCCAAGCTACCCATCACCGCATATATCATCAAAATAGCGACTGCCACTGGCACAAGCGTGATTGTTCCGGCAAGAACTGAACGGAACAAAAACACCGCCGCAATCCATATCAGAATGATCGATACCCCCAGTGATTTGAAATGACCTTCTTTCAGTGGGGATATCCAGTTATGGTCAAGCGTCGCTCTCCCACTTAAAGTTGCTGTGATACTATCGTCTGCAAACGCCCTCGTAACATACGCCTCAGCGGTTTTCACTGTGCTGCTGACCTCCGAATACAGGCTTGTGTTCAGAGTTGCCCTTATAAGAGCTGTCTGAAAGCTTGGATCAACTTCTTCTTCAAAGTCTGTCGGATCGCCGGTTGCAGAGTGCACAAGAAAGAGTTGCTCCACGAGGTCCCGGTTTTCCGGAACCTGATAGTAGTTTTCGTCGTCGACATTCAGGGCCTTATTCAGTTGTTTAAGATAGTCAACAATCGATACGGATCCCTTGATATGCGGGAGGCCTTCAAGATAACTCTGTAGTGCTTCCATTTTTCGAAGGTTTTCAGGCTCGTACAGCCCACCTTCTTCTGGTGCTTCGATAACCACATCCAGATATGTTGTGCCGTTAAAACGGTCGTTGATTAATGCATTGGCGATGCGGATTGGTTCGTTTTCGCGGAAGTTGTTGACCGCTTCTCGTTCAACGGTCAGGTTTCCAACTCCTATCATCCCTACGATAACAGTGATGACAGCGGCTCCATTCACCAAAGCTGGGTGTTCGATAGAAAGCATGCTCACCCGCGACAAACACCTCGCAACGAGTCCTCCTTTTTCCCCTTCCGTAATTGCTTTACATGGCAGCGGTTTGCATAGCGAGAGTGCCGCTGGCAAGACCGTCAATGTCAGTATGAGTGCGATGAAAACACCGAGAACGGCAAAGATGGAAAACCACATCATTGGAGGCATGATTGCTGTGACTGCGATACCAAAAAAACCAATCATGGTGGTCAGCGACGTCAAAACCAGCGGCCGCCAAACCTGCGAACAAGCGCTAACCACCAGTTCGCGCGACGTCCGCTCTGGGTGCGCTTTTTGTTCTGTATAGTAGTAGGTGAGTACATGGATGCTGTCGGCTACGGAAATGCCAACCAGTATAATAGGAAGGGCTGAGGTGATAGCATAATAGGGAACACCAAATGCAGCCATTGTACCGATCGTGCCTGACACGGTGCCTACAATAACAAACAACGGCAGACCCACACTACGCGGCGTGCGAAATGCCAGGAACATCATTACAATGATGACAACCAGTGTGAATGGAAGGGTTTGACGCGAATCCTTATCTATATAAGTGGAAAAATAGCCATCGACCGCGCTGGCACCAGCCACATGAATAGCGTAGTTTTCTGGAGCCCGCCCATCCACGTATTCCAGAATTGCCTCATAAGTTTGGCCTGCAATACGCTGGTCAAGGACTTCGGCAACAATCAGCGTGGCCGAGCCATCATCTGTAACGAGATTGCCAAGATAGAGGGGCATTTTAGTCACGCGCTCAAGGGTCACTTGGGCACTTTCGGCTGTAATTGGCCCTTCCGGTATAAGGGGATCAACAAAAAGGTCGGTTTCCGTTCCCCTAATCGACATTTCGGTGGAGAGGCTCATCACCTTGTTAGGGTCTATGTTGTCTATCCTTGAAATGGCTTCGGTCAGTTCCCGTACAGCGTTCAGGGAGGCGGGCTGATAAATAGCGTTTTCAGAGTCGCCTGTGACCGCTATAAGAATGGGGTCTTTCAAGCCAAATAAATCCTTTACCTTATCTCTGTACTGGATCGTCACATTCTCTGGGTGGACAAAAGCGTCAACCGTGGTGTCTTTGACAAGAGATGGGATAAAAGAAGCGGCGATCAGAATGAAGATTATCCCGATCGCAATTACCCTGCGCGGATACTCTGTGATAAAGAAAAAGTAGGCTCTTGGCAGGTCAAGTGCCGTGACGATGCTATTTGCAAATTCATCAAGTTTTTTTTCGTTGTACCCCACCATGTATCCCCCAATACCCCAGCAGCCCCGATCTTTGTCGATGGGCTATCCTGGCCGTTTTAATATCTGCCAAATCTATTGATTGCCCATCCGGTACACCTTCAGACCCAGTCGCGAATTGTGATAGAAAGGGCGGCCCCCCTCTTTAGTTCACGGGAAGTGCCAGGAGAGTAACGGGAGCCGCCGCCCCGAAGCCGCTGTATGGTGAAAACTCAACGAAAGCTCGTCGGTTTTGAATTTGGACGAGGTTATTTTAAAAATGACGCGTGTTTTCTATATTTGACGAGCGCGGTTTCCTCTAAAATGTTTAGGTATGGGCGAACGCTGGTTCGATCGTGAATTGAGTTCATGATGATGGACAGAGTAGTCTGGTATCCGATTGGGGGAAATTCGGTGAATTTGGAGTTTGTTGATGACCTGTTCCGTTTCGGAGCAATAAGTAATCTGTTTTGGGTCGCTTTTCTGGCGCGTGGAAACCATTCGAAGCTCGCCTACTCATACATAACAATTGCTACGATGATCAGTTGCATATGCTTCCTGATTACTTCAGCCTATGACGAGAACGCATTGTTCGGCCCTTTCGGATATTTGATGGCTTTTGTATCCAGGTTAGTTGTTGTTTTAACATGGTTATTCAGCATAAATGCGCTCAGCGACAACTTTAAGATAGGTCCGTTATATCTGCTGGTTCTGGGGGTATACTGTATAAGGTCAATCGTTTTTCAGCTTGATATTATTCCTCATGATGTATTTGGAATCATCTCCTACGTTATGCGGGCAACAATATATGTCTTTATTATATATAAAGTGTTTACCGAGCGATCTGGAGATTTGCTTGAAAAACGACGGACGTTTCGAATTTGGTTTATGTTCCTGATAACTTTTGGACCAGTGATATTCACGCTGAATCGTATTTTTATCAGCGATACCATATACATTGACGATGTATCTCTCCTGGAGTCGATCGCTATCTTTTTTGCAAGCAGTTTTTTACTGTTTCACTCCATACGTCCTCAAGAAAAATATCCATTTGAAGCCGGGGATAGCTCAGTTCCCGGAATGTCAGCGAATGGTACGATGACTGACGGGCACACCGAGCTTTTGGCAGCCGACAAGCACAATTTGACAATCCTGAAAACCAAAATGGACGCAGGTTTGTATCGTGAGCCAGGATTAACCGTTGCCAAATTGGCAGACACAATAAAAATACAAGAGCATCGGCTGCGCAAACTTATCAACCGCTACCTCGGGTACCGGAATATTTCCCAGTATTTGAATGACTATCGGGTTGATGAAGCAAAAAACCGACTTTCAGACATGAATGAGCGCCATGTACCCATTTTAACAATTGCCATGGAAACAGGTTACAGATCTCTACGCCCGTTTAATCGTGCTTTTAAAAACCGCACCGGCCACACACCCAGTGAATATAGGAAAAAGCACTTGGGCGCTCAAACCGGGTCCGTTACCCATGCTACTGCTATCGAGTCCTGAAATTTCAAATTTGCTGATCGCTCATTTGATCAGATAACGCCGACCCTCAAAAGCGGTACCGCACACACACTTTACTTGCGCAAAAATTTTTGGATGCACCTTCGAACCAAACCGGCAATTTGACTATCTGCCGATAAGACCGAACTGCAAGCCATCTTCGATGGCGGACAGATTGTTGTCTGCGGTCGAAGATTTGACCGCCGCTCTATCGGGTAACAACAGAAGGAAGGCCAATGCGGGGAGCAGTAAGAGGCTGAAAAGGTTGCCTTTTGGGGCACGCCAAGGAGATGTTGGCCGCTAAATAGCGGCCCCGATACCTGATCTTAAATCTGTTCCTAAACTATCGCTTGCACAAAAAGTGAAAATGTTTCATATTTTTTGTAACAGATTTAAGGGGTAGATATGCGACATATAACAACCGTTCGGACAGGTATAATCTTGGCTTTGTCGGCTATGGTCGGTGGCTGCGCAGAAACTGACACGAATGACGCCGGAACAATGAATGCGGACTATCAGGAAGAGTTGCAGATGCAGCTTCTTGATGCCAAACCCGGGGACGTTATTACGGTGCCAGAGGGTGTGTTCAGTTTTGACCGCAGCCTCAGCCTCACAGTTGATGGTGTGACTATCCGCGGGGCGGGTATGGAAAAGTCTGTATTGACCTTCAAAAATCAGGTTGCAGGTGCTGAGGGGCTTCTTGTGACTGCCAGCGATTTTACTATCGAAAATCTCGCCATTGAAGACACCAAGGGTGATGCCCTTAAAATCAATGAAGGCAACAATATCGTTATCCGCGGCATCCGGACTGAGTGGACCGGAGGGCCAAGCACAGAAAACGGTGCTTACGGCATATACCCTGTCCAAACGACAAATGTTCTGATGGAAGACAATGTTGCCATCGGTGCCTCTGATGCGGGCATTTATGTTGGTCAATCCAGAAATGTGATCGTGCGGCGCAACCGTGCGGAGTTCAACGTAGCCGGTATTGAGATTGAAAACACGATTGATGCCGACGTTTATGAGAATGTCGCAGTGAACAACACGGGCGGTATTCTGGTGTTTAACATGCCGAATTTGACCCAGGAAGGTTTCAATACCCGGGTTTTTGGCAACGAAGTTTACGAAAATAACACGGAAAACTTCGGTCACGCAGGTACACCGGTTGCCAGTGTTCCTGCGGGAACAGGAGTGATCGTCAATTCGAACGACCATGTCGAGATATTCAACAACAACATCCGGGATAATGAGACGGCGAACATCATTATTTCGAGCGTTTATTCAACCAATTACGCCAGCGCGGATATGGGTGACGCTTATGACCCGTTTCCGGAGGGTATATATATTTACGGCAACACGCTCTCAGGTGGCGGGGATTCGCCGGACGGTCTGGAGCTGAAAGCCCTGAAGCTTGCCACAGTTGGTATTGGCGGCAATTTTCCGGACGTGCTGTGGGACGGGTTTTACAACACGGATAAATTTCCGGATGGTCAGGTCCCGGAAAATGCACGTATCTGCATCAACAACGGCGATGCAGGTATTCTGAATGTGGATGCGCCCAATGAATACAAGAACCCCAGTACGGACCTGACACCGCACAAGTGCGACCTGCCGAAGTTACCGGCAATTGTCCTTGAAACGGCAAAATAGCATATGTCCATATACTTTCGTCTGATAGCTATTCTGGTTTGCGCTGTTGCCGTTTCGGCCTGCGACAGTGCGATTGAAAACGAGCCTGTTTTTCATCCCGAGGGAAATCCTCGTGTCTTGAGCGATTGGAATATCCTTCAGGCGGAAAACGACACACTGCGAACCACAGACCGGGTTCTGCCCTATGACCTGAACTCGCCATTGTTCACTGATTATGCACATAAGTTCCGGACTATCTGGATGCCGGAAGGCAGCGCCGCGCAGTACAGGGAAAACGACACTTTCGATTTTCCGGTTGGCACGATTATCTCGAAAACATTTTACTATCCCAGGGCTGAAGGCCACGGTTTGGTAAACGACGCGGTTTCGCAGTCCGATGACTATGCTGCAAACCTGACGGCAAGAGGCATTTTGCTTGACCAGGTACGCCTCATTGAAACCCGCCTTCTGGTGCGGCGGGCGAATGGCTGGACAGCATTACCCTATGTCTGGAACGATGAGCAGACAGATGCATTTTTGAAGCGTGCCGGTGACATTGAGTATCTGGAGCTCTTCGAAGCGGACGGCACTTTCATGCAGTTTCCCTATGTTGTGCCGAATGCCAACCAGTGTGCCGGGTGCCACGCAAGCAACGCAACTACGCGGGAAATACAGCCCATTGGCCCGAAAAGCCGACACCTGAACAGGTCATACGCTTATGAGGAAGGTATGGAGAACCAACTGACGAAGCTGGAGAGTGTTGGCTTTCTGGAAGGGTTGCCGGGCAGCGGTATTCCGCAGAATGCTGTTTGGAACGATCCAGCCTATTCGCTGGACGCCAGGGCGCGGTCCTATCTGGATATCAATTGTTCTCATTGCCATAACACCGTCGGGCCGGCGGACACGTCAGGTTTGCATTTCGAACCATGGACAGAATTTGGTGCCCATTTAGGCGTGTGTAAAACATCCGTTTCTGCCGGGGCCGGAACAGGAAACCGGCTTTATGACATTGACCCGGGTAATCCGGGTGGTTCTATCGTTACGTTCCGGATGGAGTCGACAAAGCCTGATATCATGATGCCGGAATTGGGCAGGTCAACAGTTCACAATGAAGGTGTTGAACTGGTAAAGGGCTGGATATCAGCGATGACGGAAACCTGCGGGCCTGAATAAAGCTAGCATTGCTTTTGTCTTTAATTCTCAAGATACAGGGACAAGTAAGCCTCGAGCGCTTTCATGGGTTCGGTGAAATGCTGGACACTGTCAGGGTCGTTCATGTGCTCGAAATAACATAGCTCGACGTAGGAAAAGAGCTCAACAGCTGTTCTGGCAACTTCTGACGGGTTGCCATCCTTGAAGCCGTCCTGACCATCCTGCCATCGCCGCGCAAGCATATCGGCGATTTTTTTATTGGAGTCTTTTTTGATGCTCCTGAGGGCCGGGTTTGTCATCATCACAAGTAACTCGCCGTAGGCAGGATGTGCAGTGTAAACATCGATAAAGGCTTCGGCGATGTGCTGAAAAGCAAGCCGCCAATGGGTGTCTTCGTCCGCTTCGACTATTATTTTTTCGATGCGTGCAACGAGCTGCCCGTTCAGTTTTTCAAACAGGTTGCGATAGATGCCCAGAACATTGGGAAAGTAGCGATAAATTGACCCGACGGGAATGCGCGCGGTTTTCGCGACTGCACTGGTCGTGACTGCATCCCCATTTGCCATAATGGTTTCTGCAGCCGTCAAAATATCTTCAATGCGTTTATGCGCTCTTGTCTGGCGGGGTTTTACCCTTGGCTCTGATGTGTTGGAAGTCATCGGAATATTCTCGGTTTCGCTGGCGGCCTGTCAAGCTTGTGAACGCGGCACATTATAATGAGATGCCTATTAACGCCATAAAAAAGCACTAGAAAGGTGAAACATTTTCTGATTTAGTGATAAAATGAAAAAAATTCAACTTTTAGTGAGTTGCCATATAAATATTGATCATACAGGGGGAGAGAGATCATGGGGATGAAGTCTCGATCAATTCGGACAAAATCAGTGAAACTGGCGTCGGTCGCAACGATTGCGTTACTGCACACGCCTGTCATATTCGCTCAGGCAACAGACGACGAAATAGAACTGGATGAGATTGTCGTCACCGCACAGCAGCGGGAACAAAACATTCAGGATGTTCCTATCTCCATTCAGGTTGTGTCTGATCGCTTCATTGAAGACCTTGCGGCTGACAACATCAGCGACATCAGTCAGTTTATCCCGGGACTTGATGTGAGCGCTCAAAGCCCCACACAGCCTCGCTACACCATTCGCGGTGTCACAACGTCAGACTTTGGCGTTGGCACGGACCCTGCCGTTGGTGTTTATGTCGATGGTGTATATGCCGCACGCTCCGGCGCTGCAGTTTTGTCTTTTGGCGATATTGAACGGATCGAGGTTTTGAAAGGGCCGCAAGGGACCCTTTTTGGCCGCAATGCCGCTGCAGGTGCAGTGTCGATCATTACAAAAAAACCGTCTCAGGAACTGGAGGCTCAGTTATCAGGGCGTTTTGGTAACTATGGCAAGCGGCGCCTTGAAGCTATGGGCAATATTCCCATTACCGATACCCTGGCACTGCGTGTTAACGGTCTTTATAATGAGCGGGATGGCATTTTTGAGGATGCAGCAACAGGCCAGGACCTGTCGCGAGAGGACAATTGGGCAACGCGCGCGTCGCTTCGGTGGGATATGGCGAGCACGACAGATGCAACGGTTACCTGGACTCATGATGAACTGGATCAGGATGCAAGGCCGGCGATCGGGATTATCGCGGTCCCGGCGGCACCAGGGCAACCCCCTGTTCCTGCGGACCCGACGGCATTTATCAACCCGTTCAACGCGCCGGTTTTCAACGATGTAATAGATAATCACGAGACCCGCAATCTCGATGAGGTCACGCTGACGATCAATCATGACTTTGGAAACATGGTTCTGACATCCATTTCGTCCTGGAGGGATTTCACAACCGAAAATCGTGAGGATGAAGACGGTACCAATCGTATTGATCTGTATTTTGATACCAATAACATCGAATCCAACGAGAGCTTCTTTCAGGAGTTGCGCCTTTCAGGCGACACGGGAAGTGTAAACTGGCTTATTGGTGCCAGCTATTATGACGAGCAGGCTGAACAGGCCAGTGACACATTTACCTTTACCGATACCGTGAACACTACACTGGGTAACATCGGACTGGGGACACCGTTCAGTGATTTGGAGAACTTTGTTCTTATCCCGAACAATGTACCGGCAACTTTGTTGGGGCATGGTTGGCGCGAAACAATTTTCAATGAAGGTGATTTCAAGGCCTTTGCAATATACGCGGATGCGATTTGGGCGATCAATGATCGCTTGAACCTGACGGTCGGTGGCCGCTACACTCGAGATGAAAAACGGTTTCAGTGGTTAAATGGACCACGCGAAGCGCCTGAACTGGATGCAACGCTGCAGGCGCTGGATGACCTCGGTATTCTCGGCCTTGCCGGTGTGTCGCCAGCCAATTTTCAGTTTGATCTGGTTTTTGACCAGTCGGCGCTTGGCGGTATAGCCTGCGGTAACGGCGTGAATGTAGCCGAGGGCGTGGAATGTGTTCTGGATCGTTCCTGGGATAACTTCAGTCCTCGCGCGGTCCTTGACTATAAAATTGATGAAGGCGTTCTCGCTTTTGCTTCCTTTGCGAAGGGCTATAAAGCCGGAGGTTTCAACAGCGTTCAGATTGCTTCCGAGTTTGATAATGAAGATGTCACCAGTTACGAAGTAGGCATCAAAAGCGAGTTTCCGGATAGTGGCCTGCTTTTGAACGTTTCTGCTTTCCACTATGTTTACAATGATAAACAGGCGATCCGGCTTTCAACGCCACCTGGCGGCAACGTCCCGCAGTATCTGGTAGAGACCAGTGACGACCAGGCGTGGGGCGCGGACCTTCAGTTGGTGTATGCAGTAAGCGAAAATTTCGATCTTTTTGGCAACGCTCAATATATCGATGCGACTTTCAAAAACCGTATTGCGGGAGATGGCACTGACCTTGAGGGCCAGCCAACCGGCGAACCCAAGTTTTCGGCGAGTTTTGGTGCCCGGTTTGAACAAGAGTTGGATGGTGGTTCACGCGTCGCGTTTCAAGTGGTTCACGCCTATCGCGGTGCCGAGCGGTCTAACAGCGAATCTATTGCCCAGGGGGCTTTGTCTGCCACTGATGTGTTTGAAGTGGGCGGAGAGCAGAACAGGACTGACCTTCGCTTCACATGGCTTAGCGCGTCTGGCAGATTCGAATTGGGAATGTATGCCAATAACGTGTTTGACAACCGATATGTTACCGGCATCAACAATCTGACGGCCGCAACCCTTGGCACGCCATTTGTGGGTATCACTGAACCCATGTTTTGGGGCGGCGATTTCAAGATCCGGTTTTAAGCATTCCAGGTATCAAGCCTGTCTTTGGTGATTGGGGGGTATGGTCCCCCCTTTTTTTTAAATGAACCAAATATCAGGGATGCAAGGCTGAAAAAGTGCTGTGTATAGTATACGGCCGTCAAAGCTGAGTAGCCGTCGGTAATCAAGCTTGCGGCGGCACAAACCGTTGGACCATCAGGCCCTTGTGGACTTAACATACAAGCGATCACAAGAATTTCAGGATCGTGGCTTGAGCAACAACCAAAACCTTTCCGGTGTATTTTCAGAAGCAGGGATCGCCCTGCAGCAAGGTAACGGACCCCGGGCAGAAGCCTTGCTTGCTCGGGTGCTGGAGGCAAAGCCGAAAGAACCGACTGCGCTATACCTCATGGCGGCTGCCAGGAAAATGCAGGGCGACCATACCGAGGCGGTTACCCTTTACCAAAAATCCTTGGACATCGATGATACCCAGCCTGAAACTCACAACAGTTTCGGCAACCTGCTCAAGGAACTGGGTAGATTCGATGAAGCCTTAAGGCACTATGAAGCCGCCATACGCCAGAAACCGGGTTTTACGATTGCCCTGACGAATCTTGCGCTCACGGAGCAGGCGAGAGGCAACCACGCCCGGGCAGGTGAATGCCTTGCAGAAGCGGCCCTGCAACAACCCTCCAACCCTGCTATCTATACGGCGCTGGGGATATCGCAAGCCGCCATGGGTGACCCTGTTTCAGCTGTTGCGAGTTACCGGCAGGCTCTTGCGCTTAATCCAGACTATATTAACGCCTTGCATAACATGGGAGTGGCTTATCGCATTCTCGGCGAATTTGAAGAGGCTTTGCGCTGTTTCTCGCGCGTGATCAAACTGTCGCCAAAACTGGTCGAGCCTCGCTATATCAAGGCAAACATCCACTATGAACTTGGCCAATTCGACGAAGCTGATGTTGAATATCGTACGGCCATTGGTTTGAAGCCGGATTATCTGGACGCGCATGTATCTCTCAACAACCTGTATTGGGAGCACGGGCGTATGGACGTGTTTACCAAGTCATATGAAGTTGGTATCAAGGCAGCGCCCGGCAGGGTTGAACTCTACGAGCACTATTTAGCGGCGCTTGAGCAGGCCGAACGTTTGGAGGAGGCACGTGACAAAGCGAAGTCTTTTCTAGAGATGTTTCCCGAGCACCCCGGGCTCTGGAGAAGAGTGGGCAGGCTTTCTGAAATTGACGGCGATATGGAACGAGCGCTTGAAGCTTTCACGCGAGCTGTCGACATTGACCCAAAAACCAAAGCTGGCCGAATGGATGCCGCCCGGGCATTGATTTTCATTGAACGTTATGATGAAGCGTTGACGCACCTGGATGTTGTAGAGGGCTTCACGTCAAATGATCAGGAGGTGCTCGCGTACCAAGGCCTCTGTTGGCGCCTTATGGGCGATGAAAGGCATGAATGGCTTAACGACTACCAAAGATTTGTCCGCCCAATAACGATGGATGTGCCAACAGGGTATTCAACGGTGCCAGAGTTTCTGGAAGAGCTTGAGGCCACGTTGAGAAACCTTCACACAGCAAAAAATCACCCGATTGATCAAACCTTGCGCGGAGGGTCTCAAACACATGGTTTGTTGCTTGACCGGTCCGAACCGGTAATTCAGAAACTGAAATCCGGCTTGCACGACTGTGTGGCTGATTTTGTGAGCACCCTTCCCAATGACAAGACCCACCCCCTGTTGAGCCGAAACACGGGCCGCTTCGATTTTTCTGCCTCCTGGTCGGTTTGGCTGAGGCAAAACGGCTTTCACGTGAACCATGTTCACTCAATGGGCTGGCTGAGTTCGTCTTTTTATGTGACCGTTCCGGACAATACTACCGGGCAGGACAAAGACAAAGAAGGCTGGATCAAGTTTGGTGAAAGCGGCTTGATGCTGGGTGAAAGAGAGAAAATCGGGCGACTGATTAAACCTGAAGCAGGGATGCTGGCGCTCTTTCCGTCCTACATGTGGCATGGCACGGTGCCTTATTCGCGTCCGGAAGATCGTATAACAACGCCCTTTGACGTCGTTCCCGGCGGCGTGTAACACTATGACTTCTTTAGATTTAAACCGAAACTGGAATGTATCTTATGAATACAAAAGTATCTCTGGCGGCGATTTGCGGCACGGCGTGTGTGCTTGTGGCGTTTTCACCGGGTGCTGCAGCCCAAACCGAAGAAGATATAGAATACAAAAAGGTTCAGGAATGCCGGAGTATAGAGAGCGATAACAGCAGAGTTGCCTGCTACGATACTGTTGTAGACGGCGGTGTCTTTACTGTCGAAACCCGGAGGAAGGCAGAACGCAGGGCGTTCGGCAAGTCGCAGTTAAAAAGCGAAGACGGTTTGATCAAGGATGAGCCCGCAAACGTGTTTGTGGAGATTGTTGAAGTGAAGACGCTTCGTTCCGGGCGCCGACAATTCAAAACTTCCGATGGCCAGATATGGCGTCAACGTTCCAGTAGCCACATGGCTCCTGAAAGGACACCGTTTCAGGCCGAAATTCGGCAGGGCGCGTTTGGGTCATACGGTCTGGTATCTGTCAAGTGGCCCAAGCTGATAAAAGTAGAGCGCGTAAAATAGTACCTATTATTCACGAGCGTGGCCAAGCGTTCGTATCCAGCATCCTTCAGGCCTGTTCGCATCAGTCGCGGGCAGGCTGTTTTTTATGTGTCTGGAATATACACAAAAAAATGGCGGGCCGAAGCCCGCCAAAATTCGCCATAGTGAAGGCGTTTAATCTAACTTCTTTGACAAAGGGTTAGAAAGTTACGCGTGCACCCATGAAGTATGAACGACCGAGGACGTTATACAGTGATGGATCAGTGTTTGCGGCCACGTTGTTGAAGAAGCCCAGTACTGGAGGCTGGTTGTCAGAGATGTTCTCAACACCACCTGTCAGCTGAACGTTCTCGTTGACCTGGTAGGTAAAGCTCATGTCAAAGTACGCGTTTACCTTGATTTCGCCCTGAGCAAACTGTCCATCAGGGTTTGCCTGACGGCCAGCGTTCTCAATTGGAGAGATCACACGGCCCTGAGCGCGGAGGAACCAGTCACCGAACGCATATGATACGGTCTGGTTAAAGCGCCACTCAGGTGCGATGAAGTTACCAAGGCCAGTACATGCACCACCGAAGATACCGTTACAGTCGATAACCGCAGAAATCGGCGTCGCCTGGCTTTCGTTTGTGATGGTGTAGTTACCAACGTTGTTCAAGGTCATTTGACCTTCACCAAGCGCAAACGTGTAGTTCACGTTCCAGTCGATGCCCTGACGGGATTCGAATGCCACGTTGTCGTTTGGCGCAAAGATCTGCTCAACATCACCAACAGCGTTACGCAGTGAAGCCTGACAGAAGTTGTTGTTCACATCGCGGCTGTTAACACACAGGTCGAGAACTGTTGTGGAGTTCAGGGTCGTAATGGCATCTTCAACAGTGATGTCATAATAGTCGACCGTGATTTCCAGACCAGGAATGTCTTCAGGCGTGATTACAACACCTACAGTGTAGCTTTCCGCTGTTTCTTCAAACAGGTTCGGGTTTGAACCGGATGTTGTAAAGATTTGCGGGTTTGGCGGCAGATACGTGGTTGGATCTGCAACACCCAGTTGCTGACAGAATGCTACTTCATCAGCCTGAACCTGCAGAGACGAACATGGGTCTACAGTACTTGCAGCACCAGATGCCTGCCCACCGAACAGCTCGTTCACGTTTGGTGCACGGATCGCACGCTGGAAACCACCGCGGAAACGAACGCCCTTGATCGGCTCGTACTGCAGGCCTGCGCTCCATGTGAAGACGCCGCCAGCTGTTGAGTAATCAGAAACACGACCAGCAAGTTCAAGATCAAGGCGTTCGATGCCTGGCTGATCTGAAACCAGAGGCATGATGGCCTCACCGTAGATTTCCCAAACGTCAAAGCCACCTTGAGTAGGCAGTGCAGAGTTACCGGCACCCAGCTCGCCCGAACGGATCAGGCTATCAGGGATATCAGCGGCACGTTCTTCACGGTATTCACCACCGAATGCCATGCCAAGTGGGCCTGCACCGAAGTCAACTTCTTCAACCGTGCCTGATACAGTAGCGGAAACGATGTTCTGCTCTGTAAAGCGTGACCGAATTGCTGTTGGTGAAATGAAAGCTGCTGCGGCTTCGCTTACAGAGCCAATACCGAAGATAGACAGTGGCACACAACCACCGGTCGGATCGATACAAACTGCATTACCGTTAGCATCAGTTGTCGCGTTCAAACCTTGCTGGATCCGCGCGTTGGAAACACGGTTTGTCAGGATTTCATTAAAGTTTGTACGAGCAAACGAGTAGTTCACATCATAGTCCCAGTTATCGCTCAGAGCACCACGAAGACCGGCAAGAAGACGGTACTGGTTGAGCTCACGGATATCCTGACGTGTACCACCTTCAGTGAAACGGCGGTTCACAGTTGGAAGAGAGGCAATGCCGTCACCCGCAACTGCATCACCCGGACCACCAAGGTCAAAGTTATCAAGCAGTGTTTGAAGGGCTACCGGGTTAATCAGCGGGTTTGTTGATGGAACAAACAAAGCGCCTACTGGTGGGATACCGCCGGCGTTTGGTGCAAGTTCCTGGTCAACGCGGTTGCTTGCGTATGAACCTTCAAAATACAGGGTCACATTGTCGTTGATGTCATAGTGGCCCAATGTGCTGATCACAGTACGTTCTTGCGGTACTTGCAAGAACTGGAACGGTGCAAAGTTGAAGCGGAAATTGTTGTTGGATTGTGGATTGCCATTTTCGTCAAATGCCAGTCCGTCAACAGCGAAAGAACCATCTGGCAGAACGATTTCACCGTTCGGACCAGCGCCGATGCCTGTTACACGGCTACCTGGAACGTTTGATGAACCAAATGGTGTGAATTCACCGCCACCAAAGTCAGCAAGAGGTGCACCAGCAAAACGAGGCCGTGCTTCCTGCAGCGTAGCCTGACGATCTGTGAAGGATGCGTGAACAACAACGTTACCGCGTCCGTCAGCGAAATTACCACCCATTGTCAGGCCGATTGTGCGATTGTCGGAATCACCACGCTCAGTCATGTTGTACTGACCAGTGATTTCGATACCTTCAAAGTCATCGCGCATGATAAAGTTTACGACACCTGCAATCGCGTCAGAACCATAGATGGCAGATGCACCACCGGTCAGGACTTCAACACGTTCGATAAGCGGCGCAGGGATAGCGTTAATATCGACGCGGCCCTGATCATCAGCACCGATAAGACGGCGGCCATTTTGAAGAACCAGAGTCCGGTTCGCACCAAGTTCGCGCAGGTCGATACTTGCGATACCAGTACCGCCGTTGTTGGTTGTGCTGGTTGTGTTTGGTGTCAAAGATGGCAGCTCGTTCAACGTCTGCTCAACGTTGATGTTACCAGCAAGGTTAATGTCAGCGCTTGATACGACAGAAACGGGACTTACAGATGCCAGGTCAGCACGCTTGATGCGCGAACCTGTTACCACTACTTCTTCGATGCTCTCATCAGCGTCAGCATCCTGCGCGACTGCGCTTTGGCCCATAAGGCCAACGGCAAGCGTAGCGACCATTGCGGTGCTGCCAGCCAGGCGGGCTTTCAAATTGCTACTGTTACGAAATGTCACGAGTCTTTCCTCCCAAATACAGAAGCAGATGCACCGAGGATCCGGCGCATTTGTATGAGAGGATTTTTCTTTCACTATCAGAAGATTGGCCAGCGGTATCGGATATAAACCTAAGCCATAGACTACAGTTATATTACGATAGTAACATAAAAAACACACTGGGCGCGCATAGTTATCGCTAAAATAGTGAATTTTGATAGGTTTTTCATTATAACGCGAAATAGTACATGCTCAATAGTTATATGCGTATAATCTTATGACATAATCCAACATCCATTGTTTCAGAGGCAATTGTGCGGCCATTGCGTGAGGCTTTATCCGGTTTGCGTTGGGTTTCAAGCTACGTGTGGGAGCGATTGCCGGAGTGTTTTTCCTTGATGTGACCTGAGTGTTAAAGGAATTTAACACTTGGCTCAAAGGCACACTTTGATAGTTTTTGCGTATCGTTCGAACCAAAGGTCATGCAATGAAAAGTGATAATAGTTTCAAAACCCTGTTATTTGCGACTGCCCTGCTCGCTGGATGCGAGGGACCGACAGAACCGACAAAAGAACGGGAATCATTGTTCGAACCCGACATGGCATACAGCACCGAACTTCAGGTGCTGAGCGAAAACACGTCCGTGATGAACGCAATGAGCAGCATTGAAGCGCATGATGCCCGAAATATCCTGGACTTGATCGAGCTGACGGAAATCCCTGCACCGCCGTTTGCAGAGGAAAATAGGGCTGCCCACTTCGTCGGGATGTTGAAAGAGGCCGGCCTCTCGGATGTAACAATAGATGAAGTCGGGAATGTCATTGGCCGTCGACCCGGGCGGGAAGGCAACCGCGTGCTGGCGCTGGTTGCTCACCTCGACACCGTGTTTCCGGCTGGAACAGACGTGACTGTGCGCATTGACGGGGACACTTATCATGCACCCGGTATCGGAGATAATACACGAGGCCTTGTTTTTCTCCTGAGCCTTTTGCGCGCAATGGAAGCCGAAGGTATCGAAACGAGCGATGACATTCTATTCATTGGCTCTGTAGGAGAGGAGGGTCTTGGAGACTTGCGCGGTGTGAAGCATTTGTTCCGGGACGGTGGTCCGCAGATTGATGCGTTTATTGCGATTGATGGCGGTGGTAATGACGGGCTTATTTATGGTGGCGTCGGATCTCATCGCTACAAGGTAACTGTCGCGGGACCCGGAGGGCATTCATGGGGCGCATTCGGGCTCGCCAATCCCCATCATGCGCTAGGCCGTGCAATTGAAAACTTTGCCGATCGCGCTCCTGCGGTGACCGGCATCGGGCCCAAAACCAGTTTCAGTATTGGCCGTATTGGCGGGGGTACTTCCATTAACTCAATTCCATTCGAATCATGGATGGAAGTAGATATGCGCTCTGTTGACCAAGCGAAACTCGACGAAATCGACGCTGTTTTCCGGAAGGCTGTTCAGGACGGTATCGATGAAGAAAATAATGCCCGCAAAGACGGAGCCGAGCTAACGGTTGATATCAAACGTGTGGGAAAAAGGCCCGCCGGGGTAGGTGACCCTTCCTCGCCATTGGTGCAGCGCGCAGTGGCCGCCATGCAGGCGGCTGGTGTTACGGCCAAACCATCCCTGTCTTCAACGGACTCCAACATCCCTATTTCGCTTGGTATTCCCGCGATTACCATCAGTCGTGGCGGTGTTTCCCGAAGGGCGCATGCCCCTGATGAGTCCTGGACCAATACAGACAGTCATATAGCCATTCAGGTGGGCTTGTTACTTGTGCTGGCACAGGCGGGTTTCGAAGCCGATAAAACGGAATAGAACAGGGCTGCATATTGCCCCCTATTATGCAGATGACAGATACGCGCTGATTGTGCGGAGCGTCGGTTGCCGCGCTAGTGGACCGGTCTTTTAGTTAGTAAAGGTTGATCCAGTTTCGGTTATTGTTATAGAATAACATAATTGAATCGACCGGACTTTACGATAAATGAGCCGGACTTTACGATAAATGAGGAAGAACAAACCATGGCATCCACACATGTCGCACACGTTTTTCTGTGGTTTTCGCTGGCGTGGCTTGCGGCCGTATCTCAGCATGCAAGCGCTCAGGAAGACACACAAACCGACCCTTCGGCCACAGAACAGACCGACCACATTATCGTCTCGGAGGCAGAAACTTTCTCCGTCGAAGTTGTATCTGAAGGGGCTGAAGTCCCATGGGCTTTGGCTTTCCTGCCTGACGGAACAGCACTTCTCGGAGAGCGGGAGGCAGGCAGACTGAGCTTTCTGAACGTGGAAACCGGCGAGCGTCGCATCATTGATGGACTGCCTGATATGCTCAGAAACGGTTCGGTTAGTTCGGGGCTTTTTGATGTCAGGGTTCATCCGCAATACACCGAAAACGGATGGATATATATTGCGTACGGCGTTGGTGAAGAGACCAAAAACGGGTTGGCTGTTGATCGTATCAGGATAGAAGACGAACGCGTTTCGGCGCGTGAAAACCTTTTTAACTCAACCCCGAGAATTTCTGGCAAATGGCACTTTGGCGGGCGTCTGGTGCTTTCCGGAGGCTATCTCTTCATCTCTACCGGAGACGGATATGATCATTCGGTTCTCTCCCAAAGTCTGGAAGCTCATGCAGGTAAAATCTTGCGCCTTCATGACGATGGGCGCGTACCGGATGATAATCCGTTTGTCGGCACCGAGGGTGCGCTGCCGGAAATATGGTCTTATGGCGTGCGTAACCCTCAAGGTATGACCGTTCATCCTGATACTGGTGAGCCATGGCTCAATGAGCATGGACCTCAAGGTGGAGACGAGGTGAATATCGCCCGAGCTGGCGAAAATTATGGCTGGCCTGTGATCACTTACGGCGAGGAATATGGTGGTGGGCCGATCGGAGATGGCATCACGCATCACGAGGGTATGACGCAACCAAGATACTATTGGGTGCCTTCCATCGCACCCAGCGGGGCGGCTTTCTATACCGGTACGGCCTTTCCGGGCTGGCGGGGAAATCTGTTCAGCGGTTCCCTGGCCTTCACGCACATCAATCGGCTGGTGGTTGAAGACAACAGGATATTGCATGAAGAAAGGCTGTTGGCGGACAGGGGCTGGCGTGTACGTTTTGTTGAGCCAGCGCCGGATGGCAGTCTCTATTTCGGTGTTGACGATGGCATGATCATGCGGCTGGTGCCAACAAACTGAGCAGGCGCAACTTATTTTCTCGACTTAGTACGCGTTGTCACACAGGCGTTGCTTTGCAAGCAAAATAGCACCGCTGACCGCGTCATCTAACGGTTCATGTAGAGCCGCTTGGATATCAGGCGACAGGTACAACTGGATAATTGGTGCGAGGCCGCCAACCAGCGCAATCTTTTGCACACCCGTTTGGTTTAACCTGCTGATGAGTGTCGATATCTCAGCCGCTGCGGTACTCAGGATAGCTATGGCTTTTTTGTCACCGTGCTGTGCGTGTTCAACCACCAAAGGCGCAAGCGTAGCGTATGTTGTTGCGGAGGCACCTGCTTGCCATTCGGCGATAGAGGCTTGTGTGCCGCCCAGTGCTCTGCGGACATCCCGCAGGAAATCATTCGGTACGCTGCTGTTTGCCTGAGTGGCGGTCTGAACTGCCTGAAGGCCGATATGGGCACCGCTGCCAAGGTCTGACTTCGGAAAACCAAGGCCTCCGGTCCTTACAGGTTCACCTTCAATCAGGCCGTATCCGATTGACCCGGTGCCGACAATCACAATGCCGCCGTCGGCCCCCTGGTGTGCGCCAATGCAGGCGGTCCGGGCATCAGAAGTTACAATTGCGTTGGGCCAGCCCCTGTCGGATAGTTCGTTGTGCAGCTTTTCTGTTGCCCCTGCGCACTCACTACCGGCTGCGCCAATAGCCAGGGAAATTTTCTGTGGCTCGAAAGAGGGCAACCCCGCTTTTGAAAGGGCTTCGGTGCAGGCTTTGATGATTGAGTTTGCGGCAATATCGGATGGCAGGCGCAAGGTTGCTGCGCCTGACTTGCCGGCACCAAGCACTGTGCCGTCCGCGGTTTCAAGTCGGGCCCGGCAGCTGGTGCCGCCGGCATCAACGCCGAGATAAAGACGTTCGTGCTGCCCGCTCATGCTGCGAGTGCCTTGTTTTCGCTTTTAGAGGTGTTACCTGCAACACAAGCCAGAAATGCAGCGAATGTACCAATGCAAAGCTGCCACGAAAACGCGAGAGACTTCCATGCGCCGGGCAGGCCAAGAACGTCAACCATATAGCTCTGCTGAACGAGAGTTACAACGAAGCCAACAGCGAGTGCGAAGATAACACTTGTTGTGGAACCGCGACTGGTGAAAACGACAGCGAAGTAAACGCCGAGCAATCCGGAATAGGCAAAAACCATAACGGAAAGCGCAAAATCCAGCAGAGCCATATCTGTGTATCGCTGCCAGTAGAAACACAGTACCGCCATGGCAAACAGGCCAAGTCCGACGACACCCATGCTTATGCGCCCAGCCTGCACAAAATGGTGTTCGTCTCTGGGGGTTCGCGTCTCAATCCAAGGCCGGTAAAAGTCCTGGACGATGACGGATGACATTGAGTTCAATCCGGAATTAATGGTGGAAACAGCGGCAGCAATTACCCCGACAGTAACGAGCCCTCTGAGACCGGTCGGCATCTCGTTCAGAATATAGTGCATGAAAATTGTGATGCGTTCGCCTTCAAACTCGCCGGAAACCGCGCCTGCAAGGCCATTTCCCATCAATTCAGGGCGGTCATAGAATATGTGCAGCAATTGACCAATAGAGACAAAAAGCCAAACCACGGGGACGGCGACGACCACGGAGATGAACAAGGCCCGTGTTCCTTGCTGTGCATTTTCACATGTTAGCAACCGCTGGGTCGTGTCCTGATCCAGGCCAAAGTTGCCAATATTCAAGAGAACCAGCCCGGTCAGGATCGAAATCAGGGCAAAAGGCTGCGAAAAATTTACATCAAGGTTGAAAAAAGTGAGTCTATTTTGCCCGTTCGGTGCATTGTCCAGGCCGTTCAGGATGTCGGCGCCGCTTGCGGGAATTTCCGTCCATAAAAAATACAGCACCGTGCAGGCGGCCATAATATAAATCGCAAACTGAACAAGGTCGCTCCAGAGAACAGATCTGATGCCCCCCATAAAGGTTATCACAAAACCCAGTGCCATCATGATGAACGCAGCAGAAATTATACTGTCTGCTTCGATGTTGGCGTAGAGGATCATGGAAACAGCAATTGCGGCCATGTATAGCCGGGAACCGCTGGCCAGTAGCCTTCCGACGAGGTACATGCCGCCGGCGGCCTTCATCGCGGCAGTGCCATAGCGTGCACCCAGCAATTCGTACACGGTAGAAGCCTGCATGGCGTAAAACTTGGGAACCAGCAAACGGGCAACAAAAATAGCGGCAATGATGGCGCCGATATTGGCGGTCACGTATGTATAGTCGCCCCTGTAGCCCTGGTCTGGGCCACCAAGAAAAGTGGCTGCTGACTGACTGGTGGCAAGCACGGAAACCGCGACAACCCAATAAGACATTTGATTGCCACCGAGGAAATAGTCGCGGGCATCTTCTGATTTTTGTTTGCTCAGCAACCAGCCCAGCCCCAGAAGCAGAGCCAGATAGCCGCCCACAATTACCCAATCAAGCCCAGTGAAGCCACCCGTCATCTGGCGATGGGCGCAATGTCATTTGCGCTCCCCGTTCGGTAAAACCGAAATTTCATAGCTGCTCCCCACAGAAAAAAACCCGGCAATTCGATTTGGACTGTTTCATAATTCCCCGGCAAATTCCAGAACGGCATTCTTGAGAAACTTTCCTGTCACCAATTCACGACAGGCCTTCCCCGACTGTGACTTATGGTGAATAATGCGGCGTCTGGAAGAAATGGATGCCAAGTATCCAGTAGGTGATGAATGACAGAGAATGTGAGCAACCGCTACGCCGACTTCGATAAATGGTCGGCCGAGGATGCCGTTGAGGCAATGTATGAGGGCCAGCTGGCCGCTCTGGCGGCGATAAGGCCCGCCCTGACCAGCATTGCGGGCGCTGCGGGTGCTGCTGCGTCGGCGCTGGGGGAAAAGGGCAGGCTTGTTTATGTCGGTTCAGGCACGTCCGGCCGGTTGGCCGTGCAGGACGGCGCGGAGCTAACGCCGACATTCAACTGGCCATCAAGCCGCACGCTTTTCTGTATGGCGGGAGGGTTGAACGCGTTAACCGAAAGTGTCGAAGGCGCAGAAGACTCCGCAGATGCGGCGATGACCGTGATAAACCGGAACAAGGTTGGCCCGGGTGATGTTGTGCTTGCGGTTGCGGCCAGCGGTAAAACACCTTTCACGCTGGGGGCGATCCGTCAGGCGAAGCGAAACGGGGCGCTGACCATTGGTATTGTCAACAATCCGGCAACTCCGATTGCCAAGGAGGCTGACTACGCCATTGTTGCGGAAACAGGTAGCGAGTTGGTTGCCGGTTCCACGCGCATGAAAGCAGGCACCGCCCAGAAAGCTATCCTGAACATGATTTCAACCGCCGTAATGTCGCGACTGGGTCGTGTTTACAAAGGCTATATGGTGGATATGGTTGTCTCCAATCAGAAGCTTGAACGCCGCGCGGTTGGAATTGTCGGCGATATCGCAGGCTGTTCTGCCGACCGTGCGCGACAGGCCCTCAGCGAGGCGGACAACAATATCAAGGAAGCAATATTGATTTGCCTTGGGTGTACCCAGGGCGAAAGCGCTCGTATGCTTGCGAAACACAATGGAAACCTTCGATTGGTGCTGGATGAATTGCCGTCACCAACGCGAGATCGCTAGGATTTTATATGTCAGAACTCCTTGAAACGTTGCGGGAAAAATTTGGAGCTGGTGCTGTGGTGACGGGTGATCAGGTGTCAGCCCGTGCGACAAGTTACTGGGACCCGTCGCCTATGCGCGCCCTTGCAATCGTGCGCCCGAAAACGACAGCTGAGGTTTCAAAGCTTCTCGGGCTTTGTTACGCGGTTGGCCAGAATGTCGTCACACATGGCGGGCTCACCGGCTGCGTGCAGGGCACACAATCGGAAGGGCAGGATATAGTCTTGTCGATGGAGCGGATGAACGCTGTCGAGGAAGTCGACACCATATCCCATACGCTGACGGTTCAGGCGGGTGCTATTCTCGAGCAGGTGCAGAACAAGGTGGCCGAAGAAGGTATGTTTCTGCCGCTTGACCTGGGCGCACGTGGTTCATGTACCATTGGCGGTAACATTGCCACCAATGCAGGTGGTATTAATGTCATTCGATACGGGATGGCACGCGCTCTCGTGCTGGGGCTTGAGGCAGTTTTGCCGGATGGCACTATTCTCTCTTCAATGAACAAGATGCTGAAAAACAATGCGGGTTTTGATCTGAAGCAACTGTTCGTTGGTACCGAAGGGGCGCTGGGTGTGATTACCAGGGCCATCATAAGGCTTCAGCCCCAATCCACCACCCGCAACACGGCCCTGGCGGCCCTGCCTGACTTTGCCGCAGTGCCTAAACTATTGAACCACCTCAAAAGTACGGTTGGCTCAAGCCTTTCGGCCTTCGAGGCGATGTGGGGCGACTATTTCAGCGCCGTGACTGAACCCGGATGGCACTCTCCGCCGATGGACAGGACCCACCCCTATTATATTCTGTTTGAATGCGATGGCAGTGATCCGGCGCGTGACGACGCGAGGTTCATGGAAGTCGTGGAGCAGGCGTTCGAGGACGGTATCATTCTTGATGCGGTGCTGCCAAAGTCTGAGGCCGAGCGTAAAGCGGTCTGGTCTATCCGGGACGATTTCGAGGCGATCATTTCGGTCAAGCCGGTGTTTTTGTATGATGTCAGCCTGCCTATCACCGCGATGGAAGCTTATGTGGCGGATGTCAGGGAAAAACTTGATGCTCTGCTACCGACCAACAAGCTTTATGTTCTCGGGCATGTAGGTGACGGGAACCTCCATTTCTTCGTTCAGGCGCACACAGATGCGGAAGGCGCGAGGGAACTATCCGACAGGTCTATCTATGAACCGCTGGTTGCCTATGGCGGGTCTGTTTCTGCAGAGCACGGTATAGGCTTTGAAAAGAAAGACTGGCTGTCGCAATCCCGCAGCGAACAAGAGATTGCAGTTATGCGCCAGTTAAAGAATACGTTTGATCCGAAACATATTCTGAACGCTGGTGTTGTCGTTGACTGACAGGCCGTCACATTTACAGAAGGTGACAGAAACGGTATGAGCTGCCAGTCTATTTCAGTGAGCAGGGCGTTTGTTGAGGGCGCTATGATTGAGGGTGTGACCGTTACAATTGGCGATGGCTTTATTACCGATATCAAACCGGGCCATGTTGAAGACGATGATCTGCTTGACGGTATTCTGGTGCCGGGTTTCTTCGACATTCAGGTGAATGGCGGGGGCGGAATCCTTTTTAATGACAGCCCAAGTTTAGAAGGCGTGCGTGCCATTGGTGATGCACATCGCCGCTTTGGCACTACAGCCTTCCTGCCGACTTTGATCAGTGACAACATGGAGAAGATAGCGGTTGCCATCGATGCTGTGGATCAGGCGATAGCCCAGGGCGTGCCCGGTGTCATGGGTATTCATCTGGAAGGGCCTTTTTTAAACCCTTTGAAAAAAGGCATTCATGATGCTGGCAGGTTCAGGCAACTTTCAGATACAGACATCGACATGCTTTCTTCCCTGAAGCAGGGAAAAACACTGGTAACGCTTGCACCGGAAATGGTTGATGATGGCCTGATCCAGGCGTTGGTTGAAGCTGGTGTTGTGGTATCGGCGGGCCATACGGCGGCAACCTACGAGCAGACGATGAAGGCGGTTGACGCTGGCATCACAGGTTTTACGCATTTATTTAACGCCATGTCCGGCTTTGAAACCCGCGCGCCGGGTGCTGTCGGTGCCGCGCTGGAATCGCAGAATACCTGGGCAGGATTGATAGCGGATGGCCATCATGTGCATGCCGCCGCCTTGCGGCACGCAATTCACTCAAAAGGCGTCGAGAAATCCATTCTGGTAACGGATGCCATGCCGACGGTTGGCAGCCAAAGCAAAGAGTTTTTGCTGGGTGAACAGCAGATCGTCGCTGAAGGCGGCAGGTGTACCAATGCTGAAGGCACCCTTGCCGGTTCGGACCTCGATATGATGTCTGCTGTTCGTTTTGCCGCAAACGAAGTGGGTGTGTCTCTGGAAGATGCTGTCACAATGGCCAGTTTGACACCGGCCTGTTTTATGGGACTGGATAGCGTAATCGGCTCACTTTCGGTTGGTAAACAGGCCGACTTTGTATTGATGGATTCGGAACTCAAGACCAGAGAAGTCTGGGTAAAAGGCGTCAAACAACCTCATTAAATCCTTAATTTGTGATCTTTTTTCCCGATTAGGTCCGTACAACTGACCAATAACGCATAATTGAGCACGGTTGGTCTTGCGCGCGGTGCGTTTTGCCGCTTTGATAGAGACGGGTGGAGTTCAGCCGTGCCATCAGGGTCGGCAGGGCAGATTACAGGTATCCGCGACGCCGGTTTCGGTATGCGGGGGCACGAAAAAAACCAAGAGGACACTATGATGAAAAGAGGCTTGATTGTCTTAACGGCGATTGTCGCTTTTGCGTCTGGCGCAGTCAGCGCTGACGCGGTGAAACAAACCAAGGGCAATTTCCAAGACAAGTTTCGTCAGCTTGACGAAGTTTTGCCAACACCGAATGTTTACCGGAATGCGGCGGGCGAACCCGGTCATCAGTATTGGCAGCAAAAAGTCGATTATCAGATCAGGGCAACACTTGATGAAGACAATCGGCGCATCACAGCCTCTGAAACCATTCGTTACCAGAATAATTCGCCCGATACATTGAAGTATCTTTGGCTGCAGCTGGACCAGAATGTTTTTAGAAATGATTCTATGGCGGAACGCAGCAACTCGTTTGCCGGTATCGGGCGGCGAGGTCCTGTTACCTTGGCGGCGAACGGCAGGACGCCTGCCAAACTCAGCTTCGAAGAGCTGCGTCGCCAACAGTTTATGGAAGATAATGAACTTGGCTACGTTATCGGCGGTGTCACGGGTGCTGATGGGTCCGACTTGAAGTTCACCATTGTTGGCACTCTCATGCGCGTTGACCTGGCTACTCCACTCGCGCCCGGCGGGAACACCAGTTTCAATGTGGACTTCACGTTTAACATGGTTGACGAAAACACTGTTTCCGCCAGAGGGGGGTATGAACACTTCCCGGATGATGAGCGTGAAGGTGGCAACGATATTTTCCTGCTGGCGCAGTGGTTCCCGCGGCTTCACGCGTATACCGATTATGAAGCATGGACCAACAAGGAATTTCTTGGGCGCGGCGAATTCACACTTGAGTTCGGCAACTATGAAGTTGAGATGACAGTTCCTGCCGATCACATTGTTTCGTCAACCGGCACACTTCAGAATCCGAATGAGGTTTTAACGCGCGAACAGCGTAACCGCCTTGATGAAGCGCGCACTGCCGAAAGGCCTGTTTTCATCGTGACGGCTGAAGAAGCTCTGGAAAACGAAAAAGAAGGAACCGACGATACCAAAACATGGCGTTTCGCGGCCGAAAACGTTCGTGATTTCGCGTGGGCTTCTTCGCGGAAGTTCATGTGGGACGCCAAAGGCTACAATCAGGGCGGCAATGTGCAGCCGTTTGTTATGGCCATGTCTTTCTACCCGAAAGAAGGCGGCGACCTCTGGAAAAAATATTCAACAGAAGCGGTGGTGCACACAATGGAGGTCTACTCCCGTTTCTCGTTTGATTATCCGTACCCGGTTTCGCAGTCAGTGAATGGCCCGGTGGGCGGGATGGAATATCCCATGATCACCTTCAATGGCCCACGGACCAAACTGCAGGAAGATGGCAGCCGCACATATAGTCAGGCGGAAAAACGCTTTCTGATTGGAGTGGTTATCCATGAAGTCGGGCACAACTATTTCCCGATGATTGTAAACTCGGACGAACGTCAGTGGACCTGGATGGATGAAGGCCTGAACAGTTATCTGGACGGTGTTGCCGGCCGCGAGTGGGACCCGACCATTCCCTGGGGTGTGGAGCCGCGTGATATTGTTGACTATATGAAGTCATCGCGTCAGGTGCCAATCATGACGCAGTCTGACAGTGTCTGGCGCTTGGGGCCAAATGCCTATACCAAGCCTGCCGCAGCGCTGAATATATTGCGCGAGACCATTATGGGGCGCGATCTGTTTGACTTTGCGTTTAAAGAGTATGCCACTCGCTGGATGTTCAAGCGGCCAACACCGTCTGACTTCTTCCGTACAATGGAAGAAGCGTCTGGCATTGACCTGGACTGGTTCTGGCGTGGCTGGTTCTACAGCACGGATCACGTCGATATCTCGCTTGATCATGTTTACAAGCTGCGTCTCGATACGCTTGATCCGGACATTGATTTCGCCCGTCTTCGTCAGGTAGAGGCTGACAAGCCGGCCTCTCTGTTCGTCGAGCGTAACAGACAAGAAGGCAAGCAGTTGTGGGTTGAGCTTAACCCTGACGTACGTGACTTTTACGACGAAAACGATCGTTTCACCGTAACCAATAAGGAACGCAACGACTATAGTGACCTTCTGAGCGGTCTGGAAGACTGGGAGCGCAAGGCGCTTGAGCGCGCGGTGGAGGAAGACAGGAATTATTATATTCTAGATTTCTCCAACAAGGGCGGGCTGGTGATGCCGATCATCCTTGAGATGACGTTTGCAGATGGCAGTACCGATAGTCTGCACATTCCGGCAGAAATCTGGCGACGCACACCGGACGCGGTGAAAAAGCTGATCGTTACCGACAAGGAACTGACACAGGTTGTTGTGGACCCTTATTGGGAAACGGCTGATGTCGACGTGGAAAATAACTATTATCCTCGCCGCATTATTCCGTCCCGCATTGAAGCTTTCAAATCACCCAAATCGAAAGCCAAAGTGCAGCGAGATATCATGCAGGATATCAAAACAGAGCTGAAGAAAGACGACAAGAAAGACAAATAATGCGGATCGCAGTGTTTAGAGTATTTCGTCTTTCCCGGATGGTTCTGGCCCTGATAGTGCTGGCAGGCGCGGTTGTCGCGCCTGCCTTTTCACATCAGCAAAAAGCCGCAATCACCAAAGTGCTTTTCAACCCGCGCACCGGCAACATTGAGGTTATGCACCGTTTTTATCTTCATGATGCCGAGCATGCGGTCCGGCAGATTTTCGGCAAGGACGCTGATATCCTCGGTTCAAGCGAAACGCAAAGCCTGTTTGCCGACTATGTTGGTGAACGGTTTGCGATGACTGACGACGGGGTGAGTGCCTTGCCTCTTGTGCCTGTTGGTTTTGAAATCGAGCGGCAGTTTTTCTGGGTTTATCAGGAGACACCTGCAAAAGCTGATATTGAACATCTGACCATCCGGCACGATGCGCTTCGTGACCTCTGGCCACAACAGATCAACACCGTTAACATTGAAGGACTGGACGAGATTAAAACCGCCACCTTCGATGGCTCAGTTGAGTTGCAGACAATCGCGATCAAGAACTAGTCGCCGATCTGTTCATTGAGCCTCACCATAAGGCGGTGCGGGGTGTTTCAGTGATGGTCGAGAAGAAGAGCCATGATCAAGCGTCGTGATATAATTGTGGGTGCCGCTGCGTTTGGGGCTGCGACCCTTGCCCCGACGGCAACAAACTCTTTGCAGCCCAAAAACGAAAGAACCGACAAACCGGCTTTTGTTCTGGTGCATGGCACGTGGCACGGTGGTTGGGTCTGGCGCGATGTGAAAGACCGGCTTGAAAATGCCGGGCATCGTGTCTTCACCCCAACCTGCACCGGGTGCGGTGAACGGGTTCACCTTTCCTCACCTGATATTGGTCTTGAAACCCATATTGAAGACATTGCCAATGTGCTGCGTTTTAACGAGTTAGAGAACGTTATTCTTGTCGGGCATTCCTATAGCGGCCTGACGATCACCGGTGCAGCAGACCGGGAAAAAGACCGCGTCCGCCGCATTGTTTTTTTTGATGCACTGGTGCCCCGCCGGGGTGTCATGAGTGCTGTTACCCGCGACCCGGAAACGGGTGAATACCCGGACTGGTGGAAAGCGCGGGCAGAGAAGTTTGTTGATGGTTACCAGATGCAATTATGGGACGAATACCCTGTTGAAATGCTGGTGCCGAAAAGCGAAACGGATCACATTGCCCGCCTGAAAAAACTTATCACCATGCATCCTGCCCGCCAATGGACCGATGAACTGGTGCTGGAAAATGGCGGGTGGGACGGCCTCGACCCTGCTTTCATTCATTGCATCGGGCAAAAATACCGCATGTCGTCGCCGCGGATGGTGGGGCCTGCCAAAGGGCCGGGCTGGACCTATAGGGGCATCGATGCACCCAGAAATGCGATGATGACACATCCTGATCTGGCGGCTGAAACCTTGTTGTCGCTGGTTTGAAAGCCGAACGGTCAGCGGCGTCCAAACAGTTTTTCGATATCCGCGAGTTTGAGTTCCACGTAAGTAGGGCGGCCATGATTGCACTGCCCTGAATGAGGCGTTTCTTCCATTTCCCTGAGCAGGGCATTCATTTCTTCAACCGTTAACCTTCGGCCTGCTCGCACGCTGCCGTGGCATGCCATGGTGCCGCACACATCTTCCAGTTTTTCCTTGAGTGACAAGGCTTCATCAAGTTCTGTGATCTCGTCAGCAAGGTCACGCACAAGGCCTTTGACATCCAGCTTGCCGAGCATCGCGGGCACCTCCCGCACCATCACAGCGCCTTCACCGAAGGGTTCTACAATCAGGCCCAGCGCCGCCAGTTCTTCCGCCCGCGCCGTAAGCCTTGCCGCCGGGGCTTCTTCAAGCTCGACAACCTCAGGCAATAGAAGGGCCTGTCGCGCGACGCCTGTTGCAGCGATCTGCTTTTTCATGCGCTCATACACCAGCCGTTCGTGCGCAGCGTGCTGATCCACGATCACAAGACCGTCCGTCGTTTGGCTGACAATATAAGTTGCGTGGACCTGCCCGCGCGCGCTGCCGAGCGGATAGCTGCTCAGAACCTGTTCCGTTTCTGTGCCATAGGCTTCGGGTGCCCGTGCGCTGGGTGCTGCCATATCGCCGTGGGTTTCAAAGCCCATCTGCTCCCCTTCACCAAAACCCGCTTGTGGGCGGGGCTGATCCGGGGCGTATATCTGGTTTACTACATCAGCAAACCCCTGTGGCAGCGTCGGGCGACCTTCACCGTATCCCGGGCCAGACGAACTGCCCGACCAGGGCATGCCCGGCGTTCCGGTCCGGGGCCGCATGGCGCCGAGCGCTGCGTCAGCAACCGTCGTCGAAGCCCTATGGCCTGCCGCCGCAAGCGCATGCCTGAGCGACGAGACGATCAAGCCGCGCACCATCCCCGCGTCCTTGAAACGGACTTCCGTCTTCGCCGGATGAACATTCACGTCAACGAAGCTGGCCGGAACGTCCAGAAACAGTGCGAGTGAAGGGTGCCGGTCACGCGCCAGATAGTCCTGATAAGCCCCTCTCACGGCACCGTTCAGCATCCTGTCTTTCACCGGACGACCGTTCACGAACAGATATTGCTGCATCGCGTTACCGCGACTGTAGGTGGGAAGGCCCGCAAAGCCCGTCAGGTGCATACCTTCACGCTCGGCATCTATCTCGAGGGCATTTTCCCGGAACTCCTTGCCAAGGATCGACCCCAGCCTTTCAAGCCGTGCGTTGCCAACAAGATTTGCGGCATGTGGTGCGCGGAATGTGGTGCGGTCGCCGTCAGAAAGCGTGAACGCGACTTCGGGGTGTGCCATCGCCAGCCGCTTCATCACGTCGGAGGCCTGACCATATTCCGTGCGATTGGTTTTCAGGAACTTGAGCCGGGCAGGCGTGGCGAAAAACAGGTCTCTGACTTCGATAACCGTGCCTGCCGACAAAGCGGCGGGCATGATCTCGGATTTGGTGCCTGCATCCACAGCCACCATCCAGGCTTCGGGTGCACCGTCCGCCCGCGATGTTACTGTCAGGTGCGATACGGCGCCTATGGAGGCGAGCGCTTCTCCCCTGAACCCCAGAGAGCCGATGTTAACCAAGTCTTCATCGCGCAATTTGGATGTGGCATGCCGTTCCACCGCCAGCGATAGCTCATCCGGGCCCATGCCGCAGCCATCGTCTTTCACCTGAATGAGCGAGCGTCCGCCTTCGCGCATCACCACATCGATTTGTGTTGCGCCGGCATCAATTGCATTTTCAACCAGCTCCTTCACCGCGCTCGCTGGGCGCTCCACAACTTCACCCGCAGCAATGCGGTTGATGGTTCGCTCGGACAGCAATCGAATGATGCCTGCGCTGGTCGGTAAACTGGATCTGTCTGCGTTACTCATGGGCCGGACATTATCAGGAGTGTGGTCGGTTTAAAAGTCACACCTGAATTGATTTTCAGTAGAGTTTACACTTGCCTGATCACATAATCCGGGCCGGTTTTAATACCGTATCAAAGGAGGCAAACACTAAAACAGGCACGATAGCATCTTGAGCTGTTCCACAAATCCACTGCAGGTCGTTTGGTTCAAGCGCGATATCCGCGTTCATGATCACCGGCCACTTGCCAGAGCAGCTGCTGCAGGTCCGGTTTTGCCACTTTATATTGTTGAGCCTGAATATTGGCGCCTGCCTGATAGCTCGCATCGGCATTATATGTTTTTGCGCGAGGGTCTTCAGGCGCTACGCGCCGACCTGACAAAGCTCGGCCAGCCCTTGATAATTCGCGTTGGGAATGCGGTTGATGTGTTGCAGGAACTGTTCGACGAATTACCAATCGCTGCGCTTTGGTCACATCAGGAGACCGGGAATGCCTGGACGTACGACCGCGACAAGCAGGTTGCTGCATGGTGCCAGCAGATGCACCTTCCCTGGAAGGAAGAGCGACAGGACGGCGTTATTCGCAGACTTGGCTCACGCGATGGCTGGGCCGGGAAATGGGATGCGTTTATGCAGGAGCCCATTACGCCGGCACCCCGTGTTTTGCCGGCGATCGAAACCCTGGATATCGGCGCATTGCCCTCTGCGGAGGATATTGGTTTTCAGTATGATGGCCATGTCCGCCGTCAACCTGGCGGTCGGACGGAGGCAGTAGGAACTCTTGATAGTTTCCTGTTTGAAAGGGGGAAGTCTTATCAACGGGCAATGTCGAGTCCGGTATCAGCCCGCGACACTTGCTCGAGGTTGTCACCCTATATAGCATGGGGGATGATTTCAGTGCGGGAAGTGGCACAGGCAGCCTGGTCGCGCAATAGTGACCTGCAACTCAATCCTGGGAAAGATAGTAGTATATGGCGTCGATCTTTGTCGTCTTTTGCCGGTCGTTTGCATTGGCGTTGTCATTTCATGCAAAAGCTTGAAGATGAGCCAAGGCTTGAGTATGAAAACCTGCACCCGGCATACGATGGCCTGCGGAGCTATGGTGAAAACAGCCCGCTGTTCGCCGCGTGGGCAACAGGACAAACAGGATATCCGTTTCTGGATGCTTGTATGCGGTCGCTGATCGCAACAGGCTGGCTCAATTTTCGGATGCGTGCCATGTTGATGGCGGTGGCAAGTTATCATCTTTGGCTGGACTGGCGCAGAACCGGCGAACATCTGGCGCGCCTGTTCACTGACTATGAACCCGGGATTCATTGGTCTCAGGTACAAATGCAGTCAGGCACTACCGGCATCAATGCCGTGCGGGTTTATAATCCGGTTCGACAGGGCTACGAGCAAGACCCGGGCGGTAGGTTTGTCCGCCAGTGGCTACCTGAACTGGCACCTGTGCCGGATGCCTTTATCCATGAACCATGGAAGTGGCCGCGGCTGCAGGATACTGTGGATGATGCCTATCCTGTCCCGGTTTTTGACCATGAAATCACGGCACGTGTTGCAAAGGAGAAAATATGGGCTGTGCGGAAAACGGCTGGTCATAAAGATATAGCGAGACAAATTGCTGAAAAGCACGGCAGTCGAAAAAGCGGGATGACCCATCGTATGCGTGCCTCGGGCACACAGCGGTCACGTTCAAAGCAACGAAGAAAACCTGACCCACAATTAAACCTGTTTGATTAACCAATGCCCAAAATGCGATTGAAAAAGGACCTGCCCCAAAAAACATGTCCGGTCTGTGAGCGGCCTTTCGCCTGGCGGAAAAGATGGTCGAGAGATTGGGATCAGGTAAAATATTGCTCCGGAAAGTGTCGCCGAAGTGCCAGGCACACATGAAGCCTAGTCGAGGGTCTCCAAATATCGTTCTGCGCTTTCAATATATTCCTTTTGCTTGTCTTGCGCCATCCGGTCCCAGGTTCGGTACACATTGCCAAGCCGAGGATTGTCTCCCAGTTTTTCCCTGTTTCTGATCAGGAATTGCCAATAAAGCGAGTTGAAGGGACAGGCACCCTCGCCAGTTTTTTTCTTCACGTCAAAGTGACAGTTTTCGCAATAGTTTGACATCTTTGAAATATAGTTGCCGCTTGAAACATAAGGTTTGGAACCCAGGAGACCGCCATCGGCAAACTGGCTCATGCCAAGCGTGTTTGGCAGCTCCACCCACTCGAATGCGTCCGCGTAAACAGACAGGTACCATTCGTGGACTGCCTTTGGGTCGGCACCGATAAGAAGAGCGTAGTTTCCTGTTATCATCAGACGCTGGATATGATGGGCATAAGCCTCTTCTTTGGTCTGGGTGACAACGTCGCGGATACAGGCGAGATCTGTTTCAGCTGTCCAGTAGAAGGCGGGAAGGGGGCGTGTTGACCCAAAGAAATTTTGCTCAACATACTCTGGCATTTTCAGCCAGTAGATACCGCGTATGTATTCTCGCCATCCTATGATCTGGCGAATGAAGCCTTCAACCGAATTCAACGGAGCAGCACCGGAATGGTATGCTGCTTCCGCCTTCTCGCAAACTGCAAGCGGCTCGAGCAATCCGATGTTCAGGTAAAGTGCGATCACGGCGTGATAAAGGAAGCGTTCACCCTCAAGCATGGCGTCCTGGTATGTGCCGAAGTCAGGCAATGCTGTTTTGATGAAATGATCCAGCGCACCTTCCGCCTGTTTGGCGGTAACGGCAAACCAGAAAGGTTCCAGATCGCCAAAGTTTTCAGAGAAGCTGTGACCAACGAGAGCAAGCACCTCTTTTGTAATTCCATCCGGTGTAAAGTGGGCTGGCTGAGGCATGAACAGGTTGTTCCGGGCCGGCTTCCTGTTTTCACTGTCGAAGTTCCACTTGTCACCAACTGGCTGTTCGTTAGTCATCAGCAGGCCGGTTTTTCTGCGCATGTCCCTGTAGAAGTATTCCATCCGCAGGGATTTGCGGCCGCTGGCCCAGTCTTTGAACTCGTCACTTGTTGCGACAAACCGGTTATCGGTAAGAATAGTCACTTTAGTATCGGTCTGGCATGACCAGTTTTTGAGCATCTCTGCGACGCGCCATTCGCCCGGTTCTGTAATCAGGATTTGGTCCGGCATGATATCTTTTGCGGCGCGCACAACTTCGCTCGTTAGGGATCCGGTATTATTGTTGTCGTCCAGCTTGCTATAGCGAACCTTAAATCCTTTCTCTTTTAGCTCTTCAGCGAAATGACGCATGGCGGAAAAGACAAACGCGATTTTCTTTTTGTGATGCGGCACGTAGCCAGCTTCGTCTGCCACTTCCGCCATCATGACATGGTCGCGAGATGGGTCAGCAGAATGCAAGCTGCTGACAGAGTGGCTCAACTGATCACCCAAGATAACAATCAGGTTGCTCGGCATTGCGGGAAACTCCAGAAGTCGAGGTTAGCGGAAAAGCGGTTCACAGTTTTCGTACGTTGCCCTGGGCTCGGTGGTTTGAAGGGGCTTGATATTTAACCAAGTGGTTGACAATAAGATTTTCCATGCATATATTAAACCACATGGTTGAATATACATCAGATCAGTTAGACACTGTTTTCCATGCCCTCGCGGACCCGACCCGCCGGGGTATGCTCGCAGCGCTTGGGGCCGGACCCAGCACTATCGGCGATCTCGCCAAACCCTATGATATGTCGCTGGCCGCGGCGTCAAAACATGTGAAGAAACTTGAGGCTGCCGGACTGATAGAGCGGGAAGTGGCTGGCAGGGTCCACCACTGCAAGCTTTCGCCAGAGCGGCTCAGGGTAGCCAGTGAATGGCTGCGATCATACGAACACTTCTGGAACAGCCGCCTTGATGCGCTTGAAGCGGCCCTTAATGCGGGTGAAGACAAAATGCCGGTGCCTGCCAACGACAAACGGGGAATAGATCATGCAAACGATGAATGAACAGTATGGAAAGCTGGTGGCGCCTGCCACCGTCGTGATCGAGCGGCTGCTGCCCGGGCCGATCGAGAAAGTGTGGGCCTATCTGACAGAACCGGAGCTGCGCAAAACATGGATTGCCGCCGGGGATATGGATTTGCGGGTTGGAGGTGCTGTCGAGCTGGTTTTCGACCATGACGTGCTGTCGGAAACCAAAGAGGAAACGCCCGAAAAATACAAAGATATATGCGACACGGGAGCAAAGATGCACGGTCAAATTCTGGTTGTTGATCCACCAAACACGCTTTCCTACACGTGGGGTGAAAGCGATGGCAGCGAATCGGAAGTGATGTTCGAGCTTGCGGAAATGGGGGACAAGGTGAAGCTTACGCTTACCCACCGCAAACTCTTTGACAACGATACGCTTGTTGGGGTGTCTGCCGGATGGCACGCACATGTCGCTATCATGATAGATGTGCTGGAAGGCAAGAGCCCGCCTTCGTTCTGGTCGTTGCACATGCCACTGGAAGAGGCCTACCAAAAGCGTTTCTTCTCCGAGTAAAACACTTCATAAAATCGCGACAGCCAATAAAAAGCACCCGTCAGATTTCTGGTCGGGTGCTTTTGCGTTGGGCCTCTATGGCGGTGACTATGATCCGCTGCTGATGCGCTCTACTTCAACATTGTCAGGGCGCAACTGGCGTTCTTCCATTTCGAGAAGGTCGGCCAGAATAACAGACTTTTTAACCACATCGACTTTGGGTTGATTGACATTGGACCTAACATCCGGTTCCGCAAAGCCTATGCGCGCCAATAGCCCTTGTTCGCCGCTACTCTTTGGCGGTGACGGTTTATACTCTTTACCGGGGAAAAGTGCTTCGAAAGCACGGCGTCCGGGGTCCATGTCCTGTGCCCGGGGTTCACCTGGCCGTGGCGGCTTGAGTTCGGCCTCCGGCGGAATAACGAGAGGTGGGCGGTTCACGACCGCAAATTCATCGGGCGAGTTTTTTCCGCTGCCGCAGGCAGTGAGCGCGACGCCGGACAATAAAAGAACTGAGAGCCTATAGGCGTTCATGGAGTTTCTCCTTAACCGTCACCATCAAGGTGCCCGGTGTTTGAGGCTTTTTTACGGCTTTTGGCGCCGTCTCGCAAGCCATCAATCAATAACAATATAACACCCATGGTGATTGCACTGTCCGCCACGTTAAAAACATAGAAATTATAGCCGAAAGCATGCAGATGAATAAAATCAACAACTGCGCCGTGAACGAATCTGTCTATCAGGTTACCGAGCGCACCGCTCAGGATCAGAACGAGGGCCGATGCTTCAAACAGATGGGCCGATTTGCGCAACCAGATCAGCAGCCAGATGCTGATTGCCCCCGTCATGACAACAATGCCCCATTTGCCGAGCGCATCCCCAAGCGGCAGCCCCATTGATATGCCGCTGTTCCAAACCATCGTGAAACTCAGGAATGGCAGCAACTCTACAGATTGCTTTGCGGGTAAGTCAAAAACTTCCAACACCCACCATTTGGACAGTTGGTCAATCGCCATCAGCAGCACGATAATAAACATGCCACGAAGGAAATACTGTCCTTTTATGGTATCGGCGTCAGTCATGAGCCGACAAGTGCCGCATCGTGTTTCTCGACGGCATCCGAGCAGCGGTTACACAGCTCGCCGTTCCTGGTAACTTCTTCAGAAATGACCCAGCAACGCTCGCATTTTTCGCCGTCCGCGATTGATGCTTTGACTGCGATGCCCGATACACCTTCCAGTGTAAAGGCATCAGCCGGTGCGTCGCCTTTAGCCAGTTTGGCAGAGGAAGTGATCGCGATCTCTGCCCAATCCAGATCAGCAATGCCGTCAGTGTTGTCCACATAAATATCGACATGTGCCTGCAGGCTTGAGCCAATGGTCTTGTCCCGGCGCATCAACTCCAGCGCTGCGGTAACAACACTGCGGACCTTGCGGACGCGCGCCCATTTTTCAGCCAGCGTGTCATCGTGCCATTCATCAGGTGTTTCCGGCCATGTCTGCCGGTGTACGCTTGGGGCGTCGGCGCCAAAACGCGCCTGCCAGACTTCTTCTGCCGTGAAGGAAAGAATAGGAGCAAACCAGAGCACAAGCCTGTTGAAAATAGCATCCAGCACAGTGCGCACGGCACGCCGACGTGGATCGGCCGGGTTGTCGCAATAGAGCGCGTCTTTGCGGATGTCGAAGTAAAACGCTGAAAGCTCGATGATGCAGAACTGATAAAGCTCGCGGAACACCGGGTTGAAATCATATTCAGCCGCGCGCTCGTGCAGGAATGTATCAAGTTCCGACAAGCGATGTAGCATGAAGCGATCAAGTTCCGGCATCTGGTCGCTCGGCAGCTTTTCCGCGTCATCAAACCCGTGAAGATTGCCCAGCATGTAGCGCAGTGTGTTGCGGATTTTCCGGTAAGCATCAACCTGACCCTGTATGATCTGGTCGGAGATGCGCACATCTTCCTTGTAATCCACGGCAGCAACCCAAAGCCGCAGGATATCTGCGCCATACTGATTGATGATTTTCTCCGGCGCGACAGCATTGTTGCCGGACTTCGACATTTTCTTGCCGTCACCATCCAGTGCCATACCGTGCGTCATAACATCTTTGTAGGGTGCGCGGCCGCGGGTGCCGCTGCTTTCCAGAAGGCTGGACTGGAACCAGCCGCGGTGCTGATCCGAGCCTTCCAGATACAGATTAGCGGGCCAGGCCAGTTCTTCACGTTTTTCGAGAACAAAAGCATGGGTGCAGCCGCTGTCAAACCATACATCAAGGATGTCATGGATTTGCTCATAGTCGTCAGCGTTGTATTTGTTGCCGAGCAGATCCTGGGCAGGCACAGCCACCCAAGCGTCGGCGCCGCCTTCTTTAACCGCGTCGATGATACGCTGGTTCACATCGGCATCGACCAGATAATCTCCGGTTTTTTTGTCAACAAACACGGTGATCGGTACGCCCCACGCGCGCTGGCGGGAGATCACCCAGTCTGGCCGGTCAGACACCATGGCGCTGATCCGGTTCTTGCTGACAGCCGGATACCAGTTGGTTTCCTCAATCGCTTTCATCGCCGTGTCACGCAGGCCGTTTTTCTCCATGGAGATAAACCATTGTGGTGTGTTGCGAAAAATAAGGGGTGCTTTGGAACGCCAGCTGTGCGGATAGCTGTGTGTCAGTGTCCCTTTGGCCATCAGGGCAGAGGCGCCGCCAAGCAATTCGCAAATCTGATCGGCAACTTTATACACATGATGTCCGGCAACCAGTGCAACGTCATCATAGTAACAACCCGCTTCATTGACCGTGTAGGGAACCGGCAAGCCAAATTTCACATGCCCGACCTGATAGTCGTCGTCGCCGTGACCAGGAGCCGTGTGCACAAAACCTGTACCGGCTTCCGTTGTTACATGGTCGCCGGGCAACATGGGAACGTCAAAGTCATAGAAGCCATTGGCTTCCGCGTGGCCGCGCCAGGGATGGGCGAGGATTGTCCCGTCCAGCGCAGCACCTTTGAAACGAGCCTTGATGGTGTGTTCGGTTACGCCTGCGCGAGCGCAAAAGTCTGCGAGCAACGCTTCTGCGACAACAAGCTCGTCGCCTGATCCGACCAGCCCTTCTTCAGAAGCGGCAGTGACTGCAAGACGTACATAATCGATGTCCGGGCCAAAACAGACCGCCCTGTTTGCAGGGATTGTCCAGGGTGTTGTGGTCCAGATGACCACCCGTGCACCTTCCAGTTCGGCGCAGTTGGTTGATACCACCTGAAAAGCCACATCAATTTGTGTCGATGTGTGGTCGTGATACTCCACTTCCGCTTCTGCGAGTGCCGTTTTTTCAACCGGCGACCACATCACAGGTTTTGACCCTCGGTAAAGGGAGCCGTCTTCGGCGAATTTTAGCAGCTCTTCAACAATGGTGGCTTCGGCGTCAAACGACATGGTGGTGTAGGGGTTATCCCAGTCTGCGATAATACCAAGGCGTTTGAACTGCTCGCGCTGTACGCCGATCCAGTTGTCGGCAAATTCGCGGCATTCGCGGCGGAACTCGATAGGGTCAACATTGTCCTTGTTTTTCTTTTTCTTGCGATATTTTTCCTCGATCTTCCACTCAATCGGCAAGCCATGGCAATCCCAACCGGGGATGAACGGCGCATCCTTGCCCTGCATCTGCTGGGATTTGACGATGATGTCTTTCAGGGTTTTCTGCATGGCATGGCCAAAATGGATATCTCCATTGGCGTAAGGAGGGCCATCATGGAGCACGAATTTCTCGCGCCCGGCGCTGTCATTGCGAAGCGTGCGGTAGATATCTTCTTTTTGCCATTTGGCGAGGAACTCCGGCTCACGTTTCGGCAGGCCAGCCCTCATCGGGAAATCTGTTTGTGGAAGGAATACAGTGTCGCGGTAGTCGCGTTTATCTTGATTGTTATCAGACATGGAATGTCGTCTCGTCATCTCGGGCGGCAAATGATTGTTGCGCCTCAGTTTGTCTCGGAAAATGAAATAAGGTCTGTCCCGGTCGCTTTCAGAGCGCCGGGCCAGTAATTCGTATAGCCAGGCCATAGGCTGCACGCCGGGCCTCAGGTGTTGTTTTCCAACAATTGTTCATGGCTGGGACTATTATCAGCGATACAAAGGACTGTCGAGCGGAAACAGTCAGAAAACGGCGCACTTCCGCGAACCAGCTGACTATTTCAAAACCCCGAACATGGCTTTGTGTTGTTGCTGTAGCGATATCAGCTTTTCTTGTTCTTTCCTGCGTTCCGGTTTGGTCCAGGGACGGTCGGTTGGCCGGCGGCGATCAGGCCCATTGTAGCTATTGGTCTGCACAATCGGTTTCATGTCACCCATCGTGCTGGACACTGCCTTGATCAGGCTCTGACCGGTCAGTGGCATGGCAACGATCTTGGTGGCTCCCGCATCGCGGGCTTTCAGAACAGATTGCTGATCAGGCTCGTGCAATCCCAGAATGATGGGGGAAATGGAGACGCTAATGCTTGTCAGGCGGAGGAAACGACAAAAATCAAAGCCGCCCAGTTCCGGAAATCGATCATCGACAACAATCATGTTGAAGTTCATTTCTTTCAGGATCGCCAGTGCATCATAGTTGGAATTGACTGCAACTGCCCTGCCGATGCCATTGGAACGCAGGATCGGTTTGAACGCCTCGGCAGCCTGATTGTTGGATAATGCCAACAAAATCGACAATTTTGGAAACAAGTCATCAGACATTGTACTGAACGCGACCCCCATCGCTATGAAACCGTATCAACGTAAATTTAATCAATACAGACAATGCAAAAAAATATCAGTGTTTTTATTAACACAAAAACAATTAATAGAGGCTTAAGTCCGAAATGCGGCGAGTCGCACGGTGCCAAGCCTATTGTGGTGTATTTCCAGATTGTTTTTTTCGTCGTTTGCTTCTCAACAGATTTAGTGTCTCAACACCCAGCGAGAAGGCCATCGCAAAATAGATGTAGCCTTTGGGCACGTGGAAGCCGAGTCCCTCTGCCACCAGGAAAACCCCAATCAGCATGATGAAAGCGAGTGCGAGGATTTTCAATGTCGGGAAACGCTGAATGATGCTGGCTATAAAACCGCTGGAGAAGATCATTACAAGCATGGCAATGGTCATCGCCGCAACAATGACAGGGATAACAAGGGTCAGGCCAACAGCGGTCATGACACTGTCGAATGAAAACACAATGTCTATGATCACGACTTGCGCTACCACAGCCCCAAAAGAGCCACTGTAGGATTGCATGGTTTCTTTATAGTCGCCGCTTACTTCATCATGGATGCTGTTGGTGCCCTTATAGAGAAGGAACGCACCACCAAACAACATCAGGATATCCTTGCCGGAAAGTTCATGACCCAGCACCGTGAACCAGGGTTCCTGCAAGCTTATGATCCAGGCAACACCGAACAACAGGGCGATACGCATCACAAGTGCCAGTATCAGGCCGGTTACGCGCGCTTTTTCACGCTGTTTTTCCGGGAGATTCTGCACCATTAACGCGACAAATACGACGTTATCGATTCCCAAAATAATTTCCAGCGCTGAAAGCGTCAGGAAACTTATCCAGATATTATAGTCGAGGAGTAATTCCATCATGATCTCGAATCAAACGGCCAAAAGCTGAATAGGCATTGTCATTGCCGGGGCAAAATGCCAGCCCGTATCTGGTCATCTCTTATTGCGCGCTGTTCGTCAACAGGATAGCCGCTCAAATAGCGTTCCAGAATTTCCCGATACTGGCCACTTTCCACCAGTTGGTTGAAACCTGAATCAAACTTATCTCTTAGTGCGGCACCTTCTGCGCTCCGGGTAAAGATAACGTGCTGGGTGTTAGCGATGCCGCTGGGAACGTCCATCGTATACAGGTCTGGCCAATCGCGTACAGTCGAGCCTTCCTCTTCAGCCTTAATGGCATTCAGGTGGTAGGTCGCCGTCATTCTGGGCATGTAAACGATGTTGGTTCTGTTTGCGCGTATCAGTTCCATGCAGGAGCGGGGGTGTCCGGGCGATACCTTGTGCATTTTTTGTGTATCCACAAGTCTGACCAGTTCCGCTGCTACTTTCCAGCCAATGGGTACACACAGAATGGGTTTTGTGCCATCTTCACGCGGTGTTTTCAGCTGTTCCCAGTTCTTGATGTCGCTATAGGTGGTTAGCAACTGATTGGATACACTGAATATGGGTGCCGAAAGTTCGAAGTCTCTGGCGCGTTCTTCGCTGTATGCCCATGAATATGACGCGGAATACTCACCCCGCATCACTGCGCGGAACGATCGCCGCCAAGGCACAAGCGAATAGATTGGGTTAAGACCGGCAGCTTCAAAACTCTTTTTTACAATCAAGCTAACAATACCACCATTCGGCTCATCATCCGAGATGAAGGGCGGAAAATCCATAAAAGTAGCGACATTAATAGCTTGTTGGGTGTTCTTGTCAGGCGCAGTGCCATGCGCTGTTAAAGGCAAAACCAGCAGAAGTGACAGAATAAAGGTTATAGATCTCACCAGCCAGCTTCCCCAAGAATCCGTGACCGGCAAATCGTTCATGCCCTTAGTGCAGAATGCAAGGAAAATCCGGTCCAGTTGGCCGGCGCCGTTGCAGGTTCTTTACCTTATCGTGCCCTGACATGCGGTTTTGGGAACAGTTTCAAATAGAGATCCAGCGTTGGCGCTTCCAGCCGGTCTGCGTCGTTTTCAGGTTCCGCCAGAACAATTTTGGCAACCCGCGAATCCTGGGCGATTTGGCTCTTGAGAGACTCCAGTCCGTCGAATTTCTTTTCTTCCCTGAGAAAGGCCACCAGCTGAACCCGGACATGTTTATTGTAAAGATCACTATCAAAATCGAAAAGATGCACTTCAAGCATGACGTCATTTTTATCGAACGTCGGCCGGTTGCCGATATTGGCAACACCGTTATAGATTTTGCTTTCGTTCTCAATGGTCACGCGAACCGCATACACACCAAGCTTGGGTTGCAGGCTCTCGCCAAGCTCAAGATTGGCTGTCGGAAACCCGATGGTGCGACCACGTTGGTCTCCCTCACAAACACGTCCATTTATGCTCCACCAATGCCCCAGCAGCGCGGCCGCTTTGCGTGCCTGACCATTCTGCAGGGCTTTACGCACAAGTGTTGAAGAATAAACGTCTCCGGCATACCCTTCCAGACCTACCGTTACAGGCTGTATAACAGACAGGCCAAAACCTTCCATTTCGCCCATCCATGCCAATACATCTGTGCCGCCGCCGCGTCCATTACCGAAGCGATAATCATATCCGACACACACGTGAACGGCCCCTATGGCATCCACGAGAATATCATTCACAAAATCCTGTGCGCTGAGACCTGCCAGATTTTTATCAAACGGTAAAACCAGAAGCTGATCGACACCAAAAGCTTCTAGAAGCTGCGCTCGTTCCCGAAACGGAGTGAGCCGAAATGGTGGTACATGCGGGGCAAAAAAACTGACGGGATGAGGCTCTGTTACCACGACGGTCAGATGAACCCCCATGTCACGTGCCAGTCGACCCGCTTCGCCGATCACCACCTGATGGCCACGGTGGAATCCATCAAAGTTACCCAAGGCAACGACAGCACCACGATCACTTGCTGAATATTCATCCGGATGACGAAAAACGCGCACGGTTCAGAATTTCCCTCGTTGGTGATTGCTGGGTTCGATTTTCTCAGCGCTGGATACACCAACAGACGTAGGCATCACAACCTCTAATCTATTACGTTTGCGTACCGATCAGCGTATAGTATGGATGTCAAGTGCTATTACAGGGTCATTACAGGGTGGGAGAATGATTTGAATATAAGTGCATGATGGGTTAACCAATTCTTCACTAGATCGGGTCTAGTGTCCGGTTTCAGGGGCGGATTACAGGCAGGACAGCTTTTCATTCCGTTTCTCTAAGGTGCAACAGAAACTTTGAGGTAATATTATGGCCGTTGATATGGATATGCCGATCCTGATCGTCGACGACTACAAAACGATGTTAAGAATTGTGCGCAATCTTCTGAAGCAGCTTGGCTTCAACAATGTTGACGAAGCTACAGATGGTGCACAGGCTCTCGAGAAATCCCGAGCAAAACAATATGGTTTGATCATTTCCGATTGGAACATGGAACCCATGACAGGTTACGAGTTCTTGAAGGAAGTGCGAGCAGACAATCAGTTGAAGGATACCCCCTTCATCATGGTGACGGCGGAGTCGAAAACAGACAATGTCGTAGCGGCCAAAAAAGCCGGTGTGAACAATTATATCGTCAAGCCGTTTAACGCCGCGACACTGAAGACAAAACTGGTGGCCGTTGTCGGAGATTTCTAATGGTAGACAGCGGTCTTTCCAAACAGATCGAATTATTGGTCGATAATCTGCGCAAGCAGAATACGGCAGCCTTGTCGTTGACAGATGTTGCCTCGGTTACCGAGGTGCTGATCGGCACAATGAACGTGTTTTACAAGTCAATCGACACGTCGATCTACCGGGAATGCCGAGCGCTTAGTGATTATATCACTAACGCCAGAAAAGAGATTGCGTCCCTGCAACCTGTTGATCTGGAAAGCGCCAGAATACCACGTGCTGGACTGGAACTTGATGCCATTGTTCAGCAGACGGAAGAAGCAACCAATACCATTATGGAGGCTGCCGAAGAAATCATGGGTGCCGATACGGAAGACCATGAAGCGTATCAGGCAACCACCATGGATGCTGTGATGCGCATTTTTGAGGCATGCTCGTTTCAGGATATTACTGGTCAACGTATTTCCAAGGTGGTGCAGACGCTGTCTCATATTGAGGAACGGGTTCTTGAACTCAGGAGCCTCATGGGGGTCACCGAAGAAGACATCCAGGAAGCGATGGACGATGATCAGCCGAAAGGCGATGAAGCTTTGCTTTCCGGCCCTGCGCTGGATGGTGAAGGTATCGACCAGAATGAGGTGGATGAATTGATGGGGGGAGGAACGCCCGCTGCTGAGCCGTCTGCGACGCCAGCTGCACCCGCTCCCGCACCGCAGGAGCCGGCAGCAGCGCCTGCGCCAGAACCTGCCCCAGAACCTGCTCCCCCACCCAAGGCTGCGCCAAAACCACAAAAGAAGCCGGAACCCAAGGTCGAAGCTCCGAAAGCCGTAAGTCCGGCCGAACTGGATGCGATGTTCTCTGAAGATTTCGATCCAGTTGCAGAACTGGAAGAAAAGAAAAAAGCGGAGGCAGAAGCAGCAGAAAAGACTGACGAGGATAAAAAGCCGGAACAAAAAGCGGCGAAAGAAGAAGTCGAACTGCCGTCCGGCGGCGAAGTTAGTCAGGACGATATTGACGCGCTGTTTGGCTAGTCTGACTTTCCAGAGTGTTACCAGATCAAGTTTTCAATGATTGAATTAGGCACCGGTTTTCCAGTCCCGAAAATAGTGTGGAAGTCTGCTTTTTTGAGATTGTTTTCCTGCATTCTTCTCTCCACATCCTGCCATTCTTCGCGGTGTATGCCGCCAGCGATAAATAAGCTACCGAATTTTGCTGCGACAGCGCCCGCAATATCCGTTTGAAGGCTGTCTCCGACCATCAAAACACGTGACCCGTCGATATCGCCGTTGAGTCCGCGCTCTGCCAGACATGCCCAAAGCGACTCTGGTGTTGGCTTGCCAAACCATTGAACCGGTCCGCCCATGCTTTCATAAAGATCTGCAACAGCGCCGGCGCAGGTGTATAGTTTGTTGCCAACATGAACGACCCTGTCAGGATTGGCGCAAAGCAGTGGCACCCCTTTTTCCTGTGCCTGTTTCAACCATTCCCGGTGACGGTCGACGTCTCTGAAATCCAGATCGGTTGCCAGAATTACGTCCGCGTCATCAGGGTGCTCCACTTCTTCAACCGGCAGGCCTTCAACGGTATTGCGGTCGCCTTCAGGCCCAAGGTGATAGAGCCGAGCCCCACTAAAGTGTTCGCGAACTGCGTCACGAGCGAGCCCACCCGAAGTAACAATATAGTCCGTCAGTGTTTCCGGCATACCCATCGCAAGCAACTGGCCGCGAACATGGTAGCGAGGCCTAGGTGCATTCGAGAGAAATACACTGGGCACGCCTGATTCGCGCAGCGAGACGATGGCTTCGATCGCGGCCTGATTTGCGGTAATGCCGTTGTGCATGACGCCCCACAGGTCGCAAATCACAAGGTCGAGATTACCAGCAATATCTCTCAGGCCATTTATGTGCCTGACGGCATCGCTGTAGCTGTCGTCGTTCATACGTTACTTATCCTGGAAGAGCCACACGGCGGCTATAGGTCGGTATCGATTTCTTCTGCGGCAAGAGGTTCGCCAAACAGGTAGCCTTGTGCAAGCTCAATCTGATTGTCCAGCGCTTCAATTACCATATCTTCGGTTTCGATCTTGCTGGCGATCAACTGCATTCCCCTACGGCGCAGATAGGCTTTTTGCTCTTCAATGTCACCGGGCTCCGGGTTGGTTTCCAAGATATCCGTCATGTCTGCCTTGATGTATTTGAAATTACGTTTTTCCAGCTCGGCAAAGTCCTGATCAAAATCAGTAAACAGGTCCATTGAGAAAGCAAACCCTTTACGCCCCAGTGTGTGTAGTCGTTCAACGGTTTCGTCTTCAAGGGTCAGGTAGTCTTCCTGCGATATTTCAAAAACAATGCGTTCGGCAAACTCGGGGTTTGACACCATAAAATCGATAAACTGAGGCAGGAATTCTTCGTCTGCGATGGAATAGCGCGACATATTCAGAAAAAAGCGCACGTCCGGACGCCGTCGACCCAGTCGACGTACCAGCTGGATCAGCCTGAACATGAGCAAGTTGTCAATCGTGCCAATCAGGCCTTTGGTTTCTGCCACTTTCATATACTGGCGCGGAAGAACTACGCGGCCTTCCTCGTCTCTGACGCGGGAGAAACACTCGAAGTGTGCGGCTTTGCGTGACGGTAGCGACACCATTGGCTGCAAATACAGGTCTACCCGGTTTTCAGACAAGGAACTCTTGATAACGGAAAGCAACTGGTCTTCGCGTTTTATCAGCCGGATAGGGGCTCGTTTTTTTGCGGCCTCGGCTCTGCGCTGTGCGTGCGTTTTCATTCTCGAGGGGTCTGGAGCCTTCGCAGCCGGAGTTCCTATTGCTCTTGCAGAGGGCTTGCTGGCTGCTGCTATTGTCGGTGTGTTCACTGTGTTCGGTTGCGGTGACGGCAATCCTTCAAGGCTGCTGTCATCGGGTTTACCGGGTTCATCAGGAAGATCCGGGCCGTCTGCACTGTCCAATTCGTCAAGGTCTTCGTCACTATCGAAGTTTTCAACGTCGCCCTCGGCAATGTCCAGTTCAGATGCAACTTCCTGATCCTGTTCTTCTTCGGCGGCAACCAAAGCAGCTCCATCGGCCGCCAATCCCGGTTTTTCAATTCCGCCGGCGGTCACTTTGTCGGCCTGACCATCAGAGGCCTTGTCGGCCAAAGTTTTGCCTGCAGGCTTCCTGCCGCCTTTTTTCCCGCTTTCCTTCTGCATGACCTGAATCAGAAATTCTTGCAGCGTTTTTAATTCATTGACGAGTTTCTTGTCTTTGGCATCGCCCTTTTCGGACTGCTCGTCGACACTCTCTTTAAGGGCAGTGACCTCTTTCCTGAGCTTAAGCGTCAGCTGCTCTATTTCGTCCACCCGGTGCATATCAATCATATCGATGTCATCGTTGCCTTTGCCAAAGAAAGACAATTGAATTTGCCAGATGGAGACGAAAACCAGAGCGCCAATCAGTTGTGCCGTTGAGGGCGTAATACCCAGCATCGGCAGAAACATGGCGGCTGCGATCCCGAAAATCGCATAGGAAATCAGCAACAGAACCTGTGTTACCGTGTTCATAAACTCCGCGTTCCTTTTGCCATGCTGGTTGCCAGCACATGCGTTTTAGTTACGAGCACACATGTGCAACTGTTGCGCCAGAATAGAATACCCTATGAAAATCATGGCCCTAAGTAGCAAATAATCGACATGCTGGCATATCATGGCGCCAAGGTTAAGACATTTATGATGGTGTTTTATCAATAAATTCTTACATTATCTTGCCTTATTGCATTGCTAATGACAGGCATGGGTGAACTGAATTTTTACGCGTGCCCCAACGGGAGGATCATGATGAAGAAATTGCTGGTAGGTTTTTTGGTGCTTCTGGGGATTGGAGGCGTTCTGGTTTACACACAGCTTAACTCCGTCATAAAAACCGGTGTTGAAACGGCAGGGCCGGAATTTATGTCTGTTGACGTTTCCGTCGGCAGCGTTTCGATTTCACCACTATCCGGTAAAGTGAATGTAAAAGATCTGGCTATTGGCCAGCCCGACGGTTTTGGCGAAGGCCCGATGGTCCAGCTTGGCGAGTTTTCCATGAAGGTGGAGACAGGTACATTGCTGAACGATCATGTGATCGTTGACGAGATTGTCATTGATCAGCCGATGTTCGACGCCCGGTTAATAGGAAGCCAGTCGAATTTTCAGGCTTTGCAGAAAAAACTGACCGAGAATATGGGGCCCAGCGAAGTTGGTGGGCAGCCGCTTACGCTTACTATTCGCAGTCTCGCTGTGCGCGCGCCGCAAATCATGGTGCAGGCGGAAGGCGGGATTGTTGATGTCGATGAAGACGTCAAGCTTGCTGATTTTACCTTAAGCAATCTGGGTACAGACGAGAAAGGCTTGTCGCCGCAGGAAATTGCCCGTCACGTGATGGATACACTTGAGCCACAGATTACCAAAGCGCTTGTTGCCGCTGGCGCAGAAGGTAAGCTGAAAGATATTGCCCGCAATGCGCGCGGTGAACTGGAGCAAAAGGCCGGTAGCTTCCTGAAAAAGCTCAGGAACAAAGGCAAAAGCGGCGAAGATGATAATAACTGATTGATTTATGGACGCATCGGTCCAATATTCTGTGCATCGTTAACGGAGATAAAAATGAACCTCGAACAAATTACAGAAGAAATGCGCGGCCGTGTTGGGGCGCACTCACCTATTTCAGCCATTATCAAATTTGATTTTACTGATGACGGCGTAGTACGCATCGACGGCAAGTCTTCACCGACCGTTATCGATAATGAGGACACGGAAGCTGATTGCACCGTGAAGGTGAGCGTTGAGAACTTCCTGAAAGTTGCCAAAGGTGACCTTAACCCTCAAATGGCGTTCATGACCGGGAAAATCCGGGTGGAAGGCGATATGAGCCTGGCGCTTCAATTGGGTTCAATCCTGGGCTGATTAGCCTTGAAAGGCCTGTGATGCTGGATCGATTTCGTTCCATCGCTGTTGGTCTGAGCCTGATCGTTCTGGTCGGGCTTCTTGCTCTCTATTTCATTGTGCAGATAGGGGGCGGTGAAGATATTTTTGGCGGCAAGGAAGGAAACCTGCCGCCGGTTGAGTTCAACGAGCTTGACTATGTTCCTGAAAACAATGGCTACCTTTTGTGCCCCCCTGACGTTTGTGGCACGGCAATCGCTGATGGTGTAAGCCCGGAATTCCCTGTGGATGCGGGGCAGTTAAGGCAGCTGTTGATCGACTTTGCAGATAGCAACCCGACAATTGCGACGTTCAGGTTTGATTTGGTGGCTAACCAGTTTGATTTTACCGAGCGGCTCCCGGGGCAGACGTTCCCTGCAGTGGTAACGGTAAAGATTATTCCTGTGAGTGCTTACAGCTCTACGGCCGCAATCTATAGCCGGCAGCCCGTTGGTGATAGCGACAAGGCGGATCATGCTGACAGGGTTAATCGTTGGCTGAGGATTATCCTGACTGCAACCGGAGCCCCCGAAGCCTGATCCCTCGTTCATAGCGCGGTGCTTTGCTGTCTTCGTCAAACATTACGAAGATACCGTATTGTCCGCGAAAGCCATGTGTTGGTCAGGCTGAGGTTTCGCCCGCTGCCTTTGGTATCACGCCGTTGTTCGCGAGCTGGGTCAGGCCGATGGTTTCTCTTACACTCGCCTGGCTTTGCGCATAACTTGAAGTGGCCTGATCAAGTATTGCCTTGTCAAGAAAATCGGATTGGTCTTCCTGCGCCCGGGTCTCTGCCAGCATCAACTGAACAACGCTTGATAGTCGTCCCGTGCCCGGCTCCAACGCCGGAACAATGATATCTTCAATTTCTGTGCTGCGTGGCGTTGCAAGCGTTTGGGAGAAAGACTGGGATGTCGGCGCAACAGCAGAAACCGGGCGCAGCGCGCCAGTCCGTGTTGAACCGCTTGCGCTGCCCGCGCGCGAAACCGTGCCTGCACCAGCAGACACAGCTGTTGAAACGTTTGTTTCTGCCATATTGGCACCCATTTTTACCCAAGTTGATCATAACCGATGTCGTTTAAAAAACCAGTTAAAGACTATTTCAAATTTTATCTATTTATTGAAAGACTGCCTTGCCGTTCACTGCGGGTCTTTGTTTCCTGTTCTTCGGACCATCCCGCCAAAGTCGGATTCCATACTGGAAAGGGCTGGAGGCTTGTGCTATCGGTGCCGGTCAATGGCGGTGCGACAGTATATCTGGATGTGGCAATGGCGGGTTTGAAAACCGGCATATGACACGGCATAGTACCGAAACGTTTAACACTATTAGGGTTAACACTGATATGGATACCAACACGCTCGCGATCTACGTTCATGAGCTTCGTAACCAATGCCTGCATACAGAGGCGTCTTTCAATCTTTTCAATCAGGCAATGAACAGCAAAGCAGGGCCCGGCGTGCTTTTCGCCAGCCAGATGATTTTGCTGCCAGCCAGCCAGCTTGCTTCTTTGTTGTGGCCGACGCGCGCACGCTCGCGCGGGAGGGGCGAAGCCCTGAGAAAAGCGCTGCAGCTGAACGAAAAGCATCCGCTGAATGATCGTCGCCTTGCTGAACTGTGGGAACGAACAGATCAGAAAACCGAAGAGTGGGTTGCCGCCACCAAAGGGCAGCAGGTTGTGTTCGACTATGTTGGGGACCTTCGCCAGTTAAATGAAGGCAAGACACCGGATAGCTGCATTTACCGCGCCTATAATACCGAGACACGTGTGTTTTATTATCAGGGCGTAGGCTACAACCTGCAGGCAATCGCCGATGCGATTTCAGATGTTTCCGGCCGCGTGAATGCCGTCTACAGGCAGTTGTTCCCTGATCTGGCAAAGGCTGAAGACGAAGAGCGCGCAAAAGCTGCTGCTGAAGCCCAGCAAGCTGCCAAGCCTGCTCCGGCACCTGAAACACCTGCTGCTGAAGCGGCAAAGCCCGCCGAGAAGAAGAAAACACCGGCGAAGAAAGCTGCAGCCAAAAAGCCACCAGCAAAGAAGCCAGCCGCCAAAAAACCGGCTGCTAAAAAGACGCCTGCCAAAACAGCGGCTAAAAAACCAGCGGCTAAGAAAGCCTGATAACCTGACTGTTCAGGGCGTATGACCCGAGTGTGCCCTGAATTTGCCATTTCTCAGATTTAGGGTAACATGGTGCAGTTTTGTGCATCAATTTGATTTGTTGATGAGTGAGATATTAGAGATGAAGAAAAACCTTGGTATAATTGCTGGTCTGGTGATGGGGTTTGCCGTTCCAGCGCAAGCAAAAGACTGTGGCCAGCCGCCCGTAGATATACCTGCTGTACCTGCGGGTGAGACCGCGAGCGCAGACGATATCAAGCAGGCGCGGGATATGGTTCTGGCGTTTTCTGGCGAGGTCGACAAGTTTATCACATGCATGGAGCGCCGCAGCTCGTTGATCGCGCCTTACATGACCAAAGAACAGGTCGCCCGCCGGCAGGAAGATTTGAACGAATTGCATAATGGTCGTCGTGATTTGCAAATTCAGTTGAACGAAGCGATCAGGGCGTATCGCAGGCAGACCCGCAGCAGCTAGAGCCTGACATAATTCTGAAGTTCGAGGGAGCGTTTTCGCTCCCTTTTTTGTATCCTGCGCTTGTTTTCATGAAAAAATGGACTGATCAGTCCATAAAATTTGACTTGCCCCTCCAACCGCCCCATTTTGATATTAACGAGAAAGTTCTATTGAGTACTGAAGGGGCGATACATGCTGGCACAACGCGCAATTTACGAAGAAGAACATCATATCTTCAGGGACGCTGTTCGGAAGTTTTTCCAGGCGGAAGCTACACCTTACGGAAAGGAATGGAGCGATGCCGGGCAGGTGCCTCGTGCGTTCTGGAACAAACTTGGCGACGCCGGACTGCTTTGCCCGCAGATGCCCGAGGAGTACGGCGGTGTCGACGGTGACTACCGCTTCAACTGCATCATCAATGAAGAGCAGATTTATAACAGAGGCGGCGGCGCTGGCATTGCTGTTCACTCTGATATCGTTGCACCGTATTTGAAAGACTATGGTTCTGACGATCTCAAGGAACGTATTTTGCCCAAGATGGCCACAGGCGAGATGGTTGGTGCAATTGCGATGACCGAACCGGGTACCGGGAGCGATTTGCAGGGTATCAAAACCACCGCGAAACTGGATGGTAATCACTATGTGATTAACGGTTCCAAGACCTTCATTTCCAACGGCCAAAACTGTGATTTTGTTATTGTTGCCTGTAAAACCAACCCTGATGCCGGTGCCAAGGGCGTTAGCCTTATTGTGGTCGAAGCTGACCGCGAGGGTTTCAGGCGCGGCAGGAACCTCGATAAAATCGGCCAGCATTCATCTGACACGTCTGAACTCTTTTTCGATGAAGTGCGGGTTCCGGCAACCAACATGATCGGTCATGAAAATGCGGGGTTCATGTATCTGATGCAGCAGTTGCCGCAAGAGCGGCTTTCAATCGGCTTCATTGCGATGGCAGGTGCGCAGCGCGCGTTCGATATCACCTTGCAGTATGTGAAAGAGCGAGAAGCCTTCGGCAAGCCGATTATGAACTTTCAGAATACGCGCTTCAAGATGGCGGAAATGAAAACAGAGCTTGAGGTTGGCTGGGCATTCGTTGACCAGTGCCTGGCAAAACACATCAAAGGCGAACTTGATGCAGCAGGTGGTGCGATGTCAAAACTCTGGACCACTGAAATGCAGGGCCGGGTTGTTGACACATGTGTGCAATTGCACGGTGGATACGGGTTTATGTCAGAGTATGAAATTGCCCATCATTATACCGACAGCCGGGTGCAGCGTATCTATGGCGGCACGTCTGAAATCATGAAAGAGCTGATTGGCCGCACGCTATAAAAAGGCGGCCAAGTTTCTCAAAGTTTCTGCTTCGGGCAAGAGGCGGCCATTCACAGCCGCCTCTCTTTTTGTGAGGTTGAATTACTTCTTTGGTCGCCACGCTATCCACCATAGCCGACCACCCAGAAAAAACGTGGCAGCAATCAGCCCGGCTGTCAGCCCGTACCAGATGCCAACAGCACCGAGCGACGTGCCCAACCCGAGCAGCATGGACACCGGAAACCCGATCACCCAATAGCTGACACCGGTCAGATACATCGGCCAGCGCACGTCTTTCAAGCCTCTTAGCAACTGGTTTGCTGCCACTTGTGCGGCATCGAACACCATGAACAGTGCGGCAATCGGTAGAAACAGGAGCACCAGGCGAATAACAGCGGCGTTCGCCGGATCGTCAGATTCCAGATAGAACGCGACAACGTTCATCGGGAACATGGCAATAGCAAACGCCAGCGCAACAACCGACAGAGTGGCGGCCACCAGCGTAACCGACGCGGCACGTTTGACGGCAACCATGTTTTCAGCGCCCTTGGCGAGACCAATACGAACAGCGCCTGCCATGGAAAGACCCCACGGCAGCATGAAGGCAAGCGCCACGACGTTAATGGAAATCTGGTATGCCGCCACTTCCATGATGCCGATCAACCCCATCAATATGACGGCAGAATTGAACAGCATGCCTTCAAAAATGGTTGTGAGACTGATCGGCCAGCCGAGCGCAACAACTTCACGCAGACGCTGCCAGTCCGATCTCCAGAACCGGTGAAACAGGTCGAACGTTTTGGCGCGTTTATCGAGCATGATGTACACAACAAACAGGAAAAAGCCGGTCGTGTAGGACAAAGAGGATGCAATGCCCGCACCCACAAGCTCCAGCCGGGGAAAACCAAATGTGCCGAAAATCAGCAGGTAGTTCAGCCCTGCGTTAAGAAGCGTTGTCAAAGCTGCAAGCAAAAACGGTATTTTGGTTTTCTCCAGAGCGGCCAAAAAATTCCGGAGCGCCATGGTTGCCAGCGCAAACGGCCAGCCGAATGCCAGCGCCAAAACATAGTCTGCCGCTTTGCTTGAAACCCTGGGGTCCTGGCCCAGGGCCAGGGCAACAGGTTCGGTGAGGGCCAGCGCCACCAGCACAACCGGAAACATCAGGAAAATCGCCCACAACGCCATGCGCACGGAGCGTCGCACATCCCGGGTATCATTCTGGTTTGCGCCAAGCGCCTGACTGACAAGCGGCGAAACCGCCATAACCGGGCCCGAGCCCACCATCCACAGGGCGAAATAAATCACCGTGCCGAGCGAGGCCGCCGCGAGGTCTTCTGGCGAGATGCGACCGATCATCAAAACATCGATCGTGTACACCGCAAAAGCGACCAGCTGTGTGAGCGCCATTGGAATGCCGAGCGACAGCAGAACGCGCGTTTCCCCCTGCCAGCTGCCAGGGAGTTCGGTTTTTTGAGTAGTATTTTCAGAGGCCAAGATAGCCATAATATCAATTCCGTATCGGGAGTTAGGTAAACGCTACGGAAAGGAAATCATCAAATCCGAGCGCTGAAGGAAGCTCGGATGAACAGAAGAGAAGCCGTTAGGCTTGATCAATGTCACTCGAGCATAGACGCACTGCAGTAACTGAGCGGCAAGCGCCAGTCGAAAGCAGGGTTCTGTATGTCGAGCAGACTATCATTTGTTCTCTCATTGATTGCTGTTGGAACGGATAGGCAAAATATAAGCTTGCGTCAATCTTCGTTGTTTCTGAAAGCTGCAGCCTCACGAAAAGAAGGTCTTTTTGTTGCAAATAGGCAACTGCTCATCTTGGCTGGCGCCGAGCTCGGCCGCTAGCATCTATATCGCTTATATCTGACTTGTGTGTTTTGGCAGGGCCAGAGCCTCGAGTTGATGAATTGAAAGTATGTGCCAGTCATCGGGCAATTCGCCCAGATAGGTTTCGAGGTCTATGGCGACGGCAACATAGTTCAGGGAATTGCCGGACAAGTCGGCAAAAGACTGGTGGTCGTTTGTGATTTCTGTATCAAGGTTAAGCTCAAATATTCTTTTGACTGCGGTTGGGCGAGGTCCGGACCTTCCAAACAGAGCTTTCCATTCCAGCACAAAGTTTTGAGCGAAGCGCAACCAGAACCCGTTTGTCTTATCCACCACAAGGTATTTCTGCTTCAGGCTGGCATGGTTGATTTTTCCATTTGCCAGCCTAGGCAATCGAGAAACGGTTTCGACCCCAACCACGCTGCGGCTTATTTTCAGATCCATCGCAATTTGCTCCCTGATCTGTGTGCAGCGGTTATTTTCGATTGCCTCGAAAATTACAATAAGTCTGGTGTCGTCACCGACGACAGCGCATGGGGCGATGTCTTTCGTATAATGTGAAGCAACGTCATCCAGCCCAAACCGGATGCCGAAAAGTTTGATAAAGCGCTCCTTACGACCAGTTATTTTATATACACCGTTGGTTTGGCATATCGCGAGGTCACCGGTTTTCAACGTATGTGTTGACCGCGGAAGAGCCAGATCGCTTTTGTCGACGGCATATCCCATCATCACATTGGGGCCGACGTAAGCCAATTCGCCTATTGTGTTGGCGTCGGTAATTTCGATATCGTTTTCATCAACCAGTGCGATATGTCCGCCAGGTATCGGCACGCCGATACAATCGGCATTTTCCATTGCCAGCTCAGGGGGTAAATAACTGATCCGCGGCGACGCTTCAGTTTGTCCGTACATGATGAAAAAACGCGCGCCGTTTTCCTGAGCTTGCGATATGAAATGACGAGCGGTGTCAGGCTCAAGTTTGCCGCCAGCTGACGTAATCAGCTTGATTGACGGGAATTCACCAAATCGATGGCCAATCTGCTTCAGAACTTCAAATTGATGCGGCACGCCAGCACAATTTGTGACCTTGTGGCGGTCAACCAGATGCCAAAACATCGAGTCTGACACGCTCGCGTCGGTCAGAACAATGGCTGCACCAACCGTCAAATGGGTATTCAGCAAGGATAGTCCGTAAGAGTAGCTTAAGTTCAGACTGGTTATCCCTGTGTCTGTTTCGGTCAACCCCAGGTACTTTATTATTGACGTTGCATTCGCCGCCAGGTTCGGCAAAGTCAGCTTTACCAGCTTTGGAAGCCCTGCACTGCCGGAAGTTGTCAGCAGCAGCGATAGATCAGGATGTAGCCGGATATGATGCACATTATTGATCGCGGCAATAATCTCGCCGCTCGTGCAGTCCAGAGTGATATTGGGCCGGAATCGCTCATGTAGTGCTGCGTGGGCTCCTACCGGTCCATCTAACATAAGAACAGGGTGGCCAGCATTCAAGCACGTCAGGTAGCAAACGATTGTGCTGTAGTTCCGGGCAGCGTGCAGAAAAACAAGTTTTCGTCCAGCGCCCAAGCGGGTCGTCAGGCTTTCAATGTCGCGCATCAGGTCAAGGTAGGTTTTTGCTTCGGACTTCTCGGTGTAAACAGCAACCTTCTCGCCGAACTGGCTAAAATTTTCAAATTTCATTGACCTGATCTTCGCCCAACCCTATCCAAAGACTGTAAATCCTTGGAAATCTGAATAGACTGTATGGCAGAAGGTAAGTAAAGGGAATCTCTTTGCGGAATAACGCGGAAGCTAATGGCGCACTGCCGTGGAAAGAAGTTGCTACACTGGACTTTATCCGGGCGTTTGCCATCCTCCAAATCGTTGTATCTCATCTTTATTGGCGTGTTGATGCGGCGGGCGGTCTCAATATTCTATTGGCTTTGGCAGGATATAATTTCGCACGCTTCACGTTGTACAAAACCAACCGTGACATAGTCACCGACCTGCTCTTCTATGTCAGAAAACTGGCTCTGCCATCGCTGGCTCTTACCTTGATATATTCGGTGGTCAGGCAAAAAGTCGACTTTTACGAACTGATTTTCGTCAGTGCCGCAGTGAATCACGAAACCGTTTCCGGGTACCCGATCTGGTACCCACAGGCCATTATCGCTATTTTTCTGGCATTGGCGGTGTTTGCCCGGCTGTTTGATTTGAAAGGGTTTCTAAGACATTCCAAGATTTTTTCATTCGGTCTGCTGGTGGTCACCGCTACTATTCCTGTTGCTATCGGTCTTTACCAGTCCGATATTTTCTGGGCGCAGCCGCAGTATATTGCCTGGAATTTCTTTCTCGGTTGGGTGGTTTATTTTTTCTCCCAAACAGAAGAAAACGCCCGTCTATGGAAATCCCTAGTTATGTTGATAGTGGTTTGTTTTTCCGGATTTGTTTTTGTAGTCGCTTTTGACTCCCAACTTTCGAGGTGGGTTTTCCTGTCCATTAGCATCGCAGCTATTCTAACGACCACAAAAATCAGAGTGCCGGGTTTCATCCAGAGTAGCGTCCGCGTCTTGGCTTCGGCATCAATTTACCTGTTTTTTCTGCATCTGCCTGTATTCGAGTTGATGACGTTTCTCTTTGCTGGAAATGTTAGTAGAAGCGCAGCATTTGTTCTGGCCTTTGGCGGAGCGGTATTCCTACCCATCCTGATATGGTCTTTATATACTGCGGGCACGCGCGCCTACCAACAAACCGTCACGGTGTGAGCATAGGTAACTGTATTTTTTGGTTAAAAAACTGCCTGAAGAAAACTGATCTTGCCGCAGTCAGATGGTGCACCGGATTTTTCCTTTTGCTTGCACGCAACACGCCAGACAGTTTAACTGTTTTCGCATCCGATCAAGACTAACAACCTTCAAGGTATCAATGTGTCCGAACCGACCCTCACAGCTGTTATCTGTTTCGCCAACGAAGGCGATGAAGTGGAACGCACTGTCCGCGGTATTCGGGAAACCTGTGGTGATGCGGTTGATATTCTGCTGATTGATGATGCGTCTGACGATGGGCGGGATTATGAAACCATCGCTGACCATTATGGCTGCCGGTATCTTGAAAATGAAGCCCGGATCGGCCCGGCTCACAGTCGCCACAAAGGCCTGACCTGGGCAAAAACTGAAAACGTGATCTTCCTTGATGCCCATATGAGGTTTTACGCTCAGAACTGGCATCAGGTGATCAATGACGTGATAGACGACGACCCGGACACTCTCTATTGCACCCGCAGCAGGCCATTGAAGCCGGGAGGCGATTATAGCGGCGCACCGATCGGCCTGGGGGCAAGCGTCAAGATGGACCGCTCTTCGTTTGGTGAATGGCTGAAAGCTGACTGGAATATCCGTGAATTTGAAGGGCAGCAAACCAGCCTTATTCCGTGTGTTCTGGGAGGATGCTATGCAGTAAGGCGCGACTTCATACTGGGCTTTGATGGCTATCGCGGCCTTCATCGATATGGCGGCGAAGAGCCGCTGATCAGTGCCAAGGCCTGGATGACAGGGGGCAGCTGCAAGCTGATCAACGGAGTGGAAATCGGGCATATTTATCGCGGCGGCAAACCGGCACCATGGAGTGACCCGGTGCGTTTTTCTCATTTCAACAAACTCACGACAGCGTATATTCTGATGGATAACGAAGGCTTCTCGGAAGCAGTTTCATTGTTACGCAAAGAGGAAGGCGCAGAAGCTGCGCTTGATGTTTTTAAAAGCCGAAGAACTTTCGTCGACAAAGCAAAGTCGGGTTTCAAAAAAAACCAGAAGAGGCCGTTTCAATATTTTCTGGATTTAAACGCAGCCTTTCTGCGACAGGAAGATATAACGGCCTAGTGCCCCGTTTACCCGTCTTGTAGACAGAACCTCGTATTTGTTTCTGATGATTGCAGGCTGCAAACCTTCGTGTTAGACCGAGCGCCAACCGAAACGAAACTGGTTCGCACGCAAAACAGCCAATACGACATAAAAGGACATTGCCGGATGGCCCGAAAAACAGTGACACTGAAAGCTTCCCTGCCGCACGGTACTTTTTATTGGGTTACTGACGTGGAAGCCACGTCAGAAGAAGAAGCTGTTGTGGCAGCGGAAAACCTTTTCCTCAACGAGATGGAACGCATTGATGAATGGGAATTCACTGACTTCGATGTTTCCTGATGGCCCGCCTTTTTTGCCGCTTCAGAACGCGCCCGCGTTCAGAAAAACATAGACGCTGGCCCAAATAATAGTGACGACATTACCAAGAGCTCCGGCAATCCTGAAAGGATGTGGCTTTTCGCCCTCTTTCAAAATGCCGACCGATTGCAGGATACGAGCGATAAAATAGGCACCGGCCAGCGACGCCACCATCGCTTTTGAGGCACCAAGATACTCCATTGCACCAATCAACATGACGGCAATTGGCGCCCATTCGGCGAGATTGCCATGCGCTCGGATTGCCAACATCAGATTGTGGTCCTCGCCGACACCTATGTTGGTGTTTGTTTTCCCGCGGATTACACCAACATTGATGCCGAAGATAATATATAAAAGGCCGATCCCGGCCAGAAGCGTTAGAGAAATTGTCATTAAACGGTCTCCAGAATTACTGTGTGCCTCTACAACGACGCACAAACAAAAAGGTTCTTACATCACCGTTTCGTGAACGCTGAAGGGAGCGGCTGTTGGCAGCTTTTTCAGGCAGCTATCCGGAGCAACTGGTATCTTCACGGCTTGTCCAGCGCTCAAGTGCGTCCAGAGACGCCGCCATTCTCTGATTGTGCAGGGGGCGCTGGTTGAAGAACCAGAATCGCTTGAGATATTCCGAAGGTTCAATAATCTCTTCGATAGTCACCGTTGTAGTGCAGGTATCAATAACCTGAAGCGATATGCTGACCCAGCGCGTATCCTGATCCGAAGACTGATAAAGACTGAGGACCCTGCCGGGGATAATGTCGCGTGTTCGCTCTACGGCCTGCCAGCGCCTCAAACCTCGCTTCCAGAATACGAGCCGTGTGGCCCCCGGTTCAGTTGATGGCCCGGTTAACTCGACAAGGTCCATCAGTTCGGCTTGCCATTTGTCACGGTTCGTGTCTCCGGAGACCCAAGACCAGACGGTCTCTGCACTGGCATTGACGTCGCGTTGGTATGTCACCTCAAAGGCTGTGTCGATCACAAGGATCGCGCGAATAACAATCCCGACCCCCAGCGCGGCAACAAACGCCAGCACAAGTTTGTGGTATAAACTCCAGTCAGAGAAACGATCTCTCAAGGCAGGTTCTCACTCAAAAACAACTGTTACGCATTTCGATGGCCGGATCACGAGCCTTGACCGCGGGGGTAAACCCCTACAGTCTGTGCCCGGGAATAGACCATATAGGGAGAGACCTTATGACCATCACACTGATTTCAGCAAGTTTTTTGGGATTGCTGCTTGTGTATCTGTCTTACAATGTTTCGAAAAACCGGCTGCGTGCCAAAGTGGACCTTGGCACAGGCGACGATGAAGGACTGCTGGCTGCCAGCAGGGCGCAGGGCAATCTGATCGAGTACGGGCCAATGGGTCTAATTCTTGTGGGGCTTCTCGAATATTCTCGCGTGAGCTGGTATCTGGTGTTGGGTGTTGCTGTTGCGCTTGTTGTCGGTCGTTATATGCACGGGCTTACTCTAGGGAAATTTGAAGGCAAAAACCCGTTTCGCTTCTATGGCACGCTGCTTACCTGGCTTTCCATCCTTGTCGCGAGTATCGCCGGACTTCTGAAAGGCTACGGTCTTATGTAAAGCCGTTCGTCTGGCCGAGGCACAGACTTCAAACCTTTTTTGTGCCTGCCACTTGTGGCGGGCATTTTGTGTTAAAGTACATCAATTCCCTTTCTTTTTCTTTCTGACTTTTTTTGTTTTTTTCGAAGGGTTCTCAAACCCAGGGCCGTATCCGGTGTGGGGTCGCCGGTGCCAGGTGTTTTGCCTTTTCGTGAGTACCGCAGGGAATGAAAGAAAATCTGGATGTATGCAATTAGTCCTGCTTCACAACCGACCCGTTTCGCGGCTGTCGGGTTGCTCTTTTTTCTGACGGCTTGCAACGGCGAGGGTGATTCAGGAACGACAGCTCAGACTGTCAGCACCGCCGAACCGCCAACGGCGACGAATACGGCGCCAACTGTGAATTCACCCGTGCCGGACCAGTCAGCAAATGTCGGTGTTTCTTTCTCGTTTGATGCAACACAGTCTGAGCAGACCTTCTCCGACGACGATGGCGACCTCCTGAGCTATAGTATAAGCTTTGACATTGCAGGCACCGGGCTATCGGCAGACGGCGGCACAATATCTGGTACGCCTTCGCTGGCGGAAACTGTTGTGGTGACTATTGAAGCCAATGATGGCAATGGCGGCATCGCATCGGACAATTTTCTGATCATCATTGGTGAAGCTTCTGCGGATGCACCAACTCTGCCAGCGCAACTGTTCAACTATGCCAATCAGGATCTGCCTGCTCACTATACACAGCCAAATGCCGCTCTCGGGAATGTTGTCCGTACGGACAATACGCCGAACAATAATCCGATAACGGACGAGGGTGCGACACTGGGCCGGGTGCTTTTTTATGATACCAGGCTGTCGGCTAACGATACGGTGTCCTGTGCCTCCTGCCATATCCAGGCGAACGGGTTCAGTGACCCTGCCGTTTTGAGCGTTGGCTTCGACGGCGGATTGACCGGGCGGCACTCAATGCGGCTTGGTAATGCGCGCTATTATGAACGTGGTCGCTTCTTCTGGGACGAGCGTGCAAGCACGCTGGAAGACCAGGTGTTGCAACCCATTCAGGACAGCGTAGAAATGGGTATGACATTAACGCAGCTTGAGGCAAAGCTGATGGAAGTGGATTATTATCAACCACTTTTTGAAGATGCTTTCGGTGATGCAACTGTGACCTCCGAGCGTATCTCGCGTGCCCTTGCACAGTTTGTACGCTCGCTTGCGACATACGAGTCGAGGTTCGATGACGCCTACATAGCCGCGAACGGCAATCCGGATGATTTTGACCTGGTGTTTACCAATCAGGAAATGCGCGGCATGAATATTTTCCGAGGTCGTGGTAACTGCGACAGCTGCCATTCGACCAGCGCTCATGTAAGCGACAACGTCCATAACAATGGCCTGGATATCAGTACGGCGGGCGACCAGGGCGCCGGCGATCAGGAGTTTAAAGCGCCGTCGCTGCGTAATGTTGAAGTGGGTGGCCCCTATATGCACGACGGGCGTTTCGCCACCTTGCAGGAGGTTGTTGATTTTTACAGTGACGGCGTACAGGACAACCCCAATTTGTCGAACCGTTTGCGTAATAACAATGGCACAGTGCGCAGGCTGAATTTGTCAAATGCCGAGAAGGCCGATTTGATTGCCTTTATGGAAACACTGACGGACAATTCCTTTTTGAATGATATCAAATTCTCGGACCCCTTTGCTCAGGACTGACGCTGTTCGGTCTGGTTGGTTGAAAGCTTTGAGCGCAAGTTGAAACGCTTTCGCATGCTCTGCTATTGTTGCGCAGCGCTGGCGGGCTTTTCAGGGGTTGCGTGTAAGTTCAGAAGGCATTATCGACGGATTTGAAATCAGTTGCCCCTGATTGCAGCCGAGGGTGGTTGACGTATAGAGGGTGCTGTTTCATAACAGCTTCGCGTCACAATTTTTCTTTCTCAACGGAGACTGAACCATTGACACTGCAAAGTGCCAATCCCCCATACGTTTTGCTGGACGATAGCAGGTCTGCGGAGAAAGCGCGCCGTTCACTCTTGTTCCGTAATCCGGAAAGAGTAGTCATTGCAAAGACGCTTGCTGATGTCCCGGGGGCATTGCTGCAGATAGATGCAGCGGTGGCAGCCGGCTTTCATGTTGCCGGTTGGGTCTCCTATGAATGCGCAGCGGCTTTTGAACCAAAAATCGCCAACGTGACCAATCGCTTTTCAACAGAACCGCTGATCTGGATGCTGGTCACACACAGTTGCCTTGAGATGTTCGGCGACGAGGTGGACGACTGGCTGCAGGACCCCGCGGCCCGGACAACCGGGCCTGACCTGACCCTGAACAGCCACGGACAAAGTTTTGCCGGCTATCAAAAGAACGTAGCGAGGATAAAAGACTATATCGCGGCCGGTGACATCTATCAGGCAAACTACACTTTTCCGCGATCCTGTCAGGCGAATAGTGATATCGTTTCACTATATAACGCTTTGCGAACCGAGCAGCCTGTTGAATATGGCGCATTGATACAGACAGGAGATACGAGCGTGCTCTCCTTGTCACCTGAACTTTTTGTGCGCCGTCGCGGAAACCAAATCGCCGCGCGCCCGATGAAGGGAACAGCTGCTCGGCACACTAATATTGTTGAAGACAGAGCAGCGGCGATTTCATTGTCCGCAGATGCCAAATCCCGAGCCGAGAATCTGATGATTGTGGATTTGATTCGGAATGACCTCAGTCGAATTGCCATTCCGGGTTCGGTGTCGGTCGATGATTTGTTCACAATCGAAAGTTACCCAACGTTGCATCAGATGACTTCGGGTATCACCGCCGAATGCGATCAGTCGCTGAAACCGTCCGAATTGCTGAAAGCTTTGTTTCCATGCGGGTCTGTTACTGGTGCGCCCAAGATAAGAGCAATGGAAGTTATTGCAGAACTGGAGCAAAATCCTCGCGGTATTTACTGCGGTGCTATCGGGCATTTCAGTCCGGCGGGTGCCGGTTCTGAAATCGACTGGTCTTTCAATGTGCCTATTCGCACGCTCGTATTCGACAAGCATGGTGCTGGCCGACTTGGCATTGGCAGCGGGATTGTCCATGATAGCGCGATTGACGATGAATACGCGGAAAGCCTGCTGAAATCCGGTTTTGCGGAGCGCGTGGCGAACAATACCGGATTCGCTTTGATTGAGACGATGCGCCTCGAAAATGGCGACGTTTATCTGGAAGAGCGCCATATGGCCCGCCTTATCAATAGCGCTTGCCATTTCGATATCCCCATAAATGAGGGTGATGTCAGGTCTGCTGTCGAGGCAGTCTGTGGCGAGTCGGCGGCGATAAGTTCATCGACCGATGCCATCTACAGATTGCGATTAACTGTTGATCAACAGGGTTCTGTCCGCACATCTTTTTCATCTCTAGAGAAAACAGATGACAGCCCTCTTAAGGTTGGGCTGGCCAAGGTACGCCTTGCATCCGATGACCCGTGGCTTCGGCACAAGACAACAAATCGGGATCTCTATGACCGGGCATCTGTTGCCGCCCGTGACCTGGGTCTGGCTGATATTTTGTTTTTGAATGAAAAAGATGAACTGGTGGAGGGCGCTATCAGTACATTGTTTCTCGAGATGCCGGATGGCTGGGCAACACCTGCGCTTTCCAGCGGCGCTCTGCCCGGCGTGTTGCGCACGGAGCTTATTGACAATGGTCCGCATGAAATTTTGGAACGGAATGTGTATGCTTCAGACTTGATGTCTGCACGGGCAATTTATATCGGCAACGCGCTCCGGGGGCTGCGCGAGGTGATGGTGGTGGCCGAAGAAATTCTATTCTGATTTTCGCCAGATTACAGCGGCGCATTTGTTTGACGCTGATCCGACCCGCGAATCTGGTGAACGAATCGCCGCAGGTTTGAAAAAAGGTGTATTTGCTTCCAAACTTTCCTTTCGCTGTTAATATTTTCTTCGGAACTCAACTTTATCTTCATTGGCGCGATTGATGGTCCAGTTACCGCTTTAGTCTTCAAGTCGAGTTTTTATATGAGTTCCAGTTCTTCCCTCTCTCAGAAATCAATTGTCTCGCCCTCGAACGGTGTGTCAGAGCAAACACGAGCTCTGGCCAGGCGGTTGTCCGGGCATATGGGGCTTGATGCCGCAATCCAGATCAGCTCTGAAAATCAGTGGCATGGCATTGTTTCTGTACTATTGGAGATGAAGCAGGGCCAGCAAAGCGACCTCACCTAACGGTCCCCGAATATACCGCGTTTAGGAAAGAAACACGGCGCGTTGCTTTCGCGTCGCGACATGTTCGTGCGCGTAAAATTCTTTGACAATACGCTTAATTAAGTTATATTATTACATAATCTGGATTGGCTGAAACAGGCAACACATCAACCAATTCATGCGATTCACATGGGAGAAAATAAGAAAAGTAAAATTTTTGCTTGGAATCGAACAAGATTCTTGGATGATAGGTTCCGAGCTGGGTCAGTTGCTTTAGCCAAAGATTGCCATCAGGCAGTTGGCGGCGGAATAGATTGTCTACATCTTACCCGATAGTGGAAGGTGAAAGACAGCGAGAGCAAAGCGGAGCAATTCGCATATGACCTGGACAATTGGGAGAGGTACGGGAAAACCATTATTTGGGCATGTATTCACACCAGGCTGTTCTTTGGTCGGGTAAGGAATGTATGTTGATCGCCACCCAATTTATTAGGGGTAAAGGTTCGGAGTAACATTCAATCTCCAGATCTTTATAAGGTTAAAACAGCCGTAGCGGCATTCAGGTAACTGGAGACCAAAATGGCATTATTAAACCCATGTGGGCAGAAAATGGATAAGGCTAAAGTGAAACGGATAGCTGTCTCAACGGCGGCGGTCGCCTCGATCCTTCTAGGGGCAACCGTAGCTAATGCACAAGACGCTCGCCTCAAGTCGATCGTAGACGAGGTGAACGAAGCCAATAAACTCGCGCAAGCGTCACAACAAAGAATTGACGGTGTTGCTGACGCAACCCAGAAGCTTTTCAATGACTACCGGGCGGTTTTGAAAACAAATGCGGGTTTGGAAGCATACAATGCTCAGCAAAACCGCGTGATCACCAAACAGCTCGAAGAGATTGAGAAGATCAAGACTTCGATTGGTCAGATCGATGAAATCAAGCGGCAGATCACGCCCTTGATGCTCGACATGATCAACAATCTTTCGGACTTTATCGAGGCGGATGTTCCATTCCTTCTGGAAGAGCGCCGTGATCGAATTCAAAGCCTGCGGGATGCAATGGATAACCCGAACGTCAGTGATCCTGAGCGATTCAGGATTGTGCTCGAAGCATATAAAACTGAAGTTCAATATGGTCGCACATTCTTCGCCTACGAAGGCCCGCTTGAAGATGGTCGTACCGTGAACTTTGTGCGTCTCGGTCGTATTGGTTTTTATTACCAAACGAAAGACACCACAGAAACACGCGCATGGGATGCTGCATCGGGTACATGGGCTGATGTCTCGGGTGAATTTACAACACCTGTACGTCAGTTGATCCGTATGGCTCAGCGTCGCACGCAATCTGATGTAACCGTTCTGCCAATTGCAGCGCCACAGGGGAATTAAGATGAAAAAGATTATTACATCCGCCGCCCTTCTGGCTTTGGGGCTAACAGTATCAGCTTCTGCGCAAGACGCTGACATGGGCGCACTTCTTAACAAAGTGCGCGAAGGTCGCATCACTGAAGATGCAGGTCACAAGCAACGCGAAGCAGAGTTTCTTGCCCGCAGAGACCAGCAAGAACAACTGCTGGCTCAGGCGCGTCAACGTCAACAGGTTCTCGAGCGTGAAAGTGCGCGTCTTGAAGGTGTTCGTCGTGACAATGAAGAAGAGATCACTCGCCAGCTGGAAATTCAGCGCGAACGCCTCGGTCAGTTGAGCGAGCTGTTCGGTGTTCTGCAGCAAGCAGCAGGTGATGCACGCTCTGTTATCTCAAGCTCTCATATCTCTATTGATAACGAAGGCCGCATGGCTGAAATCGATACGCTGGTAGAGAAAGCGGCCGAGTCTTCCGAACTGCCTACTCTGGCAGAAATTCGTGCATGGCCTGCACAAATGATGCTTGAGATGGTTGGCTCCGGTGAAGTGAAGAAATTCAATCACAATGTTCGCATGAACGACGGTACTGTACAGCCAATGGAAATTGTGCGTGTTGGTGACTTTGGCCTCGTTGGTGACGGCAAGTTCCTGCAGCTGACAAGCAGTGGTGAAGTTGCTGAACTACAGCGGCAGCCTTCGGGTCGCTTTACAGGCACCATTCCTGCCTTTGAATCTGCATCAAGCGGTATTCTGGGCCTTGGCATTGACCCGACACGCGGTCAGTTGCTGAACCTTGAAGTTGAGAAACCAACCATTGAAGAGCGTCTCGCTCAGGGTGGTACGATTGGTTATATCACGCTCGCGCTTGGAGCTATTGGTGTGATCCTGGCGATCTTCCAGTGGTTCTACCTGTTCATGGTGGGTAACAAGGTGAAGAAGCAGGTTAAGTCTGAAGTAGCAGACGTGAACAACCCGCTTGGTCGCGTACTGGCTGTTTACGACCAGAACCGCAACGTTGACGTTGAAACTCTGGAGCTGAAGCTTGATGAGGCTATCCTGAAAGAAACGCCAGCACTTGAGCGCTTCCTGACTGCTGTCAAGCTGATCTCTGCCGTTGCACCTCTGTTTGGTCTTCTTGGTACAGTGACTGGTATGATCGAAACCTTCCAGGCGATTACGCTGTTTGGTACGGGCGACCCATCTCAGATGGCAGGCGGTATCTCGGCAGCCCTGATGACGACAGTGGAAGGCCTCGTGGTTGCTATCCCAACCTTGATGCTTCACAGCTTCGTATCAGGTGCGTCTAAAGGCGTTGTGCATATTCTTGAAGAGCAGTCGGCTGGTATCATTGCCGTTCATGCTGAGAAAGAGGGCGCGTAATGCTGGCAGTAACCGAAGCATTTGACGCGATCAGGGCGTTCATGGAACGGGGCGGCGACGTCCTGTTCCTGATCCTCGCGGTCACGTTCATAATGTGGGTGCTGATCATCGAACGCATCTGGTTCTATTCGCTTGAATATAAAAAGCACAGGAACCGGGTTGTGGGCGCATGGGAAGCCAGAGCAGAACGGAAGTCCTGGTATGCGCATAAAATCCGCATTGCCATGATTTCCGAGATCAATCACAACCTGTTTCAGGGCGTGAATCTGATCAAGACTCTGGTGGCTTTGTGTCCGCTTGTTGGTCTGCTGGGAACAGTAACCGGCATGATTGATGTGTTTGATGTGATGGGAACGCAGGGAAGCTCTAACGCACGTGCCATGGCGGCAGGTGTGTCCAAGGCAACAATCCCGACGATGGCAGGCATGGTTGCTGCGCTATCGGGCGTGTTCCTCAGTACGTACATTGAGCGACGGGCCAAACGTGAGGCAGAGCGTCTTGAAGACAGCCTGACGATGGATCATTAGGCAAGGTTTGGAGACTTAACACATGCGTAAATTCTCAAAAGGAGAGGACGAAGCAGAAGTCAACATGACACCGATGCTCGACATCGTGTTCATCATGCTGATCTTCTTCATCGTGACAGCTTCTTTCGTTAAGGAATCCGGCATTGAGATCAACAAACCGGAAGACAACGAAACCCAGAATGATCCGCCGCCACCAGACGATGAAAACCGGGCGATTGCTTTCATCATTGATGAAAACAACCGCATCCTGCACGATTTCCTGCGGGTGGATATTTCGTCTGTTTCGTCGATCATCAAGAAGGAAAGCGTCGAGCGCCCCAAGGCACCTGTTGTTATCCAGGCTGCGGAAGGTTCCCATCTCGGGTTATCCATTCGCATCTATGATGCAGCACGTGATATCGGGATTGCTCAGGACAAGATTGTCATGACGCCGAAAAAATAGCTGATGACGGGGCCTGTGGTCCCGTCGCCTAACCTGCCAAATGCCTGACGTTTCGGTATGGCGGGAAACCAAATAGGGGCTAGGCACCTGACTGTGTTCAGGTGAAGTGGAGAATGGAATGCGTAAACATTCGCAAGAAGAAGATACCGAGATTAACATGACGCCGATGCTCGACATCGTGTTCATCATGCTGATCTTCTTCATCGTGACAGCTGTATTTGTCAAGGAAGCAGGCATCACCGTTTTGAAGCCTGACGCCGAGACAGCGGTGTTGCAGAGACAGGTGAGTATCTTGATCGCTGTAACCGCTGACGATGAAATCTATATCAACCGCGAAGCAACCAAGATTGAGGCGCTGCGGACAGCTGTTGAAAAGCTGCATGCAGAGAACCCTAAAGGGTCCGTTGCCATTCAGGGGGACGAGGAAGCTGACGCGGTACTGGTAATGAAAGTGTATGATGCTATTCGCGACGCTGGTGTCGAGAAAATAGCAATAGCTACGGAGACCAACTGATGATTGCGCGGGTAGCCACATCAATGGCCGCTGCATCTGGCGTGACCTTTGGCCTGTTTCTTGTGATGAATTTTCTCGTTGCAGGCGATGGTGAAGTCAACCTGGATGAAAACCAGCGAGCCCGATTTGTTGATGTCGTTCAGGACATTGATGAACAACCACCGCAGCGCATGGAGCGCGAGGTGGAGAAGCCACCGGAAGTTGAAACACCTCCGCCGGAAATCGATACACCTCAGTTGGATGTTCAGGGGCCTGATAAATTGAATCTGTCAATTGGGCGCGCTAACTCTGGCGCCGGTGTTGATTTGGGTGGTATCGACCTTGGACCAAGCTCTGATGGTGACTATCTACCGCTTGTTCGTGTGCAGCCACAGTATCCACGGCGCGCTCAGGAGCGTGGTATCGAAGGATATGCGATTGTGGAATTGACGGTTGCCGAGGATGGCTCTGTTCCACCAGAATCGATCATTATCATCGAAGCGGAACCAAAGGGCTATTTTGAGCGTAATGCCATCAAGGCGGCACAAAAGTTCAAATACAAGCCGAAGGTTGTTAACGGTAAGGGTCAGAAAGTGACTGGCGTCCGCTATCGCTTCAGTTTCAATCTGGCTGACAACTAAGCTGAAAGAAAGGTATGAGCATGGTTAAGTTTATTAAATCCATACCAATGGCGATTGCAGCCGCAGCTGTTTTGGCGGTGATGCCTGTACCAGAGGGCTCGCCGCTGGCGAATGCAGCAGCAGCACAGGAAGCGCCGAAGAAAAAGCAGAAAACACGCAAGGTTCCGGCTATGAGCCTTGATGTGCACAAGCAGGTTCAAAAAGCCCAGGAAGCAATGGACCTGAGCGATATTCCTGCTGCGGAAGTTTTTCTTCAGAAGGCGATGGAGAAACGGAACATCAACGACTACGAAAAAGCCGTTGTGTGGCAGATGCGGGCGATGATCGCTTTCGAAAAGGAAAATACGCCCGATACGATTCGCGCGTACGAAATGATCCTGACGTTTAAGGAAAGCATCCCTGAAGCACTGGAAATGCAGATCATCTATGGTCTTGCTCAGCTCTATTTCAGTGAAGAAAATTATACAAAGTCACTTCAGTTTGTTGAAGATTGGCAGAGAAAAGTAGACCCCACACTGGTTGGTGTTGCTCAGCTGACCTTTATCGGGCAGTTGCACTATCAGCTGAGTGATTTCAGCAAAAGCCTCGATTACATCTACCAGGCAATCAGTCAGGCAGAGTCTATCGACACTGTTGAAGTGAAGGAAAACTGGTACAATCTGGCATTGTCGGCCCACTGGGAACTAAACCAGTATGACAAAGTTCGTGATGTGCTGGAAGTGCTGCTTATTCGTTGGCCCAACCCGACATACTGGAGCCAGCTGGCTGGTATATATCAGGAGCTTGGTGACGAAGAGACATCCTTCTCGATTACTGAAGCTGCTTATAAGCAAGGTTTCCTTGATGACAATGAACAACGCCTGATTAACGTTGCACAAATCCAGCTCGCTCGCGAAGCACCGATCAAGTGCGCATGGATTATGAAGCGTGGGCTTGATGACAATCTGATTGAGGATACACCTGAAAATCAGAAGCTTATGGGGCAGTGTTACCTGGCGGCCACCGAGTACCGCAAAGCACTTGAGCCGCTTTCGATTGCCGCTGGTGCGGAAAGTGACGGAGATCTGTGGTTGCAGATTGGGCAGGTTCAGATGCAGGTTGATCGTTATGCTGATGCTGAAGCGTCTCTCGTTAAGATGCAAAAGGCCTTTGAAGATGATGAGGAAAACCTCAAAAAGAACAAAGCCAAGTTGCTTGCTGGTGTGATGATGCATGGTCAGGTTTTGACCGAGTTGAAACGCTTTGACGAAGCCAAGCGCGCATTCAGCAAAGCGGCACGTTTGTCTAACGAAGCGAAAGACCGCCGGGCTGTTGCAAACTGGCGCAGTTATCTTGCGGCTGAAGAAGCCCGAGAGCAAATGCTGACCGGACGGTAGTCGGAAGACCACAAATTATACCAAGCGGCGTTCCTTCGGGGGCGCCGTTTTTCTTTAGGCGTATTTTTTGGGCATCCAGACAATTGATGTGCTTTGACTTGGTTGCGCGCTGGCGTACACTTTATCCATGATCTGGCTTGTTCCATTCGCATTTCTTTCCGGCTGTGGCGTTCTTATCCTTATGCGCGATGAGATACGCTCAGGCTATTATCGGTGGACCGATTATCTTCTTGTCACGCCACTTCTTTACGTTGCGGCCCTTGCGCTGTACTGGCTATCAGAATTGTTGCCAGCTGTTGACGGCGCTTGGTGGGCACTTCTTTTGCCAATAAAGCTACTCCTTGGCTTCGCTCTCTTTGTGGTTGTTTGGGGCGGAACACTGACGGCCGGCGCCCTTATAGTGCACCTTCTCATGCCATCTGGAAAACCCAGCCGCTGATTCTTTCTGAATTCGACAGCACATTCAGGCGGACGCCAGCTTGCGTCGGCCTGAGCCCTCATATTGTTATATTATAACTTTAAATATCACAATGGTTATAGTATAGTTACTACATAACAATATGGAGACTCATTGTGAATTCCTCACGTTTGTTTGCCGTCGGCCCGCTTGCAGGGCTGGTGACGTCAGGGCTTTTTCTAATCATGCAATTGCTTGTCGGTGGTGAAGGCGATATCAACCTTGATCAACCGCAACCGCGCAGATTTATCGATTTTGTGCAGGAACCGGTACCACCGGAACCGCCTCGTCGGATATGGGATATCGAGCCACCTGAAGTGGTAGCCCCCCCGGAGATCATTGGTCCTGAAAGGGAGGTACTACCGGGACCCTCGGGCGATGGCCCGCCTGTGCCTCCTCCCCCTCGGCCTACAGGGCCCGATCTGGTAAGGCCAGACTCCGGGCAATCTGACGGTGACTATATGCCACTCGTGATCGTACAGGCACAATATCCTGTGCGCGCGCAGGAACGAGCGATTGAAGGCTATGTAACCGTAGAACTGACAGTCGCGCCAGATGGTTCCGTTCCCCGCAGTTCGATCATTGTCATTGATGCCGAGCCGAAAGGATATTTCGAGAGAGAGGCCATCAAGGCTGCCGCTAAATTCAAATACAAACCAAAGGTGGTGAATGGTAGCGCGCAGATGGTAACCGGCGTCCGCTATCGTTTTAGCTTCAACCTGCAGGATTGACGGTGTCCGGGCGCAAGAGCCTTACTGCGAAACGAAAAAGGCGGGCAATGATGCCCGCCTTTGTCTGTCTATTGCTGAAGAGAACGTTCAGTCGGCTTCAACTGCGCTATAGATTTTATCTCTCAGTTCGTTTCTCAAGGGGTAAATTCCGGACGGCAGAATATTCGTCATGAAGATCGCGACCAGGTCTTCCTTCGGGTCAATCCAGAAGATGGTGTTTGCCATGCCGCCCCAGAAGTATTCACCTTCATTGGTCGCGCCGCCTTGTTTCTCGACATCCTGCACAACGGCAAAACCAAGGCCGAAACCAAGCCCCTGGGCACCGCCAGCAATTCCATTCAGGTTCTCGGGCAGATGATCGCGGTGCATCATATCCACTGTGTCTTGTTTCAACAGGCGCACCCCGTTCAGTTCACCGCCGTTTGCAACCATTTGGGCAAACTTCCAATAGTCAAGCGTGGTCGATACGAGGCCGCCGCCGCCTGACTCTGATTTTGGTTCTACAGTGAAATCACCAAAGAAATCGCCGCGGTAAGCAACCAGCTGTTTCTCCTCATTTGGCGCATATATTTCCACGAAACGGTCTAGCTGGTCAGGGCGGACGAAAAAGCCTGTGTCCGTCATACCCAGCGGTGCAAATATACGTTCTGCGAAAAATTCGCCCAGCGTTTGACCCGACAGGACTTCAATAAGCCGGCCCTGAACGTCAACCGAAAGAGAGTAGACCCAGGCTTGTCCCGGCTGATACAACAGCGGCAGCTTACCCAGAACTTCTGTTTGCTCCGCAAGTGTCAATTCCGGATTGAAAACGCCTGCTTTACCGTAAAGCTGGTCAACGGGTGTGTTGCCAAATACCCCGTATGTCAGGCCGGATGTGTGGGTCATCAGGTCCCGAATTGTCGATGGCCGTTCAGCGGGAACGGTCTTCAAGGAACCATCTTCGTTAACGCCGGCAAAAACTCGTTGGTCCTTGAACGAAGGAAGATACTTCGACACCGGGTCATCAAGTTTGAATTTGCCTTCTTCCCACAACATCATAAGACCCACGCCAGTAATGGGTTTGGTCATGGAATAAATACGAAACACGGCATCTTCCGACATGCGGGTACCGTTTTCCTTGCTGATCTCGCCGTAAGTCTCGAAATGCGCAACCTCACCATCCTTGGCGACAAGTGTTGTGGCACCCACCAGGCGGCCACTTTCGACATAGGCGCCGACATGGTCCATAAGGCTTTTAAGTTTTTCCTCGGATAGGTCTCCCGCTGCAGCTGCAGGAATAATGGCGCTGGTAAGTGCGGAAAATATCAAAAAAAGTGTGATTTTTGTCTTATTAAACATACATTTTCTCCCACGCAGTCATGTAGCGCTCCAGAGCCTAACGTCAACAGTGCGGGCGCACAATCCCCGCGAAACGATCGTTGCGCAGCGCTTGGTCGCCAGAAGCCAAACCTCTAGTGTCCAATATGGTGTTTATACGGTGAACACTTGCTGAACGGATTACACATCTTTTAGTGGTCACTACCTGGCGTTAAGTCTGTTGCGGTTTGCCCTCTACCGGCCTATTTTCACTGCACATATTGAAGCCCGAACGGAGATGATTATGAGCGTACGCCTTACAAGTTTGCTGGATGACTATGCAATTAACGGCGAGGGCCTGAGCGTGCAAAACCCTGCGACCGGCGCGCATCTCATGACCGTTCGAGACTATTCGGCGGATGAAGTTTCAAGCTGTGTCGGCACAGCTACGAAGGCTCTCTCTGGATGGGCGAAGAAAACCGCCAAGGAAAGAGCCGCGATCCTGAGACGCTGGTTTTCCCTGATGTTGGAACACAGTGAAGAGCTGGCGGCACTTATCACGGCAGAGTGCGGCAAGCCGCTTGTGGAAGCGCGCGGCGAGGTTGCTTACGGCGCGTCGTTCCTTGAATGGTTTGCGGAAGAAGGAAAACGTGCTTACGGCGAGGTTATACCGACCCACAATGCCAATGCGCGTATTGTTGTCATCAAACAACCGGTTGGCGTTGTTTCCGCCATCACACCCTGGAATTTCCCGGTTGCGATGATCACGCGCAAGGCAGCACCGGCCCTTGCCGCGGGCTGCCCCATGATCGTTAAGCCCGCGGAAGCAACCCCCTTGTCTGCACTTGCGCTCGAAAAACTTGCGATTGATGCGGGCGTGCCTGAAGGCGTTTTTAAAATTGTGACCACGACGGAACCTGCAGCTATTGGTGAGGTGTTGACCACCCACGCGGATATCCGGAAGATATCATTTACCGGTTCAACAGCCGTTGGCAAAATTCTGATGCGGCAGGCTGCAGATACGGTCAAAAAAGCCAGCATGGAACTGGGCGGGAACGCTCCCTTCATTGTGTTTGACGACGCGGACCTTGATGCCGCAATTGAAGGGGCCATTGCTTCCAAATACCGGAATGCAGGGCAGACATGTGTGTGCGCGAACCGTTTTTACGTCCAAAGCGGCGTGTATGACGCCTTTGTAGAAAAGTTTTCCAGGCGTGTTGCCGGCCTAACCGTCGGCGACGGTAGCAAAGACGGAATAGATGTGGGCCCGCTTATCAATGCCGCTGCAGTGGAAAAGGTCGAAAAACTGGTGCGCTCTGCCATGGAAGCAGGGGCAAAAGCAGTTGCCGGCGGCGATCGCTCAAGTGTTGGAAGCAACTATTTCGAACCCACGGTTCTGGCTGATACCACACCTGATATGGCCATCGCTCACGCGGAGATTTTTGGGCCGGTGGCACCGGTGTTCCGGTTTGAAAATGAAGCGGACGTGGTTCAGATGGCAAACAACACGCCTTACGGACTGGCTGCATATTTTTATGCGCGTGATCTGGGCCGGGTATGGCGTGTGGCGGAAGCGCTAGAGTACGGCATGGTGGGTGTCAACGAAGGCATTCTGTCAACAGAAGTTGCGCCGTTTGGTGGTGTTAAGGAATCCGGCATCGGGCGTGAGGGTTCACGCCATGGCCTCGATGAATATCTGGAAATCAAATATATGCTGATGGGTGGCCTGGCTGGTTGACGCAGCGCCATTGGCATCACATCAAAAGCTGAAGTTTTTCCTGAGTTTTGCAATCAATTCTTCACTTGCAACCGTGTGCTCCGCTTCAGTTTCCAGTATGGAAAGTGCTAGCTTTTTACGCAATTCGACAAGATCCAGATTGCCGCATACAACATCTTCACCCGCGGCATCACAAAGGAAATCCACCAATCGGTTAGCAGCGTGAATGCGTCCCCAGATATAATCGTTCTCACGGGCGCGGCGGCTGAAAAATGCCCCGAAGTTGAAAAGCTTGTCACCCATTAATGGCCCGTTTTCGTCGTCTCCATGAAGGTCAGTGCAGTCGAGCGGGCTAATTCTGTCGACGCGCACTTCGTCTATTTCCAGCAAATCGGCATGAGCGGTCATGGGAAGCGTGGCGATGTCATAGAAGGCAAAACCGACGTAGGCGTGAAAAAGCGTTTTGCGCAGGCTTTCGTCGGCAACAGAGTTGATCGCTTCGGCGAGCAATTTATCTTCTTCAAAATCCCTGTCTTCCAGGGCCATTTTGGTGCCAATATTGTTCAGGGTTTCCACCACCGTTTCACCCAGCGGCACATTGTTATAGAATTTGGGCTGCCACCGTCGCCGGTACCGCGCAATACTATCATAGATTTGAGCTTTCAGCTCCGAGTAGGAAACCGATCCGGCTTTGTTCCGGTCTTGCTGAAGATAGCGGTTCAGCCGCTTGATCATGAAGCGCAGGCGTCTTACACGGAAATCCACATCAAAGCGCCGAAAGAAAGGAATGGTGTGCCTGCAGGTTGCGTCGCTGGACCCCAGGTAGCCCGCATCATGCGCCCATTCTGTAATGTCGGTGAGACGGACTGGTGGTTCCTTTAAGCCGCGCTCCCGCTGCCAATCAATGAGGAATGTGCTTAGCCGGTCCACCAGTTGAACGCCTTTGGCTTCAACATAGCTTCCATATCCAAAACCTGCCTCCACATGAGCTTGTTCATGGGCGCGCTCCCGCCAGCTTGCGAGCATGGCTGTTGAAACGGGCTTACCCGGTTCCAGAACCAGAATGCGATCAACCAGAGCGGAGACATCCAGTTCAATACGTTTCATAACGGTTTCGAAACGACGAGCTTGTCTGTTTTGTTGCTCTATGTCCTGCAGGTCGTCCAAAATGGGCTCATCTCGCGGAATTGCAGCCAGCGATGACAGTATGGCGCGAAAGAAACCGGGAACCGGACGTTCATTCTTGCCAAGGTTCGGGTTTTTGCTCAGGGGTTCACCCGGGCGCGGATCAACAAAAATAACCCGTCGGTCAACTTCGCGGTGTGCAGGTTTGTTGGTGATGGCCTTGATGGCACTGGCAAAGGGTTTGTTATTTGTAACGCCGCCATCAATGAAGCTCATCTGTTCTATTTCATCAGGCTCTTCCTGAAGCAGAGAGAAGTTCTTCTGCATAAAGTCGGTTTCATGTGGCCAGTCACTGCCTTCAGTCTTCAGGAAGCTCTTCAGGTCTTTGATTCGCATTGGCGGAAATGCGCCAGGAAAACTGGATGTCGCGCGCGCCGCAAACCCGAGGCCTGGAATGTTGGTATCGTCAAAATCGCTGTACCGCGGGGAACGCGGTCCTTGCAGGTGGCTGAACGTTAGATTGACCTTATGTTGTTGCTCGTCGATCTCTTCAGGGTCATGCATCGCCACTTTCCGCTGTTGCCCGTAGAAGTTGGTCAGGCTGACAAAGAGGTCCAACTGGTGGCCCGTCGGCAACAGTGTCGACCCTGGTTTGGCCTCGCCCATGTTCCAGTTGGCATCAATCATCCACTTCAACATGCGGGTCCCGGAAAATGGCGGTTCAAACCACCGCGACCGAACAAAGCGCGATAGTTTGCGCCGTGCTTCCTTATAAGGTTGTTCGCCTTTCCATATCCGGTTCCCAAATGCCCACACCAGAGGATACATGTAGATTTTGCTCCATCGCTCGGCGAGAGTCTCTTCTTCCATCAGTTCTTCGATGTCACCGAGCTGCATCCACATTTTGCGCAAGGGGTCAAAGTCGAGGTCAAAAGCAAGCGCCCGGGCAAGGAAGATGCCGTTGATTCCGCCTGCGGAGGCACCCGAAATAACATCTACTATCACCCGTAAATCTACAGTTTTTCCAATCGCCTGCAGCAGTTCGAAATAGTGCCGCTCGGTATCGGATGAGTAGGCTGGGTCGCCGGCGCAATCATCATAGGTCAGCGATAGGTCAGCTTTCTGTTCTGTGGACAGGCCGTGATAAACTTTTGACGCGCGCACCAGCTTCAATATCTCATGCGACACGCCGTTCATGTAAACCGCGAGTGATGCCCCACCGAAACACACCAGCGCCAACCGAACCTCTAGTTCACGCATCTGCCAAACCTTTTCTATAGACCCGGCTCCAGTCTGCCGCGTATTCATTCAAATCCAAAGAGAATATTGACGATTGATCAGGTGGTTTGGCTTGCGACCGCAAGGATGATAAGCCGCTGCTGCCCCTGCTGGCGATCGTCAATCACATCGACGCCCGATGGCAACTCGAGCGTTTCATCATTGGCCAGTTCACATACCACTATCGTTTCATGTGTGAGCCAGCCTTGCGCCTGAAGGCTTTCAAGGGCTGGCAGCAGCAGGCCTTTTCTATAAGGCGGATCCATGAAAATGAAGTCGTAGGCCTGATTGCTTGCAGGTAAAGCTGTGGCTTGGGTGGCGACAATGTTTGTCTGATCCTGTGCCTGCAAGGCAGCGATATTGGCGCGCAGGCAATCAAGCGAATCTCGGGATTTTTCGACAAAAGTAACGTGTGCGGCGCCGCGCGAAAGTGCCTCAAGACCAAGTGCACCCGTGCCGGCAAAAACATCTGCAATGCGTGCTCCGCCCAGCGTCGGGTATTTGCCATGCATCAGGATGGAAAAAAGTCGTTCGCGCATGCGGTCTGTTGTCGGTCGAACATTCTGGCCTTTGGGGACGACGAGCCTGCGCCCCCGATGCTGGCCGGCAATAATGCGTGTCATTTTTTGGGGGGCCTTGATCGATTGCCGGACGGCCTCGCTTTTTTGCGTTCGCCTTCAGGCCGGGCCTTGCGCTGGTCACTGCTACCGCCCCGGCCTGCCTTGCGCTCAGGTGATCTCTCGTTTGTGCGCTGGTCAGACCCTTTCCGGCGGCGAATGGCTCCCGGCTTGTTACGAGGTTCTTTTTTTGCCTTCGCCCACTTCGATGGATCACGCGTTTTCTTCGGCGCAGCTACACTGTCTGGTGCCTCGCCAAAAAAGTCTGCCATCACTTCGCGCAACTGTTTGTCGTTAACCTGCGCAGCCGTGCCAATTGGCAGGGTGCCCAGAGAGAAAGGCCCGTAGTTGGTTCGTATGAGCCTATTTACGGTCAGGCCCAGATGCTCCATCACACGCCGGACTTCGCGGTTTTTGCCTTCGCGGATCGCAACGGTCAGCCATGTATTGGCTGACGATTGACGGGGGCCATCGTCATCTTTTTGGCTTTTTCTGGAACGCCCCTCAAGTTTCGCATCCACTTCGCCGTAATGCACGCCGTCGATGGTGATGCCATCTATCAGTTTTGCCAGGGCTTTCTCGTCAACCCGGCCATAAACCCGCACACGGTATTTGCGCACAAGAGCGTTCGAGGGCAACTCCATCCAGCGCGCAAGGGCACCGTCATTGGTCAGAAGCAGCAGGCCTTCGGTGTTCATGTCGAGACGCCCCACCGAGATCACCCGCCCCATATGCTTGGGCAGCTTGTCGAAAACGGTGCGACGGCCTTCCGGATCCTTGTGTGTCGTCAGCATGCCGCGGGTCTTGTGCATGCGCCAAAGCTTTGTCTCTGAAGCCTGCTCAACCACTTCGCCGTCTACCTTGATGCCCTTCAGGCTTTTAACCAGAACGGCCGGGGTCTCAAGCGTTTTGCCGTCCATGGAAATGCGGCCTTCGCCGATCATGCGCTCCACGTCGCGGCGCGAGCCAACACCTGCACGTGCCAGCGCCTTGGCAATGCGTTCGCCGCGGTCTTCGGCTTCTTCAGTTTTTTTATCATCTGTCATGGGGCGCACCATAGGCTTGAGGCGCTTGTTGCGCAATAGCGACCTGAACATCGTCCGCAAAGGTCTCTTGCTTATTTCTACAAGTGTAGTAAATGGTAGGAAAAACAGAAAAAAGTAGCGAGGATGAAAAATGGCCGACAGAGACGATTTTAAAACGATACTGATGTATTTGACCATATTTATAGTGGGTATGGCTCCAGCGTCGGGCGCCAGCAGCAGTGATAGTGACCTCAGCCGACAGATGAGCACTTTCATGCAGCAGCTTGAAAGTGATGCCCTAACACCACCGAGCTATACGCTGGCCATCGCGAGTGGCGATGACTTGCTCTATAGCCGCACGCGGGGTAATCAGGTTTTAGGGGACGGTAATCCGGTAACTATGGATACCCGTTTCTATATAGCGTCGGTTACCAAGAGCTTTATGGGCCTGCTCGCGGCAAAACTGGATGCAGACGGGATCATACCACTGGACAGCACACTTGCAGATATGTGGCCGTCTCTGGAGTTACCCGAACCGCTTGACGCAAGCACTATCACGATGATTGATTTATTGTCCCATACCTCGGGTATCCTGAATGATGTGCTGGTCATCAGGACGGCCTATACCGGCGGCGCCGGAACCAACCTGTATGAAGAAATTCTGGAGCGGAATTCAACCGCGCTGGACCGGACTTTCGACTATGAAAATATTGGTTACCTTGTTTATGCTGCGATCGTTGAGCAGCAAACAGGCCGCTCGTGGCAGGATTGGCTTGCTACCGATATTCACACGCCTCTTGGACTGACAACAGCGGTCAACCACACCAGCAAGGTGGATATCAGTGTTTTGGGACTCGGCAATGACCTTGCACCCCTTAATAGAAACGGTTGGTCCGCCGCTGCCGCGAAAGCCGATGACCTTATGCATCCTGCCGGAGGGCACTTTATCTCCAGCAACGATATGGTGAAATGGCTGCAGGCTCACGTGAACCGAAGTGTTTTTAGTCCGTCAATTTATGACTCTGCACATCAACCCTATGCGGCGCGCACGCCCGCGAAGAAATATTCAGATATGACCTGTGGCGGATACGGCCTTGGTTGGAACACGTGTCAGTATGCGGGCAGGAAAGTCATGTACCACGGCGGCACCTACAACGGGATGATGATCTTTGTCGGGTTCATGCCCGAAGACAATCTGGTGATATCTTCCATCAACGGGGCTCGTGCATATGGCTGGACTTTTGGCTGGAACAGCTTTTTGCAGGGCATCGACTATGCCCTTGGGCTGGATGCGGCGGACGCAAATGCAAAACGCCGCCTTGAAGGCCGGGCGGCAAGCCGAATGCGGTATCTGAATTATCGGGTGCGCGTTCGCGAACAAGCCCTGCGCGCTGCCACAACACTAGAGGCCGCCACTCTAAGAGTAGCAATCACAGGCAGCTTCCACTCTCCCGATTATGGTAGTGCAACTGTGTGCGAGACCGACGGGAAACTGTTGTTCAACACAGGCCATTACAGTGCGGAAATGATTACTGGTCCCAATCAGACGGCTTTTTTGCTGGAACGTGCCTATGGAGAACCTGAAGAAGTAGAGCTGGGGAAAGATTCTGCGACAGGTGCCCTGACTTTTACCTGGCAAGGAGGCTTGTTTAAGCATGTTTCCGAAGGCGGCTGTATTGGCACGGAAGCCAAAGCAGGTTAAGAGGAGAACATGATTGACGATTTTCCCTTTATGAGACAGGCCCTTCAGGAAGCCAGATTTGCGGCGGCGCGCGGTGAAGTGCCGATTGGTGCCGTTATCGTGGGGCCCAAAGGGCGTATCATAGCTGCAGCCGGAAACGATGTTATCGGGCCAAAAGATCCAACCGGCCATGCCGAGATCGTTGCCATCAGAAAGGCTGCGGATATTCTGCAATCAGAGCGCCTTGAAGGCTGTGACATGTATGTGACCCTCGAGCCTTGCGCCATGTGTGCACAGGCCATTGCCTTTGCCCGCATTCGCCGCCTTTATTTCGGTGCCGAGGATAGCAAGGGTGGCGGTGTTACCGTGGGCGCGCGGATATTTGAGCAACCGACCACGCATCACAGACCTGAAATCTATGGCGGCATTCTTGAAACCGAGGCGGCGCAATTGCTTAGAGACTTTTTCGCCCAACGGCGTTAACCTTGGCGAATGGAAGACGGACTTCTGGAACAGTTATATATTTATCTGCTGGATGGCTGGGCGTGGTTCCAGACCAATTTTCTGGAACCCGAGCGGCTGATCGAGCTGGTCGTGATCGGTGTTGCGATCCTGTCGTCAAACTTCACATGCAAATGGATACATAAGGGCATACTGCGTGCAGCGGGCGAACATCCGCTGGTGCAAAAGGCGGACAGACGGTTTCTCCACCCTGTCCTGACGGCGGCAATTTCCATTTTGTTGATTGTTACTGCCCGGATTTTGCTTGAGCCACTCATGGCAACCTATCTGCTTAATATCGCCGCCAGTTTGTTGATGGCCTGGCTGGTTATTCGGTTGGCTGTTGGTCTGCTTGCGAACCGGGAGCTGGCTCGCTTGATCGCAGGTGGTGCCTGGACATTGGCGGCCCTCAATATCATGGGGCTTCTGGACCCCATCAGCACGGTGTTGGACGGCGCGCAGATTACGCTTGGTGATGTGGAGATAAGCGTTCTTGATATCCTGACCGGGATCATCAGTTTTGCGTTTCTAATGTGGCTCGCCTTTGCTCTGTCTGCGCTTCTCGAACGGCGGTTGAGCAGCGCTGAAAGTGTGCCCCCCAGCATTCGTGCGCTCATGAGCAAGCTGGGCAAAATCCTGCTGGTTTCCATTGCTTTTCTGATCTCTTTGAACGCCACCGGTATCGATCTCACGGCGCTTGCTGTATTCGGTGGTGCGCTTGGTGTCGGTATTGGTTTTGGCCTGCAGAAAGTCGTCGGTAACTTTATTTCGGGTATCATTCTGCTGGTTGACCGCTCGATCAAGCCGGGAGACGTGATCGAGACGGCGGGTACCTATGGAACCATAAACAGGCTGGCGGCGCGCTACACGTCGGTGATCACGCGTGATGGCACCGAATTTTTGATTCCAAACGAAGATATGATCACCCAGCCGGTGACCAACTGGTCGCATACGCACCGGCTGGTGCGGCGCAAGATCCCCGTGCAGGTCGCGTATGAGAGCGATGTCAAAAAGGCTATGGAGCTCATGGTGGCCGCTGCGGCAGACCAAAGCCGGGTGCTGAAAGTGCCTGAACCCAAAACCCTGATGACCGGTTTTGGTGAAAGCGGCGTCGATCTGGAGCTCAGGATGTGGATTGAAGACCCGCAGCACGGTGTTGCCAATGTTGCCAGCGATGTGATGATACGCATCTGGGACCTTTTCCATGAAAACGATATCGAGTTCCCGTACCCGCAGCGGGTCGTGCATGTCAAAAACGATTTGGTTCAATCGACAGAGAAATGAAGTGAGGAGTATCCGGATAGCAACTTGAGGGGAGAAGAGTATGTCTATTGGAAAATATTTGCTGCATGTCGTGATCGCATATGTGATTTATGCAGTGCTTTATGTTTTGTTGACGATGTTTGTTTTTGGCGATTTGTTTATGGCCAATGCGGAACTGATGAGGCCACAGAATGACCCTATGGCTATGTACGCATATGCAGGCCATTTCTTTCAAACCTGCGTTGTGGTTGCGCTGTTCAACATGGCAGTTGGAAGTTCGGATACGGGCAGGGGCATTCGCTTTGGCCTGTTGATGGGCGGGTATTTGGCCGCCACGGACATGGCTACCTATTTCGGACTGAATATGTCCACCGCACCGCTGGCTGTTTCAATCGCAATCCATCTGGTGGTTGGTGCGATTGTTGGCTTTACCCTCGCCAAGCTGAATGGCATGGGCAGTAAAGCAGACGAGGCGGCAGCCTGATCAGTCGTCAGTATAACTGAAATAAGCGTCGATGAGGCGCTGCGCGACGGGGCCAGGTGTTCCGTCGCCAATTTTTTGTCCGTCCAGCTCTACAATGGGCATGGCGCAACTTGTTGAACTGGTGAAAAACATTTCCTGTGCATCTTTTGCGTCTTCAACCGTGAAACGGCCTTCTTCAACGGCCATTTGCAGGCCTTCAGCGATGGTTTTTACCCGGGCGCGGGTAATGCCTGCCAGGATGTTGTCTTCAATGGTACGGGTCTGCAGCTTGCCATCTTTTGTGACGATCCAGATATTTGTGCTGCTGCCCTCAGTGACAAAACCGTCTTTATCGACCAGAACAGCTTCGAAGGCCCCTGCTTCGCGCGCTGCCTGTTTGGCTAAAATATTGGGCAGAAGGGACGTGCTTTTTATATCACACCGGCCCCACCTGATGTCTGGCTGGGTGGAAGCCGCCACGCCTTTTGCTGCCCTCGCGCGCACCGCGTCGAAGCTCAAGCGGCGGCAGGTCACGACGAACGAAGGAATGGATACTTCGGGGAACGCATGGTCGCGCACAGCTTCGCCGCGTGTAACCTGTAGATAGAGGAAACCGTCAGCAACCCGGTTGCGGCGGATCACTTCTTTCAGCACCAGCCTCATGGGCGCGCGGCCCATAGGTGCTGACATATCCAGTTCGGTCATGGAACGCCAAAGCCTGTCCAGATGTGGCTCCAGATCGATCGTCTTGCCGCCCCGCACTGAAACGCCTTCGTAAACGCCATCAGCAAACTGATAGCCGCGATCGTTGATATGAACATACGCTTCAGACGTTGGAACGTACGACCCGTTCACATAAACAATACGAGACATGGCAATTCCTCTAGTTGGTAGTCTCAACAGGTGCAGCAAGCGGCTTGATAAATAGCATTAGCAACAATGATGGCAACACAATAGCAAACACCACAATCGTGAGTGTCCATAACCCAAGCGTTATGAAAGGTGCCACAAGTGCCGTACTGCCCGAGGCAATCATGGTTACAAAAAAGATCAACAATGCAGACGCACGGTCATCATCGCCGTCCGCCGCAGAAAGTGCGCGAACAAACCCCGGGCCGCCACGTATGCCAAGCCCTACATTCAGTAACCAGAAAAGATATTTTAGATGACCGGGGTCATTCACGCCGAACAGGGCGTAGCCGAGCAAAGCCAAACTGCCTGCAAGGGCGATGATTGTCCCTGCCATAATAACGCGCTCGACCCCCAGCCATTTTACCAGATGACCGGACACGTTGGCAGCAACAATGAAAATGCCTACGCCGACCATTTGCATAAGGATAAAGTCGTCAATATCGCCGCCCATGGTTTGAACAATGATAGCGGGTGCCGAGAAAACGAAAGTCAGCAGCCCGCCCAAAACCAGAGCATGTCCCAGCGAATAGCGAAGGTATGTCGGGTTTTTCAAAAGCCGCATATAGCTGCCGACACCAGTATTTTGTTTGGTGCCGATACTTGGTATCAGGCCGGGGCGCAGTAAAATAACCAGCACCAGAACCGCCGTTAGCGCAGCTGTAAGGGTGAAGGACGCCTGCCAGCCATAGCCGCTGTAGAGCCACGCCCCCAGAATGGGGGCAAGGCCGGGTGTCAGGGCTTCAATGCTGCCCATGGCGGCGATCGCGCGAATGGAGCCAAGCTCGGAAAACAGATTGCGGATCAGGCCGGGTGCCAGCACAGCGGGGCCACTGGCTGCAGCCCCCTGCAGAAGTCGCGTGATGTTCAGTGTTTCGATGGACGTGGAAAGCGATGCGATCGCGGAGGTTATTGCAAACAGCGCCAGCGAACCGATGAACAGTCTGCGGCGGCCTATGAAGCTTGCGAGACTGCCGAAAATCAGCAAACCCGCGGCGCTACCCGCCACATAAAGTGCAAGAACAAGCTGTGATGAGGCAACGCTCGTCGAAAATATCTCGGGCATGGAAGGCACTGCCGGTAGCACCAGGTCCATGCCTGACAGCCCCAGCACAGTACCGCTTATAATAACGGCACATGCCAGAAGGGCCGTTGCTCTGGCCGGGCGCGAAGAGGTTTCATAAACAGGGTCATCAGACATGGCGTGATCGCTCGTTTCAGCTTGGAGAAGCGCAGGCGCAAGCAATATCCCAAAGCTTTCGACAGGGAAAGCTTTGACTTCATTCTCGGAGCGACAGCTCTACATCAATTGTCGCCAATGCGGCCATTTGCTATATGGGTGCTTTGCTGAAATAGCCAGAATGCCAGCAGCAGGCGAACACCAATCTGCACAGGAGGGTAGAGCCATGTATACCAGCCTTGGATAACGCTGCTTGTGCCCGTCAGGGGTGTGTAATAGGAAGCGAACGCAAGCAAACTCATTGTACCAATTGTCAAACTGGTATAGCCAATGATTTTCGCTAATCCGGTTTCTCTGACAAATGCACAGCCAATTAGAATTGATCCAATGCTGAAGCCAAACAGCAGAACAAAATACTGGCTATCACTGACGCCCTGCAACCCTACGATCAACGTGCGCCATTGACTCTGGTCCGTGCCGGTAGCCGCGAGGTACGCTGGTCGCCATATCTGATTAAGTGCGTCAATCAGATAGGCCTGCTGGGTTATTTCCGTGATGGTCCAGACAGCATAATAGAAAAGTGCGATGATAATAAGTGCAGGAGAGCGTTTGCCAAGAAGAGCTCCCGCTGAAAGTGCGGCAAGGAAAGCAAACTGAGGATGCAAAAACAGAACCCATTTCTTGTAAAGGTGCATCGGATCAGAGTGTAAGGCCTGTGTTGCCTCAAAGCCGTTCGGTGACACGGGGTTTGGACCAAAAATCAAGATCGCAGTGGTGATCGCAGACAAGAGAGAGAACACGGCTCCCGCTCTGAGAAAATCAACATTGGCTAGCACTTTGGGCCTCCATAGACTGGGCAGGATGCAGTTCTGCACGGAGCGAATGCTGGTTTGGGTACGAAAAACCGAAGTGTTAAACCACAGTGTTGCGTCAACAGGTTTCTATGGTTCGACAAATCGTTTATTGGCCGGAGAATTCTTCCGCGTTGCCTTTTGCCTGTTTTTCCACAATGCAATCATGGAACTTCAGCACCAGTTCTGACACGGCGGCAGGTGCCTCGATCTGAGGGAAATGGCCAATTTCCGGTAAGCGCACCAATTTGGCCTTGGGGGCCAGTTTGGCAAATCCGTCTGCGGCATGCCCGCCTGACACAGGATCAGCTATACCGTTGATCATCATCATGGGTAGTTTCGCGTCACGGATAGCACCAACCCACCTGTCAGCGTGCGCGCGGCGCTCCTGCATATAGCGGATGCGGCGAGGCATGGCCGCTCTTCCGTTCACGCCGAGAACCACAGGCCAAAGTTCTTCAAGTAATTCACCTTCGGGGCGTGTGTTTCGCCCGAAAACCTCGGCAAGGCCCGCCAGCATCTTTTTCTTCGGGACAATTTGCGCAAACAGAGGACCGAGTGCGCCAGCGAGCACTTTCTGAGCAGGCCTCGGGCGGTGCAAATCAGGGATTAAACCGCCATTCAGGAAAATCACACTTTTTATCTTGAAAGAGAGCGTGCTTTGGTTATGCCGGGCCAACAGTTCCTGCGCGACGGTGTCTCCCAGATCGTGTGCAAGAATATGAGCATCCGGCATATTTCGGTGTTGCATCAAAGCTTCGATCATGTCCGCCTGCTGCATTACAGAACAGGGCTTTTTGTTGGCATTCAACGACAGGCCATAATCCAGCAAGTCCGGTAACAACATGTGGAAGCGGTTGACCAGATCTTTCGAAATCCAGCACCAGTCCCAGGATGCTGTCGGGAAGCCGTGAATCATCAGCAGAGGCTCGCCACTACCACCACGCTGGTAAAATACATGGTGATTGCCCCACTCAAAATACTTGCCGCATTTGCTCCATTTCTCGAAAGAAATAGGCGCTTGGTCCAACATAAATTTGTCCACTCAAAAACTGCTGGCGTCAGGTGCGGGTCTTTTTCCGGGTGCGGCTGTAGAAGTCGGCGGGCTTTGTTTGAACCCATTTTACAAACTTCCGGACGCTTTCGTCCGCCAGCAGTGCCTCAATCGAAAAATACGAGCGTGCCAGTTCTTTCTCGTTAAATAGGGCGTGAATCTTGCGGTGGCAAATTGCGTGAAGTGGAATTGTGTCGATGCCTCCTTGGGATTTTGGCACAAGGTGATGTTTTTCCGTACGTTTTCCCAGTGGCCTGCCGCATAAAGAACAGTTTTTTTCTGTTGGATTATTGAGTCTGTACTGTGTTTCGAGCGCTATTTTTTGAATTCTTTTCATTGCGCCCTTGCGGCCATGTCCTGTGTCGAATAACCAAGGTTTGAGGAATTCTAAAGTTGCTGGACCAATCCGGAAAGAGGAAATTGTGGCACGTTCATATATTACGCATCTCGAGTGCAGCCTGACAGGCGAGAACACCTACGCTGCGGGAGAAGTTCATAATCTGTCTGCGGCTGGTCGGCCTTTGATGGCGCGGTACGATCTTGATACCTTGAAAAACGAGGCAGATCGCGACGAAATCTGGGCTCGGCCCGGAGGCTTCTGGAAATGGCGCGAATTGCTGCCAATACAACATTCCCGGAATATCATTAGTCTGGGGGAGCAGGTTACGCCGATCATTGAGTGCGCCAAGGCTGCCGGGTTTGTCGGGCACAAGGGTGAGCTTCTGGTCAAGGACGAAGGCAGATTACCAACTGCGAGCTTTAAGGCGCGCGGCCTTGGCATAGCAGTTTCCATGGCAAAAGAGCTGGGCCTGAAAAGACTGGCGATGCCAACGAACGGCAACGCCGGATCTGCGTTGGCGGCATATGCCAGCCGCGCCAATATCGAGACCTATATTTTTTGCCCTGATGATACGCCGCTGATCAACGTGACGGAAACGTCTCTGCAGGGCGGCAAGATATGGCGGGTCAATGGCTATATCGATGACTGTGGCAAGATCGTTGCTGCCGGCAAGGAACGCATGGGCTGGTTTGATCTTTCAACTCTCAAAGAACCTTACCGCCTTGAAGGCAAGAAAACGCTCGGGCTTGAGATCGCGGGGCAATACCAATGGGAATTGCCTGATGTAATCCTGTTTCCAACTGGTGGTGGCACAGCTGTGGTGGGTATGTGGAAAGCTTTTGCTGAAATGGAAGCGCTGGGCTGGATCGGCCCAAAAAGGCCCAGGATGATTGTTGTGCAAGCTGCTGGATGCGCCCCTTTGGCGCGTGCCTTTGATGCCGGGAAGAAACATGCAGAGCGATGGGAAAATGCACATACCAAGGCGTCGGGCATTCGTGTGCCACAAGCCGTGGGTGATTTTCTTGTGATTGACATTGCTCGCTTGTCGGGGGGGCGTGTCGTTGCTGTCGACGAAGACGAGCTGATGGACATGTGGAGAGAAGTCAGCGGGCTTGAAGGTCTTATGCTGTGCCCTGAGGCAGCTGCTGCGTTTGTGGCGCTGAAAAACGGAGCTGAAGAAGGGTGGATCAAACCGGATGAAAAAGTGCTGGTGGTCAACAGCGGTAATGGTTTGAAGTATGAAATGCCCGATCAGGCCGGGTCGCTGGACATCACCACGCCGATAGACTTTGAGGGCCTTGCACCCACTGGTTAGCCAGTCCGTGTAACAGGTGCCAGGCCTGTGAATTTTCTGGCCTTGTGCGGCTGGAAATCAGCCGCTACTCTTCCGGCCACGATTGGGGCCCGGGCATAATGAGGCTCCTTTTTTCACGGAAGGGACTCGTAATGATCGGAATGATCCAAAGCACGCTTTTAATGTTTCGCCGGCTGGCCGCAGTGCTGGTTCTGGCTCCAGGCATCCTGATGCAAAGCCAGGCTGTTGCTGAACCACTCGACTATTTTCTTGTGGATGGGGTGTCATATGATCAGACAGTCCTGAAACCCGCAGAGATGTTTGGCCACGATATTGGTGATCAGCCAGCTCGTCATGATTTGATGGTTAGTTATATTCGCGCCCTTGCTGAAAAAAGCCCGCGCATGAATGTGGAAACCATTGGTTTTAGTCATGAAAACCGCCCCATCCTGTTTGTAACTGTCAGTTCACCTGAAAATCTTGCGCGGATTGACGAGATCAGAGCCAACCACGTTTTACGCACCGATCCGGAGCGCGCCGAAGAGGCATCCGATGATCTGCCGGTCGTTACGTGGGTGAATTACGGGGTTCACGGCGCCGAAGCCAGTGGTATGGATTCAGTGATTCCGACGCTCTATCATTTGGCTGCCGCGCAAGATGCTGCAACTACAGATCAGCTTAACAATAGTGTTGTTTTGATCACTGCTGTGTTTAACCCGGATGGTCATTCACGCCGCATAAGCTGGATGACCCAATATGGTTCAGACGTGCGTGCAACAGACCCCGCTCATGAGATCCATAACCAGTATTGGCCCGGTGGCCGTACCAATCACTATTGGTTCGACCTCAATCGTCAATGGCTTTTGCAGACACAGCCCGAAAGCCGGGCGTGGCTCACCAAATGGCACGAGTGGCGTCCGCAGGTAACAGCCGACATGCACGAGATGGGGCCAAACAGTACCTATTATTTTCATCCCGGAGTGCCGACCCGCAAGTATCCGTTGATACCGGGTCAGGCCCGGGAACTGCTGGTCGAAATCGCCGGATATCATCGTGCCTTTATGGACGGTGAGGGCAAGCTCTACTTCTCTGAAGAAGGCTTCGACAATTTCTATGTGGGCAAGGGGTCTACATACCCGCAAGTCAACGGTTCGCTGGGCATTCTATTCGAGGCCGGCGCACAAATGGGTATTGCGCGCGAGAGCAGGCAGGGCGTTAAAACGTTCGCCAACAATATCAGGAATCATTTTCGCACCAGCCTGACAACGATTGAAGGCGCGGCAACAATGCGCCTGAAGTTGCACGCTTTCCAGCGCGCATTTTATGCTGAAGCTGAAAGCCTGGCACGCGCTGACAGGGTGAAAGCATATGTTTTCCGCGCTCCTGAAGATCCAACGCGCCTCAATATGTTCCTGGATTTGCTTGCACGACACAGAATTGAGGTGTCGCAGGTGTCGGGCTCCATCAATGCGGGCGGCAAGGCCTACGGCGAGGAAAGCTTCATTGTCAGCCTTGATCAGGCGCAGTATCGCATGGCGAAATCAATGTTTAACCGGATTACCGAGTTTCCTGACAAGGTCTTCTACGATGTGTCCGGCTGGACATTGCCCCTTGCTTATGGCCTTGAGTATGACGAGGTCACCTCCAATCCGCGCAACCGCGTGGGCGCGCCTGCGGTAGCCACTTTCACGCCCGGGCCGGTTCCAGACAACGCACCTTACGCATATGTGTTCCGCTGGTCAGACTATTATGCCCCGCGTGCAGTCAATAGCCTGCTGCAGGAAGGTGTGATGGCGCGGGTGTCGAAAGAACCCATCCGTGTGCAAACCACACGGGGCGTTGTGCCGTTCGAGCGTGGTGCAATCATTGTACCCAAAGAACTGCAAACGGTTCCTCAAGCCGAAATTGACAGCATGATGCGAATGATCGCTGAGCGCGATGGCCTGATGGTTCATGCGGCTACGTCGGGGCACACACTTGATGCTGGCGCTGATCTGGGCGGGCGCAACAGTGTATCGGACTTGAACGCCCCGAAAGTGCTTCTGATCACAGGCCCTGCGGTTACGTCCTATGATGCGGGCGAGGTTTGGCATTTGCTGGACCACCGGATGAACATGCCGGTAACACTTGTGCGGAGCGAACGCCTGAACTCTGTTGACCTGAGTCGTTACTCGCACATTGTGCTTGTAGGGGGCAGGCGCGTGAAACTGTCCGACAGAATGGCCTCGAAGGTGGAAAGCTGGGTACGCGCAGGTGGAACATTTGTTGCGCACCGGCAGGGGGCGCAATGGGCGGCAGCAAACCTGTTTGCTGAAAATGCCAAGAAGAAAGAAGATGAAGCTGAGGTGCCGGAACGCCTGTCTTATTCGGACAAGGGCCAGAAGGATGCAGAGCATGTGATTGGCGGCGCGTTATTTGAAAGCGACCTTGATATCACACACCCCCTTGGCTTCGGTTATATCAGACGACTTGTAACCACTAACCGGAACACCAGCATTGTTTTACCGGTGCCCAAAGACCCTTATGCGCAAGTAGCTGTTTATACCGAGCAACCATTGCTCTCCGGCTATGCATCACCAAAGCGAATTGGTGAAATAAAAGGGACGCCAATGTTGACAGCTGAACGGCAGGGTGCAGGCTCGGTTATCCTTTTTGCGGACAATCCAAACTTTCGGGCAACCTATGTTGGTGCTGAAAAAATGTTCCTCAATGCCTTGTTTTTCTCAACGGCATTCGATCGGTCGCGCGCCGATGAAGAAGCTGAGGAACAGGCGCTCGAGGAATAAAACAGCTAATTGCGTTGCCTGGGTTCTTCCAGTCCGGGCAACGCGTATATCTCTTTAAATGCACCCCTTGCGATGGCGGCTTCAAATGCGTGCTGTAGTGGCTCGACCTTTTCGGCATGTCGCTTATGCACGAGGTGGTAGAAAGAGATTTTTTCCCATGAATGCAGTCGCAATTGCATGTTGCCTGTCGGCCCTCTGGCTTGAATAGCGTGACCCCGTACGCCGTCGGTTGCAAAAACCTCGAACCTTCCGCGAGCCAAAAGATCATTCACCGGCAAACCGGAAGGAATCTCGACAGTTTTAGCGCCAAATAGAGGAAGGTTTTTTTCGATCCAGCGAAAACCGGATTGAAACCCCACGCTCCGTCCTTTCAGGTCCGCAGCTGTTCCGTCAAAGTTGGACGTTGGACGCGACAGAAAGACGGATTCTACCTTAAACAGCGGCACCGGAACCGCGATAAGGTCTTGCTGAAAACTCCGGGCATAGCCTTCAATTCTGATCCAGTCCCCATCCAGCGTACCTGCGGCGATCATTTGCTCGATACGCTTTGGCGACATGGGCACTGATACCGCGCAAAAACCAGCCGTTTTATATATGTCAGCGATCAGGTTTTCGAAAAGAGGGTAAAACTGCTCCAGGCTGTCGTCGGCACCCAGCCTCATGCAAGCGGCATCGCCGGGCCCTGCTTGACCGGGTGCCGGGGAAAAGCCCGCACAAGACAGAAACAGGGCTACCGAGCAGGCAACCTGTTTGCTTAATCTTTTGAGGTTTCTTCGCGCAGCCATTCAATAAAATCTTCTACGCGTTCATTCTTAATTTTGTCTTTCGGATAAACAATATAATGAGCGAAATCGATGGGAACGGCTTCGCCAAATGGCTTGATCAACCTGCCCGCCTTTATATCCTCGCCTGCAATAGCAGATCTTGCAAGGGCAACGCCGCGGCCTGCAACAGCGGCTTCGATGGCAAGGGCATTGGTATTGAAGTGTAATGCGGGCACACCGTCAGGAGCGGCAACGCCTGCAGCCTTTAGCCACATTGTCCAGTTGGGCGCGCTTTCGTCCTCAATAGAGCTGTCGTCGTGTATAAGTGTATGCTTGAGAACAGCGCAAGGCGTGGCGGCTTCACCGTCAAAAAGCCCGGGCGCACACACAGGGAAAATCGTCTCTCTCAGGAGTTCCTCGGAAACCAGACCATCATAATTGCCAAGTCCGTACCGGATCGCGACATCCATATCCTCGGCTTTAAAATCGGTAACCTGCATCGTTGCATTGATTTTAACAATCGCATCAGGCCTTCGTTCATAATAGCTGGCGAGCCTCGGTACCAGCCACTTGCTGGCAAAGGACGGCGAAACACTCACTTTCAGAACATTCGATGTGATGGAGTCGGTAATAATATCTACCGCTTCTTCAAGTTTTTCGAACCCTTCCTTAAGCGGGATGAGCGATAGCTGCGCGGCGTCAGTCAAAACCAGCGACCGGTTCGTGCGCCTGAAAAGGTCGACACCCAAAAAGTCTTCCAGCGAGCGAATTTGCTGGCTGATTGCAGCAGGTGTTACCGACAGGTCATCCGCGGCTTGCTTGAAGCTCATATGCCGTGCTGCTGCGTCGAACGCGCGCAAGGCGTTAAGGGGAAGTAGCGAACGTTTCATAAAAATTTTACTTTCCAAATCGTCTGGAAAAGGTTTCCGGATAATGCTTTTGCCAACCCTTCAGCGCGTTAGAAAATTTAACGAGCTTACCCTAGATGGTTGCTCGGCAAATGCAAAACAATAGCTGTCAAAGAATATCTGCTATTCAGAAGCTAACCCAAAGGAAAAGCTTCCTGATCTTCAAGTCGAAGACAGAACTTTGCTGTTTTCCGCCATTGTTAAATGGATGCCGCATTCAGTTTTGGTCTGGCCCCGCCACCTGCCGGCGCGCTCTGTTTCGCCTTCTTCGATGCGGTCGGTGCATGGCATGCATCCGATAGAGGCAAAGCCCTCTGTCACCAGCGGGTGTTGCGGCAAGCTGTGTTGCTCACGGTATTCAACCACATCATCTTTGGTCCAGAAAGCCAATGGGTTTACCTTTACCCGACCATCAGATGCTTCGAAATGAGGAAGGAGCGATCGAACACCACCCTGAAAACGCTTGCGGCCGGATGCCCAGCCCTCAAAGCCTTCAAGTGCGGTCGAGAGAGGCACGACCTTTCGGATGTAACAGCATGCGTTGGTATCGGATGCCCACAGGGCCCCTTTGGGGTCTTTCGCATTCACGTCATTCACGTCAGGCGTGAGTGTGCGAACGTCATCTAAACCAAGCTGCTCAATCAACTGGTCGCGGTATCGTTTGGTTTCGCCGAATAATTTGCCAGTATCCAGGAACAGAACAGGAATGTCCTTCGAGACTTCCGCAGCCATATGCAACAAAACGGCGGACTCCGCGCCAAATGAAGACACCAGGGCAAAGCGTCTGCCAAAATACTTGAGCGCACCGTCGATCACATCGTGAGGCGAAGAGCTTGCGTACCTTGCATCCAGATAATCGACCGCTGATAGCGTATCGAAATAGCTGCCGTTTTCGATGGCGGCTGCCGCAGTCACGATGCTTTCCTTTGCCCCTCAGCAGAATGGCGGGCATGGGCAACTGAGGTCTGGCCACCAAAGTCTGTTTGATAGTAGGCCGGGAAGCGCTCGAGAGCAGCCTCGAAAGCTGATTTGCGTTCTTCAACTGTCTCAACTGTGTCGAAACCGGCGCGCAGTAAAAACAATGCCTGATCCGGAATAACAGGACCGGTTGCCCGTATCTCGCCTTTGAAAGAAAAGTCTTTCCTCAATCGCACAGCAAGCGAAAAGCCCCGCCCGTCAGCAAATCCGGGAAAATCGATTACGGCAAAAGCAATTTTTTCCACCACTGACGCCAAAACATCGAACGAGGTTTCAGTATCAACAATCACACCGATGCTGCCGGCGGTCGCGAAGAATGCCTCGTCCTCTTCCAGAAGCCGGGTCAGCGGCACTGCAACATTTTCGCCCTCTTTGGGGGCAATCTCGTCAACCAGGACTGTGTAGCCTGTTGGTTGAATACCTGTCAGATTAATCAGTACCATAAACTGCTTCCTTGAATACGTCTGCACCAAGCCGCCGATAGGCTGCCAGAAACTCTTCGCCGTCTTCCCGTTCACCCAGATAAACAGCGACCACTTTTTCCACCGCATCAACGATGCCGTGCTCATCGAACCCGGGCCCGAGGATGGCGGCTTTCGATGCGTCTTCCGCACCCGATCCACCAAGCAGAAGCTGATAGTTTTCTTCGCCCCTACGATCGACACCAAGGATGCCGATATGGCCAGCATGGTGGTGACCACAAGAGTTAATGCAACCCGAGATCTTGATTTTCAGAGGCCCGATGTCCATCAGGCGTTTCATATCGTCGAAACGCTCGGTGATGGTTTGTGCGATCGGGATCGAACGCGTGTTTGCAAGCGAGCAATAGTCAAGCCCGGGACATGCAATAATGTCCGTCAACAAGCCCGCATTGGGTGTGCCGAGCCCGGCAGCGTCCAGTTCTGCCCACAGGAGGGGTAAATCTTTGCGGGCAACATGTGGCAGGATCAGGTTCTGCTCATGGCTCACGCGGATTTCACTCTGGCTGTAGGTGTCGGCCAATGTGGCAACCAGGTCCATTTGTCCATCTGTAGCGTCGCCGGGAATACCACCATGAGGTTTCAGTGAAATGGTGACATTCACATAGCCGGGCACTTTATGGCGACCGGTGTTGTTATGAAGCCATGATTTGAAAATGAAGTTTTTGTCGGCAAGCGCATCAACTTCAGGAACATCTTCGGATAAAACAGCCAGAGGTGGCGGTGCAAAAAATGCCTTGATCCGGGCTACTTCTTCCGCCGGCACATCAATAGGGGTGTGTTTTATTTTCACCCATTCCTCTTCAACCTGACGCGCATATTCTTCAATACCCATCGCTTCGACAAGGATTTTGATCCGTGCCTTGTATTTATTGTCGCGGCGTCCCTGCTCGTTATAGACGCGCAGCATCGCTTCCAGATAGCTCAACAGGTCTTTAACAGGCAGGAAGTCGCGCACAGTTTTGGCGATCACGGGCGTGCGGCCCATGCCGCCGCCTGCAAGTACTTCAAAACCAATTTCGCCAGCGTCGTTTTCTTTCACCACAAGGCCGATATCGTGCCATTTGATCGCCGCCCGGTCCTCGCGCGCACCAGTGATCGCAATCTTGAACTTGCGTGGCAAAAAAGAAAACTCTGGATGAAACGAAGACCACTGACGGATAAGTTCGGCATAGGGGCGCGGGTCTGCAACCTCGTCGGCTGTCGCGCCGGCAAACTGGTCTGTTGTTACGTTTCGGATCACATTGCCGGATGTCTGGATAGCGTGCATTTCCACGTCGGCCAGTTCCTGTAAAATATCGGGTGTTTCCGACAGTTTTGGCCAGTTGTACTGGATGTTCTGGCGCGTGGTGAAATGGCCATAACCTTTGTCGTAGCGCCGAGCGATGTGTGCGAGTTTCCGCATCTGGTCAGCAGACAAAGTGCCATAAGGGATCGCGACCCGCAACATATAGGCATGCAATTGCAGATACAGGCCGTTCATCAGCCTCAGGGGCCGGAATTCTTCTTCAGTTAGTTCACCACTCATGCGGCGTTCAACCTGATCGCGGAATTCGGCAACACGCGCGTTTACTATCGCGTGGTCATAGGCATCGTAAGCGTACATTTCTATTGCTCCCAGTTTGGAGAAACTTGGTAGCCAAGGTCGGAGCGGACACTGGGGCCGCGCGCCTGCATGGCAAATTTGATATGGGCGGGTGCAACTGTGTTGCCAGCCGTGTCCGCCGCAACGGGCGTGACACTGACAACCAGATTGGCAACCTCGGCCGATTGGGCGATGGCCATCAAAGCGGACAGTTCTTCTTCATTGGCAGCAACAGCAGCATCAGCCACTTTGTTTGACCAGTTCCCGGCAGCGGTTAAAAACACGGCTCTTCCATCGTCAAGGCGATTGGCGAGAACAAGTTGTGGTCCGGTAATTTTCTTAGCCATTTCAGATCTCCGTTAAACGGCTTGTGCTGCAAGCAGTGGCTGGTACTCAGTTAAATTCAGGTCGCGCGCGTTTTGAACAACGTCGCCGATCAGCAATAATGCAGGGCTTTTCACGGCGTTTTGCGCAACCACTGTTGGCAGCGTTTCGAGCGTGCCGTAGAAGCGCCGTTCGCTGGCGCGGGTTCCATTTTCAACAACCGCGACAGGTGTTGAACCCTTGACGCCTTCGGACATCAGACCTTCTGAAATCTTCGCTGCGCCGCGTACGCCCATGTAAACAACAAGTGTCTGGCCTTCGCCTGAAAGACGCGCCCAGTCTTTGAAAGCACCGTCTTTGAGGTGACCGGTTACAAGGGTAAGACTTGAGGAGTATTCCCGGTCAGTCATCGGTATTTGTGTAGAGGCTGCTATGCCTTGAAATGCGCTGATGCCAGGCACGACCTCCACATGAATGTCTTCTGCCCTCAGCGCGTCCAGCTCTTCGCTGGCGCGGGCAAACAACATGGGATCACCCCCTTTGAGGCGTACAACACGTTTGCCTGCCAGGGCTTCACGGATCAGAATTTCATGGATGCCGTCCTGCCCAACACCGTGTTCGCCTTCCCGCTTGCCGACAAACACAAGGTCTGCGTCACGGCGGGCAAGGGCCAGCACATCACGGCTTACCAGCCGGTCATAAACGATGACATCAGCCTGCTGCAGTGCCCGGTGCGCTTTGATTGTTAGCAGGTCCGGGTCGCCGGGTCCTGCCCCTACCAGCTGTACCTGGCCTGTTGTGGCACCAACACGGTGATTGCGCGCGGCCTCAACAACAAGGCGTTCTACTTCACTTTGTTCCATGTCAGCATACAGGCCGGCATTATCATAGAGACGGTCCCAGAAAAGACGGCGACGCGTACCATCAGGAATGAGAGACTTGATCTTGCCGCGCATGTTGCCTGCTGCTTCGGCCAGCACCCCAAGGGATGGCGGCAAGATGCGTTCCAGGCTGCTTCTCAGGCGGCGCACAAACACGGGCGCGGAACCACCGGACGAGAACGCCACCTGAAGCGGGCCTCTTGTAAATTGCGCTGGTGTGATGAAATTGCTTTTTGCAGGCTTGTCGATCACATTGACCGGTAGTTTTCGTGCGTTCGCAAGGCGAAGAACACGTTCTTCCGTGATGTCGTCTTCGACACCAATGTATATCAGGGACTTGTCAGAGAGATCATCCTGAACAAAAGGACGGTCACGAATTGTCAGCGTTTCAATGCCGGTAAGCTCTGTTGTCAGCCCTGCGGCTGTCGCCGCGCTAAGGCTGCCAACACCCACCAGAGTAATGCGCACACCTGTTGCATGAAACAAGGCAAGCTTGGCCATTGCTGCTGATGTTGCTCCCACAATCAGGATGTGGTGCTTTTCGGCTGTCAAATATACCGGGATGTTCGTCATGGCCCTCTGCTCCTTCAATGCCACTCGTCAGCACATCGCTGCGCATTGAAGAGGCTATCCAACGCTGCAACAGGTAGTCGTTGGAACAAAATACTACAAACGAGAAGATATTACCGTATTAAGTAGAAAAATTTTCTTCAATATAGCCTCACATTGCCGTGAGTGCGAAAATTTTCTCCATATTTGGAAAAAGATAGGTGAGTGGTGCTTTGCTGTGCGCGAAATTGAAAATAGAACGCCCTTAGGGCGTATCCTTGGAAGTGCCTCAAACAAATCTTCTTGACATGTTACACATGCTGACCTAAATGTAACCTTAAGGTATCAATAAGGTAAGTTGAGGTACTATTTCAGGCTATCGGAATAGTTTTAAACAGGGTTGAATAAGAATGGCGCAACAATCTGCTGCACAATTTTATGAACGTTTTTTGGGCCGCGTCACACTCGGGCTTTTGCTACTCGCCATCGCGTTGGTGATCGATTGTGCCGGGTATTTTGTTGATGCCGCCACGGACGAAGTTCTGCGCTATGTCAGAAGGACTTTGTCGGTAGTCATAATAATCGTTGTGGCACCCAGCACCTTGAAGCTCATGTGGAATAGGTGGAAAAGCGATTCCCCCCACCGGGAGCCAGAGAGTTTCGTGGTTGAAATATATAAGAAGGCAAGCCTGCATGGATTTACGTTTGTTGCGCTTGCGCTTGTGGTGTTGCAGGGGGTTTTAGGTGCCGGTGAGAGCACGCTGCCCGCCTTGTTTTTTATCAAAGCTGTCCTTGCAGCCATGCTTCTGGTGACCAGCCTCTCATTTTATCTGCAAATGCAGGTCGATGATGACCTTGAGGAAGATGATTTTGATGATGAGGCCAGCTCATGAGTGCTGATCTCAACAACCGTATTCGAGTTTTCAGGGCGGAACATCGCATGAGCCAGGGTGATCTGGCAGACGCTATAGGTGTCTCTCGTAAAACCATCAGCACCATAGAGGTAGGAAGATTCGTGCCCTCCACAGTGATTGCCTTGAAAATCGCCCGTCATTTTGGCGCGCCCGTGGAAGAGATTTTTTCGCTGGCTGACTGACCATCGTCACAGCGTATGAACCGTCCGCGTCATGACAGAAGATAAACAAAAGAGTATGAGGATAGAAAATGGGTAGTTCGCACAAGACCGAAAACAAAAAGCAACTCACTAATGTACTATTTTGGGCCGGGGGCCTTTTGCTCTCCTATCATCTGATACGCAATAGACAGAACGGTATGCTGATGCTGTTTGCGGTCATCGGTTGTATTTTTGTGGCCGACAGTCTTGTTTCAGATCGCCACAGCTTCCGTGATCAGTTCCGTGGTTTTATGAAGAAACTTGGCCTGTAAGGCCCATCGAGACCGACCCAAAGACCAACGAAGCATCGAAGCCGTCCCCTAAAACTGCAAAGGAAACAAAATGGAAGCCCCAAAAAGCATAAAGAAACGCGTCATCAATGCTCTCATATGGGCAGTCGTAATACTGGCCACTGCTTATATTATGCGCGGCAGTGAAAATTCGGAATTTATGTTCTTTATCTTGCTCGCAGGATTTTTTGCGACCAGTTCATTGGTTGGCACTCCCGGGTCCGCGCGAGATGAGCTCAATTGCTTGAAGCGCAAGCTGTTTGGCGCTTAGGGGCCGTCGCTGTCAGGCCCGGTATACCGGCGAAGGGGGCTTGCGGCCCCCTAAGTTTTTTTAGCCTGCGATTGCCTTCAGCAACACATACCAGTGTGCAAGGTTGTCATAAAAAGTCTGTTCCAGAATACGTTCGTTCAGACCGTGCGCGTTGGTGTCATTCGCCTTGCTGTAGCCGCCGTTGACGCCGTAGCTTGGAATGCCGGCCGCCCGAAAATGCATGCCGTCGGTGCCGCCGGACGACATGGCGGGAATGATCTCCAGCCCGGGGAATTTGTTATCCACCGCTTTCTGAAGAGCGGCCAATACGTCTTCGCGCAGCGGTGACGGGTCAGTTTCTGTCGGGTCGGATATCATGGTGAACTGAACGCCGTCATTTCCCACAACGGCCTTCAGTGCTGCTTCAGTTGCGTCAACACCGACGCCCGGGAAAATACGGCAGTTGACCGTGGCAGTGGCTGACTGCGGCAGCGCGTTTTCTGCATGTCCACCCCGCAGCATGGTCGTGACACAGGTGGTGCCGGTGGTGCCAACAAAGGACGGGTTGGCGCGCAGCATAGCAATAGCGTCCGCATCCGATGGGTCAGCCGCGAACGCACGCATGGCTTCGCCAAGTTCGCCTTCAGTTCGTTTGCCAATGCCTTCGAAGAAACGGCGTGTCAGCTCGTTGGCACGCACGGGAAATTTGTGCTCCTGAATTTTGATGAGCGCTGCGGCCAGTTCATATATCGCGTTGTCATCGCGCGGGCGGCTTGAATGCCCGCCGGGGTTGGTAACGGTTAGCTCCCATGTCGCATAGGTCTTTTCCGCGGCCTGCATGCTGAAACTGGCAGGTCTTCCGCCGTCTGCCGGTAGCGTTGCACCGCCGGCATCTGCATTCAGGACAAATTCGCTATCCGTCAATGCGCGGAATTCCTTCACCAGGGCACGTGTTGTCAGCATGCCGGTTTCTTCGTCGCCCGAAAACGTAATGATCAGGTCGCGATTTGGCACCCAGCCTTCGGCCTTCAGGCGCAGAAAGTTTGCGGTAACCGCCGTCATGCCGAGTTTGTCGTCGGCTGAACCGCGCCCGAAGAAATAGCCGTCTTCTTCAATCAGGGTGAAAGGGTCTCTCTCCCAATCATCCGGGTTGGCTTCAACCACATCCATATGGGCGGAAATGCTGACCGGTTCCTTGCCGGACGAGCCGTCGCCGTGATAACGCACGATCAGCCCTGCGGTGTTGCCGATCTCAAAAATATGGATGTCTTCGTCAGCAAAGCCACCGGCGCGAAACTGATCTGCCAGATAGCGTGCCAGTTCAGGTGTCTCGCCGTGACTTGCCGTTGATTTGATACCAATCGCGGTCCGGTAAATCTCCAGTGCCTTGGCGCCAAACGGCATATCCTTATGAGCGTCTTCCGCCTGTGCCGTGGCCGAGACAGAGCCTGCCACAATCGCTGCGGCGAGTAGTTTCTTCAGCATAAATTATTCCTCGTCACTGAGTTTTTTGAGCGCATATACTGCCTGCAGGGCATCTGTGTAGGCACGTTGTTTCAGGTTGGCCGCCGCCGAGTGGCCACCTTCGGTATTTTCGTAATAAATCACCGGCTTCCCGTATTCCATCAGCCGCGCCGTCATCTTGCGGGCATGGCCGGGATGCACACGGTCATCTTTCGTTGACGTGTAGATGAACATCTCGGGATAATCGGTCTCCGGGTTAATGTTTTGATACGGCGAATAAGCGCTGATGAAGGCGCGTTCAGCCGGGTCATCCGGATCACCATATTCACCGACCCATGACGCACCGGCGAGAAGCGTGTGATAGCGCAGCATATCCAGAAGCGGGACGGCGCAGATCACCGCGTTGAAAAGGTCCGGGCGCTGGGTTGCCATAACGCCGACCAGAAGTCCGCCGTTCGAGCCGCCCCTGATGCCAAGGTGCTGCGGTGTTGTCAGGCCGGTTTCAATCAGGTTTTCGGCAACGGCGATAAAGTCATCATAGGCGCGCTGGCGGTTTTCCTTCAGAGCCGCCTGATGCCAGGCCGGGCCGTATTCGCCGCCGCCCCTGATATTGGCGATGACATAGGCACCGCCCGCTTCAATCCATAACTTGCCGAAACCTTGCAAATAGGTAGGCGTAAGTGAAATTTCGAACCCGCCGTACCCATAGAGCATGGTGGGTGTGCTGCCATTCATTTCCGTGTCAGCCTTGCGGATAACGAAATAGGGCACTTTTGTGCCATCCGCGCTTGCGGCAAACATCTGTTCTGTCACCAGGCCGTCTGCGGCAAAGCGAGCAGGCAGGGATTGCACGGCTTCCGGTGCTGCGCCGCGCTCGACAGTGTAGAGGGTGTCAGGTTGCAGGAAACTCTCGAAGTTCAGGAACGCAGCATCCGACCACTCATCGGCGCTTACGATGCCAAGTGATCCGTTTTCCGGTACTTCAATTTCGGTAACATCCCATCCTGTGTTGGAGGGCTTCGCGGAATATAGCTTGCCGGTAACATCTTCAAGCACGCTCAGGAACATGCGGTCCTTGCCAATTTCGACGGCGTCAATCGAGTTTTTGTCGCCGGGTGTGAAGATCACCTTGAGGTTCGAAGCCGTTGTGCCGCCGACTGCGTCTGCGACGTTGACAGAAACCAGGGCGCCCGCCGGGATGTTCTGACCCGCAATGCTCCAGTCCTTGCGCAGCTGAAGGATAAGGTCATTGGCAAAGATGCCTTTGAAATCGATTGCAAGCGGCAGGTCCAGACGCTGCATCTCCTCGTTTTCAGCATCATAAATATGAATGATCTGAGTGAAAAAGTCCGGATACTGAAGGACACCCGTATAGCTGCCATCTGCACGGTGACTGGCAAACGGGAAGCTGCCCATATCGGTTGGCTCACCTTCGTGGAGGAGTTTTTCCGACGAAAGCGCATAACCGCGGCGCCAGATTTTTGTGCGGTTTGGATAGCCTGACTCCGTCAGGGAGCCTTCGCCAAAGTCCGTTCCGATCAATACAGTATCGCGGTCAAGCCAGACAAGTTCCTGTTTGGCTTCTTCGGTAACAAAACCGCCCGCCGCCCAGCGTTTCATAACGGCGTCATATTCACGCGTAACGATGGCGTCACCGCCACCGCGGGAAAGCTCTATCAGGCACCGGCCAAAATCCGGGGGCAGACATTTACGACCTTTTAAAACCCAGTTTTCGCCTTCATCGTGGGCGATCTCGTCAAGGTCCAGCAGGTTAATCCAGCGCGGTTCACCCGATTTGTAGGATCGCAGACTGGCGCGGCGCCACAGGCCCCGAACGTTTTTCTCATCTTGCCAGAAGTTATGCACCACGCCGCCCAGCAGTTTGCCATAAGCGATTTTATCCTGTGCGTTATAGTCGCGGAGCGCGCTGTCCCGCAGCGCATTGAAGCGTTCGTCTGCTTCCAGAATGTCCAGGGAATGGGCATTGCGTTCCTCAACCCATGCCAGCGCCTGTTCACCTTCAACGTCTTCAAGCCAAATGTAGGGATCTTCATCTTGCGCGGACACTGCGCCGGTTATCGCTGCACTCATTACCAGTCCTATTGCGAGGTTTTTCATCACAAGTCTCCACACGGCTGATGTCAGCCGGTCGGGTTTAAAAGTTGTCTTTGCGCTTGCGAACTTCCGCAAACACTTTGGGGATGGGCGCACCTACCATACCGATGGTTTCCTGTATGTGTTCGCTCATGGGGCGCATGAACGGGTTTGTTGTTTTTTCCAGCCCGATACTGGTGGGAACTGTTGGAACTCCATCTGCGCGCAGTCGCTCGACATCATTCATGCGCGCGATCAGATCATTGTTTTCCGGGTCAACCGTCAGGGCGAACCTGCCGTTTGCCATGGTGTATTCATGGGCGCAATAAACCGCTGTTTCATCCGGCAACAGCATCAGCTTTGACAGGCTTGACCACATCTCGTCGGGTGTGCCTTCAAAAAGTCTTCCACAGCCCATGGCAAAAAGCGTGTCGCCGCAAAACAGCGCTTGATCATCGGCAAAATGATAAGCGATGTGGCCACTGGTATGGCCCGGTACAAACAACACCTCGGCGGCGTGGTCGCCGAGATGGATCCTGTCGCCCTCGCCAACAGCGATATCAATGCCCGGAATGCGGTCCCGGTCGGCAGCGGGGCCAATTATCTGTAGCTCATAGCGTTCCTTCAGGGCGAGGTTCGCACCGACATGGTCCCAGTGATGGTGGGTGTTGAAAATGTAGGTAGGTTGCCAGCCGCGTGCGCCCAGTGCGTTTACGGTTTCGTCCTCAAGCGCCGGGTCTACGATCCCGGTTTCGCCAGATACCGGATCATGGATCAGGAAGAGGTAATTGTCCTGTAATACAGGTATTTGCGCGATTTCCAGTCTGGTTTCAGTCATGCCCCACCCAAAGTTCTTCAATGCAAATGGTCAGTTAGCCATTACTATAGCGACCAAATTTTGATGGGGCGAGTCGCAATACGCCGCGTGTTCGCAGCGCCAGTGCGGATGTTAGGGCGAGATCGAGTCCAGATAGGGCTGATATACAATTGCTGACAGACCAACGCCGGATATCTTGTTGTTGGCCTTGAGGGCGGATGTCTGAACCCCGATAATGTGCCAGTCATCCGCATTTTTCTGCAAAATTGGCCCACCCGAATCGCCGTTTAAAGCAACGCAGCTTGTAAAAAGAATACGACCCTCGCCTGCGGTTGTCAGGATATCGCAGTCTTCTTCCAGTGACAGAATGTGTTTCCTGTCGCCAGGGTAGCCCGCGGTTGTAACATTCGAGTCGATGCTGATGCGTCTGCGCTCTGTGGTTGGGGGTTGGTCGGTATCCTCCGGTGACGGATTAAACCAGTTTGAAGGAACAGTAAGAAAGCCAAGGTCTTCGCCAAGCGAAACCTCCAGTGTCAGCAGTGCCCAGTCATGTGGCAGGTTGGCCCGTCCCGCACCCTTTGAACCATCGTATCCGTCGCCCACGATGTAGGATTTTACTTTGGAATGCCCTTTGTATTCACCTTTCGAATAACCAGCGAGAAAATGCACGATACCGGGAACGACCATTTTTTGATCACGGCGGGAAAACAAACAGTGCGCTGCTGTCAGCACAACATTCTCGGCAACCAGTGTGCCGCTGCAATGCGCCCGACCGCCGATGTTAACGCGCCCGATGGCCTGCCATGGCATCTCGTCGCTGGCGACGGACCGGCGATGAAAACTGGTTACACTGTTTTTGGGCAGCGCGTTTGCGGGCAGATCTTTCCGTATGGAAGATTGAGCGCTCGCGTCGATTGTTCCCGCACCGAGAGCGAAGAAAAAACCGATCATGTATGCCGCTAATGTGCGCTGCCAAATCATGAAAGTGTCCTGTGATCAAAATAACCGACCAACGATAAAGCAAAAGGCTTCGGTTTGTCACGGCCCTTGCAGTTCACACGAGCAATAAAAAAACAGGCCACGCAAGGTGGCCTGCAAGTGTTTTATTAAGAGGATCGTAAATCCAACCCTTCGGGCTGGGGTCTCTTCGCTGTCGTGTCGCAAGTGATATAAGTTGTTACAAGGTAACCAAACCCTGCCGCCGGGCCACACCCTTGCGGTCAGGCGAGCAGGTTTTGCGGTGAAATGTTATCTAATAACTTTTTACTGAGTGACCATAATTTTGTCGTGATATCTTGGTCAGAGAGACGGGGTTGGACTGGCGTCGAAAGTATTGTCGATCAAACAAGCAGGGTGCCTACTATCCCGGCAACCAGCATATGAAGGCTTATAAAGCCTATCTGGTTTTCAGTGTTATCCTGCCGTCTGTGATGGCGCCGGGCCCGACCGGTATTTCCCGGAAAAAACAGGTTTCATGTCCCACATGGCAGCATTTACCGCCCTTTTGTTCTACCACCAGCCACAAGCTGTCCTGATCACAATCAATGCGAAACTGCTTCACAATCTGGAATTCGCCAGATGTTGCGCCCTTGTGCCATAGTTCACCACGTGACCGGCTGAAATAATGCGCCTGCCCGGTTTCGATTGTTTTCTCGATTGCTTCAGCGTTCATCCAGGCTTGCATCAGTGCCTTGCCGGATTTGGCACAACTGGTGAACACGGGGATCAGGCCCCGCTCGTCAAACTTGGGTGCAAAACCATTACCGGTTTCAATGGCGGTTCTGTCTGATCGGTCAGCAAACTGAATCTTGGTCATGGTCATGTTCCAAAAAATAAAGCGGCATAGTCAGATAACCATGCCGCTTCATCAAGCTTTATGTGTGCAGGATATGCTTATCCGCGGATAAGATCCCAAAAGCGGCGTTCCTGATCGGTTTCCCTGAACACGCCGCGGAACTGGCGGGTGATTGTATAAACACCCTCGTGCTTTACGCCGCGACAGGTCATGCACTGGTGCGTCGCGTCCACAACAACAGCAACCCCTTTAGGGTCAAGGTGTTCTTCCAATGCATCAGCAATTTGTGCCGTCATGGTTTCCTGTGTTTGCAGGCGGTTGGCATAGGCTTCTACGACGCGCGCTAACTTGGAAATGCCAACAACGCTGCCGTTCGGCATATAGGCTACATGGGCCGTGCCCTGCACTGGAACCATATGATGTTCACAGTGGCTTTCGACCTTGATGCCGCGCAGCACGACCATATCGTCATAGCCGGCAACTTCTTCGAAGGTCCGCGACAGAATATCTGCCACGTCCTTCTTGTAGCCGTTAAAAAATTCTTCGTAAGCTTTAACAACACGTTTTGGCGTGTCGAGAAGACCTTCTCTCGTGGGGTCATCGCCCGCCCACCTAATGAGCGTACGAACCGCGGCCTCGGCCTCGGCCCGGGTGGGGCTTTCAGCGGCGTCCTGCGGGATTACCTTCAGTTCAGGGCCATTGTCGGCCCTTTCAAGTACGGCATCCATTCGGATATCCTTTCGATATGGGGTGTGGCCCAAACGGTCACACCGGTTTGACATTTGCCGCAAAAATCGCACATTGGCATACTTGCAAACGGCGAGCGACAAACGATGTTGATATGGGAAGCTTAAGGGATTAATCAAGCAAAGTTCAAGGCTTCCGCATGATTGTCCTGACAACAATCACTAAAGCAAGCTTACGAAGTTGCTCTGATCCCGGATCAGTAGAAGGTGCAATAATTTAGCCGATGACCGAGCTTTACAATACCGATATTTTGCGGCTGACAACGCAAATCCCACACCTCACAAGGCTTGAAGCGCCTGATGCAACTGTGGTGAAAACCAGCAGGGTATGTGGAAGCAGGCTGAGCGCGGATGCATGTGTTCAAAATGGTGTGATCACGGCGTTTGGCCAGGAGGTCAAAGCCTGCGCGCTGGGTCAGGCGGCGGCCGCCATTGTTGGTGAACAAGCCCTTGGCCTCGGCGAGGCAGAATTGCGATCGGTTGCTGAACAGTTTCGTCACATGATCAAAACAGGAGAAGCCACTTTCCCGGAAAAATGGCAGAAACTGAGCCTGCTTGCACCGGTTAAAGACCATCCGGGCCGGCAAGGGAGCGTGATGCTGCCATTTGAAGTACTGGAGCAAATCTTTCTGGACGCCGGACCATCAGGCGGGTTGTCTGCCTGATGCGCTTGCAGATTTGTAGTTCGGCACCAACCTGATGCTCGCCACCCCTTTGATTGGTTTTCCTGAAACTGCTTCTGTTACAGCACCTGATACATCACGAAGGCATCGACGTCCCCCAGTTCCGGGTGGTGAAATGCTTTTGGCAGTGTGCCGACAATTTTAAAGCCCAAACGTTTCCATAACCGTATTGCACCCTCGTTGGTGGAAACAACGCAGTTGTATTGCATCGCGCGAAACCCGCGTTCCCGTGCTGTCTGGATTGAATGCTCGCACATGCGGCTCGCGACACCGCGTCCTCTTGCTTTTGTACCGGTAACATAACCGCAGTTACAGACATGGCCGCCTCCGCCCATCTGATTGGCTTTAATGTAGTAGGTTCCAATCAGGTCACCGTCATCTTCGACAACATAGGTTTTTTTGCTGGGGTCCAGCCAGTAATCAAGCGCTTCATGTTGGCTGTAATCGCTTGGCAGGGCATAGGTGTCGCCAGCGCGGATCACGGGTTCCAGCAATTTCCAAAGCAGGTCTTTGTCCGTATCTGCGGCTTCTCTAATAATCATGGGTATTTGCCATTTTGCTATCAGGAAAGTCCAGGCTGGCCGGGTTGGGCCAAACCTAGATATATTGGCTTGCCCATGCCGATAGAACACGTGCAACATATTGACCATCAGACGGATTTTTCATCAATAAATGGTCTGCTTTATCAAGCGAAACATAACTTTTCGGATGCTTGGCCGCCTCATAAATTTTACGCGCATGGTCAATTCCCACCGTTTCATCAATGGGTGAATGCATAACCAGCAAGGGTTTTTTCAGTGCGCCAATATGGTCAGCCACATTCTGGCTACGGGCGTCTTCAATGAATTGCTTTTTCATTTTGAAGGGCCTTCCCGCAAGCATGACTTCCGCCTCACCGTCTGCTTCGATGGCATCAAGATCGTTCTGGAACTGCTTGAGCACGTTTTCGCTGTCAAACGGCGCGCCGATGGTTGCCACAGCTTTTACTTCCGGGATCTGGCTTGCGGCGACCAAGGTCGCAGCACCGCCAAGGCTATGGCCGATCATGATCGTTGGTGCTGAAAGCCTTTCCCGCATGTAATCCGCTGCCACAACAAGATCGTCAACGTTCGAAGAAAAATTGGTGTTGGCGAAATCACCATTCGACAAACCAAGTCCGGTAAAATCAAAGCGGAACAGTCCGATGCCATCTGCCGCCAGCGCACGGGCAATTCGGTTAATCGCATTCAGGTCTTTGCCGCATGTGAAACAATGCGCAAACAATGCGCAGGCACGTATATTTTCATCGGGGCTGTCAAAACGCGCGGAAAGTTCAAACCCTTGTGACCCCGTAAAAACAACTTTTTCCGATTTCATAACGTGCCTTTCTATCATGCCCTGAACCCTGTGTTCATAGTGGGCACTATGGGTTTGTCGATCAAGTCCCTGCAGTGAAAAGGATAATTTGTGATAATCCTTTTTGACCGCTGTCAAGGAACTGCAGCTTTGCGTTGGTAAGCTGAAAGCATGGACTGGTGCGCGCCAGCGTACATGGAAACGAGCGGGCGACTATCATGAGTAAAAAAATAGTTATCATTCAGGGCCACCCTCATACTGGCGGCGAGCATTTATGTCACGCCCTGGCAGACGCTTATGCATTTGGTGCCAGGGAAGCGGGGTTTTCAGTTGAGACCATTGATGTCGGGGCTCTTGAATTCCCGATCTTGCGCGATGCGGAAGACTGGATGCAAAACGATACACCTGATGGCTTGAAGGAGGCGCGGGGGGATATCCTGAACGCGGACCATCTGGTGATTTTCTATCCCTTGTGGCTTGGCACCATGCCAGCACTCCTGAAAGCATTTCTGGAACAGGCAATACGTCCGGATGCGGGCATGCGTAAGAACCACCTGAGCGAGCTCAGGAAACTTCTGAAAGGAAAATCAGCGCGCATTGTTGTGACAATGGGAATGCCCGCTATTGCCTACAGCCTGTTTTACCGCAAGCACAGTGTAAAATCCCTGCAACGCAATATTCTTGCCTTCACCGGTGTGGGGCCAATCTTCACCAAACTAATTGGCCTGGTTGATAATATGAGCCAGTCCCGGGCTGACAAGCTGATGTCTGAAATGACAACTCTTGGTCGCGCGGCAAGATAGACGGCTTGAGCAGACGATGACGTAAAAATCCCCTTGCCGTGAACAATCGTTATTCGCGCTTTGTGCAAGGACGTGTTTATGATGCTCTTCTCTAGGGAAAAGGAGTGGTCTCATGGATATGGGTCAAGTGTCCGATTTTGTCGTCGGGCTTCTGGAAATTCTGTCGTTCATTTTCATTTTTGTCATCGGTTTTGGTATTTTGTGGGCGCTGGTGCTTTATGTGCACGACAAGAACCAGACCGAAAGCACACTGCGGCGCAACTATCCGGTTATCGCTCGTTTTCGCTATTTATTTGAACATCTGGGCGAGTTTTTTCGCCAGTATTTCTTTGCGCTTGACCGTGAAGAAATGCCCTTCAACAGGGCCGAGCGTTCGTGGGTTTACCGGGCGGCCAAAAATGTTGATTCGACCGTTGCCTTCGGCTCTACCCGTGACTTACGGCCAGCAGGCACGGTTTATTTTGTGAACTGCCCGTTCCCGACCCTCGAACAGGATGCGAAAGACCCTCAGGCTGTAACCATTGGCCCGGGCGCACGCCACCCCTACACCACAGCTTCGGTGTTCAATATTTCCGGCATGAGCTACGGAGCTATTTCCATTCCCGCGGTGCGCGCCTTGTCGGCGGGCGCCAGAAAAGCCGGGATATGGATGAACACAGGTGAAGGGGGCTTGTCGCCCTATCACCTTGAGGGCGGTGCAGACATCGTGTTTCAGGTCGGCACCGGCAAGTTCGGGGTTCGCAAGCCCGAAGGCGGGTTCGACGAAGAGAAACTCAAGGAGGTTGCGGCGCATGATGCCGTGAAGATGTTCGAGCTAAAGCTCAGCCAGGGTGCAAAGCCCGGTAAAGGTGGTATCCTTCCCGGGGCAAAAGTGACAGCAGAGATCGCAAAAATTCGAGGTCTCACCGAGGGTGAAGATGCCATCAGCCCCAATCGGCATCCTGAGGTTGACAGTGTTGATGACCTGCTGGACATGATCCAGTATGTTCGCGAAACGACCGGCAAGCCGGTTGGTTTCAAGGCCGTGATTGGCGCTTACGGTTTCTTCGAAAATCTCTGCAGGCTGATCAATGAACGTGGCGCCGCCAGCGCGCCTGATTTCATTACCATTGATAGCGCCGATGGTGGCACCGGCGCCGCGCCCATGAGCCTGATTGACAATATGGGTATGCCGGTACGGGAAAGTCTGCCGCTTGTTGTCGATATTCTGAAAAAGCACGGTTTGCGTGAGCGCATCAAGGTATGTGCAAGCGGCAAAATGATTAATCCTTCAGAGGTGGCGTGGGCCTTTTGTGCTGGCGCTGATTTCGTTAACTCCGCCCGGGGCTTTATGTTTGCGCTGGGCTGTATTCAGGCGCTGCAATGCAACAAAAATACGTGCCCCACCGGGATCACCACGCACGACCCCAAGCTTCAGTATGGCCTGGATCCGGCTAACAAGGCGGAACGCGTGGCGTCCTATGCAAAAAACATGAAAAAAGAAGTCGGGATACTGGCCCATAGTTGCGGCGTGCCGGAGCCCCGGTTGCTGAAGCGGTACCACGCGCGCATTGTGCTTGATAACGGTCGCAGTGTTGCAATGGACGAACTGTTCCCGGAACCGGAAGCGCTAAAAGCCGCAGAATAAAACGTGCAGCCAAGGTATGTCTTGGTTGCTCTTGTCTCTTTCGCAGGCGTTGCCGGTCAGGGCTAATTCCTTTGGCTTTCAACGGCCCTGTATAAACCAACCTGTTGACACCAACCCATTCAGGAGATCGTTACGTGAGTGCACCAAAAGCTATTGAAACGAAACCCGTAAAAGCATCGGATTTGTTCGTTGCTGCCCTGGAAGCAGAGGGTGTGGAATATGTTTTTGCCGTACCTGGCGAAGAAAACCTTGATTTGCTCGAGTCGTTGCGGACATCCACGATCGAGCTGGTCCTGACCCGCCACGAACAAGGTGCCGGCTTTATGGCTGCCACCTATGGCCGATTGACTGGCAAAGCAGGGGTATGCATGGCGACATTGGGGCCCGGCGCAACCAATCTGACAACGCCGGCAGCATACGCGCATCTGGGCGCGATGCCGCTTATCATGATTACCGGCCAGAAGCCGATCAAGAAATCCAAACAGGGGCAGTTCCAGATCATTGATGTGGTTGGCCTGTTTGAGCCGATTTGCAAAATGTCGAAGCAAATTGTGCACGGCAATACCATTCCGTCGCTGGTGCGCGAGGCCTTTCGGATCGCTGAGGAAGAACGCCCTGGTGCGGTTCTTCTGGAACTGCCGGAAGATATCGCTGAAGAAAGTACGGAAGCCCCTATTCTGGAGCCGCATGAGCGTCACTATGCTGTTGCAGACGACCGTGTGCTGGACGAAGCTGCCAAGTTGATCAAAGAGGCCAAGATGCCGCTGGTTCTGGTGGGGGCAGGGGCCAACCGTCAGTTTGCCCGCAGTGCCCTCAGTGATTTCATGGAACACACCAACATCCCGTTTTTTAACACCCAGATGGGTAAAGGCGTCATTGATGAACGGTCTGACCTGTTCATGGGCACCGCGGCGCTGTCTGACGGTGACTATCTTCACTGTGCCGTCGAGCGCGCGGACCTGATCATCAACGTTGGCCACGATGTTGTCGAAAAACCGCCGTTCTTCATGGAAGAGGGCGGCAAGAAAGTTATCCATATCAACTATAAATCGGCACAGGTGGATCAGGTGTATTTCCCCCAGATCGAGGTAGTGGGTGATATCGCCCGTTCGATCCAGCGGCTGGGAGAAAAGCTTGGCGGTAAAGTTTCGCTGGACGACAGCTATTTCCGTATGGTGCAGGACGAGATCGAAGCGCATACCTCCGAACTTTCGGACGACCCGCGTTTTCCGATCATCCCGCAACGGTTTGTTGCAGATACGCGCAAGGTCATGGGCGACAAAGACATCATCGCGCTCGATAATGGCATTTACAAGATCTGGTATGCCCGCAACTACAAGGCTTATGAGCCCAACACGGTACTGCTGGATAATGCGCTTGCAACAATGGGCGCCGGTCTTCCGTCTGCAATGATGGCTGCCATGCTGAACCCCGACAGGCGCGTGATGGCGATATGCGGGGATGGCGGTTTTATGATGAACAGTCAGGAGCTGGAAACAGCGGTGCGCAACGGCCTGAACCTTGTTGTAACCGTATTGAATGACAGCAGCTATGGCATGATCCGGTGGAAGCAGGCAGACGCCGGGTTTGGTGATTGGGGGCTGGAATTCAACAATCCTGATTTTGTCCAGTATGCAAATAGTTACGGCGCCACAGGTCACCGTGTGGAAAAAGCCGAAGACCTGATTCCCACATTTGAGGCCGCTTTCAAGGCAGGCGGCGTGCATTTGGTGGATGTGCCGGTGGACTATAGTGAAAACAAGCGTGTGCTGATTGACGAACTGAAAGAAAAGGTGTGCCTGATATGACCGAAATGCTGAAGGTTGTTAATCCTTATAGTCTGGAGAATATCGGCGAGGTTCCGGTGTCTTCATGGCAGGATGTGGAGCCATTGCTGGCGGCCGCTCACAAGCTGCATCGCGACACAGATGCATTGTTGCCAGCTTATAAGCGGATAGAAATATTGCAAAAAGCCGCCGGACTGATGCAGGAAAGATTTGATGATCTGGCCTTTCTGATCGCAGACGAAGGCGGCAAGCCGCTTGTTGATGCAAGAGTGGAGGTCACCAGGGCTATAGACGGCATGGGTTTGTGTGCGCAGGAAATCGGTCAGATGGCTGGCAAGCAAGTCCCCATGGACCTGACGGAAGCGGGGGCAGGCCGCATGGCTTTCACCAGCCGCGAGCCGATAGGTGTTGTGATTGCCGCAAGTGCCTTCAATCATCCCCTGAATTTAATCGTTCATCAGGTTGGGCCTGCTGTGGCAACCGGGTGTCCGGTGATCGTGAAGCCCGCGGGCGATACACCGCTGTCGTGCAAGACCTTTGTTGATATTCTTTATGAAGCCGGTTTGCCGGAAGAATGGTGCCGTTTTGTTGCCTGCGACAATGAAACAGCGGAAAAAATGATTACGGATGACCGCGTGGCCTTCCTGTCTTTCATCGGATCTGCACGCGTTGGCTGGATGCTGCGTTCAAAGCTGGCACCAGGGACACGATGCGCTCTGGAACACGGCGGTGCTGCGCCGGTGATTATTGATGAAACGGCGGATGTGGCCTCGATGATCCCATCGCTGGTCAAAGGTGGTTTTTACCATTCCGGTCAGGTGTGTGTATCTGTGCAGCGTGTATTTGCCCCAAAGGTGCAAGCGCAAGATATCGCCTGCAGGATTGCCGAGGCCGCGAACCAATTGAAAGTTGGTAACGCCACGGACGGCACGGTTGACTGCGGCCCCCTGATCCGCCCTGCAGAGGTTGACCGGGTTGAGGAATGGGTGAACGAGGCTTTGGCCGGCGGTGCAACACTTGTCACGGGTGGAAAACGCCTTGGCAAAACATCCTATGCGCCAACGGTTTTGCTTGATCCTGCCAACGATGCCCGCGTGACGACTCAGGAAATTTTCGGGCCGGTTGTCTGCGTTTACGGATACGACACCATTGAAGATGCTATCGACACAGCGAACTCGTTACCTTATGCGTTTCAGGCATCGGTGTTCAGCCGGAATCTGGATACTGCCATGATGGCCGTCCGGAAGCTGGATGCCACCGCAGTCATGGTCAATGACCATACGGCTTTTCGTGTTGACTGGATGCCGTTCGCCGGGCGCAGGCATTCCGGCTACAATACGGGCGGTATAGGCTACACCATGCATGACATGATGCAGGACAAGATGGCGGTTATCAAAACAGGTTAACTTTCAATCGGGGTCACTATCGTGTAAAGCTCTCCGGAACAAGCTGGGGAGCTTTTTTATGTCATACGAAACACTTTATTCCGCAATCAATCTGGCGGTGATGCCTGCATGGTTGCTGCTGGTACTTTTGCCCAGGCACGGGATCACACAAAAATTGGTTCACAGCGGTTTTTATCCGCTGGTTTTCGGGCTTTTTTATCTTGTGCTTTGGATCCGGGCGCTTGCCTTTGGTGAAAACGCCGAGGGTGGCGGGTTTGCGACGCTGGAGACGATCATGATCGCTTTTTCCCATCCAAACGTTACGCTGATGGGCTGGGCGCATTATCTTGTGTTTGATCTGTTCGTTGGTGCGTGGATCGGGCGCGACAGTGTCAGGCGCGGTGTCAATCATTTCATGGTTGTGCCTTGCCTTGTCTTTGCCTATCTCGCCGGGCCGATTGGCTTGCTGATGTACATCGTTCTCAGGAAAGTCAGCGGCAAGGCAGACCTGATGCTGAACGAGAGCGAAAAAGCCTAGTCACTGGTGTGGTCACTTGCCTAATCCTGATTGCAAGACCGCGTCATGAAATGCGTAACATTGTTGATGTCCCCGTCTGTCTCGGCGGGGGCAATACCTAGCGCGCAGGCGATCATGCCGTAGACCTCGATGTTATCGAAAGGTTGCACCGACAACCCTTTTTCAAAGGATGGTCCTGTTGCAATGAAAGTGGCTCGCATCTCCGGATGGCGATTGTCGTAGCCATGTGTCGCTTTCAGGAACGGCAGTACCTTTGGCGGCGGGGTCGTCTGGTCTTCCGTCGCATAGATAATCCAGCCCGGATCAGCGAGCAGCATCAGGTCTGGTTCGCGGTCCGGGTGATCAAAATGATAGTTTTCTGGAAACGAGCCTTTGCGCAGTACCGTCATGTTGGGGTGGGAGCCTTTGAATTTCTGGTAAGCCTGTTCAATTGCTGCATCGTCACCGTAAAGATTCATGAAGGCCAGATAAGCCGCGCCATAGCGCCTGTTCCAGTCGGGCGTGATGAAGGGCGTGACATCCATAACCGGGTCCAGATTAATGATGCGATCCGGAGACAGGTCGCTCATGCCGTGGTCTGACACGATGATAATGTTGGTCTTGTCATAAAGGTTACGGGCCTTCAGCTCTTTGACAAGAAGACCAACCTGATCATCAAGCATCTCGATCGCCTGGAGCTCCACAGGTGAATTCACCCGGTTCTGGTGTGCGGCGTCATCAACGGCCGAGAAATACAGTGTACCAAAGCGTGCGCCTTCGTCGGCGGGCTTATCGACCCACTCCATCAACTGCATAACGCGTGCTGCATATACATCCGGGTCATGGCTTTTGGTATAGGGGTTCCAATAGGTTGGCTGAATACCCCCAATCGGTGCTTCAGCACCCAGCCAGGTATTGGTGGCGGTTTTCACGCCTTGTTTTTCCGCCGTGACCCAAATTGGTTCACCGCCCCACCATGCGGCATCCTGAATATCCCGGCTGCGGTCCATCTCGCGGCCAATTTTCCGGTCGAAGAAATAGTTGGAAACGATACCATGGTTTTTAGGGTGCAGGCCGGTGGCGATCGAGTACAGATTGACAAATGTTTTGGACGGCATCGCCGGCCGCATGCCGACAGCACGCACACCACCTGAGGCAAGTGCCCGCATGTTGGGGGCATTGGCCCGGTCGATCGCATCGGCTCGCAGTCCATCAATGCCGACGAGGATAACGATTTCGTCGTTTGCGGTGGCAACCCCGTTCACCACAATAAGTGACATTGTCAAAGTGATCGCCGCAGTGAGGCGGATGATTAAGGCTTTCATCAATTGTCCCCCGAATTTCAAAGCTGACACTTTGGTCAGATACCGCACAGGTATGACGGTAGCATGAAGCCCGGTTTTTGCACGAACCTTTTGCTCCGGGGTCAGTTGCTCTGGAGAGCAGCGCCCATCTCCCTGATACGCTCAATCTTGTTATATAGTGGTGCCCAGTTATCTTCGTTGGCGATAGGAGCCCACAAAGCTTCCACTTCCTCAATCAGCAGTGTTTCCGGCCCTTCGCCGAGAAAATAGCTGGTACTCAGCGCCTGGGCATTGGATGGTTGATAGCTTGTTAAAGTGTCACGCAGTGGCGCGTAGCTGTCTTTGCCGTATCTGTGGGCTTCCGGGCCGTTGATTGCACGTTCCGCGCTGGCGCTGCCGCCGTACCAGTCAAAGAAAAATCGCTCGTACGGGAAGTTCTCTTTAGCCATGAATTCGTTTACATGTGTCAGAAGGGCGTCATCCTCGGTATCGCCCTTTGCCTTTACACCCAGCCGTTTCAAGAGTTTTTCACGGATAGCATCCTGATAGAGGCGCGGGAAATCGCCAAGCACACGCTTTAGTTCGCTTTCTTCGCATATATCAGCCAATGTTCCACCAAGCTGGTAGATATTCCAGTGCAGTGCATCAGGCTGGCGACCAAACGCATACAGCCCGTTTTCATCAAAATACGCGGCGGTGAAGGCAAGATCCATCGTCGGCAGGAAACGCCAGGGGCCAAAATCAAACACCTCACCGGTAATATTGATATTATCGGTGTTCAGCACCCCGTGCACAAAACCGGCAGCCATGATCTCTGCGGCCTGGACGGCAACTCGTTCTGTCACCAACCCGAGGAACTGCAGCGCACGGTCTTGCGCGGAACCAGCAGGGTCCGCGCTGAAGTAATTCTTCAGGCAATAATCAACCAGCGCTTCAAGGCGTTCTGTGTCTGAATAAAATGCATGGCGCTGGAACGTACCGATACGAATATGGCCATGGTTCAGCCGCACCATAACGGCAGATCGTGTCGGCGAAGGTTCGTCGCCGCGGTGTAAGCTTTCGCCTGTTTCAATGATGGAGAAGGTTTTCGAGGTGTTGACGCCGAGTGCTTCAAGCATTTCGGTTGCCATGATTTCGCGAACGCCGCCCTTGAGCGTCAGCCTGCCATCGCCCGAGCGGCTGTAGGGCGTGGTGCCACTGCCTTTGGTGCCCAGGTCCATCAGGCGGCCGTGACTGTCAGTCATTTGTGCAAACAGGAATCCGCGTCCGTCCCCGATCTGCGGGTTATAGTGTCTGAACTGATGCCCGTGATATCGCTGGGCCAGCGGTTCGGGCAGCGAACCGGGCAGGGGTTCAAAACGACCAAAATGACGCGCCCATTCTTCGTCCGACAGGCCATCAAGGCCTACGGTTTTTGCGGCTCGGTCATTGCGGTAGCGAATGGTGGTTTCGGGAAAGTTAGCAGCTTCCACCGGGTCCGCAAAGCCTTCACCCAAACGTAAAAAGGTGGTTGCAGGCCTGTATGTTTTACTCAACAGCATCAGCTGGCCATCCCCATATTACGTGATTTGCAAGTTCGGGGCGTGGCCGTTCTGTTGGTTGATCCGGTCCGTGGTTTCCAAAGAACAAAAAGCCTGCAATGCGTTCATCTGCTGCCATCTTCAATTCGTCGCGCACCGATGGGCTGTAGCTACCCCAGCCTGTTAGCCACTGCGCCGCAACGCCGAGTGCCGTAGCAGCGATGAGCATGTTCTGGCAGGCGGCACCTGTGGAAAGCTGCTGTTCCCATTCCGGTATGGCCGGGTGAAATTTGGGTGAGAAGATAGCCACCACCAGAACCGGCCCCTGCGTCGCATAGCCTTTCATGCGCTCGGCAGTTTTTTCGCTGGTTTCCTGTTCTTTGACAAGGGCTGCACAGATGGCGTCTCCAAGTTTTTCACGGGCCTCTCCCTCAAGCACGACAAAACGCCAGGGCGCAAGCTTGCCATGGTCCGGCACGCGGATGCCCGCCGCTAGAATTTTTTCAAGCATTGCACGGTCCGGCCCAGGACCCTGCATGTCGCGGGATTTCACAGACCGCCGCGTCATCAAGAGGTCATAGGTTGCCGCGTTGGGCGCGTTAAACGAGGTATCAGCCATACAGAGGTTCACTTTCGAAGACGGGTCTACAGATTTGTCGAATTGACTTTCGCTATAATGTAACGCAATCACATTTTATTGTGTTTCTAAAATCGCTATGGTGCAGCTATAGCATATCGCCAACATGGGCGTTAACTGGTGGGGAGAAAAGTTATGATAGGAAAAATATATAGCGCAGGCGTGTTTGCCTCTGTGTTGGCTGGCAGTGCGTATGCTCTGGCACCCGCTGGCGTGTCGGACACTGTGCTCGCAGACCCCGAGACCGGTATCAGCCTTCCTGCTGGGTTTAAAGCCACCGTGTTCGCCGATGATATCGGACAGGCGCGGCACATCGTAGCCGCACCCAATGGCTGGGTTTATGTTGCTTTGCGTCGGTCTGTGCGCGGCATGGGCGCTGTCGCTCTTTATGACCCGGACGGTGATGGCCGATCAAACGAACGCCAGTATTTTGCCGAAGGCCTGCAGGGTTCCGGCGTGGGCTTCCATGATGGGCATCTATATTATTCCACCGACACAGCCATCATGCGCTGGCCATTGCCGGAAAGTGGTGCACCGTCAGGCGACGGCACTATTATCGCAGAAGGATTTGTTGAGGAAACCCAGCACGCCTCCAAAAATTTCACCTTTGATGGCGACGGCAACATGTATGTGAATGTTGGCGCGCCCTCAAACGCGTGCATGCGTGAGATGCGCAAGAAGGGCTCGCCTGGCATGCGTCCATGTCCGATTCTTGAAAAATATGCCGGCATCTGGCGCTTTGATGCAGACAAACCAAACCAGGACCAGATGGCGGATGGTCACCTCTATTCAACCGGTATCAGAAACGGTCTTGCACTTGCCTGGAACACCCATGCCGATGCGCTTTACATGGCGCAGCACGGGCGCGACCAGTTTGCGAGCTTCTTCCCGGATATATTCACGAACGAGCAGAGTGCCGAGCTGCCGTCGGAAGAGTTTCACCGCCTCGAAGATGGTTCCGACGTTGGCTGGCCCTATAGTTATTATGACCATATGAAGGGCGAACGTATGGTGATGCCGGAATACGGCGGCGATGGCAAAACTGTTTCCGATGAAGGTCAGGATCCTCTCGTTGGTTTCCCCGGCCACTGGGCCCCCAACGGCATGATGTTCCTTGAAAACGATGCAATGCCCGCTGATTATCGCAAAGGTGCCTATATCGCTTTCCATGGATCATGGAACCGGGCACCGTTGCCACAACAGGGTTACCGCGTGGTTTATGTGCCGCTGGATGATGAAGGCAATGTCTCGGGTGACTGGGTCACCTTTGCCAATGGTTTTGCCGGGCCGGACCCGGTCATGAACCCCAGAAATGCGGTACACCGCCCCATGGGTCTTGCTGAAGGGCCTGACGGCGCTATCTATATATCAAGCCTGATGTCGGGTGGACGTGTTTGGAGAGTAACGTATGACGGCGATTAAGCTGTTTGCAGTAACAATGATAGCAACCGCGGCCTCCGCAGCGGGTGCTCAGGATAATGACGGAAAAGCCCTTTATGAAACCCATTGTGCGGCTTGCCACCAGTATGATGGTGGTGGTGTGCCCATGCTGCAGCCTGAACTGATCAGCCGCCCGCGCGCGAATGGCCCGAAGGGCGGTGTGATTGACATGATCCTCTTTGGCAGCGCTGCGATGGCGCCGAACGAGGGTGACTATTCCAACGAAATGCCTGCTTTCGATTATTTAACCGACCTCGAAATAGCGATGATTGCCACTTATGTACGCACCAATTTTGAAAACAACGGTGGCCTTGTCACTTCTGACGACGTTAAACCTCGCCGCAAGGGCCCAGCAACCGAATAACCCGCAGCGAAACATTGGGCTTGAGGAAATAACGGTCTCGGGCAACAGGTTACCTGTTCGATCTACCGGCCAGAAGGTCGCTATTGTTGATGTTCGGGAACAGGCTGTTCTCAGGCTTGATAGTGCGCTTGGCAGTGTGCCCGGCGTTAGCCTGTTCCGGCGTGCCAACAGCTTCACCGCTCACCCGACCACACAGGGGCTTTCCATGCGCGGTGTGGGCGCCAATGGGGCCGGTCGCGTACTTGTTACGCTGGATGGCGTGCCGCAAAACGATCCTTTTGGTGGTTGGGTGTATTGGTCAGGCTACCAAGGCGCTGCCGTCGGAACGGCGCGAGTACGTCGGGGTGGTTCGCCGGGTGCATTTGGTGCACAGGCGCTTGCGGGTGCTGTTGATCTTGAGTCCATAGCGCAGAATTCCATTTCGGGCTTTTACGGCTCTGACGATAGCTTTGGCGTTTCCGGCAGCGCGGTATTTTATGCGCCGCACGGCGACTTCACGCTGGATGGCGGCTATTTTGAGACCGATGGTGATTTCCTTCTGGATCAAGCGGACCGGGGGCCTGTGGATGCACGCGCGGCAAGTGATGCCTATTCTGTTGGCGCGTCCTATGCCCACAAGTTTTCTGCCGAGACCACGCTGACTGCCCGGGCGCGGGTATACGGCGAGAGCCGGGTCAACGGTTTCTCGCTGGCCATCAACGAAACGGACGCCATCGACACATCCTTGCGGCTGCTGCACAAGCCTTCAAACGGCACGGCTTATGAACTGACGCTCTATTACCGTGAGCGGGAATTTGCCAATGTGTTCGCGTCTGCGCGTGATGAGCGCACCACCGAACGTGCGGTGCTGGACCAGTTTGACGTACCGGCAACCGGCGCCGGGTTTCTGGCGCGTGTGCAATTTGGCGGGCTTGAACTGGGCCTTGATGGCCGCCGCATGAGCGGTGAAACCAACGAACGTTTTCGCAACCTTGGCGCAGGCTTTACCCGCCAGCGACGGGCAGGAGGCGACCAGTGGATTTTGGGTGGATATGCGGAGTACGCGAACTCGGGTTCGTGGGGCTCGCTTTCAGCAACCGCACGCGTTGACCGTTGGCGGACATTTGGCGGCGAACGGGTTGAAACCAATATCGTTGATGGCTCTCTTGTGCGGCAGGATGATGTCCCCAACCGGGGCGACTGGGTCGCTAGCGGGCGTTTGGGTTATGAAAAACAGCTGACTGGTGCAATTGGCCTGCGGGCGGCAGCTTTCAAGAGCTGGCGGTTACCAACACTCAATGAATATTACCGGCCCTTCCGCGTGGTAAATGACATCACGGAAGCCAATCCCGATCTTCGGCCTGAAACGCTCTATGGCGTGGAGCTTGGGTTGGATTATCAACCTTTGAATACCGTCAGCGCCAGCGTGACTTACTTCAGGAACTGGCTCAATGACGGTGTTGGCAATGTGACGATTGGCTTTGGCCCGGGTTTCTTCCCGCTTGGCGGTTTTGTACCCGGTGGTGGTGTTTTGCGTCAGCGCGCCAACATCGACCGAACCACCATCGACGGTATTGAGCTTGAAGGTCGCGTCGAGCTTGATGGTTCGCTTGAGCTGCGTGGTCAGTATCTCTATGCCCGCTCTCGCATTACGGCGTTTGATGCCAACCCGGCGCTTGTCGGCAACCGGCCCGTACAAACCCCGCGTCACAGCGCGACCGTCAGTATTACCCAAAACATGGACCGTGGCTGGTGGCGGATTGAAGCCCGGTATATGGGCGAGCAGTTTGATGATGATTTGAACACGCGCTTATTGGGCGATGTGGTCACCTTCAATCTGGGGGCGGCGTTTGAAATCACTGATACTGTTCAACTGACCGCGAATGCCGAAAACCTTTTTAATGCCCGGGTTGTTTCTGCCTTGTCTTCTTCCGATCTTGAAACCATCGCTCAGCGGCGTTTTCTGCGGGTCGGGGTCGCAGCAGCGTTTTAAACTGAAAAGCTTGTAATTCTTGGTCTGTCGCGATACATCAAAAATATAAATAAAAAGAACTATCCACACAACGACAGACAAGAGGATTAACCCCATGAAAACACTTAACACTATAATTGCGTCTGCAGTTTGCCTAGGTCTTGGCGCCTGCTCGGTTTCCATTTCGGAAGACGGCGTCAACAGACACAGTAGTAATTATGACCATGATCGCATCACCGTAACGCTGCCAAATGGCGATCGGGATGGTTTTAACTGTCCCAAGGGAACATCAAGTTTTGTCATCAACCGCAAGGATGAAGGCCTGGGCATGGCTTATGGCTGCCGTACCGACGGTTCGCCGATGCCGACATTTGAAGACGGCGGCTCTTAAGCACAGCGACTGCAATCATAAAAAGCCGGGTTCAGCCCGGCTTTTTTTACCTGTAGTCTCCATCTTCAATTAATGATCACTGCCGCCCCGGTCTGCTTGCTGTTGCCCTGCCGGCCTTTGGCCCTAATTTCATTTAACCCGACAACAAGAGGCAGGCACGATGTCAGTATATATTATCTCCCAGATTACCATTCATAACCGGGAAGAATACAACAAGTATGCGGAGGGGTTCATGGATGTGTTCACACAATTTGACGGCAAAATGCTGAGTGTGGATGAAGACCCGAGGGTACTCCTGGGGGAGTGGAATGCCACGCGATCAGTGCTGATCGAATTTCCGGATGAAGATGCAGCGATGGCATGGATGAAGTCCGACGCTTACAAGAAGATTGCGAAGCACCGGGATGCCGGCACCACCATCAATTCAATCCTCGCCCAGGGCCTTTAGCTGCTGAAACGCTGGTGGGTGCAAGTGCCGAACAGTTTAGCTGGATAAAGTTCCTGCCATCTCCTGCAACTTGAGCGCGGTCCTGAGGTTGCGGGCTGTTTTTTCCACAGGGATGAATTTGTCGACCTTTGCCACTAGTTTGGACCGGCCAATGCCGTCCGGCGCATGCAGGTAAAAAACCTTGTCGGTCAGCTCAAATTGTTCGCTTGATGCCTTCAACCCTTGAAGAGTCGTTAGGTCAGCCGTAGATGCGGGTTCGAACAGGAAGAACAGTTGCACGCATTTTGGGTCGCCGTCAGGATACGGGTTTGTGGCAATTGCTGAAGTCAGATCGCCTTCTGTCACCGCAAGGACGGGTGGTCTGAACCCGAAGCCTTCTTCTATAGCGCCTTCCAAAAGGGACGATACAGTGGTGGCGTCAGCGGTGTCAGAGCGGAAAACACAATTTCCGCTCTGGATATAGGTTTGCACATCTTTGAACCCGAGACTTTCGCATAAGGCTTTCAGGTCTTTCATGGGCAGGATGTTATTCCCGCCCACATTGATGCCGCGCAGTAAAGCTATCCAGGTATTCATCAAAAAACCCTTATCAGAACTGCATTAGGTTATGGCTTGCCGCCCTAAACCTCAAGCTGCGGGCACATCAGGAATTTTTCGCCGGTGGTTTTGGCATTGTAGCGGGCAACCACATCCGCCTTCAGCGCGTCAGACAGGGAAATTTCGTCCGTGTAATGGCTTGCGAAAGTTGTTTTCAGTTCTTTGGCCACACGGGTCCGCAAGCGGCCTGCAACTTCGTCGCCAACGCGCGCCAGGAAGTTTGGCAGCAACCAGCCGCCAACGCCCCAGGCCATACCGTATCCGCGGGTCAGAACGGTGGGCGACACGTCCAGTCCACCATAGAGATAAACCTGCTTGTGTTTGATAGAGCCGTATATGCTGTAGGCACCGGGTGTGCGTGCTGCGGCACCTTCCATGGCTGTCAGGATGTTGGACGCAAGGTCCCCGCCGCCTGTTGCATCGAACGCAAGCGTTGCGCCGGTTGCATGAATGGCGTCGATCAGATCAGGCATGAAACTGTCGCTTGAGCTGTTCACCACATATTTCGCACCCATATCGCGCAGGATTTTTTCCTGCTCTTCCTTGCGGACAATGTTCACCAGTTCAACGCCGTCTGCCTGACAGATACGGTTCAGCATCTGGCCAAGGTTTGATGCGGCGGCTGTGTGTACAAGCGCGGTGTGTCCTTCAAGGCGCATGGTCTCGAGCATGGAAAGCGCGGTCAAAGGGTTCACGAAACTTGAAGCGCCGTCGCGTGCGGTACAGCCGGGCAACAGCGGCAGGCAGGACATGGCGTCTACACACACATACTGACCGTACATGTTGCCGCCAAGCGTGGCGACAACCTTGCCCATCAGGCTTTGCGCATATGTGTCGTCACCTGCGGCGACGACGGTGCCTGCGCCCTCGTTGCCAACAGGCAGTGCCTGACCGATGCGTGCTTTCATCACCCGCATGCCCTGCGGTGGAACAGGGGCCGTGAGAACCGTGCCCGCGCCTTCGCCGGAAGAGGTTGCGGCTGCCATGTTGGACCAGCCGAACATCACACCCAAATCCGAAGGGTTAATCGGTGCAGCTTCAACCCGTACGATCACCTGATTGGGTTTTGGTGTCGGCATTTCCTTCTCCACCATTTCCATGCGAAGTTCGCCGCCTTCGGTGACAGTGGAAAACATTTTCAGATAAGTTGCAGGCAATGACATGAATAATCCCTCTAGATAAATGAACCCTGCGCGACCTGAGGGCCGCGACGTAAACACGACTTAGTGCTTTCTGCCAAAAAGGCACGGACGATATTCGGGCCTCGTATCAACAGGCGCGTTGGTTGGAGCATCATGCCATAGGAATATTCGATCATAAACACGTTTAAATTTTAATATAAACGTATGGCGAGTAGTTTATATTGAAGTCTCCCCGCCCAAGGAGATATCGAATGACATTTTTGAAAATGGCAACTTTCGCGGCTTTGGCCTTAATGGGCTCGGCAGCAATGAGCTCTGTTGCTTTGGCTTCCATTACCGTAACCAACAATGATGGCAAAGCCCATGTGCTGGTGGTTGAAGACGAGCAGGAAAACATCACCGAGATGCCGATTTCTATTGGCCAGACAATAGACAATTTGTGCGATGGAGGCTGTTTTATCTGGCTAAAAGATTTGGAAGACGCTCAGTATGTTGCGCCAGGTACAACAGGCAGCATGATCATCAAGGATAATCATCTGGCCCCCGCCTCCTAGGCGGTACGACCTGCCTGAACAGGCACAAGCAAGTGGCTGTCGCATGACCGGCAGTCGCTGCTGCCAAAGCCTGTCAGCGCGATTTGAAAACGGTTTGAGGCTGTGAGCAGCCGGCCAAGGGCACATTCGTTGCCACCGGTAACTGCTAGTGCTTCAATATGTGCAGCGCGGGTTGTCAGTTGGTCGATGTGCCAATGGATTTTCTTGGTGCTCCTGAAGTGTCGTTTCAGGCGAGCCTTTATACCGCCCGGCCCGTTCGCGCTCCCCACATACAGATAGATGCCAGCAGCAAGCGTTAGCGTATCATGCCGAGGTGACCGGACGGAAACTGGTGCGGCGGTGTCAATCAGCAACACATAGGCACCGAGGTCCTTGCCAAGCTGCTCCAGAGTGCTCCGCTGGACGGGAAGTGCATCAATATCTTTTGACGCGAGAAGATTTTGGATGAGGCTGGTTTCAACGAGGTTCATGAAACGAACAATAGCGGCTTTAAGGCGGCGAGCCTATAGCGGCCGTGCCTGGCCTATTGATACGCCGTAGTAGCCATGAACCTGTGCTGCCCTGTCGCATGCTTGCCTTGGTTTTTAACCCGATGGCGGTGTGTCTTGCGCATCGGTATTGTCTTCAGTTTTTGGCTGTTCCAGCGCTTTGGCTTCAGCAATCGCCGCTTTATAGTTTGCCAGTTCCTGCTCCAGAAGCTCTTGCGACAGAACCCCCTGGCTTCCGTTCATTGCCACTGCATCCATCAGGTTCCCTAGCGCCTCATCGAAGCGGTTTAAATCCATCAATGCTTTTGATCGATAAAACAATATGCTCGCAGAGTCCGGCAGTATCTGGACGAGCTCATCGAAATAATCGAGGGCTTCGGCGGTGCGTTTCACCCCTGCAAGTGACCGCGCATACATGAACTGCGTGCGAAGGTCGTCCGGTGTTGTATCCAGAACTGTCTTCAGGTCTTCCAGCGCCAATTCAAATGTTCCGCGTTCCAAATGCAACATGCCTCTGTTCTTGCGTGCCGAGACATACACTGGCGATTTCAGGATCGCCTTGTCATAGGCGTCTAGAGCCTCGGCTGTTTTGCCCTGTCGGTGCAGCGCCGCAGCGAGAGCATTATACCCTGCGGCAGATTCAGGAAACTGTTCAACAAGTCGATTGGCCGTATCAATCGCGTTTTCGAAATCTCCCTGCTGCATGTGAAGGTTCGCCAGCATAAGCATGCTGGTGGAATCCTTCGGGTCCGCCGATGTCATGTCCTCTAGGGTTGAAACCGCTGCGTCATACTCGCCGTTGCTGAAATAAAAGCTGGCAAGTTGCCGTTTCATAATCATAACCGAGGCTATCTCGATCCTGTGCGCAACCAGCTCGGCATCAAGAATTGTTTCAGGCGCCTGCGACAGTTTAATTGCACGTCTGGTATAGGTTATTGCACGCTCAAAATCACCAAGTCTCGCATTGGCATCTGCTGCCATTGTCACAGCAGAAAGATCATTGGTGTTTGTGTCTGCAACCATGGGCTCCAGCAAGTCCAGCGCCTGCTCTGCGTCATTGAACCGCAAATAGAGTTCAACGGTAATCAATCGTGACGCCCGGTCAAAAGGGGCGACATCCAAGACGGCGCGAAGCTTTCTTAGCGCGATGTCGTAATCACCCAGCCGGTAAGCAACATGCCCCAACAAGCGGGCAGTTTGCGGGTTTTCGTCGCCTGTGAAAGAAAACTCGATCAATTGCTCCCGCGCGGCAATATCATCACCATCAAGGGCAAGCAGCATGGCGGAAAAGAACTTTGCCGTGTTGTCATCCGGTGAAACGCTGTAGACGGAATCCAGCATGCTTTCGGCTTCCGAATAATTGCCTTCGAGAATGGCGATATTGACCAGCCCGAGCAGCGCCTGAACATTGTAGGGATACAGGTCCAAAGCGCGCCGGAACTCTGATTTTGCGTCAGAAAACCGGGCTTTCTGGTTATAAACCGCGCCCAGCGTATAGTGGCTCAGGGTGTTTTCAGGCGCCAGTTCCACCGCTTTCAGTGCATCTGTTTCCGCCTCTGCGCTCTCGCCTGTTTTCAGATATACCTGCGCACGCGCAATGTATGCATCATAGCGACCAGGGTTTTGCAGGACAGCGGCTGTATATTGCTCGGATGCGGCGGCCAGTTCATTCTGCAAAAGACGTATGTCGCCGAGCAACAGTGCAGCATCATACCGGTAGGTCTCGGCAAACTTGTGAGCTGAAAGAATTATTGATGCTCTGTCAATCGTGCCTTCCAGAACAAGAGCCCGTGCGCTCAGCAGCATGTAATCGTCACCGGAATGTCTGTCTTCCGACACTTTCTCAAGCGCGACCGCAGCACCAATACCGTCCAGCAGAGCGAGATAGCCTTCCGCCTGCAGCATATAGTCTTCGTCGGTGGCTTGTTCGGCTTTTTCTTTTGTTCTGACTGCCGTAATCAGTTGCCGGTATTCAGCTGCCTGCAGCAGCTCGTTCAATTCGGTCGTTTCAAGAATAGCCGGTTCGGCCGGGGCGGTGTTTTCCACTTCACCGCACGCCGCCAGCAGGGCAGCAGCTAAAGCAAAGGATGCCATCGAGGCTAGTCTAAACATAGTTTTCAGTCCGTCTTCCGGCAGTTATCAGCGCCCCCCAAAAGACGTGCGTGGATTTACACAGTATAAGCACTGTTTATGAAACTTTTGCAACTTACATATGGTTGCAACGCGAGTTAGAAAATTGAACCGTCAGGCCTTTCGCCGAACGTTTACACAGAGGTATGGTTGTGATACCCATTGCGCTGGGTGGTCGTTTAACCGGTTGGATGCTTAAATGGTTGCTTACTCATGATCATAAGATTAACTCGCTACCTTGCAGTCTTGGCGTTGGCTCTTGTCGGGTTAAGCGATGTATCGCTCGCGCGCCAGCCCTATGTTGACATTACGTCGGACATTGGCACGCTGGCACCTGTTGCGCTGGGGGAAAACATCAGTCTTTCGCCGTGTGGCAGCAACGTAACCACCACAAACTCCAACACAATCGCTAGTATTTGCAGCACCGTTCAACCTGATGAATGGAGCATCAACTACCTTGTGTCATTTGGCGGAACGACCTCGGCGCTTACTTTTGGCACGGGCGGTACCGGCGTTCCTTCCAGCATCGCTTCGCTGGTCAGCGGAGATGGTGGTATCGTGCAGTCGTTGGGCACTGCGGCCGCGGGGCTTGGCACCGCAGCCATTGCAACGGGTGCGGGTACGCTTTTTTCAACGGTGGGAACTTATGTCATCAGCCTGATCACGGCCGTGGACAATGACGCTATCCTCACCGGCCTTAACGGGCGGCCAGGCGCTGATGGCGGGCTGGTTATCTCGGATAGCGGCCTGACGGTAAACGGGGCAACGGTTGGCAATTTTGATGGCTCAACCATTGGAACGCTTGGCGTGGTGTCCGGCGGAAACCCGTCGGCCGGTAACGGTCGCCGCAACGTGGCGTTTTCGCAGGCAACCATTACGATCACCGAAGCCACCACAGTACCCGAGCCTTCAACACTACTGATGCTGTTGCTGATGCTCTTAATCGTCGGCTGGTATCAGCGCCGTGATCGCAACCGGGCGTGAATTCAGTCGACCTTAGTAGCTTTAACAAACCCCCGGTATTCAAAACCGGTGACAGTGCCGTCATTGTCTGTGGTAAAAACAAGGTCGCTGCTGTTTAGCGCGAAAAACTTGGCCGGCCCCTCGGGGAAAAAGCGTTCATCAATCACCATTTCGCCGGCATTCAATATCAGGCTATCATCATCCACTGTCAGAGATGCCTCCACTACCAGTGGCTCTGTTACCCGGTATTGACCAGCAAATTGACTGAGCGCGTCAGTATCCAGCTTTATCACCTGCTTGACGACCGGCTGCACGTCATCCCAGCTATAAATTTTGGCAGCGCGATGGATAATCTCGCGAATCAAGATCGAGCCATTAGCGCCATTTGTCATCACAGCAATGCCGTCGCCGCTGTCAGTATAGACGAAGAAATTGGAACGAAAACCTGCGTTCGATCCACCATGCCCAAAAGACAGGGCACCGCCTGCATCGTCAATGAAGAAGCCGATGCCAACAGGCCCAAGCGGATTTGACAGCATGTCCCGAGCGCTGTCCGGGCTGACAATCTGTCCTGTCTCTCCTGCGTGTGCTTTTCGAACCGATGCTGCCCATTTCAGGATGTCGGACGGTGTCGTCCACAAGCCTGCTGCGGCAAGTGCCGCATATGTATGGGCCCCACCCGCAATGGAGGCGCCGTGCCCGTCATATGGCACCGCGGCATTATCCTGAAACGCAGCTGGCAAAGGCTGGGCAAACACGCTCCGCGTTATGCCAAGAGGCGCAAACAAATATTCACCTGCCATGCTCGTCAGCTTGCGCCCTGATACATCTTCAAGCACGAGTTGCGCTGCACTGGTGCCGCCCCCGGAGTAACGGAATGCAGTACCGGGCTGCAGGTCCACTTCAATGGCGGCTGTGTTGGTGGGCCTCGCGCCATTCAGCAGTTGCACAAGCGTTGGAACGTTTTCGCCTGCCGCGTATCCTGGAAATCCGTGAACGGTGGTGCCTGCCGTGTGGCTCAGCAGCTGCCTCAGGGTTACGTCTTGTGTGTCCTGCCACTTGTGCTCGGGCAGTTGCCAGCTGGCAAGCTGGTCATTGATGTTGGCATCGAGCTCAAGCCCGTGGCGCTCGCGGTAGCGCATCAATATTGTTGCAAACGCCGGTTTTGAAATACTGGCGGCCTGAAAGATGGTGTCTGCATTCACCGGCGCGTTGCTGACGGTGTCTCGCACACCTTCCACATGCGTTAGGACAATGGTGTCATTTTGCATAACAGCAATGGAAACACCGGGAACATTATGTACAGCCATGCGTTCTTTCAGGCTCATAAAGTCTGGCGGTCGGTTTTCAATATGCACGACAGGTTGCAGCCCCGCCGCGATACCTGTGGCAGGGGTGGCATTGGACACATTGTCGAACGATTGCTCAGGCAAACGCATATGACGCACAAAAGCGTCGAAATACTTCTCGGCAACGTGGCGCGCGCCGGCTTTGTTGTAATGGACCTCATCCGCAAGGAACGTCTCTGACCAGTTCGTTCTCATATCAACGGCAATGACGCGAGACGCGGACGTTGACATTGAAGAGGCGAGGTCAGGAATTGCCATGTTGAAAGCATCGAAGCGTTCCTGAAACCTGCGGCGCATAACAGAACTTACACCGGGTGCGATCTGTTCAACGAAAATCACGGCATTCGGGTTGTCGGCCTGCAGCATCCGGATGATTTCTTGCAAGTTGCCCAACACTTTGGCAACGGGGGTTTGGCTTCCCAAAAGGTCATTGCCACCGATTCCAAGGAGCACAACATTCGGCGTTTCAATTTCCTCAAGGGCGTCTTCAAGGTTTTCAAGAACATCGGTTGTCCTGAATCCACCGACACCAGCATGGTCTCTGTCAAACGCCTGGCCCTTTAGTGTTGGGTAGCGCGCTTCGTCCTTCAGCGGTCCGATCATGTCGATCGTCCGTCCATCCTCCACCATCAGCTTCCAAAATTCGAACCGGTAGCTTTCGAAATGAGGCCGGGCGCCCTCGACGCGGCTGTCGCCGAGCGTCAGTATATTCAGCTTGTCTTGTACGCCTGATGCACTTGTCGGCTGCCCTGAAATGGACAGCGCCGTGATGCTCAATAAACCGATCAGCCATGAATATATTTTCTTACTCAATGACTTCTCCATGCTCCTGCGCTTTCAGCTGCGCAGCAACATGCGCGGAGATGGCCTGAAACGCCGCAATCTGCTCGCCTTTCTTGCGGGGTTCATTGGGGTCCGTGAACTTTTGGTCAGCGGAGGTTTTGGCGACAATCACACCTGTTGTCGGATCGATGTAGATATACTGATAGTAGATGCCTGCGGCATAAAAATCACCGTGCGGCTCTTCCGGTATCCACCATTGATAGCCATAGCCAAAGGGATTTGAAGAGTTTTCAGAACCCGGCATCAGGTGAGGCGCGTCCGGGGTGATGGAGGCCGTGACCCACTCCGCAGGCACGATGCGCGTGCCGTTCAGCTCACCCAAATTCAGGTACAGGCGGCCCACACGCGCCATGTCACGCAGCGCCATATTGAAGCCGCCCATCGCCATTTCCATGCCGAAGCCGTCCGTCAGCCACTTGCCGTCAAACTCGGCACCCATCGGTTGCCAGATTTTCTCTTCGACATAGTTGCTCAGCGTGCGGCCTGTTTGCTTGACCAAGAGCATGCCCAGTACATGCGTGTCGACGCTGACATAGTTGTTGTAGGTGCCGGGTTCCCACTGGCGCTCAAGCCCGGTGGCAAAACTGTTGAGGGAGCCGCCCGTCGCGATCGTCAGGCCCATCTGGTTCACGTCCGACAAGGGGTCGCTATAGTCTTCGTTGAAATACACGCCGGACGACATTTGCAAAATGTCCTTAATGCGCACGCCTTCATAGCCGGAGCCATTGAGTTCGGGCAGGTATTTGGTTATCGGATCCTCGATGCTATCGAACACGCCTTCGCTCAGCGCAATGCCAAGCGCCGCGGAAACAACGGATTTGGAGACCGAAAACATGATGTGGCGGTCGCTTGCCTGCTCACCCTGAAAATACTCTTCGCTAATGATCGTGTCATCGACAGCAACCATGAAACCTGTGGTGTAGGTGCGTGCCAGAAGGTCCTCTAGAGAGCGGGTCTCGCCCTTGTATTCATAGGTCTCCGGCAGGCTGATGTCGTCGCGGCGCGTGAACGCCAGCTGCTCAACAGGGGCCTTGAGGTCATAAGTGGGGAAAGTACTGTGCGCAGACCGGAAATTTACCGTCACCAGTTCAGGGTTTGAAAACTCCTGAAACGGTTTGATTTTTTCATAGTAGCTGTAACCCCAGTACCCTGCTGATGCTATCAATGCCAAGGCCAAAAGGCCCGCAATCTTCATTCTGCTCACAGTCTTCCCCTCCTGAGTACCGGGTTTGGCTTTCCGGTCCGTCCCGCCAACAACATAAGTTGGCGCGATCCTTGTGACAACATTGATGTCCGAATGTGAACACAATGTTGTTCGAAAACGGACAATATCAACAAACGGGCATGGGCTCCGATATCAAGTCATTGTATTAAAACATGTTTACCAACACACCGCTTGGCACGAAATCTGCTGATTTACCTTCAGACAGCTTGAGGAAAGGAACACGCAGATGTTTGCTCACTATATGAAATCCGCGCTAAGGTCTTTGAAACGAGACCGGCAATTTGGCATCATCAACATATTGGGTCTGGCCGTAGCGCTGACGGCAGCAATTCTGATATTGCTGTTTATCCGTGACGAGCTGTCCTACGACCAGTGGGGCCCTGAGACACCAAACCTGTATCGCCTGGAGGGGTCTCTTTTCAATCAGGACGGATCGACGGAACATACCGCCGTGTCGCCTGGCCGAATGAGGGATGCTCTTGCGAATGATTTTTCAAGCGATATCCGGGTGATCAGCCGGGTTTACAATGAAGGTCATTTGTTTAAGCACGAGAACGAAGCCTTCATTGATACTGTTAGTTATGTTGATCCGGGCTTTTTCGAGATTTTCGATGTGCCACTGGTGGCAGGCGACAGGCAAGCAGTGTTCACCGACAACAGTTCCATATTGCTTACCGAAGCAATGGCAACAAAATATTTTGGCGAAAGCGACCCGGTTGGCCAGATTCTGAACCCGGATGATGTCGATTATTCCTTCCGGGTTGTCGGGGTGTTGCAGGACCTGCCGGTCAATACGCATCTGGATTTCGATTTTATCGCGATGTTTGATCCCTCTCGGTACGTCAACCGCCCCTGGATTGCGACATATTGGCAGTCTCACAATGTTTACACATATATGAAGCTGTCACCGACAAGTAGCGCGGCACAAATTGAACAGGAATTCCCGGCATTTATTGACCGCAATGTGATTGCTGCGGAAGCGCCAGGCATCGTCGAGCCCTTAAGCACAAGGCTGAAGATGCGGCTGATGCCGGTTAGCGACATTCATCTGAAATCAACTGTGCGTTTTCAGATGAAACCCGGTGGAGACATGCGCTTAGTGGTTAGTTTCGGTATCGTTGCCGGCCTGATTATTTTTATCGCCTGCGTTAATTTTGTGAACCTCTCGACGGCCCGCGCCAGCCTGCGCACGCGCGAGATAGCCTTGCGCAAGGTTGTGGGGGCGCAGCGCAAGCAGCTCATCGCCCAGTTCCTGCTGGAAACCGGCCTTGCGGTCGGGTTGGCGCTGATTTTCGCGCTTGCTTTGGTTGAGATGACGCTGCCCTGGTTCAGCGGTTTTATCTCCAAAATTCTATCGCTGAATTTGATGGATGACCCAATAGCAATGTCGATGGTGGCGGGACTGATGGTTGTGGTGGGCCTTGGAGCTGGTCTGCACCCGGCGTTTCATATCACGCGTGTTCGTCCTGCGCGGGTTTTGCACTCCAGCGGCGCCGCCAACCTTCAGGGCGGAAAGCTACGTGCCGGCCTTGTAATGTTGCAGTTTGCTATCTCTATTGGCCTGATGACGGTCACCTTCGTGGTCAAAAACCAGACCGATTACGCCCGCGACAAAGACCTTGGCTTCGACATCGATAACAGGCTGCGGCTCGACTACATGAGCTACAAGGACGTTCAACCGGTGGCGGAAACATTGCGCGAGGAAATTGCCCGCTTGCCGGGTGTGACAGGCGTAGCCTTTTCAAACAGACCCTTGCCGCTGGGTGGGCGCTGGGGCTTTAGCTTCCAGAAAGATGGTGATCCCACGCAGGCGACATACAATCTGGAAGATGTGCCCGTGGATTACGAGTCGCTTGATTTCATCAATGCCAAGTTGATTGCTGGTCGCATGTTTGACCGCAACAGGGCGCTGGACAAAACGCACACCTCCGAAGATGGCTCTGGTATTACGGAAGTGCCAACAATCATCAACCGTTATGCAGCGGGCTATCTTGGTTATGAAAGCCCGGAGGCAGCTGTTGGACAGAGCTTCTCATACACGGAAGTCAGCGAGAAAAAGCGAGTGACCATCATTGGTGTTGTTGAAGATATGCATATGCGCAGCCTGCGGGACACGATGGAGCCGCTTCAGTTCAGCATCCCTGATCAGGCACCCAATACGCTGAATATTCGGGTGGCCGGTGCGCGGGCGGAAGAAACCCGGCGTGCGGTCGAGATGGTCTGGCAACGACATGTGCCGTCCTTCCCGGTTAACCTGACTTCTTTTGAAGAGAATTTTGGCCAGTTCTATGCTGCGGATCGTCAACGCGGCGAGATTTTCGGCGTATTTGCCATGTTCGCCGTGTTTGTCTCATCCATCGGGCTGTTCAGTCAGGCAGCTTATACGGCGCAGCGTCGGTCCAAGGAGATCGGTATCAGGAAACTGATGGGGGCCAGCACTTTTGCCGTTGTGCGTTTGATGGTTTGGCAGTTCTCGAAGCCTGTGATTGTTGCCAACCTTGTTGCCTGGCCCGTTGCCTGGATGATAACACAAGACTGGCTTTCAGGGTTCGCTTACCGGATTGACCTGACACCTGTACCCTTCATCGCGGCCAGTACGCTTGCCTTCATGATTGCCGCGGTGACAATTGTGTATCATGCCATCAGGGCGTCCAACACAAACCCGGCGGCTATTTTGAAACATGATTAGCGAGGATAGGAAATGCTGTGGCTTCAGGCCGCAGCGTTCATTCTTATGATGTCGCGGTAGCCTTTGGCAATTTCCATTTCTTTACCGAAACCTTTGGCCAGCATGATTTTATGTACCTCTTTCAAGCGCCAGCAGGGCACAAACGGCACCATGTGATGCTCGATATGGAAATTGACAAAATAGGGTGCAAAGGTCATGCGCTCGAAAGGCCCTGCAAGCGTTGTGCGGCTGTTTTTCAAGGGGTTTTCGATATCCGGTATGGTGGCATGTTCTGCGATGTTGCGAATACGCAGGAAAAACTGTTGTATTGTTGCCATTGGCAAAACCCACATCAGCAAAAACAGGTCCATGCGGCCCGCAAGCGCAAAACCTACGACGAAGATGGTATAGAAAACCACCGTGTTGCCATAGAAGGCCTTCAGCCGGTCAAGCCGCCCTTCAGGGTCGCCCCATAGAAAGCGAAAGATACCGATCTGTGTGCGGATAAAAACGATGCCTGTCAGGTCGCGCAGGATTTTGCGGGCCATGCTGCTTTTGCTGACCGGGAACGGCGTATAAAGATAGTTCTCGGGGTCTTTCTCTGTGCGTGTAAACCTGTGGTGTGCCATATGGCGGATGCGGTAACTTTTCATTGAGATCAGCATGGGGGATGCCGCAATCAACTGACCCAGCCGTTCGTTCAGTGACCGCGATCTGAAGAGCATGCCATGACTTGCTTCATGCTGCAGAATAGCGAGACCAAGCTGGCGACTGCCAATGATGGTGATCGCAATTAGGAATGTCAGCGCGTTGGGAAACATGGCAAACAACGCCATCGCAGCGGCAATGACACCCCAACAGTGCCCGAGCAGCCAGAAGCCCATCATATCTGACCGCTGGCGCAATCGATGTTGTTCTCCGCTGTCCAGAATGTCGGACGGTTTTATGGTTAGCCACTGAGTAGACAAAGATGCTTCCTAACAGATACTGAGACCAGAAACTTTACCATGAAATTGGGTCAAACGCGATTTCGGGCAACTTTTTGGGCCAGTTTGGCTTCGTTTTCCGTGTTTTTTTCACCAGAAAATTGACCGGAAATGCTTTTCAGCGTGTTAAACGCCATGATAAATTGGCCCATGGTTTCGATTCGACGTGTTTTGTTTTTAGTATGTGTTGTCTCCATCGGCTTCGCACCTGTGCGCGCCGACGTTGACGCAGCGCACAAAAACACGCTTCTGGAACAGCTTGCCAACCCTCCAAAAATCGCAGCAGCATCCCTGTCTTCCTATGGTCATTATGTTTCCGCCCTTGTGCGCAGTGATGACGGACAATCACGGGTTGCCGTTTGGCGCGCCTTCAAACCCATGGAAACGGCGGATTTCCTGCCCTACACCCGGCCGGATGTGAACTGGTTGGCTTGGGTCGGCGAGGGGCGGCTGCTTCTGTCGCTCAAGCAATACGGTCTGGTCCTGTATGATGCGCATATTGGCCGGTTGCGCCCGCTCATTGAAAACGGGGGACCGCGACCGCTCGAATTGCAACCCGTTCTGCTAAGCGCCTTGCCTGACGATCCGTCCAATATCCTGATGCAATGGGAAGACCCTGCCGTACCCGGATACCCTGCAGTATACCGGGTGAACGCCATCACTGGCAGTTCCGAGAAGATCATGGGCGCCTGGCGGCCGATCATTCGCTGGTGGGCCGGGCCAAACGGCGAGGTCGAACTTGGTGAAGGATACCGTGGTCGCCGCCAGGTTCTGTTTGCGCGCCGGGCGGAAGGATGGGCGCAGATCACAGAAAATGATTATTTCCGTGAATCTCCCATCTCGATTGTTGCGGTCGAGGCAGGCGGCGCGACTGCTGCGGTAATCTCCGGTCATGCAGGAGATACCCGGTCTCTCTGGCGTATGGAAACCCATGACGGGACTTTTTTGCGCCAGCTGGCATCACAGGACAACTTCGATATTGATGCAGCGATCATCGACCCGGTCAGCAACCTTGTTGTCGGTGCGACATATGTTGAAGACGGGCGCGAACAGCTGATCTGGCAGGAAGACTTCCGCGCAGTTCTCTCCGAAACGGCTGCATCGCTTGGCCTTGATGATGTTGAACTTGTTTCAGGAAGCAGGGACGGCCGTGTTGCGCTGTTCAGAAGTCGGGCGAACTGGCGGCCACACCGCTATTTCCTGATGGACGAAGGTCGGGAGGGCTTGTTCGAGGTTGCACCGGATACGGCGATCAACATGTTACCCAGGCCCCATAAACGCGGGGTGTGGATCAAATTGAAGGGCAGGCGGACTAAAAACCTTGGCCCGATGCATGCGCTTTTGTCGACGCCCGAAGCCGGCGCAAACGGCAAGGCTGTGGTGCTGGTTCATGGTGGCCCCGTGCGGCGTGTTTCCAATACTTTCAGTCCTCTGGTCAGCTGGCTTAGCGCAAATGGCTATAGCGTGTTGCAGCCCAACTTCAGGGGGTCCAGCGGTTTTGGGGAAACCTGGCGGCGCGCCGGGTACGCCCGCTGGGGCACCGATATGCAGGACGATGTGCGTACGGCTGCCGAATGGATGCTTGAAAGCGGATACGCTGAAGCAGGCAGTATGTGTGTAATGGGCGGTTCTTACGGTGGTTATGCCGCTTTATGGTCGGCGATAAAAGATGACGATATTTTCGAATGCGCTATCAGCCTTAACGGCGTCACATCTGTAGCCCATTTGGTGAAATATCTGGATAATCTGCGTTTTAGCCTGCTGAGTGTGCCGCGCATCAAAGGCAAGCTTTCCAAGCGAACACTGCGTCAACGATCGCCGCTCAGCAGGGCAGACCTTGTTCGCTTGCCAGTCTTGTTGTTGCATGCCACGCGGGATGCCAACGTGCCGTTTGATCAGGGTGTGCAGATGGCAAAGTCAATGAGGGCTTATAACAAGGAACTTGAGTTCATTGTGCTGAAGGGATCCGAGCACCAGCTGCGGCGAACGACGGACAGACGCACCTATTATGAAGCATCGTTGCGGTTTCTGGAGAAGTATATTGGGGGTGGGCGCTGACGCATGTTCAGATTGCAAATTTTCATCCGTTCGCCCCGAAGTGCTGGCAATTCAGTGGCAAATATGATTTGAAGACTGAGGGAGAGATCCGGACAAGGTGCAATTTGGGGCCTTCCGGATCAAAAATGAAGGGACAAGAGTGCATCCGGTCTGGCTGCACTTTTAAAAATAACAACATGAGGTGGACATGACTGACACAGTTGTCTCGACCGAGGGATCTCAGCAACGGGAATTTCTTGGCCATCCAATTGGGCTATCAATCTGTTTTTTGACGGAGATGTGGGAGCGTTTTTCCTTTTATGGGATGCGGGCTTTGCTGGTTTTGTACCTGACAAAGCATTTCCTGTTCAACGCAGGTGAGGCGAACCTTATTTATGGTGCCTATCTTGGTATGACGTATCTGTTGCCGATCCTCGGCGGCTATTTTGCTGACCGTTATCTGGGCAGCCGCAAGGCGGTTGTGTACGGTGGCCTGCTGCTCGTGATAGGCCATATCAGCCTCGCGTTTGAAGGCCCGACCGCAGAGCTGATCAACGGCGCGGTCGTTCGAAGCGAAAACCATCTCAGTATATTCTATCTGTCCCTCGCGCTTATCATCACAGGCGTTGGTTTCCTGAAAGCCAACATCTCTACGGTCGTTGGTGCGCTTTATGGACCTAACGACCCACGGCGCGATGGTGGTTTCACCATCTTCTATATGGGGATCAATATTGGCTCGTTTGTTGCCACAATTGTTGTCGCAGGCATTGGCGAAATTTATGGCTGGGGCTACGGTTTCGGTCTTGCCGGTATCGGCATGTTGATTGGTCTTGCCACGTTCCTGTGGGGACAGCATCTGCTTGAAGGCCGTGCTGATCCGCCAAACGAGGAAGAACTGAAGGAAAAATCGGCGATTGGTCTTAACAAGGAATACACGATCTATTTGATCGGCGTTGGTTTGGTTGGTGTGATGTGGTTCATGCTCCAGTTCCAGGAGCTGGTTGGCTATATGCTTGATGGTACAGGCATTGCCATGGTTGCCGTTTTGCTTGCATACGGTTTCACCAAATGTACCAGAGAAGAACGCGAGCGCATCTTTGTGGTTATCGTTCTGTTGGCATTCATGACGGTGTTCTGGATGCTGTTTGAACAGCAGGGCGCGTCCCTAACGCTGATCGCAGACCAGCAGATTGACCGCAATCTTCTGGGTGTAACGGTAACCGCAGGGCAGGTTCAGACGTTGAACCCTTTCTTTATCGTTGTGCTCGCTCCGGTGTTTGCCATGATGTGGACCCGCATGGGCAACGCGGGCGTCGAACCCTCTACGCCTGCCAAATTCGCGCTGTCTCTCATCCTGATCGGTGCCGGGTATCTTTTGTTCGCATGGGGTATGGAAATTGATGAAGGGCCGGGCAAAAGCTTTATCTGGATGGTCGAGATTTATTTCTTCCTGACAGCAGCTGAACTGTGTCTCAGCCCGGTTGGTCTGTCGATGGTGACCAAGCTGTCGCCCGCGCGCATTGTTGGTATGACAATGGGGACTTTCTTCCTGTTTATCGCCATTGGCAACTACAAGGCGGGTTGGCTGTCATCTTTGATGGGTGTAGGTGGTCACGCCAGCGGCGGCGCTCTTGATATGGAAAAAACCAATCAGCTCTTTATGATGGTCGGTGGCCTTTCTGTTGGCATGGGGCTCTTGCTGTTCCTGCTGACGCCCTCGCTCCGCAAATGGATGCACGGCGTCCATTAAAAGACTTCCAGTTTACACTAAAAAAAGGAGCCATGGCCTGTGCTATGGCTCCTTTTTTTGCCTTTCAGCAATTTTGTCGCTCCATAACAGGCTGATTTTAAATCAACTGTTTCATCACCATATCGCTATGCTTTCCAGTGTCGATGTGTTGACGAGATGTCCTTGCCAAGGCGGGGATTTCATGCTTTAAATAATGTCAAGTTGTGCCATGACATCAGGCATGCACGGCGTCTACCAGTTAGGCGCATTTGGTCGAGGGGCGGAAGCGAAAGCTTCCGCCTTTTTTATTGGGGTACCGAGTTGCCTGAATGTGAGTTTGGCGTCGGCCTGGCAACTAAACTATCGTTGGTATTTGAAACAGGTGACAGCTTCCTGCTGGCTTGTTACGCTCATAAGTCTGCTTCTTCCCTTCGAAAGTGGGGCCATTGGGGGCCAATCGTGGGGACGATTTCGGGGGCAGCAAAAGGGAGTCTCAAATGAACAAAGATTTAATGTCGGATGCGCCGCATGGGCGTGTGCGCTCCAGAAGCTGGCTGAAGGCGATTGCAACAACGGTTGCGGCAAGTGCTTTGCTGGCAGCCTGTACACCGGGCGATGGTGAACAAGGCGAATTCGTTGATATCAATCGTGATCCGTTTCCATCAAGCTATACACCATTGCCAAGCGGTGCGACGCTCATTACTGGTGCCAATATCCTCGATGGCAAGGGCGGGATGATCGAAGGCGGCTCCGTCCTTATAGTGGATGGCAAGGTATCCGCTGTTGGAACCGATATTTCAGCGCCCGAGGGTGCTGCCGTTATTGATGCGGCAGGCCGGTGGGTAACACCGGGTATTATTGATGTGCACAGCCATCTGGGCGTCTACCCGAGCCCGGGAGTGCAGGCGCACTCTGACGGTAACGAAGTGGGTGACCCCGTGACGGCCGATGCCTGGGCGGAGCATGCTCTCTGGCCGCAGGACCCCGGTTTCATTCGCGCTGCAGCAGGCGGCATTACGTCGCTGCAACTGCTGCCAGGGTCAGCAAACCTGGTCGGCGGTCGGTCGGTCACCATCAAAAACGTACCGGGCCGTGTGGCGCAGGACATGAAATTTCCTGGCGCGCCTTACGGCATGAAAATGGCGTGCGGTGAGAATCCCAAGCGGGTATATGGCGGCGGCAACAACAGCTCCGGTTACCGCCCAAGTACCCGGATGGGTAACGTGGCTGGCTACCGGCAGGCCTGGGCTGATGCACAGGATTATCAACGTCGGTGGGACAAATACGAACGCGACTACAGGGCGGGCAAAGATGTTCTGCCACCTGCGCGCGACCTGAATCTCGACACACTGGCAGGTGTTTTGCGCGGTGATATTAAAGTGCATATGCACTGCTACCGTGCCGATGACATGGGCCAGATGCTGGATGTGATGAAAGAATTCGATTATCAGATTGCATCGTTCCAGCATGCTGTTGAAAGCTACAAGATCGCGGACAAACTTGCGGAAGACAACGTGTGTTCTGCCATGTGGGCCGACTGGTATGGCTTCAAGATGGAAGCCTATGATGGCATCCGTGAAAACATCCCATTTGTTCACAAGGCAGGTGCTTGCGCGATTGTGCATTCCGACAGCTCGTCGGGCATTCAGCGCCTCAATCAGGAAGCGGCAAAAGCGCTGGCTGATGGCCGCAAGGCAGGCGTTGATATCTCCAAGGCAGATGCCTGGACATGGTTGTCGCTCAACCCGGCACGCTCGCTTGGTGTGGACAATAAAACCGGCACGCTTGAACCCGGCAAGGACGCGGACGTTGTGCTGTGGTCCGGCGACCCTTTCAGTGTTTATTCCAAAGCGGACATGACCTTCGTAGACGGTGCTGTGGTGTTTGACAGGCTTAACCCGGACAATAATCCGGTGATGGATTTCGAGCTTGGCCAGCCTGGTGAAGGAGACGTGAAATGAGAAAGCTGATTTCAATAGCGGCTATTGCAGCTGCCACTTTCACCGCTTCTGTTTCTGCGGAAGATATAGCAATCACCGGCGGTCGCGCCTTTACAAACGGCGGCTCGGGCGAAGTTGAAAACGCAACCATTCTGGTGTCGGCCGGAAAGATCACTTCCGTTAGTGCAGGCGGTGCGGTGCCGGATGGCTACCGTGTGATCGACGCGTCCGGAAAATGGGTGACGGCTGGCTTTATGGCTTCTGACACAACGCTTGGTCTTTCCGAGGTCAGCCTGTCTGGCGGTATTGTCGACTCGTCCGCACCAAACGAGAAAAACATGATCGGCGTGAGTGTCGCGCCTGCATACAATCCGGCATCTATTTTCATTGCCAATACCCGCATTGAAGGTGTCACCCGTGCCATGACCCGCATGACCAACAGCGGCGACATGTGGCTGGGCCTTGGCGCAATTGTCAAAATGACCGACAGTGACGCGGTTACGCACGAGAAAGCCTTTTTGGTGATCGATCTTGATGAGGGGTCTGCAACCGAAGTGGGCGGCAGCCGCGCGGTGCTTTGGCACAAGCTCAATGAGAAGTTCCAGGCCGCAAAGGACAAGATGGACAAAGCCGCTGACAATGGTGATGAAGACGATAAGAAGGATGCCAAGCGGCCTTCTGCTGAAGACGTGACCATGACGGCCGTCCTGTCCGGGAACATGCCGGTTTATGCCATCGTTAACCGCAAGGCTGACATAGAACAGCTGATTGCCTTCCAGAACCGCTTTGGTATCCGCGTGATCCTGAGCGGCGCGGGCGAAGCCTGGATGGTGGCGGATATGCTGGCGGCTGCGGGTATTCCGGTTGTGCTTGACCCAAGCGCCAACCTGCCCAGCAACTTTGACCTTCTGGCACGCACCAGTGCCGCTGCTGGCCGGCTGCATGCTGCAGGCGTGAAGGTTGCCTTCATCCCACCGGGTACGCCGAACGCGCGGCTGGTTGTTCAGAATGCAGGCATCGCGGTTTCGATGGGTATGCCATGGGATGCCGCTATGGACGCGCTGACCGTCAACCCTGCCGAGATTTTCGGCGTGGCTGACAGCTACGGCAAGCTTGCCGCCGGCATGGACGCAGATATTGTCGTTTGGGACGGCGACCCTCTTGAGCTTATGTCCAGCCCGGATACGGTGTTGATTGCGGGTGATGATATCCCGCTCGTGTCACGGCAAACCAAGCTCAGGGACCGCTACAAGGACCTTGACCGGTCGCCGGGCTTTGATCGCTAATACATACGAAACCAAGACTTCAAAGCCGGGGTGCGCCCCGGCTTTTGCGTGACTGACGCCGTTTCTGGAGGAATTAAAGTGAACTGTTTGTTGAGATGCACCGCTGTTGGTTTAATGCTGGTTTCTTCTGCCGCGAGCGCAAACCCCGATAAGCTGGCTGCCGCGCTGGAAAGCACGATGGAGGAGGTATCCGAGCACACCGGCTTTTCCTTGCATGTCATTGAGGGTGATACATCCTATAGCCTTGTGGAAGGTATGGCGGCCCCGGATACAATGCTGGTACCGGCGCATATGTTCCGCATTGCCAGCATCACCAAAAGCTATACGGCCGCTGCTGTCCTGCGGCTTGTGGAGCAAGGGAAACTTGACCTGTCACAGTCGCTGGCTGAACTCATTCCGCCGTCATATGATACGCTGCTGCGTAGCGATGGCTATGACACTGACACCATTACATTGAGGCAGGTATTGAACCACACCGCGGGTTTGTTTGATCACGCCCAGAGCCCCAGTTTTATCAACGCGATCCTTGAAACGCCTGACAAAGTCTGGACTCGTTCAGAGCAGATCGAGGCTCTCGTAGCGTGGGGTGACCCCGTTGGTGCACCGGGCGAGAAATACGTCTATTCCGACACCGGCTATATCCTTCTTGGGGATATCATCGAGCGAACTACCGGTAGTGCGCTGCCGCTTGCTGTACGAGAACTGCTGAAGTTTGACACGCTTGGTTTGCGCGAAACCGTGTGGGAACGCGGTGATAGTGTACCTGTATCACACTCTATGCGGGCGCATCAGTTCCTCATGGGGAATGACACCTATGACTGGGACCCATCGATTGACCTGTACGGCGGCGGCGGCCTTGTTGCCACACCGCGCGATGTCGCGCGCTTCTATAACGTGCTGATGAGCGGAAAGATTTTTGACACCCCGCAAACGCTGGCGCTGATGCTGTCGGCGGATGGCACGCCCGAAAGCAGCCCTTACCGTCTCGGTATTTTTGAGCGCGGTATTGACGGAAGTCCTGTTTATGAGCATGGGGGGTTTTGGGGCACCAGCGTGTTTCATGATCCGGCAACCGGCATAACCGTGGCCGGGGCCGCGCTGAAACAGAAAGACTATGAAAGGCTTGTGGAGACCATCAGGCGCTTCCTGAAAAGCAAGCGCCAATAGGCGCGGGTGCTGACAGAAACCGGGAAGCCGCATCTGTGTCGCTTCCCGACAGCCGTGTCAAACCAGAATCTGGTTGTTGTCTATCAGGGCCAGAAACTCGGTTTCATCAATACGTTCCAGCTTCAGTGTGCCGTGTCCCTCCAGCGTAAGGGTCGTGCTGCCGTTCGAGAATGTGGCTGATGCCCTGATGGTTTCTATCGTCAGGCCGTCAATTTCGGTGAAATCAAGGGTATCTTCTTCAAAACTGCTTTTGTCGAAATCCGTGATTGTATCGTTTCCAAAACCGGAGACAAAGGCGAAGGTGTCATTATTCACACCGCCGGTCATCCAGTCATCGCCAGCGCCGCCAAAAATAAGGTCGTCGCCCTCGCTGCCTCCGATGGTGTCATCGCCATTGCCGCCGAACAAGGTGTCATCACCCCGGTCGCCTAATATCTCGTCGTCACCGAGACCGGCGAAAACAAGGTCATTACCATCTCCGCCACTGATTGTGTCTTCACTTTCACTGGCGCTGCCCCTGCCGCCGTATATCGTGTCATTGCCCGCACCACCGGTGAAGTTGTCGTTGCCAACACCGCCGCCCAGAATGTCATTGCCCGCGCTTCCAACGAGGGTGTCATTGCCTGTGCCTGCGTAAATGATATTGGCAACGGCACTTCCGTTTGTACTATCGAACGAGCCGGCAAATAGCCTGTCATTGCCCGCACCGCCAAAGATCGTGTCATTTCCTCCGTTGATACTGTCATCGCCGTATACCACATCGTCGCCAGCACCAGCACCTATCAGGTCGTTGCCGTCTCCCCCCCAGATGGTGTCGTTACCGGTATCGCCGGGGCCGGCAAAAATCCTGTCGTCGCCAGCGTCGCCGTATACTTCGTCGCTGCCGCGATCTCCCCTCAGGAAGTCGTCATCGTCTCCGCCACGCAGCGTATCGTCGCCGTCGCCACCCAGTATGGTATCGGCACCTGCTTCGCCGAATATGCGATTGTCAGCTGCGTTGCCCGTTAACCGGTCGGCAAAAGACGAACCGAAAATGTTTTCAAAAGCCGATATGGGCTCTGTGTTACCACTTTGGCTGGCAAGGTTGGCCGTGATTGCAACACCAGCTCCTATGAATGAAACTGTATCATTGCCCGAGCCGCCAGAGAGCGTGTCGCGCCCCTCACCGCCGGTAACAGTGTCATCGCCGTCTCCACCCGACAGGAAATCGTTCCCGGAACCGCCCATCAGTCTGTTGCCAAACTGGTTGCCAACAATGGTGTCGCTGAAATTTGAGCCGGTGATATTGACAACGTTCAGGACATCACCATCCGCATGCCCCCCCGCAGCTGTGCCGGTTTCAAGGTTGATCGAAATTGCAGCGTCAGAGTCTTCGTAGGTTGTATATCCACCGACGAGAGTGTCTGCGCCGGCGCCACCAATAACCGTATCAAGAGAACTGCTGCCGCGAAGAACATCGTTGCCATCCCCACCGGACAGATGGTCTGTACCCAGACCTCCATCAAGAACGTCATCGCCCGCTCCACCGCGCAATATGTCATTTCCACGCTCGCCCAACAGTGTGTCTGCGCCGGCGCCACCGACCAGTGTGTCGCCATTTAGAAACGAGATAAACGCGCTTTGCAGATTAGCGCCAACCAGGAGGTCATCTCCGTCACCTCCATCCAGAAAATCATTGCCTTGAGATACGGAAGTAACAGGCACAGCTTCTGCTCTAAGCGTATCGTTTCCGGCTCCGCCCTCGATGGTTTCCATTGATTGAGTGCCTACAAGGCTATCGTCCCCATCCGTTTGGTCTCCGGGGCCGCCCACTACGCCAGCGTTGGTGTTTGTTGATGTTGAACCATCGGGGAAGATGTAATTCAAACCGTCCAGGTCATCGACGCTCAGGCCTACAAAAAACACGCTGCTATTGGTGCCTGTTTCAACAAGCACACCGGCTGCACCGTCTCGTTCGGAATCGCTGGCATTTGCGATAAAGTCGCTGAAGTTGGAAAATGATCCTTGCGATAAATCGGAAAAGTCCAGCGTGTCAGCAGCATTGAGGCTCACGATGATATCGTCGCCGTGGTTGTTACCAATTATGATCAGGTTAGCCCCGTCCCCCACATCAATCTGATCGTTCCCCGTATCGGCGGTAATTGTGTCATCGCCAGCTCCGCCATCAATTTGGTCATTGCCAGCGCCGCCCTTTAAAACGTCGTTGCCGACGTCGCCGTTCAGTGTGTCGTCCCCGGCGCGTCCATCAAGGATATCATCTCCGTCGCGCCCGGTAAGGGCATTATCGGCGGATGACCCCGAAATCGTATCATCCGCAAAACTGCCAAGGATACTTTCTATACTCGTCAGAACATCATCACCCGGCGTGCCAGCGAGTGATCCGTCTTTACTCAAGGTTCCGGCCTCAAGGTCAGCGGTTAGGCTGCCGCTATTTTGATAGTCGATGGTGTCGTGCCCTGCGCCGCCATCAATGGTGTCTGACCAAACGGCTGATGCGCGAATAAAATCATCTCCGGCATTACCTCTGATTAGGTTGCTGTTGCTGGGGCTGAGGGTGGATATGGTCTCAAGCCCGGCTATTAGTGTATCATCGCCGTTACCGCCAATGATGGTGTCATTGCCTTCTCTTCCATCAATTTTTGTTCCTCCATTTACCCCTGTCAGCAGGTCATCATGCGCGCTGCCAAAAATGCGGGAAATGTTAATGAGGACATCACCCTCTGCGTCACCGCCAGCCGCTTCCCCTGTTATCAGGTTGATTGTGACTGCAGACGGGGAAAGTTCGTAATTTACCGCGACACCGATTTCTGACCCCGCTGTGCCCTCCAGGGTGTCAGCACCAGCGCCGCCCTCCAGGACATCGCTGCCGCCATTGCCGATGATGTGATTGTCCATTTCATTGCCATCAATGAAATCCTGGAAGGGGGTGCCGATGAAATTCTCTACATTGAATATCTGGTCACGCCCGGGAACTGATGAAGTAATGCCAAACACGCGCAGGCCTTGTAAGAAAGTACCTTGTATGAATTCTTCTGCGCCTGAACGGGTGAAAAAACCACCCTCAAGGTTGGCAAAACTGATGGTGTCTATGCCGGGACCACCTTCATAAACATCAATATCGGTATCCGAGGACACGATGAAAAAATCGTCGCCTTCACCGCCGATCAGTGTGTCCGTACCTTCGCCGCCATCAAGGGTATCGTTGCCCGCACCGCCTTGCAGAAGGTCATCGCCAGCAAGGCCCTGCAGTGTATCGTTTTGCTCTGTACCGGTGAGAGTGTCGTTGCTTGATGTGCCGGTGAAAAGAGGCATGGTAAATCCTGTAGATTGGGTTTGGAGAACGATGGTTAAGGGCTGCCGCGCTCAATTCCGCGCATCAGCAGTGTGTCGCGTGCCGTTGTGTGCAGGAATTCCGGGAGGAAAAGCTTGAGCAGTACTGAAAACAAAGACAAGACTGGTTTGCAGTCACGGATCAACTCCCCACAGAATGATCTGAGTTAGTATTTTCGCCAACATCAGCACCATTCATAGGGAGTGTTGGTTTCCTGTCAACACCATTTGACCAATTCATTTTGAACTGATGTTTCGTAGCGAAAAACAGGTTACTTTCTAAGTTTGCGCCAGGCAGCAATGCGGAGAAACAGTGCCAGGAAACCGACAAGCGGGATGATTGCACCCAGTGGCCATGTTATGGGCAGGTCGGGCACTGTTGTTGCCATAAAAATCAGCCAGATATAATAGCTGCCGATCTTGTGCAGGCGCTTCCAGTTTTTTGCCCCCATCTTTCGCACAGCCCCATTGTTTGAGGTGAGTGCCATCAGGGCGAGAAAAACGTAGGCCATGCCGCCGCCCGCCAACACAGGCGCGGTGCGGCTTGCTTCGGTGAAAGCCAGATTGGAAAGCACCAGCCCCGCATGGATAAAATGCACCAGCGCAAACGACAAGCCGATGTAGCGGCGGTTTTTCATGGCCCATCTGCCATAGGTTCCACGATACAGAATTTGAATGCTGGATGCAGTGAAGGCGGTGATAAATAGCGCAAAAGCAAGCCATGCGGTTGGCCGCATGACATGCGGCAGCATCGCCAGATACCCGCGCTGAACCAAGAATGACCCGGCCAGAAAGATTACCAGAAGGGTCGCAACTGTCACGATAAGCGCCGGTCCTTCAATGGCTGAAAACCCTTTTGATGGCGTTGCGTGTTTATCGGTCATTTTGTGTTCCCCTGCGCAACATTTCTGCTTGCGCTTGAATTTCTTGCCCGTAGTGGGGATAGTTCCACAGCATTATTGTTTTTTCCAGCGCCAATTCAACGCAGGCAAGTGAACAAAAAACAACAAGAGGAAACGGACATAGTGGCACTGGAGTTAAAACCTATTCCTGACGAAGATTTGCAGGTTTTCCACGATATGATGAGAGAACCTGACTTGTCGCGTAATACGGGTTCTATTCCCTATCCTATTGACCTTGACTGGGCGCAGGAGCGGCTTGATATGTACCGCCGCGAAGAAGTGAAAGGCACCCGCGCAGACCGTGGTTTGTATGAAGGAAACGTGCTTGTCGGGAACGCAGGCTGGTTTGTCAATGAACGGGGCAACCGTGAAATCGGTTATGCGATCCACAAGGACCACTGGGGAAGGGGTCTTGGCACCAAGGTGGCTGCCATGCTTGTGACCATGTTGCGGGATGATGGGTATACAGGCCCGATTTACGCGCAGCATTTCAAGGACAACCCCGCATCCGGCCGCGTGCTTGAAAAGCTGGGTTTCAGCCGTGTCGGGTCTGTCGAGAGCATATCCGCTGCACGGGGCGGCAGCGCGCCGGGATGGGCCTATCGCCTTGATGAGACAGACTGACGGCGTTGACTTGCAAGGAAGTGGCGATGACGGGCGTTTGCCAGCAAATCGCTAGTCGGCCGAGCCAGGTGGTTCACCGGAACTGCCTTCAGGGCGGGTAAGCACAAAGGTTGCAGCGCCCGTCAACACAACAGCCTGAATGGTCAGCACAGTACCGGACGCGCCGAACAGATAGGAGCCGATGAAGGTAAGCGCCATAACGATGGCGGCGCTCCATTTGGTGCGGCGGTCAATGCTGCCATCGCGCTGCCAGTTGCGGATCAGGTGGCCAAAATGTTTGTGGTTGACCAGCCACATTTCCAGTTTTGGTGAACTGCGGGCAAATGCATAGGTGGAAAGCAGCAAAAAAGGGGTAGTCGGCAGGATGGGCAGCACAACGCCGAGAAACGCCAGGGCGAGTGCCAGAATACCAAATATCATCCAGAAAAATCTAACAGGCATTGCGCTGCTTAACAGCTGTCAGCTGGTTTTGCCAGCATCGTTTGATCGCTTCGTGTCAATTGCCTTGATGTGAGACAATACATATCTGGCTCGTCCTCTGTCTCCATCGGAAACAGGAAGTTCCAGTATGCCAACATCGCGGTAGGCGCGGCCGAAATTGCGCAAATCCCGGCAATAATAACGCAGACGCCGTTCGTCAATCTGGCTTTTCCAGGATAGCTCGCAAAGTCCGGCAGAAAACGGCGTGGCCTCCATGAGGTCCATCCCTGTAAGGGATCTGCCCACCAGTTCTTCAATGTTCGATCCTGCCAGCCTGATTTGGGCGCTGCGGTCCGGTTTGCAAACCACAAGGCCAAGATCGCCAGTGAATTTTGCCATTTCTCTAAACAGCAGCTTGGATTTCTTTGGAGGATAACCATTTTCTACAAGCCCGAGCCACCAGTCAAACACAAGAGCAGCTTCAGGGCATCTCAGCACGCTGCGGAAGACATCAAGTTGTTCTTTGGCAGGCATGGTGCCGAGAAAGGAGGGCCCGACAAAATACTCTTTTATCGCCGGGTCATCTTCTCCATGCTGCACATAATCCAGCCTGACTATTTGCACGACTTGTCCCCAAATGATGTGTTTGCTATCAGGTGAAATCAAAACCCCAAGATCTGATCACCTTCAGTCACTAAGAACCTACAGCGAACCCGGTTTTTGCGTCTAGGGTCTTTTCATTGTTTTCTTGATTGCTTTTCCCAGTGCTTCAAATGTTTTTGCCCGCGGGTTTGTCGCGCGCCAGATCAGGCCAATCATGCGGGTTGGAATTGTGTCATTGAACGTGGCGATCTCTACATCGAGGTTGTTGGCTATACCGGCCTCAACAGCCATCGCGGGCAACAGTGTCATGCCGCGGCCTGCCGCGACCATGGGCAAAATTGTAGAAAGGCTGGTGTTTGCAAGTTCGTTGCGGGCGCGGCGTCCGACCAACTGACACGCTTCAAGCGCGTGGTCGCGCAGGCAGTGGCCTTCATCCAGCAACAGCAGCCTGCTTTCATCCAGGTCCTCTGTGCTTATCTGTTTGCCGGGAGCTTCACCCGCCGGGTAAGCCGCAACAAAAGGGTCTGCAAACAAGGGCATTTCATGCACGTTCATACATTCAAACGGTAGTGCATAGAGCACAACATCAAGGTCGCCGGCCCGCAACATGTTACAAAGCTCCGCCGACTTTTCTTCAACCAGATGCATGGAAAGCTCAGGCAACTCTTCCCCAATCGCCGGCATAATCCTTGGCAACAGATAGGGGGCAATCGTCGGGATCACGCCCATGCGGACCATGCCTCGTAACGGGTCTTTCGCGGCTTCGGCCATGTCGGTCAGGTCATCTACATCGTTCAGGATTCCCTGCGCCCGGCGAACAGTTTCATTGCCGAGTGACGTAAACATGACAGAGCGTTTGGTGCGCTCAACAAGTTGCGCTCCCAGCAGGTTTTCCAGTTCCTGAATTCCGGCAGATAACGTTGACTGGGTTACATGGCAGGCTTCAGCTGCTTTGCCGAAATGATCTGTTTTATGCAAAGCAACAAGATAGCGGAGCTGTTTGAGGGTTGGAGGAAAGCTCATCGAATGATCCGATAAAAGAGGAAAGTAATCATTGTTTTCTCGATTATAAGGGCGTGCATACAAATCGCAAACCGAATTCGGTTGAGCGTTATTTTCCGGCATTTCAGCGCAAAAACCATAAATGGGCACGGTCTGCCCGATTCTGGTCACAATTGGGTTTTTTTATGTCTCCCGGGTTTTGGGGGACATTTCCAATTCAGTCCTTGTTTTATGATTGGACGCTGTTCCGAGTGGAAGCTGGTAGAGGCGCTATGGTGCCCTTGAGATTGCAGCTGCTTCTTTGCTAACGCTGTTATTGTGAGCAAGCCGGTGTCGAAATATCGATTGGACAAAAAAATGGCCGGGTAAAAACCCGGCCCGAGTCACGACAGCGAGGATAGTGTGATCACGGTAAACGCGATCACAACAGGAGTGGGTACAACAGAGTCGCACCCTCTCGCACCTCCTAAAAAACCAAATATTGAGTGTTTGGTCAATGATTCTCTGAAAAGAATCAAAGAAAACCCGTTATTTTTATCTTTTCTGTACCTATGTGACCACAATTGTTGCTGATTGGACTGTTACATGCGCATCGCTGGTAGAAAACTGCCCGGCCAAAGATATCGCGTATTTGAAAAAGACCTGTTCGCTGTGATTCGTTATGGCCACTAGTGCGGGCCAGGGCTTTCGTTTTGGTCATGCAGGCAGGTATGCGGGCAGCGGTATTTTACCCTATTCTCCAGAGAGCTGCAGGCGTTTTTTGACCAGTGGTCTATAGCGCCTGCTAACGCGGTGTCGATCACCGCTTTTGCATACCAGTTCCATAAAACCCTCTTCGTTCTCGACGGCGACCACATAGTCGAGATTAACCGTGTGCGATCTGTGGCAGCGCAAAAAAGAAGGCGGCAAGCCGTCGAGAAACTTTTTCATCGTGCACCGATGCACAAGCACGGTGTCGTCTACCTTGATGCAGATGTAATCCTTGCCTGAAACAACTGATTCTATGTTGGTAACTTCCAGTAGCTTGGTGGTGCCACCGTCTTTGATTCCGATGCGACGCGAATGGGTTTTGGGTGCTGTGTGCACTTCTGGAAAGTCGGGCAGGCTGTTGGGTGAAAACTGTTCAAGAACTTCTATCAACCGCCTGTTCTGCACAACGGTATTGTGGGCTTTTATCCGTTCGGCAAGCTTGGCGAGCATCGTTGCGAACTGCACATCTTTGATAGGCTTTAACAGATAGTCGACAGCATTCACCTGAAACGCTTCGATGGCAAAATGGTCATAAGCGGTGACAAAAATTATGTTTTGGGGCCCCAGTGCGCAAAGGTGCCGGGCCGTTTCAATGCCATTCATTTCGGGCATCTCGATGTCCAGAAAAATCACGTCCGGCCTCAAAGCTTCTGCCAGCCGTATGGCATCCTCCCCGTTGGCGGCTTGTCCACAAACTTCATAGGCAGAGCGTTCCGTCAGCCGTAGTGATACAGCTTCCCTGGCCAGAGGCTCGTCGTCAACAATCAGGACCTTAAGCGGCATTGGATTTGGGTATCCCGAGTGTTACTGTAAAAGTTTTTTCGGTTTCCGTGACGGAAAAGCTTCCGGCATCGCCATAAAGGGTTTCCAACCGGTCTTTTGTGTTGGAGAGCCCGATCCCGAACCCCGCATCGCTGGTCGGTTTGGTGTCATTCTTCACCTTGATGAGAAGGTGATCATCGGTCACGGATGCCGCAACATCAACATAGCCGCCCGCGCGCGAATTGATGGCGCCGTGTTTGATCGCATTTTCGACAAGCGGCAGCAAAATGCCCGTTGGTACACGCACGTCCGGCAGCGGTTCCGGCAAATGCCAAAGCACCCGTAATCTATCGCCTACGCGTATTTTTTCGATTTCCAGATAACCTTCTGCCCGCTCTACCTCAAGCTCCAGGGGTACTTCGGTTGCGGGCTCATTTTCCAGCGACTGGCGCAGATAGTCTGTCAGTTTTCCAAGCATTTCACGGGCGTCATCAACACTGTTTTTCAGCAAAAGAGTGTCGACACCGCCAAGCGTATTGAACAGGAAATGCGGATTAATCTGGCTTTGCAGAAGTTTCAGTCGCGCGGTTTGCACTTGCGCTTGTGCAGCTGCCGCCTGATGCCGTTGCCGGGTATAGCTGGTGTAATAGAAAATCGCCCAGAACCCTGTTGCCCAAACCATCATCTGCGCTGTGGTCATGCGGCCATTATGGATATAGCCCCAGAAGATGAAATCTTCGTTGTTTCGTTCCAGAATATGAAACTCGATTGCATTGTCGGTAGCACGCCAGACCACGGCGCATATTGATGTTAACAGCAGCGCAAGCAACATCTGTTTCATGATTTTTTGGTCGAAAAGCCGGGTAAAGGCGGCACCGAGCAATGAAGAATACAAGAGCCCCAGCGCGCTATAGAGAAACAAACGCCCCCAGCCAGGGGGTTCATATCCCAGCCAGCTCAGGCGGGTCAGAACGGTCAACGCCAACCAGAGGAAGACCTGGATGCCGAAGAAGGCACGTGTTTTTGATATCTGCATTGCCTAGCGGTTTTACCGGTATTAACGCCACTTCAAAAGCCCAAAGTCAGCCGAAAATCTCAAAAAAGCAACCGCTCGTCGTTTGTAACATGGAGTTCACTCCTGTTTTCACACATGGGGCGTTGACGCTCGGTCACCAGCCACGGGAGAGAGTAGTGCGTGTAGTTTTATTGATGGTGCTTTTGTTTTCAGGCCAGGTGCAGGCAGACCAGGCGCGCAGCGAATACTTTGGGGACTTTCCTTTTTGGGAATCGCCGGTTCAGGTTTTTAAAGGCCAGAACCCCATAACAGCAGAAGAAGCGCGTACCCAAAAACACATCAAGGTCGACTTTGACGCACAAGGCCGGATGACGGACGTGCAGATGCGTTTGGGCGATCAGATCAAAGAACCTGCGCCATTTTTTGCAGGGCTGTATTTCCACAGCGAGCACACCAGAATTTCCTATGACGGACCGCGTGAAGTTCACAGCTATTTCAATCGCTTTGGAACACGGATCACGGGTTGGGGCGATGTTTGGGAAAAAGTCTATACCAAGGACGAGCGAGGCCGCTATGTCCGCATGGCCTTCTTCGGTAGAAACGGTGAGCCGGTCGAAAACAGCTGGGGTACAGAGTATTACGCCTGGCATCATCAGCTTGATGGCAGCGTGATTGAAGAACGGTACTCGGCAGACGGCGAATTGATGCCGCACCGACGTGGCTTTGAGTTCAGGCGCATCAGGCTGACGTTTTCTCCTGACGGCCACCTTGCCCTGATGCAAAACATTGATGCAAACGGGGATTTGCTTGCTTCGGCATCCGGGGCGTCCCAGTACCGCTATTTCTATGATGCTCACGGCATGTTCCTGCGGTGGGAAGTATATGATGCTGATGGCAATCCTGCACTTGGCCCGACGGGCACGGCAGGCGAGCAATACACGAATGGTGATAACGGTTTTGCAGAAATTGCTTTCTTTAACCGGGAAGGCACGCGCTCTCTTCACGCTTCGGGCGCCGCCTATTGGCGTGGCAGCTACGGGCCTTTTGGCAACCAGACCGAGCTATCTTTCTTTGGAACAGATGATAAGCCGATTGCTGGCAACCTCGGGTTCCATAAACACCGGTTCATCTACGATGAAACCGGCCTGCATTTGATGAAGCGCGAATATTTTGGCTTGGACAATGAGCCTACCATCATCACCGATGGTTTCCATAGGGCAGTCTACGTGCGGGACGGGCGCGGCCTTCTGACAGAGCTTCGCTTTGAAGATGTGGAAGGCAATCCGGTGATGAACAGTTTCCAGAATGCCGCCAGCATTCGTTATCGCTATGATGCCGGTGGTGTGCGCACAGCGACGGAAAAATTTGACCTTGACGGCAGCCTGATACCAGAAGCGGCAGGCGGCTAGGCCGCCCGTGCCGAAATCTGCGGTTACTGGTTCTTCAGGATAAAGTCATCCATCACCTTGCAGGCAGCCGGGCCCAGCAACACCACAAAAAGTGTTGGCAGGATAAAAAGGATCAACGGCACGGTCAGGGTTGCGGGCAGCCTTGCGGCTTTTTCCTCGGCCTGCATCAGGCGCTCGTTCCTGAACTCGGCAGACAGAACCCTGAGACTGGTGGCGAGTGGAGTGCCGTAGCGTTCGCTCTGGATCAGAGTGGTTACCACGCCCCTGAGGGCAGGCAAGTCCACCCGGTCGGAGAGGTTCACCAATGCCTGCCGACGTTCGGGCAGAAAACCAAGTTCGATGGACGCCAGCGAAAACTCGTCCGATAGCTCTGGAGTCGCGCGTTCCAGCTCTTTGGCGACGCGGTTCAGCGCGCTGTCAAGCGTCAGCCCTGCTTCCGCACACACCACCAGCAGGTCAAGCGCATCGGGCAGGCCTTTTCGAATGGCATCTGTGCGTTTCTGTTTGGCATTCGAGACAAAAAGGTCTGGCATTTTCAGCCCGAAAAACACCAGCCCTGCCGCCATGATGGGGTGAAATGTTTCGTATTTTGCCAGCACGCCCACGCCGTAGAACAGGATGATACCCACCAGCCCCATCACCATCGGCATCGCCAGACGCGCAACCTGATATATCACCAGCGCATCTTTGGACCGGAACCCTGCCTGCTGCAACTGCAGCGTCAGCTTCTTTGTTTGCTCGGTCTGCAACAATTTGAGTTTTTCTGCGATAGCGCGCAGGTGGCTGACACCATCGGTTTTCTTGATCTGCGACTTGCGCTTTGTGGAACGCACCAACCCCGCTTTCAGCGCATCGCGCCGGTCCTGCAGGGTTTTCACGCGGCCACTCATCGGGTTTTTCACCAGCGCAGTCTGGTAAACGGCGAGTAACACCATAAAGGCGACCACGCCTGCAAACATCGACAACAGGTCAATGGTCGGAATGCCCAGAATTTCGCTTGTACTGCCCATGGTTATACCTCGAACTTGATCATTTTTGCCATCACCAGCATGCCGATGCCCATCCAGATCAATCCGCCAATCCCGGCAACGATTGCTTTGGGGTGGGTAAAGAGGATTATGCCATAGTCATAGTTCAGCAGCATGATCAGCCCCAGCATGATGAACGGCAGAACACCAACGATCCAGGCACTGGCTTTTGCCTCTGATGACATCGCGCGAATTTTCAGCTTCATCGCCTGACGCTGGCGCAGGATGTTGGACAGATTGCCGAGCGTCTCGCCAAGATTGCCGCCGGTTTCCCGTTGTACCACCAGCGAAATAACAAAGAATTTGAAGTCCGGTGTATCCAGCCGGTCCGCAGTTTCCCACAATACCTCTTCAAGCTGTTTGCCAAGCCGCATGCCATCTGTGATTTTACGGAACTCGTCACCGGTTGGTGCGCTTAATTCCTGTCCTACATTTGCGATGCATTCGTTCACCGGCAGGCCAGACTTGAGCCCGCGCACCATCAGGTCAATCGCTTCAGGAAACTGTTTTGTGAAGCGCTCCACCCGCTTGGAGATACGGCGCCCGACATAAAAATGCGGCAGGCCAACACCGCCTACGATGCCCAGCGCGACGGACATCAGGGGTGGAAACCCGGCGAGCAACAGCAGTGTCACAACGGTCGCGCCGAGCATTCCGCAAACAACGCCGTAGCGCGCCAGTTCGACGTCCATTCCGGCCTTCGAAAGCCGGATTTGAAGTTGATCCCGTCGTGGCATCATGGATGCCAGTTGGGCTCCAAAGCCTGTTTGCTGCTGGTTGACGCGAATAGAGGCTGTTTGCGTTCCGGGCGTGCGGGCATCGCCAAAACGGTTTTTGAAGGTATCCAGCCGCTGGCGGATTTCTTTCTGACTTTTGCCAAGCACGCGGCCAAGCACAAACAGAACCACAAACAGCACAGCGATCATCAGGCCGGCGGCGAACAATATGACTGTTACATTGGTATCTTGCATGGTTTATCCGTTCATGGCGTCCATCAGGGCGCGGTCGAGCCCGAAATATTCTGCATTGGTCAGGAAATGAGGCCGAACACCGGTTGATTTGAAGCTGCCGACCAAACGGCCGCCTTCGTCTTCGCCGGTGAATTCGTATTTGAACAAATCCTGTGTGGTGATCACATCACCTTCCATGCCCACCACTTCGGTGACATGGGTTGTGCGTCTGCCGCCGTCCCGCATGCGCTGGACCTGTACGATCAAATCAAGCGATGCCGAGACTTGCTCGCGGATTGCCTTGGGGGGCAGGTTCAGCCCAGCCATATTCACCATATTCTCAAGCCTTGTCAGGGCTTCGCGCGGGCGGTTAGCGTGAATGGTTCCCATAGAGCCATCATGGCCCGTGTTCATCGCCTGCAGCATATCTATGGCTTCGCCGCCCCTGATCTCGCCGAGGATGATACGGTCTGGCCGCATCCTCAGAGCGTTTTTCACCAGATCACGCATGTCTACTTCGCCGCTGCCTTCAAGGTTTGGCGGCCGGGTTTCAAGGCGCACCACATGCGGCTGCTGGAGTTGCAGTTCCGCTGCATCCTCGATGGTGACAACACGTTCACCCTGATCGATCATGCGGCTGAGGGCGTTCAGCATCGTGGTTTTACCAGAGCCCGTACCCCCGGAAATCAGGATGTTCAGGCGGCAGGCGCCCGCGATCTTCAGTACTTTGGCTAGTGGGGCTGAAATGCTGCCGAAGTCGAGCATTTTATCGAGCGTGATTTTGTCTTTTGTGAACTTCCGGATCGAGATCGATGCGCCGTCAATCGCCAGCGGCGGGGCAATCACATTCACCCGGCTACCATCTGCAAGACGGGCATCGCAAATCGGAGAACTTTCATCAACCCGGCGGCCAACTGCCGTCACGATGCGCTGTGCGATGTTCATCAAATGCTGGTTGTCGCGGAAAGAGACATCCGTGAGGCGAAGCTTGCCTTTTTGCTCTACGTAAACCTGTTGCGGGCCGTTGATCATGATGTCCGAGATGGTTTCGTCAGCGAGCAACGGCTCCAGCGGACCAAGGCCGAGCATATCGTCGAGGAGCAAGGTTACAAGGTCGCGCTGTTCGGTCAGGTTCAGGTTGATTTTCTCCTGAACCAAAAGCTCGCCGACCACCTCGCCCACTTGCTCGGCAAGCTCGGGGCGAGGTAGCTCGGCGGCAGCCACAGGATCGATATGCTCCATCAGCAGAGACTGAATGTGCACCTTGGCTTCCAAAAGTGCTTTGCGTTTGTCCTGCTTGCCTTCTTTCTGGGTTGCGGCGGACGAAGCGCCAGTGTCGGCGTCACCTATAGGGCCAATGGTTGCCTCTGCTTCATTCAGCAGGAAGGTCGCCACATCTTTGATCTCGCGTTCGGTCAGCGAGAGCTCGTCGGCTTCGGCAAGGTCTGCCACGATAAGCGAGAGCTTTTTAGTGACTTCGCCTTTGGTCGACATCCTGAGTTCGTCAGCCGTAAAGCATTTTGGCAATGCCTGCTCACCCAGACTTGCCGCCCTGTCGACAGGGCTCAATGGTGCGCCGTCTGAAGATGTCGGGCCCGGCGAAGGGGCTTCTTGTACCGGTTGATCGTTGGCCGGATGGGTGGTGGTGCCTGCGATTGGCGTTACTGTCACGCTGTCAGTCGCACTGCGGCCAAAACCTGCGGCCTGTGGGCGACGCAGTCCTGCTTTTCGTTTGCCGAATGCTTGCGGTTTCATCTCGGTTGGCCCCTATCTATGCGCTTTTCCTGAACAGTTTGCCAAGCCAGCCGGATGTTTCCTGCTCGTCTTCGTCGAAGGCGGTTACTGCGGCCAGCACGTCTTTGTAGGCGCCTGCCAGCTTGCTTGATGCGGCATCATCCACAACCAGTTTGCTGTGTTGCGCGGCCGTCATCAGGGCTTTTGCGTCTTGCGGCACGGTGACGTCTGTTGCGTGCTCGATAGAGTTTTCAAAATCCTTCTGATCAACTTCCTGCGTGCCGCCGGTGGGCTTGCTCGCGACAACATGCACGCTGGCGGCGGGTGCCACCTGTTTGATATGTGCCAGTATCCGGATGCAGTCGCGTGCCGCCGTTAACGAATAGTCGGTAACAAGGACGATATCTTTTGCTGCTGCGAGAAGGTCGGAGTGCGCCCCCAGCATCTGGCGCGGCACATCAACGACCACATTCCTGAAGTTTTCCGAGAGCGACCCGATCAGTTGTTGCAATGACCCGCTGGCGGGTTCCTGCAGAGAGCCCACCGGCGCTTCCGACCCCAAAATGGCAAGATGCTCGTGTGGTTTAACCACAGCACGCTCAAGGAACAGGCCGTCGACACGGTCGGGGTTTTCAAGTGCATCTGAAAGGCCGCGCCCCGGCTCCATATCGAACTGCATCGCAGACGTGCCGAAATAAAGATCCAGATCCAGGAGAACCGTTTTCTCCTGTTTTTCTGCCATCAGCCACGCAACATTGGACACCAGCGTACTGGTGCCGACACCGCCCCGCATGCCAACAAACACCACACGTTCACCGGGGGTTTCGTCTTCCGGGGTTTCGTCAGTATCCGGCGTCATCAGGGCTTCATGCGCGCCGGCGATTGCAGCGCTGAGTAGCTCGCCGGTAACCGGCTTGACCAGATAGTCATGCACACCGGCATTCAAAAGATCGCGGTAAAGCGTGACGTCATTGATTGTGCCAACGGCCAGCACCACCGTGCCTGCTTCGCACACATCCGCGAGCGACTGCATATCAGCGCGCGGGTCTTTGCTTTCTGAAAGGTCGACAATCATGAATTCGGGGCAGGGCATGCCACCCAGCATGCGTACACCCGCTGCGATACCGCCTGCGAAAATCATATCCGGGGACCAGCCGCGCTCGATGACCAGAGGGTGCAAAATCTGGCTTGAAAGCTCGTCGCACATGAAAGCGGCAAAGGGTGCGCGCGCGGTCTCGGTGGCGTCATTCGTTTCAATAATGGAAGCAACTGCGTTCATCAGTTTTCTCCTTACTGTCTGTCGCTGCTGCCACCGCTGGATGGCAGGTTGGCGATGCCGTCAAGAGACAAGGTCATGGTGGGGCCGGTGGGTTGTGGTGTTGGCGAATACAGTGCGCCCACCGCTGCAGCGGTTGAGTTACCGCCATTCTGGCCGGCGATCAGGTCACGCGGGTTGGCGACCATCATCCCAAGGTTGGCCATCATCGCGCAGCCATAGCGATCAGAAGCGTTATTCTTGTCATTACCCGATAGTTCGGCGCGCCAGGTGCCACAGTTTGGCGGGATCACAATGTGGCGTTCCACATACAGGGTTATCTCGCCGTCTGCCGGCGCTGCGCCCAAAGTGCTGACGCCGCCGTATATCAGCCCCGCTTTTCTGAGGTAGGCCGATATCTCATCGATCCGGGTTTGCTCTACTTTGGGGGCATCCAGCAGGATGACGTCTGCATAACCGGCACCGACGCTGCGCAAAAACAGGCCAACACCGTTGAGGGTGTAGGTGGACGGCGTTGCCGTACCATCGTCTTCAGCTTTGATGGTGAAGGGCAGGCGCACCATTTTCACTTCGTTGCGCACCACCGTTTCAGACGCTGCCGGTTCTGTGATCGTCGTGTGCTGGCAGGCGGCCAATGCCACAGTCAGGCCAGCTGCCAGCGGCAGTTTCATGATTGAGGAAATAGAGGTTTTCATCGTTTTGCTTCCTTTCCTAATCCAGCTTGAAGCCAGCGCGTTGCTTGAGGGATGGACCGGCTTTCTGGTCCTGATTGTTAAGCGCACCAGCTTCAGTTTCAGCCCAGCGCCTGCCTTGCAGATACCGTTGCATATCGTTTGGTGCGATATAGCGGTCTGTCGGCAGGGCAAGCTGCCTGTCGCTGACGGGCCGCACGATGTAAGGCGTTATGACGATCAGCAGTTCGGTCTCTTCGCGGCGGAATTCTTCCGAACGGAACAGGGCACCGATGATCGGCAGGTCGCCAAGGCCGGGGAATTTGTTGCTGTCCTGAACCACATTGTTCTCGATCAGGCCCGCTATTGCGAAAGACTGACCGCTGCCAAGCTCAACTGTGGTTTCAGCCCGGCGAGTGCTGATGGAGGGCACGCTGATGCCTTCAACCCGGATCGCGCCTGCTGTCGAAAGGTCACTGACTTCTGGGCGTACATGCATCGAGATGCGACCAGTGCTCATAACGGTAGGGGTGAAATCAAGTTTTACGCCAAATTCCCGGTATTCAATACCAAGACCGTCGCGGCTGGGGATCGGGATCGGGAATTCCCCACCTGCAAGGAAATTGGCGCTTTGGCCCGTCAAGGCGGTGAGGTTCGGTTCCGCCAGAACCTTGATAAAGCCTTCCTGGTCCAGTGCATCGATCGCATAGTTCAGGTCAAGGCCGCCAGTGATAATTTCACCAAACAGGGAGTTTCCAACGTCCGGACGGTTGAAAACTTCCAGCGGTAGCTGGGTTACGGGATCTGCGATGATGTTCGAAACATCCCGGCCATTGGCGATGCCAAAACCGATATTGGAGCCTGTGTAAAACCCTTCCCAGTTCACACCCAGTTGCTTGAGAACGGTGCGACTTACTTCTGCGATACGCACCCGCAGGTTCACCTGTGTTGGTTGCAGTACATTGACACTGTTCATGACTTTGTCTGTCGACAGAACCGAACGGGCCAGTTGCTCGGCCATCGCGGCTTCCGCTGGCGAGCCAACGTTGCCTTCAATCACTACCAGTTGTCCCATCATCATGGCCTTGATCGGCGCACCCGGCAGGAGCCGGTCATAGGCCGTGCGCAGCGCCGACAGGTTGCGGGTCACGGTCACGTTTGACGAGAAGATCGTCTGGTCATCTTTGTCGAGAGCGTAAAAGCTTGTTTCGCCTTGCGCCTGCCCGAAGATATAGATCACCCGGTTCGATTTAACCTGAACATCGGCGATATCCGGATTGGCGATAAAGACTTCAGCAGCCGGGCGATCAAGACGGATAAGTGTGCCTTTGTTCACCTCTATGGACAGTGTGCCTTCGCTTGGGGCGAGAACGTCTGCACCCAGTCTTTGTGTTAAAGGCGAGGCATGGGCGCCGACAACCGTTAGTATCGCATTTGCCGCCAGTACGACGAAGCAAATCATCACTAACCGATAGAGGGCAGTTTTCAGGGCTGAGCGTATCATACGTCGTCTCCGCTGGCTGGTTGAGTGCCACGCGTTGTGCGCCCGGTTTCAACGGTTGAAAGTTTGTTGCCCCGGCTTACGCGAACACTGTTTGTCGATGTTTCTGCGTCCATTTGGGGCAGGAAGCGACTGACTTCGTGGCCGAGCGTGTGGCTTGCCGTTTTGCTGACAGGCGGGCTGTCAGGGTTTGCCGATGCGGTAACGTTTCCGTCCTGCATCAGGCTTCTGAGGCTAAGCGAAAGCGTGCCGATTTTTTCCAGCATCGCGACTTTTTCCGCCATTTTTGGCGTTACTTCGATGGTAGCTGTTTTCGCCACCTGAATTTTTTCGTCCTGTGTTGCGCTTCGCTGGTCAACGGCCAGAACACGCACATTTTGAAACACGGTTTCTGCTGCGGTGTATTTCTCTGCCCGGGAAATTTCGATGGTGTGGGTGAGGATCACATCCACGCGGTCACCGGGGAAGATAAAGCCGCCGACACTGGCAACGGGCGATAGCTTAACCGTGACTGCCCGCATGCCTGGCGAAAGCACAGCGGCAAGGAATCCCCGCTCGCCCTGAGAGACAACAGCTGATGCGGTCATCGGTTCCCCGCGGTTTACCGGAGAGCGTACAACCTTGCCTTCCAGTTCGGTCAGCTTGTTGGTGCCGCCTTTGAAATAAGCTTCATTCAGCCCGTTTTCGGGCCAGGGTTGCCATTCGACATGCTCGGAAGTGAGGATCGTGCCAACGGGCAACTCTTTCGCTGCCACGAGGATTTTCGCCGTTGATGCCGGCGCGCTTGTTGCCTGGACCTGATTGGCCTGGCTTTGCACGTCCATCAAAAAGGACCGGGTGAAAAACACCACACCAACAACGCCCACAAGGGCAACAAGCATAAGGATAAGACTTCTGGGGTTCATGTCTTGTCTCCTGTAAAATTCTGCATATGAGGGATGGCTGCGCCGTCCGTCTCGTTCGCTGAATCAGGCTGACGTTACAGAAATCTTTTGGAGGCAAACCCATAAACCACCTGCCATGATCGCCACCCCGTAAGGGACTTGTGGCGCAGTCATGGCCTGGTTGTTGCTGGTGGTCTGGGCATATGTATGGACAAGGGTGCAAACGGCGACAATGCCGCCCGCGAGTGTCACAAACACGACAAACGAAGGGCTGAGTGCGGGCCCTGCTACAAGAGCAACGGCTGCCATTAACTTGACATCACCACCGCCCATTAAATTGAGTGCAAAAAGTACAAGACAAAAACCAAACACCAGTACGCCAGCCAGAACTGGCCATGCGAGGGCATCTGCTATGTTGTCTCCCCGTCCCACTTGCCACAATGCCAAAACGCCAAACAGGCCAAGGATGGAAAGCGGCTGAATGTTCGGTATCCGCCTATCCTTGATATCGGTTGCTGCTGCCCAAAAAAGAACGGCTGCAACCATCAGATATATGCCTGGTTCGACCATGCTGGTCATTGTGTCCACCTGAGTTATTCGAGCGTTACCCGGTTGCCTTTTGTGGCGTTCAGGTCTGCCATCGCCCATTTCCAAAAGAATAGCCGCCGGAAGGTGCTGCCCCCCGGCGGCCATCTGTCGTTAGCCTGTTAGGGTAGAAGGGGCTTAGTCGCCGCCGCCTTCGCCGCCCTCACCGCCTTCGCCGCCTTCACCGCCAGCAGCAGGTGCATTGGCGTCCAGCGTGTCAGCGACCCCGGTGAACATGCCATCGAGCGAGTCACCGAGACCACCAAGTGCGGTAATAAGAGCAATTGCGACCAGAGCAGCGATCAAACCATATTCAATGGCTGTAGCGCCTTCTTCATCGCGTCGGATAGTATTCAAAAACTTGAGCATTTCTTTTCTCCAGCTGCCAAGATTGGATGACTAAGGATTAGTGCTGGAGGTGTGAACAAAAAGTTAATGTGACAATCCGAAAAAACAAATAAAAACAATAAGTTAATATAAAAATTACAGCGAATTTTATCTAAAATTTAACCTAATTCACAAAGCTTTTTTTTGTATGGTTTTTTTGACAGGCCTATCGATTTTTAATGAAATTATACAGATGTTTTGCTTCGTCAAACGGGCTGTTTTTTTTTCGTTTTCCTGCCGGATTTTACGTTCAGGGTTGATCCGGAATGGCCTTTCAGCACAGAAAAACTTCAGAATCGTAACGAAATTCAAGATTATTAGCCGTGTTTCGGAGGGAAACACACGACTCGTGAAGGACCGTTGCCTGTGCGATTTCGGACGCTTGGTGTCCGAATTTGAACAGCTTTGCCCTCCATGCCTTTCGTCCCGAATGGTATGTCTATGAATAACTTTGCTTTTTTATCCCTTGCAGGGTGGCATGACCATTGCTGCGGCCATGCCACCACGGGGATATTCCACACGGCGGATTTCGTCATTTTCCGTGAACCATAAAAAACAAAAAGGATCGGTTCATTGAGGAATGTAGATAACAAAACTGCTGCGCGAGGCAGCGGACAATTTCTGTTGCCGGTAGTAGTTGGCACTCTTGTTGTTGCAGCCGCTGTTGGCGGATATGTGTTTATGCGCGGTCAGGAAGGGGCTATGGCGCCGACAACGGGCGTTTGCACCGCAGAGGCTGCAGAATATACGATCAGGCCCTTGGAGAACTTCCGGTTTGGTGTGGAAGTTAGGCTCGGCGCACCTGCAACACTTATTGATATCGTGTCGCGAGAGGACACAACAGGAAGTGTCACAACAGATGATTTTATAGAAAATGTCAGGCTTTTGAACGCAGATGGCAGTGAGCACCCGCTCAAGTATGAAGGAGTTGGCTCCTGGCGTCTGGGGGGTGCGGCGGTCGATCGGCCCATCGTGCGTTACGAAATTCGTGCCGGGCACGACGCTCATGGTTGGGCGATAGGCAAAGAGGAGATCGCCTACAATTTTGACGGTTCGTCCTTTTTCACCGGATGGACCGTGCTTTTAACTGACTACGCCCAGCAGGCATGCCCGTCATTGATCACTTTTGATGTGCCTGAAAACTGGAAAGTCGCCGCGCCGTGGAAGCATGTTGAGGGTAAGACTTACCGGGCTGACAACACGCAGGACCTGCAAAAGAATGGGTTTGCTCTCGGTCCGTCCATGCCGACTTTTGAAGTACAGGCAGGCGATTCCAGCCTGACCGTTGTATATGAAAATGCCGTTGCAGGGATTGCGCGTCAGGCCACGGAGGATGCCGACGCAATTTTCTCATATTACCAGAATGTATACGGCGGCCCTGCCGGCTCAAGTTATGTCATCTTCATGGTTTCGGATGAGGGCACAGATGGAGGCGCTTTTGTAAGCAGTTTTGCGCAGCGGTTCAGCCTGCCAAGCAATACAGCAGAAGAGCTTGTCTGGCGGCACGGGTTTGCCCATGAAGTCGGCCACCTTTGGAATGGTATCACCATCGTTCCCGCCAACCCCAATGACAATGAATGGTTCAAGGAAGGGTTTACTGATTATCTGACGCTGAAAGCGCTGACCAGAATTGACGCGATCAACGAGGTTCAGCTTGAAATGAAACTCGCAAACATTCTAAGGCGCTACTATCTGTCTCTATATACCAAAGGACCCATGTCCCTTGTCGAGGCCGGTGCCAATAAACAGGAAAACCGCATGCTTGTGTATGGTGGCGGGGCGTTATTTGCTCTCTTGCTGGATGGTCAACTGTCGCGCATCGACGGGGCCGGAACGTTTGAAAGCATGCTCACAGATGTTTATCGTGAGTTGCCAAGGCCTTATACTTCTGATCAGCTTATGCAGATACTTGATGCAGCCAGTAATGGCGGTGCCTCACGGCTGCTTTCTGATGTAAACGAAGGCATTTCCCCGCAGGATATGAAGGCTCGGTTCTCTACGCAGGGTTTGGATCTGGGTGTTTTTGCACCCGAGGAGCTCTACGTGGTGTTCTCACCTGACAATTGTGGCCCCGGCGGCGGCCAATGTGCGCCGGACTATCTGCGTTGATCGGCTAATGCCACTTTAAAAAAGTTGCGACACCATGAAGCGAAGGGGGAAGGCTTCATGGTGTCGACTTTTTATCTCCCCGACTGTTCGTGCCATAGTGAAAATTGAGGAGATACTTCTGGTTTTGCTGCCTGATATTTCCAGCAACAAAACTTCGAACTGTTTCGGTTAGTAGATGACATCTGCAACAGACAGGTCATTTTCAGATAGTCCTGCAAGGAAAATGCTGTCGTTCGCAGTCGTTTCGATCAGGACACCAAACTGGCCGTCGATAATGGTATTGAACGAGTAAAACAACAGGTCACCCAGGTTGTCGATATCGTCGACAAACTCCAGAACCAGCGTATCATCGAAAATATCGAAGTCGTCGATTGTGTCATGGCCGTCACCGTCCGCGAAATAGAAGTAATCATCGCCGGTACCGCCGATCAAGGCGTCGTCGCCAGTGCCGCCGAAAATGTCATCGTCGCCTGCGTCACCCCAAATGGTATCATTGCCAGACCCGCCGAACAGTGCATCTGCACCGCCTGCGCCAGCGATACTGTCGGCGCCAGCTGCACCATAAACGGTATCGTTACCGGCTCCGGCAAACACATCGTCGTTGCCTTCGCGCGCACCGATCAAGTCATCGCCGTCGCCGCCGAATACCTGGTCATTGCCGCTACCGGCCCAGATATCGTCGTGCCCGTCTCCGCCATCAACAGTGTCATCACCGGCGGCACCGAAAAGAAGGTCGTTACCGGACAGGCCTGAAATGTCGTCATTGCCGGAGCCGCCACCGATGGTGTCATTAAAGAAGCCACCCACAGCAAGGTCATTGCCGGAACCTGCCCATATGATATTTTCGGGTGCCACGGAGGGAAAAATAGTGATTACGAACTGAGGGCCTTCGGTCTCACCGAAATCAAAAAAGCCGTTGTCGTCAACTGCTGCGTCGTTCCATCCTGCGCCGATAATTGTATCGTTGCCTGCACCGCCCAGAAGCGTATCGCTGCCATCAAAACGCGTATCATCGGGGATAACAGGCGCAAAGAAATTCAGATCGCCGTACCAGTCTATGTGCGCGATGGGGCCGTCTTCAAAGCCGCCGCCGATGATAAAGTCATCACCTCTGCCACCCGAGAGATAATCGTCGCCGCCACCGCCGACCAGAAAGTCATCTCCGGCACCGCCCCGAAAGAAGCTATCGCTCCCGGAGCCATCAAATACATCGTTGCCGTCTATTGTGTTTACAAACGTCATAGCCATTAATCCTCACGCGTCACTCGGTTCTTCGTCCGGTTTCCTCTATGTTGACGCCATATAACCACAAGCATACTGAACTCAAAATGAACAGATGGCGGAGGCGAAATTAAGGCATCGCGAGAGGGTAAGACCGGGTCTGAATGTGACCAGTGTATTGGGATTAATGCGGGACGCCGCGGGACTAGCTGTTGACGTTAAAGCTCTTCGGCCGGATCCACACTTTGCAGCGCACCGATACGGGGGCGGAAAAAAGATGACTTCCTGATCGTCTGGGCGGGGATAAACTGAAATATAATCGGTTGATAGCTATAGAATATCTCAGTTGCCAGAATGGTTTCGTCATCCCGCATCGTAAGGCCTTCGGGCAAGTTGGGGGCTTCGCCTTCAATACCAAAGTTGCTGTTGGCGCTCATCGATCCGCCACCGCTGCGTTGCCAGAATATGCTGGCGGGGTCATCTTCTGTCTGGCTGATGGATGATACAATCACAAGTGCGCCGTCCCCCATTTCAAACGGGGCCATGATCTGCGGCGCTGCATTGAAAATGTCTGCCATTACGTCTTCTGATATTTCCTCGTCGCGGGTTACCAAATCGGCGATCGAGACAACAGAATGCTGCAGTTTCAGGTTAACCAGCAGATAGTTTCCCACCTCTACGATCCCCATGAGGAAGGTGATGAAAAGCGGCATCGCGAATGCGAGCTCAGCCAGGATGGCACCACGTTCATCGCGCTTGCACTGCCTTAGCACGCGCACTAGAGCGCTACGCTTTTTGGGATCAGAACGGCTCATTGCGCACCGCCACTGTTGCCTGAATGTTGAGTGCCCGATGCGCCCAGTCCATGAAGCCGGTCAGGCTTTCGGCCTCGTAATTCACGCGGTAAAGCACAATGTCGCCTGCGCCGCCCAGGCCCGCAACCGCCATGTCGTCATCCCATACACCGTTTCCATTGACATCGGCATAGGCTTCGCCCTCATCATATTCGCCGTTGTCGTTGTCGTCTGCAAACGGCTCGGGTTCGCCAATATCGGCGAACTGTTCATAGACCGATGTTTCGATCTGAACCGTGTCCATGTTGACCATGCCAAAGGTCTGTTCTTCAATAATTGCGCGCACCTGATCTTCGCGGGTAATGCCGTCTGCGGCGCCGCCGGTAACGCCAAAACGGGATGCATGCAGAACCGCGTTTTCCACTGAAGCGGAAACAAAGTAGAAGTTGGCGACTTCAAACACGCCGATCATCGCTGTCAGCAATAGCGGAATGCCCAGGGCGGCCTCTACCATCGCGCTGCCCCGTTCGTCGCGGGCAATGCGATGTAGGCCAAATTTCGTGAGCAGGCGCATCATTTCGAGAGCCTCAGGTTGGATAGTTGCCGACCAATCGTTTCGAAGGCGCTTTCAAGTGACGCTGCCGTTGGTGCATGGAAATAGAAGCTTGGATTGGTAGCGCAGTTTTGAAATGCGGTCCTTACGCCGCTGTCAGGCGTTGAGCCGAAAGTGATCGAATAGATGATCACACTGTCATTTTTGATGTTGGCGCAAATCCGGTCAAACCGGTCATCAAGGTCATCGCGCGCGTCGCCGATAGAGGTGTGTCCCATATCAACGATTTTGCCATAAGCCGTATAGTCCGAGCGTCCAAATTCCACTTCATCGCTGATGAATTCGTTTTTACCATCGGTTAGAACCACGATCACTTTATCCATGAAAGGGGTGTCGTAATCGACAGGGAGGTGTGGTTGGCTTTCCGACCAGAGCCCACGCCAGCGAGGGCTGAGAACCCGCCAGCCCCACGCCAGGCCCATTGGTGTTGCAGTGCCGCCAAAAGACCACGGAGCCATATCATCAATGGCATCAAGGACCTTGGTTTTTTCTGCTACCAGCGGTGTAATCTGCTCACCGCAGCCCCGGTTCGGGCCGCGCGCATTGCTGCCGTTGTTAACCTCGTTGATGGTTACCTCGAAGGAGCCTTCATCATCGATCCAGTTGTTTTTACCGCGACTGAATCTTTCCCGGCGCTCAATATAGGTACGGTCTGTGTCCGCCCAGTAATAAGGTTCAAACGGTTCATCGGCGGGCGGTGTGTCTGTTTCATCAAGGCCGTCCGTGCGCGCTTCCAGGCAGCCCATCCATTCGGTGTCAGGGAAGCCTGTGTCCACAAGTGTCTGGCCGTCTTCGGACAGCCACGCCGAATGGGCGTTCCCGACATTGACGTGTGTAATATAGGGAACAACACCCACCCATAGGTTTGTATTGGTCTCTTCATCCCCATAAACGGTTTCTATAAGGTTGGTGGCCGCTTCTTTCATTGTGTCTATTTTGCTGCTGTGTCGCATGGAACCGGTGTTGTCCATAACGAGCACAAGCTCCATACCGCGGGTTTCCCGCGTGATCTCCGTGGAAGCTGACACGGTAATCTGCCCGAAACCAAACAGGCTCATGAAGGTTGCGTCCACGGTGGCTTCGGCTGTGAGGGTGATGACTTCATTATCTTCGCTGATGGCAATATTCATGGACTGTGACGACGCAATGTTGCCGACCGCATCAATGTTTGCCTCGAAAAATTCGCGAGCGTCGGATTCCATATTGTCGATATCAAGTGCGTGGCCTGCTGCAAGGCCTGCGCTATCGAGCGACTTTTGCAGAACATCCTTCACATAGAACATGCGGGCGCCGTCCACCGTCAGACCGGTTGCACCCGTTAGCACCATCATTGCGCCTGCAACGGCAGGCACAAGGCTGCCGCGCTCGTCCCTTTTAAGGACATGAAAGAATCGAATTACGTCGTTGCCTGATCGTGACTGCCTGAACATTTGCCTACCTGCTCTGTGAACCACAAGACTGACTCTAAGATCACAATTCAAAAAACAAGTAAATGAATGCAGACAATTCTAATCATAATTTAAGCAATATAAATCAATGACTTGTGAGATTTTTCGGCCCTGCTCCGAGACGAAAGTGGTTTACAGAAAGCTCATGCGGGTGGGTGCAAATGCGGGTCTGGCGATAGCTAATGGGGTGACACTTTAATAGATTTGACCAAAGTCATATCACTAAAAGAGTTTTTGTACTTGAAACGGTCACACTATGACGATTACGATGACGACTTGGGGTCAGTAAGAACCTTGTACGCGAGGATGGAAGGCAGGGCGCTGTTGTGACCGAAGGGAAAGTGCCGACGCCAGAGATGCTGGCTGCGGCTAAGAACAAGCGCCGTGAAGCGCCTGAAGATGCTATTTTCAATTATTTCAATGCTTCCGATGGGGCACAAATGCGCTTTGCGCGGTTTCCGGCCAGCAAGGTTGTTGAAACCAAAGGCACTATCATATTTCTGCCGGGGCGCACGGAATTCATAGAAAAGTTCATCGAAGATGTTCATATCTGGAACGATCTGGGGTTCGCGTGTGCCGCAATGGATCTGCGGGGACAGGGGATGTCGCACCGCGAGCATCCGAACCGTGATAAACACTATGTGAAAACGTTCGACCAGCACATCGATGATGTGCATGAATTTTTTGAACAGGCGCTTGTCAACAAGATGCCAAAACCGTTCATCCTGATGGGGCATTCTGCCGGAAGCCATGTGATTTTGCGTTTCCTGCATGATTATCCGCGCGATGCCGATGCAGCCATTCTGATTGCGCCGATGGTCCGCATTGCAGCAGGCGGCATGCCCCAGGCTATCACACATGGCTTGTCTTATATTATGTCTCTTATCGGTCTGGGTACGGCATATGTGCCGGGCCACACCGGGTTCAAAGAAGGCCGTTGGGGCTGGCGCCGCAAGCTGACACATGATGATGCCAGGTTTGAGGATGAGGACTTTTTCATCACCACTAAAGATCGACGCCTCGCGGTTGGCGGTGCAACATACAAATGGCTCCTGGAAGCCATGAGGTCCTGTGACAAGCTGAATGCTTCCGGATACGCAGAAGCCATTGGGACGCCAGTACTGGTTTTGCAGGCGTCGGAGGACCAGATCGTCGATAATCAGGCGCAGACCGACTTGGCGGACCATCTGCCGAATGGGCGCTTGGTCCGGATTGACGGCGCAATGCATGAAATTCTGAAAGAAACAGATGATCACCGGGCGCAGGTTTGGGAGGCGATCGGCGATTTTATCGACCTGAAACGAGGGCCGGATTTCTCGGTTCTATAAAAGGTTGTTCGCGTTTGCGATTAGTGTTCCGAAACCGGAAAGCCGAGGCCTGTCAGGAAAGCCTCGGACGCGGCCCAAAGCGCTGCTTCACCACGGATAGAACGTCCCATTACATTCAGCCCGACCAGGTATGCCATCGTGGCATCTGCGGCGGCAGCTACATTGGTTGATGGTGGCAATACGCCCTCTGCTACCGACTGCTCGATCAGATCATTGAATTCTCTGGTTTTGCTATCAATGAATGTTTGTACACCTTCGGGTAGTGGCGTGCCGTTGCACGCCTGAACATAACAATTGATGATAAGGCATCCGCGGGCAAACGGGTCTGCTGCCAGTTTTGCACAAACGTCCCGGAAGAACAGCTTTATGCGGCGGGTTGGCGATAGATGACTATTTTCACCCGAGTGGCTTATGTCGAATTCGTCTGCCCGGTATAATGCCAGTGCTTCGGTGAAGATTTGTTCCCGGCTTTCGAAGCTGTTGTAAAAGCTCGAGCGTGTGATTGACATGGCAGATGCCAAATCGGAAACAGACGTAGGCGCGAACCCTTTTTGCCAAAAGGTGTTCATCGCAATTTCAACTGCGTCGCGGCGATTAAATTTGGTTGGCCGTCCCAACGATCAATCCTTAATTCGATAGTCATTGCCCAAAGGTTCGGGCCCGAGCCGAAAGTAAATTAGGATAAAAGCAAATAGAAGCCTAATAAACTAGCCGTGATTACTTTCCATTTCATGGATCAGTTTCAATACTATTTCAGCAAGTACCGGGTCGCCAACAGCCAGCAGTTTTCCGTTTTCATTCGGTTCGGTGCCGCTCCAGCAGGTGGCAGAACCGCCCGCACCGCGCACTACCGGGATTAGCGCCATCATATCATAGGGCTGGAGGCCTGTTTCCATAACAACATCGAAAAAGCCACTGGAGAGAATAGCATAGGCATAGCAATCCAGCCCGTAGCGCACGAGGCGTGAACGCTCCAGCACAGAATCAAAGATCGACCGGTCAGCAGGGCCAAACAAGTCAGGGTCTGTCGTGGAGATGGTCGCTTTTTCGAGAGCTGAACACTTGCGTGTTTTAATGGGTTTACCGTTAAGGGTCGCCGCTGTTGTCCAGCCAACGTAGCGTTCCCTGACATAGGGCTGGTCGATAACGCCGATAACGGGAATGCCGTTGTGCTTCAGGGCAATCAGGGTTCCCCATGTCGGCAGGCCCGAAATGAATGCTCTGGTACCATCAATAGGGTCCAGTACCCATTCAAAGGGACTGTCGGTGTCCTTGATGCCAAACTCTTCACCGACAATCCGGTGCTCAGGGTATGTGGCCTCGATCAGCTCCCTGATCGCCTGCTCCGCCCCCCGGTCAGCGAGTGTCACCGGGTCGAAACCTTCACCGTCGTCTTTGTCTTCAATCTGGATGGGTTGGCGAAAGTGTTTCAGGGAGACATCGGCAGCGGCGTCCGCCAGCCGATTGGAAAATTGGATCAGTTCTTCAGTTTGGGTAGGGCTGAGTGAGAGTGTCACAGGGCTTTCCAGCTATTTTTGCGTGTTACAGATTGACCGCTTGCAAATGCCATTGTCTTAGACCACAAATTGGCGGCGGAAATCAATGGAGTGACTATGCAAAAGGTGGATTTTCTGATTGTGGGTGCAGGCATTGCCGGAGCAGGGGTCGCATACCGCCTGGCTGGCCACGGTGACCTGTTGCTGGTCGATATGGAAGAACAGGCCGGGTATCATACCACAGGTCGGTCCGCGGCTTTCTACGCTGAAACCTATGGCGGTGAAAAACTTCAGCCTTTGACAACGGCCTCTAAAGATTTCCTTCATCACCCACCGGCAGGATTCGTGGAAGCCCCGCTGATCACGGACCTTGGGGCAATCCATGTGTTTGACGCCGGACAGAAGGAAAGGGCGCTGAAACAGTTTGAAAAGGACCACTCCAGGCTGCCGCACACCAGGCTTTTATCTGCGGAAGAATTGAAAGACCAGGCACCGCAGCTGGTGAGTGATCGATTTATTGGCGGCATTGAAGATTCTGATTGCGGCAATCTGGACGTTGCCGCCCTGCATCAGGGCTATCTGAAAGCCGCAAAAAAAATGGGCGCGGAGGTAAAGCTTTATGCGCCTTTTGAAGGCGCAAAACGTACTGAAAATGGCTGGCGGGTAAGACTTGGCCGCGAGGAAGTGGAAGCTCGTGTCGTCATAAACTGCGCGGGCGCGTGGGGCGATGTTGTTGCCGAGCAATGTGGTTTTGAACCGCTTGGCTTGCAGCCTCTCAGGCGCACACTGGTGACGATCCCCAATCCCGATGGAATGCCGTTCGACAAGGACCAGGCGGTGATCATCGATTTTGATGAAGAGTTTTACTTCAAGCCCGAAGGCAACGGCTATCTGGTGTCTCCGGCCGATGAAACTCCCAGCGGGCCGTGCGATAGCCAGCCTGAGATGGAAGATGTTGCGGTTGCTGTCGATCATTTTGAACGTGCCACCGGCAGCGAAGTGACAAAAATCGAGTCTAAATGGTCCGGTCTGCGCACTTTCGCTGCCGATCGCGGGCCGGTAATTGGTTTTGAACCCGGATCACACGATTTTTTCTGGAATGTGGGGCAGGGCGGATATGGCATCCAGACCTCGCCTGCCTGGTCACGCTATGCGGCCAGCCTGATTTTGGGGCATGGAATGCCTGACGACCTCGCGCAGTTGGGGGTCAGGTCATCCTGGTACGCACCAGAGCGATTTCGTACCTGACTTTTAGTTCCTGGCGCTGCGCCTGCCGTGGCGGCGATTGCCAAAAAGGTAAACCAGCAACACAGAGCCAACGGTGGCGGAAATCAAGTCTCCGACAATACCGTGCGGACCAAGGCCCGCAAGGCCAAACAGAAAATCGCCGATCAGGCCACCGAACACACCCAGAATGATGTTGCCGATCGCACCGTACCCTTCACCGCGCAGGATATTGCCTGCAAGAAAGCCCGCAGCGGCGCCAATTAAGATTGTCCAAATCACTGTCTGCTCCTCCAGTTTCGTTGCGGTTTAGTAACGACCATAGCGTCGGCCATAATCCATTTCGCGTCGCAGTTCCTCGTTACGATATTGGCTCAGGCTGTATACAGCCCATATGGCGGCAACCGGCCAGCCAATGATGGTGAGCCACAAAATCGCGCAAAACAAACCCTGAAACGGGCGGTTAATTGTGAAGAAAACTATGGGTGGTAAGAAAATCGCCATTAAAAGGCGCATTCGATCCTCCTGTCCTCGCTGTTAAGTCTTTTTTTATCGTTTCTTATTTAAAACACATAAGTATCAGGCTGCGTGATTCAAGATGTGGCTCACAAGATGCTTGGGGTTCAAAATTTAAACGGGGGTTACCCTATACTGGTGCAAACAACGCACGTCCGGCCAAACACAAGGCCGTTCGGAATGGTGACTTTTCGCGCTGAAGCGTTTTTGTAACGTATGTGGAATGAAATAAATGATCAGTTTTCTGCGTAATTTTAAGGTGAATGTCCGGATATGGACGCTCACAATATTGTCTCTTCTCGGCACGATTTTTATCGTATGGCAATACAGCTCCCTGGTGCAGGAGCTGAACGAAGGCATTGTTTCCGCTGCCGAGGCCGAACAACACCAGTTTACTGTTTATGTCTATACGGCCATTCTTTTTGTCATTGTTCTGGGCTTGTCGGTCTCGATCATTTCCAGCGTTATGGGTCCGCTTCGCCGTCTGCAAAATGAACTGACTGCCCTATCCGAAGGCAAGTATGATCAGCCCGTATCCGATATGGATCATGGAGATGGCATCGCAGCCATGGCCCGGGCCGCAGAGTTTTTGCGGCAGAATTCACTGGAGACCGAGCGTCTGCGTAGTGAGGCAGAGCAGGCGCGTGTGGCCCGAGAAGAACAGGAACGGCGTATCGCCGAGGAGCAGCAGGCGACAGAGGCGGCGCGTCAGGCCGAAGAAAAGGCCCAGGCGGAAAAAAACGCCGAAGAACGCAGGCAGCTTCAGGCTGAACTTGCTGCCTCGTTCGAGCAGGAAATTTCGGGCGTTATCCAGTCTCTCTCGGGGTCAGTAGCCGAATTGCAAATGGCGTCAGATACGATGTCAGAAGCGATAGAGCAAACCGGCCTTGAAGTGAACGCCGCTGCTTCTGCGACGGATGCTACCGGGCAGGATATGGTATCTGTTGCGGAGGCAACCGAAGGGCTGACCGGTGCGATCGGTGAAATCCGTACGCAGGTGGAATCGGCAAACGGCATTACAATGCAGGCCATGGACGTTGCGAAAGAGGCGGAGACCCGTGTGGGTTCACTCTCTGAAGCCTCAGGTCGTATCGCTGAAGTGCTGAACCTGATCAACGAGATTGCAGAGCAAACCAATCTGCTTGCCCTCAACGCAACCATCGAGGCGGCGCGTGCCGGCGAGGCAGGAAAGGGCTTTGCCGTGGTGGCCAGTGAAGTGAAGTCCCTGGCAAACCAGACAGCCAACGCTACTCAGGAGATTGAAGGCCAGGTCAACGCCATGCAACTGGCAACCGACGATACAGTGAGCTCGGTAAACTCCATTCGCGATGCGATCAACAAGGTAAGCGAGATATCAGGCATGATCGCTGCCGCTGTTGTTCAACAGGAAGCCTCCACGGGAGAAATCAGCCGCAGTGTCCAGAACGCCAGTCAGGGTACCGCAAACCTTGGCCAGAACGTCGGGCGGGTGCAGGAAATGGCGCAGCGCAGTTCTGGTGCAGCCACCGTTGTCAATGACGCTTCTGGCGGGCTTGCCGAGCAAACCGGTGTTCTTGAGCAGGCTGTGAACGGTTTTCTGGCGCGGGTACGTAGCTAACAGTTAGCAGAGATATGCCTATAGGCTGCCTTGCGAGGCAGTTCTTTCTTCAGGCAGTTCTTTCTTCAGGCGGTTTCTATTCGCCAAAAGCGGCAATATGATCCTGATACCAGCGCGGGAAGCCGTAGTCTTTCGCGGCTTTTTTCAACAGGTTGATATAGGTTTTCGTCGCCACCCCACCCTCTGACTCAGTGGTAATGTATGTCATTGCCGGAACGATCTTGCCGCCGCGCGTGTGTACAAGCACCGCTTCAGGAAGATAGTCTGCATTGGTCACTTTCACAGCATGGGAATTGTATAGTTTATCAAGCTCGGCGTGGGTGAGGTTGGCAAGGATACCGAAAACGGTGCCGTCGCCGGAGTCCACCAGTGTTGCGTGTGGTGCGATAATGAGTTCGTACCCGGCAAGCGAGGCTGGCGCGAACGCGCGCTTGGCGATGCCGGCGTCTTCTAGCACCGGTAAGCTCATAAAAGAGCCGTAAAAAAATACTTGTACCTTACGGGCACGCATTGTCATCTCCCTGTTTCGCCCGATTGCCTGTTTCAGGTCCCATTCCGAAAATCTACGATAGAGCCTGTTCGTTAGCAAAAGGTAACCAACGAAGCATATGGTTACGGGCGCGCTGTGCCCAGCTTTGCAATATGCAGTTAAAAGCGGCATTATTTTTATTGGCGGATGTCAATATTGCGGCTTCGGTATCGACACCCTTGCAGAAGCTGACAAACAGCCTCTTGAACAAACCCGAGACACAAACAGCGAAAGCAAGATGATGAAGACCTATGCTCTACTATTGAACCACGCCCCTGATCGCTATGCTGATCTATCGGAAGATGACTATATGGAGATTATCAAGGACTATATCGCCTGGACCGAGAAAATGACCGCTGACGGCGTATATGTTGGCGGTGAGAAGCTGGCAGAAGGGCCAGGAAAGGTGTTGACCAAAACGGACGCCGGCATCGAGGTCCATGATACGCCGCTCGCCGAACTTGCCGAAGTTCTGGGTGGTTTCATGATGATCAGGGCAGAGAGCTATGACGCGGCGGTGGAGGTTGCCAAAACATGCCCGCACATGGTGCACAACACCGGCCTTGAAATCCGCGAACTGCATGATGTGGATTAAGGCCTGACCCCGAAGATACTCACACCCGGAAGCCGCTAATGGAAGAACTGACCAGGGATATCATTCACCAGCAACTCGAGCGTCTTGCCCGCTCCGAGCGGCGCAGGCTGGTGGCGGACCTGGTCAGCAAACTTGGGTCTGCCCGGCTTGAAATGGCGGAAGACGTGGTTCAGGATGCTGTCATCGCCGCCATGGCCTCCTGGCCATACAAGGGTATGCCCGACAACCCCGGTGCATGGCTTAATCGCGTTGCCCGCAACAAGGCGTATGATCGCTTGCGGCGCGAGGGGCGCGAAAACCCACTGCCCGAAGGGGATGCTCTGCCGGGCATGCCGCAATCAGCCAACGAGCACACCAGCCAAGCCGATGAAGCCCATGGCCGGTTCTTCGGTGCGCGCATCACCGACCCGGAACTGAAGCTGATTTTTCTTTGCTGCCAACCGTCGATTGCAGTTGAAGACCAGCTGATGCTGACGCTGAAGGTGGTTAGCGGGTTCACTGCTCATGATGTCGCGGCGCTTTTTCTCAAGAAGGATGCAGCCGTGGGCCAAAGGCTCGCGCGGGCCAAGCGCAAGTTACGCGCGCTTGATGACGGGCTGACAGAAGGCCCCAGCCGGTTTGAGCTGAAAGACAGGTTGCCGGTTGTGCTGAAAGTGATCTACCTGATGTTCAGCCTTGGTTATGCACCGCGCCGGGGGCAGGAACTGATCCTGCGCGATGTCGCAGAGGAAGCGCTTCGCCTTGCGCTTGTTGTGGCTTCTGCCAGGGACACAGCAAGCCCTTCGGCGCATGCGCTGGCGGCGCTTTTATCGTTTCAGGCGTCGCGGTTTGACGCCCGCGTCGGCACTGACGGCAAGCTGGTGCTGCTGCGTGACCAGAACCGGGCGCTTTGGGACAGGGGGCTTGTCAGGCAGGGCTTCCAGCATTTGCAGTTGGCGCAATCCGGAGACCATCTGTCCCGTTACCATCTGGAGGCGGCGATTGCCGCTGGTCATGCTTCGGCCCCGACATTCCCGGAAACGGACTGGCAGCAAATTCTGGCCCTGTATGAAAAACTTGAGGCCATGACGGGCTCGCCGGTTGTTGCCATTAACGCCTGTGTTGCCGAAGCGCTTGCGGGCGCGCCGGAAGAGGCGTTCCTGAAACTTGAAGCGCTTGCAAGGCATCAGCAGCTTGCAGATTATGCACCCTATCATATTGCGCGCGGGGAACTGCTGCGCATGCTCAGGCGGCCAGCGGACGCTGCGAAAAACTTCACTCGGGCGCTTGAGTGTGACGCCTCCGCACCGGTGATCGCCCATCTGGGGGAGCGGCTGGCCAGTTCCGTTTAGCAAACCGCACCACGATCAATTTCCGTTAGCAATCATATGTGTTTGGCGTTATAGTCGGGCACGTTCTGGTTGGGGCTAGGCTTTTAAAAGCGCCAGATCAATGACTTGAGTATTTTGAACAGGAAGCCCCATGCTAACGCAGGACCACGAATCCGATACCGCTGAAAATATCAAATGTGACGACGAAACGGCTCGCATCGCCGCGCGCCGCGACATGTTGAAATTGGGCGTCGCCGGCTTGCCGATGATCCTGACGCTGAATTCGTCTGCGGCACATGCTGCCGCGTCTCAGCTGACATGCTTTTTCCGCCTGCCGGATCGCGTGCGCATCATGGTGGATGCGAGCGGTAACGCTTGGGCCAGCACCACACATAATGTGCGTTTCAGCAGAAACCGCCAGGCTTACCGGAAAGATGATCTTGACGAGTTTTTGCTGCCGGGCAATTCGATTGAATTCACCGGTGGTGTGCCTTCGCAGTATATTCCGACGGCTTGCTCGAGCCCACCAACAGGGAACTGGGTGGGCTGTGGCTGGAACAAATTTTCCATCAACAGAAATGCCAAAATCACCCCCGGCAACTATGTGGATGGCAATTCGTTTCAGGTAAGCGGCAACAAGGGCCTGTATGTTGCGCTGTCGATCCAGTATGCGTCGATGTCGACAAGCGGTGGATGGCCGGGCGTTTCCTGCATTGTGTCGATCCTGAATTATCTGGACCCATAGTCGCGCGGTTGTTCTGCAACCGGGTACGATATGTTTTTTCTCGACTTTTTGCCAGCAATAGGCTCAAACCGAATAACGTTCGTTTGACTGTTATTTGGAAGCTTTTTGATGCCTGATAATAACCGCGCCGGAACCCCCGCGCCCCATCTGACGCCTGATCAGACACCCGACCTTTCGCCAGAAACACCAAACGTGGTAAGCCAGCATTTCCGTGTGCCGGATGCGGCCGATTTTACCGCCCCTGCGGCGGGCCACTCACCGCGCATTCTGTTGCTGTACGGCAGCCTGCGCGAGCGTTCTTTCAGCCGGTTGGTGGTTGAGGAAAGCGCGCGGCTTCTTGGTGCCATGGGGGTGGAAGCACGCATCTTTAACCCGAGCGGCCTGCCATTGCCGGACGACGGCGTGGATGAAACCCATCCGAAGGTCGCTGAACTGCGCGAACTGATGACATGGTCCGAGGGGCAGGTCTGGTGCTCGCCCGAACGCCATGGTGCCATGACGGGCATCATGAAAGCGCAAATTGACTGGGTGCCCTTAAGCCTTGGGGCCGTGCGGCCAACACAGGGCAAAACGCTGGCGGTGATGCAGGTATGCGGGGGCTCTCAGTCTTTCAATGCGGTGAACCAGATGCGGGTGCTGGGGCGCTGGATGCGCATGATCACCATTCCCAACCAGTCTTCTGTGGCCAAGGCCTTCACGGAATTTGACGACAATGACCGCATGAAACCCTCGCCCTATTATAACCGCATCGTCGATGTGCTGGAGGAACTGGTGAAATTCACCCTGCTGACACGCGGCAATTCGGACTATCTGACAGACCGCTATTCAGAGCGTGTTGAAACCGGCGAAGAGCTGATTGCACGCGTGAACCAGACAAAGCTTTAGATCTTCTCCGCCAACCCCGGTTTTCCTGGCCACTACTTTCAGCTTGACGCTGGCGGTGGCTTATAGGATTCTAAGGTGCTGGCTAGGAGAAAATTATGACCAGCACTTTACCAAAAATCCATCAAACCATGTTGGAACAGGTGCAAAACAAGGTTGCAGCTGACCAACGTTTTCTGGCGCTGCTTGCAGGGGGTTCGTACCTGCATGGCGGCTTCGATGCGCACTCTGACCTTGATCTGGTGATTGTGGTCAACGGCAGCGACTATGATGCCGTTATGAAAACCCGCAAGGAATTTGCTGCTTCGATCGGCAGCCTGCTTGCGGCCTTCACCGGCGAACATGTCGGCGAACCCCGGTTGCTGATATGTCTTTACGGGCCCGACCTTTCAGGCCCCGCAGACCCGACCGCGCTTCTGCATGTGGACCTGAAGTTCGTCACCCTGCACGGGCTTGGCGACATGGTTGAAACCCCCGCGATTGTCTGGAGCCGGGACACACGCGCAGAGACCGCCATTGCACAAGCAAACGTGCGCTGGCCCAACATGCCGCCCGGCTGGTTCGAAGACCGTTTCTGGATATGGGTGCATTACGGCGCCACCAAACTGGCGCGCGGCGAACTGTATGAAGCCATGGGTATGCTGGGCTTCCTGCGCGAGCAGGTGCTGGGCCCACTGGTGCATGCGCGCGGTGGCCGACCGCAGCGTGGCATTCGCCGTGTGGAAGAGGCGTCGCCCGAATGGGCGGTGCGCCTGCGTGCCACAGTGCCGGACCATTCAGCGGATGCCGTGCTCGCCAGCCTGAAAGCGGCTATTGCGATATACCGCGAGCTGCGGGAACCGGCAGGCATTGCCTCGCCCGCCGAAGCCCCGGTAACGGCTTTCATCGGGAACCTTTAGGCAAAAACAGGGCGGCGGTGCAGCCTGTGTTCAGGCCATGCGCCGCTGCACTTCCCACTTGTGTCCGCACAACGCAAAAGGGCATACTGGCCCAAGGGGCGAATAAGCGGGCAGGGGGCAGCCATGGCGGAAAAGAACATCATTGACGGTATCGAGTATGAAACCGAACCGCATCCGAATTATCTTGTAGACGGTAAGCCAGTCTACTACGCCTCTAACATTCCTGATCTTTTGCGAGGCGAGATTATGTTGTCTTTGGATCAGGTTAGGAAAGGTGAAGAGCTTTCAAGAATGCTTTGTGTTGATCGTGCCAGGCAGGGTTCAGAAGAATGGAATCTATGGGTGCGCTGTAGCAAAGACCGATGGATGATCAGGCAAGTCGAAGATGACAAGGTATTGGTCAGACCTAGAAAGCCATTTACTGATGAGCTAGCCTTTCCCAACAAGATCAATTTTATGGCCGAAATAGGTGTCAATGAAGATGAATTGGAAATTTTGGGCATTGATTTTTCTGAGTTTGTTTTCCCCTGTGAAATAGACTTTTCCCACTGTCGGCTTGTTGGTGATTTTGATTTCGAAAATGCTGTATTCATGGAAGGGCTCTGTTTCAAAGAAACTAGTTGTGACGCAAATCTATGGTTTGCGAACGTGACTTTTCATTCTTTCGTATTCTGTTGGGAATCTGATTTTCAGGGGGAATTTGTGTTCAACGAATGCTTTGTCAAAGGAAAATTGGACGTTGTGGGCTCAAGGTTCCGACAAGCACTATCAGTCTTTGATTGTGTATTTTTTGATAAAGTCAGTTTTCGAGAGTCAAAGTTTCATGGAGTTTCGAGTTTTATTTCTACAACATTTGTCTGCGTTGTTGATCTTAGTCACAACATGTTCTTTGGACCTGTTGCTTTCGATGGAAGCCATTTTCTTGAAACTACTAATTTTGAACACACAACATTTCAGGCAATTGTTAGTTTTGACAATGTAAACTTCGGTGTTGCATCAATGACACCTGAATTGCGAGGCTGCAAATGGCTGACACAAAAGAGTAAAATTGATTACCAACAACTGATACGAATTTCTGATAACCAACCGATACCTGATTTTAAGGGGACGCTCTTCAAGATTGCTCCCAACTTAGGTTCCACTGTGGTTTATAATCCTGTGTTTTTGAGCTGGGTAGAGTCGCTTTTTGCTTGCGATGGATTGGGAGCTGAGCATCGAAAAATTCAAGATAGTAGTGCCTCCTCCAAGTTTAGGAGGCTCGGAGAATTGGCTAATTCAGGGCATCATCATCTGGCAGAAAAACGTTTTTTCCGGGAGGAGCTGTTAGCGCGACGTGGGCATGAGGCAAAAATATGGCGTGAAGTTGCCATGATTAATCTGTTTGAATTTTTTAGCGAATGCGGGCTGAGTTTTTGGCGACCTGTAATGTGGCTAGTCTTTCTCGTTTCGTTGTCAGCCCTTTTCTATCATTCGCAAATTGATTGGCCCGCCGGTGACAGTGGCATGTTCGAACTGGCATCTTACAGTTTTGCCAACAGCCTGCCGCTGCTGGGCCATATATCCGATAGCTACGAAGTGTCGGTGAATGTGTTATTTGGCGGTGTTGAAAAGGTTCCGGGCATTGTGCGCGTATGGGCGTTTTTCCAGAACCTTGTATCAGCCGTGTTTATCTTTTTTGCGCTGCTGGCGATACGGAACTATTTCAAGCTGGGGTAGTTACCCGCCCAGTTTTTTCTCGCAGGCGGTTTTGACAGTGGCTTCAAGGGTGCGGGTGTGCTGCACCAGCCACTCAAGCTGGTCTTTTGTCACGTCAAACTTGGGCGAATAGCGGGCATCGATATAGGTACGCTTCAGCAGCTCGAAAGCGGCGCGGTCTTGTTTGCCGGCGCGGGGCCATGCGCCAATCAGGTCTGCATCAATGTCTTCAGCCAGCGAACGCAGGAATTTGATGTTGTGGCTGGGCGGGCTGTACAGCGTGTGCACCAGCAAAAAGCAGTTATAGGCACGTTCAGTCGCCTGATGCAGCATGAAGGCAGCATCTTTTAAGTGGTTTTCCTTGATAAAGTGATCGGTTCCGCTGAGGGCGGAAGCGATTTGGGGAAAATACTGATCAAAATACTCGCGGGCGCGCTGTTTTGTGGCGGCCTTGTCCACGGTTGCCGGGTCGGCAAGGCGTTTTTCACGCGACAGCTCGTACAGGGCGATGCCCTCGCGGCGGATATCGCTGAAAAAATACTGGCCTTCGTTCAGCTTGTTGTTCACCTCGGACAGGCTGTGCACAATGAAGTTGACCTCGCGGCCGATTTTGTGGTCGCGCAGCAGGCGTTCCTCGGCTTTGTACCAGTAGGTGCCATAGTCGGTGGCAAATTCGCTGCTGACAACAACCAGCAGGTCATAATCAGACATATAGCCGCTTTTGTGGTCTTCGACCCACGTGCCTTTGGCGAACGAACCAAACAGGATAACATGCTGGATGCGGGCAAGCTTTTTGGGCGCGCTGGATGCTGTTGTGCGCACGTCCTCGAATTCCTCGAACAGGATGGTCAGCGCACGCGCCAGTTCTGCCCGTTTGTCGGCGGGCAGGTGCGGCAGGGTGCCATCGAAATCGAACGCTGGTTTGATGCTGTCGGTCATGGTCCACACCCTAGCATCATGGCGGATGAAGACAATTGTTGATTGTATTCCCGATTGTATTTTGAGCGCGCGCAAACGCAAACAGGGCCGCGCGGCGATGCCGGGCAGCCGGTGATTTGACGGGGGTGCTTAAACTTCCGGGTGGTTTACTGGAAGAATTTGCGCAGGCCAGCGATAAGGCCACCGTTTGACGGTGTGTGGCGCGCAGCCATTTCCTGGCGGCGGCGGGCGGCTTCCACTTTTTTCACGCCGTAATACAGGCGCTCTGATTGCTGCTGTTGCATAATTTTTCCTCGTCTTTTTGTCGTGGTATCAGCCGGGTTTTCCCGGTCTGTTATCGTCTGTTTTTCTTATACGTCTAAGATAGTCAATCGGTTGTGCCATTACAAGAGGGCGAAAAAAAGGCGCCCGGAAAGGTGAATTCCCGAACGCCTTTGATGCTTTTGATTTCAGAGGGCCTAGCCTTCAACAGCCTTGGCGGCCTTCTTGCGCTCGTGCGGCAGCAGGTGGCGCTTGCGCAGGCGAATGCTTTCGGGCGTTACTTCCACCAGCTCGTCGTCATTGATATAGGCCAGCGCTTCCTCAAGCGGCAGCACCTTGGGCGTTGTGAGCTTAACAGCTTCGTCTTTGCCTGCGGCGCGAATGTTTGTCAGCTGCTTGGCTTTCTGCACGTTTACGTCCAGATCGTTATCGCGGCTGTTTTCGCCGATGATCATGCCTTCATAGGTGTCATCACCGCCGTTGATCATGATGATGCCGCGTTCCTGCAGGTTAAACAGCGCGTAGGTTACGGCCTTGCCGCCGCCTGTTGCGACCAGCACGCCGCGCTGGCGGCCGCGGATCGGGCCTTTGTAGGCATCATACCGGTCATAGGCGCGGGCCATAATGCCGGTGCCGCGGGTGTCTGTCAGAAACTCGCCGTGGTATCCGATAAGCCCGCGTGCGGGCGCATCAAATGTCAGGCGTACCTTGCCACCGCCAGATGGTGTCATGCCGGTCAGCTCTGCCTTGCGCTGGGTCATCTTTTCAACCACCACGCCCTGATAGGCTTCATCCACGTCTACCTGTACGGTTTCGTATGGCTCCAGCCGCTTGCAGTTTTCGTCCATTTTATACAGAACGCGCGGGCGTGAAATCGCCAGCTCAAAGCCTTCGCGGCGCATGGTTTCAATGAGAACACCAAGTTGCAGCTCGCCCCGGCCAGCCACCTCGAACGCGTCTTTGGCGTCTGTTTCCGAGATTTTGATCGCCACATTGCCTTCGCTTTCGCGCATCAGGCGGTCGCGGATCACGCGGCTTGTTACATGCTTGCCTTCGCGGCCCGCCAGCGGGCTGTCGTTCACCATGAAGGTCATCGCCAGTGTGGGCGGGTCAACCGGTGTGGAGTGCAGCGCTTCGGTAACTTCAGGGATCGCAATTGTGTCTGCCACTGTGGCGGTCGACAGGCCGGCGATTGCGACAATGTCGCCTGCTTGCGCCTCTTCAACCGGCACGCGCTCCAGCCCGCGGAACGAGAGAAGCTTTGAAATGCGCCCGGCCTCGATCACCTTGCTGTCACGGCTCAGGGCATGAATGGCATCACCCACGCGCACGCGGCCGGTTTCAATACGGCCTGTCAGGATACGGCCAAGGAAATTGTCCCGGTCCAGCATGGATACCAGCATGGAGAAGGGCTTCTCTGCATTGCCGTCTGTCACCACCTTGGGGGCGGGCACATGTTCCAGCACTTTTTCGAACAGCGGGTGCAGGTTTTCGCGCGGGCCTTCAAGGCTGTCGTCGCACCAGCCGTCTCGGCCGGAAGCATAGAGGATCGGGAAATCGAGCTGATCATCGTTTGCGTCAAGGTTCACGAACAGGTCAAATACGGCATCTGTCGCCTTGTCGGGGTCGCCGTCGGGTTTATCAACCTTGTTGACGACCACAATCGGCTTCAGGCCAAGCGCCAGTGCCTTCATGGTGACGAACTTGGTTTGCGGCATCGGGCCTTCGGCAGCATCCACCAGCAGCACAACACCGTCCACCATCGACAGGATGCGTTCAACCTCGCCGCCAAAATCGGCGTGACCTGGCGTATCCACGATGTTAACGCGGGTATCGCCCCACTCAACGCTGGTGCATTTCGCCAGAATGGTGATGCCGCGCTCGCGCTCAAGGTCGCCGCTGTCCATGGCGCGTTCTTCAACGCGCTGGTTGTCGCGCACGGTGCCCGATTGTTTGAACAGATTATCCACCAGCGTGGTTTTGCCGTGGTCAACGTGGGCGATGATCGCAATGTTGCGAATGTCTTTCGTCATGATCTTGCTTTCGGGTAGGCCGGTGCACACAGGCGTTTGGCCAGAAATTCAAAAAGAGGCTTCCCGCGCGCTTAACGCCGAAAAAGCCCCTTCTCCAAAACTTGCGCGCCTTATAGGCGTGTTCGCGCCAATGCGCAAGCCGAGAAGCCTGCTGCCGGAATATTTATGGTAGAAGCTGTTTGATGACTAGTTTGCTGCCACGTTGCGGCATCTGGTCATTTCAACGCGCAGAGCATCGGTAAAGCCAGGGTCTTTCTCGTGCATCGGCAATGACAGGTTAAAGAAAATTGGCAGAGTACTGCGCTCTGTAACGCGGATGCGTCGCTCCATCAGTCTGGTTGTTTTCTCCGGAAGCGTGAAGCGGAAATCGATGGCAAGTACAGCATCAACCTCGCCCGTCATCAGCATGTAGATAAGCCGGTTATGATCTGCGCTGCCGGGTATAAAGTTATGGCCTTCTTCGCGCAGAATTTCTTCAAAACGCGAGCCTTGATAGGCGGTGACTTTTGCCTTCGTTCGAAAGTCTTCCGTGCCAATATGAAAAGGGCTGGATTTCATTTGATACCAAAGGAAACTGGCCTCGCCCATAGGCCCGATCAGCCGCTTTTTGTCTGCCTCCCGTTTGCTCGGGCCGCTGGGGAACCAGACGGCATTTTCATGCGTTTCCAAAAGCGACCGGGCGCGCGATAGCGGCGCGAATTCAAAACTATAGTCGATGCCAAGGGAGCGGGTCGCACAGTTCAGGATTTCAGGGGCTTTGCCGACAACCATGCCATCATTCTTAAACCGGGCGAACTGCGTGTCTCCGTGTGTGTACACAACAAGATGCCGAGGCCGTTTTGCCGTGCTTGTGTACGAGACAAGCAGGCATGCCATCAGCATGGTGATACCGTGCAGCAGGCGAACCTTGATGCTGTGGCTGATCAAAAGTCATTCCCCAATAATGTCTTTATCGAGGGTAATATACGGCAAAAAGGTAAACAAAACACTTATTTTGCAAATGTTTAGTCGCCGGGCGAGCAACCAACCCGCTCACGGGCAGTTTTGGGCCCAATATCGATCAGATGCCACGCAAAAGTAAAACTGTCTAAATGATTTCATCTTCATCAAATAACGGTTCCGCATCCATTTGGTCAACGAGGCTTTCGATCCTGTCTTCTGCGGTTCTGTTCTGGCTATGTTTTGCGATATGAAACAATGCATCGCCTTCGTTTACAACAGGCATATTGGCGCGCCCAATGATCAGGCCACCATGGTCTGCCACAATTTCATTCTCGATCTCGCCAAACGGGTCTGCAACTACAGCGACAACATCGCCTGCTTTCACTTCTTCCCCGGTGGTTCTGTAGGTGCGCAACAGGCCACCCTCAGGCGCGCGTAACCAATGGCTGGATTTCGATATAATTGACGGTGTTCTGAGGGCGGGCACACCGCGTGAAGAAATCATCTTCAGATGTTTCATCACTCGCAAAATGCCGCTGACCCCGGCGCGAATTGCAAACTCATCAAACCTCAACCCCTCACCGGCTTCATAAAGAAGAATGTCAACGCCTTCTTCGTGTGCAGAAAAGCGAAGCGACCCCTCCCGGATTTTTGACGTCAGGATAAGTGGTGCACCAAATATTTTTGCCAGCTCCACGGTTTCGGACTTTGACGGAGAAACGCGGATTTGTGGCAGGTTTGTTCTGTGGATCGCTGCAGAGTGCAAATCAATACCGACGTCCGATTTCTTGACAACTTCATTCATAAACAGATTGGCAAGACGAGCGGCGAGAGACCCTTTGGCGCTGCCCGGGAAGCAGCGATTGAGGTCGCGGCGATCCGGCAAGTATCGGGAATGGGTCATAAACCCGAGGGAATTCACAATCGGGATCGCCAGCAGCGTACCGGACATTGTGTCCAGGTTTTTGGTGCGAAGAAGGCGGCGCACTATCTCTACACCTATTATTTCGTCGCCGTGGATCGCAGCGCTAACGAACATGGTTGGGCCAGGCCGCCGGCCATGTACTACGTGCACTGAAAGTGTGACGGGTGTATGGTCCGACATGACGCTGACTGGAAGATCAATTGTCTTTCTTGTTCCGGGCGCTATTTCGTGACCGCCGAGAATGAAAGCCTCTCTTTTGGGCATATTAGCCTTTACCTCTTGTTTTGGTCTTCCCGGGCGAAGCTTTCTTTTCCAGTAATTCTATAATTTTCCCGGCTATGTCGATGTTCGTGGCTTTCTCGATACCTTCAAGACCGGGCGATGAATTAACCTCCATGACGACGGGACCGTGGTTGGAGCGCAACATATCGACACCGCAGACGTTCAAACCCATTGCCTTGGCGGAGCGTACCGCTGTCGAGCGCTCCTCCGGCGATATCTTGATGTGTTTGGCAGATCCGCCTCTATGCAGGTTTGAACGGAAATCGCCTTCGGCTCCGGTTCGCTTCATGGCGGCGATTACTTTGCCGCCAACGACCAGCGCCCGGATGTCGGAACCACCTGCTTCCTTGATAAACTCCTGAACCAGAATATTTACACCGGCACCGCGGAAAGCCTCGATCACAGACTTGGCAGATCGATCAGTGTCTGCCAAAACCACACCAATTCCCTGCGTGCCTTCCAATAGCTTGATCACCAGCGGCGCGCCGCCCGCTACATCCAGTACTTCCTGTGTCTGCTTGGGATCATGGGCAAAAGTAGTGACGGGCAGACCTACGCCCTCGCGGGCCAAAATCTGGGTGGAGCGTAGTTTATCGCGTGAACGACCGATTGCCACCGACTCGTTCAGCGGGAATACGCCCATCATTTCAAACTGGCGCAGAACCGCCATACCGTAAAAGGTGATGGAAGCGCCAATGCGTGGAATAACGGCGTCATACATCGGCAGCTTTTCACCATTGTAGTAGATTTCAGGGCGTCTCGACGCGATGTTCATGTAGCAGCGCAACGTGTTGATAATGTCAAGTTCGTGGCCCCGGGCTTCGGCAGCTTCCTTCAGCCGTATATGTGAGTACAGATTTGGGTTTCGAGCCAGCATTGCGATCTTCATAGTCTGTCTCCATTGGTTGGATGGTCATCTGTCACATGTCCAAGAATTTCGACGGATTCTGTGGGTTTAGGCTTCCAGGTGGGTGGCCCCAGCAGAAATGACTTCCCGGGATCCACGAACAGTTTCCGGGACCGAATGGCGGTACGCCCCAGGATCATGTCAAATTTCATTTTTTCCCGATCAGCGAGAGAAACATCAATATGCCAGTGACGGTTACCCATCACCAGAACGAGTTTTATTACGTATCGTCGTTCAGGCTTGCCGCTGGTATTTTTTATCTCCCGCTCGTCGGCGATTGGTGCAGCATAGCGTTTGGTACGCGGTTCCCCAGCCAGAGGAACATTGAACTCAATCCAGGGAATCCCGTCTCGCTCAATCGGAACCAGATCAACAGCATGCAGGGCGGATGTGCGCGCGCCCGTGTCTATCTTGGCTCGCAGGCGAACAATGCCGAGTTCTGGCAAGCCTACTGTCTCTCGCCAGCCGATAATTGTGGTTTTCTTTGATTTTGGTGCATTCTCGACCATTCAACTGCCTCCAAGCGAGGTTGCTTGCCACTGAATAAATTTGCGGTGCAATAGTTCGGCCTCGTTTGCTTGAGGCACCCGGAACCTTTTCCCATAATCCATACTTTGGCAAGGGCTCATTATGCTCCGTTTTTTTTAGAGTTTGATGACGACATTTTCCGGTCTGCGGCGCGCCCGAGAAAAACCACTTACATCGCCGTTGTGGATGCATTGTACTATTCGCCTTTCAGGTCGGGCATGCACCTGACCCGTGCACTGGCGTGGCACAGATTTATCCTGCACTAGGCGAAGGCGAAGTGACTGAAGGTGCCGTTTATTTTGAGAGCGTTCTCGAACTGTTCGGCAACGGTTGGCCAGTCATAGTTTCTGGCGAAGGCTGCGCAGTCTTGCGGGTTAAGGGAAAGGGCCCGGCGGATCGCCACCTCAAGGTTCGTATCAAGTGCGGCAATCTGTTTGTTCCAGTGCGCGAAGGGGCCACAACCATCTGTGCCGACAACGTCCAGAGGCCCTTGCACAGGATAGGCAGCAACGGGGGTGCCGGCAGCCAGCGCTTCTATCATCACAAGGCCGAAAGTATCGGTTTTTGACGGGAAGACGAAAACATCTGCCGCGGCATACAGGCCCGCAAGCTCGCTGCCGAATTTCGCGCCCAGGAAGACAGCGTCCGGGTATTTCGCCTTCAGGCTTGCTGTGGCAGGGCCATCGCCGATCACCAGCTTTGTGCCGGGGACTTTGCTGGCAAGAAAGGCTTCAATATTTTTCTCAACGGCAACCCTGCCAACATAAAGCTGCAAGGGGCGTGGTAGTCCGCCAAATTCCGGACCGATCGCAACTGCTTTTGGTGAAAACAGGCTTGTATCCACGCCGCGTGTCCAGGGCACGATGTTTTTGAATTTTTGATCATGAAGTTGCTCGCGCACGGTTTTTGTTGCCACCAGCACGCCTGCGCTCGGAGCATGGAACCGGCGGAACAGCGGGTAGAACCAGCTTGCAGGCAAGGGCGTGCGTGCGGCGATATATTCGGGGAAAGCTGTGTGATAGGCGGTGGTGAAAGCGACCTTGTTCTGCATGCACCAGCTTCGGGCTGCCCAGCCAAGCGGGCCTTCGGTGGCAATATGAATGGCGTCCAGCTGCTGGCTCGCCAGCAATTTGTGTGTGCGCCGACGGGCGTTCAGGCTTAGCCTGATTTCCGGATAGGTGGGGCAGGGAATTGTTTTGAACAGTCGCGGTGTCAGCATCGAGATTTTGTGACCACGGTGCTCCAGCTCTGTGCGCAGATTGTCCAGCGTTCGAACAACACCGTTCACCTGCGGATGCCACGCATCGGTTACGATACAGATATTGAGAGCACGAACAGTTTTATATGATCCATCCATGGCTATTCTGCCGCCACGGGAACAGAGACGGGAACCGGTAGCGGTTCATGCTTTTTCCTTCGATTCCTGCGCCTTTTTTTGCCACTTGGAGTGCTCTCTTCTTCCCGGGCGGCGACAACATCTGCCCAGTAAAGAATATCAAACTCGCCGTTTTCATTTTCCACAAGAGCTGTGCAGCTTTCTACCCAGTCGCCGTCGTTCATATATTCGATGCCGTCAAACACGCGCTTTTCGGCGTGGTGAATGTGGCCACAGATAACACCGTCAACGCCGCGGCGTTTCGCTTCCATTGCTACGGCTTCCTCAAACTTGCCGATATATTCAACGGCGTTTTTGACCTTGTGTTTCAGATAGGCCGACAAGGACCAATAGTCGTAACCGAACATGTGCCTTGCTCGGTTGAAAATCGTATTGAGACGCAGCAGCAGCGCGTAAGCCCTGTCCCCAACATGAGCAAGCCATTTGGCGTATTTTACCACGCCGTCAAACTGGTCTCCGTGCAGCACCCAGTAACGTTTGCCTGTTGCGCCCTCGAAGACAAGCTCCGGCTCAAGGGTCACTCCGGCAAGGTCGTTGCCTTCGAACCCGCGCAGGCCTTCGTCGTGGTTGCCGGGTACATACACAACCTTTGTGCCGTGCTTGGCCATTTTCAGAACCCGCCTGATGACGTCATTGTGGGTTGTGTCCCAGTGCCAGTTCCGTTGAATCTGCCAGCCATCTATGATGTCACCCACCAGATACAATTGTTCGCAGCGCACGGTCTTCAGGAAATCAAGCAGCAAATCAACGCGTGCAGCTTTGGTGCCCAGATGGGTATCGGATATGAAAACCGCCCGGTAGGTGTGCCTGGCACTTTCCTGCTTCTTGCGTTTTTCCTGCGCCTGCCGGCCCGTTTCGTGCCCGTCTTCGGGTAAAGCGTCCAGCATTCTGCCGATGGCCGGAATATCCGGCCCGGCAGCATCGTTATTGTCACGGAGAAAAGTTGGAAACATAAAGGCAGTGCCCTATTGGGGAATACGCTTTTCCGGCTTTTGTCTGTTTTGCAGATAGATACAGCCTTGCGTCATTCCTTGTTTTTCCAGTCCCTGGCCAACTGCTGATTTGGGTTCAGCAGGCTTATGGTTGTTGAAAAACCAACCATTTTGTTGGATCGCACCATCAGGTCCCTGTGTGACAATGAGGTGTCGGCTCGATGAAGTTTTTTTGAAACAAGCACTTAGGGCGATTCGCGCCATTCAGTGTTTATGCGACGTGACCTGATGCACGTGCCGCTTTAAAAAACTTGGGCGGCTGTAAATGGAAATAATTCATTTATATCAATAGTTTATAATGCTATGACATATCGCTCAACTATTCGTTACATTACCACACCCTTGGCAAAGCGCTTCCGAGCTTTTATCTTAGTATGTGACGGGCAGTGCTCGTCAATGCCCTCCGTGGGCGTTTCCTCCCTGAGCCTGGGCCACGCGCAAGCGTGGCCTTTTTTTTGTATTTATTTATGCTGAAACCGTGTTCTGTTGCTACCGGTCGCATTCTTGTCGTGCTTTATCGCCTGATTTCGATGGTCGCAGCCATGTCCGGTTAACGCCTTAACGATTTATTCAGTGCCAGGCAATAAAACCAGACAGAGGGGGCGGAAGGGATTTCTTGATGAAAAATATAAGTGTTGTCTGCGCTCTGGCTATAATGGCGAGCCCTGCAATACCTGCTGTTGCAGCGGATGACGATTGGTCGGTTGGCCTGACCGGTGCCCAACGGACACTCTACGAATATATTGATAATTCTTTCCGGCCCGGACGCACAGACGATGAGGCACTTGTTTCTTTTCGCACCAACCTCGTGCTTCAGGCGACAAACGGTAACTGGGAGCTGGGCGCTGAACTGATGGATTCCCGGACCTACGATGCCGATGACCCTCGTAATCTGACCCCAGGTATGGTCAATGCTGTCGAGCCTATCCAGTATTTTGTGCGTTACCGCCAGCAGGACGTTTTTGATGGTGGCGGAGAGCTTGGTTTTCAGGCGGGCCGTTTTACATGGCCGCTGGGCAGCGGAAGAATAATTGGTCGCAACGGCTATCGTAACACGGTCTTCACCTTCATGGGCGCGCGGGCACATGTTCAGTCTGGTGATGGCAACCGGCTGGATGCTTTCTGGATGATGCCCGGGCAAATCCGACCCAATGACACGGCGTCACTGGAAGACAATGAAGTTAAACATGATCGCTTTAGCGATGACCTGTGGCTTGGCGGATTTTTTGCAGAAAGCCCCACGTTGATATCGGGCGTGACATCACGTGGCTATGCTGTCTGGCTTCAGGAAGATGACACTCCCGGCAAACAGGAAAGCCAAGACCGCAGTTTGGTCACGCTGGGGGCGCAGTTCCAGAAGAAACGGGCATCCGGCAAGTGGGATTTTGATGTGGAAGGTGCGGTCCAGCGCGGCGAGCGCAGAGAAACCAACAGTCCGCTTGACGTCCAGGATCAGAAAGTGAGGGCAGGTTTTCTCCATGCAGAGGTTGGCTACAGCCTGATCGATACGGGATGGAATGTTGCCGCCACCTATGATTTTGCGTCGGGCGATGATGACCCGAACGACAACCGCTCCGGCCTGTTTGACCCGATTTTCGGTCCGATCCGCGGTGACCTCGGCCCAACGGGGCTTTTCACAATGGTTCATCGCAACAACCTTTCTGCGCCCGGTGCGCGCGTGCTCTATAACGCTGGCGGCAGTTGGGATTTGATGGTCCATTGGCAGGCAGTATGGCTGGATTCCGCCACCGATGCATTTGGCCGTATTGGCGTGAGGGATATCAGCGGTTCGTCTGGCACATTTGCCGGGCACCAAATTCAGATGCGTGCAAGGGTGCCGCTTGTTGAAAACAAGGTTCGGCTTGAAATTGGCGCTGTGTCTTTCCAGAACGGAGAGTTTTTCAGGAACGCACCAAACGCAACAGGAAACGGTGATCCGTTCTTTGCATACTCGGCACTCACATTTACCTTCTAAACGGCGTCAGCCGGGGTGGCGGGATAGCTTGCTCTATTCCGCTGCTTTTGCCACCGTATCTTTCGCCACCGCATCTTTTGGCAGTGTGTCATAGTTGCCAAGCAGCTCTTTACTGAAGCCGCGCAACCTTTGCCCGACTTCGTCGAAATGGGGCAGCTTCTCAACGCGGCGTTCATCCATGTAAAGGCTGCGATTGATCTCGATCTGAAGGGCATGGCATCCGCGGGAAGGCGCGCCGTAGTGCCGTGTGGCAAAACCACCGGCATAAGGGATATTGCGACGGACCCTGAAGCCGGCTTCCAGCAGCAGTCGCTCGGCCAACCCGGTTAACTCGCGCGAGCAACTGGTGCCCCAGCAGTCTCCAAGCACGATGTCGGGTTGCGATTGCCGGCGCCGGCCCAGCTCCGGCCCTGAAGGCATGGAATGGCAATCAATAAGTACCGAGCTGCCATACTTCCTGTGCCGGGCCATCAGCAGTCCGGAAACTTCATTGTGATAGGGGTGATAGACATCATCGAGCCGTTTGAACGCTTCGCGAATAGGAATTTTCCGGTCGTAGATCGGCATGCCTTCGCCGATGATGCGCGGTATTACACCAAGGCCAGCCTTGACCCTGTTGTTAAGATCAACCTCATAGGCACCATGTTCCCCCGAGAACATGTCAGGTTCCAGTTCGTTCGGCGCGCGGTTCAGGTCAACAAAAGCACGGGCATGTGTGGCGATCAATTCGGTTGCGCCGGTTTGCACCACACCTTCAAACAGTTCATCAACAAAAGCGTCTTCCGATAAACGCAGCTCTCGCGCGCCCAGCGGCGACTGCTGGCGAAAGCCAACCGGGTAATAACGACCACTGTGGGGCGTGCAGAACAAAAACGGGCTGGATATGATTTTCGGCAGCCGCACCAGAAACGGCGGCGGCGCATTGTTTGCGGTTGAAAATTCCAACTGTTCTTCCATGACGACACGCTACCGGCTTTTTAAAAGGCTGTCACCCGCGTTTATGCGCTTGTGTGGCAGCGTCTGAATTCTTTCCGGTATCTGGCCGGAGCTTAAACCGGTTTTGGATAAAAAATGCGTTTATCTGTGGCGGTCTGGCGGTGAGTTGAGGCCCCTCAGGCAGGCATTGTGTTATGCTATAGCCTAATTGGAAAAGGGGGAGATGACTGATGTCCACACACATCAATCGCCGGCTGTTTTTGTCCTATGGGTTTGCTGCAGGTGCGCTAACGCTGGCAGCACCGCTTTCAGGTATTGCCTGCAGTGCGCGCGAAGACAATGCCTGGCTTGAAGGGGATGAGCTGACCCCGCTGGTGAAAATATACCCCGACAGCCGCGCCGTTTTTTTCAGTCCATCGCCTGATATGGGGCAGGGTGTTGATACCTCGCTTGCCATGATGTTTGCCGAGGAAATGGACCTCGATTTCGAAAAGCTGGAGACCAGACCTCTGCGATATTCGATTATGCGGGGCGAGGATGGCAATATCGCTTTCAAGGCTGTGCCGCAGGGCGCCGGTGGGTCTACAAGCACGCCGCGTAACTGGGCACTGCTGCGCCGCGCAGCTGCAACCGCGCGGCAACTGATGTTGCAGGCCGCTGCCGGTGAACTGGGTGTTCCTGCGAGCGGCCTTCTGACCGCAAAATCCCATGTGATAACACAAACAGGGCAGCGCATTGCTTATGGCTCGCTGGTTGAGGCTGCGGCACGTGAAACCCTGCCTGAAGGCTTTGAACCAACCTACAAACCGCGCGCAGAACGCACAATCATCGGCACATCTGAAAAACAGAAGGTCGCCCATGATATTGTCACGGGAAAGCCGCTGTATGGCATGGACATGGACTACCCGGACGCCAAAGTCGCCATGGTGGCGCATTGCCCCTATCTGGATGGCTGGGTGGAAAGCGTTGATGATAGGGCCGCACGCGCTGTGGCTGGTGTGCGGGATATCATCGTGATGGACCGGCCCGACCCTTCGGGTAACTATACGTATCTTGCCGCTGGGGTTGCGGTGGTGGCCGATACCTACTGGGCGGCGAAAACCGCTAAAGACAAGCTCCGTATCACATGGAATCAGGGGCCGTATGCAGGCGAGAGCAGCGCAAGCCTGGATGCAGAATGTGAGGCCCTGCTCAGGACCGAAGGGCAGATTGTGCGCAATGACGGCGACTTTGATGCGGCAGTCACCGGCGCGGACACCACAATGACCCGGACCTACAAATTACCGCTGGTTTCCCACGCGCAACTTGAGCCGCAGAACTGCATCGCGGATTTAACGGCGGACCGCGCAACAGTGATAGGGCCGTTTCAGAGCCCGTCGGGGGCATCGCGGATGACCGCGCAGCTTACCGGGCTGGACCGGCTGGATATCGATGTGCGCTACACGCGCCTTGGCGGTGGTTTTGGCAGGCGTTTAACCAGTGATCATGTGGCGGAGGCCGTTACCATCTCGAAGGCAGCAGGCGTGCCGGTGCGGCTGATGTGGACACGCGAAGACGATCTGGCGCACGATTTTTACCGCCCGATGGGCCATCATGAGATGACAGCCGCATTCGATGCAGACGGTAATTTAACCGGTTGGGCGCAGCGGCTAGCAGGCACGCCGAAATACTATCGGCGCGATAACGTGAAGCCCGAAGAGATGTTCGGCGCTGACCTGTATGTCGATGACTTTCCGGCAGGCCGGGTCGACAACCTGAAGATAGAATACCATATCGCGAAGTCAGGCACGCCGCAGGGTAGCTGGCGCGCGCCCGCGCACACGGCGAACGCCTTTGTTGTGCAAAGTTTTCTGGACGAAATCGCGAGCGAGCTGGGGGAAGACCCGCTTGAACTGCGGCTGCGCCTTTTGGGCGCGGATGAGGAACTGGAATACGGCCAGCACGGCGGACCGGTGTTCAGCACAGCCCGCCTGAAGAATGTGCTGCGGGAAGCGGCAAAGCTCGCTGACTGGGGCAAAACAATGCCGGATGGTGCCGCGCAGGGCATTGCCGGGCATTTCACTTTCGGGGGGTATTGCGCGCTGGTCGCTGATGTGACACTGGCGCCGAATGGCCGTGTGCAGGTCAATAAGGTTTCGGGCGCGATTGATGTCGGCACCGTTATTAACCGGGCTGGTGTGCTGGCGCAAATGGAAGGCGGCATTAATGACGGCCTTTCAACGGCACTGGGGCAGGCGATTGAAGTGCAGGGTGGCCGCGTGATCAACGATAATTTTGATCGCTACCATATGATGCGCATGGCGGAGTCTGTGCCCGAAATCAATGTCCATATTGTTGACAGTGATGCAGACCCGTCCGGAATGGGAGAGATGTCATTGCCGCCACTGGCGCCCGCTGTTGCCAATGCGATTGTGCGGGCGGGCGGCACGCGGTTGCGCGCCCAGCCTTTTTACCGGCAAAGCGCATGAGCTCCTGACCAGGCCGCAAGAAACATCTAGGGGGCAATGCCGTCCCGCGTCAACTCATCTGCAGTGGCAAGACGTGCCTGCCGCTCTGGAGGCTCTTTGTAGAAGCTTGAAGCAGTGTTCTGGTCAACCACACCCCGCACCTTCAGAATTGTGAACATGCCACCCATTGTGATGTAGCCCATTGGTCCGTTGGCGCCGACCATCGGTGTGCTGTTTTCCGGCACATCCATGTGGCCCATGCCAATATGTTTTCCGTGGTCGCCCATACCTTCCGTTCCCATGATCATGCTGTCCGGCAGGGCAGGCTTCAGCGCATTTTGCAGGGCTTCACTGTCCGCACCCATAACCAGATCAAGGTCATGGCCCATCTGTGTCATGACATGATGGGTCATGTGGCAATGCATGGCCCAGTCGCCTGGCGTTTCGGCAACCAGTTCCACTGTGCGGGTGGCGCCTGTTGGTACCAGTACAGTTGTGTCCGGATGCTGTGCGCTTTCAGGGATGGGTCCGCCGTCTGTTTCCGTGATTGTGAAGACGTTGCCGTGCAGATGGATGGGATGATGATCCATCGCTGACAAATTCCCGAAGCGAATGCGCACCCGCTCGCCGGTTGCCGCAACAAGCGGATCGGTGCCGGGGAAGGCACGGGCATTAAAGGTCAGAACATTAAAGTCTGTCATTTCATTGGGATCGGGCCGACGGGTTCCCGGCTCCAGCGACCATTCGCTCATCATCAACGCATAGTCCCGGTCTGGCATTGGCCCTTGCGGCCTGCGCGGATGAACGACGATCATGCCCAGCATTCCCATCGCCATCTGGGTCATTTCATCATGATGGCTGTGGTACATGAAGGTACCATGCTGCAATAGTTTGAATTCGTACCAGAATGTTTGTCCCGGTTCTATCGGGGCCTGCGAAAGCCCGCCAACGCCGTCCATACCACTGGGTACAAGCAGCCCGTGCCAGTGAACGGTTGTTGCGGCGGGCAGACGGTTGGTGACATAGATGCGCACCACATCGCCTTCAACCGCTTCGATGGTGGGGCCATGCACATGCCCGTTGTAGCCCCAGCATCTGGCTTCCAGCCCCGGCGCAAATTCATGGTCCACCTCTTCCGGGATCAGGTGAAAAACCTTCACACCATCAACAATTTTAAACGGCAGGGTAACGCCGTTTGGTGTGATGACGGGGCGGTAATCCACACCCGGCTTGCCGGGGGAAAAACTGTGCGCAGGGTCGACGGTTTGGGCAGTGTTGCTGGTGGCTGTTGCTGCCTGAGTGGCGGTAAGGCTGGTGAGCGCCACGGCGCCGCCCAGCCTGAAGGTGTCTCTTCGGGACAGTGTCATCAGTGTTCTCCTCCAGCTGCCGGACTTTCGATTGTTGTGTTCGCGGCTGTGTCAGCCTCGAGGATCACGCCGGCTTCAAGCGCCTCTGCCTGCAGTGAAGTAAGCAGGAAAAGCCGTTTCATATCGATCGCAAACAGCGAGTTTTCGAGCTGCTGGACCTTGGCATCAATCAGTTTCAGGGGGCCGGTCTGCATGGCATTAAACAGTTTGGTTTCAAATTCAAATTCGCTTTGAGCCTGCACAAGCATTTGCGGCGTGTAGCCCGAGGAGGCGAGGTCACTGACTTCAAGCAGTTTCAAAATCGCTTTTGCGCGGTTTGCGACGGCAAAAGCCCGCGCGCGGTATCGTTGTTCGGCGGCCTCCAAAGCGGCTTGTGCAGCGCCAGTGCGGGTTCGGCCGCTGTCAAACAGGGGCAGGCTGAAGGTTGCGCCAAGCCCGGCGGCGGTTTCATCTTCTTCACGTTCAAACGCTACTTCGGCTTCCAGATGGTCGAGCCAGACAGATACCTCCGCAAGCCCGACCTGCACGCCAAGGGCGCGCATGCGCTCCCGTTCTGCCTCCAGAGCAAGACTGTTGTCCATTGCGGTTGCCAGGAAGGTGTTTTCCACGCGTTTTGTCCGCTGTTCTTCGTCTGGGAGCATAACAACCACATCATCTGTCACGATTGTTCCGATGATGTTGGATAACTGTTCTGTATCTTCAATTCTTGCCAGCTCAGCCTGACCAAGAAGAAGTTCGCTATGCAGGGCGGCCCGTCGATACAAAGCCAGATCACCGGCTGTCAGGTTGCCGGCGTCTGCCAGAATTCGGGCGGCGTTGGCGGCACTTGTCCGTGCAACCCGGATAGCGCGCAGCAGGTCTATGGACTGTTGCCGGGCCCAAAGATTGATAGTTGCTGCGCGCGCGCTGGCGGCCGTTTGCACGATTGCCATGATGGTTTCAGTTTCAACGCGCTTGCGGCCGGCTTCAGCGCGGTCCATGCGCCGGGAGCGGGTAAGCAACTGCCCCAACTGAAATGCAAGACCAAAATCAAGCATGGATTTAACTCCGTCTTCGCCGAACAGGATCTGGCCGCTGAACGCCGGGTTGACCAGAAGGCCTGCCTGAACCTCTTCAGCGGTTGCAACATTCAGGTCTTCAAGCGCTGCCTGCAGCAAGGGGTTATACCGGAGAGCAAGACTGGCGGCGGTTTGTGGCAACAACTCACCGCGAACAGGGGCTGGCGCGCCTGTGAATTCTGTTGGCAGGGCAAGGCGGATTCTATCTTCAACCGCGCTGGAAACGGCCGCCTTTCGGGCATCGGGTTCATAGCTTGCGCAGGCCGCAACAAGCGAAGTAAGCAGGCCACAGGTGGCCAGACGAATGGTGTGCATATGAGTGTATCCTTAGCGTTGAGAGGTGGGCGAAAGCCCGTTCTCAAGCCAGGAGGCAGTCACATCTGGAAATCGGTGTGGTTGGGGGTGGCGGCCCGCGACTGTAGTCAATAGCAGCCGAGACGCCTTCGGGTGCAGACAGCCGCATCTCGAAGGCAGGTCTGTCGATCGTCGCAAGCATGCTGCCTGTTTTGTCGAAGCCGGTTTTGCTGGCAAGCGCGCTGGTGTCACAGCAATCAACCGGCTCCATCGCCGGGCTGCCTGTGTCATGACATTCTTCGCCCATGTCCAATGACGCCATGTCGTGATCGGCGGCGGCCACGCACTGGCAGCTTGCCACAGCGACAGAAAAGGCGAACAGGATATGCAGCAGTTGCTTCATGCAAATTCACTTAACCCAAACGCCCGCGTTAGTCGAGTGTGTTGCGACATGATTTTCCGCTTGCGCACATGAAACCGGCGTTGTAAACACCGGCTCTGCGGCGCGGTTCGCGCTGTTCTTGCGAATGGTCAGGTCGGTTAGCTCAGTTGGTAGAGCGCATCGTTGACATCGATGAGGTCGCTGGTTCGAGCCCAGTACCGACCACCATTTGAAGTCCGTTTCCCGGAGCCTTTGGTCATCATCGGCCGATTCAGTGGCTGCTCATACCCGACGAGTCAACTGCCCCGCCGCTGCACCCGAGCTTTAGCCTTCGTTGTGGCCCTAAAAGGAAAAATTCACCCCAAAAGCGATGAAGAAGGGAATGCCCTCATCATCATCCGGTGAAATTGTTGCCATTGATGCGCTGTTGCCCGCCTGCCCCGGGTCGGAAAACACTGCATTGCGCAAAGGAAAGGACCGGTTTGCGATGTTTGCCCTGCCAGTGACATTCAGGATATCGACATAAAAGAGCACATCACCAAAATTATAGTTTGCAGCTTTTTCAATCCTGACATCAAAGCGGTGGTATGCTTTGAGCCGTTCACCGAAGGGTTCACCGAATACCGGCCGGGGTGCCCCTGAAACAGGGTCGATACCAACGCTTTCCAGCGGGGTAAACGGATCACCACTTTGCGCACGGTATTTTGCGCCTATTTTCCACCCGTGGTCGAAAGCATAGCTGGCAGCAACCGTGGCGCTTACCGGAAGTGCAAACCGGTTGTTTATGTCCGGATCAAGGCCGGGAACAGCCACCGTGCCATCGCTCAGTGACAGGGCCACCCAGCCATAGAGCCTTTCACTAATCGGTTTTGCCAGCAACAGGTCAATGCCGTAAGCTTTTCCGTCAAGGCGGCGCTCAAGGGGTGTTCCGACCAGCTCGGTCAATTCAAAATCTTTCCACCATGTTTCTGCCTGCAATCGCCAGCCATCGGATATGTTCCAGCGGCCGCCAACCAGCATCTGGGTGGATCGCTCGCTTTGCTGAAGGTCTGCGACAGAGTTCAGCACCAGCAAGTTGCGTACGTCTGGTGCAGCATGATGGCGGCCACCGCGGAAATAGACAGTGATATCGTCCTCGATTTCGTAGGAAACACCCAGTCGTGGTTCAATGAAGGTTTCATCCAGAAAATGATCAACGGCACCGTGTACACCGATGTTCAGGGTCAGGCGGTCCGTAACTGAAAACCTATCATTCACGAAAATTTCGGTGGATTGAAACACCTCTTCAAGGGTAGCGGGTGTTTGAGAGAAGGCACCGCCGCAGTTCCGTTCCAGCCGGTCACACAAGGGCAGAAAACCGCGAAACGCCAATTCATTGTCGGCCCGCAAATGGTTCACACCGACCAGCAATTGGTGGCGGCCCGCATTGTGGGTAAGTTGCCCCCTGAAAGACAGGTCTGTGGCATCGCGCCTCGTGAAGCTACCGCCTGCCTCCTGTCGGTCTTCGTTAATCAGCGAGTTCCCGATCGTGACAGCTAAACTGGTCCGTGCGGACAAGGCCGATCGTATGCGGACAGACTGTACATCAAGCTGCCGTGTTTCGCGTTCACCAAGGGTGTCGATCAACGTATCATCCCGCGGGATTTCTTCAGTTCTGTTCCATGAGCCAAACGCGGTAAAGGTGACATCTGTTTTTGAGCCCCGCCAGATTGCGCGCGCCGTATAGTCACGGCTTTCCGGCATTTGAAAAACCAGAATGTCGTTACCGCGCTCGAACTCTTTTAGAAACAGATGTGCCAGATTGTGCCGGTACGCACCATAGACAGCTATTTTGTCTGTCACGGGTGTTTCAAAAAGGAAACCCGATTTTAGTTGGCTGAGGTCAACATTCAGCCGGCTGTTCCGAGAATTCGGATCCCGTAACTGGATATCGATAACACCGCCAACGGCATTGCCATATTGCGGATCGAAGGCAGCCCCATGAAAGTCGAAGGTCCTGATAACGTTGGGGCTGACAATCGAGTCGCTCAGTTCATGAAACACATTCTCTACGGGAACCCCATCAATGAGAAAGAGGTTGTCGCGCGGCCCGCCGCCCCGGATGACAGGGTCATCAAGGTCGCTACCTGCAAACGTTATCCCCGGTAGGGACTGCAAAGCCTTCAACGGATCATTGACATCACCGGGCGTCGCGATAAGAGACGCGGCGTCCGGCGCTATCACGGTCAGGTCACCCGACGGTCTTTTCGTGGTGACAATGATTTCATCAATCTGCCAGACGGTCTCTTGTGTGGCTGCCACGCTGGCGCATCCTGAAAAAGGCAATAAAATTCCTGTACCGCATCGCACAGCGATGCAGGCGAGGTCATGACTGTTCATGATCCAACTCCTGTCGTTTTTATCAGGTCAGGGCAGAGGGCTCTCTACCGTTGTGTTTTTTCAGGACAGGACAGATTGGCTGTGGTTGAGCAGGGCCAATCTGGTGCCCCCGGGTTTAATCATCTGGTTCCCTCACAAACTCGAGAATGTCACCCGGCTGGCAATCAAGAACATCGCATATCTTGACAAGCGTATCGAACCGGACGCCTTTCACCTTGTTGGTTTTGATCATCGACAAGGCTTGTTCTGTAACCCCGATCGTTGCGGCCAGTTCCTTCAGGCGCATCTTTCTTCTCGCAAGCATGACATCAAGGTTGATAACGATTTTCATACGTTCGCTCGTCTATAGAAAACTGTCATTCTCTTGTTTCGCCCGTTTTGCTTCTGAAAAAACATGTGCAACAAAGACCAGAAGAAGCGCCATAAACATAGCTTTTAATTCATCTGTACCGAATTGAATCGATAGGGCGCCCGGATGTTCGGGGTCGCTGATTGATAAAATCATTATCAGTCCGGTTCTTTGAACAAGGGCGACAAAAACCATGATGAACGAAACCCAGGCAAAACGGCGAAATCCGTTTACCGCCGGATCTGACAGTGCATGGCCTGCCGCTGCTTCCAAAAACGTTATCCTCAGCCCCATCAGGCCGTATCCCTGAATGAGTGCGGCCGCAAGAAAGAGGGCAAACCCGCCCAATTTTGCGCCAGTGCCGGGGCTGGCAAGATCATAGACAAGTCCGTATTGACCCGCAGCCAAAGCTGAAAGCTGGTCCCAGAACAGCCAGATTGCTGCCGCAATAACGGGTAAGGCCAATGCGCCAGCCAGTGTAATATGGGCAAGTATTCTGGCCAGTAGTTCAGTGTGTGAATTGCGATGCATAATATTTCATTCTTTAGTTATGAAAATGAAAGTAAGGCTTTAATTTTTTAATGCAATAGATAAATTTTATAAATGCGAAATCCGCTAATGTAACGTATCAAACAGCCCTCGTTTGCAAAATTGACAACGGGAATTTGCTATCGCCGCGCACGGCGCATCTTCATTGTTTAGCCAAGTCGTATTCATACTCGACAGAGTCGTGAAGCCTGCCGCGCCATTCCCGGTTTTACCTGATCGCGCGGATTTGCCGGAAACCGTTTTTCACCAGCACTCTGCCGCTTGCGATATTGCTCGCGGTCACCTGTGCGTGAATTGTGCGGACATGCCCCATAGCTGACGATGTGTTGTTGATCACGGCCTTGATCGCCTCTGATCCAATGCCCTTGTTCTGATAGTCCTCCACGATGAAATACCTGAGCTCGACGACGGGCTCAATGACGTTTTCGAGGCTGACAAGGCCGCAAATACAGCCGTCCATCAGAACTGTCCAGCTCTGCGTTTTCTCATCCCTCGCTTCGTGCGCCCACCGCAGGAAATAGGCATGGTCCGGCGATGCTCGCTGATAGTCTTCAATGTTGTTGGTTTTTTTTGATATCTCGTACAGGGCAGGAAAATGTTGCTCGCTCAGGGGCTCAAGAAGCGGTTGGTCTGTAATGATTGGATAAGGGCTGTGCGGCATGGCAGGTTGCGGTTCAAAGGCATGGAATTTTCTGGCCGGTTTTTGTCCGCCCCATAACGACAGAGGTGCGAAACCGCCGCACGTTTGAATCGTCAAAGAACAGCCTGTGCGTCAGTTCTTCAAAGCCCGCCATGTCACGGGCGGTGCAGACGAGGATGAAATCCGCTTCCCCGGTCACATAGTAGCATTGCTGGACCTGAGGTTCTGACCGTGCACGTTTTCTGAAGTCTTCCAGTTGATGCAGCGCTTCCCTTTCCAGTTCCACCATCACCACAAAAGACATGGAGTTGCCGGTTTTTTCCGGGTTTACCACGGCCACTTCCCGCTCAATGAAACCCGTGTCGCGCAGCTTTTTCAGCCGCCGCTGCACCGACGGGACGGAGAGGCCGCATTTGTCGGCCAGCACGTCCAGGCCGGCCCTGCAGTTGTCCTGCATGGCATTCAGAAGTTCACGGTCCGCCTGATCCAGTTCTGTCATGATGATGATCCGGTTTATTGAATTTCTATCGATTAATGAGAAAAATAGTCACGCTTATGTGTAATGGCAAGAATATGAATCAACAACAGTCGCTATCCTGATGGTATGACAAAAGCCGATGACTTAACGTTTGCCCCAGATCACGCTCGTGCGCTCGCCTATTTCAAGCGTCAGCCGGGCTATGCTTGCTCTCCTCTTGTGGAACGCTCACTGCCTTTAGGGGATAAGATGCTGGTAAAGAGCGAAACCACCCGTATGGGGCTTGGTGCCTTCAAGGCGCTTGGCGGGCCTTATGCGGTGTTCCGCATTTTGTCGGCTCGCTGGCGGGAAGAGGGTGGCGGAACTGCGGCCGATTACCCGGACTCTGGAACTGATTTCCAGTCGTTTGCCGCGCGCCAGACCTTTGTGACTGCGAGCGCGGGGAACCACGGAATTGGTGTCGCGGCCGGTGCCAGGGCCCGGGGCGCCAACGCCCGGATTTATCTTGCGCAGACCGTGCCGGACAGCTTCAGGCAAAAGCTGGAAAGGCACGATGCAGAAGTGGTGCGCGCAGGTGCAACCTATGAAGACAGCGTGGCGGCAGCTATTGCGGACGCAGAGCAAACTGGCGCAATCCTTCTGGCGGATGGCACCTGGCCTGGTTACACCCACATTCCGAAGATAGTGATGGAGGGCTACACAGTGATTGCCGAAGAGCTGAGGGCCTCGTTTGAAGTGACGCGGAAGTGGCCAAGTCATGTTTTTCTGCAGGCGGGCGTTGGTGGTTTTGCTGCCGCAATGGCACATATGATCAGAGCCAACTGGGCCGTGCAACCGGAGCTGATTGTCGTTGAACCCGAAGCGGCTGCCTGCCTGCAGGCGAGCCATCTGGCCGGTAAACCTGTGCGGGCTGATGGGCCCTCATCCGCTATGGGGCGGCTGGATTGCAAGGTGCCGTCCATCTTGGCCTTGCGCGTGCTGGAACGTTGCAGTGTTACCTATGAAACGCTGAGCGAAGAAGAAGGGTTAGCGGCTGCAGAAACAGTCACCGGTCTTGGTATCCCGACCACCCCATCAGGCGCTGCCGGTTATGGTGGCTTGCAAAAATGGCTGGCATGTAAAGAGCGGCCAGCCGACTTCCTTCCGCTGGTGATCATAACTGAAGCTGCAGATACAAACGACAAGGTACATTTACGATGACAACTGCTTTACTTGATGCAGAGACCCTGATGTCCCGTCTAGCGTTTTTGGGTGACATCGGGCGTGATGGGCATGGGGCCCTGACACGTCTGGCGGCAACAGATGCCGACAAAGCCGCCCGTGACCAGCTTGTTGACTGGTTCCGCGAGGCGGGTCTGGAAATCCACGTTGACCGGATCGGCAATATTTTTGGCGTGTGGCCAATTAAAAGCGACACACCGCCCCTCATGATGGGCAGCCATATCGACAGCGTCGTAAACGCCGGCATTTATGACGGTTGCTACGGGGTGCTTGCGGCCCTGTCGGTGGTGGAGGCGATGCAGCAGGCCGGAGTGCGGCCTGACAGGTCGCTGGTCATCGGTATGTTCACCAATGAAGAAGGCGCAAGATTTGCCCCCGATATGATGGGCTCTCTGGTGTATGCAGGTGGCCTGGGTGTCGAGCTGGCGCTGCAGGCCAGCGACGCAAACGGCGCTACCCTCGGGGAAGAACTGTCGCGCATTGGGTATGCCGGCGAAATGGTGCCCGGTGCGATGGTACCGTCGGCTTTTCTGGAACTGCATATCGAGCAGGGGCCGGTGCTGGAGCATGAAGGCTGCATGATTGGGGCGGTTACAAACCTTCAGGGGATTTCATGGCAGAAAGTCAGTATCGAGGGCATTGCCAACCACGCTGGCACAACGCCGACGCGGCTGCGGGCTGATGCTGGTCTCGCTGCCGCCAAGGTTATCGTTTTTCTGCGGGAACTGGTTGCAGGCTCAGATAGCGTTGCCACTGTGGGGACCATCAGGTTTGCACCCGAAGTAATCAATGTGGTGCCGGGCCGTGCGGAGTTCACGGTGGACTTGCGCGACCCGGACGAGATGATATTGCGCTCGCGGGAAGCTTCCCTGGCGGAATTCCTGAAAAGCCTTGAAGCGTCGGACGGGCTGACCATCGAGACAGAAAGTCTCGCCCGGTCACAACCGGTGAAGTTTGATGAACATCTTTTGCAACAGATTGAGCAAAGCGCAAGCGCCCTTTCCTTTTCCTGCAGCAGGATGACGTCTGGCGCAGGCCACGACGCCCAGATGATGGCGCGCATCTGCCCGGCGGCGATGATTTTTGTGCCCAGCAAAGATGGTATCAGCCACAACCCGCGTGAACATACAGACGAGGATGCCCTGATAGCTGGCGCGCATGTTTTGCTCGACACGGCGTTCCGGCTGGCCGTCAATCACTGTTGTTCAGATCAACCGTCGACATGACCGGCTGTGCCGCTCAGGTCAGGCCTTACCGTTAGCCGTCTTCCGGCTTTCGGGGTGCAGAGACTTGCCAAAAATATGCTCTGTCTGATGCAGAACGTGGCTTGCGTTGCCTACAATCAGCGGGTCCGGCGTACCTACCACATCATTGTTTTTGTCCGGGTAATCGAGTGTGCTGAGGAAATGACGCATGCAATTGATGCGAGCCCGTTTCTTGTCGTTTGATTTGACGATGGTCCAGGGGGCGTCGGCGGTGTCTGTGTAGAAAAACATCGCCTCTTTTGCTTCTGTGTAATCATCCCATTTCGACAGGCTTGCCTGATCAATCGGGCTTAGTTTCCACCTTTTCAGCGGGTCCGTCTTGCGGATGCCAAAACGTCGCTTCTGCTCATCCTGTGTTACTGAAAACCAGTATTTGTGTAGCTGAATACCGGAACGCGTAAGCATGCGCTCCAAAGACGGCGTCTGGCGCATAAATTCGAGATATTCGGTTGGGGAGCAGAAGCCCATCACCCGTTCCACACCGGCACGGTTGTACCAGGACCGGTCGTAAAAAACGATTTCACCTGCCGTTGGCAAATGCTCGATATAGCGCTGGAAAAACCATTGATCTTTTTCAACATTCGACGGCTTTGGCAATGCAACAACGCGTGCATGCCGTGGGTTCAGGTGTTCCATAAAGCGCTTGATGGTGCCGCCCTTGCCAGCGGCGTCGCGGCCCTCGAAAAGAATAATGCATTTCTGACCGGTTTCCTGAAACCATAGCTGGACTTTCAGCAGCTCTGCCTGCAGGTCGGCTTTTAGCCCGTCATAGTCAGACCGGCTCATTTTAGTCGAGTAGGGATACTGACCGGTTTCAAACATCTCCCGAACATTGTCCGGTGTTACAACAGGAAATTTTCCGTTTTCCACAGTCTCACTTTTGGCGGCCACAGTATCCTCCGGGTAGTTTTTGCGCTTATGACATTTGATAGGTTTTCATGGTTTCTATCGATAGCAAAAACCTATTAATCGATTCTTAAACGGAAAAGCGCTTCAGGGCAAATGACCGGCTTGACTCTGTCATCGTTTTCAGGCCGCCCGACGCCAGCCGGGCAATAGAGGTGGTTACCACAAGTTCATGTACCTGAATTACGGGACATGACAACGTTGTCAAAAATACCTATCTAGAGGGCCTGGCCGAAAAAAGGCCGGTAACACGCCTTCAGTTGCTCAGTGTTCCGAGCAGGCAGAACTACCGAAATTTGTTGCATACCCCGGCAGGGGTCTACGAGAAGCGCTCGCTTTTTCGGCCAGACCCCCATTGCCCGGGCACGGCATAAAAAGGAAGTGGCATGATGGCACATCAAACTGAAAACAGGGCCTTGGCGGTTTTTGCAGACGAAGAACTGCTCAGCGTGACGACACCTGAGGTCGGATCGCCTTGTCACCAAAAGTTGCTCAACAGCTATGAGGCAGCGTTGGATGCTGGTGCCCGCCGTATCCTGGTCGACAAGCGCCAGATGGTTACATCCCCGGACAGCAATGTATGTAAGGAGACAGTGAAGGCTGTTGGCAGGATATTCGGCCATCACCAGGCAAAGCTCGCCGTGGTTATCGACCAGAACGACCATATCGAGAAGGCAACCTGTCTGGGTATCATGCAGCACGGCGTGAAAGTGCTGTCGACCTATGACATCGAAGAGGCGAAAAGCTGGCTCGCAGGCGAAATTTTCTAGACGTTTGCTGGTACGCGCGAGGGCGGAAGCCGGCTAGTCTACCAGCCCGAGCGCAAGCGCCCTCAATGCCGCCGTGACCCGGCTTGACACGCCCAGTTTGCCAAAAATGCGCCTGATGTATGTGTCTACTGTGTAGCTCGATATGCCTAGAATGTCTGCAATCACGCTGTTACTTTTTCCGCGCACGACCCATTTTAAAATCTCGGCTTCCCGGGCAGAAAGGGGAACCTCGTTGCGTTCTTTTTCGCGCAACAGCGTGCAATAGCGCTGGTGCGCCAGCTGTGCGGCATTTTGCAGCCGGGCCACTTCGAAAGTGGTGACGAATTTGTGGTTTTTGCCGAAACCAACACCGGCATAGCCGTTTCGGCCATGAGGCCCAAAAAGCGGGATCGCAAGACCATCACCAAGATCTGCTTCCCGCAGCAGGTCCATGAAGTGCTGTTCGTCTTTGGTCAGCTTCGGGTCGCCGTCCAGCTCGGACCACCAGAATGGCTGACTGTCAATGGCTGCACGTTTGGGTATCGGGTCAATTTTATAGAGCTTTTCCTCTACATATTTTTTGACCCAGTCTTCGGGGTAGCCCTGAGTGGTGACGGTAATGGCCCCTTCATGATCGCTGGCCCCGACCGGCGGTACGTGGTGATAGCTCGACATGGTTGCGCCGTGGGCTGTGAAATAGTCCGTACACAGCTGGGCCAGTTTTTCGAAGTCGGTCTCGATTTTCACCGCTTGCACAAAAACAGCCTGAACGAAGGTGTCGTCCTGCTTGCTGTCCTGGCTGGAAACGTCTCGATCGACCATTTGGCTATCATGAGAGAATTGATAAAAATTTCAAGCGATTCAATAGCAAGATTGCATGAGAATCAAAAAGCCCCCAGCGCAGGCGCCGAGGGCTTGTTTTGGTGTGTTGGCAGCAAAGCGTCTGTCAGGACATCATATGCAACGCACATACTTTGTTGCCCGACGGGTCGCGCAAATACGCCAGATACATTTTGGTGCCGCCGCCTTCACGAATGCCTGGGGGGTCTTCAATGGCGGTGCCACCATTTGCCAGACCAGCTGCGTGCCAGGCATCAATAACTTCCGGGTTGTCGGCTCTAAAGCCTATGGTGCTGCCATTGCCGCCTGATGCAGGCTTGCCGTCGATGGGTTTGCTTAGAGAGAAAACCCCGGTTTTCTCATAGTAAAAGCAGCGGCCTTTTTCGTCCATCACGCCGGGGCGGTGCCCGAGTACTTCAAGAATTGCGTCGTAGAATTTTTTTGACTCAGCAACATCATCTGCGCCGAGCATAATATGGCTAAACATGGATAAGTCCCTCATTTCGATTGAGTAGCTTCGTATGAAGTGTGTCCTTGTGAACGCGTGTCAATGCGAATGTAGTTGCTGCGTCAATCCATGACAGATTTCCCCTGATATTCCGGGTGCGAGCCACGTTAACAATCTAATGTTGCGTCACAACTTTAGTTAAACTTCTGATGGTATTTCGTCAAATTTAACACGTTTTAAGTGTTGGTTAAGATTCATGACGTATTCCTGACAATATAGGCGGTTGCAATTGGGGGTCGTCTAATCTGACCGTGGGGGCGGGTCGGTCATAAATGCTCCCCTGAAATACGCAACCTGCCGTACATGTTTTTACTGGGGATAAACAATGTTCGACAAGACTTTCGGTAGCGCTCGTAAATCCAACCTTACAATGCAAGCCATCGATAATGTGGTTGCCATTATCGAATTTGATCCGGATGGAACAATCGTTCACGCGAATGATGTGTTCCTGAATGTGACCGGATATAATGAAGCCGACTTGCTCGGCCAACACCATGAAATATTGGTAGATGGGCTCGAGCGCTCGGGAACCGAATATGTTTCCTTCTGGAAAAACCTTAGTAGCGGCAAAAAGCAAACCGGGCTTTTTCAAAGGTGCGCGAAAAATGGAAAGACCGTCTGGTTCCAGGGCACATACAGCCCGATCACGAACGGTAACGGTGACATTGTTCGTATAGTCCATGTTGGCCATGATGCTACGGAGCTGCAGATCGGCAACAGGCGCATGGAAGCTCTGATGAAGTCCCTCGATTCGGCGCAAGCGATGATCGAGTTTGATATTGATGGCAACATTCTCAAGGCAAATGAGAACTTCCTTTATGTCATGGGCTACCGCATGGATGAAATTGAAGGCCGTCATCACAGAATATTCGTGCCGCCGGAAGAGGCGCAAGGCGACAAATATAAGGCTTTCTGGAAATCCCTGCGTGCCGGAGAGTTTAAGACCAGTCAGTTTCACCGTTTGGGTAAAGGTGGCAAGACCATATGGATCCAGGCTACCTACACACCTATCAGGGGTGCGGATGGCAAAGTCGAGCGTGTTCTGAAGGTGGCAGTGGATGTCACTGCCCAAAAACTGATTAATTCCAATTTCCAGAGCCAACTTGAACTGCTGACCCGGTCGCAGGCGGTGATTGAGTTCAATATGGAAGGCATTATCATGACGGCAAACCAGAATTTTCTGGATGCCGTGGGCTATGATTGGACCGAAATTCAGGGCCAGCATCATGAAATGTTTGTTGGCGCTGAATATGCCAAAAGCCAGGAGTATAAGGATTTTTGGGCAGCCCTGAATCAGGGTGAGTTCCAGTCAGCCCAATTCAAGCGCTTTGGCAAAGGCGGCAAAGAGCTGTGGCTTGACGCCAGTTATAACCCGGTTCTGGATGCGAACGGCGTACCAATGAAGGTCGTGAAGTTTGCATCCGACCAAACCGATTTTATCAAAAACCGTGAGCGTTTGATGGAAGTGGGCAGGCAGGTTGATACCAGCCTGAAAGAGATTGTCACGGCGCTTGATCAGGCAAAAAGCAAGGCTGAAGAAGCTGAAACTGCCTCTATTGAAACCACACAAACGGTTCAGACAGTGGCAACGGCGGCGGAAGAGTTTGGCGCTTCAACGCAGGAAATTGCCTCTACCGTAACGGGAACACAAGCGGCCGCTGATCGGGCCCATGCCGAAACCGAGGCCGCAGGTCAATCAACCATCGCCCTGAAAACGGCGGCGGCGGCAATGAATGGTATTGTGGAGATGATCCAGAAAATTGCCGAACAGATCAATTTGCTGGCGCTTAATGCCACAATCGAAGCTGCACGCGCAGGTGAAGCCGGACGAGGGTTTTCCGTTGTTGCAACCGAAGTGAAAAACCTTGCCAACCAGGTTGGCGGTGCAATCGGCCAGATCACAGGCGAAATTTCCAATGTACAGGCGGTTTCGGAAGCTGTGGTTGAGCATCTTGATGCGATTAGCAAAGAGGTTGGCAATGTGCACCAAAGCGTGACGGGCGTTGCCAGCGCCATTGAGGAACAAAATGCCGTTTCCAGTGAGGTCGCTGCCAACATGGGCAATGCCGCGGGCGCAGTCACGGATATCACCAACATCCTGTCCGAAATATCGGAAGCAGCTTCCTTCTCCTCGAAGGTTGCCAAGGCTGAAGGAACCAAGTTGGCTGAACAGCTGAACCAGCAATAAGTCAAGCTGAGTTATCATCATGAAGTGTGAAGGGAAGAAACCATGAAAAAAATTCAGCCCGTCGATGAGGAAATTCGGTTCGAGCAAAACGAAATCATCGTTTCGAAAACCGACCTGAAGGGCAAAATCACATACGCTAACGACGTTTTCTGCCGGGTTGCAGAAATGGACACAACAGAAGTTATCGGGCAGCCACACAGCATTATCCGTCATCCTGACATGCCACGGTCTGTCTTCAAGCTTCTTTGGGATACAATCCAGTCAAGCAACGAGATTTTCGCCTATGTCAAAAACATGTCTGCGACCGGAAAATACTATTGGGTAATTGCACATGTTACGCCTTCAAAGGATCCGCGCGGCAATATCTGTGGCTACCATTCCAATCGGCGGATGCCCAGCGACAAAGGTATTCAGGAAATTGAAGCGCTGTATGCAGAGCTTCGACGCCTTGAGAAGTCCGTTTCCAATCGCAAAGACGGCCTCAAACTGGGATCAGACCATATTGATTCGATGCTGGCATCGATGGGCAAAGCCTATGACGAATTCATCTGGAGCACAGGAGAACAATAATGTTTGGAAATCCGGTATCAACGCCTCAACTGAAACAGCGGGTTATCGCGCTTGAGAAGGCGCTCGCTCAGGAAGAGGAAAAGACAGCACGTTATGCCCGCGCGTTCGACAGCCTGCATGCCATGTCCATCCGCGCACGGGACGGTGACCTTGAAGCGCGTATAGTAGACTGGGATCAGCACGGTGACCTGTCGCCCATGATGGCTAACATCAATCATTTGTTCGATTTGACAGATGCCTTTGTACGCGAAGCAACGGCTTCGCTTGATGCGGCGGCAAACGAGCGATATTACCGCACGTTTCTCACGGCCGGGATTCCAGGCGCATTTCACGCAGGAGCGGAGCTTATCAATGAAGTTCGCGATGCCATGAAGTCATTTGCCGAAGTACAGGAAGCCAATCGCAACCGTATCGCTACCGAGTTCGAAGGCAGTGTCATGGAGATTGTCAAGACGCTTACCGAAGCCGTTTCCCAGATTGGCAGCACCGCAGAACAGATGGCCCGTTACGCTGAAGATAATCAGCATCTGGCAACGACGGTTGCGGCCGCTGCCGAACAGGCAACCATGAACGTGCAAACAGTTGCCGCTTCGACCGAAGAGCTTTCTGCGTCAGTGGAAGAAATTTCGCGTCAGGTGATGACATCCAATGATAAGGCGAACGATGCATCGTCTGAGGCATCTGCCGCGTCGGGTACCATTAAAGCTTTGAAGGTGTCCAGCGATACGATTGGCGAAGTGATTGGTTTGATTACCGAGATCGCCGGGCAAACCAACCTGCTGGCGCTGAATGCGACCATAGAAGCCGCGCGGGCTGGTGACGCAGGCAAAGGGTTTGCTGTTGTTGCATCGGAAGTCAAGTCGCTGGCAGAGCAAACGGCAAGCGCAACGGGTGATATCAGCGCGCAAATCCAGTCGATACAAAGCAGCACGGATACGTCGGTTGGCGCTGTGTCGGATATTGCCGAGTCGATTACGTCGCTTAGTGAAATCGCAACAACGATTGCGGCTGCAACCGAAGAGCAGTCAGCCGCAACGATTGAAATAAGCCGCAACATCCAGGAGGCATCGCAGGGTACACGCGAGGTTTCGACCAATATAAGCAAAGTCAGTCAAACGGCGGCGGAGACCAGTACACATGCAGGCGAATTAAAGCTTGCTGCAGAGCATCTGGGGCAAACCGTTGTTTCATTGAAAGAAAAATCAGAGCAGTTTCTGAGCGACGTGCGCCGCGCCTGATTGCGGTAAATAGAGCGGTATTTCATGGGGCGGCGTCGGTTTTCCTGAAGCAGGTTTATCGAGTCAGCCGCCCCGTTTTTTAGAATGCAGGGGTCAGCTTTGTTGACCTGATATCTGATCTGACTTTAAAATAGACATGTATTCAAGCGATGCCGTTATTGGGGAAGCACTATTCGCTGGCTTTTTATAGTAGGCGTTCTACTTGCGGGCCTGCCCGCCAAAGCAGATGATAGCCAGGAACCTGTTGTGGTTTCCGGCGGCAGAATACCCTACGTGTTCGATCCGGATCTGCCCGGCAACTACAATCGCATTTTTGACCTGATGGCAGAGAAGCTGGATCGCCCTGTCGAAATTCGGTATTTTTCGATGAGTCAGGCAATGCAACAGCTTGCGGAGCCCGAGTTTGACTGTTTCGCCATGGGGCTGAAGAATTCCCTGAACTGGGCCAGACTTGGCATGGAGGCCACGGATTATACCTTCATCGGTCCTATCGCGTGGCTGGAGGTTCGAGCTTACGTCAGGGCAGACGCTAAGGTTTCTGACGTTGAGAGCCTGACGGAACAGCCCATTGCCGCGGACATGACTATTGCCAATTTGTATAAGTCTTTTGACCAGCGCTGGGCATTGGCGGATATCATCAGGACAGGCAGTTTTGTTGAGGCGCTGGACCAGCTTGTTGCTGGTGAAGTCTCGGTTGCTTTGGCGTACGATGTTGATGTGCGCGCGCTGGGTGAAAGTCACCGTCTTGCTGGCCAGTTTGTTGATACAGGCGTTGTCGTTTCCGAGCAACAGGATGGCATTGTGTGCAAAAGCACACCTGAACTGCTGCCGGTTATATTGGGGCTTCAGGAAGGCTTGGACAGGATCACAGCAGATGGCACATTAAGCCGCCTTCTCGGCGAACCGGAATGATAAGGCCGGTATCAGAATAGCCATTATTGTCCATGCCGGGTCAAAGTTATTCGTCCCAGCCTTCCAGTTTTGGTACATATATTTTGATGCAGTTGCGGCCTGATGACTTGGCCTCATAGAGCGCCTGATCGCTGCGATCGATCCAGCCAATCACGTCAGTAGATTCGTGTACTTCGGCAAGTCCGCCGCTAATGGTAACTTTGATGCCATTGACAAAGGTATGGCTTTCGACCAAGGCGCGGATTTCATCCGCAACATGAGCCGCATTTTGCAGGCGTGTGTGCCGCAGTAAAATGGCAAACTCTTCACCACCATACCGGAAAAACTGATCGGTTTCACGAACACGCTTGCGCACAATTGTGGCAATTTCCTTCAATATTTCATCGCCAACAAGATGTCCGTGCTGGTCATTGATTTTTTTGAAGAAATCCAGGTCAAACAAAAACAGGACAGCGATAACATGGTGCCGCCGGTGGTCTTTCAGCGCCTCTTCGATTGATTTATTGAAGGTGTGCCGATTGAGCGCTTTGGTCAGGGGGTCATGGGTGGCCACAGCGTTCACACTGTCAAGCAGGCGGTCAATGAGGTATGAAAAGCAATAGGAAAACACAGCAACGAGGGTCAGGGTTCCGAAGATGCGATAAAGCACCTCGGTGCTGAAATGCGAGCCGACAAGATAGAAGCTTACGGCGATGAAAACAATCGAGCTAATGCTGGCATCTTTCAGCCTCAGCATCAAAAAAAGTCCGACGACGCCAACATACGCCCAGTAAATGCCAAAGTCGGGGTTGGCATGCATGGCCAGAAATACTGTTGGTGGCAGTACGGCCAACACGCCGCGGCCATCCCAGAGGTAGCGCCCGTCTTTGTATAGATAATGGGAAATGAGGGCAAAATAGACCGCAGACAAAGCCGACGCTATGCCCATGTTGGGGTGGCTTGTCGACAACTGCAATATGGCAAAGCCTGCAGCGCCAAGGAAAGCGAAGCCATTGATATAGAGGCGAAGCTTACGCTTGTAGTCGCTAATTTCCTGCAACATCATATGTTACATCGCCTTTGCCGAGCGTGGCCTGCTTGTATGGTTTCCCTGATCCTCACAGCTCCAAGTGTTGCAACAGGCGCGAGCGAAAGCAAGCGGGATTTCAATAGCTTCTACGGACATGGTTTGGTTGTCGTCAATTGAGTGTTAGTCCAGCCAGCGCAGTTTTTCGAGCGGATACCCCAGATAAAACTTGGTGCGCTCCATGATCATGCGCGTTCTGACCGATTTGACCCCCAGTGTTTTATCGCCGCTTATCTGGTCGCACAGGGTGTTCAGTGCCTGTACAGTAGGACAGCAGGTGAAACAGATGTACTCACCTTCGCTCATTCGCAGGCAGTCCATGAACTCCGGAATATCCTCGATAGCTGCTTCAAAAGCTTTGCGTTCACGGGCGTTGGGGTTTTCCAGCGTAAACTCCACATAGGCCAGAACATGCTCGCAGATACGGTCCAGGTCCATCTCAGTGTGAAAGTTGAAGAAATAGCCGGCCTCCTTCAGTGCCTTTGTACGCTGAAAGCAGGCGCTCGGGCTCAGGCCCACTTGCTCGGCCAGTTCCTGATTTGAAAGATCGGCGTGCAGGTGAATAGTCGCCAGTATTTTCTTGTTAATCGCATCCAGTTTGACGCTTGGTTTATCGGTTGCCACAACCCTGTCCTTGTTTCGAGCTTTGTTTCCGGCCTTGTTTCACAAAATATCCTACGGTTTCCGGCATTGACTTCAAAAGCCTATTTTGCGTGCATTGTGCCATGGTGAATTTGTGATGAGGGAAAAGGGGCAGTAATCATGAGTGAAAACAGCGAGTTTTCCGCCGCGCCAATAACCGATGACCAGCTCGTGGCCTGGCCGCGTGTGGCCGCGATTGCTGTCATGGTAGCGTTTTCGCTACCCGTGTTTGTCGCCGGGCTTGAGATGTATCATGCTCTGACCGCAACAGACTTTATCATCGCTCTTGTCGTTGGCTCTGTCATTCTCACGCTCATTGGCGCAACCATGGGATCCATCGGTGCGCGCACCCGCATGAGTTCCTATCTGCTGGTTCGTATCGCTTTCGGGGACAGGGGCGCCGCCATTGTGAATCTGGCGTTCGCTGTTTCGCTCATTGGCTGGTTCGGTGTGAATATCGATCTGTTTTCAGGGGCTGTCACGCGGCTTGCAAACGACCTCTGGGGCGTGAACTGGCCGGAGTGGCCAATCGAAGTTGCCGCTGGCGTGTTGATGACAACCACGACCGTTTTTGGTTTCCGGGCAATCAACATGCTGGCCACCGCGCTTGCACCTGTTTTGGCTGTTGTCACGGTTATGCTGTTGATTGGTTCTTTTGAAAACGACAGCTTGTCTGCCTTGATGGCGCTTGAAAAGACAGCGACACTAACGGTCGGAGACGGCGTTTCGGCGGTTGTTGGCGGCATTATCATCGGCGCGATTATTCTGCCTGATATAACCCGGTTTGTCCGCGAATGGCGCGGCGCTCTCTATGTTGCCTTCTGGGCTTATATGGTGGTGGAACTGATTGTTTTCGCCGCTGCGGGTATTGCGGGCGCGGCGTCTGGTAAAACCGAAATTCTGGATGTCATGCTGCATTTCGGGCTCGGACTCGGCGCGTTTGCCATCGTTATTGCCGGCAGCTGGGTTTTAAACTCGCTCAACCTTTACAGCACGGTTCTCAGCGTGGAAGCCACGTTCCCGAAGTTGAAAGGCACCCTGGTTACAGCGGTTCTGGGCGGCCTCGGTGTAGGCGCGGCTTTCCTGAATATTCTGGATAATTTTCTGGTATTCCTCGGCTTTCTTGCAGTGATTTTCGTGCCTGTAGCCGGTGTGATTGCCACCGACTTCCTGCTGATCCGCCGTGAAGCCTACACTGCGGAAACGCTGGAGGGTAACCAGCTCCTATCTGTTCCCGCGTTCGGTGCGTGGGTGGCAGGGGCTGCTTTTGCGGCACTGATCAGCAATGGCAGTATCGGTTCAGTTTTCGGGGTGGGGGTTCTGGACTCGGTTATTCTATCGGCCCTTCTTTATTGGGGCCTTGCCAAAATAGTACAGCCAAAAGGATAAATCCATGCGGATTGGTATTGATGTGGGCGGTACCCACACGGACGCGGTTCTCCTTTCCGGAAGTGAAGTGATCGCAAGCACCAAGGCGCTCACGAGCGCCGATGTATTAACCGGCATCACCAACGCGCTTGATACCATTCTGTCGGAAGACGGGGTAAGCCAGTCGGACATTGAAGCGGTGATGATTGGTACAACCCAGTTCACCAACGCGGTTGTCGAGCGGCGCGAGCTTTCGCCCGTAGCCGCCGTTCGAATTGGCTTGCCGTCCGGTAATGGTTTGCCACCGATGGTGGACTGGCCGGATGATATCGCGGATGCACTGGGGCGGCACACATACATGCTGAAGGGTGGTACCCTCTATGACGGGTGGCCGCTTGCCCCGCTGGACGGCGATGAAATTGATGCCGCAGTTGCGGATATCAAAGCCAAAGGCATCAAAAATATTGCTGTTTCAAGTGTATTTTCCCCAATGAATGCTGCACCGGAGCGCGACGTTGCCGCAAAGATCCAGGCGGCTATTCCCGACGCCCGGATCACGCTTTCGTTCAGCATGGGACGGCTTGGCTTGATGGAGCGCGAGAATGCGGCGCTTCTGAACACGTCTTTGCTTGCTTTTGCTGACCGTGTTGTGGATGCCTTTACGGCTGCCCTCAAGGCGCGCGGCCTGACGTGCCCGATGTATGTCAGCCAAAATGACGGCACGTTGATGAATGCGGATTTTGTTCGCCAGTTCCCGGCGCTGACGTTTGCGTCCGGGCCCACCAACTCCCTGCGCGGCGCCTGCAAGCTTACGGGCCTGATGGACGCTATTGTTGTTGATATCGGTGGTACCACCTCTGATATCGGTGTGCTCGAATCCGGCTTCCCCCGTGAAAGCAATGTGGTGATCTCGGTTGGCGGCGTGCGCACTAACTTTCGGATGCCGGATATTATGGCCGTTGGCCTTGGAGGCGGTAGCCTTGTGTCGGATGACGGCGCGAGCATTGGACCGCGCTCTGTGGGCCACCGGCTGGTAACCGAAGGGCTTGTCTTTGGCGGGGATACGCTCACGACAACAGACCTGATAGTCGCGGCAGGCCATGCAGACATTGGCGACAGGTCAAGGCTCTCGGGCCTTAGCCCGGATACGGTCACAGCAGGCAACCAGACCATTCACCGGATGCTGGACGATGCCATTGATATGATGAAACCGAACGCAGACCCGGTGCCGGTTATTCTGGTTGGCGGCGGTGCCGTTCTGGTAACAGGCGGGCTGAAAGCAGCCAGCACCCTGCACCGTCCGGTGAACGCAGGCGTGGCCAATGCCATTGGTGCCGCGATCGCCCAAATCGGCGGGGAATGCGAACGGCTGGTGTCCTACAGTGAGCTGCCCCGCGACGAGGCGATTGCCAAAGTGAAAGACGAGGCCATCAGCCGCGCTATCAATGCGGGCGCCGACGCCAGCACCATCCGCGTAGCCGACATTGAAGAAACCGCCATTCCCTATATGGATGAGGGCAATACCCGCGTGCGTGTGAAGGTGATTGGCGACATCGCCGCGCTCGCAAAAAAGGAGACTGAATAATGCAGGTGCGCGCTGAAGATATAGCTGACTTGTCATTAGGGGCGGTGTTCCTGGCAACCGGTGGTGGTGGTGACCCGCATGTTCCCGAGCTGATTTGCATTGAGGCCCTCAAAACACATGGCGCGGTCGAACTACTTGCGCCGGATGATTTGCCGAATGACGCCCATGTGGTCTCGATCGGCGGCGTGGGTGCCCCCACTGTCAGCCTTGAGATGCTGCCGTCTGTGGATGATGCCGCCCGTACGCTTGAGGCTTATGAGCAGCATGTGGGGCGCAAGGTAGATGCGGTTGTCTCTTTCGAGATTGGCGGGGCTAATTCTCTTATCCCGATCACAGCGGCCGCCGGGCGCGGCCTGCCGGTGGTTGACGGGGACGGTATGGGCCGCGCGCTACCCGAAGCGCAGATGATGACCTATGCGATTGCAGGTGTGTGTCCGTCGCCGGCGGTTGCCTATGACTACGCAGGCAACATAACCACTTTCACCACGCCCGATACATCAACATACGAGCGGCATATCCGCAGTCTTGCCATGGCGTCGGGCGGCATGATCACAACGGCAGAGCACCCGATGACAGGCGCCGAACTGAAGCCTGCGATCATCCCCGGCACTGTCGGTTTTTCAGTTATGCTTGGGCGGACCTTGCGCGAAAACCGCGGCAGGGCCGACCAGATGCTGCCCGTTCTGCAGGACGTATTTGCAGGTTCCGTTTACGGCGAATGCAGGCTTCTTTATTGCGGCAAGGTGTCTGACAAGGCGACACGCATCATCGGCGGGTACGATATCGGTGAAGCGACCCTGACTCCGTTTGGGGACGAGGGAGGCCAGTTTACCATCAACATCAAGAACGAGTATCTTGTGGCAAGGCTGGATGGGAAGGTGGTGGCCACCGTGCCCGACCTGATCGTGATCGTGGATTATGAAACCGGCATGCCCATTAACGCCGAGCGCCTGCGCTATGGGCAACGGGTCGCTGTGTTTGCCGTGGGCTGCCCCGAGTTCTTCCGCACCAAACGCGCACTAGACGCCGTTGCCCCGCGTGCTTTCGGCTTTGATATTGATTTTGTGCCGCTGGAAAAGATTGCGATTTAGCAAGGCTCCCGGTCTTGTAAGGGCAGCGATTGATTGCTACATAAGCTTTGCCTGAACTCACATAAACTCAGGCATCGGAGATTTTATGCTGGATATTGCGGGCAACCGCTAGTTCCCCTGCTGCGGGAGCTAATGACCCTGGAACAGCGCCGCAGGTGACGGGCGCTGAACCCGTTTGCATACCCGTAAAATCTGGAAACCCATCGACCCTAGATTAATTTTTTGTGCCGAAAGCACATAGTGGTCCCATGGTTTCGAGATTGATATTGAAAGCTTAAAGTAATGGCTCGTGACTATTCACAATTCCGATCATCTCTAAAGACGAAAAAAGAAAACCAACCAGATACGCCCCGACCTCTGTCGACTCTTGAGAAACTGGGCTGGCAGCCCCATTTTGCTGCGCAACTTGCAGAGCAACACGGAGATCAAGCCCACGCGCCTGTGCCCGTGCGCATTACTGAAGTGCACCGGGCAGGGTTGCGCATTTTGGGCGAGGGCATCGACCAGCTTGCCCCGCCGCGGGCTGATGCCACAGTTGGGGACTGGCTGCTCCTTGATGCCGACCTGCCGACCGCCAGCACCCTTCTGGAACGCAAAAGCCTGTTCAAACGGCGCGCGCCCGGCACAGACAGGCAGGTGCAGTTGATTGCAGCTAACGTCGATACCGTGTTTATCGTGTCTTCCTGCAACCATGATTTCAACATCGCGCGGCTGGAACGATACATCGCGCTGGCGTTCGAGGCAGAGGTTGACCCGGTCATCATTCTGACCAAAAGCGACCTGAGCGATACGCCCGAGCGTTACGAAAAGGAAGCATGGGCGCTGTCTGAAAGCATGGCAGGCAGCGTGCCTGTTCTGGTGCTGGACGCGCGCGGCGGGGAACCCGCACAAAAACTCTCGCAGTGGTGCAGGCCCGGCCAGACACTGGCCTTTATGGGCTCGTCCGGCGTCGGGAAATCAACGCTGGTGAACGCACTTTCGGGTGCTGTGGCGGCTGAAACACAAGGCATCCGTGAAGACGACAGCAAAGGGCGGCACACCACCACAAGCAGGCAACTGCATATTCTGCCATCAGGCTATGTGCTGCTTGATACACCGGGCATGCGCGAGCTGCAGATGACCGACACCGCTGACGGCATTGCCGACGTTTTTGCGGATCTGCACGCTTTGTCAAAGGGCTGCAAGTTCAAGGATTGCCAGCACGAAACAGAACCGGGCTGTGCCGTACTGGCAGCGGTGGAAGAGGGGACCATTGACAAAGCGCGCCTGAAGCGCTGGCGCAAGCTGGTGCTGGAAGAAAGGTACAATTCGTCAACGCTTGCCGAACGACGATCAAAGGATAAGGCTTTCGGCAGGATGGTTCGCGAGGCGGTGAAGCTGAAGAAACGCTAGCCTTTGCGGGTTCTGGGCGCTGCCGTATGCATATTTGATTTATGGCGGCGCCCTGATTTGCTATCATCCGGAAACACTGTTTGGGAGGGTTGGTCATGTTCTATCAGTTTGCATTGAGTTTCGGTATCGCCGTGCTCGCCGTTTCAGGGGTGCTTGCACAAGGCTTGCCGGACGGCCCGGCCAGGTCGCTTGTGGAAGGAACATGCACCGCCTGCCATAGCGAACGGAATATCACCTACAGTTCCGGCTACAGCGAGGCAGACTGGAAAGAGCTGTCGTCTACCATGGTCGATTTTTCCGCTGACCCTGCCATGCGCGATGAGCTGGCTCGCTATCTGGCGGCACATTTTCCGCCCAATACCCGCCGCGCGGCCAAACTGGTGCCGGGCCCCCGACAGATCACCTTCAGGGAATGGGTGGTGCCAACGCTCGGGCAGCGCTCACGCGATCCGGTTGAAGCGCCTGATGGCTCCATCTGGTGGGCGGGGCAATGGGGCAATCTCATTGGCCGTATCGACCCGGAAACCGGCGAGATGGTGGAATATCCGTTACCGGACAGCGCCATGCCACATAGCGTAACACCCGATGCCGCAGGTAATATCTGGTACACCGGCAACAAGAACGGCACCATGGGCAAGCTGGACCCGGCAACAGGTGAAATTACCGAATATAAAATGCCCGACCCTGCGGCGCGTGATCCGCACACAGCGGTTTTTGATGCCGCCGGTATTCTGTGGTTCACGCTTCAGCAAAGCAATATGATTGGGCGCCTTGATCCGGCAACCGGTGACGTGCGACTGGTGACAATGCCAACGCCGCGGTCGAAGCCCTATGGCATCAAGGTGGATGCAGACGGGCATCTCTGGGTTGCCTGCAATGGCAGCAACTGCCTTGTGAAAGTGGACCCTGAAACCATGGATCTCACCGAAGTGAAGCTGCCGATCCCGGCAACCACGGTGCGCCGCCTTGATATCGCTGAAGACGGCATCATCTGGTATGTGAATTCTTCTCAGGGGCGCCTTGGGCGCTATGATCCCGCAACTGGCGATATCAGGGAATGGCCATCGCCGAGCGGACCGAAATCCCACCCTTATGCGCTCGTCGTGGCGGACGGGGCCGTTTGGTATAACGAATCCGGTGTGCGGCCCGATCCGCTGGTGCGCTTCGACCCTGAAACTGAAACCTTCCAAAGCTGGCCTGTGCCATCAGGCGGGGTTTACGCGGGCATCATTCGTCATATGCGCACCGACCGGAACGGTAACCTTTTGATCCACCAGTCCGGCACAAACCGGATTATCAGGGTGACACCACAAGACGGCGAGCCGGAATGAAGGCGTTTCCGATGCGGGACATGCTGACACGCCCGAAGGTATTGTGGCTGCTTTTTGGTGCAACGCTGGCGATGACGGTTGCCTTTGGGCTGGTTATGAAGATATGGCAGTTTGAACTCATTGATGAAATGTATCTGCCGGACCAGATCAAAGCGCATCTGGCCAGCCTGACGCCCAACCAAAAGTATGTCCACGCCTGGGTCACTGCTACACTTGATGTAGCGTATCCTCTTGCCTATGGCGGGTTTTTCATCGGGATGGCCCTGCGGTTTTTCGGTCGTTACGGTGCATGGCTTGCGCTGCCGGGTGTGCTGGTTATCCCGGTTGACCTGGCTGAGGGCGTTGTGCAAATCCTGCTATTAAACGGGGTTGAAAGCGTGCTTGGCTACAAGCAAATCCTCACTCCTTTGAAACTGGGCCTGTTTTTTCCCGGTTTGGCGATTGCGGCACTCGGTGGCCTTATGGCGGCCAGACGCAAATGGCGTAAGTAAAAACGGCAATACTTACATAAAACAACGCAGGCCGTTCGCCTGATCAGACGGATGCAGAGGCAGCCTGCGGCCAACTATGTGTGGGCCAGTGCACCGGATTTGCTCTCCTATATGTCGGTTTCGGCTTCTTTCTTCCTATCAAATCGAAAAATAACATATTTGCTATTGCGAATCGTTCTCATTATTAATAAAAGGCTTTCAACACATAAAAAAACCCTATTTCCCCGGAGGAAGCTGATGCCACGCCGCACAACCTGCTGCGCCCTTGTTGCCCTGGCGGCAACACCAATCGCAGCGCCCATTGCATGGGCAGATGAAAATACCGCCGCCGATACCATTGAAGAAATTCGTATCGAGGCCGTGCGCCGCGAAGTGCCTGCCGAAGCACTGCCAAATACCATCCGGTTGCTGGGGCGACAGGAAATCAGGGATCAGCTCCTGATTTCCACCAACATTGTCGATATTATCAGCTCTCAGGTGCCAAGCTTTTCACCCAGCCGTCAAAAGCTTTCAGGCGCGGGCGAAAGCTTCCGGGGGCGGGAACCCCTGTATCTGATTGATGGTGTGCCACAGTCCAACCCTCTGAGGAACGGTTCCCGCGATGGTTTCACCATTGATCCTTCCGTGATCGAACGCGTGGAAATACTGTTTGGCGCCAACGCCATTCAGGGTGTCGGCGCAACAGGCGGTACAATCAACTATGTCACCCTGCGCCCCAGCGACGATGAAAACTGGGAGCTGCGGGCAGAGGCTGGCCTTACCGCCAGCAACGATCTCGACGGTGACGGTTTTGCAACTCGCACGGCTTTCACCGCGCTCAAGGACTTTGGTGCGCTCGATCTTGTGGCTGGAGTTGCCTATGAGGACCGCGGCATTTTCTATGACGGTGAAGGCCGCCGTATTGGTATTGATGGCACCCAAGGCGATATTCAGGACAGTCGCACATTGAACTTTTTCCTGAAAACCGGTGTTGATATCGACGAGGATATGCGCCTGCAGTTTACCGCCAATATTTTCGATCTGGACGGTGACGGTGACTATGTGCAGGTGGCAGGCGACCGGGCAACAGGCACGCCTGCGATTTCGGTTCGCGGCGATCAGGAAGGCATCGCGCCAACCAATCAGGTCGCAACGTTTTCCGCTGATTTCAACCATGCTGACCTGTTTGGCGGCACCTTTACTGCGCAGGCATTTTACCGGGAATTTGAAGCGGTGTTCGGCGGCGGTACTTTTGGCGGATTTTTCAATACCGGCAATGAAGCACCGGGTGAGCTGACCTTTGACCAGTCTGCCAATAATTCCAACAAAACCGGGGTGAAGCTGACATACAGCAACAGCAACCTTGGCATTGACGGTTTTGGCGTGACCGGTGGTGTGGACTATCTGCGTGACAAGACCTTCCAGGAACTGGCGCAAACCGGCCGCCTGTGGGTGCCCGAGGTGGTGTTCAATTCGTTCGCGCCTTTTGTGCAGTTTGACCAGACTTTCTGGGATGACCGAGTATTGATCTCCGGTGGTATCCGTCAGGAAATTGCAGAACTGTCTGTAGATGATTTCACCACCATCTTTTCATCGGGTTCTACCGCCGTCTCAGGCGGTGCGCCGGACTTCTCGGAAACACTATTTAATGGCGGCATCAGTATTGAAGTTGCCGATGGCGTGAAGCTTTATGCGTCCTATGCCGAAGGGTTCACCATGCCCGATGTGGGGCGGGTGCTGCGTGCGATCAACACGCCGGGGCTTGATGTTGATAATCTGCTGAACATTGATCCGATTGTTGCGGATAACACGGAGTTCGGCGTGTCGGTTGACAAGGGCGGCTTCAGCGCAAACTTCAGCTACTTCATTTCCGAGTCCGCTTTTGGCCAGCGCCTGTTTGCCAACCCTGAAGGTATTTTTGAGGTCCGCCGCGAGCCAACCGAAATTGATGGTTTCGAGGCGTCGCTGGAATATGCCTTTGGTGATGCACTGTTGGTCGGGGCAAACTATGCCGCACTTGAAGGTCAGTCAGATCAGGATGGTGACGGTCTTGTTGACGAGGACCTGAGCGCAGAAAACATCAGCCCGGACCGCCTGAATTTCTATCTGGCGGCCACACCAACAGAAAACAGCAATGTGCGCGTGCAGGTATCCCAGTTTATGGACCGAAGCTTCAATGATGCATCCACAGCGACCGACTTCGAAGGCTATACGCTTGTAGACCTTTTGGCCGGATATAATTTCGAGGGCTTCGGCCGCATTGATATCGGTGTGCAGAACCTCTTCAACGAAAGCTACACGACCTATTTCAGTCAGGCCGCTCCCAGCGCTGTTACACGTGGCAATCGCTTTTTCAACGGTCGTGGCCGCAGCTTCACGCTGCGCTGGTCCGCGCGCTATTAGGGAGGGCGGTTGTGCAGGTCGTCCGGGCGCTTCACCGCTGGACAGGCGGGTTTATCGGGTTGTTGCTGGCGGTGCTCGGTCTTTCGGGCAGCCTGCTGGTCTGGCGGGATGCGTGGCTCCGGTTTTCGGTGGAGGGGGCGTCAAACACGCTGTCTACACATCTTGCAACGGCCGAGTCTGCTGATGCGTTGGGCCGGATTGGTGCAGACAATGCAGCCGCGCCAAGCTACATCGTTTTCCCGTCAGACACTGTTGGTATCTACGGGGTAAACCTTGGTGGCGGGCAGGGGTATTATGCTGACCGCGCCGGCGCGATGACGGAAAGTTGGGCTGCTCTCAGTGACCGGTTGGAACTCTGGTTGTTTGACTTGCACCATCATCTGCTGTTTGGCGAGACGGGTGAAGTGATCAGCGGCATTGCGGGCCTCGTTGGATTGGCGTTTGTTGTTACCGGCACAATTCTGTGGTGGCGTGCTCGCCGCCAGTTCAACTTCAGGCTCTGGCCGCGCAGTTTGCGCCGCAATGATATCATCAGGCACCACCGGGACGCCGGCGTTATTGCTGCGCCGCTTCTGGTGATTGTGATGCTCACAGGCATCATGATGATCTTTCGCCCTGTGGCGACTGTGTTGCTGTCGCCGCTGTCTGCGCCGGGCGAAATTATTGCGGCGCTTAGCCCGCCAGTCTATGAGAGCGGCGGCGAACGCTTCGACCATCAGATGATCAATTGGCAGAAGGTGCTTACCGCGGCGAAAGATACGTTCCCTGAGGGCGACGTGCGGCTGGCCATATTCCCGCGCGGCGATGGCCCATTGTCGCTAAGGATCAAACTGCCAAGCGAATGGTTGCCTAATGGCCGAACGTTGATGTGGTTCGACCCGGTAACCAGTGAGCTGATAGAGGCCCGCAGCGCGGAAACGCATCCGCTTGGCCTTAAGGTCTACAATATGCTGTACCCGCTACATTCGGCGAAAGTGGGTGGGTTGCTTTACCAACTGGCGCTGACACTGGTTGGCCTTGTGCTGGCGCTACTTGGCACCCTTGCAGTATGGAGTTTCTGGCGTTTCGAGATCAAAAAACCACGGGTCAGAAAGAAAACCAGCGGATAAAGGAAATCGCCGCCTGTTATGCCTTCACCAAAATAGCGTGGGCAGTTCGCTTCATGTGGGCGATATAGTCTGATTGCGGCCAGCCACATGTATGGGTGAGCTGTTCCCATGTACGCACAGATAAAAGTGCCCACAGAGCATCTGTGGCACGGTCCCGGTTGAAGAGGTCGGTTAACTGCCCCGCCTCGATCAGGGCCTGTATCGCAGCGTCGCAGCCACCTCGAACAGCTGTCATGCGCTCGTCCCACGCCGCTGCAGCCTCTGGGTCCGTATCATACATGGCCAGCAGTGCACGTGCGACGCCGTAAATCTCTGGAATGTAATTGCCCCAGGCATCAATGAAGGCGTCCAGCCGATCCGCGCCTTTGGCCGCGCGACTGCCCTCCAGCCGGGCATCCGCGTTATTCTTCGCATCAATATGGCGTGTGGTTGCAATCAGCAATTCTGCCCGGTTGGGGAAGTGCAAATACACCGCCTGGCGGCTGACGCCTGCCTTTTTTGCGATGTCTGACATGCGTGTGTCCGCACCATCGGCCTCTAGCAAATGCCAGCAGGACGTGAGGATGCGCTCTCGGGTAGTCTGATTTTCACTTGACATCATGTAAAGTAACTCCTATCTGTTTCCCTGTCAACTTTACACGGTGTAAAGTTTGCGTAAAAAATTGACCGGAATTCAGTCAGAATAAGAAAAGGACAACGACAATGAGAGTGATCATCTTCGGAGCAACAGGAACAATCGGGCGGCACCTCTGTCGTCGCGCCCTCTCGGACGGCCACACGGTAACGGCTTTTGCGCGCAGGCCGGAAAAGCTGGGTATCAGCCACACCAGTTTGCAGCTGCACAAGGGCGATGTGATGGACCGGGACACCGTTCATGTCGCCATGGAGGGCCATGACGCCGTGATGGTTGTTCTTGGTGGCGGGCTGCGCGGCACGGTGCGTTCAACAGGTACCAGAAACATCGTTGAAGCCATGAAGTGGCACGGGATTAAACGCCTGATCTGCGAGACCACGCTCGGTGCGGGGGATAGTGTGGACAATCTGAACTTTTATTGGCGCTATGTGATGTTTGGTTTCCTGCTGCGCGGCGTATTCAAAGACCACCTCAGGCAGGAGGAATATGTTCGGGCCAGCGGCCTTGACTGGACCATCGTGCGCCCTGCCGCTTTTGTTGATGAGCCGGCTGCGCCAGAGTATCGCCATGGTTTTTCGCCCAGCGAAAAAGGGTTAAGTCTTTCCATCGCGCGTACCGATGTGGCCAAATTCATGGCTGACCAACTTGGCAGCAGTATGTATCTGCATCAAACACCGGGCCTGTCCTACTAACTGCGGCAACGAAAAAAAACGCGATACCGGACCATCATTTTGTCTTGTGTCGCGGAGCCTTCCGGTTTCAGATAGCGTCATGGAAATACCCAATAAAAAAGCGCGCGCGCTTTGGCTTGCAAGCAACGGGCTGGGCGCTGCGCCCACGGGCAGAATATCGCGCCCATCCGACCTGATGGGTATCATCAGGTCGCTGGGGTTCGTGCAGCTTGATACCATCCAGAATGTGACACGGGCGCACCATCATATCCTGTGGAGCCGTAACCAGAATTACCGCGAACCAATGCTTGATGATCTTTTGGGCCGCGACCGCCTGATTTTCGAACATTTCACCCATGATGCTTCAGTGATCCCGACCGAGTTTTACCCGTTCTGGAAACGCCAGTTTCGCCGCATGGGCGAGCGTGTAAGCTGGTCTTCCTGGCACAAATCCGGTCTTTCGAAGGCCGATCTTCAGGCGATTAAGGCGCGCATCGCTGAAGAAGGCCCTTTGTGCACCCGCGCTTTTGATACCAAGGTAAAAGGGCCTAAGGAAATGTGGGCGCGGCCACCGCACAAAAAGGCACTGGATGTGATGTGGTACAGCGGGGAACTGGCCACTTCCCACCGCGAGAATTTTATCAAGTTCTATGACCTTGCCGAACGTGTGATCGCGCCCGAGCATTTTGAGACCGACCATGCAGACGAGCATCAGTTGAACTGGCTTTGCGAGGCCGCGCTGGACCGGCTCTCGTTCGGGACACTGGGCGAGATCCAGCGCTTCTGGGATGCGGCTGACGCGCAGGAAGTGAAAGGCTGGGCGGCAAAGCACAACGGACAGATGGTGTGCGTCGAAATTGAAAATGCCGATCGCAGCATAACGCAAGCCTTTGCACCCACCGACATCACAGAACGGTTGGACAATACTGCTGCCCCTACCAGCAGGTTGCGCATCATCAACCCGTTTGATCCGGCGGTGCGGGACAGGGCGCGCCTGCAGCGCCTGTTTGGTTTTGAATATAAAAACGAGATGTTTGTGCCCGCCCGCAACCGCAAGTGGGGCTACTATGTTTACCCCCTGCTGGAGGGCGATCGTTTTGTCGGCAGGCTGGAGCTGAAAGCGGACCGCAAGAAAGGCACTATCACTGTAACCAACCTGTGGCGCGAGCAACGGGTTCAATGGACCGGCAAGCGGCAGGACAAACTGGATGTGGAACTGGCCCGAATGGCACGGCTTGCGGGCGCCGAGGTGGTTGACTGGGCTTGCATGCGGGTGCCGACATGAGCGAAACAACAGGCCATAACCTTGCAGCAGCGCTGGCAGGCCTGACAAGCGCGGAGGGTCTGCCGTCCGGCTTTGTCAGGACAGTCGAGCAATTTTATACACCACTTGCCGCACATCTGGCGGCCGTGCGCAACACTCGAAACCAATGCATTACGATTGGCATTAATGGTGCGCAGGGCAGTGGCAAATCCACCATGGCGGTATTTCTGAAGGTGTTGCTGGAAAAAGGACACCAGCTATCGACAGTGGTGGTGTCTCTTGATGACCTGTATATGACGCGGGCGGAGCGGGCTGCACTTGCCAAAACGCGGCATCCGCTGCTGGCCACCCGCGGCGTGCCGGGTACCCACGATGTGGGCATGGGCGAGACTTTGCTGAAGCAGCTGGCTGGTCTGGGAGAGGGGGGCAGTATGGCCATTCCCCATTTCGATAAATCAACCGACGACCGCACGCCTGAAAGTGTGTGGCCGCATGTACAGGGGCCTGTCGATATTATCCTGTTTGAAGGTTGGTGTGTTGGTGTAAGGCCGCAACCTGCCGCTGACCTCGAACCAGCCATCAATAGCCTTGAACAGGACGAAGACGCCGGCGGCATCTGGCGGCGGTATGTAAACGATATGCTGGCGGGGCCTTACCGCGCGTTGTTTGACAGGCTGGATCATCTTGTGATGCTGCGGGTGCCGGGTTTTGAATGCGTTGAAGCCTTCCGTACATTGCAGGAAAGCAAACTGCGCACAAAGCTGGAGAGAGAGGGGCAATCGCCCTCGGGCCTGATGGACGAGAAAGCGCTGCGCCGTTTCATCATGCATTATGAGCGGCTGACACGGCATATACTTCAGGAGATGCCTGCGCGCGCGGATGTATTGCTTGAGCTGGATGCCCAGCAAACCATTCAGCGCATGATCGGGGTTTGATCAGCCTTTTTCCGCCAGAAACCCGTCGATATGTGCGGCGACGGTATCGAGGATGAGTTTGCGCCAGTCGTTGATGCCGGCGTGTGCCGAGACGGCATGGCGGGTTAGCCCGACAAAGCCGTGCTGGAGCGCCCAGAACCCCAGTGCTGTTTCCTGCACCTTTTCCGGCGAGGCACCTTCGGGTAACAAAAGCGCGGCGTGACGCAGCAGTTTTTTATAGGCGGCACGGGCAATATCCTGCGCTTCGGCAGAAGGTGTGTAATCAGGGTCACTTTCGCCGAAAAACAGCCGGTAATGCGCCGCGTGCTTTTCCGCGAAATCAACATACGCCGCCGCCGCCGCCATCATGGCCGCTTTCGGGTCTTCGGTTTTATCGCCCGCTTCCATCGCATCTGCGACCAAATGCGCTGCCTGTATAAAGAGGGCATCCAGAATGCCCTGCTTGCCTTTGAAGTGGCTGTATATGCCAATGGTCGACATATCAGCGCGTTTTGCGATGGCGCGCACGCTCAGGGCCCTGGCCCCGCCTTCCAGAAACAGGGCAGATGCGGCGTCCAGAATCTTTTGCTTCGTATCGCTCATGGCGGTCGGGTCGTTCTCTGCTCGGGTGTTTTTGCTGTTGGTTCCAGTTTATCATAACAGGCTTGACAAAATATAACAGCGTTATATAACCAACATAACAGTGTTATATTCACGACGTATGAAGTGTTCCCTTATCCTGCCCCATTTCTGTGTGAAATGGTTGGGCATGATCAGGACACGGTATTTGGAGGCGGGCGCAATGGCGAACCATTCACTTGAAGCAGATTACCTGATCATTGGCACGGGTGCCGTGGGCATGGCGTTTGCCGACGTCATTCTGGCGGAAACCGATGCCTCGATCATTATGGTTGACCGGCACCATATGCCCGGTGGCCACTGGAATGACGCATACAGTTTTGTGAACCTGCACCAGCCTTCAGCGTTCTACGGCGTCAGCTCAAAACCGCTTGGTACAGGCCTGAAGGATGAAGTCGGCCTCAACAAAGGCTTGATGGAACTGGCGTCCGGCCCGGAGGTCAGCGCGTATTTCGACCAGGTAATGAAACACACCTTTCTGCCATCCGGCCGCGTTCAATATTTCCCCATGTGCAATTATGAGGGTGATGGCAGGTTCCGCGGCATCAGCTCTGGTGACACGTTCGAGGTGGATGTGAAAAAGAAAACTGTGGACGCGACTTACTTCAAGACATCTGTGCCATCGACGCACACACCAAGCTATACAATTGATGAAAATGTTACTCGCGTTCCCCTGAATGCGCTGCCCAACATTGATGAAATTCCATCAGCTTATGTAGTTGTTGGTGGCGGCAAAACCGGCATTGATGCTTGCTTGTGGCTATTGGAAAAAGGTGTGGACCCGGACATGATCAGATGGATCATGCCGCGCGATGGCTGGCTGATCCCGCGTGAAAACACCCAGCCTGCAGAAGAGTTTTTCAAGTCAACCATCGGGGCGCAGGCGCGCCAGATGGAGTGTATCGCCAAAGCGGATTCGATCGATAATCTATTTGAACGGCTTGAGGCGGCAAACTGCCTTGTACGCATAGATGAAAACGTAAAGCCGGAGATGTATCACGGCGCCACCATCAGTGTACCTGAAATGGAGCAGTTGAGGCGCATTAAAAACATCATCCGTCTTGGCCGGGTAACACACATCACGGACGATGAAATCCGGTTCGAGAAGGGCACTTTGCCAATGGACAAAGACGCCCTTTATGTGGACTGTTCCGCCCGCGCCGTACCGGTAACGGAAACCTACCCGGTTTTTGATGGTGATACCATCGTCATCCAGACGGTGCGTACCATTCAGCCTGTATTTTCTGCTGCGTTTGTTGCCTATGTGGAAGCTCACTACGAAACAGAGCGTGAGAAAAACGACCTTTGCACAGTTGTGCCGCTGCCAAACCACGATACAGACTGGATCATTTGCACTGCCGGATTGATGATGAACCAGATGCGCTGGTCACAGGACAAGGAGCTGCGCGCCTGGATCAAGAACAACCGGCTGGATGGTTTCACCCGCCTTGTGCAAGACGCCGACACCAGCGATCCCGAGACCATGGAAATCCTGATGATGATGAAAAACAACGGCGCACCCGCCATGATGAAACTGCAGCAGTTTATCGCAGAGCTGACCGAAGAGGCGGCATAGCGGCACCAGTACCGCCAATAAAGGCCTGATGATGCTTCTTGTTGTTGCGTGCTGGCGCGCTGCACAGTAAAAGTCTTTGCATCATGATTGACGGGGAGCGTTCAGTGTTCAAAACGGCTGGTTTTACTAATTTTTTTCGTATCAGTGCCCTTGTGGCGCTGGTTTTTTCTTCCGTATTTGCAAAGGCTTCTGAAGAAGAAGGGTTTGACAGCCCGTACCTGCCTTCAGCCGATGTTATGGCTGACGTGGAGCAGACGCTGGCGCGCGCGAAGGAAAATGGCAAGCTTGCCCTTATCGTTATGGGCGCAACCTGGTGCCACGACAGCCGCGGCCTTGTGAAGCGGTTCCGCGACGATGATATCAGCCCGGTGCTCGATGAAAGTTATGAAACATTGTATGTTGATGTCGGCTATCTGGATCAGGCGCGGGCGGTGAACCAGCGCTTTGGCATGCCGTCCATCTATGCAACACCAACGGTAATGATCGTCGACCCTGAAACCGGCAAACTGACCAATGACAAGACCATGCATCTGTGGCGCAACGCCGATAGCATCAGCTATTCCGATACGCGCGATTATTTCGCCCGCGAGGCAACGACGGCACGCGAGCCAGAGGCCGAAACGGGTACTCTCCTGAAAGCTTATTACACATCAATTGATGCGTTCGAGCAGGAACAGGCCTCGCGACTTGTTGAAGGATATGACCTGATCGGCCCTCAACTTGCGATGGGACCGGGCAAATACCCGGAAGGCTTTGAGAAGCTGTGGGGCGAGGTGCGCGGGTTTCGCTATAAACTGACAGATGACCTGCTGGCGCTTCGGGCTCAGGCCGAAGGGCTGGCCGCAGAGGGCATCAATGAGCCGCTTGTCTTTCCATCATATCCGGCTCTTAGCTGGGAATAGACCCGCCAGCAGGCCGGACAACCGGCTGAAATTTCCATAGTGTCGCATGGCTGGCGCACGTGCAGTGTGCGCACTAGGCTCGACCCATGGCAGATATGACTTCATATCAGTGGGCTTTTGTGGCGGCGGGATGCATTGGTTGTGTGGTTGCCGTGTTTCACGGTGTTCTGATGCAAAAGCTGATGATCCGGCCAATTCTGACGGGCATGAAATTGCCGCAACCGACACGGCGGCTGGTGCCTTTGTTGCTGCACTTCAGTACTGTTTTCTGGTTTCTGGGCGGAGTTGCCCTGACGGTTGTTCCGCTGTTTGCGGCGCCCCCGGTTATGCTTGCAACCGCCCTCTTTGTCGGGGTCATGTATGGCTTCGGTGCGATCGGTAACTTCTGGGGTACTGGTGGTCGTCACCCGGGCTGGGTGCTGCTGGCGCTCGCTGTCTCGTTGATCCTCTATGGTTCTTCCGCACTTGCGACATAGGTGTTTCGGCCTGTGCACTGTTGAGTCGCCCCCAAACACTGCACAGGCCTGCGTTGCGGCGTTAGCCGACAGCGTGCGGGTTGCCGGTACCTGTATCCAGATAGGCTTTCAGGCTTCCTGTATAAAAATGATCCCACCCAGCGAGGCAGATATCAAAACACAAAAGGTCAGGGTTCAGGCCGATGTGGTCCAGTTTAACAATTGTGCCTGCAGGCTCTTCCCTGATCTGCCAGAGGATACGGCTGCCGAGCCATTCGGTTTCAATTTCTTCCGGCATACCTTCGTGCTTGTGCAGCGCTTCTACGCATTTCAGTTCGATATAGTCATTGGGTCTTAATTCCACCGCTTCAAATGTCCAGTATGATACGCCGGGCGGGAAAGCGAATTTAACCCGGTCGCCCACATTGTTGAACGTGCCTTGCGGTTTGGTCCACCAGTGTTCGAAGCCTGTTGTCAGGGCGCTATAGACTGCTGCTGCGGGTGCGCCGGTTGTGATTGTTCTGTTAAAATCATGCATGTTTATCAGTCTCCGGTTTTCAGTTTACCAGTGGCGGGGCATGGTTTTTTCCACGCCGGGTAGGGCACCTGTGCGGGCTTTCCATGCTTTGATCCGCGGGTAGCGGGACCCCATGTCCGAAAACCCAAGCGCTTCCATAATCTCGGTTTTTGTGTCTATTGCCCGCCCGACAAGCCGCACCTCCGGGAACGCAATTGCATCAGCGGCTGTTGGTTTTTCGCCTGCGAGAAAGAACTGATTTTCAAGCAGGCCTTCAAGGAACTTCAGTTCGGCATGCATTGCCTCTGCGGCATTTTCCAGTGTCACGAGGTCATCTGACCCATGGGCGGGCAATGGTTTGTTCTCGACCAGAATAGGGAACAACAGGTCATTGGCGGCAGCCCGCAAATAGTCACTGCACTCCATAGTGGTTTGCCAGATGATAGCTCCTTCGCCGGGAGTGTGTCCAAACAGCGGTTTTTCAGGATATGCTCTGTCGAGCCATGCGAGACTTGCGATAGAATCGCGAATAACTGTTCCGGTATCGACGAGAACCGGAACAGTGCCGCGCGGGTTCAACTTCAGAAACTCTGGCGATTTATGCTCCTGCTTCGAAGCCTCAAGGTACCGTGTTTCAAAGTCCAGCCCCTTGAAGGCTAGCCCAAGCAAAACGCGCCACCCTCGCGGCGCCCCACTTACGGTATGGATGGTGATCTTCATGTTTTTGTCCTCACTGTTGTAGAGAGGGCAAAAATATTGATTTGGTACAATTATACAAGAAGGCAGAAATTTCGTGTATAGTACTAAAAACCATACTATTATGTAAATTCAAGTGGTTACAGATGGATTTTTCAGATGAATATGCAAGAGCAGGTTAAGGAACCGGAGGAATGGAACTGTCCGATGCCGGATATTGCACGCCTGATTGGTGGCAAATGGAAGCTGATCATCCTGCAAATTCTGATCTTCCGGGGCACCAAACGTTTCAGCGAGCTCAAGCGCGGGATTGATGGTGTGACACAGACGATGCTGACCCAGCAGCTAAGGGCGCTGGAAAGCGACGGCCTTGTGAAACGGAAAGTCTATCCTGAAGTGCCGCCTCGCGTGGAATACACCGCAACCCAGCGCGCGATTGACCTGACCGATATGTTTCACGCTATGCACGCATGGTGGGAAAAAGGCCAGTAAGCTAAGGCGCAGCGGGAGCGTTCTCCGGCGCTGTATCCTGTTCCGTTTTTTCAAAAACAACGATCTGGCCAACATCCACGGCCCGGAACTCGTCTTCCGGCATGCCTTCACGAGCACGTGCGGCCTCAAGCCTTCGCGGCGGCTCCATGGGCTCTTCGGCGGTGAGCGGGAAGGTGCCCCAATGCATGCCAATGCTCTGGCGCGCACCAATGTCGCGGTGGATCATCACGGCTTCGTCCGGGTCAACATGATAGGTCTTCATAAACGAGCGTGGGTCATAGGCCCCGATGGGGATCAACCCCAAGTCAACAGGCCCGCTGCGTTCGCCGATTTCCTTGAAAAGTTTCGGGTTGTAGCCGGTGTCGCCAGCAAACCAGATCGCCTTGTCGCCCAGTTCAATGCGCCAGCTTGCCCACAGCGTTTCGCGCCGGTCAAACAAACCACGGGCCGACCAGTGCTGAGAGGGCTGGGCCTGAACGCGCAGCTCTGGTCCTGTCAGGTAGGGTGGGGCGGTCTGCCACCAGTCCAGTTCGAACACCCGGTCGGCGGCAATGCCCTGATCGTAGAACCAGCTTTTGATGCCGAGCGGCACCAGATAAACCGGCGTATCGCCCAGAAGATCTATCGCTGTGTCATCCAGATGATCGAAGTGATTGTGGCTTATCACTACAAAGTCGATGGCGGGCAGAAGCGCATAATCCACCACATGAGGCACATAGCGCTTGGGCCCCGCGAAACTGGCCGGTGAGGCGCGGTCGCTGAAGATCGGATCTGTCAGAACATTGAGGCCTTGGTACTGGATCAGAAAACTTGAATGACCAAGCCAGCTTACCTGCATCTGGCCTACAGGCGGGTTTTTAACCCGGTTCAGCTGCAACATCCGGAAAGGGACCTGGCTTGCAGTTTTTTCATGGTCAGCCCAAGGCTCATCGCCAAACATGCGCAGGCGCAGGAAAGAGAAAAAATTCTTGTCAGGGTCCTCAATATAAAGGTTCCTGAAACCGTTGGTCGTGTGGTGATGAGGCGCGCCTTGAAGCGCCCTTTCCGGCGGGGAAATGGTACAGGAAGCCAGCACAGCCATGGCCAGCAGAAAAATGACGAGTTTGCGTGCGGTCACTGTTTTCACAACACCAAAACCAAAATACTATTATTAGTACGCCCAATCGTCGGCGACAGATTGCGTCGCGAGGGCAATAATTGTCAACGGGGTATCTATCAACAGCCGGTGATTTAGGGATAAACTGTTGAAAAAGAGACTAGAACTGAGATGTGATTTCGAAGCGAACCGTTGAGCCAAAGTCGCGCTGTTGCAGTTCGGAACCGGTGAAGGTGCCGCTGCGGTCGGGGTCGAAGAACAACCTGTTCCTGTTGAACGTGTTGCCGGCAAACCGGGTCCATTCAAGGCGCATTTTCACGCCAAGAAACTTGGTGGTTTCCGCGTATATATCAAATCTGTAGGGGCCTTCGAAATCCAGTTGTTCGGTTACGAAGAAATTGGGCTCCTCGAAGCCACCATCCATTTCAACACCCCAGGCGAGACGTTCCTTCACAAGGTCATGCCGAAACTCGAACCTGATGAATTCATCGTTGATGTCGCTCAGGGGGCGATCACGACCGATAAGCGGGTCGAAAAGACTGCTTTCCCGGCGACGATAGCCAACTTCCAGCCGTCCACCGGTTAGCGCGAAATCAAGAGGCAGGATCAAATCGGCTTCAAGACCATAGAAAGTTGCAGAGCCGGCATTGCCCAAGCCACCAGAGCCGGACGGCAGTAAAATCTGTTCCAGCACATCGTTGCGCCATTCGTGGAACAGAGTCACAACGATTGAGCCAGCGCGGTTGAAACGCCAGTCTGCCGAGCCTTCAACCCGCCAGGTCTGGTCGGGGCTGAGGTCGGGGTTGCCTGCCAGAACCCGGTCATCGGTTACATCGTTTGACGCGGCGAAATCTTCGAAATTCAACTGACCCACAGTACGGCTGGTACGCAGCTGTAGCTGCAGATTATCGCGTACGTTATAGGTGAAGTTCAGCATCGGTTTGAGAAACTTGAACGTCTGGGTGTTGGTGGCGTCGCCGGTCACTTTGATTCTGGAGATTTCCCATGTTACGCCGCCATCAATGGTGAGCTTATCCGTCGCGTTCCATACGATGTTCGTGAAAGCCTCGGCCCTGATCTCCGCCACCTTGACGTTTGAAGACGGTACGTCCAGTTCGATAACGCCGTTTTCGTCTTCCTCAAACAGATCGAACGAGCTGTCGAGTTTGTTGTAGGCGACTTCTGCCCCGAATTCGGGCTTCAGGTTTGACCCTGCAACCTTTCCGTATGTGGTGCGGAAAATGGACTCGAGCCTGTCACGCACATTGGCGAAGTTGCTGAGAAATATCTGGTTGTTAACCGGTTTGTTTTCGATGAATTCGCTTTCAAAGTCACGCTTGCTTACCTCTGTGAAGCTGAGCAGGCGGATTTTCCAGTTGTCGGCGCCTGTTCTGGTCCAGTCTGCTCCCAGCGAAAACTCTGAATAGGTTCGATCGGTATCGATCAGGATTTGACCATCTGGTGAACTGTCAGGCAGGCGGCCATCAAATGTATCCCGCACAGACAGAGCCCGAAACGGCTCGGTGCCAATCACGGTGTTTAGAACCAGCCTTCCGCCAAACAGGTTTTTACCGGCCTCGCCGTTATACCAGATCCATTTGAAATTCTCGGGGCGTACTTCTTCAGCACTGCCAGTCAGTACACCGTCTGCGTCGCGGTTGCGGAAAGAGATGTCCCTTGGCTGACGTCTGAGAGCAGCATCCAGCTTGGAACTGGTTTCCCAGCCATCAATGGTTGTTGAGTAGGATGTTTCTGTTTGCGGGCGAATAGAGCCATCATCCTTGCGGACAAACCGAATGATCGATGTACCGGTGCTGGCCCCGGGGACACGAACCACGTTTGCAACCACTGTCTGGCCTGCCGCGTCACTTGCCCCGACACCACCGCGGATAACCTCGATCCGTTCTACCTGAGCCAGCGGGATGCGCTGCAGTACATTCTCGAGACTGTTTTTCGAGCCGGGTCTTGCGCCGTCAATAAGCACGTTGCCTGCAGTGCCGCCAAAACCGCGTGCGTCGCTGCCGCCATCAAAGCTGAAACCGGGCAGGCGCTGCACCATGTCAAAGGCGTTTTGCGGCGCAAACTGGGCGAAAAACTCTGCCGAATAGATGGCAGTGCCTGACGCGTCCGTTTCTGAATCTGACGTAACCGGTTCGTCCTGTGACAGCACTGGTTCGCTAAACGATAGCAATAAACCAGAGGCGATCGCCGTTGCTGCCAGCAGGGTCCGCCAGCTTTTTTTATGAACATGTGCGGGGGACTTTGAAAGGCCAGATCCCCCAATGGCCATCTCTCTAAACTGCTGTCGCATGTGCCTACCAGACATTGTCCTTCAATCCATTATAGACGGTTGAAGGTTAATTTTGACTGACCTTGCCGAAAGATCGGCGACCCCTATGTCGCTGTGAGTAAAGAGCAAAAAGGATTAGGTCAATCGCTTGTTCAAAAGTGTTATAAAATTACATTACGTTTCTCTGGCATCTTTTGCAGAAAACAGGCCTGTTATTCGATGAACTGTTTCGTTTGAACGACCAAACGTTAAATCGCGCCTGAACCGCCGAGATCACAGTTACGTGAACTGATATGGCGAATTCATGGGGGTGCTTCACGATGACTTGATTTTGTACAAAACCGTACAAAAAATCCTTCCAAAACGGTACATCTGTTCCCATATCGATTTCTCGGCCAGCGAACAGGTCAACGCTGAGACCGATGGAAAACAAGACCCCTGCGGTTCAGGACGAACCGAGTATTAAAAGTATCCGCTGATAGCCAGTCGGACATTGGAGCATGATCATGAGCGAATTCACAGTTCATACAGCAGACACAGCACCACAAGGCGCAAAAGAAAGCCTGGAGGCTTCGAAAAAGACGGTTGGTTTTGTTCCCAACCTTCACGGCGTGATGGCTGAGCAGCCAGCGCTTCTGGAAGCCTACAAAGCCATGACGGGCCTGAGTGCCAAAACCGGCCTTTCTGCTGTTGAGCAGCAAGTGGTGTTTCAGACCAGCAATTTCGAAAACGGCTGTACGTATTGCGTTGCCGCTCACAGCGTCATCTCTGATGGCCAGAAGGTTCCTGCGGAAGTGACAGAGGCGCTGCGAACAGGCAAACCGCTGGCCGATGCAAGGCTTGAGGCACTGGCAACCTACACCCGCAAAACTGTTGTTGATCGCGGTTGGGTCTCGGCGGAAGACCGCCAGGCCTTCTATGATGCCGGTTACACCAAAGCGGATGCGCTGGCTGTGATTGTTTTGGTCTCGATGAAGGTTCTGTCGAACTATACCAATCACATCGCGGAAACACCGCTTGATGCAGCATTTCAGCCGCGAGAATGGCAGAAGCCTGCGGCGTAACGCAGCCTGATTGTTACTATTTGGTGATGAAACAACCTCGGTACAGGCCCAGCACAGAGGTCATGCTACCCCGTTGCCTCATGTGTGCCAGTTTTGAGTACCGGTTGGTCGTTGCTATTTCGCCCGGGAGCTGAATTCCCGAATGTATTGAGTAACAGCAATGGTCAGTCCAAAGCCCTGTACTGTTTCATTACCACTCCGGATGCGGCACAAAACCTGCTGCATTCGGGGCAGGGCCGGTCCCTCTCATCCAAGGTGATCCGGTTCCGGGTTTCCGCGCACTTTTTCCCCTAGAAATTGCCGTGCGCGGAAACCTCCTTCCATTTTCATTACCCTTCCGAAACGACACATCCGTTTCCTTCCGAATTTTCACCAAAAACGCCGCTGCATTAACCAAACCTAAAGCAATGCCGCTCTAGTGTGCCAAGTACAAATGGTGTCGTGGGGGCGGGTTACTGATGAAGGTGTCGTATGACGTCTGAGCTGAAAACCTTGACGTGGTATTGCTGTGCATCCATAGGGATGCTTCTGGTTCTGGCTCTGTGGCCATTTGACAGCGAAAAGCTTCTGGTTGTAATGCCGGTCGCCTCGGCATCTGCACCCGATACTCACGTTGTTATCGGCCCTCAAACTGAAGACCGTGCAGCGGGCATCAAGGCTACCTCTGATCAGGCGGTTTTTTCGTTATTATCCGGCACCAACGCGCAAGTTCTGACCAAACTTGGCGACCAAAGTTTTATCGTGACAGCGTCTGGTGCTGACACAAGCAATATCATCAAACAACTTTATCAAAACGGTGCATTTCTGGTTTTGAACGCAGCTGGGCTAGGGGGCTGCGGGAATACGGAAAGTGCAACGTCATTCAGGAGACACCCGGTATGACAACCGCGCTTAGCTCAATTCGATCAAATGCAGCCAAGGCCCTTACATACGCTCTTTGGGCTCACATTCCCATATTCCTGATCATTGGATGGATCATCGATGCCGAAGGGCTTCTGGTGACAACAATTGCTGCTGCTGTGGTGATTGCAGGCCCGACCATTGTTTTGTTCACCCAGGGCGACGGGGCGCTGCACAGGTATCTTGTCAGCGCCGGTATGGTGCTGATGGCAGCTTTCATGGTCTTCATCTTCAGGGGGCACCCCTGGCAGATTGATGCGCACATGTATTTCTTCGCCGCCCTTGCGGTAAATGCCGCCCTGTGTTGCTGGCGCTGTATTCTTGTAGCGGCAGCTGTAACAGCTGTGCATCATTTGCTGTTCAACTTCATGGTGCCAGCCTGGGTTTTCCCGGAAGGCGCTGATTTCGTCCGTGTCGTGTTTCATGCGGTAATTGTCGTTCTTGAAAGTGGCGCATTGTTCTGGGCCACCAAAACGCTTGCCGGCACTTTTGAAGCGGCGGAGCAGTCTGAACAAGCGGCCAGGGAATCCGCTGATCAGGCGCGCGAAGAGGCAGACGTTGCTTCAAAGGCGACAGCCGACGCCGAGCAGGCACTGGAACAGATGCGCACGGCAGAGGCCGAAAAAGCCGCGATGGAGCTGAAGGCCGAGCACCAACAGCAGCAGCAACAGGCGCAGGAAGTCGAAGCGCGCAACCAGTTGGCAGACGAATTTGAAAAATCCCTGCGTGTGACAGTGGACGAACTGATGGAAGTCAGCGGGGGCCTTGATAACGAAGTTAAAGAGCTGCAAATGATCGCAACAGATTCTTCAAGTGCAATGCAGGTAGCGACAGGCGCAACCGAGAATGTATCCCAGAATGTCAGTTCTGTGGCTTCCAGCGCCGAGGAGATGTCGGCGTCGGTCTCGGAAATCGCGCGGCAAGTGACAAAAAGCACCCAGGTGGTAGAGCAGGCGCGCGAGCATGCCGGACTTTCCGACAAGCGCATCAAGGAACTGGCCGAACGCGCCGACAAGATTAACAATGTTTTGGGGATGATCGGCGAGATCGCCGAGCAAACGAACCTGCTGGCGCTGAACGCAACCATCGAGGCTGCCCGTGCCGGCGAGGCCGGAAAAGGGTTTGCGGTTGTCGCAAGCGAAGTGAAATCGCTTGCAAACCAGTCCGCCAGCGCAACAGAGGAAATCGGCCAGCTACTGACCGGCATTCGTGAAGCAACGAATGATGCCGTCGAGGTCAATCAGGAAATCGTCAAGGTCATCGGCGAAATTGGCGAAAACGCCAGCAGTATCGCCGCAGCGGTTGAAGAGCAGTCAGCCGCGACGGAGGAAATTGCACGGGCCGCTCAGATGGCGGCGGGCGAAACTGTTGACGCGACCGAGGCCGTTCGCAACCTTGAAACAATGTCTGGCAAGGTTCAGGAAGTCGCAAGCCTGACCGCCAATGCCACCTCTGCCCTTTCAGAGCAAACCAAGGTACTGCGGGAAAAATCAGATTCTTTTGTGGTTCGCATAAAGTCCTGACAAAGCGGCAGGTTCATTACCAAACACCGTCCCGGCCGTTTAGCTGGTGACGGTGTTTGAACCACAGGGTGCGAACCGACACGCGTCGTATACCATTTTTGAAATATTTATTAAGCTGGTTGACACTTGGTGGAATCATAGTATTAATTTCGCCCTGATACATGCCTGAAACATGTTTTGGGCACAGAGTAACGGAAACGATTTGGAAAATTAATGACCACTCTTTGGACATATAAACCACAAGGCTCGGCAGCTGCGCACCTATTTATGCGCCGCGTCAATGCCATTTGTGTTGTCCGGGGAGAAGGGGCTTAATCTTCATAATCTAAATTCAAGATTACTGATTTTTCCACCCCTCCCGGACCAAAGTCCCGGAGGGTTTTTTTGTGTTTGTAACCGCCTGATAAAGGCACCGAAGTAAGGCAAGAGCGAAAGGCAAAGCCATGAGACACACAGCACTAGATACAGCCTATGACCGCAACCAGTTGCAAACCCTGTTTGTGATGCTGGCGGGTGTGCGTGCGTCCAAACCCATGCTGCGACAGTCGGTCGAGCCAAAACCAGCAGCCTGGTGGCATAAGGCAAAAGCAAAAGCGAAAGCGGTGGCGAGACACCGGAACGCTTTTGGTAACCGGTATCGCAAGAACCCCCAGTGCGCGGCATCTCCCCTAGTGTCGCGCGGCCCTGAGGAGTGGCGGGCCCCTTCAACGGACAGGAGCGAGCAGTTTTTTGCTGTTCTTGGCCAGATGGGTGCCCGTCACCAGGCGGCGGCACGGCGGGATCATCTGATCGCGGCACTTGAGGGTGCCCGGTCTGCCAAACGGGTACAGATCAGAGAAGAAGGATAGGTCGAAACAAACCACAAGGACAATATCCCGGTCCGACAGCGAAACCTTGGGCATGACGCCCGAGAACGGGAATCAGGAGACAGAGTGTACGCATGCAGCAGATGTGTGCACGCGCTTTCCGGCATATGGGTAGCTCCGGTATGCCGGAAGTGCGAAGACAGGCCACACCTGATGTTCAGGACATGCGGGCGCTCTGTCTCCTGTCATTAAAACGACCTATATGATAAACTATATTCAGCCGTGCGGCTTGTGTTGGTCCCAAGTGACCTGAAGCAGCAACGGTCAAGACAGGAAAGAACAATGTCAGCAGTTGTATATTTACCGGGCCCGGCTTCGGGCACTGACAGATTTGAAGAGTTCAAGGCCTCATTGCCGTTGAAAGTGGTGCGCTCACGCCGGGGCTTCGGTGGATACATCACCTTTGACCTTGGCGCAGAGCGTGGCCGTGACGTTATTACGGCTGAGCCACAATACGACTGGCATTTGTGGGTCTATATGTGCGACTGGGACCTCTATAAGGCCGACAGCCGTATTTTATGGCGGCGGGAAAGCGACAATGCGCTCGCTGGCGCGGTCCTTGAAATGCTGAACGGCGAGATGCTGACCGATATCGAGTTTGATGAAAAAGACGATTGTTTTGTGTTCCGCTTCACGGGTGGCTTCAAACTGAATCTTGACCCGGACTTTTTCGACTATGACGGTGACGATGATTTGTTCATGTTATTCCGTTACGGCGACCGGGATGCATTGAACTTCAGCCCCCGCAAACGATTCTACCGCGCAGCCTGACAAGGCCTGTGCGGTGCGTTGCCGTGTTTCAATGATCTTTATGTTTTGACTTGACCCTTTTGGCAGAGGGGCAAGTCGAATTGAAGCTGGTTTTTTGGCCCCGACTGTGCCCTCACACTTACTTCACCGACACGTTATCGAGGCTTTATTGGCAATTTCAGGCCCGTGTCTCACATACTTCACAGGCCGAATGAGAAGGCCCGGAAATATTGATTTGTTGTTCAGAGTTTGACGGCCATTAATTGAGGATACTTCGATGACATTTATTAAATCCCTTATGGTGATGTTGGGCATCATCATCGGCACAGCGGCAGCTGATGCCGCATACGCACAGGATCAGGTTGCTGGTGGTTCGTTTTCCAACATAGCGATGAAAACCAGTGGCAGTTGGTCACTGGAAACACGGGCTGACGGTGTATACGCCGTGTTGTCTGACGACTTCAAAACCCGCAAGGCACCTGACCTGAAGATTTTCCTGCATACATCAGCTGCCGGTGATGTGGGCAACGATAACGCCGCTGACGGTGTGTTTGTCGCGGAACTGAAAAGCCACAAGGGCGCACAGGCATACAAACTGCCTGCAGGCCTTGATCTGGCGAGCTTCAGGTCGTTTGTGATCCACTGCGAGCAGTATTCCAAATTCTGGGCGGCAGGTACCATCAGCTAGAGTTTAACGCGGGGCACCGGTGGTTTCCCTCCTCCCCCCCCTCTAAAAAACCGGTGCCCCAACCGGGTTTCTACCCAACCCGCAACGACGGCCCTGACATCCCCCTTCTTTCCCTACAGGGCCGGAAAAAGGCTGCCTCCCCCGGCAGCCTTTTTTGTATCGGGCTTGTATCTTGCCGACCGGAAACCCATAGTCTGAAAACACTGTGATAGCGGGTGAGGGGAATGATGCCGATAGAAACACTTCTGGCATTTGCCATTGCATCGGTTGTTTTGGCGTTTGCGCCGGGGCCGGACAATATTTTTGTTTTAACGCAGTCAGCGATGAACGGCGCGCGTGCGGGCGTTGCTGTTACCTTCGGGCTGGCAACAGGTCTTGTTGTTCACACAGCGGCTGTTGTTCTTGGGCTTGCTGCCCTTATTCAGGTTTCGCCGTATGCGTTTTTTGCGCTTAAGCTGATAGGTGCGGGGTATCTTCTTTATCTGGCCTGGGGCGCATTTCGTGCCAGGCCCGAGACTCTGGAAGGCGAAAACGCCGGTTTGTCGGCATTGCAATATTACCGGCGGGGCATCATCATGAATGCGACAAACCCGAAGGTTTCAATCTTCTTTCTGGCTTTTTTGCCCCAGTTTGTTGACCCGTCGCTTGGTTCGGCCACCTATCAGATGCTGATACTTGCGCTGGTGTTTTTTATTGTAACACTTCTGGTGTTCTCAGGCGTTGCGCTGGCATCCGGCTGGCTTGGCAGTGCGTTGGCGCGGTCTTCACGGGCGCAAACAGTTGTTAACCGAATTGCAGGTTTGGTTTTTGTCGGGCTCGCGGCACGACTTCTGGTTACGGAGCGATAATTTTCGGGGGATAGGCAAAGGCGGGCCAATGCCGTTTTTCCAATAATCAGTGTGCTTAATTTTTTTTTGATCCAGTTTGGTACCGAGCGCGTAACACCATATAAGAGACTGCAAGAACAGCACGCGCAACACAAATTCCGCACCCCCAAGCTTGATTGTAAAGCGCGTGTAAGACCACTATTTTACCCCAAATTCCCCCAGTGGTCAGTTTTGCAGTCTCTTAAATTTATAAACGGATATTCCTGTCTCTGGCAGGAGTAAATTAAGTGAGACCGGTTTGCCCCTCCTCCTGCAACTGTCTCACTTTTTTCTTTTACCGGCCTTCACAGGAAGCGTCTTTTCCGGTTGCTGCCCGGCTTTCAAGATATGCCGCATCAGCGTACATCAAGCCAACTTCATCCCCACTGTCCATCAAACCCCGGCGACGGACGGCATAGGCTGCCGGTGTCACGCGCTTTGGTATTAATTCGCTGTCGCCTGCGTCACTTTTTATGCACGAAGGGGAGAGCCGACGAGCCAACCGCCAATGATGCCGGTGTCTGCGTCGCCTGATTTGCCGTTGCGCCTCTTCAATCAGGGGCAAAATCGAAGGCGCGTCGGGGGTGAAGACCGAACCGGCCCGCGTGGGCGGGGAGGAGGCGGGCAATGGTTCGGTTTTCCCTATGTTCCGAGGCGTGCAGCGTTTCTGCAAGCGGCTCTCCCACAAAGTTGCGGCAACGAGGACTTGCCCTGTTGCCATCCCGCTCCGGCTTTTGCGCGCGAAGATCCGGGGTGCTGTCGGGTTGAACAGAAAAACCAGCAAACTGGCCGCGCCTTGTGGGCGGGGGCTTTGTTAAAGCACGGACTTCAATGAAGGCCGGTAGTGGCTTTAACGTTGTAACCATTCAACCGATGCCTGCATATTATTACGTATAAAGTAATTTCTGTCGACCATTATTTACGAAAAACGAAAATTAATCACGATGCAAATAGGTAAGATGGATTTGAAAATGCTGTGCGGTGCCTTGATCCCGCTTTCCCGGGGCAGGCGCGGGAAACCCCGCAGCGGATCATTGATGATGTTCCCGCTTTTATTCCTGCGGCATATAGCGGCGATGAACCCACATAACCACGGCCTTGATATCATCCATGCGGAACACCTTCTGATGCTCTGTCGATGATGGTTTTCCAGATGCCGTATTGGCGAGGTCCAGCTCGGCAGGTAGCATGGAAAAACGCCAGCTTTCGTATGTGGGGTTATGATTGGTTGGTAATGGCACAAGCCAGTCCTCGCCGGTTTCGCCGCGGAAAAACTGCCGGGCGGCAACCTTTCCGTCGCCCGGCTCAATCAGTACAATGGCGCCCGGCGCAACAGGGGCATAATGTGTGCGCGGATCACCGGCAATCAGCAGTGAACCTTGCCTGATCTCTTTCTCCAGGCTGTCATCACCCATCCGGTAACAAAACAACCCGTCGTTGGTTTTTGCGTCTGGTGGTGTGGGTACACTGGTTATGTCGGCGTCTTCGGCAAGGGGCGTAATAACCCCCGTACCGCTTAGATGCCCCAGAACAGGCAGCGTGAACCCGTCAGGCTCCGCTTCACATTTTTCGCCCTCCGCCAGGCTCTTTAACAGGGATTTTGATGACATGCCCAGCAGGGTTGAAAGCGGCAGGACCTCGTCGGCCTGAACCTCGCGCATGCCTTTCAATATGTCCGTCATGCGCGGCGGGGTAATCCCCAACGTCTCGGCGGCGTCCTTCAACTTGAAGCCCCGCTCTTTCAGGCTGGCTCGTATCCATGTCTGTGCTGGCATTTCCAGACTATTACGAATTTAGTAAAAAAATGCAAGAAGTTTTCTGCGGAAATTGGTTGCATAAATTACGAAAAACGAAAATAATAGATGCATCGCCCGGCTCCAAACCCCGGACGGCTTGTTCCCCACCCTTCCGACAAGGAGAATTTATGGCTGCGTTTCCGGCGATGCCGCTTTATAGCGATGCCTATCTTGCAGACACCCGCCACCTGACAACCGAAGAGCACGGCGCTTACCTTCTTTTGCTGATGTGCGCATGGCGCGCGCGGGAATGCCGGTTGGCGGATGATGACAAATCACTTGCCCGTATAACGGGCCTGTCGCCGACGCGGTGGCGGCGGATGAGGCCGGTGCTTGAACAGTTTTTTGAAATCCGGAAAGGGTTCTGGCAGCAAAAGAAACTGACCGCCGTGTACGAGGAAGTGGCAGCGCGTGTGGCAAGAAACCGGGCGAACGGCGCCAGGGGCGGGCATGCAACTGCATCAGCGCGAAAACATGTTGCAGGCGCGAAGACAAAGCCTTTGGCCTGTAACCCAAATGATGACAGTGAGCCCCCGGATGGCGGCGAGACACCTGCCGAAACAGGTAGCGAAAGCATAGCAACCAAAGCCAAAACCAAACCCAAAGCAGCCAGCTGCAGCCACAAAAACAGGAATGACCGGAAAAACAAGAATGATAAGAGCAAGCAGCCGGAGCCAGCAGACGAGGCGAGGGAGAGCGCCGGCTATTGGCATGAGCGAATTTCTACAGTGTGCGGCCCTGATGCCGTGCTTGATGTTTCAATCATTCAGCTCTGGCTTTCTGCAGGAGTAGACCTGGAGGCAGACGCCCTGCCAACTATCCGGCAGGTTAGGCAGCGGGAACTGGTGCGCACCGGTGAAGCCCCGAAGCGGCTTTCATACTATAAGGCAGCGGTACTTGATGCACTGGCCGTTCGGCAGGCTGCGATAAAGGCAGGGCGCTCGCATGCGCTGCAAAGCGCAGTGCCCCAGCATGAGAAGCAGATATTTAACCCTGCTGACAGTGAGCACTGGAGGCGTTTGCTGGGCGATAATGGCAGTCGTTTCCGAGGCGACTATATGGCGCAAAACTGGTTTATCCCCGCCGACCACCCCGACTTCCGCGAGCAAAGCCTTGGGCCAAACCCGAAATTCATGAAGAACCCGGCTCTTCCCGGAGAAATCTATCAGCACTATGCCCGCGCCTGGTGCTGGCGGTAGTCACCCCTGTCTGGCCGCGCGTTTTACCCGGCCGGTTCTTGTCTTTTCCCCGCTTACTAAAAAGGAACTCTTGATGTCGATATCGCCTTTTTCGTCCAACACGCCTGAAATCCTGCCCGGCGCGCAGGCCGCGCGCCAAATTGCCAGCTCTTTGCCACAACACAGCAGTGACAACACTCGTGACGTGCAAGAAGAAAAACTGACCGCGCTGATGGCACAGGTAGAGTTCAGGCTGATATCCGCTGCCTGGACACTGCGCCGCCTGCCCAGCAAAGACACTGGCTATCTGAAAATGCGCGGCATGATGTGGCCGGATACGCCTGCACAGGCGGGCGACTATGCCGCCGCTGATATGACGGCAATGCAGGCCCGCCGGGCGGCGCGTATTTCAGCAACTGACGTTGACCAGATGCAGCCGGCACTTGATCTGCTGCAATTGTTGCCAGATGTGGCAGACAGGAAGCTGGTTTTTTGGGCAGCCTGGCACCAGGACGGTGAGCGACAGGCAAAAATTCCATGGGCCAGGGTGCGGCGCAGTATGGACTCGTCTTTGTCGCGGTGGACCCTGAAACGCCGTTATGAAAACAGCCTAAAATGGCTCAGTAGTATCATTTTGGCACAGTGACGGATTATGCTATGATCTCTTTACCGGAAATCAACGCACCGGGCGGGCGGGGTGCCGAAAGGCCACGTCCCGGTGTGGTGGCGGGGGACCACAATTTGGTAAAAAGCGAAGACTTCGGTCGGCTCGCCAGCTATTGGCGCGACCTTCAAGCTGCCTCGGATGCAGCCATACCCCTGCGTCGTCAGTTTAACCCCGCCGACATCGTGCGCCTGCTGCCGCATATCTACCTGCTTGAACGCAAAAGTGCGGACAATATCCAGGTTCGTATCAGTGGTACCGCGCTTGATGAACTCTCGGGTTTTTCAGTGACCGGGCATAATTACCTCAAGGTTTGTCCACGGGAAGACCGTCAGATGTATGCCAACCTGACGCATCACGTGCTATCGGTTCCTTGCGGCGCCATATTGGTACGTGATGTCACGTTCCTGAATGAGCGCACCTACGGCCTGACAAGCCACGGTTATCCGCTGGCAGACGACAACGGCATTCCGCGTTACACAGTGGGGTTGATGTTGCCGAACCGGATTATGTCGGCAAGTGAAATGAACAACGGCGCTGTATTGAGCTCGCGTTTCAGAACATTGAAATTCATGGATCTCGGGTTTGGTGTCCCTGAAGGCCTTTCAGGGAAAGAGCAATCCGGCGAGGCGAAACCCGCCGGATCGGATACAGACTAAACGGCGACAGACAGGCTCCAGTAAAGGACCCCGCCAATGACACCGAAAAAACCAACCATTGCAGCCCAACAGGCCACTCCGTGGCGTGCACGTGCGTTCGCGCAGTCTTGTCGCATATTGATCGTCTCCCTCAATCAAAACGCTTAACGACTGGACCCAACATCCAATCGCCCCCCTAACAGGAATAGGGTTTACCGCTAATTTGAACAAAATTCCAGTATAAATTCCGGTCGACAAGCCCAGCGCAATAAGCTGTGCTGCCAGATGTTAGCGCTTTTTACCAGAAGGCATGTCCCATAATTCCTGACTGGAAAGCCAAGAATGAAGCGGCTTGTCGAAAAAAAATACTTGCGCTAAGGGCCTGTTTGATGCAGTCTGTTTCAAGCCATAGTGACTGAATTAGCTCGCTCTCGGGACGTTGTCCTGGAGTGAGCTTTTTCTTTGTTTAATACCAATACGTTGCAAGGTATTTGATAAAAAATTACGAAAAACGAAAAAATAACTTGCACCCTAAAGCATATTGATGCACCATAGGGACAGTCACATTGAGAAAGTGTGCATCGGCGCCGCAGACATCCGTCTGGCGGCGTTTTTTATTGTGTTCATTCTGATCTGAAATGGAGCTGGTTCCATGGCTGCCAAAACCCGTCTGCAAACAGCGGACAATAGCGGTAAGGGAAGCAGTGAACAGGGTGTGGGTAAAACCGCTTTCTGTTCCCAGGGTTTTTCGCCGGATCAGGCCGCATTTCTGAGCAATATTGCCAATGGCAAGACCACAAGTGCTGCTGCGGATGCTGCAGCAATAGACATCGCCTGGCCCTTCAGGTGGCGTGATGAAAACAGGAAATTTGCTTCGGCCTGGAAAGCGGCAGACGCTGCCGGGGCAGACCTGATTGAAGAAGAAGCATTTCGCCGTGCAGTCAAAGGCGTAGAAAAGCCGGTTTACCGTGCGGGTGAAGTTGTTGGCCATGTGGCGGATTATTCCGACACCATGTTGATGTTTCTTCTGAAGGCACGCAGGCCCGAGCGCTACGGCCCCAGGGTTGGGGAAAGCACGCTTGATGCCGAAGCCCTTGCCAAACGGCTTAATTTGAAAGGCGTGCGAGATGCGCTTCAGCAGAAGTTCGCTCAGATCACTTCCGGCCGCTAAGCGCCGGGAATTTTTTGAGGAGCTGACAGACACTGAAGCCGCTCATCTCTATTATGACTGGCAGTTCTGGGCGCGGCCCAACCAGCGCGCACCAAAAGGCCGCTGGACATGCTGGCTGATGCTGGCGGGGCGGGGGTTTGGCAAAACCCGTGCCGGTGCCGAATGGGTTCGTGGCCTTGCGGAAACCCGGCAGGCGAAGCGTATCGCGCTTGTTGCGCCCACGCTTCATGATGCGCGTTCGGTGATGGTGGAAGGCGAAAGCGGGATCGTCAATATCTCGCCGCCATGGTTCAAGCCGGCGTTTGAGCCATCCAAGAGAACACTAACCTGGCCAAACGGTGTGGTCGCCACGCTGTTTGGTGCAGAAGAACCTGATCGCCTGCGCGGGCCACAACATGACGCAGCATGGTGCGATGAACTTTGTGCATGGAAACAGCCCGACGCCACATTCGACATGCTTCAGTTTGGACTGCGGCTGGGGCGGGAGCCGAGGGCGTTAATCACCACAACCCCCAAGCCCGTTCCGCTGTTGAAGCGGCTGCTGGCTGATCGCAAAACACGGATCAGCAAGGGCACAACATTCGATAATCTGCAAAACCTCGCCCCCGGCTTTAGGCGCGATATCGTTGCGCGTTATCAGGGCACACGCCTTGGCCGCCAGGAACTGAATGCGGAAATTCTGGAAGATACGCCGGGCGCTCTGTGGAGCAGGGCGCTTGTGGAAGCAAGCAGAGTTACGACATGCCCGCCACTTTGCCGCGTGGTTGTTGCAGTGGACCCGCCAGCCAGTATCGGTGAAACCGCAGATGAATGTGGCATTGTAGCTGCTGGCATCACACCTGACGGCAATGCTGTCGTGATCCGGGATGCCAGCGAACGCGGTCTCAGCCCGCATGGCTGGGCCAGCCGTGCCGTTGCACTTTATCATGAACTGGAAGCTGACCGTTTGATCGCCGAAGTGAACATGGGCGGGGCCATGGTGGAGGCGGTTATCCGCGAAGTGGATGACACAGTTGCTTACCGCGGTGTGCACGCCACGCGCGGGAAAATTGCGCGTGCAGAACCGGTTGCCGCCCTTTACGAGCAGGGCAGGGTTATGCATGCAGGGCCATTCGAGCGACTGGAAGACCAGATGTGCAACTTTGTCGGTGCAAAACATGCGGCAGGCGATAGCCCCGACCGGCTGGATGCACTGGTCTGGGCGCTCACCGACCTGATGCTGGGTCGAAAATCTATTCCCCAAGTAAGGACACTTTAATGGCGTTATGGACCCGACTTTTTGGCGGCGCAGACAAGCCCGCATCAGAGGAAAGCGTCAGCACCAAGCAAAACAAACGCCCGATCTGGGCCCGGGTTGGCCCTGGCAATGCCGTTTCAACACCGCGCCGCTATGACCGGCTGGCAGATGAAGGATACCGCCAGAACGTGGTGGCTTACCGTGCCATTAATCTGGTGGCGCGGGCTGTTGCCAGCATTCCGCTTGTGCTCAGGCGCGGTGAAGATATTGTCGCGGAACACCCGTTGTTGTCCTTGCTGGCAAAGCCCAACCCGCGCCTCAAGGGCGAGAATTTTCTCTATAATTTTGTCGGCTATTACCTTATTGCAGGCAACGCCTACGCCCTGAAGGTGGGGCCGGAAAACGGTGCACCCAAAGAGCTGTGGCTGATGCGACCTGATACCATGCAGGTTATTGAGGGCAGCGACGGCCTGCCTGCTGGTTTCGAGCAGCAGGTCGCTGGCAGGAAGCAGCGCTTTGACGCGGACAGCATATTGCATCTCAAGAGCTTCAACCCCTTGTCTGACTGGTACGGCCTCGCGCCGCTGGAAGCTGCTGCCATGGCTGTGGATGCCCATAACGACGGAAGCCGCTGGAACCTGGCGCTCATTCAAAACGGCGGCGCGCCCTCTGGTGTGCTGTATCAGGAAGGCGCGGATGCGCCGCTGACAGATGCGCAGTTCGACAAGCTGAAAAACCAGATCGAAACACAATACACCGGCGCACTGCACGCAGGACGACCGCTGCTGCTGGAAGGTGGGTTGAAGTGGCAGGAAATGGGCATGAGCCCGCGTGACATGGACTGGGCATCGGCCAAAAACATGACAGCACGCGAGATTGCGACAGCCTTTGGTGTGCCAGCCCAGATGATGGGCGTGCCTGACGCACAAACCTACGCCAACTATTCGGAGGCGCGGCAGTCTTTGTGGGAAGACACCGTTATCCCGCTGGCGCGCGATATTGCACAGGAGCTGACCGGCTGGCTGGTGCCGGATTTCGAAGGCTTGCAGACGTCTGCAAGAGATGCACCCCTCTCGCTTGCGCTTGACCTGGATGATGTGCCGGCCCTTGCCGCCAAACGGGCGCAGCGCTTTGAACGGATATCAGGCGCAAGCTTCCTTTCGGACGAAGAAAAACGCACCGCGCTCGGGTTCGGGAAGAAATGATGGCGGGCTCAGTTGCCGTCAGGCCGCAGTTTCCAGGCGAGCCAAAGGCATATCGGTGCCTGCGCCAGCAGAATGATACCAATGAAATTGAAGGTCAGGATGGTGACGGCAGGGTCGATGTTATCGGGGTTGCTGGCAAAGCCCTGACCGGCTGAAAAACTGCCAAGGCCGAGAAAGCCAAAAAAGCCGGACATAATCAGCGCTATGGCGGCAAGCCAAAAGCGGTATCTGGGTGATTTTCTTGCCAGTTCTTCGTTCATGCATATAACCCCTGTGTCGTGTTGAGCAGGCGTCTGATGCGCCTTGCTGACGCGCACCATACCAACAATCAGGATTAAAGGACAATGCCCATGCACGATGCGCTGCAGGATGGTGACCAGACAGTGTTGAGCCTGCCACTTGAAGTGAAAGCGGACGGCGAAACGGGGTCTTTTGAAGGCTACGGTGCGGTGTTTGGCAATACAGACCGGGACGGTGATGTGGTCGCGAAAGGGGCTTTCGCCGAAAGCCTGAAGTCACGGCTGCCAGCACTTCTGTGGCAGCACAACGCCAAGGAGCCCATAGGCCGGTTTGACGTGGTGAGGGAGGACGCGAAGGGCCTTTATGTTAAAGGCCGCCTGTCCGGCTCTGGCCGCGGGGCTGAAGCCTACGAACTTCTAAAAATGGGTGCCCTCAATGGCCTGTCGATTGGTTTTGTGACCAAAGAGGCACTGCGCAACCGCGCGACGGGCACCCGCACCATCAAACGCGCCGAGTTGATGGAAGTGTCTTTGGTGACCTTTCCGGCCAATGAGCTTGCACGCGTGAACACGGTCAAAGCCAGCCGCCAGATCCCGCCAGCGCGCGAGGTTGAGACTCCGCGTGATTTCGAACGCATGCTCCGAGATGCCGGCTTTTCCCGCACCCGCGCAAAGGTGATTACGGCAAAGGGGTTCAAAGGAGGAAGCATTGACCACTCAGAAATGAGGGAAATCGCAGATCTGCTTAGACAAAAGCGTCAGTTGCTCGAAATGAAGCGGGGAATCCCGGGGGTGGATGCAATTCTAAGCATGTTCGAAACGGCACGCACTCCTATCAACACCGTTTCTGTCCATCCGGGTGACACAAAAAAACTGCGAGTTGTCCCTGTGAAGACAGGGCGGGTGACCTTCAGTATCCAAGCACCTGATTGGGCGCACTTCAAGTGCACTATTCACTATATTGATTTTACACGGGGTACGCCGTTGCGCGACAAGGTAGTACTTTATTCAGATGGTACCAGCCGCTTGCTGCGCGAAACGGTTGACCGCGGGAAACCGCCTGCGTTCAATCCACTCAGCCTTGAAGATTGGCACCGACAGTTCCCGCGTCAATTGGTGCTGGATAGCACACGCGCTACACTAGAGCATTTTGAACATCCGGAAGAGGCCATTCGCAACCTGCCGCAACGACCGGGGCGATTTGTGCTCAAAGCAAGTTGATAGCCGTGACGGATTAATCAAATTTTTCGAGCCATTCGTTGCTATATGCGCCTCCCCCTATGTCGCTGTCGGTCCAACGGCTTTTCCAGCGGTTATAGATGGTGAGGTCAGAGAGGTTGTCGCACGGTAAAACTTTATAGTCCGCAGTCAGAGATAACAGAACATCGGCCATATCCGGTACTTGAAGCTCGTTGAAATGAATCCGAAAATGGTACGGGTTTGCTCGCTTGTCGTCTGCTTCAAGAAGTGACGGCATTACGAAGCGGCCCTCCTGCAGATATTGATCAAAGCTATAAATACCTTGCAATCGTAGCATTGCGAAGGGGCGATTTGATGGATTGTCATAAACACCTGATCCATTTGCGATTTCAAGTAGTGCGCGATGATTCTCAAGTTGAATATCTGCTGCCCAGGTTTCCAAGCCAAGCCTATCAAGTTCAGCTCTGGAAATGCAAACAGATGCTACTTTGTCGCTTGTGATGTCCCATATGGGGTCGACCCTGAAAAGGGACAGTGCTGCGCGTGATTGCAGGTTGTCACCATGCTTGGTGCCGAAATTGACGAGCGGCGTTGAAACATAGGGGTTTTTAAGGTTTTGATTCCAATGTGTTTCTGTATAAACGCGCCGCTCTCCGAACAGCCATTCGGGTGACCAAACAAACAGAATAAAGCAGATCATGAAGCCCGAAGCGAGACCCTTCAACCAAGCTTTTCTAGCGTGCGACATGTCAGTCCCCCCAATTATTTTAGGCTAGAACAAAAAAAGAACATCGTCAGTAAGCCACAGAGGTTGATGAAATGCAACTGGATTGGCCGGAGCTCGTGAAAGCCAAGACAGGAGAGATGAATGTACGTTGATGCCAACGATATTGAAACGCCCCGCGATTTCGAGCTCATGCTCAGAGATGCCGGCTTTTCCCGCAGCCGCGCCAAGGCGATCACGGCCAAGGGGTTTCGGCAGGCACTATCGAATAGTGAACTGGATTACGGCGTTGATGGTGATGCCATTGCAGACGTCATTCGGTTGATCGAAAGAAGGCGTTTGCAGCTGGTTCCTGAAATCAAGAAGTTCGGTCGCCTTGAGTTTGTCGCTGGCCCTACATGGAATGATCGATGGCGGGTGCTGGGTGTCATCAGCCCCAGTGCACCGACGAACTTCAGGATTGCGGCTCGTTCATTGAATTCGGGGCGGTTAAAAGGTGCGTTCAAACTTCGAGTTAAATACCGTTCAAGACGCGGTTTAGAGACGGCAACGTGGCTTTCAAATGGAGGATCGGCAGGCAATGGCCCCTATTTGGTGAATGCCGGTATGCAGGAAATTCTGGTGAAGGGTATGGCTCCAGGCATCCCTCAGCGTATTGAGGTCAAGTGGGGATAGGTTTACCCTATTCTATTTGCGGCATCCAGGACTCGCCGCGCGCGACCCGTGCAGCCATGTCTTGCCAGCGTTTTTTGTGCGTCTGATAACCGGGCATGGATTCGATATTGAAACTCGCTTCGCAGGCTGCGATTTCGGCTTTACCAGTCAGGCTGCTGATCAAAACAAGCGTTATGTGGGTGGCGCTATGGTTAAAACTGAACGAAATGTCAGATGTGAGCCTGTTGTCCATAGTATCTTCGTCTGCAGCAAACAGGCGGGCTTTTTCCGAGTCCGCAAAAAACATATTGATTGGCTGGCCAAGCAGGCGGATGGCAACTTCTTCATTATCGTGCGGTGCCAGCGCCAGGCCGAGTTTTGCTTTGGCCTCGGGCACCAGATCAATGTCAACCGTATAGCTCGCCTGGTTTTCGTCGTTGCCGGCATAGGGATCGATACAGAGGCTTTCGATATCGGACCGCGTTAGCGTCATCAAGGGTGCCAAGAGATCCACCTGCATGGCTGGATAATTATCGCGCGTGACCTTGATGTAATCCCACTCGAGGTCAGGCCGCTTTTTCTCAAGCTTTAAGTTGGTTCCCTCATTCGGCGAACCACCAGAAAGAGCCATGTGGAAGGTTCCGTCTTCATCGTACTCATCATGTTGCGCTGACACCAGCGAGTTGATGCCCAGGCCCGCAGCAATAAGCCCGGCCCCGGTGAGTGTGCCCAGTAGGAAGTTCCGCATGACCTGATCCTTTCACTGATCCAAAACGCCCAGAACAAATAAAGAACATCGTCAGTAAGCCACAGAGGTTGATGAAATGCAACTGGATTGGCCGGAGCTCGTGAAAGCCAAGGCAGGAGAGATGAATGTCTGTTAGTACTGAATCATTTGAAACGCCCCGCGATTTCGAGCGCATGCTCAGAGATGCCGGCTTTTCCCGCAGCCGCGCCAAAGCGATCACCGCCAAGGGATTTCGGGGGGCGAGTTCGGAAAACCAGGCAACAGCCCTTGAGCTTGAAGACCTGCTGCAAAATCTGACCACGAAAAAGGACAGGATCACACATGGTGTTGTAAGCCCATGCAGTTGCGGCGTATGCGCTGGCGAAACAAAACGGCGATCGGAAGATAACCGATTGAGATGTCAGCAACTTCACAACGACCTTATCGATGGGAACAAATCCCGCTGGAAAGCCTGGAAAGCGTTCAGCGAGGCAAGCGGGAGATTGTCAGCAGCGACACGACGGTTTGTACAAAACAAGAAAAAAGAAGGCATCGCCTTGGGTTTAAACGGATTGCTGACCATCGGAGATATTGGAAAAGCGATCGCAACGCGAACGCCAAACGACATTGCGGCCGCCATCAGAAGCGGTGCTTCTTTTCTAAGGGACGCTAACAATTATTTTGGCGATTATGACGAAGAATATAAGCGGTTTATTAAACCCTACATTCGGGCAGCCGAGCGAGCATTGTCTGATGCCAAGTATCTTGATCGCATCTTCTGGCAACAGGAGAAGGAGCACAAGCGGGAGGGATGTAGCCGATTGCCAGCCAGTGTTTACAACCGTCCTCGATGATAGGGCGCAAATGCGTGTCTAAAGCTTAGTTTGAACTGTCATTTTCTTCTCGTTGCTGCTGTTCCCAATTCTTCCAGTAGGGGAGCACAACAACCGCCCATCCCGGAAGCTTGCTTGGGTCTATGTCAGGTGTGCAGCCTGTGGGTGGGGCGTCCAACATGCCTTCTGCCAAATAGCGTTGAAAACTCAAGAGTTGATCCAGAGGAACCGACAGGATGAAGTCTGGTTCATTAGGCGCATTTTCGACTGTGTCCCGGTATTTCAGTGCTCCGTCGCCGCTGACCCAGAAAGTTTTGATAAGATCATTTTCCGCCTCGATAACATATCTCTTTTGGTAAACCTCATGCATGAGCGGATGAAAATAGCTGCTGCTACTCTGGGAAAAGCTTGTTGCCAGCGTGTTTCTGGCTTCCTTGCCGAGTGTAATTGCAACATTCATACGCCATGTGTCTAAATCAAAAGATTGAATACAGACCGAGCGATAGTCTTCTTTCTGAAACTCGACTACAGGATCCAGCAGATAAAATCCGAGGCGGCGGAATTTGGCACCGATACTGAAATCGTCCATGAAGGTGGATTTTACTTCGTAAATGGTGCCGTAGCTGTTGCCTAACTCGCTGTAGTATTCCGCATCTTCCGGCAACTCTTCAAGAGAAGCGGAAATCGTAGCATTCCAGTCATACAGCCAGTAGAGAGCGGATGTTGGTCCCAACTGAATGTACAAAAACAGTAGGCCGGCAAGAGGGGCGGCCAAAAAGCCGATGACACCGCCTATAAGATACTTTTTCACCAGAACTCTCCATCTCGATTTCGTCCAAAGTGCGACAAGAACATATATAGAACATTCTTGACATATAACCCCAAAAGTTGCGAGGGTGCAACTGCTATGCGTTGAAGGCACAAGAATGGAGGGGGTGATGAAAAAGGGTTTTTTTGCTGCGCTGCTGGCGGTTGGAGTTTTGGCGGGCCCGGCGATTGCGGCCAATGACCTGTTTTTGTTGTGTATGAGGGTAGCAAAGAGCGGCTGCGCAACCTGGATATGGAGGCAATGTCGGTCTGTGCCTTGAAATCCCGGGCAGCTGCGACGTTTGGCTTGAGTGTGCCGCGCTTTGACCTGCGGCTCAATGGTCGCAAGCTGGATGACCGCAGAACGCTTGCGGAAGACAACATATACAGCGGCCGGACCATTTCTGTGGTGCCGGTGGGTAGTACGACCCAATGTTGATCGCTAACTGATAACTAACGTAATCGGGCTATTGGCCCATAGATTTTCAAACCCGGCTTTAGCCGGGTTTTTTTATTGGCTGGCTCTGCCATCCGGTGTGATGCCGGGGCAGCGGTGGCTTGTGGCCCAACGCGTCTGCGCGAAGCAGGCATTTGGCCTTTTAAAGCGCTGGCTTTTGCCGGCATCCACGTAAAACAGAAAGGACAAATGTCATGGAAATGACTGACCTGAAGGTGGCGATTGATGATTATACTGACGCTGCTGAAACCGGCATTCTGGGCCTGAAGGACCGGCTCGATGCCCTGGAAACAAAAATGGCACGGCCAGACTATATTGATGGCTCTCATGCCTTTGACGGCGCGGACGCTGTGGAGCACAAACACGCGTTTCTGGATGGTTTCATCACCAAAGGCGATGACAGCCTGCTGAAAGACCTGGAGGCCAAAGGCCTATCCACAGCTGTGGGCGGTGACGGCGGTTATGCCGTGCCAACGGTGATTGACAGCGAAATCGAGAAGCAACTACGCGACCTGTCGCCGATGCGCTCGATCTGCAAGGTCAAGACGATAGAGACGTCTAACTACAAGCGGCTCGTGAACACAGGCGGCACGGCCTCTGGCTGGGTCGGTGAAGCCGATGCTCGCGCTGAGACAGCAACACCATCGCTGGCGGAAGTAGCGATCACGCCGGGCGAGATTTATGCCAACGCTGCCGCGACGCAGCGCGCGCTTGACGACATGCAGTTTGACGCCGAGGCCTGGCTGACGGAAGAAGTGGCCGAAGAGTTTGCTGTACAGGAAGGCGCGGCCATCATCGGCGGTGACGGCGTGAACAAGCCCAAAGGTTTCCTGACCGAAGCGGGTATTGGCAAGGTGAAAACCGGGGTGGCTGGTGCGTTTCCGGCTTCGGACCCATCCGACATTCTGGTGGACCTTGTGCATGCGCTTGGGCCGCGGTACCGGCAGGGTGCGAAGTTCGTGATGAACAGCGCCACGCTGGCCGAGATCCGGAAAATGAAAGATGCCGACGGCAATTTCATCTGGCGGCCCGGCCTGATTGAAGGTCAGCCCGATATGCTCTTGGGCTATCCGGTGGTGGAAGCCGAAGACATGCCGGACATAGCCACAGACTCGCTTTCGATTGCGTTTGGCAACTTTGAACGCGGCTACACCATTGTGGAGCGCATGGGCACCCGCGTGCTTCGTGACCCTTATACCAGCAAGCCTAACGTGCTTTTCTACGCAACCAAACGCCTTGGCGGCGCGGTTGTGAATGCAGAAGCAATCAAACTGTTGGAGTTCGCGATCTAATAGACGCGGCTCTACCCCAAAACATGTGGGAAGCGGGGCGCGCCCCGCTTTTTGCATTTCATTTTTACGCCACTTGGACCTCACAAAGGATTGCTGGATGACGCTTGCAAACAGGGTACGCGAACTGACGCTGACGACCGGCACCGGTGATATTACGCTTGGCGGCGCTCTGCCAGCTCACATTGCCTTTGCCGATGCCTTTGCCGTTGGCGACACAGTTACCTATGTGATCGAAGACGGTGATAATTACGAAATTGGTACCGGCACCCTTCAGGGAACGACCACATTTCAGCGTACCAGCGTTGGCGAAACTCTGGTGGCCGGCGTCTATACCAAAAGCAGCCCGGCCCCGATCGCCCTTTCCGGCAATGCACGGATTTATTGTGCCGTTACAGCCGGAATTATGCTCGACCCGGATTTGCAGGCCGAAGTGATTTCAGAGGTTACGCCCGGTGCGGGCGTAACGGTTGACGGTGTTCTTTTGAAAGACGGCAGTGTCATCGGCGCGGACTCAGATATTATGACCATTGCCGGCGGAACGGGAATTGCCAGCGGCTCAAATATTCAATTATTTGGCGAAAGTCACGCTACTCAAGCCGGGGATACTGTGTTTAGGTCAAACTCGGTACCGTGGTTATCGTGGGACAACAGCGCAGGCGCCACCACCTTCGCTGGTAGCGTGACAGTTGAAAATAATGAATTCACAAAAGCGCGTTTTCGACGTGGTGGTAAAGAGGTTAGTTGGGGAATGCATTCCTCCGACGGCACATTAGTATTAACAAGTGACGGTGGAGCGCAGACTTCATTTGATGATGCAGGTAACGCAACCTTCGCAGGCAATCTTGATGTGGAGTCGAACAGTGTAACAGTGGGCGCGCTGTCCGGCGCGGCAACCGGCGCATTTTTAGAACTGAACGGCTGGGACGGGGCTGCTATTGTTAACAATAGGATTCTTGGTCTTGGAAGTGCTGGCGGGGGTATGAGATTTGATGTCGGGGGCGCGGTCGGTGTTATGAATCTCACGAATGGCACTCTTGATCTTTCCGGCCCCGCAAACACAACACGTCAGATTAATTTGCAAACTAGCGGTGTGGATCGTTGGCGCATAGGCGCGACAAGTGTATCGGAGGGCGGTGCAAATGTAGGGTCTGACTATGGAATCGCTCGTTTTGATGACGCTGGCACATTGATCGATACGCCATTCAGCATTAACCGGGCCAGCGGCCTCATAACCATGGCTGCGGAGCTAGCTGTCCAAGGCACAGGACAGGAAGCCAGAATCCGCATTAACAATACCGGGACTGGTGACTCGGTTCTCAGGCACCAATTGGATGGCCTCACCCGGTTCGTTTCGGGTCCAGATAGGAATGACGGTAACAAGGTAAAGTTTGCCCCAAGCAACATCGGGGCAGACGATTTTCTAATATTTGATCCCGCTGACTTAAGTTCGAAGTTCGGCGGTCCTCTAACTACGCAATCACAATATAAACTGACCGGTTCAGGCGCGAACCTTGGAACAAATGGAACTTTTGCGATCAACGGTTTTGCGCCCGGAGCCATAGGTATCGGCTCAACTAGCAATGTGCCTTTTGTGCTGGGTGCAAATTCTCTCAGTGTTGTGACGTTAGGGACGGATCGCTCAGCGAGCCTTGCCGGTGATTTGTTGCTCGGTGGCAACAAGGTAATTGGTGTTTCGGAATACCGACAGTCGGACAACACCGGGGTTACTCAGATTTCGGGGGGCGACGCTACGAATGTCGGTGCGAACATGCAATTGTATTCGGGCAATCACCCCAATACTGCACTTCGCAACAATCTTTATCTCAGATCGGACGGCACGATACGTGCTTTCTGGAACAACCAGTCAAATCATTGGGATTATCAGGGAAACGATGTTGTTGGAATTGGCAATCTGGTGTTGTCAGGTGATTTCTACAGGGGTGTTTCTGGTGGTCAGCTCAACATGGCCGGAGGGTCAACAGCGATTGAAGGTGCGCGTCTTGTTTTAAGGGGTGAGCTGCACGCGGAAGCCTATGACGCGATATTCCGGGCAGGCACACTCGAAACGCTGCGCTATCAGCATTTAAATACGCTTTGGGACTTTCAGGACAATGACATTAACGTCGGCGGTAGTTTGAATGTTGGTGGCAACGCACGAATTTCAATTAGTGCAATACCCGGCACGCCCGGCGACGATCCGTCTGGCACTTCATTGCGGATCGACCGCAACAGCAACAACTCAATTCAAATAAATTCGGGTAACTCAAACCTGGGCCAAGTTCGGTTTGGCGATGGTGACGGGAGTTATCGCGGGGCTGTATCCTATAGTCATGCGACAGACACCTTAAGCTTGGTTGCATCGGGTCAGGAGTTTTTGACGGGTGATGGGGCTACGGGTGCGACGACTGTTTTAGGTCAGGTAAATCTGGGCAACAACAACATTGTTCGCAGCAACAGCAATAATGCCGTTTATATTTCGGGGTCTACAGCGCCGAACGTTGGTCCCAACCTGTACCTGATTGGAGAAAACAATCCAGCACAACCCAACAACATTGGATTCCGGGTAGGCGTCGACACAAAATTATTGTGGAACGACGCCGCAAATTATTGGAATTACAACAATAAAACCGTCGTTGGTGTTTCTGAATATCGTCAGTCGAATAACACCGGATTTTCTCAGTTTTCGGGGGGCGATGCTACGAACGCCGGTGCCAACATGCAATTGTACGGGGGCAACCATTCCCTACTTGCCAATGATATATATCTTAGAACCGATGGTGATATTCGGCTATCGTGGAATAACAGCGCCGCCTATTGGGATTTCCAGAACACTAACGTCACAGGCATCGGGAACCTTGACGCTACTGGCACGGCTATAATGAACCAAGGTGTTGGTGATTATTTCGGCGTACTGAGAGACACTGATTTTGCTCGGTTCATTATAGGACGCACAGCAGATGACGGCTGGGATTTGCAGGACAATGGACAATCCTTGCTTATTCGACAGGTGGTTAGTGGCACCCCTACTAATTGGCTGACCGCAGGTACTGATTTGTCTGCGACAGTTGCAGGTAATTTAGGAGTAGGCGGAACACCTTCTCACGCTATCCATGCTCAGGCGGATAGCACGTTAATCAACATAATGGCAGAACGCACGGGGGCAGGTGCCTCAAGAGCCCTTTTGCAAGCGGGTAACAACAACGTATTTGTTGGTGCGTTATCCTCAACTCCTTTAACCCTCGGGACAGGAGGATTGACCGCTATTACCGTAGGTACAGACAGGTCCACTGTTTTTGGGGGCCAGATAAATGTAGAAACACCCGGACTGACCCCTACATTAAAAGTGGGGAACAGGAGTGGGACAGCCGTGCCCGCCATCCTTGATCTGCATGGATGGACTGGAACATCCGAAGCGCAAGTGCGGCTACAAGCGAGCGGCGCGGCGGGCGGTGATTTCAGGCTTCTTGTCGGTGGCGTACAACAGCTTAAAGTGGTGCCGGGCACCACCACCTTCGCTGGTGATATTATATCTGGCGGTAATTATTATCGAGATATATCCACCGAAAGTACAATTATATCAGGGGGTACGGCCATCAATGCCGGTGCCAATATGGTTGCTTACGGTCAAAACCACGCAACACGTGCCAACGATATTGAGTTTCGCGCAGATGGATCAAGTGTTTTGACCTACAGCCACGTATCGACAGCGTGGAATTTTCATGAGAATAGCATAACAAATTCTCGTGCGGTCATTCGGGGTATAAAAGATAATGCTCTGTTCTTGTCTGGTGGGGATGCCAGCAACCAGAGCGCAAATCAAATACTGTACGGGTCTACACACCAATCAAACGCAAATGATTGGGTGTTTCGTGTTGGACCGGAAATCAAGTTTTTATATGACTATGACGCAGAAGTTTTCAGTTTTTATTCTGACTTAGCAGTAAGCGGTGCCCAGCTTCTGGCAAGCTTTGGCACGCAGTCGGAGCCGGCCATTGCTTTCTCTAATAATACCAATACCGGAATATTCGCGGAGTCAGGAAGCACCATTAGTTTCTCAAACAATGGCGTGAGAACAATGTCTATTAGCAACAGTTCGATAAATTTGAGCGTATTGCCTAGCTGTGTCGACGATATTGCTGCTGGCACAGCTGGATTAGTCTCGGGAGATATTTACTCGTCCCCAACAGGAGAGTTGCGAGTCAAACTCTAGGATTTGGATATCCAGAAACACTTATTTCGGTGCAACACCTTTTTCCTAAAGGAAGTCAAAATGACAGAACTTGAAAACACCAACAACCCCGCGATATCACCCGAATTGGCGCGTGTAACGCTCCAGTTCCTCCAGCGTGCCAGTCTTCAGGGGGCTGAAATGCCGGCGTATGTGGAGGTCTTCAATTGCCTCTCGGCAGTGGCGCAACAAGACCAGAAGGCACCACCTGCTGCAAACCCGACTAAACCATAATAACCGGAACCCCTGACGTTCCCACCGCACATTTTTATTGATGGAGATCGCCGTGACACTTGCGTCAAACGCGTTGGGTGCCGCGCCGCCTGCAGCCCCCTTTATCAGGAACAGGCTGGTGGCCATGGTGCCTGCCGACCTGCGGTTATCGGCGACGCCCCCGGTGTTTTCAGCCGGGACCAGCACAGGCCTTGCGTTCAGGCGCCAAAAGCCTTTGGCACCGGTGAGCCGAAAAGCCGTCCCGGCGGGCGCTCAAAACACGTTGGTTGCTGCCGCAGGTTCCCGACACGAGAAAGCATAACATGGCCGTATCAACCCTGACGATCTATGACGGTGCCCTGGCGGGCATCATGGATGGCTCTCTGCCCGGTTTTTCGAACGCAAGCCTGTCAGCGCATCTGTTGAACGCTTCTTATGCGCCTGACAAAACCCTGCATCAAACGGTGGAAGATGTTGCTGCGTTTGAAGTTGTTAGCTCAGGTTACAGCGCAGCGGCGCTGACAGGTGTGCGCACTGTTGTGCAGCCGGGTCGGGTGTCGTTACAGACTGATCCGGTATTATTTGGCGATCCGGTTTCTGTCCCGCCTTTCAGGTATCTTTTGTTCGCTTACGGACACCCGAATGCACCAGCGGGTGAAAAAGCCCTGCTGGGCTATTCGGATCTTTCAGCTGAAGGTGGTGCGCTTGAAGTGGTGCGCGGATCGCTTGTTTTTACCCCTGATGAAACCGGCTGGATAACCTTAAGCCAGCTTTGAATGCCAGACCCAAGACAATGAAGTTGCCGGAAATTTGCCCAAGGACCCTCAATGACGATTTTCCCCAAGGACCCTGCCAGCGATGTTGATTTCAGCATCGACTGGAGCGAATGGCTAACTAACGACGAAGCCATCTCTTCTGCGACATGGACAATTGAACCTTCTGACGCACTAGGCCCCACCCTGGGCACTGAAACTGTCGCAGGCCCGGTGCTGGGCGTTTATGTTTCAGGGGGTGTTGCCGGAAACCGCCACAAGCTTACGTGCCGGGTTGCCACCAGCGCAGGCCGCACGGCTGAACGCAGTCTTACCCTGCGTATTATGGAACGATAATCATGAGAATTGAGCAATACCACACCGGCACACCCGAACCTGTTCTGCTGAACGAGGTAAAAGAGCACCTGCGTCTTGATGCAGACCATGAAGATGCGAAGCTGATGTCCGTTATCGCATCCGCGCGTGCAGCCATTGAAGCGCAGTTTGGCCTTCAGTTGATCGACCGTGAAATTGACATCTATCTGGATTGTTGGCCTTCCGTAACGGGCATGGAGGGGCGTGTTTCGCCAACCAACCATGGTGCTGCAGGCCTTTCGTCTCGTGTGGGAACGCACACCAGCGTTGCCCTGCCTGCGCGGCCAGTAAGCGAAATCGTCTCCATATCCTTGTTGGATGAAGAAGGGGCAGAAGTCATATGGGATGCGGGCAACTATGCACTGGTGCCGGGACTTGCGCCTGTTTTATATCTGCGGGCCGGCAGTGGGTGGCCGTCCGTGCTACGACCGCGTGAGGGCGTTAAAATCAAGGCTGTGTCTGGTTTTGGGCCAACATGGAACTCAATCCCGGAAGATATTCATCAAGCATTGCTGCACCTGATCACATCCCGGTATTTTCACCGCGGTGATGATGCAGCCAATGCCGGTTTTCCAGCAAACCCCGGCGGTGTGGACCGTTTCATGGCGCCTTATCGCCACGTCAGGATATAGCCATGACAAAGTTAGGTTCTATGCGCCACAGGGTCACGCTGATGGGTGAAGATACCATGCAGGGTGCCGGGGGACGCATATTGGCCACCGATCCGGTGATTGCCGACGTGTGGGCCACAGTCAACGACCCCGCCGGGTCACTGGAAGAGCAGGGCGGCAGGCAGTTTATTGGCCAGGCCGTCTCTTTCGAGGTGCACTATCAACCGGGGTTTATGGCAGCAAGAAAAGTCGGTTTTGGTTCTTCCGTCTACAAGGTGCATTCCGTAGAGAGGACCATGGGGCTCACACCTGTGATCAGGTATCAGGCTTCGCGCCTGCAAAACAGCTCGACCTGAGGGAAAATTCATGACTGCACTTGCAAGCCATAAAATACAGGAAGCGGCCTTTGTCCTTCTGAAAGATGACGCTACTCTCGGATTGAAACTAAGTGGTGTATATGACCAGCCACCCGAGGCGGCGGTGTGGCCCTATCTCTCGATGGGCGAGACTTCCATAACCGCAGCCGACCTTAAAGACAGGCGCGGAAACAGGTTGGATTTCGAGATAACCGTCTGGTCCAATCAACAAAGCCAGATGGAAGTCAAAGAACTGATGGCAGACGTTGACCGGGTTTTGTCGGGAGTTTCTATTCAGGCTGTCGGACTGGATACGCTTCCTGTTCGTCTGCTGAATGCAAACGTCGTTCGTCAATACAGCCAGACCGGAAGCCTGTATCGTGGCAGGTTGAGTTATTCTGTAAAATATTTTGACGTGATTTGATCAATCACCGGCAGGTTTTTCAGGCCGCCATGCCGCCATTGGGCTGATCGTCGCGGAAGGCGCTGGTCTGGCAATTGGAACATTTTTTGCTATTTTTCTCTATGAGATAACGGTCCATGATGTTGCGCTGGAAATAGTGACCGCAGTGCTTGCAGCGTTCTTTCTTCAGGCGCACGATAAACAGAACAAATACCGTAATTGCCAAGAGGAAAAGCGTCGCAACGGACCAGTGCGTTGAAGGCCCGAGAATCAGAAACAGACCAAAAATGGAAAGCAAAGCACCAAGGAAGTAATCGAATTTGCTCATGATATCGCCGTCGTTTATTCGCTTGTTTGCGGTCTAAAATGGATCAATCAGATCGTCGAGGAAAAAACCTCGCTTTTCACCATTATTTGATCAGCCTGCATTGGACCATCATGTCGTTAACAATTCGTTAACAGATGTGCTTTTTCTATCTGTGATTGTACAGCGTCAGACCAAGGCCCGAACCCTCGTCGGGCTCGATCCAGCATTCCGAAAAAATCAAATCAACCAATAGTTTAAAGGAGATGTGCATGCCCGCACAAAAAGGACAAGAGCTGTTGCTGCAAGTCAGCGACGGAGCATCTGGCTATGAGACCATCGGCGGTTTCACCAGCAATACGTTCAGCATCAATGGCAGTGCCGTGGATGTGACCACCAAGGACTCTGGCGGCTTCAGGGCTGCGATGGATGGCGGCTCGATTGTGTCGATCGATACAAGTGCCAACGGCGTGTTTATGGATGATCAGGCGTTTGAGCGCGTGCATGCTGCTGCCTTGTCCGGTGCACATCTGGATGCGCGTATTACCATTCCTGACTTCATGGTCTACACCGGTCCGTTCATCGTTACGTCCCTGAGCTTGTCTGGCGAGACCGAAGGTGCTGTGAGCTATGACATCAACCTCGAGTCAGCGGGCGTTATTACGACCCTGCCGATCTAACACGCAGAAAGCACAAACAATGGCAAAAACAACAAGTGGTGAAACATCTATCATGGTCGGCAGTCGGCGTCGAAGATTGCGGCTGGATATTGGCACCATGATGGACCTTGAAGACCATTTCGGCATGGGGCTGGTGCCTTTCCTGTCAGAGCGCTTGCCGGAGTTTCGCCTCAGGGACATGGCAGTGCTCTATCTGGCAATGACGGGCAAAGATTTTGCTGACGAGAAGTTACTCAAGATAGCCGGACGAACTATTGTCAAAGCGGGTCTGGCAGAGGCTGCAACAGCGATCTCGGCCTGCCTGCAGGCAACCCTGTCACCTTCCTCGAACCACGCGGAAACAGAGGCCGAGAGTGCGCCGGGAAAGTCTTGAGCACGGTTGATTCTGCACATAGTCGGCGCAATCGCCAGGGTTGCCATGAAGCCGACCATACGGACTGGCAAACGGTCATGATGGCGGGTGCCGCACTTGGCTGGAAGCCTGTTGAAATCCACCGGGCAACATTGCCGGAATTTCTAACGGCAATAACCGGTTGGCAGCGCGCACACGGTGTCAGTTCAAAACCACCACCAATGTCCAGAGCACGCCTTGAAGAACTAGCGGAAAAATATCAATGACCAGCGAAACATCAACAACCCCCAACGCCAGTGGCCAACCAGCAGGCGGCACGAACCCAAACGGTTTAAAAAAGCTTGGTGAAACACTCGACAAACTGGGTGGCGGGCTCGGTGACTTTGCGGGTGCTTTGTCCAAAATCCCGCGAACCGAAGGCGCGGTCAATACCCTGCGAAGCATCGGGGGCACCCTGAAACAGGTTGGTGAACGGGTGTCTGCAGCGACGGCCGGTGCGGAAGAAGGCTTCACTTCCAGCGGTGTGGTTGGCGGCACCCTGGGGTTTGCAGAAGGTATTCTTGGGCCTGCCGATTCCCAAAAAAGTGACGAGGACAAGACCAACCTTGATAAGGTGCGCGAAAAAATCTCGATGCTTAAAAAGCTGTGGGATGATTACTACCAGAATCTGTTCAGCAAAGAAGGAAAACTGAACACGGAGGTTCTTAAAAACATGGCCCTTCAGGTTGGTGAAACCATTCTGGGTTCTAAGAAGATGAGTAAAATTCGCAAAATCATTGCCCGGGCGGAAGTCATCAGAAGCGGTGCTGAAGCAATTATGACAGCAGTCAAGTCAGCACCGTGGCCGCTCAACCTGCCCGCCATTGCCTTTGCAGCTGCTATTGGAAAAAAGCAGGAATCTGCCGTCAGTCAGGCTCATGACGGGATTGATAAAATCCCGAACACCGGTACTTACATGCTTGAAAAGGGCGAGCGGGTGATTGGCCGCCGGCTCAATCAGGATCTGACCAGCTTTCTGGGCGGTATCAACGGTGAAGCGCTGCCAGGCAGCGTTGACAGATCGGTTACCCGCAGCAGTACTTTTAATCCGACAATTAACCTGAGCATCGGTGGCGGCGTAAGTGATGACGCCGTCCTTGCCAACCGGGGTGCAATTGAAACGATGATCCGCCAGATCTATGCGGACTATGCGCAACAGACTCCCTTTGGTGTGTAGCGTGCCACCATAGGCAACCGAATTCTCTATCCGACACCTCTCTGTCATCTGAAAGTCTTCTATATGCCAAGCTCCGCGTTCTCATCGCTGGAGGCGCTGCCGCTTGTGCCTGCGCCTGCCGGACTGCGAATACAGTCCAGTCATCGATCCCGTATTTCACAAGCTGAAAGCGGGCGGATTTTAAGCCGTTCGTATGGTGGTCAGTTTTATCAGGTTTCGCTGGTCTACAATCCCATGAAACGAGAAGACGCAGGGCCGATCATCGCCTTCCTGCACTCCCGCAAGGGTCGCGACAGCATTTTCAAGGTTGAACTTTCCGGTCTTGCCGAGGCGTCGGGGGCTCGTCTGGCAAATTTCGCAAACTATGACGACGATACCAAATTGCACCTGATCACCAAAACAACCCCGAGCCTTGAAGTGACACCGCCTGCCCGCGCATCGGGCTCTGTGCTGGTGACAGACACGGTTTATATGCGGGCATCGCTGACGCGTGATGTGCAGGAGGTTTCCCTGGGCCGCGACGGACTTGTCCGCCTTGAACTCGATCTCATCGAAAGGCTTTAGCATGCTTAGTGTTCCTCCCGGCGTTGCTGCTGCGCTGCAGGCCGAAACCCAATGTTTCGCATGGCTTCTGAAGATCAGTGATGATTTGTTCTTTACAAACCATTCTGTTGATCTGGCATATGCAGGCCAGACTTATAAAAGCGAGGGCGATCTTCTGGGCGTGCCAGCGGTCGTTCGCGAGCGCGGCATCAAACTTCAAAGTCTGACCATTGAGTTTTCGAATGCCGACGGCGTGATGTCCTATTACCTGCGGCACAGATTTGACGCAGGAACATCAGAATATGTGCCGGTTGAACGTACCGGTGACATCTGTGAGCTTATGTTGGTGTTGCTGGATGACGACGGTTCCATCATCGATGGCAGCGCTGTTAGCCTTTACAAAGGCGCATTTGATACCTGGACAGAGCGCGATACAGACAGCGCCGCGTCCATCTCTCTTAGAATTACCAGCCCGTGGGCCAAGCCGAACCTGACTGCAGGCCGGGCTACAAGCGACCATAACCAGCAAGATGCATACCCGAACGACACATTCTTCGAGTTTGCCCATGAAGAAAAGAACACCATTGGGTGGGGAGCTGAAGCCTGATGGGTTTACTGAATTTTGTTGGAAAACTGCTGGGGCTTTCAGGGGCGCCGGGGCAAAAAATCGAGCTGACCAAATCTGCTACGGCAGCGGGGTTGCCTATCATATACGGCCAAAGGCGTGTAGATGCGATTACGGTGCTGAAGCGGGTGTCGAACCGGCGTGCCGCCAACACAGGAAACGCAAACGCGATTGTTGTGGAACGCGGTTTTGACGACCGGGACGATCCGCTTGACAATAATAACTGGCTGCACCGGATAGATGTCTGGGGTCAGGGTCCACTGGAAGCCATAACCCGTTTCTGGATTGATGGTGACGCAGATACCCACAAACGTTTTGCCAGCAAGCGGCCTTACTTTCGCGCCGTTTCACTATTGGGCGGCGTCAGCCAAAGTGCGCTGACAGGCCTGTCGGCTGCCGCACCCCAATGGAGCAGCAACCACAAAGGTCTGGGCGTTGCCTATTCCTGGACACGTTTTTTCAATTCGACCAAGTTTCCGCAATACCGTTCCGAGCCACGGTTGCGCGCCGATATAAAAGGCCTTCGGCTTTATGATCCGCGGCAGGACCCTGCATATGGTGGCATGGGCAACCAAAGTTTCAGTGATGACAGCACATGGACGTACGGCAATAACCGGGCACTTGTTGTGCTGAACTATATGATGGGTTCTTTCGGGTTTGGTGCACCTGCGGGTGAGCTGGACATGGACAGTTTCAAGGCGGCTGCCGATGTGTGCGATGAAACCGTTTCAATTCCGGCGGTTGTAACCAACCAAACCGGCAGCGCCGTTCCTGACTGGTATGACTGGCACACCGGCGACCGCATCAGAGTAGATATCGATCAGCAGTATCCAACCTACAGGCCCAATCAGGCAGGTACGTCGCAGGCCCGGTACGAGGCCGACGCCATAATTGATCCGAAACGCGGTGTTGTGGAAAACATTCGCGCGCTACTTGAAGAATTCGGCTGGTCCCTTTCGTGGTCGAACGGCAGGCACAGGCTGGTCATTGAAGATGCGGTCAGTGGCCCGGTTATGACATTCGATGAAAACACCATTTTGGGTGGATGGTCGGTTGAGCGTGGCAGCCGGTCGGAGAGATTGAACCGGGTGACGGTTGAATTCCCGAACGCCAACAAAAACTTTGAAGAAGATACTGTTTCATGGCCGGAGCGGGGGTCGTCTGACTATGCAGCGTTTCTTGCCGAGGACGGTGGCCGCGAGTTGCACACCAATAAAAGCCTGACAACTGTTACGGACTTCTACCGTGCGAAAGCCTTCGCAGAATTCAGCGTGCGCAGAAGCAGGGTCGGTGAGCGTATACGGGATTTGAAACTGGCGCCTGAGGCTTTGTTGCTGGAGCCGGGCGAGGTGATTGCGCTTGATCTTCCTGAAAAAGGATATTCAGCCCCCGACAATCTTTTTATCGTTGAAAAAACCGGGGTTTCCGGCACGCTTGATGTATCTGTCGATCTGATGCGATATGATCCATTGGTCTACGGTGCTGAAGCGCCGGATAATGAACCTTTGGGGCCCAATGATGACAACGCCGATGCGTGGCGGGACCCAAGCGCCATCAACAATCTGCAGGCGGTGGAGTATCACGTTCAAAAGGCAGACGGGTCGGTTATCAGCGGTATCCATGCGACATGGGACCCACCTACCTCCGGCGTACCTGTTGACCATATCGAAGTGAAGTGGCGCGATAACGCCGACACGGATTTTTCAGGCGATGACTATCAAGGCACAATCATACTGGATAGCGCGGCGAAGGCATGCCGTATTCCTGATCTGGTTGATAACCGCCTTTACCGTGTGGTTGTCAGCTATGTTACGCGGCTGCGTCAGCGTTCCATCGAGGCCGTGGTGGACCCAGTTGACCTGACGGCGACCACGATCAGCAAGCTGGATACAATTGAAAACGGCGCCAACAGAACGGAATTTCGAGGTGCATATAGTGCAATCACCCTATATGAGCGCGGAGATATCGTCACGTCAGGGGGCTCGTCATATGTGTTTATCTCGACAATTGGTGCTATTGGCACGGCACTGACAGACCCTGTTTACTGGGAAATTCTCGCGCAGGTTGGCGCTGATGGTGCGGCCGGATCCGATGGTGGATACTTCGATATCATCTTCAGGCGTTCGGCCAGCCAGCCCACGACGCCTTCAGGAGACAGTCCTGCGGGGTGGTCAGATGGCCCTCCTGTAGCCAACGGAAATCCCTTGTGGATGTCAAAAGGCCTGAAAAGTGCGGCTGATACTCTGATCGGCAGTTGGTCCAGCCCACGGGAAATAGGCGGCCTTGGTCTGGAAATCGAATACTCGGTTAATGGCTCCGCGCCGTGGCACACGGTGTTCCAGACCGGCGATCTTTATATGCGGCAGAGGCTAACGGGTGGTGGCTGGTCCGCAGCGCAACGCATCATTGGCGAAAAAGGTGATCGCGGTGCTGACGGGTCAGACGGCACGGATGGAACCGATGGCGCTGATGGTGCAAGCCCTATTGCCTATGTCGGTCAGGTTGGACTGGATGCCGAGACGGGCGGTAGCAACTTACCCACCTATATCAGTTTTTATGGCTACCGGAACGGCACACCGAATAAAGCGGAGGCCGCCCGGGTTACTTTGCCGGATGGCACCGAGTTTACATGGGGTGGTAACATCCCCTCATCCGGCAATGATGAAAACGCGGCAGCGATATCAAACACCACAATATCAGGCGCAACCGAAGTTTATGTTGTTCTGGACACAACCGGTTCCCGCCGTTTCACGCACTCTTCTTCGCAGGCGAATGCCCATACGGCAATGGCCTACAAGGACAACGCAGGCACATGGACCTACCAGAAGCGCGGCGTGGGCTGGGCAAGCTGGCCCTCTTCGGACCTTGATAGCTATATCGTTATCGGAGCCGCGACCAAACAGGCCTCCAGTCCGTTTAACTGGCTTACGTTCACTCCGACAATCCTGACGCTTGGCGGGGCGCCGGAGTTGGGTGCCGTCCGGATCAGCAACACGGAACATCTGGCCAATAATGCTGCGTCTCTGCCAAAGAGTTATCAAGGCACCAGCCTGTTATTGAACTATGAAGCGCAAAGCTATGGCACCGTAGGCAGCGCGATAACCGGCATACCATTCGATGCGGGGAACGGAGCAGCGGTCCAGCTCGCCTTCAGTGCCACGTTCCGGTGTAAAGACGATCCGATCAAATGTTATGGCCGCTGGCAGCGCCGAACAGCAGGCGGTTCCTGGTCGACGATCAGAACCATGTCCCAGCTATTGGAAATGACGGATATCGGTGCAAGCACGCAGCGCATTCCGATTGGCTCTGAATATACAGATACACCACCGGCTTCCGATACCTACGAGTACCGGCTTCAGGCATGGGGTAACGGCGAGCAACAGATCTCGGACCGGGCCTACTTCGACAATTTTTCCCTAACGGTGACGGCGGTGAGAAAATGAGTGGTTCAGATGATATTACCGAAAATACCCTGAACGTTACGGCCAGCGAGCGCCTGCAGGTTGATTTTGATGCCAATGACCGTGTTGTGGGATATGGATCGCTACGCGAGGTGGCGGAACCATTGCCAATTGGCGTTGTGCGCACAGCAACTTTCACTCTTCCACTATCGCTGCCCGATCCTGATAAATCGCTTTATGATTATAAGAAGCTTGTTGGCGGTGATTGGGAGTTGATTGGCACGGATGAATGTCTTGCACGCGATGAGGGCGATCTGGAGGTCTACCGCGCGAGCGCAATTCGGGCGCTGGAAACCCGCATTGCGGTACGCACTGAAAAAGCTACGTTGACGGGTGTTCGTCGAGATAGAATTCACACTGCCAAACTGGCCGAGGTTGCGGCCTATGAGGACGACAGTCTTGTTGTTGGTCCTTATATCACGACGGAAATGGCGGTGAAGAACAAGACTGCTGCCCAGGTCGTGGCAGGCATCAAGTCCAAACAGGCGGCAGAAGCGGCCACAATGATCGCGCACGAGCAAACGTATCTGACTATCAAGGAAGCACTGGATAGCGCAACAACGCATGCAGCGGTCAAGGCCGCTTTGGCATTGCTTGAGGATTGATCCAGGGGCATCAATGGAGACCCGATAACCATGAAACAACTTTTACTGTCTGCGAAAGCGGTCCTTGGTAAAACCCTGGGCCGTTTTTTTTATGTATTGTTCCACACGCGGCCCGCGCTGAAACGCGGTGCGCTATCGCTTTTTCTTTACGCTGTTCCAACGGCTGTTGCGGCAGCAGGCCCGGTTTCATTGTCGACCTTTGGGACCTTCTGGGCGTTTGGGTTGCTGATGCTGTTCTGGGGTATGGGGGCCGAGCGAGCGGCGACAGACTGGGACCCGGTGTTCTTTCTGCCGCACCCACGGTCTTTTGCTTTCTGGCACTGGCATGCCCTCGAGAAAAAGCGGTTTCTTGCTGCGATAATGGCTCTGGTTTCCGGTGTTGCCAGCGTTGTTTTTCTGGAGGTTCTGCCATGACTGCAGCCTCCTCCAAACAGGAATATACGCCCGACTTTCCTGGCTTTAACGGCGACGGCAGTAGCACGGCCAATGCGGCGCTTCTGAGAGCCACTCTCGCGTTTGACCGGATCGAACGGCACGAAATCGAATGCAGCAAACGCTGGTCTATCGTGATCAAACTGATGCTGCTTGTGCTCGCGCAAATTGGCGGTCTGCTGCTGTTTCTCATCTCTGACAAACTGGGATGGCTGGCATGAGCATGTCGATTGCAAAAACACGCAGGCACGTGGTTCCTGAGGCCACACCGGCGATGATTGACGAACGCATGAGCCTGAGCCCGCACTTTCGCCTGCAGGAATTCACCAGAAGCCAGACAGCCGAGAAGTATCAGCTTTACAACATACCGCGCGAAGAGGCAGAAGTTGCAAATCTGCGCGCGCTTGCACAGAATGTGCTGGAGCCTGTTCGTGCCCTGTTTGGCCGGTGTGTGGTAGTTACGTCGGGTTTTCGCTGTTCCACACTCAACCGGCTCATCGGTGGGGCGGTGACAAGCCAGCATCTGTTCGGAGAAGCTGCGGATATCATCATTCAAGGTATCCCGTGTTTGGATGCGGCGCAGGCAATTGCCGCTTCCGCCATTCCCTTTGATCAACTGATCTATGAGGCGCTCCGGCGTGATGGTCACTGGGTGGAGTGGCTGCATGTCTCGCATCGGCGGTTTGGTCCCAATCGCGGCGAAGCCCTGACGATTATCAAAACATCAGAGAGCAAGAAAACGCTTGAGGGCATCAAGCGGCCTGAAGATATGCAGGAGGGGCAGGATGATGAGGCGTGAAGCTATTGAGGATTTCTGCATTTCCGTGATGTCCGTTGTTGGCCTGGGGGTTTTGCTTAGGGCCTTTTTGAGTTGGAGCCCGGCATGAGCATCCCCATTATCGGTACAATTCTGGATGTGATCAAAGCGCCGCTGGAAAGGCTTATCCCTGACAAAAACGCCCGCCAGAAATTCAGCCATGAACTGGAAATGGAGATGCTGCGCGCCGGGCTTGCGCAGATGGAAATCAACAAGACCGAAGCCCGGCATCCGTCTGTTTTTGTTGCAGGTTGGAGGCCTTTTGTTGGCTGGGTGTGTGGCTTGTCTCTTGCCTGGCATTTTGCCGGATTCGACATAGCCAACTGGCTTAGGCTGGCCTTCTTCCCCGACATGCCTGCACCACCTGCGCTGAATGGCACAGAAACGCTTGTTACAGTGCTGTTGTCCATGTTGGGGCTCGGGGGGCTCAGAACCGTTGAGAAGCTTAAGGGCGTCAGCCGGGACGGATGGACAAAAAGATGAAGCACATACATGCCTGCGTCGCATCCTTATAAACGATCTCTAACCCTTCTCCTGACAGTCTTCTTTTATCCACATAAGTATGCTCGAAATGCCCGCGGGATAAGCGGCAGACATCTGTTTTTTATAGTCTCTCAACGTCATTGGATGCTTTTTGGGGCTGGCTTGGACTTCACTGTCAGACTTCCCGAGGTCTTCATTGATACTGGCTACTGCCTTCGCATGCGCTTTCTCAATGGCTGCCGTATGATAGGCGAATTCCGCCAGAGTTTTTTCGATTCTGGTGTAGGAAAGCCACCAGTTCTCGCTGCCAATGCCTTGCATGATATCAAAAATTTCCGACCTTACGGCAAGTATATTTTCATGCAATAGGAGGATGTATTCCTTCTGTTCAAAAATGCCATCTTCAGTTGTTGAAAAGGCGGTATCCATTTCTATAGACAGCCTGAAATCTAGAAGACTGAGGTCTTTCAGCAGGGCTTCAACTCGTTTCTTCCTGTCAATCGCTTCAGGGTTGGCGCATTTCCGCGCGTTGTATGCAAATTCCCCCAGGATTGGCAGGAGATAGTTGCGCCCTGCCAACAAGGCGGCAAAAATTATAAACCCCAAAAAAACTATAGTCTTGAGCGATGTGCCGGATTTTCGAGAGTTCATGGTTTATCCCCAGCAGTCATTTACTTGCCATACTCTGCCGCAGTTCTAGTGGCCAGCCTGTTCCTCAATCACTGTCCCCAAATCGGACAAGGCTTTTCTATAAGACGCGGTTAATTCCCTGAGATCCAAAACATGGATTTTCTGATCAATGTGGCCTGGCACAATGGCGTTTTCCTCAATTGATTTTATGAGGTGCAGGTAGTCCTGTGAAATAATGGAGACTGTTTTCAGTCGGTCCTCTATCGCCTGAGCAGCATGAAAACTTTCACCCTTAATTAAATTTTCCACGGTCCTGATGAGAACAGTTCTGGCATAGGCCATTTCGTCACGGACTGTAGGCAGTCGTGCGTGGAACTCATCAGTTTCCAGCACATCTGTCATGGCGGAGTGTGTTGTTCGGGACGCTTCTCTCACAAGTAATGGCATGGAAAAGGCCAGTTCTGCTGCCAGCCCTGCTTCTGTTGACGATTGAAAGCCTGATTTAAGATCAACAATAAACTGTGGTCCGTTCGATACAGCTTCATAAGCCACGAACAAAGCTGCCAATACGAACAGGGCTTTTGCAAGCTTGCTTTTAATATCCAGCTTCAACGGATTCCTCATGAGCGCTGTATCAAATGTCTATGGAATCAAAAAATAGAACAAAAAATGAACAAAAGTAAAGAAGAGACTGATAATGCTTAAGCTTTCAGCGAGTGTTGGCAAGGGTGGGAAAAACCGCCCTCATGACGTTGCCAAGCTTCAGGCAACCTTTACTGCAATCGGCTTTCAACAGAAGAAGCACGTGATTGACGGGAAGATGAACTCCTTTGAGGCCGAAATTCATAGATACCTTATGGAAAACCCGATTAGAAAGCCGTCTAAATGGACTTACAAAAACAGAATAGACCCAAAAGGGCCAATAATCGAAGGCTTGAGGAAAAAGCTCAAAGGTTCATTGGTCGAACGGCTGCAGGCCATCTGGGGCACGCCAATATTATATTCACCCAGACAAGGTAACAGAACCAGAAGAGCGTCCAGTGATTTTCTTATCCCTCCCTATCTCTCGCTTCCACGCATTTTTCACACAAGGAAATCCTCTTATATTGGTCATATAGACGATGTCATTTTCATCAATACGCCGACGACAACAGGCAAATTTGATGTGACGATGTCGTTAGGTGGCGTTGGCCAGTTTCTGGATCCCCAGAAGCATAAGTTGTTGGATAATCCGCCGCCTGCGCTGAAAACGTTTATCGAGCAAGAGCTGAAGATAACCGGAAAAAAATGGTCTTACCTGCCTGCTAAAACGAATGGGAGCCATTTCAAGCTCAGGTCTATCAATGTTGCGGAACTTGGCCAGAGAGTTTCGACTATCGGGCCCGGTACTTTCGGCCAGAGAGTGATCTGGGGTGATTTGCGGGATACGTACCGTATTCCCCGGAAAGACAAATTATTGAATGCTGTCGGGCGTATCCATGCGGAGGTGTGCGCCAGCACTGGTGAGCAGGGTGGCGCTGCCTACAACAAAGCCCTTTCAGACTATGCCGCAACAGTGCTGGAGCAGAGCCTGAATTCCAATGTTGTTGCGGGGCAAAAACGCCACTGCGCAAGCTGTCGTGATCTGCAAATAAGCCTTGAATCTGAACTCGGTGAAATCGAGGAGAAGCGCAAAGCACAGGAAAAGAGGCAGCACAAGCTAAACGCATTTATTGTTCGCGAGTCTAATGAGAGAGACGTGAAGCATGCCCGGATTGTGTTGAAGAAAGCAGGCGCCAATCTGGTACCTTTCTTTGGTGATGTCATCTTCAATGTGGAAAAAAGCGAACAAGAAGAAGAGACAGACCGAGTAAAGACCTTTGTAGAGTTTTATCTTGAATTACGGTTGAAGTGGGGTCGGGAAAACAAGCTTGTTCGGCAGTTGTCTCGCGTATTGACGTTGTTTGATCTTGCTGTTGCGACCGCAGCCATCATAAATCTTGGTGTTGAGTTGATCGAGAGTGCCTTCACAGACCCAATTTTGCGTGCAGAGGTGCTTAAAGCGCAACAGGATATTTATAACCTCGAGCTGGAAATAGAAGCCGCAGAAATCAGGCAGGAGCGCCTTATAAAAGACTTCGCCGCCAGAAAATGCGCGTCCTGGGGGTATTCACCCAACGCCGTACAAGGCACGGTTAATCCCTTATCTTAAAAAAGCAGGTTTGTTTTTCCTCTGTATTTTTTCAAGTTCCCTTCGGCGCACTCCGTGATACAAAACCTGCATGCCGGAACAAACAAGTGCCATAAACCTGAAGATACGCGCCGCTGATCCCGCGCTTGGGCAGCAGCATATTCTTTCTGAAACCGAGCATGCCCGCCTTGCCGGAATGCACGAGGGCGCGCGCCCGGCATTCGTTGCTGCGCGTACCATGTTGCGCATAGAACTTGGGCGCTTCATGGGGCTTACGGCCGCTGCTGTGCCTCTTGTGCAGGAAGGTGCCGGTCGTATCTCGATCAAGGGTTTCAGGCACGAAGACCCTCCTTACTTTTCCGTTTCGCACACAGGTGCTGCAGAGGCAGGCATCGCCGCTGTCGCTGTTTCAGAAACAACCCCCCTTGGTATTGATATCCAGCAGATCGACCACGCTATCGACTGGCGCCGTATCGCAGAGCGCCGCTTCCCCACCCGCGAATTCGCTCTTATGAAGGCTATGCCCGAAACCGAGGGGCGTATGTTGTTTTTTACGTTATGGGCGATAAAAGAATCGTGCGTTAAACTCGAAAACGGAACGCTTATGCCGTATCTGCGGGGCGTGGAAATCGATTTCGGGGAGGGGCATTTCAGACTGGCATCTCCCACACCTGGCGGCGCAGAAAATCTGTCGATTTTTTTCCATTTTGTCCCGGAATTTGAACTGGCGGTTGCCTGTGTGTCTTGCGATACGGTAGACGTGGCGTTCGATTGCGACATCCTGCCCGTTGTGGCAAAGGCTGATCCGCTGGTAAACCCGGCAACGGAATAGCGCCGCTTGTGTAAAATTCCCAATTTGGATGCTTGCGCTTTAACGCACGGCGCGCTAGCCAAGTTGCAACAGCACCAATGGAACTAGCTAGGAAGGGGTCGGTAATGACGGGCAGCGTTCTTATCGCGGAAAACATCAAGGTCGCTAACGATGCGCCTTTTGTCGTGTTTGGCGGCATGAATGTTCTTGAAAGCCGGGATTTAGCGTTTGATATCGCGGGCACTTTCAGGGAGGTCACAACAGCGCTTTCCATACCCTTTGTCTTCAAGGCAAGTTTTGACAAGGCCAACCGTTCGTCTGTCCATTCCTTTCGCGGGCCGGGGCTTGATGAAGGCCTGGCGATTTTGTCAGACATCCGCAAGGAATTCGATGTTCCCGTATTGACAGATGTTCATGAACCGCATCAGGCGGCCGCGGCAGCCGAAGTTGCTGATGTAATCCAGCTTCCGGCCTTTTTGGCGCGCCAGACAGATCTGGTTGCTGCCATGGCGGCAACGGACGCAGTGGTAAATGTAAAGAAACCGCAGTTTCTGGCACCACAGGAAATGGCGCATATCCTCAAGAAGTTTGCCGAAAGCGGCAAGAAAGACGTGATGTGTTGTGAGCGGGGCACCAGTTTTGGCTACAATAACCTTGTCGTTGATATGCTGGGTATGGATATGATGAAGCAAATGGCGCCGGTAATTTTTGATGCCACCCACGCACTGCAACGGCCGGGTGGCAGGTCCGATAGTGCCGATGGTCGGCGTTCGCAGGCTGCAGCCCTGACACGGTCTGGCATGGCACTTGGTCTGGCCGGGTTGTTCCTCGAGGCGCATCCCAATCCTGACGAAGCCCTGTGTGATGGCCCGTGCGCGCTGCCGCTGCATGCTCTCCAGCCCTACCTCGAGCAAGTCAAAGCCATAGACGAGCTGGTGAAAAACTTTGAACCGCTGGTAACGGAGTAGCCGGCATGAATATCAAACTGCTGGCGCTTGATGTAGATGGTGTGATGACCGATGGCACCATTCAATACACAGAAAACGGCGAGGAAATAAAAGCCTTCAATGCCCACGACGGCCTGGGCATCAAGTATCTGCGCAAAGCTGGGGTCGAAGTTGTTGTGATTTCCGGTCGCCAGAGCAAGCCGCTAGAACGCAGGTTGGCAGATCTTGGTATTCGCCGGTTCCGGTTCAAGTGTGTTGATAAAACCGCGGCGCTGCTGGACATGTGCGACGAGCTGAAAATATCGCTTCAGGATTGCGCTTTCATGGGCGATGACTGGATCGATATGGACGTGATGAGCCGGGTAGCACTCGCCCTTGCACCCAGTACCGCGGTGAAAGAAGTGAAAAGCATAGCCCACTGGGTTTCAACAAAAGGTGGCGGACAAGGGGCCGTTCGCGAAGCTTGCGAGTATCTTGCCGGTGAAATGGGTGTTAATCTTGCCGATCTGGTGAACCCGAAAGAATATGTTTAGTTCAGATGAAAATCGCAATACCAGCTCGATACGCGTCCAGCCGTTTCCCGGGAAAGCCTTTGGCACTGATCAAGGGACTGCCGATGGTTCAGCATGTTTGGCAACAGGCGGTGCTTGCGGCAGGTGCACCTAACGATGTGATCGTTGCAACCGATGACAAACGTATTAATGACGCTGTTCTCGCGTTTGGCGGGAACAGTGTGATGACTAGCGCGGATCATGAGAATGGTACCGAGCGTCTTGCCGAGCTTATTGATATTCTGGCACTGGACGATGATGAAATCATAGTGAATGTGCAGGGCGATGAACCCATCATAAACCCCGACTTGATCAAACTGGTCGGAAAAGCGCTTGAAGGTGCGCCTGATGCGGCGCTGGCAACCGCTGCGGATGCGATAAAGAGCTTTGACGCGCTCAAAGATCCGTCGATTGTGAAGGTCGTGTGCGACAGGCACGGTTTCGCACACTATTTTTCCCGGGCTGCCATTCCGTTTGATCGCGATGGGACTGACCGCGATGGGACAGGCGAAGCAGAAACCTACCCTTACCTGCGCCATATTGGCATCTATGCCTACCGTGCCGGCACCTTGCGCAAGCTCAGGGCAGCCGAACCTGCGCCAACCGAGCAGCACGAGAAGCTCGAACAGCTACGCGCCCTGTGGCACGGCATGAGGATTTTTGTTGCGCAGTATGATGGGCCGCCGTCCGTTGGTGTGGACCATCCGGAAGATATCGCAGCCGTTGAGGCAATAATGTCCGGGCGTAACGCATGAAAGCCGTCACATCCTCCCGGGGCATTGCCCGAGACAAAGCCTTGCCAGAATTACTTGGTTGCCAGGTATCCCATGGCCTGAGCGCCAAGGAAGGCGATGTGGTTCTGGGCTGGGGCGAAAAAGAAAATACCGAAAAGGCGCGGGCCTATGCTCACAAACACCGGCTCGAGTATTGGCGGCTTGAGGACGGTTTTATCGGTTACCTGAGCCACCCGGCGATCGATCATCGCCGTTTGTCGCTGGTTGTGGACAAAAGCGGCATCTATTATGACGCGCATGGCTCCAGCGATCTGGAAAAACTGTTGAACCGCGATGACTGGATCACCGATGAGCTTCGGGTCAGGGCCGCGAATGCGATCAGGCGTATGGTCCGCTGGCGTATTTCCAAATACAATCAGGGTGCTTTCGACCTGTCTTCTGAACTTGAAGAAAAACTGCAGGCTTTCAAAGGGCCCAAAGTTCTGGTGGTGGACCAGACATTTGGCGATAAATCCATTGCACACGGTATGGCCAGCGACACCATGTTCAAGGACATGTTGGCTGAAGCGCTGGAAGAAAACCCGACTGCGCTGGTGGTTGTGAAGGTTCACCCGGATGTGCTGGTTGGAACCAAACAGGGCCATTTCGACCTGCGAAGTTCAGCGGCGCGGGATAATGACAGAGTTTTGTTTGTCGCCGAAAACTGTAATCCTCATGCGCTGATGGAACGGGTTGATCACGTTTATGTCGTGACCAGCCAGCTTGGGTTTGAAGGGCTGATGGCGGGCAAGAAAGTAACCTGTTTCGGCGTGCCTTTCTATGCCGGTTGGGGGCTTACGCATGATAAACAGTTGTGCGAAAACCGCGCCGCCAACCGAAGCCTTGAAGAACTGTTTGCTGCCGCTTTCATCCTCTATGGCCGTTACATCAATCCTTTCACAGGTAAACGCGCTGAAATAGAAGATATACTTGATATTCTGGTTGCCGCCAGGCAGACCGCGCAGCCGGAAGGCGAGCGGGTTCTGGCAGTTGGTTTTTCGTTGTGGAAACGTGGCTTTCTGCCCGAGTTTTTTGGCCCGGCTTTCAAAAAGACCCTGTTTATCACACCGTGTTCGCTTGAAAGTTTCGACTATCAGCCCGATGACATCGTTGTGGTTTGGGGTCGCAAACATGACGCAGAAGCCGGACACGTACCGGACCATATTCCCGTGTGGAGGATGGAAGACGGGTTCGTGCGTTCCGTAGGCCTTGGTTCTGATCTCAGGCGTCCGTCTTCACTGGTGATGGACCGGTCCGGAATCTATTATGATGGCAGCGCGCCAAGTGATCTGGAAACCTTCCTCAATACGCATTCTTTTGACGAGAATGACCTGAAGCGCGGCGGGGCTCTGCGGGAACAGATACTGGCCTCGCGCGTTTCGAAGTATAATGTCGGGTCAAAAGGTGAGCTGAATTTTCGCGCGAGCGCGGGCGACAGGCCTGTTGTTTTGGTGCCGGGACAAGTGGAAGGTGACGCAAGCCTTCAGTTCGGGTCACCGGAGATCAATACCAATGCGGCCCTGTTGTCATCAGTGCGGGCCGCGGTGCCGGATGGCTATATTGTTTTCAAGCCGCACCCCGATGTTGTCAGTGGTAACCGCACCGGCGCGGTACCGGCGGATATTTTGACAAGGTGTGTCGACGAAACGGTTGTGGACGCGGACATTATCGACTGCCTCGAAGCTGTTGATGCGGTTCATACCATGACCAGTCTTACCGGGTTCGAGGCCTTGTTGCGCAATAAGGCTGTCACCACCTATGGCCAGCCGTTTTATGCGGGGTGGGGCCTGACGGAAGACAGGGTACCGGTGTCTCGCCGAACGGCGCGTCTTTCGCTTGATGCTCTTGTTTACGGGGCCTTGTGCGTTTATGCGCGCTATGTCGCATGGCCAAAGGGTAAAAGCACCGCGCCCGAAGCTTTGGTTGCAGATATGGCCGGGCAGGGTAGCGCCAGCATAGCCGCCAGCGGGCCCCTGGCCCCGATAAAGCGACTTTCCCGTAAGTCACTGTATCTTCTGAATGCATTGATGCGATAGCAATTCTGTCCCTGCAACAATTCTGCCCTTGCAACAATTCTGCCCTTGCAACAATTCTGCATTGTGACGTCTTTTTTCTCCCTCCCTTTTTCCCTTCTCCTGTCCTGGTCCAGGCCTTATTACTGCAGACGCCGTATTGACATGGTTCCGTTGCGCCGGGCATATACGGCTCTTGTATGGAAACCCGAAGATAGATGAATGAAACAGACCTATTCTGCCGTTCGAACAAACAGTGTGGGCGAAGTCTGGAATGACTTTATGCGCCATAGCGAAGAATGGGGCTGGAAACATGCGTTTGTGAAGTTTTCCAGTGATGTGCTTGTGCTGGCTGATCCGGTGTTCATCACTCGAATACAAAAGGTTTCCAGCAGTCCGGATTGTATCTTCGCTACACCCGATGAAGCCAAAAACCTTGATCCAGGTTCATTCAAGAGTGTTCTGGTTTTCCTGCAGGATAACGAGCTCGGTGTTGTAAACGACCTGCGTTCCCGTTATCCGAAAGTGATGGTTGTTTCCGGGACCCACGAATTTTCTCTTGTCAGCAGCGAGCGTCTTGCACGGCTCAAACCTCTCAGAACCCCCCCAAAACCTGCGACGCGCGGCCCCATTGTTTTCTTATCCACACCCAATGCGGGTGCCGAGTATTTTGCCCAGCTTCTGGCGCTTAATGGTGCCCAGCAACCCTGGGAGTATATTGGCCGGCCATTCATCAGCCTCAGTGAATTGCATGATGATATCGATTTTCCCGAACTGATCAAAAATGCGGAAACCCGATACGCCACTGACGATGGCATGGCGTATATTTTCCAGACAGATGTATTGGCAAGCCTGTTTTGCAATACGTCATTGACGCAGGATCAGTTCTGCCAATGGCTAAAGAGCCAGAATGCCCGGGTTGCGACGTTCACGAATAAGGACAAGTTTCGGCAGGCTTTCATTCGTGGACTATTGAACAGCACCTTCAACCGCTCCGTCTGGAGCATGCGCAAGAAACCTGCTTTCAAGTTCAAATATGGGTATTTCAACAGTATGAGCACGCAGCGGGCCCTGCGCCACCTTGCCGAAGGCGAAGCGATGCTTGACGAGATATCACAGCAGCTACCGCACGTGCACCATCTGCAACTGGACCCATCAGCCCCGGCGCCTTCGCAACATCTTCCTGACCTGATGAAGCATCTGGAACTGGAGATGCCCGACACGCCTGAATGGCTCGATTATACAGGCAGCTTCTGGCAAACAGAGGATGCGCAGCTGGGCCTGCAGATTATCCTGCGCGAACTGATGGACAGACTGGGCATTCACACACTTGATCAGACATCACCTGTTGCGTCAAATCGAGGCAGCTAATTCTTGTTGCTACTGAACCGGCTTTTATCTAGTTTCCCAGCTTTAAGGGCTTTGCGGCCTTCCAGACATTGAATTCAGAAGTAGTTGTGTATGCGTATCTTTTTTCATCCTGCGAATTTTGGCGTTGCGGCAAATGCGGCTGCTATCCGTATGAAGGCATCTTTGCCGCTTCGGTCATTTGATACGATTGACGACGTTCGTGAAGAGAAGGATGCGACCACCGAAAACGTTGGCAATATGGTGCACAACGAAGCTGTGGCGAAATCATTTGAAATAAATCGTCTGCGCAGCTGTATGGCACCACTTTACCATTTCTACGTGAACGAAAGTAAAAGCAATAAGAAGCTGTTTCAGCAGTCCATGAAAAATGGATTTGACGCGGTGGTGTTGTCGCTTGCCAATCTTATCTCGCCGCCGTTGCCGGGCGGAGAGGCAGCTCAGCAAAAGCACATGGAGCTTCTTTGCGAAATTCTGGATGCTTTGCCTATTCCATTTTATATGTACGGACTTGGCATGCAGAACCCGATCGATAATATCGATAAGCTTGTGCCGGGTATGGTCGAATTCCTTAAGCTTTTGAATGACAAATCAGCGATGTTTGGTGTGCGCGGCGCGCAGACTGAAAAATTCATGCATGATCATGGCTTTACAAATGCCAAGGCTCTTGGGTGCCCCAGTCTGTACGTCTATCCGGAAAACATTCTCTCAATTGAAACACCTGACGTTGGCAAGACGGCGTCTGTTTTGACCGCCGGACATCTCTGGCTTCGCAATATTTTTGGTTTTCAGCCTGAGAGAATGCAGTTTTTGCGTGACCTGGCCGATACCTACCAGTCCGAGTATGTGTTTCAGGACGATATATATAGTTTTCACGAGTTGAGCGCAGTCCGGGGTTTTTATGACGATTCAAGCGGTCTGGTCGATAAATCCGCGATGGACAACTATCTCACGGCTCATGGGTTAAGCTCTATTCCTTTCAAGAACTATTGGCACTTTCGGGACTCGCGGTCCTGGAGAATGCTTGCAGCAAAAACAGATTTTTATTTCGGGGACCGTTTCCATGGCGGTGTCGTTTCCCTGCAAGTCGGCAAACCGGCGCTTTTTGTTTACAGGGATCTGCGCGTCGAGGAATTGACCGAACATGTCGGAGCGCCAAGTATTTCGTTTGACGAGTTGCAGGACAAAGACATTGCTGATGTTGCGGCTGATGCGTTTTCCAAGGAGCGTCTCGAAAAGTTCAAGGATACCTATCTGGATCGAGCGAACGAATATTACGATTATTGCACCGAACGAGGTATGAAGCCCCTGAAGGAAATCAGGAGCCGTGCACACCGGCGCACAGGCCTGCAGTATGCCTGGCAGCAACCTCTCATAGACGCCGTCTGCGCCGGAAAAAAACCAGAAGAGTTACCCGACCGCTTGCAGGCTGCACTTAATATCATTTCCATGGATCAGCATAACCACCGGTCCGGAGAGTTGCTTGTCCGTGCCCTTATAGCCGAAAGAATGCACGAGGAACTTGCCGAAGTCTCCATACTGATGACCGATCAGGAACAGGGGAAAGCAGAATGGATAGACGCCGAGTATTTTTTCCGCATGGCCCATTTGCTGGCCGAGCAGAAACTTTGGGAAGACGCCCTTAAATTCGCTGATGTTTATTATAACACGATATACAAGCGGAAAGGCCACCGCACTGAACTATATGCAGCCATACAAATTGAGCTTGGGAACTATGAAGACGCCGAGGCTGCGCTGCTGCGCCGCCCGGATGATGAGGGCTATCAGGTTATTTTTGCCAGCATGCGGGTGAAGACCCTTATTCTTTCCGGAAGAACGGCAGAAGCGCGGGAACAGCTTGAAGTGGTTAAAGCGATGGAAGGAGCCGGTCAGCATGCCGAACGTCTTGAATCGCTGAAGCAGGCGTTGCAGAAAACTGCGGAGTAATGTCTCAGGCTTTGACCCTCTTTCCCGTTGACTGAACTTCACCGGATTGTCTCGTTTAGGACGTCGCGTCGGCTAACATGGCTCGCTAGGCAATTCCAGTTATGTGAAAAAATAATCTAATAAAGGGCAGCTTTCTCTCATAAAAAGAAAAAATAATTTCCTTTAGGGCTTTCGCTTGCGCTACATCGCAACCACCTTTAAAAATCGGCAGGGCTGCGGCAAACCATTGAACTGCGATACTTGTCGATCTTGCTGACGTACCTGGACCCTAACGGCAATAGCCTGAAATCGGATTTTCTTTTTCATGACAAAAACGCTGACGCATTTGAAACGGCTAGAAGCCGAAAGCATCCAGATTATGCGCGAGGTAGCAGCGGAAGCTGAAAACCCGGTCATGCTCTATTCTGTCGGGAAAGACAGCGCCGTGATGCTGCATCTGGCGATGAAAGCGTTTCATCCGTCGAAACCACCGTTTCCTGTCATGCATGTGGACACAACCTGGAAGTTCCGCGAGATGATCGAGTTTCGCGATAATCTTACCAAAGAACTTGGTCTTGACCTGATCGTTCATATCAACGAGCAGGGCGCGAAAGATGGCATTGGCCCGTTCACCCATGGCAGTGCAGTGCACACTGACATTATGAAGACGCAGGCGCTTAAGGCTGCCCTTGATAAATACGGCTTTGATGCCGCCTTCGGCGGTGCCCGACGCGACGAAGAGAAATCCCGCGCCAAGGAGCGGATCTTTTCGTTCCGTTCTGCCCAGCACAGGTGGGACCCGAAGAATCAGCGCCCGGAATTATGGTCGCTCTATAATACGCGCAAGAACAAGGGCGAAAGCATTCGGGTTTTCCCGATCTCCAACTGGACCGAGCTGGATATCTGGCAATATATCCATCTGGAAAATATTCCGATCCCCGGACTTTATCTGTCGAAAAAACGACCGGTTGTGGAACGCGGTGGCCAGCTCTTTATGGTCGATGATGACCGCATGCCGATGGAGCCGGGCGAGGAGCCGATGATGAAGTCTGTGCGCTTCCGCACGCTTGGCTGCTATCCGCTCACCGGCGCAGTTGAAAGCGAGGCCGCAACCCTTGAAGATGTTATTCAGGAAATGTTGCTGACCACCAGTTCCGAGCGCCAGGGCCGCGTTATCGACCATGACAGCGCAGCGTCGATGGAAAAGAAAAAACAAGAGGGGTATTTCTGATGTCCCACCAGTCTGACCTTATTGCCGAAGACATCACAGCCTACCTCAAGGCACAGGAAGAAAAGTCCATGCTGCGCTTCATCACGTGCGGCAGTGTCGATGACGGCAAGTCCACACTGATTGGCCGCTTGCTTTATGATAGCAAGCTGATCTTCGAGGATCAGCTGAATGCACTTGAGGCCGACAGTAAAAAGCTGGGTACCCAAGGCCAGGAAATTGATTTTGCATTGTTGGTGGACGGGCTTGCCGCAGAGCGCGAGCAAGGCATCACCATTGATGTGGCTTACCGCTTTTTCTCCACGGACAAACGTAAGTTCATCGTGGCGGACACACCGGGCCACGAGCAATATACCCGTAATATGGCAACGGGTGCCTCGACCGCCGATGTCGCCATTCTGCTGATTGATGCACGTAAGGGCATTTTGACGCAAACGCGCCGCCACAGCTTTATCTGCTCGCTTCTTGGCATCAAGCGGATTGTGCTCGCGGTCAATAAAATGGACCTTGTCGGTTATGACCAGCAGATCCTGACCGACATCGAAGCTGAGTACCGCGGCTTCGCAAAAGACTTTGGTTTCACCGAAATTGTTCCTGTGCCTCTGTCGGCGTTGAAGGGTGACAACATCCTGAAACCATCCGATAATACACCTTGGTACGAAGGGCCTTCATTGCTTGAGTATCTGGAAACCGTGCAGGTGGGCGACGCCCGCCAGGCAGCGGATTTCAGGCTGCCGGTACAGTGGGTCAACCGCCCCAATCTGGACTTCCGTGGTTTCTCCGGCACGGTCGCCAGTGGCACAATCAAGGTCGGTGACCCGATCAAGGTTTTGCCATCAGCGCAGGAAAGCACGGTCAGATCTATCGTCACATATGACGGAGACCTGGATGAGGCCGTTGCAGGCGAAGCAATTACGCTGACCCTTGATGACGAGATTGATATTTCCCGCGGCGATGTGATTGCGGGCAAGGACCACCCGCCAGAAGTGGCTGACCAGTTTGAAGCCAAAGTGATCTGGATGCATGAAGATGCCATGTTGCCGGGCCGACCTTATTTGTTCAAAACTGCCAATAAAACCATTCCGGGGCTGGTGACAGACCTGAAGCACAAGGTGAATGTAAACACGCTGGAGCGCACGGCAGCCAAAAAACTGGAGCTGAACGAGATTGGCGTGTGCAACATCGGCCTCGATAGCCGCATCGCCTTCGACGCCTACGGCGACAACCGGGAAACCGGGGCGTTCATCATCATTGACCGCATCACCAACACAACCGTTGGCGTTGGCATGATTGATTTTGCGCTCAGGCGTGCATCCAACATTCACTGGCAGGCCCTGGATGTCGACAAAGCCGCCCGCGCTGAAATGAAACACCAGCGCCCTGCGGTGCTATGGTTCACCGGGCTTTCGGGCTCTGGCAAGTCCACTATCGCCAATATCGTTGAAAAACGACTGTTTGCGCGCGGCCGGCACACCTACATCCTTGACGGCGACAATGTGCGCCATGGGCTTAATCAGGATCTGGGCTTCACGGACGCCGACCGGGTGGAGAACATCCGGCGGGTGGGCGAGGTTGCCAAACTGATGGTCGACAGTGGCCTGATGGTGATGACCAGCTTCATCTCGCCGTTCAGGGCAGAGCGCCGCATGGTGCATGATCTGATGGAAGACGGCGAGTTTATCGAGGTATATGTAGATACCCCGTTTGACGTGTGCGCCGAGCGTGATCCCAAAGGCCTTTATAAAAAGGCGATGGCGGGCGAGATCAAAAACTTCACTGGCTATGACAGCCCCTACGAGCCGCCAGAGCGTGCCGATATTCACGTCAGCACCGATGAGCTGACCGCAGACCAGTGCGCAGATGTGATTATCAATTATCTGGAAGAAAACGGCTACCTCAACGCCAATGGCAATGGCCGCGACTAGGCGTTAAGCTTGCACTTGCAAAACTATCGGAAAAAGGCCGGGCACATCCCGGCCTTTTTTGATGGGCAAGTATGCATAAGCTGGGTGCATTTTTGAGGGGGGTTAAATCCTGTTGGCTTGAGAGTTCCAAATTTTACTGCAGTGGCTTCTATCAGTGAGATCCGTAGTCTTGGAATCCCGTGACAGACGCTACCTTTGATACAGGGCTGATCGTTGTAGACGGCAATAGTGCAGCTTGCATCTGGGTATTGGAGGAAGGTTAACCCTCTCTTCACTCCTACCGCGCCATAGTCGGGAAACCGCCAATCAAGGAGGATGTTGTATGGCGAGTCTCAAAAGCCATTTCTGGGCCTATGTGCTCTTGATCACCGGGCGCAAGCGCGCCATCAAAGACGGCCCTTCGATCCGCAAAACCATTCCCGAACGCCGCCGCACCATCCATCACGCGCCGCCAGAGGCTGTACTCGAAACATGTGATGCGCGCCAAGACACGCTGGACGGCCAGCCGGTCTATTATCTTACGCCCAAGGGCATAGACGAGGGCGCTGATGGCTACGTCTTTTACCTGCATGGTGGTGCCTATGTGTTTGAAATTATTCCTCAGCATTGGGTGCTGGTGGGGGAACTGGCTGTGCGTACGGGTCGCACCTTTGTGGTGCCGATCTATCCGTTGGCGCCAGAGCATGACGTGAACGTCGCCCTGCCGTTTGCGGAAAAAGCCTATCGTGCGCTCGAAGCGCGTGCAGGCGACAAGCCGATCCATATGTTTGGCGATAGCGCGGGCGCGGCCATGTGTATTTCCCTGAGTCAGCAACTTGTAGACAGAGGCGAGAGTGTAGACGCCCGCAGCATGGTTCTGATCTCTCCCTGGATGGATGCGGCGCTTGAAAACCCTGGGGCACGGGAGATTGACCCGCGCGACCCGTGGCTGTCAGTTGACGGGTTGCAGGAAGCGGGGCGCATGTATGCAAACGGCATGGACCTGAAGGACCAGCGTATCAGCCCGCTATATGGTCGGGTGGAGGGCATGCCACCGATCCATATTTTCATAGGCACACGCGACGTGTTGATGCCGGATGCCAGGGCGTTTGCTGACAAGCTTTCTGCTGCTGGCGCGCCCATGAGTTATCACCAATTTGAAGGTATGTTCCATTGCTGGCCATTCCTGAAGTCACCTGAAGCAGACGAAGCCAATGTCGCCTTTGTGGATTTGCTGACGCGCTAGAGATTCGCAGCGTGCAGGACTATATAGCCATTCATGCGAAGTAGACGCCCAAGCCTGCGTCGACCAGATTATCGGCTATCTGGAGCGGCATGGCTACGTGAACGCCAATGGCGGCGAGCAGGTTTAAAGGTTGGAAAACATCTTATGTTTCTCTGAAAAAGGCAGGGTCTTTCCCGGTCTTTTTTGTGACTATTTCCGAAGTTTTCCTGCGTGCATTAACGGAACCGGCGTGACCATATACCGGGTTTTGTTTGGCTCGCACTCGTAGACCTTGTAGCAATGGTCCGTATGCCTCATTGTTGTCCCAACAAAAAACAGATAACCGACAAACGAGGACAATTTCATGGATAGATACCACCGTTTCGGCACGTTCTTTTCAGGTACGCTCTTTTCGAATGGCCCCGGCATTTTCACCGTGGCGCTTATCATTTTCATGGCTCTTGCGTTTGTGTCGTTGCCAAAAGCAAACGCCGAGGGCGAAGGCTTGTGGATGCGGGTATCCGGAACCGGAGACCAGACAGTTGTCTTCATCAGCGGAAACGGAAACGACTCGTCCGTCTGGGCAGGAATAGAAGCCCAAGTCAGAGACATGGGTGCGCGCACTGTTGTTTATGACCGGGCCGGGTTAGGGCAAAGTGCGCTGACAGAAGGGCCCTACCAAATCCAGGATGAAGCAGACACCCTGAAGCAGGCATTGGCGCAAAATGGTGTCGAAGGCCCATTGGTGCTCGTGGCGCATTCATATGGTGGCCTGATTGCTGCGTTGGTTGCTGAGGGCGATATGGATGTCGGTGGTGTTGTTTTTGTTGATGCCCTGCTGCCGGCTGACTTGAGCGACAAAATTGTCTCTGGCGTACTCGCGGAATACACGCCCCGGTTCAAGGCGCTGGAGGAAGCAGCGCCAGCGCTGGCCAGGGCAATTATCCCGGTCGTCAATGCATACCCCGAAACCGCGGAACGGATGAAAAACGTGAGCTTTGCACCTAGTGTGGCTTTCATCGATATACTGGCGGAGCAAACATGGGTCTCCCAGCCTGAACAGATTGCTCATATACAGCGTGTTCACGCGGACTTTGTTGCCGCGTCGGATGGTCGGTCGAGTGTTCTGGCAACCGGTAGCAGCCACAATGTTATGAGAGACAAGCCCGAGATAATTATCCGGGCGATATCCCGAATGCTTGCGCGCCGGTGAAACTGATTTTTGTTTTTTGATAAAAAACCGGATACCAGTTGCTTCCTATTGGGGGAACAATATCTCTGTCGTCATTGTCAAACGCTCTCGTTCCAGAGCATAGTCAATTTCAAGAAATTCCATCCGCGCTTGGTACAACTGTGACGGCATCAAAGCCCTTTCTTTTGGTGTCGAAAAGAACGCCGATGCGGGCGAGGCCAATTCACCACCCAGTATTTGTCGCAGTGCTTTATGCTCACGAAGGATGATATCCTGAACAAAATGCCTTTCCGGCAACGAGCTTTGATATCGCGCCAATGCCTCGCGGTATGTTTCCATGGCCACAACCGCCTTGATATATTGGCGGTACGGGGCCACAGTTAATTTCCCATCCACCAGATTTGCTCCCCAAACCTTCTGGCGGACATGGGCGTTCAGGCCTCTTCCGCAATAACCGTAGGCGACATAGGCGCCCCAAACTTGAAACTGTCCGCCGTGATGCCCTACAAGCACTTTTGTAGGGGTAATCTTGAATAGAATCTCTGTCGTTTTCCATAGTTTGGATATCGCTTCATCAAACAAGCTTGTGCTCACTTGTTTTCCGCCGATGTATACCGCGGTTACCTCGCCTTCAAAGACGAGATCACTATGATTCCGCACGTCTGAAAAGCCGGTATTGCTGCTAGCGAACGTCGAGCAGGCGTGCGCAACGTTTGGCCACAGTACAAAAAATACAAACACAACTTTCATTTTGATCATCGCGTTACTATATAACAATTCTTGCGCGATCAAAGATCAAATCACATAATATGAGGACCTTCACGTTTACGAAACTGTGCTTCTCTCAGGCGCCACAGCGGTAATTCGTTTTTTTGACCGCTCGCCGCCCCCGCAAAAAAGCTCGTTCGAATCTGCATTTGCGTGGTGCGCTGCCTCTCACACACTCGTGACTGTAACGTGTGCACCCGCGCACCCATCTTAGGGGTCAATTGATCGTAACCGGAGACCCCAACCATGACTCAAACTCTAACAGAAACCCTTGCGGATGCGGTCAGGCAATCCGCCCAGCGTATCCCCGCTGAAACCCGCGAAGTGATGCTGAACGCAAATGATGAAATCATCAAAACCGGTATTGAAGGCACCGCGCTCAAAACCGGTGATACAGCGCCTGATTTCACGCTGAAAAATCACAAGGGTGAAACTGTCACTTTGTCCGAACGCCTGAAAGAAGGCCCGGTCGTGGTGATCTTCTACCGTGGTGGCTGGTGCCCATACTGCAATATGGAGCTCTACGCCTACGAGCAGGAGCTTGAAACCCTGAAGTCCCTCGGTGCGAGCCTGATTGCGATAACCCCCGAAACACCCGATAACAGCCTGATGACCGTTGAGAAGAACGGCCTTTCCTATGATGTGCTGTCAGACACGGGCTTTAAAGCGTCTGATGCGTTCGGGCTTACTTTCACTTTCCCTGAAGCGCTGATGAAGGTCTATCAGGGTTTTGGCCTTAATGTGCCTGAAACCAATGGCGACGATGCCTGGCGCCTGCCGATCCCGGCGGCCTATGTGATTGACCAATCAGGCAAGATCATCCTGCATCATGTGGATGTGGACTATACCAAACGCCTTGACCCGAATGACGTGATTGCAGCGCTGAAAAGCTAAGACACCGGAGCGATTGCTGAGCATACAAGACAGGTCGGGTTTGCCCGGCCTTTTCTTGTTTCACCTGCCAGCTCACAATCAATTTTCCCATGATTCGCAGTTTTTATCGTTTTCCGTTATAATAGTCCCATATCGGGATTATTGTGGGAGAAGGAAAATGGATGTCATCGATGCCATAAGGTCGGCGTTCCAGCGCTATTTTGATTTTGAAGGTCGTTCGCAGCGAGCGGAGTTCTGGTATTTTATCGCTTTTGGTATTGTTGGTCTGAGCATCCTTCCTTTCTTTGACGGGCTGTTGTTCGATACCTCCCCGCCTCCGGAAGCCGGCCCATGGGCATCATTTGGCTTCAACGTGCGACACGGCCCATTAAGCATCCTGTTTACCGCGGTTATGTTCATCCCGTGGCTCTCCGTCAGTGCGCGGCGGCTGCATGATGTGGGGCGCAGCGGCTGGTGGATTCTGTTTGGTTTTGTACCACCTATCGGCTGGCTTTTCATGCTTGTCTGGCTTGCGCGCGACAGCGCCCCGGAAGACAATGAATTTGGTCATGACCCGCTGGCAGGGCAGGGGCTTGAGGGCCACGCCTGAAGGCAGGACCTAATTAAATTTATCGAAGGGCCGGTGTTTGCCGGCCTTTTTTGTTGCCATTTTGTTCTCATTTTGTCATTGTTGCCATTCAGTCACTAACGGATGAACAACGATGATGACGTTTCCACAAGCAGCGAAGTCCGGCTTTATGAACATGTTCGATTTCCGGACACGGGCTTCCAGGTCCGAGTTCTGGTGGTTTCAACTCGTAGCTATTCTTTTCTTCCTGCCGGTGCTAATCGATCTCTCCAGCCCCGGCTTTTTCAGTATCGTCGAACCGGTCTTGAAGTCCTACATAGCTGCGGTTTTTACGGTTGTGTTTTGCACAATTTCCCTGACGGTTCGCCGGTTTCATGATCTCAACATGTCTGGCTGGTGGTATCTGTTGACCTTCGTTCCTTATGTCGGCTCGCTTATCATATTTGTATTTACGCTTCTTCGCGGCACTGATGGACCAAACAGGTTTGGGCGCCCGCGTATTCCGACGCTGAATCCCGACAAATAGATGCGGACGCAAGAGCGATCAAAGAACACCTGAGCAAGCTTTTGACGGGCCAGGAAACTGTCGAAAAATTTTGTGAGGCATACGCCAACAAGACTTTTAAGGATTGCCTGGATATTATGTCTGCTGCCGGTGTCCCTGATGTCGACGTATACAGCCCCATTCAGGCTATGAGAGAAGGCGGCTACGTGCCGCAGACTATTCTTTCCAGAGCCGGTCTGCTGATTGACATAATCAACCGACTTTTCCATTCGTCGCACAAAGCCGCCGCTGTAGCCACTTTCCGGGTGACATTCAGGCCCCCTTCCTATACGGCTGAAAACCGGGGAGGGCGCGTTTTATCTGCGCTCAATGATAGTTGAACAACACGGGGCATCCTTCATGACGCAGGATAAAGACATCCGCACGAACACCGTCAAAGACGTAGAGCAACTGGGTACATTCGCCGCCATCGGCAGCCTGTCCTACGTGTTCTGGATTTGTGGCGGTATGGAGATGGTAGAAAGGCTGGCCTACTACGGGGTTTATTCTCTTTCTACCCTCTATGGCACGGATGCGGCCATTAATGGCGGGCTTGGTATTACCAGCGGTGATATGGGCACCATCTTTTTCTATTGGCTGCTGCTGCAGGGGCTGGTGCCGGTGTTCACCGGTGGCCTTTCAGACCGGCTGGGCTACAAGGAAACCATCGCGCTTTCCACTGTCATAAAAATCTGTGGCTATCTGATCATGGCCTTTTTCCCTACCTTCTGGGGTTTCTTTTCAGGCGCGATTGTGCTGGCGCTGGGCACTGGTATTTTCAAGCCGGGTATCCAGGGTACCGTCGCCAAAGCCGCGAACCGCAAAAACAGCGCGGTTGCCTGGGGTATTTTTTATCAGACGGTTAACTGGGGCGGGTTTCTGGGGCCGGTAGTTGCCGGGTATCTGCGCCAGCTTTCCTGGAGCTACGTATTCCTGGCCTGTGCGGCGATTATCTCGCTGAATTTCATACTGCTTCTGACCTACAGGGAAGTGAACAAGGAAGAGCGGCTTGAACACCGCGCCAAGGTGAAGTCCGGTGAAATCAAGGAATCGAACCTCGCCGTTGACAGCTGGCGCGAGTTCACCAAACCCACACTGATCTGGTACATGCTGCTATTTGGTGGCTGGTGGTTCATGATGTTTCTGTACTGGAATCTGGGCCCTTTGTATTTCAGCGACTGGGTCGATACCAGCGTTCTTGTGCAAACCTTCTGGGGCGACAGCCAGCCCGGCGCATTCGCCCGTCGTTTCTGGGTGATGGATATTGAAGGTACGCGTATCATGCCCGAGGGATTGATCAACATTAACTCGCTTATGATCATGCTGTTCTGCTTTCTGGTTGCGGGCTACAGCGCCCGGCTTCGTGCCGCCAATTCAATGGCGGTCGGTACTGTTTTTGCTGTTGCGGCCTTTTTCCTGATCGGTGGAACCAATTTTGCCTGGCTTATGGTGCTGGCTGTGGTGCTGTTCTCCATTGGCGAGATGCTGGCCAGTCCAAAAAGCCTCGAGTTTCTGGGTAACATCGCACCTGAAGACAAAAAAGCCATGTATCTGGGTTTCTATAACCTGCCGTTTGCCTTTGGCTCGGCTGTTGGCGGGCTGGTTGGTCTCAATTTTTACGGCAAGTTTGCTGCTAAAGACACGGTTTCGCGCCTTGCGCTTGAAGACGCTGGCCTTGATGCAGATGCAATCGCTGCAGTGCCCATAGGGGAGGCGTTTGATCGCCTCGTGGCCATGAGCGGTAACACACCCGAAATGGTGACGCAGCAGCTTTATGACGCCCATAATATCGGCGGTGTTTTCTACGGGTTTGCCATGGTTGGCGTTGCTGCAGCCATTGGCCTCTATATGTTCGGGCGCTGGACTTACCGCAATGCCCGGCAGGCGGACGGCGCATAGTCGGGTTTGTCCTGCACAGCCTTTTGTTGGTCCCGCTGATACTATACGGTTCGGCAGCTTTTGCTATGGCGTTGTTTGGCGTAAACCAAGATCATGTGCCAAAATGGCAACCCCCTGAGTTGGCCGAGACATATTCAAACAAAGATAGGCAGTTTTAATTGGTATCAGAGCCTGACACTCTAAAAGCTAAACTTTTGTTGGCGCTCCGGCCCTGGGGCCGACCCACTCTCTTGGGGTTGGGTTTTTTCTTTCTATTCTATCTCACGTTCGCAGCGGCATCGCTGTTTGATGCGATGCGCGAAGAACGAGACCAGGACATTGGCCGCACACTGTTTGTCTATGCCATTGGTTTTGGACAATGGATCGTCCTGTTTCCCTTGATTTTCCGCTATTCGCGCCAGAATTGGTTTATGGACGCATCGATTTTATCGAAATGCATGCAAAGCGCGTTTTTGCTGTTGGTTTCACTGGTTATTCTGATGGCGTATCTGGTTGTTATTGCAGCGCCCCTATATCAGCAGCCACCAAGCGTTTTTCTGGGCGACGTTCGTTTGGTCCAGTGGGTCTGGGACTTGGTCCTGTTTTATGGAGTTATACTGATAGGGTATCTTTCTGGAGTTTCGGCCCGAAACCGCACAGCGGAAATTGCTGCTTCAGAACTGGCCCGCCAACTGGCGCAGCAGAAAGCGGATCTCAGCAGCCGCGAGGCCGAATACCTGCGTGGCAGGCTTGGCAGCCATTTTGTTATGAACGCGCTGAGTAATCTGGTGGGGCTCATGCGACTTGGCCATGTGCGCCGGGCAGAGGAAGCCACCATACTCTTAAGTGATATTCTGCGCAGCATGACGGGAGGGTCGGTTGGTGATGAATGCATCAGTATTGCTGATGAGATCGAGGATGCGCAAAAATATCTGGCTTTTCAGCAAATCCGGTTCCCCGATCTGAAAGCGGACTATGAAGTTGCGGCAGAGGCTCAAAAATTAGAGGTACCCCGGCAATTGCTTCAGCCATTGCTTGAAAATGTTTTCAAGCATGGGTCTCGCTCTGGTGTTGCTAACCTGTGCATTGCAGTCGAAACCGATGAACGGAACCTGTACCTGTCTGTTCGCAACGAGTGTGAGAGCGATGCGGCGGATACGACAAGCGACGGCGAAGGTTTTCAGCTTACAAGGCTAAGGCTCAATATGACCTATGGCCCGGATGCAATGGTGAACAGAAAGGTTTCAGACGGCTGGTATATTGTGGCTATGACCATACCTCTGCGCAATAGGGAGCAGCACCCATGACAATCAATGCCCTCGTTCTGGATGATGAAGCCATCATTGCAGCAGATATCGCACACCAGTTGAATGTCCGCGATAACTGGGACGCAGAGGCTGTGACATCGGTTGATGCCGCTCGCGCTCATTTGCGTGAACATAATGTTGACGTGCTGTTTCTTGATATCGAAATGCCCGGTTGCGATGGCATGACGTTTGCCGAGGACACCAAGAAACATTACCCAGACCTGCACATTGTTTTTTCCACCGCTTACCCCCAGCATGCAGCCAAGGCTTTTCGGATATCTGCTGTGGACTATATTGTGAAGCCTCTTTCGCGCAGCGTGCTTGCCGAAGCCTGCACCCGTATCGAAAAGCGATGTCAAGCACCGGAAAAAAGGGCGTCATCCGCCAAATTTGTCGTCAAGTCTTTTGGAAAAACCGACCTGGTTCCGATGGAGGATGTGATCGTGGCGCGTGCAGAGCGCAATTATGTCGGGCTGCAATGCGAAGACCGTGAGTATCTGCATCGCAGTACCATTTCTGAAGTTGAGGCCGAGCTTGTCCCGCTCGGGTTTATCAGATGCCATCGCTCGTATGTGGTTCGCACCGACCGTGTTAAAACCATGATCCGGAAAAACGGCGTACTGGGTTTCCTTAAGCTGGTCGACGGCAGTGAAATCCCGGTCGGGGCAAACTATCGAGCCGCTGTTCAGGCCATATTGCTGGCTGACTAGTCCCTGTTTTCACGCTGTTGATCAACGGAATGCGTTTTTTTTTCCGATATGTTCCGTACTAATCCCCGAGGGTTTCGGGTTGGTCACACATGCGCTTACCCGTCTTCGTTGCTGATGCTGAAATGAGATTTTCTGGCAACAGCAATGAGGGATCCACCGATGAAAAGGAAACTTTTGACAACGGGAAAAACAGCGACCTGGGCACGGTCCGTAATTACGGGTGGTTTGGTCTCGGTCGCCGGTGCGTTGGCAACAGCACAGGGCGCATCAAGTGCTGAAGCACCGTATGATGCGTGCACAGGGGAATACACATTCGTCAAAAGCGCCGCCACTTACGAGGATTTTGATTTCTGGCCAGGTGAATGGCAGGTGATTGCTACCGAGAGCGGTGAACTCAGGGGGTATGACAAGATAAAGGTCATTCACGATGGGTGTGTCCTCTTTCAGGAGTGGCACCAGATGGACGATCTGTTTGCCCTGAATGGATCTCCGAACCGACTGCGAGGCACAAGCCTTACCAGTATTGATGCCACAGGGCACTGGCGCCAGCTATGGACGGATAACAGTGGCAGCAATCTGCTACTCACAGGCGGCCTTGAAGGCGACACAATGATACTTCGGTCCGAATGGATTGAAGTGCCAACCCAGGCGGGTGGTACGGTAAAGGTGCGAAATCTTTGGTACTGGCAACCTCAGGAAGATGGCAGCATTCACAATTGGGGCGAGCAACAAAGGGATTCTGAGGAAGGGCCGAGGACCAAATACTTTGATATCACCTATCGCCGCGCTGTGATCGGTGGCCCTGCATTCGGGTTGCGTACGCCGCCAGTAACCGAATAAAGCGGGGCCTCATCCGCCGATTTGGGCAATATCAAGCCGTTTTGTTGTTGCGATATTATGGTCTCATACTAGCATGCCGGTTGGCGAACGGAGAAAGAAGCGATAAGAGGTATCGCTTCTGCCGGACCGGGTGCGAGTACAAGTGACAATAAACCAACCCAAAATCTTGTTGTTACAAGGGCCATTGGGACCTTTCTTTGCCGATCTGGCCGATGCACTGGGGCGGGATGGTGCTTATGTGTACCGCATATGCTTCAATAAAGGGGATCGCCATTTCGCCAAGGCCGACCATGTTTCCTGTTACAGCAAAAGTGCAGATGAGTGGCCGCTGTGGATTGAGCGATATCTCGCCCGCCATGACATTGATGCTGTGTGCTGTTACGGCGATTGTCGTTTCTATCATCGCAAGGCCAAAGCAGTATGTGACAAGCTTGGCGTTAGGTTTTTTGCATGTGAAGAGGGCTACGTCCGGCCAGGTTTTGTTACCCTGGAAGAGGGGGGGAATAATGCTAACAGCCCGTTTCCCGAGCGCTTTAGAGACGATGACCTGAAAGCCAGAAGTGCCCCTTTGCCCGCCGAAATTTCAGGAGTATTTCGTTTTCAGTTCTGGTTTGCCACCATGTATTACATCGTCAAAGACTGGAAACTATGGGGATTTGGGCGTTACCATCACCACCGGCACGGTAACTGGGCAACAGAAATGATGGCCTGGATCATAGCAGGCGTGCGCAAAAATGTGATAACGCGGTGGCGCGAGAGCGGGCTGACAGAGCGTCTGGTTAAAACTCATGCCGGAAATCTGTTTTTTGTGCCGTTGCAGGTGGCTGTTGATACCCAGATGAAATATCATTCATCTTTCGCGAGCGTCGAAGAATTTATCGAGACAACGCTCAGATCATTTGCCCGGAACGCACCCCAAACCGCGCATCTTGTGATCAAGCACCACCCGATGGATCGAGGGTTTAATCATTATGGTCGGCTTATAAGCCGTATCGTACGTAAGCTGGATTGTGTATCAAGGGTGACCTACGCATTTGACGTTGACCTCGACAGGATACTGGACGCCTCGGCAGGGTGCGCGACTGTCAACTCAACCGTTGGCTTGCAGGCGCTTGAACGCGGCGTGCCCACCCTGACTTTGGGCAAAAGCATGATCCGGAGCGCCGGACTTACAGCTGCCGTGGGACTAGATCAGTTCTGGCGCGCGCCGGGCGAGGTCAATAAACAGAATGTTCAGAATTTCAAGCGGGCGTTAGTGGCCCAAACCCAGCAGCCGGGTTCTTTTTACCGTTATCGCCATGTCGCGGCTTCTGCCTGCTCACGAGAAATACTCTCGACACCGCCATCGCACGGACGTTTGAGAGCTGAATGAGTGGCAATATCAGGACTATGGCCAAAATTTGACACTTGTGCCTTAAAATTGCCAAATAAAACAGAGACTTATTGAATATTGCCTGAGTTGGCGTTTTGTTCAGGTAACCAAGCTGGTTCGTGAGAGGCGGCAGGACACAAGGCAAACGGGTCTTTATGGTGACCGCCGTATCAAAAGCTGTTATTGCTTTATTACGGTCGGGAAACAAACTTTACATGATCCGGCGTCCATTACCTGGGCGTTTGTTACAACTTGGTTCAGCTTTTGTTCATCAACCCTGGTTGATAACGATGAGGCGAAGAAGGTGAATGGATCAAATGTTACAGGTTTGTTGTGATTGACAATCGCTTGTGATAGCGTGCCGAAAATTTTTAGGCACTACCATTTGATCTTTTTTGGGGCGTTGGTATTAAGTGTTCGATTTCAGGACCTTAAACCGGCAATAGGGTAAATTAAGAAAAGACTACTCGGGGATTTTTATGACGAGCTCTACTGAAGAGGGCGGTGCGCTTGAGAACGTGCTGGAGATGCCAAGCAGCCTGAAGGCTGATCTGTCGGAGACACTTTCCGACATTGGTCAGAGCTTTTTAAAGCAAGGCCAGGCGCTTGAGAGACTGTCCCAGACATACGATGAAGACAGTTACCGCCGCGCTATCCTGATGTCGATCAAGACAACCGGACACCTCATCGTTATCGGCATGGGAAAATCCGGTCATGTCGCACGCAAAATATCTGCAACTCTGGCCTCTACCGGCACACCAAGCTTTTTCCTGCACCCCGCTGAAGCATCCCACGGTGACCTCGGAATGGTTACAGCCGGCGATACGCTGCTGCTTATCTCTTATTCCGGTGAAACTCAGGAAATCGTTCAGCTGTTGCCGTCGCTGAAGGCTTTTGGTAATCGCATTATCGCCATCACAGGCGCCAAATCTTCAACAATTGGCCGAACTGCTGACGTGGTACTGGAAATTCCGGTTGCTGAGGAAGTTTGCCCGATCAATCTGGCGCCGACAACATCAATTGTGCAAACCATTGCGATTGGTGACGCGCTGGCAATTTCCCTGATGACACTGCGTAACTTCCATGCACAGGACTTTGCCCGTTATCATCCTGGTGGATCGCTGGGCCGCCGTCTTCTGATGAAGGTACAGGATCTGATGCACACCACATCCGTGCCGGTTGTTGCACCCGACATGGTGTTGCTGGAACTTGCGGCTGAAATGGCTGGCGGCCCGGCAGGCATTGCCGTGGTGGTTGACAAGCAATCGAAGCCTATTGGTATTGTAACAAAAGGCCAGCTTGGTGTTGCGCTTCGTGTGACTCGCCGCGTGCGTGAAGTCACGGCCCAGCAATGTATGAGCAAGGAGTTTTCGACCATCCAGCACGATGTGATCGTGGATGAGGCCGAGACAATGATGCGGTCTGATGAAGTGAAATTCCTTGTTGCGGTTGATGTAAAAGGCTGTTTTGCCGGCATTTACAAGCATGATGAACTGTAAGCTCAACCGAACCCTGGTGACATCCTGTCTTGCTGTATTGCGACACACTTGTTAAATCTTCGCCCTCATTGGTTTGAGGGCGTTTTGCTGCCATGAAAGCTCGGTCGGCATTTTCCATCCAGCGGGATGTTGTGTTTGCGATTTTCGTGCGAGAAATGATTTCCCGTTTCTCGACCTATACCTTTGGCAATGTCTGGCTCGTGTTGGAACCACTTTTAATGATGACGTTATTCATCGTTTTGTTCGGCGCTCGCGGACAAGGGGCATACGGTTTTACCGAAGCGCCAATCTTCATTTACACATCTTTCCTGACTTTCAGGGGGCTTTGGGCCTCGACGATGAGACAGTGTGCCGGCGCACGCGGCGGTGCCCGGGGGTTATTGGAATTCAGGCAGGTTCGCCTATTCGATGTTTTTATGGCTCGGGCCTTTATCGAAGGCGGCCTGTTCCTGATTGTTGGCCTCATCATCGCGCTGGGTCTGGTCTGGCTTGGTTATGACCCATGGCCGGATGATCCTCTTGGGGTTCTGGGTTATTGCTCCGTGCTATGGCTGTTGGCCGCCTCTTTCGGTATGCTCGCTTGCATGGTGGGCAGTATTGCGCGGGAGGTTGAAAAACTGGTTGGCATGCTGACGATGCCCTTGTTGTTTGTGTCGGCGGTGTTGTTCCCGATGACCTTCGTCCCGCGTCAATTCTGGGGTTACCTGACCTGGAACCCCGTTCTGCATGCGATGGAGCTGGTTCGTGAAGCGTGGTTCTCGAACTACACGAGCCCCGTAGCTGACTTTGGTTATCTGTTTGCGGTCACACTGGCATGTCTCGCACTGGCGCTGTCTTCCTACCGGCTGACTTGGCGCAGGGTTGTTGCGCAATGATCAGATTTAATGACGTCAGCAAGTATTTCCCGACTCGCTTCGGGCCAAAGTATGTTCTTAAGAACATTGACCTTGATATCCCCGATGACAGGGATGTCGCGATACTTGGCAAAAATGGCGCAGGTAAATCCACGTTGCTCAGGCTGCTTGGCGGCGTTGACTTCCCGACCGAAGGACGTATTCAGTCCAATCGCTTTATATCGTGGCCCCTTGCTCTGACGAGTGGTTTTCAAGGCACATTGACCGGCCGCGAGAATGTTCGGTTTATCTGCCGCATTCACGGTGTGAAATCCAATCGGTCAACAGAAGAGTTCGTCAAGGAGTTTTCAGAGCTTGGGGGCAGTTTTGAACTACCGGTTTCAAGCTACTCTTCCGGCATGAAGTCAAAATATTCGTTCGCGGTTTCCATGGCGTTTGATTTTGATACCTACCTGATTGACGAGATCATGTCTGTGGGGGATTCAGGCTTCAAGAAGAAGTGCGAAAACGCTATCAGCAACAAGCGTGAGAACTCCAATATTATTCTTGTATCACACAATATGAATCTGCTGCGCCGTCAATGTAATGCCGCAATTTTACTTGCATATGGCCGGGCGGAATTCTACGAAAGTGTGGAACAAGCGATTTTTCGCTACGAATGCCTATAGTTAGCGGCGGTTTGTGACAGGGAATTCATGAAACAAACATTGGTGAAATTCAGGCAGACGGTCGCCGATCGTATGCGCGGTGATGCGCGGGGCGACACCTATACTGTCTCAGTGGCAACGCGCGCCCGGTATATGCGCTATCACTGGGTGTTGGTGATCTTTGGCGCTTTCCTGTTTTACAATGCGTTCTGGGTTTCGGACAGGTTCGTTACAGAATCCAGTGTTTACGTAAAATCGACAAGCGACAATGCTGCCATTTTGCCCATGCTGCCACTGGTCTCCGGTGCCAGTGGAGGTGCAGCACATGATGCAATGCTTCTGACCAGCTATATTCTTTCGGCAGATATGTTGTTGGCTCTGGACAAGCGTCTGGACCTGCGTGGTCACTACTCGAGCAGCGATTGGGATTATTTTTCCCGCATGTCATCCGATGTTTCCGAGGAAGATTTCCTGAAATATTACCGCAAACATCTTTCAGTCAATATTCAGCCGGAATCCAATATTATCCAGATCAGGGCTCAGGGGTTTACGCCCGGGTTCTCGCAAGCAGTTGCTGATACCGTTCTCGAACGGGCCGAAGCATACATCAATGGCGTCAGCCAGCGTATCGCGCTTCAGGAGATCGCTTTCGTCGAGCAAGAGCTGATCCGCGCGCGTCAGTCTGTCAACGACAGCCGCGGTGCGCTTCTCACATTCCAGTCCGAGAATGAACTTCTTGATCCAGCGATCACAGGAGCCGCAATTCAGGCGGTGGTCAATGATATGGAAGGGGAACTGGTACGGCTTGAGGCAGAAGAAAAGGTTTTGACCAGTTATCTTCAGCCTAACGCTGCTGAACTGGTGTCTGTGCGTGATCGTATTGCAGGTATCCGGGACCAGTTGGAGCAAGAGAGAGACAAGTTTGCAAGCCAGGGGGCACAGTCTATCAATCAGGTGAACGCCCAGTTTGAAGAGCTGCGACTGGCGTTTGAATTTGCTACTGATATCTACAAGGTTACGCTTCAGACACTGGAGCAAGCGCGGGTAGAAAGTTATCGCAAGCTGAAACATCTTGTTGTTGTTCAGTCTGCGAGGATGCCGGACTCTCCCATCCTGCCGCGTAAAACCTATAACCTGATTACTCTTTTTGTTATTCTTAATCTGATATACGGGATTGTCGCGATGATTGTTGCCACGATCCGGGAGCACCGAGATGTTTGATTGGACCTCAATCACGAAGCCTTTCAGCAGGGTCGGCAGCCTGGCCGTTCGTTGCTTGATGGTATTTGCGCTGATCTCGGCGCAAATGCTTCCTGCCTACGCACAATCTGCGCCTGTTTCCCAGGACGCGGAACCGGTACGAGAGCAGGCGACAACAACAATCTCGGAAGCGGCGGAAGACACCGGCGAAAATGAAGCTTTTGGCTCCTGGATTTTTGGTGGTGAATTCGCCAACCAGTCGTTTATCGGTTTTAACCCGAGTTACGAGATTTCTGTGGGGGATAGGATTTCCCTGCAGATGTGGGGTGGCTTTGACTTTACCGGTGACCTGACTGTCGATGCCCAGGGTAACGTGTTTATCCCGAAGGTTGGACCCGTATCTGTTCAATCGGTTAAAAACGAAGACTTGAATGTTGTTATTTCGGAAGCTGTGAAAACCATCTTCCGTAAGAACGTTGGTGTATATGCGAGCCTTGGCGGCGCAGAGCCCGTGAAGGTTTTTGTGACCGGGTTTGTCGCCCAGCCCGGTTTGTTCGCAGGCCACTCTTCAGACTCGATCCTGTTTTTCCTTGATCAGGCCGGTGGTATTGACCCCGCGCGCGGGTCGTTTCTGGATGTGCAGGTGCTGCGGGGTGGTCGCGAAATCCAGGCGGTCAACATATACGACTTTATCCTGTCGGGTTCCATTCCGTCGTTTCAGATTGCGGACGGTGACACCATTGTTGTCCGGCCAGTTTTATCGCGCGCAGCGGTGCTGGGGGATGTTCAAAACAGTTACGTGTTTGAATTTGATGGCCCGAGAACGACAGTTGGCGAGCTGTTGAATTATGCCCGTCCGCTGCCCGAGGCGACGCATGTACGCCTGAGTCGTAACAATATGGCAAAAACCGAAGTTGAATATATCGCTATCGCAGATTCTCGCGGCGTGACAGTTCATGCTGGTGATGTTCTGGAGATTGTTTCGGACAAGCTTCAGGGAACCATCTCGGTTCGGGTTGAAGGCGAACATACAAGTGAGCAGGAGTTTATCCTGCCATACGGCGCAACCATGGGGCAACTTTTGAGCCAGATAGATTTTGGCGTTAACGCGCAGCGTGACGCCGTACAACTGATGCGCCACAGCGTTCGCGAGCGGCAAAAAGAAACGCTTCAGGCTCAGTTGCGGGCCCTTGAAGCCAGTGTGCTGACGGCTCGGTCAAAAACTGCGGCAGAAGCGGATTTGCGCCAGCGAGAGGCGGAATTGATCTTACAATGGGTTGAGCGTGCGCGGCAGGTCGAGCCGAAAGGGCAGGTGTCGCTTGGCAGTGCATCCTCTGTCGATGATATTTTGCTGGAGCAGGGCGATATAATCCGTATCCCGAGAACAAGTAATCTTGTGATGGTGCACGGTGACGTGTTGTTCCCAAGTGCAATGGCCTATCAGGACGGTAATACCGTCGAGGACTATATTGATCAGGCTGGCGGCTTCACCCAAAGCCGAAGTGCATCAAATGTGCTGCTTCTGCACAGGGATGGCAGTTTCAATAAAATCTCCAAGCGGCAGATGAATAGCGGAAATGTACCCCTTAATCCGGGTGACGAGATTTTTGTGTTGCCACGGGTGCAGACCAAAAGTTTCCAGCTTGCACAGGATATTATCACCATATTCTATCAACTGGCCTTGTCAGCGGGTGTCGTGCTGAGACTGTAGAGCACGTATAGGAAGGCCTGGCTCGGATCAGGGCATGAATATGTATCGTAAAACCAGGAAGCTGTACCGCGACCCGCTGGCGTTCTTTCTCGACTCCGACAAACCGCCATTGCGCGGGATTGGGGAGCGAATGTTTGTCAGGCAGACCCGACGTTTCAAACAGCTGGGGGCGCGGCATAGAGACACAAAAATTTCAGTGGTGATGACAGCCTACAATACCAGCCATCTTGTAGAAGCAGCCGTTAGATCTGTGCTGGCGCAAACCCACGAGAATCTGGAATTGCTGGTAATTGACGACGCATCCAGCGACGATACGGTTGCGCGGTTGCAGGACATCAGGTCCGAAGATGCCCGATTGCGAATTTTCAGTTCGCCGAACAACCACGGCACATACTGGTCAAAAAACTGGGGCATTCAGCACGCGACCGGTGAGTTTATTGCGACCCATGATAGCGATGATACATCGGCTCCTGATCGCCTGAAAATCCAGTTGGGGGCCATGATGGACCGGCCAGGTGCCGCTGCCTGTTCGGTGCGCTGGCGCCGGGTCAACGCTGACGGTGAAGAACTTGAGATTGACGGAAAATCAGAACGCATGGCCGCAATCAGTTTGATGTTCCGCCGCGCCAAAGTTCTGGAGAACACTGGCTACTACGACAGTGTTCGCATATCCGCCGATACGGAGTTTATCACTCGCCTTGAACATGTTTTTGGCAAGCGTAATGTGCGTCATTTACGTCATCATCTTTATACCGGATTGCTGCGCGACGATTCGCTCACACGCGGTGAAGGGTCCGGGTTCAGCTGGCAGTCGAACGGCAAACAGTTTCGCCGGGAACTATCGGGCGACCGTGCCGAGTATCACAAGGCTTTCCACAGCTGGCACAATGCTTTTCCGGGCAATGAACATACGTTGAAAATAGGCTTTCCACTTGTCGAAAGGCTGTTTCATGCAGCACCATCCATGACCAGGAACTGCGATGACAAAGACCTGACACAGGTGAAAGAGATTTTGTAACAGCATGGCGGCAACGGACCATATCAGCGATAGTGAAGCGGGCAGTTCGGAAGGTGCCTGGGACGCGCTTAGGAAGCAAGTGGCTGAAACCGGTTGGCCGATAACGCCGCTTGGTATGACGACAACTGATGCGCTGGTCACAGATGCAAACGTTTTGTCGGTTCTTGAAGCCGCAGAAATAACCGGCGGCACGGAAGTGCTTCTCGACGGTCATTTCTCTGACGATGAGATGGCGACAAGAGCGAGGGTTTTTGTTCTGTTGAGCCGGGGTGAGCGACGCCGCGTCCTTCAACTTCAAGGCCAGTTTCCGGACAAGACAGTTATCTCGGTTACGTATGGGAACAGCGCCAGCACTGCTGATTTGCGTACGTCGTTTGCCGGGCGCGAAGTCAGCCTGCTTGTTGGCTTGCCTTGCTGTGGTCTGGATTATTTATCGCGCCTCATGACAGTGAATAATCTTGCGACTGTTGTGGATGTTTTTGATGAGCTTGCTGCAGTATGGTCTGCCTGCGCATCGGACTTCGAGCCGGCGCGTTATGCGTTGGCAAAAATTGGTGATATTGATCTATCGGCGAGTAAAGGGCGTTTGGGCCTGAGGCTTGACCTTGATCTTTTCGAACGGTGGCGGATAGAAGGTGCGTTGTCACCAAGAAAACTGCGGTTTTTGGTCATGCGCGCCGACGCCAGAGTTGTTTATATGCAAAGGCGTAACAAAGCAGAGCAGGCGATTGCCGCCATGCCGTCTGCGGCGTCTGCTGGGCGGCATTGCCTGACAACGGTTGAGTTACCGGCTGAAGCCCCTTCGATTTCGGACATACAGCACAAGGTTTTGCAGTTTATTGCTATCGAAACCCGGTTTGAGATGCTGCTGGGCGCCTTGCCGACGGTGCGCATGCTGACCTTCGAAGAGGCCACTGATAACCCGGTCGAAATCGTGAAAATGCTGGTCAATTTTTTTGAAGCGCCGGGTTTGAAAAAAGTGCGTGTTTTTGACTCCAAGCCATATCAATTGCGCGCAGAATGGTTGGCGGCTTTCCAGCAAGAGTTCAAGTCCGCTATGATGCAGTATCTGGGGTTGGAGAAAAACGAGCATGGCTCGCTCGCCTTAAGGGCAGGTTTGGTGGTGAAACATTAGCTGCCTGGCGGCGTGTTGGGTTTAATGGCGATCCGCGAAACAGCCAGACTTACATATGTATCGACACCAACGGCCAGCCGCGACTGGCCAGACGTTTGAAGCCGCAGAATTGAATAGGGTCTCCATGTTTGAGCCGGAATAATACCTGTGAACGTCCAGCGGTTCAGGCCGCGGCGGGCTATCTTGCCGGTCAGGGGCATGTCGTCCAGCCAAACCGTCAGGTCGTGAATGTATTTTCGGCGGCTGAATCCGCACCCTTCAATCCGGATGTCTGCACCCGCTTCCAAATCAACCGGCAACAGCAAGCAGGCCATCCGCCCCATCCAGCGGAAAGCATCGCCCTTGCGGCGGCGGCCCAGGTCACTCCAGCCTGTGCCGGTAAATCCGTCGCTTTCTGCCAGGATGTCCAGCGCATTTGGGACAGTGACGCGATTCTTAAGAACCTGAAAATGGGTTTCTTTATGACCGCAGTCAGGCAGTTGAAAGGTCAGTTCCTTTTCGAACCGTTGCCGTTGGATTCCAAGTAGCGCATCAATGTAACTAACAGCGCTTCTGGGAAAGCGTTTTTCTGGCACACTCAACTCACGTGCGGAGTTTTCGGGCGGCGTACCTTTTTCAGATGTTTGATCATGTTTTGTCACAGCGCTGACCATTCCAGATACAGGCCTTGTTCGGCAAGTGTTTTCATCAACTCGACCGAATTCCCGGTTTCGTCGGGTGCCGCTGCTAGCTTAAAATAAGCGATACCATGGTCTGCGATTGAGAGAGTTACAGGTTTCCGGTCACTTATTACTGTGGTCATGGATCGATCGGATACCACCAATGGTGTCGTTCCGGATGGTGTAAGTGCAAGGTTGCCAGCACCACCTGTAAACAGCAGCAAACAGAGCGCATTGCACGCACTATCAAAAACCCAGTAGACGCCTGCTCTGGCATCGTATCCACTGTTGATAGGTGTTGGCTTGTCAATGGGGAAGATGGTGCGGAACTCCCAGCCGATTGACGGCAGTCCGGTGGCTGACGGGGCCGGGCTTAGACCTTCGACCGAGCAACCAAATGTAACGCCTGTTTCGGCGCGGCGCAGTCCACGCTGGATACCCCGCCACGATCGGATTTTTTTGTCAGGATATGTATTCGGCAGTGACCGCGTGGCGGCGACAAGCGACGCTTCAAAACCCATGTCATCAAGTAGCCGCGACTGAGGTCGGTCCATCAGCGCAGACAGGGTTGCTGCGAGCTCGGGTGTCATGAAGCGAGGACAGGACTGATACCGTAAATCCGAGAACTGTTTTTCCAATATCGGTTTTGCTGGTACCGCTCCAACCAAGGCAAGAACGTTGCCCGCATCTGGCATCGGTTCGGGTTGGTGTGTGCCTTTATGCTTTTCGATCAGGTTATGCAGTTTTGGGGTCTCGGGATGGCTGATTGGCGTCGCGGTTGCAGATGCGTCCAGCAATGTCTCGTACCAGTTAAATTGCTGGCCGCGTCCGGGGGGCAACGGAGCAGCCGCATTTTCCAAAAGGGCATCGAACAAACCATCTGTTGACGCAAGCGCGCCCAGCGTCATGGCCAGTTGGTCCACGGCGTCCGGGTGGTTTATGGGTAAAAAGGAGCCAGCGGGATAGGCGTTTGACCATTTTTGCCCTGCACAGATGACAGCTTTGCCTGAGGTCATGGCGCGGTGCGCATGCGGGCAGAACGGGGTTTGCTGTCCGTCCAGAATTGCCACTGCGTCTGCGTCTGTAATCAAGCTGTGAAGGTTGCGCGAAAAACGGTTTGCACAAGTCACCGAGAGGTTTGCACCAAAAGCGCTTGAGCTTGTTTTTTGCGACAAATCCTCTTTTTGCTGCTCGCTTGATCCAATCACCAGTGCTTTCAGCTTTTTGCGTGGCTCGAAGCTTTCGGCTTCACTCTTATCGAGAGGCGTGCGTGAGGCCGGACCAAGCGGATCTATTATAGTGGCGGAGCTTTGCTCGCCGCTTGAGGCGAGATGATCTCCAACGGTGATAACATTGGTCGCCGGAGCGAGCAGTAAATCAACGCCTGAAACCTCGCCGCCAATCGCTGTGGAATTGCGGCGATGCCGGACAATGCCGCGCGCCAGCGTTGCACCCTCCTGGTCAAAGGCCGAGGTCAACCAGTTATAAAGTGTTTGGTCATGATCGGCGGTTTGCTGCAACCAGGGCGAAACCAGCGGGAACAACGAATACTCGGCCAGAATCGCAGGTCCCGGTGACGCATGCAGCATCTTCAGGGTCATGAGGCTGCCGCCGTCACCACCAATGACATAGAGCCTTGGCCAGTTATCGTATTTGCCGGCCCGAAAGTCTGGCGTGAACGGCCTGATGACGTCGTATGCCGGACCCTTGGCGGGCGGTGGTGCCAGATCGTCAATCAGACAGGTCACATTTGTGCCATTGCTGCTCACCAGTTCGGCAATCAACTGTGTTAGCAACGCGGCATGAGACGGCTGTGGCGGCAAGGAGCCAACAAGCAGCAAATTTGTGACTTCGGTCATGTCGTTTTTGCCTGTTCATCGTCTGGCGCGGACGCGTAGAGTTTTGGAAACAGAAGCTCCAGCGACTGTTTTTGCGCCGCAACATAGTTTTGAGCGACTGTTTGCGAGCTGCGCTCCAGATCGGCAATACCTGTCGACGTTTCCAGACTGGCGAGAAAACTGCAGATATCATCTGCGTTTGATAGCTGATGGGCCAGTTGATCACTTTCAAGGCCCACCATCGCATCGCTCGTGGCAACAAGAGCTTTTCCATATGCCAGTGCCTCGACAGATTTGATCTTCAGGCCTGTGCCGCCGACATTGGGGTTCACGACAAGGTCAACGTCTTCATAAAACCCGCGAACATCATCCACAAAGCCCAGTTTTGTGAACGGTGTATCTGAAGCCGGCATGCTGTTGCAGATACCCCCGGCCAGAAGGAAGTCGTAGCGTTCCAACAATGCAGGCCGTGCGGCAATCGCAGCATTCATGTCCAGCAGGCTTTGCTGGTTAATCGGGTTGTCACTCGCCAAATAGCCAGCTTTTACTTTTGCTCCCGGCGCGACGGCAGCTGGGGCCAGAAAATCTGTTTCGATAAAATGACCCAGTGTGACGATGGAAGGGTGCTTCCGGGACTTAAGGGTCCGCGCCTCCTGTTCCTGAATAGCAATCACGGTGTCGGCACGCGCCATACCGCGCGCTTCCTCGGCGGACGTTGTTGAATACCAGGTTGCTTCAAGCCCGTCCGCGACAAGGCGCTTGTGCCTGTCAGCAAACACATCATGCGTGTCTATATATTTTGGAATGTCCGCCGGTACATCAGTCAGCCATCTGGAAAACCAGACATAGTTTGCAATGCAATAGTCGATCCGCCAGATGTCGAGGATGCGCTGCGTGATGCCGGTTACTGCATCAACATACCAGTCATCGATCAGGTGGTGCTTTTTGTGCGATTGTTTTCGCGCCTGCAGGCCTTGCCGCGGAAGAATATAAACATGGTCCCATGCTTCCCGCATGGCCAGTTCATCTTTCTCTTTCAGGTCTTCAAGACCTCCGTAAACATAGTGTATTTCAGCGCCTTGTCTTTGTAGCTCTCTGCAAAGAGCCGTTACCCGGGCGCGGTTGCCGTGGTTGTGCGGGTGCGAGGGTATCGGACTGGTGACAAGAATATGCATGGCAGGGCGCGGGCTTCCTTCAGTCAAAAATCAAATTCGATGCCGGGCAATCTACAGGTTTCGTTGATCGATTGTATCTCGTTTTCTGATAGCACAATTTTGGGCGGGCCGGTTTGCACCAGGCTTTTGGCACGGACTTCCTCTGGCAGTGACTTCAGATAATAGTCTTTACTGAGTGTCTCGACAGGTGCCCTTAACCCAAGTGGCTTTCCAATAATATCCTGCTCGATATAGTCCAGAAATGCCGCATTGTCGTCAGCGGCTCGCTGATACTGAACAACCTTGAGAGCCTTCCTTTGTTTCTCAATAATATCTATGTACCGGTTCCAGCGTTTTGGCATGTTTGCCAACAAGGCCTGTCGCTGTTTGGAAGCCGGGTCATGAAAGCTTGCGTTACGGTGATCTGCCATGTGACGTGTCAGGGACCGGAAAACCGCAACGGGTTCGCGGTAAACGCATATATTCACAGAGTCCGGGAAAATCTGTTGTATCTGGCTCAGATGAAAGATGTTGCGTGGTGATTTCTCGACAATGAACTCGCAGTCCGCGGGAACGGTTTCGCCATTGAAAAACAGATGCAGAAAAAGCTTGTCATATAACGAGCGCATCGTCCGGATAGTGACAGGCTCAAGGTTGCCTTTGCCGTCGTAGACTTCTCTGTTCACAACTTCCAGATTGTTGTTGTAGGCGACAACAAGATCGGACATGCCTTTATTGAAAAGCCGGAAGTAGTCCATCTCTCCCTTGGCGTAGGTATTGTTAAACAATCCCAGAGCACGCCCGACAAAAGTGGTGCCGCTTTTGGTGTATCCGCCAACAAATATTTTTTTGGGGGCCATGCCTTTTCCCTGTTCCGGTTTGTAGTCTATTGGAGCTGATCTAAAGGTTTTGACGAAACTGCCAGGCGTCCGCAATCATGGTTTTCAGGTCAGATCGCCGGGGTTGCCAGTCTAAAACCTCTTTTGCACGCCGTGCGTCAGCAACCAGTCTGGCAGGATCACCGGCCCTGCGGCTTTGTTCAATAACCTTGAAATCGATCCCGGTAACCTGTTTGGCAGTTTCAATAACTTCGCGAACCGAATGCCCCCGGCTGGTGCCAAGGTTCATTGCGTCATAGAAGCCGGTTTTGCTTTCGTTTCGGTTCAGTAACAAGCCGAGAGCCTTGCCGTGCGCGTCTGCCAAATCCGAGACATGAATATAATCCCGGACACAGGTGCCGTCGGCTGTCGCATAGTCGGTGCCAAAGATGCTGATGTTATCGCGCGCGCCTCTGGCAGCATCCAGCACCAGCGGAATGAGGTGTGTTTCCGGGTTATGCCTTTCGCCGAGGCGCGCTTCCGGATCGCTGCCGGCGGCATTGAAATATCGCAGGCAGATGGTTTCAAGTTCATCGATTGCTGCCACATCACGCAGCATGCACTCAACCATCCATTTGGTGTGCCCGTATGGGTTAATTGGCTGCTTGGGCAGGTTTTCGTGCAGCAGGTCAAACTGGTCCTGCTGGCCGTACACAGCGGCGGTTGAGGAAAAAACCATTTTGCGAACATTGTTGCGCACCATCGCCTGGACAAGGTTCAGGCTGCCAGCAACATTGTTACGATAAAAGTCCATCGGGCTTTTGACACTGACGCCCGCCTCAATGAATGCAGCAAAATGGATGACGGCATCTATTTCCCGCTCTGCCAGAATCTGGTCAAGCAGGGCTGAGTCATGCAGGTCACCTTCAACAAATTCACCGGCAAGGACATTGTCGGCAAAACCATTGCCGAGATTATCCAGCGTTGTCAGCCTGTGGCCATCCTTCGCGAGCGACAAAAGTGTTTGTGAGCCAATGAACCCGGCCCCGCCTGCCACCAGAATATTTCCCATACTTGCATCCGTTCGATTTTCACCAGAAACACCTGGTTTCGGGATCCGCCATCCTGCCCGTTCCCCAGCCGCAAGCGACCCTAGCCAATGGCCGCTGGCTGTCAACAGTTTTGCCGCATGCAGGCGTGGCTGGCTGCGCGAAGATCAACATCGTTGCAAACCGGTGTATTTTTGTCTAGGTGCTGCTAACACCCTTTAAGAAACGCGATGGTTGCGTTGCTTGATCCAATGCGAGTGCCGATATGCAAATACTGTTCATGCACAATAATTTCCCCGGTCAGTATCGGCGGATTGTGAAGTTCCTGTCCTCGAAGAAAAAAGTACAGATGTACGCGGCGACTCTGGAGAGCAACAATCAGCAGTTCGATCTTCAGCGGATAAATTATAAGCCGCACCGGCAGCCAACAAAAAACATTCACCCGTCTCTGGTTTCCACCGAGCGCGCAGTCCTTAATGGCCAGGCAGCGTATCAGGCATTGATGAAATCAAGGGATAGCGGGTTTAGACCGGATCTGATCATGTCTCATTCGGGTTGGGGCTCAAACATGTTCCTCAAAGACCTGTTCCCTGACAGCAAACTCCTGACATATTTCGAATGGTATTATCATACGCTGAATTCAGACGGCGAATTTCTGCGCACCGAGCCATACGGTCCGAACGATGAGATCAGGTTGCGAATGAAGAACACGCCAATCCTGCATGATCTTGCCGCAATGGACTGGGGGCAGTGTCCAACACAATTCCAGCACAGCAAGTTGCCCGGTATTTTCCAGGACAGGGTCAGCGTTTTGCATGACGGTGTGGACACCAGCTATTTTGTCCCGAATTTGAACGCCAGCGTTAAGATAGGCGACAAGACCTTCACCGCAGAAGACGAGGTCATAACCTATGTTGCCCGCGGCATGGAAGAATACCGGGGTTTCCCGCAGTTTATGGAAACAGTTTCCCGGCTGCAGAAATCGCGACCGAACCTGCATGTTGTTGTTCTCGGTAACGACAGGGTGGCATATGGGGCAGAGCGGGACGATGGCCGCACATTCAAGCAGTGGGCTTTCGAAACATTCGAATTTGACCATGACCGCCTTCATATGCCAGGCCTTCAGCCGCTTGGCACGTTCAGGGCGCTGATGCAGATAACATCACTGCATGTTTATCTGACGGCTCCGTTTGTCCTTTCTTGGTCGTTGATGGAGGCCATGAGCACAGGCGCCCTCATTCTGGGGTCCGGCACTGACCCGGTAAAAGAAATGATAGAAGACGAAAGCAATGGCCTGCTGGTCGACTTTTTTGATATCGACGCGCAGGTGGCGAAAATCAACCACATCCTTGACAACAAAGCTGATTACCAACCGCTGAAGGTTCAGGCCAGGCGAACAATTTTAGACAAATTTTCTGTTAAAGATTTGCTACCAAAATACTGGAAACTGATCCAAAGTGTTGCAAACGGGTCACAGTTTAAGTCGGTAAGCTGATTTTTTGATTATCGAGGCAGATCAGGCATTGTAATGCATGAACAACAATGCTGTGGTTGCCGACGTGTAACGGTCAGGTTATGTGGCTGTATTGCCTTGACTTAATTGGTCCGGGTAATAATTATGCGATTGACATAAATGGTGTTCTCTCTGTAGAGAGGAGACCAAGGGGGCTTAGAGTTCGAATCGTTCGTGCCTCACTACTATGATACTGGTTGCTTTTCAGGAGGATTTCACTATGGCAACAATTATTGGAACAAGTTTTGGAGATGATCTGGACGGTACTGTCTCAGACGACGAGATTAGTCTCGGTGCTGGCGACGATACTCTGGACGCAACCCAGGGCGGTAATGACGAGATAGATGGCGGTACCGGCAATGATAGCATTGCTTCCGGTGCTGGCGACGACACCATTGATGGTGGTTCTGGCGACGATAGCATCAGTTCCGGCGACGGCGATGACATGATCCAGACTGGTGCTGGTGACGACACTGTTGATGCTGGCGACGGCGACGACACGATCGATACTTCAGGCAGCGAAGAAGAAGAAGCTGCTGTTACTGACGTAATTGACGGTGGCGATGACACAGATACACTGGTTGACAACAGCGACTTCGTAATCGGCCGTGACACGTTCACTGTGGTTGCCGAAAACGACACAGGCGACGGTTCGCTTGCTGACGTTGATATCGTCCGTACAGGTTTTGCTGAAGGCGGTGTTGCTCCTGCTGACGTTACTCTGGACGTTACAGGCGTTGAGGTTTTCGAATTCAACAACGTTACAATCGATACAACTGCTGAGCAGGACGAGTATTTCACGTCTGACCTTACAGTAACAACCAATGATGCTGCTGCAACTGGTGCAACTGCTTTTGGTGGTGTTGGTCTTGTCGAGATCACTGTTGCTGATGACGACGATGTGACTGCGGCTGTTGCTGCTGAAGCACGTGTTGCTGCAGAAATCGAAGCTCAATCAGACGCTGACGATGCTGCAACTGGTATCAACTATGCCCTAACTGGTGTTGCTGATCCGGTTGTTGATGTTGCTGCAGAAGGTAACCTGCTTGCAGACGTTACTGATCTTCAGGATATCGCTGATACTCTTGACGAACTGTCCTCTGATGCACAGGGCGCTCTGGCGGCTGAAGAAGCTGAAATTGCGATCCATGATGCAGCTCAGGCTTCATTCGATCTTGGTACAGTGTTGAACCCGACTGACACGCTCGACAATGTTCGCGCTGCTGTTGGTTCTGTTATCGGTACGCTTTCTGGTACAGCAACTTACGCACAGGTTCAGGCTGCGGTTGCAGACTTTACAGCTGACGAAGTAGCAGACGCTGCCAACCAGGTTGTTGGTGCTGGTGACGTTGTTACAGCGACTAATGCGGCAAATACCGGTACGGCAACAGCGGCACAGGTTGCAGCTGCGGCGCGTGCGGTTGCAGACGACGATGCTGATGATCTGACAGTTCTTGAAGCTCTGCAGGACCTTCTTGCCGAAGCACAGGAAGCTGCTGACGACGCTGGTTCACCTGACGACGGTACAACGGTTGTTGCGGCGGTAGTTGCTCTTGCTGCTGACTTCGATGGCACAGCTGCTGATGATGTTGCTGAGGCGCTGGCTGCTGTTGTGGCGAATACAGATGACGCGACAACAATCGCTGACTTGATCGCTGCTGTTCCTGTTGGTGTGGTTGGTCAGCCGTTCGCTGATAGCGACGAAGTGGATGACCAGGTTGCCATCACTACTGAGGTTGCTGCCGGTTCTGACGCTGCTGCTGATGCTGCTGAGGCTGCTGCTGCGGTTGACGGTGCTTCTGGTGAAGATGTTGACGATGCTGCAATGGCTGCTTTGTACGAACTTGAGCGTGCAGATGCTGTTATTCAGGCGCAAAACACTGCACTGGTTGCTATCGCCGCTGAAGCTGACGCTGATGCCGCTTCCGGTGTTGCTCTTGCTCTTCTCGACGCTGTAACTCTTGATGACGACGAGATTGATGAAATCGGTGAAGCAGCCGGTCTTGTTGACGATGCTGCGGAAGCTCTTGCTGCAACACTTGACGAAGATGCAACTGCACTTCGCGCGGTTGTTTCAGCTGCTGCTACTGTTAGCGTTGCTGCTGCGACAGGCTTCGAAATCACAGAAGTTAACGGTACAGCGATCGACACTACTAATGCTGTAACGGTTACTCTGGATGACGATTACATCCTGACTATCGCTGCTGGTGGTGCAACCTTCACAGTAACACCACCTGTTGCTGCCGGTAATGACCGCGAAGACAGCTCTCGCTCTTTCGAGATCACTTTGTCAGATGGTACAAACGAAGTATCGCAGACTGTTACTGTTACTAACGAAGCAGACAACGACTTCTTCATCTCTGATACCGGTCTTGACACTGCGTTCGTGGGTACTGACGATGATGATACAGTCGATGGCGGTAACAGCCGCGATACTATCTTCGGTGGCGACGGAAATGACAGCATCGACGGTGACGACGATGATGACTTCCTGCGTGGTGACGACGGTGACGACACCATCAACGGCGGTGGCGGTGATGACCGCATCTTCGCCGGCTCTACAGACACTGGCGATGACAGTGTAAGTGGTGATGCTGGTGATGATACAATCGGTGGTGGTGCTGGTGACGACACCATTGACGGCGGTGACGACGATGACCTCATTTTCGGTGGTTCTGGCGATGATTCAATCGACGGCGGTGACGACGACGATATTATCTGGGCTGGTACTGGTGATGATAACGTCAACGAAGGTCTTAGCTCTGGTCGCGATACAATCGGTGGCGGTGCTGGCGATGATACCATTGACGCTGGCGCTGAAGACGACGTGATCTTCGGTGGTGCCGACGACGGTGCAGACAGTCTTGCTGGTGGTGACGGTGATGACCTGATCTTCGCTGGTAAGGGTGACGATAACGTCGATGGCGGTGATGACCGTGACAACCTCTTCGGTGGTGCTGGTGATGACACGGTTGACGGTGGTACCGGCAATGACACCATCTGGGGTGGTGCTGGTGACGATCAGATGACTGGCGGCGCTGGTGACGACACCTTCGGTTTCGTTGATGGCTTCGGTGATGACACAATCACTGACTTCGCTAACGGCGACATCCTTGATTTCTCTGAAATGTCAGCTGCGTTGACTACAGACGGTATCCTGGCTGCTGCAGCTGAAGATGGTGATGATCTGGTTATCACTCTCGGTGATTACTCGCTCACTCTTGAGAACTTCGACCTTGATGACCTTCAGGCATCAATCGACGACGGTGACGTTCTCGTCTAAGTCTGACGCTTTAAGAACTTTCCGGAAGGAGGCCTTTGGGCCTCCTTTCTTTTTGTCTGGCAGGCGGCATTGATTGCTGATAAAAAGCCCTGCGCGGCATGCGATACTCTTTTTGCTTTTGCAGACGCGCGATCAACAGTGGGTGGCGATAGAACCAAGCCAAAACAAGCATATACCTGCGGCGATATGTGTTTGATTGGCGATCACTGTCGGGATAGTTGGGTTTGGAGTTCGCCACACAGGAGTATGTGAAACGTGTCACTCTTGGAACAATTCAAGAAACATGAAGCCGAATTCAAAGCCGGTTTGAAACCGGTTGCGCTTTATTCCTTCCTGGCCAGTATCTGTATGTTGGCCATGCCGGTGTTTTTGTCACTGGTGTACGACAAGGTCCTTTCTTCCCGCAGTTTTGAGACACTTGTCGCCCTGGCGTTATTCGCCGTCATTTTTCTCATTGCATTTGGTTTCTTTGACAGCGTTCGCATGCATCTTCTCGGGAAAAACGCCGCCAGGATGGAGGCTCAGACAGCCGGACTGGTGTTGGCTGCAGAACTGGCCCGACAAAATGACACTCGTACCCAGACCGTACGGGACCTGAGCGCACTTCGGCAGGTGATTTCAAGTGGCGGGTTCGCTGCCCTTTTTGATGTGCCTGTGATTCCGGTCTATTTGATTATTCTGTTTCTGATACACCCGATACTTGGGTTGGTAGTTCTTATTGGCGGTGGTATTCTTGTCGGTATTGCGTTGATCGCCGACCGCAAAGTCGCCCCGTCTGCGGAAGCGTTCACGGAGGCCAATATACAGGCCCATCAAAACCTTGAGATGTTTGTGCGTAGTCAGGAACTGGTCAGGTCGCAGGGCATGTATAACGCGGTTGTTGGTGAATGGGGTAAAAAACACGGTGAGGCGTTAACTCACCATGTGAGCACATTCCTCAAAATGACTGGCTTTTCATCAACTTCCAAAGCGGCGCGCCAGATGCTGCAGGTTGCTGTGATCGGTACCGGTGCGTTGCTTGTTCTGGCTGACCAGGCAACAGCAGGCGTTATCTTTGCCGCATCGATCATTGGCGGCAGGGCGCTCGCGCCTATCGAGCAGATCGTTGGCAATTGGCGGAACCTCAAGCAGGGCTATTCGACATACAAACGCCTGATCAAGCGCCTCTCAGATCTGGCGTTACCCGATGACAAGACACCGTTACCGCGTCCAAAGGGCGAAATTGCCATCGAGCGCATCGGCTATGTTCCGGCCCCCGGTGCCGCCCCGATCATCAGAGGCATATCAGGCGTTATTCAGGCGGGTCAGAGTATTGCGATCATCGGTCCTTCGGGTGCCGGCAAGTCAACATTTGCCCGGTTGCTCGCAGGAAGTATTGAAGTCAGCGCCGGGCGTATCGCTCTGGACGGGCAGGACATAAAAGCCTGGGACCCAACCGCCCGTGGCCTTTACGTTGGTTACATGCCGCAGCAGGTTACTTTTTTTGACGGCACAATCCGGGAAAACATTGCGCGGTTGCGGAAAGAAGACCCACCTGAACTTGCCGTAGAGGCCGCGCAGCGAGCAGGTGTTCATGACATGATACTCACCCTGCCTAATGGCTATGACACGGTGATTTCAAGTCAGGGTTATCGCCCGTCGGGTGGCCAGTCCCAGCTTATTGCGCTTGCCCGGGCTTTTTACGGCCAGCCAGCTGTTCTTATACTGGACGAACCCAATGCGTCTCTGGATACACAGGGCGAAGCCATCTTCCACAAGGCGCTCGGTACCGCAAAGAAGATGGGCATTACAGTGATCATGGTTACACAGCGCCCCAGTGCGTTGAAATATACTGACAAGGTAATGGTTCTTGAAGCTGGCGTTGTGAAACAATATGACGACCGCGATGAAGTTGTTCAGGGCCGCATGGTCGGTGGTCCGGCCCGAAAGGCGAATGGTACTTCCGAAAAGCCACAGCCAAAGCCGAAGCAGGCCGTTTCGGCCAAAGGTGCTGGCGCGCGCGCAAACAAAGCAAACGGTGGCAATATGAAAGTGGAGATATCAGGCCAGCCCGACAGCCCGGGGACTCCGGCAATCCTCAAGGAAACCAAAAAAAACAAGCCGAAACCAACCACCGCAGCTGCCAAACAGGCACCTAAAAAGGGTGAGCAATGACCGAACCTTCCAAAGAAGTTGCTAAAACAGGCAACACGGGGATAACCGCACGATTTGACCGCGAAGCCCTGCAATCCTGGTCAGGCGATGTCACAACTGATACGCGGCCAATCCTGAAGACGGCGATGATCGTCCTTATTGCTCTTTTTGGCTTTGGTGGTGTCTGGGCTGCTGTTGCGCCGCTTGGTGGTGCTGTGATTGCCAGTGGCAAGGTTATTGCCGCCGGTCAAAATCGCCTCGTTCAACACCTTGAAGGTGGCATTTTGAAAACTCTTGCTGTGCGAGAAGGCGACACTGTCGATAAGGGTGATGTTCTTGTTGAGCTTGAAACGATTAATGCGGACGCTGAACTAGAGGCGAACCGCCTGCAAAAAGCGCTGGCACGCATTGAACTCGCGCGGTTGAGAGCAGAGGTTAGTGAGCAGACATCTGTTGAGTTTCCATCAGACATCGATCCGGCGGTCGCGGATAGCGAACGTGTGAGGGAAGCGATGCAAAGCCAGTATGACGAATTTCATTTTGGTCTTCAGTTCCGTCAGAGCAGCCGCTCGAAACTCGACAACCAGATCCTCGGCAGAAAAGGCGATATCACAGGCAATGAAGAAGTCATAGTTGCGATGGAACGCCAGCTTGAACTCTATGAACTTGAATTGACTGACTTTAAAGTCTTGCTTGAGCAGGGGCATATTTCTCGTACTCGTGTTTTTGCCACAGAGCGTCAAGTGGTTGACCTTATTGCTCGAATTGCCAACATCAGGTTGGAAATAGAGAAAGCGCGCAACGAGATTGTCAATATGGAGACCGAGAAGCGCCAGAATCGGTCAGACTTCCTCGCGAAAGCGAATGCCAAGCTGCTCGACACGCAGAAGCAGTTTAACGAGGCGAGCGCCAACGTTATCCGCTTGTCAGACATGCTGGAGCGTATGGTGGTTCGTGCTCCTGTTGACGGCACCGTGTTCAGGATCGCAAAACGCACTATCGGCGAGGTTGTTGGTCCGGGTGATACCATCATGATTTTGTTTCCGGAGAATGACGCGCTGACGATTGAAGCGAATCTTCAGCCGACCGATCGGGACGAGGTTTTCGTTGGTCAGGATGTAATGGTTGTGTTCCCGTCAGATCGCAAGAACCAGCAAGCACCGGTTCCGGGTAAACTCATCTATGTTTCAGCTGACACAATAACGACCGAAGAGGATCCAATTGGTTCCTATACTGTCAACGTTCAGGTGGAGCCCGATGCCAGCCCCGAGCAACTATTGCCGGGAAACCTAGCAGACGTATTTATCCAGACGGAATCCAAAACATTCCTTCAGATCATATCGGAACCTTTCACACGTTTTGCGTTTCGGGCCTTTAAGGGGTAAATCTGTTTATACAAACCGATTTTAGGGGCTTCAGTTGAGTGAATTGGCTATAACACGCGCCGCGTTTGAAAGTATTTATACTGCCTGCGACAGCTTGATAGTTGATGCCAGCCTCAAACGTTTGGTTGGTGGTCTGGTACCCGCGAGCATTTCGGTGTTCCTGTTGCATGGTAATGGTGTTGTCTCTTTACCCGACGAGAAAATTTCAGGTAAAACCAGAACGGTTTCTTTCATAGGTCTGCCCGGCGGGGTTTTGGGAGTTGTTGCCAGGCGCGCCAATCGCTCATTGGTCGATGCATTCCAGCAGCATGCGGCGCGTCACAACCCTCATACACTGCCGCGTAGCTTGATTGTTAGTGGTTTCAGCCGGAAACAAACGGTGCTTCGCTTCCTCAATGACCTGCTTGGGCAAAGGGTTGGCAGGGACCGCCAAAGCCTGTCCCGTATGCAGAAACAGCTTTCGGCATTGCGTACCGGTTTTCAGAAGCTGAGTCTCGCACTTGATAAATCAGAGCGCATGATGCGCAACACCGGACTGGACACACAGATGGTTGTGTTCGATCTGCCCCCGGGAACAGCCAGCGTTGGTCCCGGCGATGCGGATGGCGGTTCTGGTTATTGCCAGTCATTGCCTGTGGATATCGCCGGCGTCGTCGCTCTGGAGCTCCATGTAGCGTCAGTGACAGCCGGCGCGGGCAATCTTGTGGTTGCCATTCGCGGCGTTATCAATAAAAAAGTCGTGGCCAGTTTCACGGTTGCCTTCGAAGACTTTGTTGAAGGCTGGCACCACTTCTCGCTGCAGGAGCCGGTTAGCCAGATAAGTGGTGGTGCAGAGCTGTGTGTACTGTGGCAGCCGGTTGACAGTTCACTAGGCGCCGGGCCGCAGTTTTCCAGGGCGGATGAAATCGCTGATCGTTTCGGCGACGAAAAAAGCCAATCATTGGCGATGCGCATCGAGACAGGGTACAGGACGCCCGAACTCACGCCCACGGCAGACGACGTCACGGTCGACATCCTGGCCCACACGCCGATTATGGCCAGCGACCTGTTTGGAAAAGGTGGCTTTCTGGGAGGACACGCTCTCGAGATAGAAGGTAATAATAAAAGAGGTTGGCCTGTTCTAAAGGTGGACACGCAGGAAGGCTGGCTGCAAACCCACCCTCTTGCCGATGACGTTGCAGCATTTCATGCAGCACGCTGTGTCGCTCCTTTTGCCCGGGAAGTTGAGGCGTTTGTCGGGCTGGAACATGAAAAAGCTGCACCTTGTATTGCAGTATTGGCTGCATTTGACCCCGGGATAGTCGGGGAGGCTGATGTCCATAAGCTGATTGCCCGGATTGGAAAGTCGAACAGTCCAAGTATGGCTGGAAGCCAGGATGGAATAAGCTGGTGTGCTGCACCGCTTGTCGCGATGGTAAGCACCAGGTTACGTCTTAACTTCAACGCACCATTGACGAACATGCATGACATCGTGCTGGCCGCCGTACCTCTATTTGAAGACGATCAAAGCTTTGGGTGGTGCCGTTGGCGTGAACTTCGCTTCGGCTACCAATTGCCAGAGGAAAAAACAACTTCGATGTCGTTGACACCGACGAAGCCGCATACTTCGCGTGCTGTTCGTGTTCACTCATTCACAGATATTGCTGAACGCATTGTTTTCTATCGCGGTCGATATGCGCATGACCAGTTGAGAGCAAACCTTGGTTTTCTGCCTATTCAGATGTTGGATGATGTTGGTGCGATGCAGACAAATCCGCTGGAAGAAACCGTGTGTGCGGCCATTCTGGATGGCGGTTTACCGGAGTATTCTAGGCGACTGGCGTGTGAGGTAGGGACTGCTCATGCGAATGCACAGCGTTTCTCCTATATTATTGGCCTGGTGTCGAAAGACGCTGCCAGCCCGCAAGAACTGATTGAAGACGTCGGGCGACAGGTGCAGGACCAACAGTATGTTGGTCAGACGGACGCAGTTGCGTGGTCTTCAGTAACGGTCTCGGCCATGAAAAAGCGGCGCATTGCACTTGATCTGCCTGCCTGGAGCAAACAGGGAGACCTTCCTTTCTTTTTGGCGGTCCCAGCCGATGGTAGCCGGCAATTTGGCTGGTGCCGCTGGTACTCTCTGGCGATAGAGACGGCGCGTCTGTCTGACGGTACAAAGAGCAGATCTGAAAACACGGGTGCCGACGGGGAAGAGGCTGCAAGGAAACTCGCATGACATCCGGGCCGAAAAAGGCGATTGGGGTTGTTATCCCGGCGTTTGGACATCCCAAATTCCTGCCCGAGGCGATCATCAGTGCTTGCGAGCAAGAGATCGACCAACCGGTGAAGGTTGTTGTTGTAGATGATGGGTGCCATTTTCAGGAAACGGGCGATGCAGCTTCGCATTTGTTGGCTGCCTATCCGGACACCCTGTTTTATCTTCGGCAAGAGAACACGCGCTTGCCCGGCGCCCGCAATACCGGCATCCGCTTTTTGCTGGAGCTTGATCCCGATATTGATGCTTTCTACTTTCTGGACGCCGATAACCGGCTGTCACCTTATAGTTTGCAAGCCTTTCGCATGGCGCTTGGAGATGACCCGAAAGTCGGTTGGGCTTACCCCGATATTACTTTTTTCGGCCTGACATCAGCTGAAAACGGCATGGAAACACGCGAGACGGCAGCTGAATACAGTCGTCTCAAACATCTGGTCAGCAATATTTCAGAAGCAGGATCCATGGTGCGTGCCGACGTGGTGCGCCGGGGGGTCTGGTTTGACGAAACCATGACATCCGGTTTCGAGGATTGGGACTTTTGGTTGTCCGCGCTAGAGGCCGGTTTTCACGGCGTCAGGGCAGAACACACGGGTTTTCTTTACCGTGTCCGCCCGGAAAGCATGCTGGCGGAATCGCAGAGGATGGCTGATACACTTCTGGCCACCATTCGGGCCAAGCACAAGTCACTCTACCGGCCATCCACTATTCTTGCCTGGGAACATGAAGAAGCACCTGCCTTCGCCTTTTATCGGCCAGAACACGCTACTGTTCTACTAATGAGCGACCCGCTTGGGCAGGTGAAAGAAGTCTCATTGGAAGACTTCCGCCATCTCTTTCAGAGGTGGGCTTACAACTATTTCGAACATTTTTTCCCGACTCACATCATCGTTGCGACTGATGCTGTCTGGCAATTGCTGCGTACAAAAAGGTCTTATCTGCGCTGGTTTTTCTGGCAGATAAGATCACAGGATAACAAGAAAAAATTTGTCAGTTTGAAACCGGGCCCGCACCCCTCGTTTGAACCTTTGCCATATGGCAGCGAAGATGAGCACGGTTATGCCGATATGTTTTGTGTTAGCACGGATATTCTTTGGCAACGGTCACATTCCGATGAGCCGCCCCAAAAAATGGAACGATCGCCTTACTGGTCGGATGCGTACATCGGGCTTGCTGAAGACGATTTTGACAACAGACTCGAGGCAGATGGCGGCGTAGGCCTTGAACAGGCATTTGAGCAGCTTGCCGGTACCTTGATGCCAATTCCACAATATCGGCGGCATACCTCACGTAAATTTTCGGGACCGCATAGCGCGTCGATACGGGAATTGCTGATACCCGAACTGTGTGCAAACCCCGGCATGCAGCCCTTTCCTGCGTGCCGTGATGTGCCGCGAACGTTGCTTGCCATACCTTCGTCCGTTGCGACGACGCAGGGCGGCCTCGACCGGATCAAAAAAGTCATCGAAATTATTACCAGACCCGATATTGAACTGGCGTTGTTGCTCGAGCACGGACCTGGGGAAACAATGCCTTCATCCTGTTACGAGCATCTGCAAGAGCAGTTCGATGATATCATTCCGCTTTGTCTCATCGAGAATCACCTTGATGCGCCGCAGTATCTGGGCAAACGGTTCAGTAAGCATCTGACGCATGATCAACTGAGCGAGGTTTCTGTATTGGCACGAACGTGCGCCAATGTGTTTGCAATGGGTGGCTCTTCGATGGTTGAAGCGTTCGGTGATCTCCGGCGTCACGGTAGTAAAACGGCTGTTTTCTTTGATGAAGATCTCTTCGGAGCACCGGAGATACTGCAGGCTTCGAAGACAAAATTACTGGCTTACGAACACGCCATTGGCCGTGTAATTACAGAAAATCCTGCCAAACTTGCCAGCCTGATCGCGGAAGGCTTTCCGTCGGAGAAAATTGTGCGCATTGCAAGCACTGACAATAGCCTTGGTGTGAAAAGTGACCAGGACTAACTAGCCTACATACAGGACCTTGAGGAGCAGTAGAGTGAGTGACAGTAAAAATATGAAGTTCGTATTTGTCGTCACATACGGTCGCTCCGGTTCGACGGTGTTGCAAACGATTTTACAGTCGATACCAGGGTACCACATCTCGGGCGAGAATTCTAACTGCTTGTTTGGTCTATATAAATCTGTGAGTATGGCGAAAGTTGCCAGGTTCGAACATGGCAGGAACGACCATGCTTCGTCTTATCCCTGGTTCGGAGCCGACAAGATTGACCCTGACCGTTACGCCGAGAAACTGACGCAGGTGTTCACCGAAGAAATCATCCAGCCGCCTGTCGGCACGCGCGTCGCAGGGTTTAAGGAAATCCGTTTCCACAGTGTTGGCGCAGAGCATTTTGAGGATTTTCTCAATTTTATTCATCAGTATTTTGCCTCATGCAAGTTCGTTTTCAATACAAGAGGCTGGCGCGAACTTGTGAGGTCCGGTTGGTGGAAAAACCAGCGCCCCGAGCGTGTCGAGGAAATTATCCGGGATGCTGATGCCATGTACAGTGAGTATCTTGAAAAGTACCCTGACCGGGGTGTGTTACTGCGTCATGAAGAAACCCGGTCTGATCCAATGGCGTTTAAACCGCTTTTTGACTTTCTGGAGGAGCCGTTTGATGTTGATGCAATCGCTGCTGTTGCATCCAGGCGTTTGGGACATACCGGTCAGTAGTCGGGCAATGCCAGGTCTTGCCGCTTAAAACTGGCCCCTGGTCTCTTTGGTTGAGCCAGCAAGGTACCCTTTGAAACGCGCCTCGTTCAGCTTTTTTCGTTCGTCCGTTTCTTCGGGGCTCACGCCGTGCCGATGCGCCCATTTGGTGTCGTGTTCGTTGACGTCTTTTACTGTTATGGCAAGTGTCTCTTCATCTTTCATCAGCGTGTAGTTGAAGAAATGTTTGAAGAACGCACTTTCCGTTTCGCAGCGTTCGAACGTTTCAGCAGCGTCATAATCGTGAGAGTGATACACAACAGCCTGTGGTGCGTAGACCTTCTGATATCCGGCATTGATAATGTCCCATGCCCAAAGCTGGTCTTCACCAAAAGCGGTTGTCCGATAGGGAATGTCCTTCCAGACGCTACGCCGGAAGCAACTGTTGTTATCGCTGTAAAAATGCAGCGTCTGAAGCCATTGCTGGTCTTGCCTGTCCCAACTCTCGGCGTCAGTTTTCTTATCAACTGCGATAGGCAGCCTTGAGAACATATCGAAATGCAGTTTCAGGTCCCGCTTGGTAAAAGAAGACGCATCCGGCCATGCGAGGTGTTTGCCAAATGCACCAGCAGCATTCGGGTATTTCTCGATGGATGTCACGATATTATAGAGCCAACTGGTATTATAAGGCATGGCATCATGGGTTATGAACGCTACGAACTCGCCTTCTGTCAGTTCAACACCCAGGTTGCGTGTTGCGCCGTGGTTGAAATCTGCTTTGTCGATCTGGTGCAGCTTGACTGACGGGTATTTTTTGACGATCTCCAGCGTCTGGTCAGTCGAGCCACTATCGAGTACCAGAATTTCGTAAGGCCAGGGTGCCTTTTGCGCGACAACCGCTTTCAGAACCCTTTCAAATACGGCACCGGCATTCAGCGTGGGGATGATTACGGATGCTTTTGGCGGGGCTTCGTGAGCTCTTTGTGCGCTTTCCGGTGCGGCGAAGTCACGGAGCCTGTTCTGGATCGCGGTCTCTACCAGTGCGGCAGAATCCTGCCAGGAAAACTGTCTTACCCATTCAAGGGCGTCATGTGCCTGCCGTTTGCGTTCGGCAGGGTCATCAATCATTTTGGCCAAACCGTCTGCGATTGTTGAAGGAAGCGGTTTAGCCATGGTGATGACGTTGGCCGGGAAGATTGCCCGTGTACTTTCAACATCCAGTTCCACAATCGGCAAGCCGCAGGCCATCATTTCCTGAGGCACAAGGGAATAGTTGGTGGCAGAAAAAACCAGCCCCAGTGTTGCGCCCTGAAAAATTCCAGCCAGTTCTTCCTGCGATGCAACACCATGATCAACGAACGGGAACGAGGCATGCGTGAAGGGCAAGGCAGCCCCAAAAAAGTCTGCGACAAACTCATAACCGCGGTTTGCCAGATCTTCCAGCGCGAGAAATGCCAATTCCACGGCGCGGCGATCAGTGAAATGGCGCGCATAAACGGCAATCCGCGGCACTGCATGTTCGGGTCGCTTTTCGGGTGGATGATACAGGGTTGTGTCGGCCGCCAACCAGAAATGCCTGGCCCAGCGATCATATTTTTCTGTCATCAACTGCGAAAGCCACGGACTTGCACACAAACAGTCCAGATCTTCCCGGTATGTCTGCTCCGCCAGAAGATAGCTTGCACCCATGGGGTGAAAACTTGGCTCAAAGTCCTGGACAAAGTAGAAACGCCGCTGGAAACGTGAGCAACTGAGGACCGGATATACTGTCCAGCAGTCTGTTGCGATGATGGCGTCGCCTTCGGCTTTCGCCAGCGTTTCGTCAACGAACTTAATGTCTCCTGTAAAATGCTGAAAATGATTTTCGAGCATCTGGTACATTTTGTCCGGCGTGTCGCCGGGCTTGGGGTCATTGATCCAGATTGTTTGTTGGTGTCCTGCCAGTTCCAGAAAATGCACCATGCGAAAAATCGTCATGTGGCCACCGGCCCCGGGTGAAAAAGACGGGATCACCCAGTGGATAACCATTTTTTCCGGGTCAAAACCATCACGGACGGGGGCAAGGTCAACAGCTTTGTGTTTCGCTGCGTTTCTCAGGGTTTTGGGTAGCGGGATTTCTGCGCCTTTTTTCCTGAGTATTTCAACTTTCGAGCCCGGGCTAGGAAGAGCGAAACCGCTTTTCATGCCAATGGTCAGATAGTGCGCCAACGGTTCCGCATCTGACGGGGCCGTATCTTTATTCTCCTGCATATATGTCTGGTTGCAGAAGCTCGCTGAAGGATTATGCCCCAACTGGAAGCCGCGTTCGATATAGAATAGAAGCGGGTTTCCGGTACCTGTTTCTGCAGCATATGTCTTTCGGTACCATGCGGGGTCAAAAATGATGTTGGGGCAACGGTTTTGTTTCCAACCGGTTTTCACATAGTGATACAGTGGGTCGGTGTCTGAAAACCAAAGATCAGCGTAGTATTTTCGGTACCATTCTTCGTCAAAAAGCTTTGATGCATGAATGGTTCGCATAGCCTGAACCAGAGATGCTTCATCCGGTCTTTCCAGCCGTGTGGAAAATGCCAGCTTGCCGCGTGGTTGGCCAATCTGCAAATGATACCTGAGGGGTTCAACATCCAGTTCCCGCACTTCAGGGTATTCCTGGAAATACAGTTTCTGCGAAAAATTACGCGAGGGGTTTTTGCCTTTGCGCCAACCCTTGCTGACGTAATGTTCCAACGCATTGACGTTTTCTTTCCGCGCACCCGGCGCTCTGTCACGGTAATAGTCGGGGTCGAAGTAGAAACTTGGCCAAAGGCCTTTTACATCACCATATTTCAAATAGTGGTCAAAAGGGGTGAGTTTCGATTGTGCGACTGCCGGGTAGCGTTTCACATACCAGTCTGGCTGAAAGATTTCGCGCATATGCTGCTCGATATCCCGATGCCGTTTCGGCCTGCCGTTTGCTGGAATGATTGACTTGATCTTCATGAATATTCGTGGTTTCAGATAAATATTGCGGGTATCATACGTGAGCGTATTTGTTTCCGCTTGGGTTTATAGGGCCTGTTTCCGCATGTCCACTTGATTGTTGACTCATTGTACGCCCGGCTCGCCTGCGGGGCTTTTAATCAGAATGCGACTACCATAGTCGCCGTATCGTAACTGATGCGGAAACCACCTGTCTCCTTTAGCTACCGAGGGCCATTTTTCTAGAAATCTGGCCCTCTCCACTTGCTTGCGTCTTTGTTTTTTCATGTCTGCTACATCATAACCGCGACTGCGAGACTCCAGATGATAGAAAGTGATAAGGGGTGTGTATATCACTGATCTATTGTGCGCAGACAGTGAAAGACAAAAATCGATGTCATTGTAGGTAACGGCGAAGTCACTGCCATCAAAGCCGCCAACCAGATCAAAATCAGTGCGGTCGCATGCAAGGAATGCTCCCGTCACCGCTTCACAGCGCCGGGTTACCTGCAGCCGGTGCTGACAGGTCGTGGCGTCTTTGGGCTGATGGAAGCCTTCATGCCGGATATCTCCCGTTGGGCCAATAATGATACCGCCGTGCTGCAGGCTGTTGTCCTCAAACAGTAGCCGTGCACCCACTGCGCCAACATCCTGCATCGCAAGCGTGCTGCGAAGCGTTTCGTCCCAACGTTTATCGATTGCGAGCGTATCATTGTTGAGAAACAGAAGCAGATCGGCGTCGCAGTTTTCCACGGCATAATTGTTGATTGCCGCCCAGTTGAAAGCCTCGGCGTACTGCAACACCCGGATACAGGGTGCGTCGTGTGAACCGGTTTGCACGGTGCATCTCAGCCATGCCAGTGTATCGGGGTCGCTGCTGCCATTGTCGACGATGATGATTTCAGTGCTTTCGGGTCTGGCAATCGTTTTTTTCAGGCTTTCCACACAGGGCTTCAGCAGGTCAAGCCGGTCCCGGGTGGGAATGATGATCGCAAGCTTCTGGCTGTCTTGCGGCGCGGGCAGGGTCAGCCTCGCTGGCTCGCTGTTTTTTTGTTCCGGAACCGAAACAAGAATATCATCCAGATACACAAACCCGGTTTCGCCATATTCCCGATAAAGCTGCCCTAGAAACTCGCCGGTTGAATGAAGGCTTTCACTATTGTCGATCGCGTTTGTTCTTACCGCAAAGGCCGACGCATAACCCGGTATCTGCTCCAGCAACAACGGATCAAAATCAGCCCGGAACACGGGGTTGGAATAGATCCCTGTCGCGGAAACTTCATCAGACCCAGCCATCATTACTTTGGCGTTAGGTGCACCAAGAGCAGCACTGGCAAAACACTGAAAGGCCTGCCCGTGAAGTTCTTCGTTACCTTGAAGGGGAATGACAATGTCATATCTCGTGAGGTAAGCGCGCTGCATCCCGTCCACCACCTCAAAATCCGTATAGGTCTGGGCTTGCAGGCTGTGGTGCAGCACAGGGCTGATCTGACCAGCCACCACAATGGCGATTTTGGGGCCGGCGCCGGTTTCGATGGCGTCCGGGGCGGGCTGATACATGGTTTTGTATAAGGGGTAGTCTTCCAGCGGGATGTCGGCAAAACGCTGAAGGCGTGGAAGCTGTCTCTCAAGGGCGGTAATAGCCTTTTTTACGGTCTTGCTGTCGCCCTTATGTACGGCAGACCGTAGAGCGGCGAGCTCCGTCATGGTTTGTGCGAGCAGGCCGTTGGATACCCGTGCATCAAGGATCATGTCCCTTGGCGGGCAAATCATTACTCCGGTCTCTTGGTCGAAAATCAGCAAGATGGCGTCTGCAGTACGGTCAACTTCGCCGAGATCAAGCATATGCTGGAAAGCAACGTTGTCCGGCAACTGGAACTGGGCACTTTGCTCCGGGCTGGGTTTGTCAGCAACAGTGGTTCCGACCATTTTGCCGCCCATGAAAAACTCGAGTGTTAAAGGAGTATCGCTATCGCTTCGCGCTGCGTAACCATGGATAAGATCAACACCGTCGTGATACCCGGCTCCTTTTATCTGTGGTAGCTCAATGGCCAGTTTTTCTTGCAGGTAAGCAAGGCGTTCATGATTGTATGTCCATAGAAACGCCTTTTGCATTCGCGTGGCTTCAAGCGAGGTTGCGAGAGCCTGTGGCCATGCATAACAGGCATTTTCGGGTACTTTCAGGCCCAGTGTTTTCTTGAGGTTGCGCTGAATCAAGCGCGCCTGATCATTTGAGAACCTGACTTGCATGGGGTGACGGCCAAGAGACAATGGGGCAAACAGCGAAGAGGCAAAAGCAGGCCTTGCCAGCAGGCGTTTGAGAGAGGCGAAAAAGCTGTGGTCAGAATATAATCCAACCTCCACCTCGTCTCGGGGTTCGCGCCCAAAGCACAAAAGCAACAGAAAACGTACTTCTTCAGCGCTGCAATGTGTGCTTTTTTTTCTCAGGCTTTTCAGCATGTTGGGTTTGGGTGCGGTCGTTAACCGCCGTCCACTCCATATTTCAGGATGGAAGTCAGATATTCGCCGTAACTGTTTTTATAACTGGCAGCAATCTCTGCAAGGGTATCGGTTGTTATGAAACCTGACCGCCATGCCACCTCTTCCGGGCAGGCGATTTTCACGGCTTGCCGCGCTTCAACGGTTTGAACAAACTGGCTGGCCTGCAGCAAGCTGTCCACCGTGCCTGTATCAAGCCACGCTGTTCCACGCAGCAGTTTGATCACGTTCAGATCGCCTCGGTCCAGATACACCTGGTTCACTGTGGTGATTTCCAGTTCCCCGCGGGCAGAAGGTTCTATTGATCTCGCGATATCCACGACATCTTTGTCATAAAAATACAGGCCGGTAACGGCCAGATTGCTTTTTGGGTTTTCGGGTTTTTCTTCAATGGAAATCGCCCGTCCCTTCTTGTCCATTTCAACCACACCGAAGGCGGTGGGGTCTCCGACAGGGTAGGCAAAAACATAGGCACCCTGTTTAACTGCGCCCGCTTGCTTTAGATACTGGGTGAAACCCGCAGCGTAATAAATATTGTCACCAAGGGCGAGCGCAGACGGTTCGCCCCCAACAAATTCTTCGCCAATGAGAAAGGCCTGGGCCAGTCCGCCGGGTTCCGGTTGTTCAGCATACTGAAGTTCAATGCCCCACTGCGATCCATCTCCCAGAAGGTCACGATAAAGGGGCAGGTGCTGAGGTGAGCTGATAATCAAAATTTCCCGAATGCCCGCCAGCATAAGTGTGGTCAGCGGATAATAGATCATCGGCTTGTCATACACTGGCAACAGTTGTTTCGAGATTGATTTGGTGATGGGATACAGGCGTGTGCCCAATCCACCTGCCAGAATTATACCCTTCATACGCGATCCTAATTTGGGTTTCCTGCCACCCTGCGAGTGGCCATCAATCGTTGAGATTAGACCAGCTCGTCCGTTTCCGAAAGCCGTTTGACGCATGCCGCTGTGCTTTCGCGCCACTCGGGCAGCGAAACACCGAATACCTCTGCAAGTTTATCACAATTCAGCTTTGAATTTACCGGCCGGGTTGCCGGTGTTGGATACTCGGCTGTGGTGATTGCATGAACGATGGGCAGTGCCGAGCCTAACCTGGCTCCTTCTTCGAAGATCGCAGTCGCAAACTCATGCCAGGTGGTGTCACCGGTCCCGACCATATGGAAAACACCGGCTTGTTCCGGGGAGGGCAGTTGGTCATCCAGTTTCTCAAGGATATCAAGAATGCCGTCAGCGATGTCAGGCGCGTATGTCGGGTTGCCGAATTGGTCTGCGACTACCGATAGAGTGTCCCTGTCCGCCAGGGACAACATGGTTTTCAGGAAATTTCCCCCAAATGGGCTGTAAACCCAAGCTGTGCGCAAAATGATAGCGTCAGGATTAGCTTCCATAACCGCATGTTCTCCTTTGAGCTTCGACCGGCCATAGGCGCCGGTAGGGCCTACAGGGTCGGTCTCCACATATGGAGCTGTTTTCGTACCATCGAACACATAATCTGTAGAAATATGAATAAACGGGATGTTGCGCTTATGTGCGATAGCCGCAAGCGCTTCCGCACCATTTGCATTGATGCGCGCGGCGAGCGCCTCTTCTTCCTCGGCTTTATCAACGGCAGTATAAGCGGCTGCATTTATAATAACTGACGGGTTTTCGCTCTCAATTGCGGCCGCGATGGACACCTTGTCCTGCAAGTCAAGTTCGGGGCGTCCCATTGTTTTGACGTCAAGTCCGCGCGCCATTGCTGCCTCGCTAAGTGCGCGTGCGACCTGTCCGTTTTTTCCGGCAACAAAAATCATGGCTGGTTACTTCTTCAATACACCTTTGCGCTCTGCAGCGTGCTTGCGCAGCGGTGACCACCACCATTCGTTATCCAGATACCATTCAATGGTTTTGCGAATGCCAGTGTCGAAATTTTCCTGCGCTTTCCAGCCAAGTCCATCTTCAAGCTTTGTCGCATCTATCGCATAGCGGGCATCATGGCCGGGTCGGTCTGTCACATAGGTGATCTGTTTGCTATAGGGGCTGTTCTTGGGGCGCACCTCATCAAGGATGGCGCAGATTTGTTCGACTACTTCCAGGTTGGTGCGTTCGTTTCGACCGCCGACATTGTATTTTTCCCCGATGCGTCCCGTCGTCATGATTGTGAACAGCGCTCGCGCATGGTCATCAACATAAAGCCAGTCACGCACGTTGGAGCCATCACCGTAAACCGGGAGCGCTTCTCCATCCAGAGCATTCAAAATCATCAACGGGATCAGTTTTTCCGGCAGGTGATAGGGGCCATAGTTATTTGAGCAATTGGAGATCACCACCGGGAAACCATACGTTTCCACCCAGGCGTTCGCCAGATGGTCTGCTGATGCCTTGGAAGCAGAATAAGGTGAGCTGGGATCGTAGGCCGTTGTCTCGTGAAACAGCCCCTCGGCACCAAGAGAGCCGTAGACTTCATCAGTTGAAACATGAAGGAAGCGAAAAGCTTCTTTGGCATCACCATCGAGCGAGAGCCAATATGCCCGAGCCGCTTCCAGCATCTGGAAAGTGCCAACAATATTGGTTTGAATAAACTCACCAGCCCCAGTGATGGAGCGGTCAACGTGGCTCTCTGCTGCCAGATGCATCACGCCGTCAGGCCGGTAGGTTCTGAAAATCTGGTCAAGGGCAGCCCGGTCACAGATGTCGGCTCTTTCGAAATGATAAAGCGGGCTGTTGTCGATTTCCTTCAGTGTTTCAAGGTTTCCGGCGTACGTCAGTTTATCGAGGTTGATTACCGAATGACCCAGATCTTGCACGAGATACCGGCAGACCGCGGAGCCAATAAAGCCGGCGCCGCCTGTAACAAGGATTTTCATTGTGTTTCCTCTCGGTAGGAGAATGGGGACTGAAAATCCCGGAACGACTGCAGCTGTGTGTCTTTTTCAGACAGAATCAGCTGATCTTTTGGAAATGGCCACTCAATTGCCAGATCTGGATCATCAAAGGCGATGCCGCTGTCGGCTTCGGGTGCGTAAAGCGACGTGACCTTGTAGCAAAACTCTGTTGCTGGCTCCAGGGTACAGAAAGCGTGAGCAAAGCCTGCCGGTACCCACATCTGCTTCCAGTTTTCCCCGCTCAACTCGACACCTACATGCTCGCCATATGTAGGTGACCCTGAGCGCAGGTCCACGATAACATCCAGTACGCGGCCTTTCGGTACGCGCACCAATTTACCCTGCGCATGCGGCGGCAGCTGAAAATGAAGGCCCCGTAACACTCCTGCTTCAGCCGACAGAGAATGATTGTCCTGTACAAAGACAGTGCCAGGAGCAACAGCCTCGAAGGCGCGCTGGTTATAGGTTTCGGAGAAGAAACCGCGCTCATCACCAAAACGTTTTGGTGTCAGCACAAAAGCCCCTGAAAGCGGCAGTTCTTCAATTTGCATCATGGTCCCCGGTAAAATAACGCTGGTATCAGCAATCGCGCCTTTATATTAAATGACATTGGGAATGGAAAGCACCTTCATGTGCTATCGTCGCTAAAGAGGTACAGTTATGAGCCAGGGCCAAATTATGGACCTCGCAGCTACTGATGCTAACCGCAGTTTTGAGGAAGCCTGCGTCGATGCAAAACTGTCGCTTTTTGCCAGAGGGGTGGATCTCGAGCAGGCGCATTTGCTTGCTTACTATCCAGCGGTTCACCGCAACCCCTATCAACACATGCTTTATTCCGCAGCGTTTGAAAAAGGTTTCGCGTGTTTTCCTGTGACTAGCCTTGAGGAAGTGGTTGCTCCGCCGGTGGATGCTCCTCTTGCCGTTCACTATCACTGGGTTCACAGGGTTTTCGCTCATGCCCGGAATAGCCGTGAAGCCGCAAAGGCGGCCGATCATTTCATTAATCTTGTCGATGGCCAAAAAGAAGCCGGGATCAAAATCATCTGGACGGTACACAATTTGCTGTCTCACAGCGCGTCTTTTGTGGATGCAGAAATCGAGCTGAGAGCGCGCCTTGGTGAACGCGCGGATTTTATACACATTATGAATCCTGCCACCGTTGAGCTTTGTGGTCGTTATTACGAGTTGAACGCTTCCAGAAGCTTTATGGTGCCCCACCCGTCCTATTTTGGGGTTTACGGCGATTATATTTCTGCGGAACAAGCGAGATTTGATCTTGGCATTATGCCTGAAGAAAAGACGTTGTTGCTGTTTGGGTCTCTGGGCGCCCAGAAGGGAACAAGGGATTTTTTAGCCGAACTGGCCGACCTGGAAGCCGTTCTTGATATGCGCTTGCGTGTGCTTGTCGCAGGGCAGGCGGGCGACCCTGACTATATGGAAGAAATATACGGGTTGATAGCCGACATGCCGTCTGTCTCGCTGTTCGAGAAGCATGTGGATGATCAAACCGTACAAACCTTGTTCAGAGCCACGGACGTGGTCGTGTGCCCTTATAGCATCGGGCTGAATTCAGGTGTTGCCGCAACTGCTGCCACGTTTGGACGCCCGTGCGTTGTGCCTGATATTCTTGCCCCTGCCATGGCGGGCGCGGGTACAGGCATCGTGGGTTTTAACCCCAGTGATCGTAGCAGCCTGAAGGTTGCTATTGGCAGAGCACTGGAAGCAAGGGAAAACCCGTCTACCGAGAGAAACCTGGTTCAATGGTCTGAAATGCAACGGCCACGGGTGATATCACGATCCTTTTTCGACGCCTTGCGGACGCGCTGGTAAATCATGTCTGATGCCGAAAGAATCGATGCTCTGGCAGAAATGCCGACCAGGAAGTTGCTGCAGGCAGGCTTCAGGCCGCTCTCCAGATTTGCCATAATGGTATCCAGCATTCTTGTGCTGGACCCGGCCAGGCGCCGGAAGGCCATCGTGCCACGTCGGCCCGTTGCACTTCTGTCAATGGTTAAAGGCATCTCAAAGCCAGTTTCTGTTTCGCTGCGTGTCACAACCGGCCGGCACAAGGTCGAACGCGGTGCAATCTCTGTCAGTGTCGAGTTTTTTGGCCTTTTGGGCCGACCTGTAGCGCCTGCGTGCCGTGGTAACCGGATGCGTTTTTTTGCGGACCCGATAGGCAACCCTGAAATTCAAGCCCTGTACTTTGATGTGCCCAAAGGGGCTTTTTGGGCGAAAGTTACTCTTTGCAGGCATGTAAAGAACCGGCGGATTGGTATTGAGGGCAGTTTGAGGCCGAGACGCGTTGTTTCCCCTGTATCGCTATCGCTGGAGGACGCATTGGTATCACGTGACCGGCGCGCGCTCGAGTATCATCTGGCGGAAGCACGCCTTAGGGCAGACCGGCAAACAGGGCGGCAAGTGCTTGCCAGGTTCGCTTTTCTGGAACGTACACCGGATATTCTGCTCTCGTACAGGCTGCTTGAGGATTGTGACAGAACCATAACGGGGCTTGCCAGGGAAAAAAACATTGCTTCCGACTGCGCGGCGTGTGACGCCGGGTCCGGCTACCAGTATACGGTGCTTTTCAATCCGTACTCCGGAACAATTGCTCTTTCGAAATGGCTGAAAAGTGAAGCGATTAGCCTTAAACATGTCGCAGGAACGGTGGCTCTGGAGATTCCGTCCGGTACAGATTTTTTGCTGCGTGTACTTGTGGCCCGTTCCGCGGGTCTTCAGTTTCGGATGCCGGATACGGAACAAGAAGTTCCCGCGTTTGACACCGTTGATATTCCGTGGATCAAAAGCGACGAAGTTCTGTCAATTTGATCGTTGACGTGAAATAAACGCAGGATAAGGTGCCCTCAAGCGTGCATGTCGGGGTCGGAACGGGAAGTTACATGAAACATCGCATAAAACCTGTTATTTTGTCTGGCGGCGCGGGGTCTCGTCTCTGGCCGCTTTCGCGGTCAAAATACCCCAAGCAGTTCCTGCCAATCCTGGGTGAAAAAAGCCTGTTTGTGCAAACCCTGGAACGTGTTGCCGAGCCATACGGGTTTGACAAAGCCATGGTGGTGGCAAACGAACACCACAGGTTCATTGTTAACGAGCAGGCGGTGAAGGCTGATGCCGAGCTTGACGCTCTTGTTCTGGAGCCAGTTGGCCGAAACACTGCACCCGCATTTGCTGTAGCCGCGTTAAAGGCTGCCGAAACAGACCCTGACCAGTTGCTTCTGTTCCTGCCGTCCGACCACGTTATTCTGGATGTGCCGGGTTTTCACAAAGCTGTTGCCGTGGCCGCAGACGCGGCGAGCTCTGAAAGACTATGCTGTTTTGGCATGACGCCGACGCGGCCGGATACAGGCTATGGGTACATAGCATCAGGGGAACCGCTCGAGGGAACCAGGGGTGCTTTTCATATTGAAGGCTTCCGCGAGAAGCCCGATACAGAAACAGCTCAGGGCTACCTGGATTCGGGCGGCTATAGCTGGAATAGCGGTATGTTTCTGATGAAGGCTTCCACGTTGCTTGCGGAGTTTGAGCGCTTGCAGCCAGATATGTTGTCGGCGTGTCGGCGCGCTCTCGAAAGCGTGGAGAAGGACCTGAATTTTCTGCGCATGGACGAGGCCGTGTTTTCGCAAGTACCTGCGGATTCAGTCGATTATGCAATTATGGAAAAAACGACACAGGCTGCCGTTGTTCCGGCCGAATTTGGCTGGTCGGATGTGGGCAGTTTCTCGGCGCTTGCCGACGTACAGGAAGCAGATGGCTCCGGTAATGTAACGATCGGTGACACCGTCATTCAGGACAGCAAAAACTGTTTTATCAGCAGCGATGGTAAACTGGTTGCGCTGCTTGGTGTTGAGGACCTGGTGGTGGTGTCAACCGATGATGCGGTTTTGGTTGCGTCCAAGGACCGCGATCAGGATATCAAGAAAATCGTTGATCATCTGAAGGCTTCTAACCGTATTGAAATCGATTTTCACACCACGGTCTACAGGCCATGGGGCAATTACCGCGGTGTCGCTGAAGGCGAACGATATCAGGTAAAGGAAATAGAGGTTTATCCGGGCAAGCGGCTCTCGCTTCAAAAACATCATCACCGTGCTGAGCACTGGGTGATTGTGGCTGGGTCGGCCATTGTAACGCGTGACGATGAAGAATTGCTGCTTAGCGAGAACGAGTCTGTTTACCTGCCACTTGGGGCGGTACACCGGCTTACAAACCCTGGCAAAATCAACCTGAAACTGATCGAGGTACAGTCAGGGTCTTATCTGGGTGAAGATGATATCGTGCGGCTGGAAGACGACTTTAACCGCGAAAAAGATAAATAGAGCAGAGCGACCGGCGCACTAAACGGACAATTGCCGGTACAACTTCATCGTGCTGTTGAAGTCGTTCTGGCTTTCGATGTCCGCTTCTCGTGCGGCGACCGACATGGGGTTAACGGGCTGGTACAGTTTCTCAAAATAGTGGTCATGATCTACTGTCACCAGAACAAGGTAGCCAGTAATGTCTCCGTTTCCATCGCATAAGGCGAAGCCGGTTTCCATGGTGCGCAGATAGTTTCGGTGGGTATAGCAAAAATAGCCGTAGCAGTTGATCAGGGAAGAGCTGCTGTTCATCCTTTCGATCATTGACTGGTATGTTGTTCTGCAAATCTCGTGTGGGTGCTCGGCTACCAGAAAGCCGGTGAAATCCTGTCTGTATTCTTCGACAATCTGGGTGCCTACAATAGTGTATTGAGGCCCTTCGGGTGTGTTCCGGATTTTCACAAGGTTGGATAGAAGCGGCTTCAGGTCATTGGGGTCAATCTTGCCATCTTCGACGCAACCGTCCTCATTGCGGGTTCGCATCCAGAAATCATAAAAAAGCTGGTGCATGCCAATTATATTTACGTGATTGTTCATCGACCCCTTTTACGCACGATAGGAGTCAGGAGATCAACATTTTCTGCAACAAAATGCGGTGATCTCGCCATGCGGTAATAGCCACAATTTATAAGTGACTATGGAGCCGCCTATCTGAAGGTGATCAGTTGTCTGATCTCATTGGCCATCATCGGGTCTTCTGATGCCAGCGACAGGTTCGCCATCAACCAGCCGATTTTGCTACCACAGTCGAAGCGCGTACCCTCAAATTCAATGGCATGAAAAGGCTGGTCGCCAATCAATTCGGCCATCGCGTCTGTCAGCTGAATTTCACCGCCCGCGCCAATCGCTTTTTTGTTCAGGTGTTCCATCACTTCAGGTTGAAGGATATAGCGGCCAACAACCGCTTGTGTTGAGGGTGCGTCTTCGGGGTGTGGTTTTTCCACCAGACCGCTCACAGCAATATGGTTCCCGCTGCGCTCGCCGGGTGTAATAACACCGTATTTTGAAGTATCCTCGCGGGAAACATTCATCGTGGCAACGAGGTTACCGCCAACTGTGTTGTATGCCTCTACCATTTGTTTCAGCGTGCCAGGGCGGCCCTTGATCAGGTCATCCGGCAGGGCAACTGCGAACGGATGATCACCAACCAGTTTGCGCGCGCACCATATGGCATGGCCAAGACCCAGTGGGCGCATTTGGCGTACGTATGATATGCGGCCTTCTTCCAGAAGCATGGAACGGGCAATATCAAGCGCTTCGCTCTTGCCTTTTTCCTGAAGGATTTTCTCCAGCTCGTAAGCGTGATCAAAATGATCTTCCATCACCTGCTTGTTCCGACCGGTAACAAGGATAATATCCTCGATGCCGGCCTCAAGCGCTTCTTCCACCGCATACTGAATGAGCGGCTTGTCCAGAACCGGCAGCATTTCCTTCGGGATAGCCTTGGTAGCTGGTAGAAAACGTGTTCCTAGTCCCGCGACAGGAAGGACAATTTTTTTGATGGGTGCGTTCATGATATTCCCTTGGTCTGAGTCTGGTCGCCGGCGTTAGAGTTTTGCCAGATACTCGCGTGTCAGAATTTTGCCTTCTTCAACCGCGGGCTGATCAAAGGCATCAACCCCCATAAGATGTGCTGTTATCACGGTTTCCAGCATATAGGAAACAAACAGTCCGCCCAGGTTTTCTTCGCTCATGCGATCAATAACAAACTCGCGGACTATCCTGTTTTTCTTGCGCAAGGTCTCCTGCGTTGCCCGTGACTGGCAAGTGACGGTGTCTCCGATCGTGCGGTTGGCCATATAATCCAGACCATAGGCGCGTGCTTCAGCAGCATCAATGCGCGGGCCCTCGCCAAGGCTTGGTATGGTTACAAAGGTGCAGAATTTATCATTGGGACCATCCAGAAACAACTGAAGCTGGCTATGTTGGTCTACTGGCCCCACGGCTCTTATCGGGGTTGTCCCTTGTCCGTCCTTACCAAGGCTTTCTGCCCACAACTGCCCGTGCCAGCGTGTGAAAGCGCGCAGCGCTTCAGCGTATGGCATTAACAAGACCTGGGATACACCTGCATGGACGTGAAGCGTTTGCGTCAGTGCTGCACCAACAACAGCCGCGGCGGTGGCCGGTGTTTCGGTAAACGCCCTGGTGACTTGCTCAGCGCCAACCCTGAATGCCCGGGCTGAAAGCCCCGAAACCTCGACCGGCAACATACCGACATTGGTAAGAACGCTAAAACGACCACCCACATCTGTGGGGTGGTTCAGAACCGGCGATCCAAGTTTTTCTGCATAGGTGCGCAGCGGGCGGTCACCCGGCTCGGTGATAAAGGTGAAATGTTCTCCGGCGTTTTCAGGTTTCGCGCCTTTTTCAAGCCATTCGCGGCAGGCCAGTAACTGGGCAAGTGTTTCTGCCGTGGTGCCCGATTTGGAAATGGCAAGAATGTGTGTTTCTTTGGGGTTCAGAACGGCAAACAGTCGGTCCATTTCGAAAGGGCACAGGCTGTCCGGCGTGTGAATTGTGGTGGCGGTACCGGAAATATGGGCCGGTAAATACCGTGCAATCGCAATTGCGGCCTGTGCGCCAAGGCTTGAACCGCCTGTCCCCAGAACGATCAAATGCTTGAAGCCGTCCCTGATACGGTCGGCAGCCTTTCCAACGTCGTTCAGCTCCGGCGCGTCGGATGCCTGACGGGCAAATGGAAGCAAGCCATCTGCGGCCAGGGTCTCTCCATAGGCCAGCGCACGTGCGAGGTTGGCTTCATAGACATCTTTCAAGCCCCGGGCCTGTAATTGCTCGTCCAGACCAAGGGTTCCGAAATTTACTTCAAACATGATGTGGTGGTTTCCCTAAGAATTTGATCTCTACCCTAAAAACTGCGGGATACCGTGTCAATTGGGTGGAACGATATGGTTGGCTTGTCGAGACCATAGTCACCGACTATGACTTTCGGATTACGGTGTGCCCGGGTCTGTAAACATTATCTGAACTGTGATAGCTCCGCCTCTGTCGGATCTTGCTTGGGCTCTTTTCGGCTGCGGGACCGGAACCACAGGTTGAAAGCCCATTTCTCGCCTTTCACGACAGGACAACCGGCATGCAATGATAACGGATGTTTGCGAATGGTACCTGCCTCACAGTTATGGAATACCAGTAGTTTCCCGGTCTCTGGCGGAATGGACATCTTCAGTTTGGGAAACTCCGTTTCACCGCCTTCCGGCACGTCATTTAAATAGCCAAGCGCTGTGATCAGCCGTTGGCCGCCGATCACCCAGTTGCGTTTCCCGGTTTCAGTGGTGGGGTCAAACGCGTCAAAATGCCCCCGGTATTCTGCCCCGGGGCCATAATGAATGACCTGAAAACTTTCAGCGTGAGAAAGTGGCATGCCAACCAGACCGGCAATACGCTCTCCAATGCGTTTGAAGGCTTCTTCTTTGTAGTGATCCACCCAGCAGACGCTGTTGGTACGAGCGTCAGAAACGACACCCTCATTGGGTCCGGAAACACGGGCGCGGGACATGGTGTCGCCGCGCGCATGGGCAATCACGCGTTTGCACTCCATGGGGGAAAGGAAGTTGCTGATCGTGTAAACACGCGGGTCGAGATGCAGGTCTATGATGGCTCGTTTCATGAGGTTAACTGCTTTTTGATATCCATTTTGACGACTTTAATCGCAAATATTATGAGCACCATAAATAATTTCATGAAAAGCCATGATTTCTCCTTACTTGGCAGCAATCATGAGCCGTGTGAGTGCCTGGTCTGGAAAAGATGTCAACAAGATCATGAGGATTCTGGACATCAGACACAATATATGGAAAAAATAGCGCAATTGCCGCTGGCCAGTGTTTTTGCTGGCAAATCCGTTTTGGGGAGTGAAATCATGAGCAATAAAACAGCCATTCTGGCGTGCGCCAGCCTGCTTCTGGTTGGGTGCGAAAGCTTTGGCGCTAACTCGGAAGAAGCGAGCAGTGCTGTTGCCGGTTACGACGGAACCGGTGCCGAGCCACCGCAAGAGCTTTTGCTTGCTGCAGGTGACTCCATAGGTGATATCCGTTTTCCTGATGCCACGATTGTTGACGAGAAAAATTCGATCATTCTTGGTGGCGGTGGTAACACGTTTGGCAAGATCATCAGCTCTGTCCGTACAGACAGTGAACTTGTGGTCAAGTTTTTCAAGGACAATATGCCTGGCGAGGGCTGGGGCCTTATCAGCGAGTTTCAGGCTGACGATACAACGCTGGTCTATGACAAGCCGACCAGGGTGGCCGTGATTATTATCGAACGCAGCAGCCGTTCAACCAGTATTCGCGTTACGGTAACGCCTCGTACCAATTAACGCTCTCGCGGTGGCACAGTCTGATCTATTCTCAAGCGTCGCACCTGCGGCGCTTGTTTTTCTCGGACTGTTGTGGGGGGCTAGCCGCGTTATTTACCTTAGAAAACAACAGGGCGTGACAGTGCTCTCGGTTTCCAGCCAACCCAAAACAGTTACAGACATCGGCCTTGCGGTTCTCGGGACTGTGCTGGACGTTTATCTGTTGGCCCGCCCGTTTGTGTCCGGACTGGATGTAATAGTGCATGCGTGGGCCTTTGCTGTTCCAGTGACCGGCTTTTTGATCATGCTGTCTGGTCTTGTGATTGTCGGCGTGAGCCAGTTGCAGATGGGTGGTGCCTGGCGTATTGGTGTTCCGGCCGAGAAGGAACAACATCAACGGGTGGTGCGTTCAGGGCTCTATAGCATCAGCCGTAACCCCATATATCTCGGTATATTCCTGTTTGTTTTCGGCGCCTTTTTGGCGGTACCCGGGCCGCTGACTCTTTTGTGCCTGATCGGCTGTCTGCTGCTTGTTCCAAGGCTTGTCGCGCGCGAAGAAGCCTTCATGCACCGGTCATTTGGCCCGGATTTCGAAGACTATTGCCAAACTGTTCGGCGCTGGCTCTGAAACAGGAAAGTTAAGGGGCTGGCTCTTCCTGAGGTTTGGTGTTGCCGGGCTGTGCGTGAAATGCGCGGGCTGACGAGTAGGGCAGAATGGGTGCGGCAGGCGCAGCGTCATCATCTGCGTGTTCACTTATTTCTTCATCTGCCCTCGCGTCAGCAGCCTTCGTCAGGGTGCGAATGGTTGCAAAGCAAACATAGACCGCGATAACACCGACAACCATGGATCCAATCGCCTGCGCAACCAGTGCGCCTTCAGGGCCATAATATTGCGCACCAAAATAGGCGAACGGCACCGTGCCGATGGTTGCCTTGGTAACATTGAAGAAAGTTGCGCGCATCGGGTGCCCGAGGTTGTTGAAAGCAGCGTTGGCAACAAACAAGGCGCCCAGGAAGGATGTCAGGGGAACAACCCACAAACAGAAAGCCCGTATCATATCGGCAGACGGACCGGTTGCATTGAAAACACTGATGATGGTTTCCTGTCCCAGCAGGAACGCGCCCCACAAAAGCGCGGTGTAGCCGACGATAAACCGCAGCGAGCTTGCGATAGTTTCATGAACGCGGTCGTACCGGTGTGCGCCGAGGTTCTGGCCGATCACCGGGCCAATAGAGCCAGACATGGAGAAAAACAGCGCAAACGCAACGGGTGTTATCCGGGCGACGATTGTGTTGCCCGCGACGACGCTATCACCAAATTCTGCGATAACTGCAATGACATAGGCGTTGCCAATAGGAGTGGCGACGTTTGTGATTGTTGCCGGGCCGGCAATGGTCAGCATCGGGCTTAGTGTTTCCATGAAACTGCGGCGGGACCAGCGGGCACTCAGTTTGTGGACATGAAAAATCGCATAGAAGCCGCTTGCCATCATTGAAACACGGGCGAGGGCAGATGCATATGCTGCGCCTTCCAGCCCAAGATCGAGCCCGAAAATCAAAATAGGATCAAGAATCCCGTTCACGACCGCGGCAGTGATCATGACAAACATGGCGCGCCTGGCATCACCCAGCGCGCGCAGGACACCACCTGCGCCCATACCCATCGCCATAACAGGCAGCGTCGGCAGCAGGATGTGCATGTAAATCAGGGCCAGTTCGTGCGTGCGGCCTTTGGCGCCGATCATGTCCAGCAGCTCTGGCAGCCAGGGCCACATCAAAAGCACCACGGTGGTTGCGACGCCAAAAGAGAAAATCAATGTGTTGGTTACAATTGAGCTTGTTTTGGCCCGGTCACGTGCGCCCACTGCGCGGGCTGTGAGAGCACCGGTTGCGATTGAAAGGCCGATGCAGATAGAGGCGCAGAAGAAAATAATCGTGCCAGCGAAGCCAATGGAAGCTGCCAGTTCGCCTTCACCAATAAGGCTCAGGAAATACATATCCAGAAGGTCGACAGCAAACACAGATAGAAGGCCGACGGCGCCGGTCAGTGTCATGGTAATGACATGCTTGAAAACCGAACCTTCCGTGAAAGGCGCCTCGATGTGGTTGCTGTCATTGTCAGCCGAAGTTTTATTCTCCGCTGATGGAGTGGCTTTTCCCGCCATTCTTTATATCTCCGGCAAGCACCAGTAGGCTGGACCATCGGTGCTGAGGATTGTTTTTTCTATATTGGATACGTGTGCCGTGCTCGACCCGATCAAGCGACAACAACTCCTCCAAGTCAAACAACAGTTTTGTGATACAAGGGTTAGTTTTTGTACAATCAGAACCAAAACTTGGCTTGATCCAAATTCTGCTGCCAGTCAATCACTGATTTTCATGTTCGCCTGTCAATCGCCTCACGAAGTTCCTTCAGCAGTGTCTCGACTTTCGCTGTTCCGGGGCTGGATCTGGGCATCAGTTCCAACGCTCTTTCGGCGGCCACAACGGCTTCATCCAGGCGCGATTTCTGGGCCAGCATCAGTGCATAATTTGCGTTGAAGGCAGCCGAGTTTGGAACAAGTTCCAGCGCTGTTTCATAGGCTGTGATCGCGGCGACAAAATTGCCAAGTGATTGCTGAACCTGGCCCAACATGCCAAAAAACTGGCCATCGTTTTTCACGAGGGGTTCCAGTTTTTCAAGGTCGGTAAGTGCGTCCTTGAACCTGGCTTTCCTGATATAGGCTGCTGCGCGGTTTTTGATCGCTGACTGATAATCAGGATTGATGGTGATTGCTTTGGAGAAGGACGCAATGGCAGCGTCATAGTCTCCGCGCTGGAAGGCAAGCGTGCCTGCAACATTGTCTGCCAGCGGGTCTCTGTCATAAAGGCTTTCCAGTCTTTTTAGCGTTTCGTTTGCGTCGTCGAGTCTGTTCTCGACCATTTGCATGTTTGCAAGCGTGGCAAGATGGTCTGCATTTGGTTCGGCGGATTGTACAACCGTGCTCATCAGGTCCAGCCCGCGGGCACGGTTCCCCGAGGTAAACTCGACATTCGCCAAGCTCGCAGCAATCGAGGCAACGAGCTTAGGGTCCGCAGGCGAAAGTGCCTGGGCCCTTTCTATCGCTTCATTGTATTTTTGTTTTGCCGCGTCGAAGTTATTTTGAGCGATTTCCGCTCGCGCAGCCTGAGCAATAGCAGCAACTCTGACGCGAACCAGAGAGCTTTCGTCACTGGTTTCTCGTTGGGGTTCTGAAGCGCTGGCCACTTGAGTGGAAGCATTTTCCGGGGTTTCGAGGACCGGGTTCAGTGCTTTCGCTGCGTCCACATGCCTGCCAGCGCGTCTAAGGCTGGTGGCAAGTTTCACTCGTATCTCGATGTCGTTGGGCACATCATCAAGATACTGCTCGTAATATGGTATCGCGTCTTCGTGCAAATCCTGCTCGAACAAAATGTTGCCAGCGAGTTTCTGGGCTGGCCTGTAGGCTTGCAATATCCTTGGGCTCTGGAACAGCAGTTCGCGTGCGCCAGTGCTGTTGCCTTCCTGCCAAAGGATATAGGCGACATAAAACTGGGCGATCAAATTATCCGGGTTGCGGGACAGGGTCTTGTCAAGTGTTGCCTGAGCTTCGCTTAACTGTTCAGCATCTATCAGGGCAGCTGTGAGTTCAAGCTGGCTAAGCAGATCATCAGGGCTGATTGCCAGAGCATTTTCCAGATATGAAATTGCCTGCTCTTCTTCGCCTCTCATCCGGCTTACCGCACCCATAATGTAATCCGGCTTGGCGTTTTTGTCGGCTGCCGTGTTCGTGCGAGCCTTTTGTGCCAGTTCAAACGCAGCTTCCATGTTGCCTTCAGACAGCTCCATAAGCGCGACGGCAATATCAACTTCGGGGGAAGAGGGGTCCAGTTCGCGGGCGAACCCGAAATAGCGCGTTGCACTATCAACATCGCCTTCAGCAACCTCAATCCTGCCGCGCAATAAAACGGCATTGAAGCCATCACTGCCGCTCATGGGGACAAGCTGCAGCTGTCGTTTGGCCGGGGCGTTGCGACCTTGAAGAGCCAGCGCTTTTGCCATTTGCAGGGCAACAGCTTTGTTGGTAGCCCCCGTCATGATCGCTTGATCCAGTGCGGCTTCAGCAGCCTGGCCGTCCAGCCGCGACAGGTGAATTCCTGCCAGTAAAACATAGTCATCAACGGTCGCAAGCCGTCGTTCACTGCGAGCGCGAATCACCGCAATTGCTTTTTCGGTTTCGCCCGCGTCTACAAGCGCTTCAATTTCAAGGGAGGAGTAGGTTGAGGCATCTCCGATGATAACGCCTTGAGCGTTGTCAGTATCACTATCGGAACAAGCGGCCGCGAACATGGCAAGCCCAAGGCTCAGTGCGATTTTTGGAACCGTAAATCTGGTTGCCTGATGGCGCTTCATTTTGTGCAGCTCCCGGGCCAGCGAATACCTCTTCAAACACAGCGGATAGCTATTGATATCAATGCAAAAACTTGATGTTTATGCACTGTTAGTATATGAAAAACACGATGAGGGAAAGTCAAGCCTCTCGGGCCGATGGGGGTACTAACCAGTGATACTTGGATTGATCAGACACCTGTCTGTCATAACGATCCTTGCTACGTTTAGCGTTGGGGCGCAGGCGCAGTTTGTTTCATTCGGGTCTGTAGACGCAAACATTGCGATAGATACCGGGGACAATGATCCCGGCACGTTTGATACTATCGCGCTTGGCGATGATATCACCCTGGACGGATGCTATTCCACTTTTGTGAATGATGGCGCTTCATCAGGTGGTTCCTGGTGCTATGCCGACCCTTCCACTGATCCGTTGCTACCGGAAGTTATCGTCACTGGCGGTGCCATTTTCGACTGGACACTGGTAAACGAGCAGACTTTGCAGTCCACCTCCTTCAACGGCAATTCGGTACCACTGTCCACCGGCGGTGTTTCGGACTTTATTAATGTTGCCGGAACTTATTCCCTTACCCTGACAATCACGTCCGCCTTTTTCGACGAGATAAGCCTGAGCCCGGTTGGTGATCTCGGTGTTCAGTCCGGTGGTATTTTTGGCACAGAAACCAGAGGTTTCAGTGTTACTTCTGTAGCTTCAGTGCCCGAGCCTTCCGCACTGTTATTGATGGCGCCCGGGTTGTTCTATGTTGTGCGGCGGCAGCGCCGTCGCCGTCAGCGAGGCGCCGAATAGCCAGCGCAGTGGGCGCTCGACAACAGTCAAGCTATCCATGCTTTGTTTGCAGCAAATACAGACAAGCGTTTCCGCTAGTGTATTGTTATGTAATATCATTGATTTCTGGTGCCTGAATGTGGTTTTCTATAGCCTGGTTAGGCACGCAGGAGAGCAGGCAATGAACAGGCTGGTAGTTGGCGCATCGGTTTCAGTGATGATCGTGGTGGTTTCTGGCGCGGCGACCATAGGAGACAGTTCGGAAACAGACGTTGAATTGGTCGGTGCAGGTGTTGTTTCAACTCCGACCCGAGAGTTTGCAAGTAGCCTTTCGGGGGATGGCAGTCAGCTCCTTTTCAATCGGTCAGATGTACCGGGCGTCTGGCATATTTGGCAGGCGGGCCTTGAGAGCCGGGCTGCTGCCAGCAAGCTTTGGTTCAGTGATAGTCGCTATAGCGATGTCGATCCGTTTGTCAGTCGCTCAGGCGACAGACTCTATTTTAGCAGTGATCGGCCGCTGCCGGGTTCGGACAGTGAAGATCCAACACCAGACAACAACACGTGGTTTGCTTCGAAGACCAGCCAAGGCTGGGGTGAGCCCCAATTTTCTGGTGCCGTGATAAATAGTTTCGATTCCGAAACATTTTTCTCTGAAAGTGCGAACGGGCAAGCGGTGTTCACGCGGTTCGGCGAAGGCCGGGGCCGGGAACGGAAAGCACACTTGATGACAGCCATGCGGGATGGCAACACATTCTCGGGCCTGCGAGAAATCAAGACGCAGCCTGAGGGGCTTCGTCTCAGCAATCCGGCGATTTCGCCCAATGGCAGTGTTATCGTTGACGCAGGCACCAGGGGCGACAGCCCGAAACTCTATCTCAGCATCCGTCAGGCCACTGGCCAATGGGCGGCCTTTGAAGAGTTGCCAGCGCCGATCAACGGCGATGAAGGTGCTCAATTTGCGCCCTATATCGCGAACGATGGCGAAACGCTGTATTTTTCGTCTGACCGACCGTCATCGCAAGGAGAAGGCGATATATATAGAGCTCAGCTGCCCATCGAGGCGAGGCCCTGAAGTCGCTCCCTGTCGTAAGTTGACCGGACGTCAGTTGACCGGCGTCAGGATTGGCTCCATTGGCTGGGCGCTGTCCCATGCTGCTTTGTCTGTTCTTTCGTCACGGTCAAAGCTCAGTTTCCATTGTCCGTCGGTCTTTTTGAGCACAACGGTAAAAGCGCCGTACATGGCTCGCCCATCTGAGCGCATAAGCCGAAACACACCGGATTCGTATGCTGTATCTTCGCTATGTGACCGTTCGTTGAACCGGAACTGAATGATTCTGCCACCTTGCGCGTGCAGGCCATTGACGTAACGGCGCATAGACTCGATGTAAGCGGAGCCGGTAATAACCTCGCCGCGGCTAACACGGACAATATCCTGACTATACAGACTGGCATGCAAATCCCCGTCGCTTTCTGCATACGATTGAACAAAGGGTTGCCAGACCTGGCGGTTGATTTCAGCAATTGTCATGTCGTCGGCTTTTGCCAGCTGTGACAGTGCCACAAGCCAAACAAAGAACACGGGTAGATAGCGCATGATACATCCTCATAAAATACTCCTCCCCGACATAGATGCGGTTGGCAATTCGATGAACAAAAATGATGTGAGTGGTTTTTTTTGAAAGACGAATCGATCGTCCGGTCACTCCGGCCGCCGGCGCGGGTTCTTTACGAGAGCGCCTTACGGACTTTTGGCAGGATACGGCGGCTTACCGGAATTGTTGCGCCGGTGTTCAGCTTGAGCACGCCAGAACCTGATGCATCGCGCTCCAGAGACCGGATAAAGAATGTGTTGACGATGTATGATCGATGAACCCGCAGGAAAGTGGCGGGTAGTTCTTTCTCGAGTTCAGTCAGGCTGCTGCTGTGCAGTATGCTGCCGGTTCCCTCAATCTCCAGTTCCACATAGTCGCGCGCGCCCTTGCAAACACTGATTTTGTCCGTAGGTATCAGGTCCACTTTTCCCTGTTGCGTAACTTTCAACTGACTGGGCGATGTTTTCTCCCGGCTTTCATCCAGCACGAGCTGTAATCGGTCAGCGCGGGCTTTTTCTTCGAGCCGAAGTTTGTTTTCTTCTGAAATTTTCCTGATTTCCTGATGAAACAGGAAAAGCAAAAGGCCGGCCACACTATAGTAGAAATATACATCCAGAAATCCGTTTGGCACCGTTAGCAGGATAAACAGGGATAATACGATTGCGTATGCCAAAGCGATTTTGCCACGGGCCCGTCCGTTTTTGATCACAATCGCAAGGCTCACCAGCGCAGGCATCAGAACCGCCATGATGGTTTTGCCATCATATCCCGGTGACAACCAGATCACCACAATTGTTACGATGACAGACAGGGCCGCAATCAGCGCTTTGTGGCTTTTTATAAAGCTGTCCGCGATATGAAGTGTAAGACAAGAACCGCAGGCAAAAGCGCACACGAGCACCGCAATCAGGCGCATGTCATGAAAAGGATAGCTGTATGCGATCAACCCCCGCGAAACCTCGGCGGCCAGCTGTGCAGCTGCAAAAAAGGCGATCAGGGGTACCAGCACGGTATTCAGGTCGCGGTCACGGCGGAAGGCCTGTATTCCGAAATAGAAAGCACCGACGAGAAGAATGCCAAACGGCAGCAGCGACCGGACATATGTCCTGAGCACCATTTGCTGCGGATCGCTATAGGGGCCTATCGCAATCAAATGTAGCGGGTACCCGAGCGTCATTAAACTGTGATGCCCGGACAGTTCCAGTATCAGATCGTTATTGCCAACCTTCAGCAGGTTTTTATCCGCAAAAAAGACCGCATCCATCTTGCCGGGCACTTCTTCTTCCGGTGTTGCACCGGGTGTGCCATTTGCACCGATAAAGACACCGTTTAGAAAAAAGCGGCTGGACGCTTTGCCGACCACAAATACACCGAGCGGATCATCACCTTCCAGTGTCTCTGGCGTCAGGGCTATGGACGCTTTTATCCATATATGCCGGTTTTGTGGGTCTATTTCGACTGCGGGAATAGTGCGGCAGGATGGCCCTTTAAAAGAAGGTGGCGCCTCTCCAGCTTTTTCTGCCGGGCATTCGACAACGGATTGAGTATCAATGCGTGTAAACTGCTGGGCCTGACCTGCAAACGACAAAAGCGCGAATATGCTGGCACAAAAAACGCCGCGGATCAGTCTCATGCGCCAGTCTTCCATCTGTATAAGTCACTACCTTTTGCAGACTAGACTATACCGCTTGCAGATAACCAGATGAAAACGCGCCCTCATTCATCCAGATAACAGGAACCGAGCCAAAACAACTTCGAGGATTACATAATGAAAAAACAAATTGCTCTGGCCCTATTGTCTGTGTGTCTGTCTGCGGAGTCCATCGCGCAAGATACGAAAACCCGCATCACTTTTCCCGGTGAGGAAGAAATTCAGTTTGAACCGCGGTCCGGTGAACCCGTGGGTGCTTTTCAGGGCACATTGCTTGTGCCGGAAAACCGGGCTGATCCTGATAGCCGCAAAATACCCCTGACTTATGTTCGTTTTCCGGCAACAACAGAAAACGCCGGTTCACCGATCGTGTATCTGGCAGGCGGGCCGGGCGGCTCGGGTATTCGCACGGCTCGGGTCAGGCGTTTTGCCATGTTTATGGCGCTTCGCCAATACGGCGATGTTATTGCCCTTGATCAACGCGGTACAGGTGCATCGAACGATATCCCGGCCTGCCGATCATCGAAGGTTGTTCCTCATACCGAACCGGTGAGTGATGACGCGTATCTCCGCTATAACCGGGAAGCATTGATGGAGTGCTTCTCCTTCTGGCGCGAAAACGGCGTGGATATTGCCGGATACAACACGCGGGAAAACGCGCTTGATCTCGACGCCTTGCGCCAACACTTCGATGCCAAAAAGATCACCCTTTGGGGTATCTCTTATGGTAGCCACTTGTCGCTTGCAGCGCTGAAGTACATCGAAGACAGTATCGATCGTATTGTTATTGCAAGCGCCGAAGGCTTGAACCAGACGATCAAGATGCCTGCAAGAACCGACCGATACTTCGACCGTTTGCAGAAAGCCGTTGATACACAGCCTGCGGCCAAAGCCGCTTATCCTGACATTAAAGCCATGATCAGGCGTGTGCACGACAAACTGGAAGCAAACCCGGTGATGCTGCAATTACAGTTACGTGACGGGCAACAGGCCGAGTATCTGTTTGCGCGCCGTGATATGCAGAATATTGCAAGTGCTCTCGTATCCGACCCTCAGCGCGCCGGCATGCTCCTTAGTCTTTATCTGGCTGTTGACAACGACGTATATGAGCCACTTGCGCAGCTGGTTGCGCGTTTTATTGTACCCGGCGATCCGATCGAATTCAGGGGGATGCCTGTAGCAACGGATATCGCCTCCGGCATGACAGCTACGCGCAAGCTTGAGATCAGGGAACAGGCGAAAACGGCTCTCCTGAAAGACTATCTGAACTTTACCTATCATTTTGATGGTTTGGTGCCCGAGCTGGATCTGGGGGATGAGTTCCGCGCCAAGCCAACCAGTGATGTTCCCCTACTGTTGCTGAGCGGGACCCTAGATGGCCGGACCTATATTGAAAGTCAGCGGGAAGCCGTGTCTGGTCTTGGCAATGCTACCTTGATCACGGTTGAGAATGCGGGCCACAACCTGTTCATGACATCGCCAGATGTGCAGGATGCCATCAATCGCTTCATGGAGGGCAAGCCTTCGGTGTCGGATACCATCACCATTGAATTGCCTGATCTGGCACCCCAGCGCTAGCTGGCTTCTCTAAAACAATCTTGGCCATACCTTTCGGGTGTGGTCAAAATGCTTCATACGTTCTGGTGTTTATGCAGGAGCATGGCCGCTGCAAGAGAGACGATACCGACCACATCGAACCAGAAAACCTGATCCAGTTTGGCGTTGTCGTGTTCGCCCGTCAGATACAGTGCCGCGAAACTGATCATGCTGACAAAGCCGCATACCGATGCAACCGGCCTGAGGGCAGGCCGGAATGCAGCAACCAAAAGAAGACCACCAACAATTCCGAATAATACCGCCCTGTGCCGCAACAGGAGCGACAGGTCAGTTGAGGCAACGTCTATGGCATAGGCGGAAGTCAGCAGACTGTCGCCCAGAATTCCGGCGACAGGCGCGAAATTAATCAGCCCGGCGATCAAAAACAGAATCTTTGCGAAAACTTCCTTGTTCATCGTATCAGGCTTTCTTGCAGAATTGCCGAGCGCATAAAGATGCTATCACAAGCCAGCTGCCATATTTTGTCAGGACAGTTGTTTCACCGTTGTTCCCTGAACAAATGCCCCGCGATCCCGACAGTTGCCTGCACCAGTGCGTTATAGCCGGCACCATTGTTGTTCAGCACAATAATGGTGTGATTGGTTTCGGGAAACCTTGCAATGAAAGATGTATATCCATTGATGCCGCCATTGTAGGCGATCACGGGCACAGTATTTCCGGCATCCCCTACAGGCAGCGAGCCTATGTTCCAGGCAAGCGGCGCGGCCGGGTCAAACACTATCGCTTTGGTGTCGTCTGACAGAATGTCATTGCCGTACAGGCCTTGGTCCCATTTCAGCAGATCGCCAACGGTGGAATGAAGCGAACCGGTAGCCTGAAACAGGTCCATATTCACGTAGCCGCTGGCGCAGTAGGTGGCGCTCGCCGGTGCGCAACTGATTTCCTCACCGTTTGGCATATAGTCTGCGGCAAGCTCTTTCACGATTGTGCCTGCGCTGAATTCACCGGTATTCTCCATGCCAAGGGGAGAGAGTATTTTAGCCTGCAACACGTCGGCGTAGGGTTTTCCTGTCAGCTTCTCGATAATCAGTCCCAGCAGGAAATAGTTGGAATTGGAGTATCTGCTCTCGGATCCCGGTTCAAAGTTAAGTGGTTCATTGGCAAAAACAGCGGTGAATGCTTCGTCGGTCATGGGTGGGCGGTATTTGCCGTCACGCCAGCCCGGCAGTTCTGCATAATGCTTGATACCCGATTGGTGCCTTAGCAGCTGGAAAACAGTAATTCGGTCTGCGTGATCGCCTGGATATTCAGGCAAATAGCGGCGGAACGGAGTGCTAAGATCAATTTTCCCGGCTTCTACCAGTTGCATGATGAGAACAGCGGTGAAGGATTTGCTCATGGAAGCAATGCGAAACCTTGTTTCTGCAGTGTTTGGTGCGTGCCACTCCCGGTTTGCTTCCCCGTACCCGGCTTTAAAAAGAACCTGCCCATCCAGTGCAACCAGAACGGCGCCATCAATGCTGGCTGCGGCCATCTGCTGGTCAACTGCCTCTTGGAGAGAGGCGTGCCCGTCGTTGTTTTGTGCTTGAGCAGCCAAGTTGAGACAAAAGGGCAGGCTTGCGGCCACCAGGGCTGCTGTGATTGAAAGACGCATGTAATTTCCTCGCTAAAGTGTTTTTCGTTGTTATTTCAGTCTTATGTATGGGGCGAAAACAGAAAAACAATGGTGCTAAAGGCGGTATACACGCGCCGCCGTTCCCCGGAACATGGCTTCCTGTTCGACTTCACCATAGCGGCTGGCAATTTTTTTAAGTGCGTTCCACAAAACGGAATAACTGATTGAGAGCCTGTCGACGGGGAAGTTGCTTTCGAACATGCAACGATCAGGGCCGAAACAATCGATGGTGTGATGGTAATATCTGGCTTGTGCATCAACAAATTCGCCGGAAGTGGGCGGTACATCGCGGCCAAACCACCCAAAGCCATTATCAGGCATTGCAAGACCGCCAAGTTTGGCAACAACGTTCGGGCATTCGGCGATAGCCGCGATATCATCTTTCCAGCGCGCGAAAATCTCTTCGCGCTGACCGGCGTACTCCCCGACACCAAGTGGTGTCCCGAAATGGTCAAGCACCATGAGGGTGTCCGGAACAGCGGCAGCGAGGTCGCGGAACTCCATGTTCTGATGATGGAAATGCCAGCTGTCATATGTCAGGCCACGTTTTCCGAGGCGTTCAACGCCTGCGCGGAAACGGTCGTCCGCGAACAGGCCCTTTGGTGCCGGTGGCGGGATCAGAAGCGCTTCGGGATTTGGGTCCCAGGCTGCTGCATCCCTAATGCCCCGGAACAGGCCAGCACCCGCTTCTTCATGCGCATCGAGAACCGCGTCGAGATCAGGGTGTCTGAGGTCAGCATGCGCGACAATGGCTGCGATTTTGGCCTGGCCGTTTTTTTCTGAAGATCGTTTGGCGTTTTCCGCAACAAATCTGGTTTCGCCAACAGGGCGCATATGCTCGGGGCCATCCGTCAGGTACCCTGCGTTACATTCGATAAATACTGTTTGCTCGATGTTGTGGCCCGCACCCGTGTCCTTGTGCAGCATCTCAAGCGTGTAGGTCAGGTTGTTCTGGTCCCATAAATGATGGTGAGGGTCGATAATCCGTCGTGCCGGGTCCATAACGGGTTCTTCAACATGTGCTAGCCAATCGTTGTTATCGAACATGCCTTGCTTACGCTCCTGCTTGTGCGTCAATAAATTGTGTCGCCCGTAACCAGCGGCGCACGAAAATGAAGTCTGGCAGAATGCGCGGGCCGGGCCAATCAGGAAGTTGGTATAGACATGTTTTCCGGTTTTGGTTTTATGACAAATTCGCTGCCGCTTTCCGGCAAGCCAAACCCTATATCCATCATCTGGCCGATCGAATAATAACCTCCGATACGGGCCCGGACAGGTTTTGTCTCGACAGCGATAATATGGAGGACTTTATGGAATGAAAACAGCATCCTCTGACCGTGTGTTCCCAAAATTGGCAGGGAAATGGCCTGACATGCTCTGTGTACGCCATCTTCGTAGCTGACGGAAAAATCCCCGATACTGCCGCACGGATGGTCAAAAAGGGTGTTGAGCCAAACAAGTATTTTTTTCCGTGTGTCTGGTACGTGGTAGTCGAGAATATTCACATCTGATTCAATCGGGCCAAACCTGTCTTCTACCGCTCCACCTACCAGGCGTTCGGTGAAAAATCCGGGACTTGTGCGCTCTATAATTACCAAGTTTGGGGCATATGCTGCGAACTTGTCCAGGCGCAGGTCTTTTCTTAGAGGCAATGCACCATCGATTCGGGCAGCTTGCCACAGATCATAAAAAGCCGTGAAAGCCCTTGGCTCTGTGCGGACGGTAGAAGTCATCATGCGAACACCCTAGTTCAAATCGCGCAATAGGTGCACAATAATCAGGCTCATTAAACAGATCGTTAACTTTTGGCTTAAAGCCCGTTTATTGGCTGGGGCAGTCTTTTTGGTTTCGATTGGCATTGTTTTTAAGGCAGGCTGTCACATAGGATGCTTCTGTCGGGCTGATCAGAAACAAGAGAGACAATGTATGAAACGTATTCGGGCAGGTATTTTGGTGTGCATCGGGGTTGTATTTGGTCTTTCCGGACCCTCTTTTCCCCAGCAGACATTGTCCCCTGCCGAAGAACGGATAAAGGCCAGGGTGGAAGCAAACTTTGACGCACAGATATTGTTTCTCGAGCAGATCGTTAATATCAACAGTGGTACGCGCAACCTGAATGGGGTGCGTGCTGTCGGCGATGTATTTGCCCGGGAGTTCGATGCGCTGGGTTTTGGTTCGCGCTGGATCGACATGCCACAGGACATGGACAGGGCCGGTCATTTTCTTGCCGAACGCGCGGCACCGGAAGGCCCGCGCCTGTTATTGATCGGACATCTTGATACCGTCTTTCCCATGGATAGCCCGTTTCAGAAGTTCGAACGGGACGGCGACAGGGCAACAGGCCCTGGTGCAACCGACATGAAAGACGGCGATGCGATTATCCTTTATGCCTTGAAGGCGCTTTCGGAAAACGGGCAGCTGGACCGCGGCACCATCCGCGTTTTCTTCACCGGAGACGAAGAGTCTGTTGGCCGGCCGCTTGCAGTTGCCCGGCAAGACTTAATCGAAACAGCGAAAGACAGCGACATTGCCCTGAACTTCGAAGGTGGCAGTGAAGGTTATGCCGTTATTGGCAGGCGGGGTTCATCAGGCTGGACACTCGAGGTTTCGGGGAAACGCGCGCATTCATCGGGTATTTTCCGGGAAAGTGTCGGGGCTGGAGCCGTTTTTGAGATTTCACGTATTCTCCACCGCTTCTATAACGAAGTGCGCGGTGAACATGGCCTGACGTTTAACCCCGGTGTTATTGCTGGCGGTACATTCGTAGAAGAAGGGGTGAATGCTGCCGAGCAGAAAGCTTTTGGCAAAACCAATGTGGTGGCACAAACGGCTGTCGTGCATGGAGGTCTGCGTTTCATGAACGAGGCACAGAAAGAACGGGCCCGCGCTGCCATGCGTGCAATCGTGGCCGAAAGTTTGCCGCAGACAGAGGCGAAAGTCAGTTTTACAGACTCGTATCCGGCCATGGAGGAAACCGAAGCCAACCGAGCGCTTCTGGCCGAGTTAAATGATGTAACCGTGGCGCTGGGTGCAACGCCGGTGAAGGCATTCCCACCGGAACAGCGAGGGGCAGCAGATATTTCGTTTGTAGCACCGCAAGTTACATCAATGGACGCACTCGGTGGCTTTGGGGGCGGATCGCACACGCCCGACGAATGGGTTGATTTGCCCTCCGTCAAGTTCGCGACTGTGCGGAGCGCCATCCTGATCCACCGGTTGCTGCAGCGGGGTGCAAACTAACCGCGAAAAAGCTTCACTGCTGTATTTCAAGGGCTCTATTCAACGGTAACAGACTTGGCGAGGTTGCGCGGCATATCCACGTCTGTGCCTTTTTCCACTGCGGCATAATAGGCAAGAAGCTGCACCGGCAGGGCATAGAGGATCGGCGTGATCAGGTCCCCTGCCGTGGGCATCTGGAAGTGTGCGTACATATTGTCGGCAGCGGTTGAATCCGTATCGGAAAGCAGGATCACCTTGCCTTTACGTGCCATGATTTCCTGCAGGTTCGAAATGGTTTTGCCGCTCAGGTCATCATTGGGTGCGATGCCAATCACCGGTACATTTTCATCGATAAGCGCGATGGGGCCGTGTTTCAATTCACCGGCTGCGTAGCCTTCGGCGTGAATATAACTGATTTCCTTCAGCTTCAGTGCGCCCTCCATCGCGATCGGGAAATAAATGCCACGGCCAACAAACAGGATATCGCGGGCCCCTGAAATATCCTGTGCGATGGCTTCGATTTCTTCATCTTTACGCAGAATTTTTGCCATCAGCGTAGGGGCATGCTCCAGCTCGGCAACGTAGGCTGCAACGGCAGCGTCATCAATGCGGCCTTTGGCTGAGGCAAGCTGTACAGCAAAAGCCGCGAGCACGGAAAGCTGGCACGTGAATGCTTTTGTGCTGGCAACGCCAACTTCCGGTCCGGCATGGATCGGCAAAACCATGTCGCTTTCACGGGCCATGGTGGAGCCGAGTACATTGACAATAGAGGCAATATGCTGCCCTGCCGCCCGTGCGTGCCGAAGGGCGGCAAGAGTGTCCATTGTTTCCCCGGACTGGGATATGAATATCGACAGGCCGTTCTCTGCGTACACGGGGTCCCGGTACCGAAACTCGCTGGCGATATCCACGTCTACAGGCACCCGGGCGATTTTTTCGATCCAGTAGCGGGCCACCTGGGCTGCATAGAAACTGGTGCCACAGGCAACGAGTGTAATCTTGGGAATGGTGGCTAAATCGAACGGTGCGTCAGGCAGTTTTACCCTGCCATTGATAGGGTCCAGATAGCGCCCCAGTGCCTGGGCAACAACAGTTGGCTGCTCGTAGATTTCTTTTTGCATGAAGTGACGATGATTGCCTTTGTCAATCATTGTCGCGGCCACCTGGCTGATGCTGACCGGGCGCTGGACAGCGGTGTTGTTGCGGTCAAAAATCTGCACTGTGTCGCGGGTGATCTCTGCCCAGTCGCCGTCTTCAAGGTAGATCAACTGGTTCGAAAGGCCTGCAAGGGCCATTGCATCCGAACCGAGGAAGTTTTCGCCCTGGCCAGTCCCGACAACCAGCGGGCTGCCCTCTCTGGCGCCGAACATCAGGTTTTCTTCGCCGTTGATCAGAACACACAAGGCAAAGGCGCCTTCAAGGCGTGCAAGTGTTGCCTGAAATGCATCTCTTGGTGCATTGCCATCTTCCAGATAGCGGGTCAGAAGCCTGGCCACCACTTCCGTATCGGTGTCGCCTTCAAAAGTGGCGCCCGTGCCGGACAGCTCGTTTTTCAGAGACTTGAAGTTTTCTATGATCCCGTTATGCACGATCGCCACGCGTTCGGTTTGATGCGGGTGCGCGTTGTTTTCAGTGGGCTCGCCGTGTGTCGCCCACCGCGTGTGGCCAATGCCGCTGTCGCCTTCAAGGGGCGCTGCAGCCAAAACATCCGATAGTGCGGACAGCTTGCCAGGGGCCCGGCGGCGGTTCAGGCCTGCAGATGTAACCGTCGCAACGCCCGCTGAATCGTAACCGCGATACTCCAGCCGTTTCAGGCTTTCCATCATGCGGGGAACTGCGGGGCTGTTGCCCAAAATGCCAACGATGCCACACATGGGCTACTTCCCTTTTTTGTCTGTTTTTGCTTCTTTTTCCGCCTGCTTTTCCTCACGGAAACTGGCGGCATAACCGGCAATGCTGCGCTGCCGGGCCCGGGAAACACCCAGCGCATCAGCGTCCACGTCTTTCGTGACAACACTTCCGGCACCAACGATGGCGCCGTCCCCGATTTTAACCGGTGCGACCAGGGCTGAGTTCGAGCCTATGAAAGCGCCAGCGCCTATTTGGGTCTGATACTTCAGGAAACCATCATAGTTGCAGGTAATTGTACCCGCGCCGATGTTGGCGTGCGCCCCGATTGTTGCGTCTCCGATGTAAGTCAGATGGCTGACTTTCACACCTTCAGCCAGTGTCGCTTTCTTGATTTCCACGAAGTTGCCAATTTTTGCGCCCTGGCCGATATCGGCTGCCGGACGTAGCCGGGCGAACGGCCCGACGCTTGCCCCAATGCGAACAGTTGCCCCTTCGACATGGCTGAACGCTTTGATCGTGACGCCATTTTCCACAACTGTGCCGGGGCCAAAAACCACATTGGGTTCAACCGTCACGTCTCTGCCAAGCTTTGTATCATGGCTGAAGAACACTGTTTGCGGAGCGACAAGTGTCGCCCCGGCGGCCATTGCCGCTTCTCGCGCGTTGTTCTGGAACACAGTCTCGGCAGTTGCCAGTTCGGCGCGGCTGTTAACGCCCATCAGTTCTGTCTCAGTGGTCTGAACAACGGCGGCTGAAAAACCGTCTTTGCGAGCAATCTCCACAAGGTCAGTCAAATAATACTCGCCGGCGGCGTTGTTGTTATCAAGCAGCGCAAGCCATTTGTTGGCGTGTTCGCCTGCAATCAGCATCATCCCGGAGTTACAGAGAGTGATATCTCTTTCGCTGTCGCTTGCGTCTTTGAATTCAACGATGCGTTCGAGAGAGCCATCGTGTGCGGTAACCAGTCTGCCATATGCGCCAGGGTCTGCAGCGTCAAAACCCAGAACCACCAGGCCGCAATTTGGGTCGGTATCGCGCGTTTCGACCATCGCGGTCATGGTGTCGCCGGAGATAAATGGTACGTCGCCGTACAATACCAGAAGATCGCCTTCAAAACCCTCAAGCGCAGGCAGGGCACATTGCACGGCATGCCCGGTTCCCAGCTGTTCGGTTTGTTCAGCAAACTCGACATCGTCAACCGCCTCTCGCAACTGGTCTGCGTTGCTGCCGATAAGGAGGATTTTTCTGGATGGGGACAAAGTATCGAGCGTGTCCAGAAGGTGCATGACCATGGGTTTCCCGCCAATCGGATGCAGGACTTTGTGCAGGTCCGATTTCATGCGAGTACCTTGCCCGGCGGCAAGTACAACGGCTGCAAGTTCCTGTTTCACTATGCGCCCCTTCCTGAAAAGACCGTGTCGTTGTGGTTCATGTCCTCAACAACCTGTACGCTTTCTTGCCCCGCTTCGTTGGCGCAAGCATAACGCGTGGAATTATTTTGCAAACAAAATTGTGTGCCGATTATGGCAGGTAAATCAACAGCTTTGGCCGTTTTGCTGCCTGGATTCCCTAGTCTTTGATTTCGCTTGCGTCAATTAAATGCCAGCTGGCACGGCTGTTTCGCTGTTCCGCCGAGCGATCTTTTCGTTTCCAGTATCCTTTCAGGAGCGCCATTTGCAGTTTGCCAACTGATTTGAACGGTAGCCCGGGCAGGGGATTGAAAGGGCTGGGACGTGCGTAGGCCCAGACTTCAAGCCGCGACTGGTTGTCTTCTGCCTGACCGCGACCATGGAAACCGTTTGTGTTAGCAATGACCAGAGTGCCAGCTTTGGCACATATCCCCTCAGGGTCTGGAAGACCCATGGCCTTCAGGTCATCAGGCCCCGCCCGGAAAGACCCTTTCTCGGAGTACCCGTCAGGATTTTTTGCTGCTGTCAGGGAGCGGTAGTATTCCCACTTGATACGTGGCCAGTTCATTCGGTTAGAACCGCGCACGTAGGTGAAGGGCCCTTTTTCCTGCGGCACATCTTCAAGGAATATCCAGGCTTTCATGGTGGGATGGAAAGTGTCGGCGTGCATTGTTTTTTGCGGATCTACACCTTTGTTGCGAACACCGTTTCTGATGCGCTGTACATACAAAAGCGGTGGAGTGACTTTTGCCGCAGCATAAGCAAGAGGGTGAAGTAACTTTTTGTCATTACACAGTAAAGAAAGGACAGGCTTGCCTTCAAGCGCTTTGTCATCAAGTAAAATACGCTGCGTTGCCGTGTCTCCCTGCAACATTTGCCGCGCTTCACCTTCGTGCTGATTAATTTCCAGGCGAATTTCCCTAATCTGATCCGGATCGAGGAAATCTTCAATGAGGGCAAACCCGTTTTCATGAAGTTGCTTGCGGATATCTTTGGATGCAAGTGGGCTTAGTATCAGCCAGCGCACCCATGTAATGGCGCGTGCGGTCAGTACCCGTATGATATGCAGCCCGGCCCCGTTGAGAAGGCGGGATCCGATAATCGGGTTGTCGCGAAACGATTTGGCCGATGTGAAAATAGCCAATATCCAGACGGGCAACATATAAAGTCGAGTTCGGTTTTTGCGATTTTTTTGCACCAGCTGTTCTTTCCGGATCGTTTTGCCTGGCCGCGTTATAGAACAAAGTAACCATGGTTATACACCTGAAAAAGCCGTTGTGCACAAGACTGGTTTCCATGACATAAAATATTCATGGAAGGTTCAAAATTCAGGTGGGGGACTATTGTATTATTCTCTCATGGTCAGCCGAGGGATCACTTTGTGTGACGTATTCTATATACGGCTGGCGAATTACCCGGGCCGAAGAAAATACAACCCTTGAGTGTTTCGTTTCAGGACATATTTTTCTGTTAACCATCTATAATATTTGTATAATTTAAAAATTATGTCGAATTTGACTATTCAGTCAGCTTTAATTTTGCTACAATTAAGGGAATCGGAAAATAGTGTTGCTTGTAAGAAAACTTACGAAAGTCGGCCCGCTCTCCTCAGTATTGAGGTCAACAAAACGAGGCCGATAGAACTACCATAGGGACGCGGTGCGCAGTATTGTTCATGTACAGGACAAGCGTGTCTTTTGTGGGTGCAGGAGGCAGCTTGTGCCGCATCTATATCCGGAGTTGGTCTTTTTCCTCGTGGTGTCAGTTGTGCCCGTTGCAGTTTTGCTGCACGCGGGTAAATTTGTTGAAGTTACCGCCTCGGGTAAAAGCATAGCGTTTGGTTGCCTGCTTCTTTCGCTGAGCTGTGTCGCAGATTTTGGTTTGCGCGTGTTTATCGATAGTCAGGGTGCCGTTTCCGGCTATATTTCGCCACAGCACATTCTTCTGATTCTGTTCGGTTTTATCCCGGGGGCCGGAATGGTGGGGTTCGGTTTTGCAAGTTGGGCGCGGGAAGTGTCTGCCATTCGTGCAGAAACAAGCAGACGCGAGGCGCTTGAGGCCGAGCTTATGACAGTGCAGGCTCAGTTAAAGCAAGAAGTCGCGCGTGCGGAAGCTGCGGACAAGATCAAATCGAACTTTCTGGCCAATATGAGCCACGATCTCAGAACACCCTTGAATGCCATCATGGGGTTCAGCGAGATGATGCATGCTGAAACGTTCGGGAAGCTTGGAACAGAACGTTACAAGGAATATTTGGCTGCGATAAATACAAGCAGCAAGCAGTTACATGACAATATCAGTGATATGTTGGACATGTCCAAGATCCACACTGGTCAGATGCAGTTGAGCCGTACAGATGTTTCGCTCCGGCACTTGGCGAATGACTGCATTGACATGCTAAGGCCCGATGTGGAAGCGAAAAGGATCACGTTGGACTTGAACTTTGCCGCAGATCTTACGGTGTATGCCGACAGCAGGATGTTGTTGCATGTCCTTCTTAATCTTTTGAGGAGCGCGGTTAAGCACACGCCCGAGTATGGCAAAGTGTCGCTTGTGGTTTTGCAGCAAACAGACGGTAAACCGGTTATTATCGTGCGGGATACGGGGCGGGGCATGTCCCCAAAAGATATCGAACTGGCTACAACGCCTTTTCAGGCAACCGAAAGCCTGGTGGCGCGCTCACATGAGTGGCTTGCGCTTCAACTGGCACTGGCGAACCAGTTTATAGAGTTGCATGACGGGCAGTTCATGATCGATTCAAGGCGGGATTTTGGCACCTGTGTGACGATAAAACTGCCTGCAATAGACGTTGCTGACGTTACCTACGGCGCCAGCAACGTTGTCTCCATTGTCTAGAGCGTTTCCCGCTTCCGCGTGGCACCTTACTGACGGTCATAGTCCTCAATAAAACTGCGAATATCGTTCAGGAACTGTATCCGGGAAGGTTCGTGAACATACATCATGTGCCCGGCCTCGTAATAGGTGTAGTGAACCTTGTCTTTCAGGATATCCACTTCAGCCAGGGCATTTTCAGCACCAAAAAAAGGCGTTGCGAAATCATAGTAACCCGAGGTCACAAGTACATGCATGTCATCGTTGCGGCGCATTGCTTTGCCAAGGTGGGGAATAACATTCACCATCCGGCCACCATTGGGAACATTTTTGCCCCATATGTTCCAGTTCCATTTCCAGCGGTTCTCGTTGCGAGCCGACATATTGTAAATGCGGTTTTTCAGATTAACGCCCATGAAGTTTTTCAGGTGATCGTTGATTGCCACATTGAACGCATTGCCCGAAGCATAAGAGAAGGGGTCGCCCAAGAAGAATTCACCTGCTGCATCCGGTTCCTCGCCAAGATAGCGGCTGTCCAGCCGGCCCACCACCTTGCCTTCGTCGCGCATCAGCTCCTTGAAAAAGCGAAACACATGAATACGCATGTTGGTTGCTTTCAGGTATGATTTCCTTAGCCCGGTGTAGGCATGTAGTTTGTCGATGATTGCAGCTTCGCGTTCCGCGCTCATTCGATTGCCTTCAATTAACGCTGTGGCGTATTCGTTCCGCGCGAAATCCCGTACTTCGTCCAGAAATGCAGTCAGGTCCTCGGGCTTGTTGGGTAGCTGGTTGTGATACCAGGCTGTTGCTGCGTAACTTGGCAGGAACGACACATAGCTCATGATGCTGCCGTTTTGGATGCGGCTGTTTTGATAGTCCAGCACGGCTGATATCAGCATGATGCCGTTTAAACCGATATTGTGCCTGTTGGTCAGTTCGTCTGCCATCACGGAAGCCCTTACCGTGCCGTAACTCTCGCCTGCGATAAACTTGGGGCTGTTCCAGCGGTTATTGTCGTCGATCCACTGACGAACAAAAGCAGCAACCGATTTACCGTCTTCCAATACGCCCCAGTGATTGCGCGGGTCTTCGTCTTTGAGCGCGCGGCTCAGGCCAGTACCAACAGGATCAATAAATACCAGATCTGTCACATCCAGAACGGTCTCCGGGTTGTCAACTGTTTGGTAGGGCGGTGCGCCGTCATCGGCAGGGTCTGACGGGATAACCACCCGTTTTGGGCCAAAGACACCCATATGCAGCCACATTGATGCCGAGCCGGGTCCGCCGTTGAACACAAATGTGACGGGGCGCGTTGCCGGGTCCTTCACGTCCTGCTTGATGTATGCCATGGAGAAGAATGAGGCAATCGGCTCACCGTCCTTGCCGCGCACAAATGTATCGCCTGCAATGGTGGTGTATTTCACTGTCTGGCCACCAAACCGGCCGGATTTTTCACTAACAAAGAGACTGGGTTCTTCGATGACCGGATTGCCAAAGTCTTTGTCTTCTGCAGCACTTGCCAGCATGCTGCTTGCTGCTGCGACCATTGCTCCCGCAAACAGCTTTATAATCTGTCTTGTCATGGTTTGCCCTTCTGTGTCGATAACCGGAGACTATCTGATCAGGCAGGCAACTGCTTGTAAAGCCCTCGGGCTGTCATTGCTGATGTTTTGTGCTGCTTCAATCCGAAAACAACAAAACATGTTGATGTTCCCCGGAAACTGATGCGCTGATTTAAGCGACGATACCGTTTTCCGGTTATCGGTCACCCACAAGCGTACTGCGCTCCGAAACAATCAGCGTTTTCAGGAAATCAACCAGTCTGCGCATGTGAACTTCGTCGACAAGGTCGGCATGAACAGTCAGCCACAGGTCGCGAATGATCGATACTTCCCGGGGCAATACTGTCGTCAGTGAGGTCATGCTGTCGCCAACAAAACAGGGCAGCAGGGCAAGGCCCAGGCCTGCCGCCGCAGCGTTTGCCTGCCCGGTGACGCTGGTGGTGCGAAACACAATGTTTGGCGCGCCAATCATTTTGTCCAGCATTTTAAGCTGTGGCAGTGGCAACAGGTCGTCCACATACCAAATGAACTGGTGAGCTTTAAGGTCACCGGGGCGAACAATTGGCGGATGCCCTTGCAGATATCCGGGTGATGCATAAAGGCGCAGGCGGTAGTCGCCAATTTTTTCCGAATTCACGCGGCCTTGCACGGTTTTCGCAAGGCTGATAGCGGCATCTGCCTCCCGCCGGGTAAGCGACAATGGTCTGGTTTCGGCAATCAGTTCCAGCTGAATACCTGGGTTGTAGGCGTGAAAACTCGCAGCATGGCGGGCGATAAACTGGCTTCCGAAGGCCTCGGGTGTGGCGAGCCGAACAGTGCCAACCGGTCCAACCGTTGAGGGGGCGAGCGCATCCATCAGGTCAATAGAGCCCGCTTCCATCTTTTCCGCATGAGTAAGAAGCCGTCTGCCGCCAGCTGTCAGGGTATAAACCCGGTTGGACCTGTCGAAAAGATCAGTGTCCAGCGCTTTTTCAAGAGCGCTGATCCTGCGCGCAACCGTTGTGTGGTCAACACCCAGCCGTAGCGCCGCAGCGGACAGTTTTCCCCTACGGGCTACTTCCAGAAAATACCGCAGGTCGTTCCAGTCAAACATGGTTCATTCTTCCGATCGAATTATGTCGATATTTTATCGGGTATAATGTGCATAAATACACAAAAGACAATGCAATACTTCTCAGTGACGTGCGATATTGCTTAAGCTATGGTGCGCGCAATCATCGAGATGGAAAGCTCGGTATCCCAATTCAGGAGAGAAGCATGTATGAGCGTCACCATTATATTTCCGGCCAAACAGTAGAAGGCACTTCAGGCCGCTTTGGCCCTATCTATAACCCCTCTACAGGTGAGCAGGCCGGTAAGGTGGCACTGGCGTCCAAGGCCGAAGTGGAAGCCGGTATTGCAGCTGCGGATGCTGCTTTTCCAGCATGGTCCGGTACGTCGGTTGTCAAAAGGGCGCGCGTTCTGCAAAACCTTGTCCAGATACTGTACCGCGAAAAAGATGCGCTGGCAGAAGCACTCTCTGCCGAGCACGGCAAGGTTTTCTCCGATGCTCAGGGTGATGTTCAGCGCGGGCTGGAAGTGGCCGAGTTTGCGCAGGGCATTCCTCATCTTTTGAAGGGTGAGTTTTCAGACAATGTTTCGGGTGGTATCGACATGTACTCCATGCGCAAGCCACTGGGTGTTGTGGTGGGTATCACACCGTTTAACTTCCCAGCAATGATCCCGCTTTGGATGAGCTGCATGGCGATCGCTTGTGGCAATACTTTTATACTCAAGCCTTCCGAAAAAGACCCGACCGTACCGTTGATGTTTGCTGATATCTGGAAAGAGGCGGGTTTGCCCGACGGTGTGTTTAATGTGATCAACGGCGACAAGGAAGCCGTTGATACCGTCTGCACCGACCCGCGCGTTAAAGCTGTTTCGTTTGTTGGCTCGACGCCGATCGCGCAATATGTTTACTCAACAGCAACAGCCCATGGCAAACGCTGCCAGGCAATGGGCGGCGCCAAAAACCATATGATCATCATGCCGGACGCTGATCTCGATCAGGTTGCAGATGCGCTTGTCGGTGCTGCTTATGGCTCGGCTGGCGAACGCTGTATGGCGATTTCGGTTGCCGTTCCGGTGGGCCAGCAGGTTGCCGACAAGATGGTTGAGATGCTGAAACCGCGGGTTGAAGCGCTGAAAGTGGGTCATTCAATGGACCCGGAAGCAGAGATGGGCCCGCTTGTTACAGCCGACCACCTTGCAAAAGTGCGTGGCTATCTTGATCTTGCAGAGCAGGAAGGCGCTGACGTTGTCGTGGACGGGCGTGATTTCAAATACAACATGCAGGGTTATGAAAACGGCTACTATCTTGGCGGCTCCCTGTTTGACAATGTCAAAGCCGACATGCGGACCTACCGCGAGGAGATTTTCGGCCCAACGCTGCAAATCGTGCGTGCCGAAAGCTTCGACGAAGCGATCCGCCTGCCATCCGAGCACGAGTTTGGCAACGGCACCTCGATCTTCACCCGCGACGGCGACACTGCGCGTGCGTACGTTAATAATGTCGAAGTTGGCATGGTCGGCGTGAACGTTCCGATCCCTGTTCCACTTGCGTTCCACACGTTTGGCGGCTGGAAAAACTCCGCTTTCGGTGACATCAACCAGCACGGCATGGAAGGTGTTCGTTTCTATACAAAAACCAAAACCGTCACCAGCCGTTGGCCAACAGGCATCCGGTCGGGCGCAGAGTTTGTGATTCCCACATTGAACAGTTAAAGTACCCGCTGTTTTGATATCTCCTGACCCGGTTTGCCGGGTCAGGTACGGAACTCATTGAATACAGGACTAGAAAAGCGGGGGAAATCCGCATCGCGTCCTGTTTGACAGCAACGCACCGGACCTTCATTCAGGTGCTTATCTCGCGGGGAGACACAGATATGATTCTCAGGAAATTACTCATTGGCGCGGCGGCGGTTGGCATGCTGTCGGCGTGCGAACAGGCCGGGCGGCAGCAATCAACCACTGCACAGGTGGCGGAAAAAGGCATCGACCTTGAAGTTCATATTCCATACGAGAAATTTACGCTCGACAATGGCTTGCGTGTGGTCGTGCATGAAGACCGAAAAGCGCCGATTGTTGCCGTTTCAGTTTGGTACCATGTTGGCTCGAAAGACGAGCCTGAAGGAAAAACCGGCTTCGCCCACCTGTTTGAACACCTGATGTTCAACGGGTCTGAAAACTATGACGGTGAATTTTTTGCGCCGTTTGAGGCCGTGGGGGCAACCAACCTCAATGGTACAACGTGGTTTGATCGCACCAACTATTTTGCCAACGTGCCAACGCCTGCGCTTGATATGGCGCTGTGGATGGAATCGGACCGCATGGGTCATCTTCTTGGTGCGGTGACACAGGAAAAACTCGATAACCAGATTGGCGTCGTGCAAAACGAAAAACGCCAGGGAGACAATGCGCCGTACGGCATGGTGGAATACCGCCAGCTTGAAGGGCTGTATCCGGTAGGGCATCCGTATCGCCATTCCACCATCGGGTCGATGGAAGATTTGTCGAACGCGTCACTGGACGATGTTAAAGACTGGTTCCGCGAGTATTATGGTGCGGCCAATACAGTGATTGTTCTGGCAGGTGATATCGACGCGGAAACCGCTAGGCCGTTGATGGAAAAATATTTCAGCGACATCGAGGCTGGCCCCCCGCTCACGCGTCACAAGGCCTGGGTGCCAACACGCGAGCGTAACACCATTGAAGACATGGTTGACCAGTCCGCACCTCAGGTGCGTGTTAATCGCAGCTGGGCGGCGGCACCGCGTACAACGCGCGATGCGTCCATGCTGACACTGGCATCTGAAATACTGGGTGGTGGCAAAAACTCCCGGCTTTATCAGGCGCTGGTTTACCAAAACCCGCTGGCGGTAAGTGTCGAAGTGCAGATGCAGCCATTTGAACTTGCCAGCAATTTTGAAATTCAGGTCACGCTGAAGCCGGATGTGGACGAGGACGAAGTCCAGTCACTGATTGATGGTGTGATGGCCGATTTCCTCGCATACGGGCCGACGGCAGACGAGTTGAAGCGCGCCAAAACCGGTATCATCTCAAGCCGTCTGCGCGGTATTGAACAGATCGGCGGTTTTGGTGGTAAAGCCACTGCGCTTGCCCAAAGCGAGCTTTATGCCGGTGATCCGGGTTTCTTCGCCAAAACCATGGAATGGGTGAACGAAGCACCTGCCGCTGACGTGCAGTCTGCTGCCAATACATGGCTGGGGCAGGGATATTATCAGATCACCACGAGGCCTTACCCGAAATACCAAACGGCCAGTTCCATCGTGGACCGCTCGGCGGGTATCCCGCAGGTTGGCTCTCTGCCGGACCTGACGTTCCCGACACTCAAAGAAGGAACACTCGCGAACGGCATGAAGGTTGTGGTGGCAAACCGCCCGACGGTGCCGGTTGTCACTATGGCCATGCAGTTCGATGCCGGGTACGCTGCTGACGCAGGCCGACCGTTGGGGACTGCAAGCTTTGCGCTTGGCATGCTGGATGAAGGCACTGCAAACCGCACGGCGCTTGAGATTTCAGCGGAGGCCGAGCGGCTGGGTGCAACTCTCAGCACTGGCTCCAACCTCGATATGAGCACGGTTAACCTGTCGGCACTGAAGCCAAATCTGAATGCGTCGTTGGCACTTGCTGCAGATGTTGTTCGAAACCCGGCATTTAATCAGGGCGAAATAGACCGCCTGCGCAGCCGCTGGATTCCGTCAATTGCCCAGGAAAAAGCACAGCCGGTTCAGCTTGCGCTTCGCACACTGCCGCCGCTTCTTTACGGCGATGGTCATTCCTACAGCGTGCCTTACACAGGTTCAGGCACGGTTGACGCCATTGCAGCGTTAAAACGGGATGATCTGGTGTCTTTCCACACCGACTGGATCAGGCCGGACAATGCAACCATCTTCATGGTGGGTGATATCACGCTTGATGAAGCTATGGCTTCGCTTGAAAGTGTGTTTGGTGACTGGCAGGCACCTGCGTCACCTGTGCCAGCCAAGAACATTGGCGAAGCCGAGTTACCTGAAAATGCCCGTGTTATCATTATGGACAAACCGGGATCGCCGCAGTCTTTGATTTTGGCAGGACATTTGTTCCCGTCCACCGGCGCAGAGGCATATTTGACCGATGAGATGGCAACAGACATTCTGGGTGGCGAGTTCACCAGCCGGGTGAACATGAACCTTCGCGAAGACAAAGGCTGGGCCTACGGGGCGTTTACTTTCACAACCGACGCTCGTGGCCAACGCATGTGGCTTGCCTACGCGCCGGTTCAGACCGACAAAACCACAGAGTCCATTCTTGAGCTCCAGAAGGAGATCAATGAATACATTGGTGGCCGGCCTGCAACACAGGAAGAGCTCGACCGTTTGGTGCGTAACCGCATCAGCAGTTTGCCTGGCCAGTTTGAGACTGCGAATTCGGTTCTGGGCAGTATGCTTTCGAACGACCGTTTTGGCCGCTCGAACGACTATGTTCCAAACCTGAAGGGCCGGTACGAGGCTCTGGACGTTGCAGCGGTTCAGGCTGAGGCCCGTGCTCATATTCATCCCGACAAGCTCGTTTGGCTGGTGGTAGGTGACCGTGCCCAGATAGAGGAAAAGGTACGGGCACTGGGTATCGGTGATGTTGTGGTCTGGGACCAGAACGGCAACGTGATCGAGTAGACAGTTTCTTGAAAAAACACTGCCTGGCCAAGGCCGGGCAGTGGGTCAGGTTTCACACGAGTTTAAGGGCACACACGTGGATTTTACGCTTAACGAAGACCAGCGCGCCATTCAGGATATGGCCCGGGCATTCACGACAGACCGGATAACACCAGAGGCCCATAAGTGGGACGAGGAAAAGATCTGGCCGGCAGATGTGGCGCGCGCGGCAGGCGATCTGGGTTTTGGCAGTATTTATGTATCGGAAGCGGGCGGTGGCTGCGGCCTCAGCCGGGTTGAAAGCGTGCTTATTTTTGAGCAGCTATCAATGGGCTGCCCGTCAACGGCGGCGATGATCTCGATCCATAATATGGCGACATGGATGATTGACCGGTTCGGCAACCATGAGCAACGAGAACGTTTTGTAGGCGACCTTGCCACGTTCGACCGGATGGCAAGCTATTGCCTGACGGAACCGGGCGCCGGCAGCGACGCCGCCAGCCTGAAAACCAAAGCGGTTCGCGATGGCGACGAGTATATCCTGAATGGTTCCAAGGCCTTCATCTCTGGTGGAGGAACAAGCGATGTGTATGTGGTGATGGCACGCACCTCCGATGACGGCGCGCGCGGCATCAGTTGTTTCGTTGTTGAGAAGGATACACCGGGCCTTTCGTTCGGTGCGCAGGAAAAAAAGCTCGGCTGGCATAGTCAGCCAACCGCTGCTGTTATGTTTGATGACTGCCGCATCCCCACGGCGAACCTTGTGGGTGAAGAGGGGCAAGGGTTTAAAATTGCGATGATGGGTCTTGATGGTGGCAGGCTTAACATTGCGGCCTGCTCGCTGGGCGGCGCACAGCGCGCGCTCGACGAGGCGGTTGCCTATACCAAAGACCGCAAGCAATTCGGGAAATCGATTGCTGATTTTCAGGCGACACAGTTCAAACTCGCTGACATGGCGACGGAACTGGAAGCCGCAAGGCTGCTTCTCTATGGTGCAGCACAGAAGGTATCAAACGGCGCACCCGGGGCTGCCGCCCATGCGGCAATGGCCAAGCGGTTTGCGACAGATGTTGGTTTTGATGTCACCAACCATGCACTGCAATTGCATGGCGGTTATGGATACTTGCAGGACTATCCGATTGAGCGGATTTTGCGTGACTTGCGGGTACATCAAATCCTTGAAGGCACCAATGAAATCATGCGTGTGGTGATCGCCCGCGATCTGTTGAAGGACTAATTCATGAATGACGCAGAAGTATTGTTTGGAACCCGGGGCAATATTGGCCTTATCACGCTAAATCGGCCAAAGGCGCTCAATAGCCTGACACATGCCATGTGCGTTGAGATCAAGCGCCAGCTTGACGAGTGGAAAACCATGCCATCCGTTCATGCAGTGGTCGTCGTGGGCGCGGGCGACAAGGCTTTTTGCGCTGGCGGCGATGTTGTGAAAGTTACCCGGTCCTACAAGGCGGGTACCACCGAGTGGCGGGATTTTTTCCATGACGAATATCTGATGAACATCGCCATTCATGAATTCCCCAAGCCATACATCAGCCTCGTGGACGGTATTGCCATGGGCGGCGGTGTGGGTGTTTCCATTCCTGGGGATTTTTGGGTTGCAACGGAGAAAACCCTGTTTGCCATGCCGGAAACCGGATTGGGCCTGTTCCCGGATGTAGGCGGCGGCTGGTTCCTGCCGCGCCTTCCCGGTGAAACCGGTATGTATCTGGCGCTCACGGGAGCCCGGATCAAAGCGCCCGATCTCTTTGCACTTGGGATTGCCAGCCAAGTGGTGGCGTCAGACCGGATTGATGATGTTGTGGCGGCACTCGCTAGCGCAGAGATCAAAGATAACCGGGATGCGCAAGATGTGCTGGATGGTTTTCATCATGACCCGGAGCCTGCGCCGCTTGCACAGGTGATGGACGATATTGATGGTGCATTTGCGGGTGTGCGCGTGGACGAGGTTTTTCATGCGCTTGAACTGGACGAAAGCGATTGGGCGCAGAAACAGTTCAAAACTCTGGTCACCAAGTCGCCTACCAGCCTGAAGCTGACTTTCAACCAACTGCGGCGTGGCGAAGTTCTGGATGATTTCCGGGACAATATGCGCATGGAGTACCGCATGGTTACCCGTGTGATGGAAGGTAAGGATTTTTACGAGGGTGTGCGTGCCATTCTGATCGACAAAGACAATACACCGCAATGGGACCCCAACACACTGGATCGGGTTTCAACAGAAGATATTGAGCACTATTTCGAGAATTTGGGCGCTGATGAGCTGAAAATCGCCGACTAGACCAAGGAAAACACAATGACAAACATCGCATTTATCGGGCTTGGTAATATGGGCCTGCCTATGGCCAATAACCTTCTGGCGGCAGGTCATACCATAATGGGTTTTGATTTGTCGGCAGATGCACGCGCTGCGTTGGTAGCCGGAGGTGGTTCGGCATTTGAAACTGTTGCAGACGCCGTCGCGGGCGCTGACGTTGTGGTTTCCATGCTGCCATCTGGTGCGATTGTGAAGGCGGTTTATGAAGGCGATGGCGGCGTGTTCAAAAACGCCAGGTCCGGTGCGTTGATGATCGACAGCTCGACAATTGACGTGGCTACCGCACGCGATGTTGCTCAGGAAGCCAAAGCACACGGTTTCGATATGGTCGATGCGCCGGTGTCGGGCGGCGTTGGCGGTGCGGCGGCAGGCACACTCGCCTTTATGGTGGGCGGCACAGCTTCGGCCTTCAGTAAGGCGTCGCCGGTTCTGGACCCTATGGGAGCAAAAATCGTGCATTGCGGGGCATCTGGTAACGGGCAGGCGGCGAAAATCTGCAATAATATGTTGCTTGCGATTTCGATGATCGGTGTTTCTGAAGCTTTCAACCTCGGCCGTGCGCTGGGGCTTGATGATCAGACATTTTACGATGTTGCAGCCAATGCATCCGGCCAGTGCTGGTCGCTGACCAGTTATTGCCCGGTGCCAGGCCCGGTGCCAACATCGCCTGCCAACAACGATTATCAGCCCGGTTTCGCAACAGCACTGATGCACAAGGACCTAGGCCTTGCGATGGAAGCAGTCGCATCAGCCGGTGCCAACACGCCCATGGGCCATTTGGCTGCTGACATTTATGCCGGAATGAATGATGAAGGCCACGGAAACGTGGACTTCTCGGGTGTCATCAAAAAACTGGCAGGCGAGCTCTAGTCCACTGTCTTTGAGCTCAGTGCTCTATCGTACCAACAATACTCAAAATCCAAGGATAATGTATGGGCCATAAACATACGATTAGCCGGGACTATCCCGTCAGTATTGAAACACTTTGGGCGGATATTCTTGACCCGACTTCCCTTTCGGATTCCATGAAGGGTGTTGTGACTTATGAGGGCCTGCCGACAGAGCCCGTATACGAAGGGCAGGAGATTGTTGTCCGGCTAAAAAGGTGGGGCTGGTTTCCCATGGGCAAATGGACGATGAAAGTTGTTCGCCGGGACAACGAAAATTACATACTGGAAAGTGAAGAACACGGTGGTCTGGTGAAGTGTTATCGTCATCGTTTGGAAGTTGTGCCGACCGGGCCGGATACGTGCCGGTATACAGATACGCTTGATCTGGATGCGGGTTGGTTTACATCTCTTGTGTTTCCGTCATTCAAGAAGATTTATGAAACACGTCACGATCAACGTATCGCCCGCCTCGCCAGCCAGTAGCTCTTTTTAAAACCGGTTGTATCAAGTCAGGCCGCATGCGCCTGAGTGACCAGAAACCGGAATAGTTTGCCGAAGGCCGCTGTCCAGCCGTCCTCGATAAAGGGGCTAAACTCGTGCGGAATACCTGTATGCGTGAGGCGTACTTCGGTTTGATTGTCGTTCAGCTCGATAAACTCCACGCGGACTTTCATATCCATGCCTTCGCCTTCGGGCATTTCGTCTGACCGCGGCGCTGCATAGGCAAACACGCGTGGGGGATCATACTCTATAAATTCGGCCCGGCCCGGCTGCACATAACCGTTCCTGAGTGTCATCTCGTGGCAGTATTTACCGCCGAGTTTGGGCTCAATTTCTGATTTGACCTCAACAGTATCAGCACAACCCCACCAGTCCTGGACCTTGCTGGTTTCCATCCAGGCATCAAAGACAGCTTGGCGCGGTGCGTCGTAAACGCGGATTACAACCAGTGTACCATTGTTGTCATACTCGGTTTTCGTGCCCATCAGTCGTTTCCTTTTTTTGGCCCTTCATTGGCATTCAGCTGGTTGTTCGCCTTTAAATAGTCATCTACCGCAGCAAACTGCTGTTTCCAGAATTTGGCATAATAGGCGATCCATCCACCGGCTTCGTCTGCCGGGCCGGGCAGGGCGCGAATGTAATGTTCCCGACCTCTGCGCGTGCGCTCAACCAGTCCGGCTTTTTCCAGAACCCGAAGGTGTTTTGATATCGCAGGCTGCGACATATCGTATGGTGCCGCCAGCGCTGTGATGTTTGCCTCGCCGTGTGCCAGCTGCGCCAGCATGCCGCGGCGGGTTGCGTCTGATAGCGCACCAAAAACCAGATCCAGTTTCAACTCATTCATAACCAAATGGTTATATAAAAAAGAGTGATTGTCAACGACGGTTTGACAATGCATCGGCTCATGGTTTCACCATATGCAAGTTGCTGGTTAAAAGTGCAGCGTTAACAGTGCAGTAAGGGTTTTTGCCTATGGTGACGTGATGTGTGCCGCACGTACCACTCACCCGTGAGTATTGGCCAAAAGGTATATCGAGAATGAAAAGTCTAAGCAGGGTAACTCTGATCGTGTGCGCGATGGTGTGCAGTTTCGTCGCCTCGGCAACCGATCATATCGTTGAAGTTGTGACTGACAACGTAAATGGCATTACAGCTTTTCAGCCAAAGTTCCTCACGATTAAAAAAGGCGACACCGTAACGTGGGTGAATAAGGTTGATGATTTGCACAATGTCATTACTTACCCGGATGGGTTTCCTGCGGGCAGTCAGGGGTTTGAGAGCCCGTATTTTGAAAACGCCGGGGACAGCTGGTCCTATACCTTCAACAATGAAGGCACTTATCAATACCACTGTATTCCCCATATACTGATGGGAATGCGGGGAGTGGTAACTGTATCAAAACCAACGCCTCAGCGAGGTTTCCACAAGCCATCAAAAGACGAATTGGTTGCGTACCGGAACAAACTGCTGGAGTTTTTTGACTCCGAGGAATTTGGCATTATGCCTGACGCGGTCCGGCGCAATGTAGAGCCTTGAGAAATGCAAGCGCGATAGCAAACTATGCCAGCGCGCTTGAGGTTTTGTCTCTCTCACGGAACCCGTCGATTATTGGACTTTGACTAACATTTTCATCTTCGGGTGAATGGCGCATCTAACGCGGTATGTGCCTGCATTATCGAAAGTGATGCCGCCTTCTTCGCTTGGTTTTTGCAGGCCAAGGTCCTGTTTCTTGCCTTTAACAATAGCATAGACATTGTGAGCGACTGTGTCGTCGTTCACAAACAGAATTGATTGTCCTGCGGAAAGTGACACCTTGTCCTGAGAAAATTGCTTTCCTTTTTGCGTTATCCTGACGGGGTCCTGCGCAATAGCTGCCGTGGTTATTGCCATTGCTGCTACAAGCGCGATATCACTTACGAAGAGAAGTTTACGTTTCATGGTTTGTCCTCTTAATTGGGGAGTTTTGGCAGGGTTACAGCAGGGTCTTCGCTGCTGAGCGTCTGCAGAAAGGCGATCAGGTCGGATTTTTCCGTTTCCGACAGGCCAAGGCGTTCCATTTCGGTTGATAGTGAAGGCCTGTTAACGAAACCGTCGTTGTAATGGTCAATCACTTCCTCGAGGGTTTTCAGGCTGCCGTCATGCATGTAAGGCGCACGCTCCACAATATTCCGCAGACCTGGCGTCTTGAACGCATGCTTGAGGGCGTCGAAGTCCAGTATTTCATAGCGACCTTCATCCTGGTCACCCAGACCAATGTCATGGAAGCCCCAGTCAGTGAAGTTCCATCCCTCATGGCAGCTTACGCACTTCGCTTTGGTGTTGAACAGGTTGAAACCTCGTTTTGCTTCGTCGCTGATGGCGGCTTCATCACCTTGCAGCCAGCGGTCGAAAGGGGCTTCTGCTGAGATCAGGGTGCGTTCGTAAGTAGCGATCGCTTTGCCAATGTTTTCTTCCGTGACCCCTTCTTTCGGGAAGACCTGCTCAAATATCTCTACGTAGCCCGGTACAGCCTTCAGTTCCCACAAAAGTTCGCCCATATCCTGTGCCATCTCGCCGCCAGCCTGAATGGGACCAAGCGCCTGCTCTTCCAGCGATTCCGCTCTGCCGTCCCAAAAAAACAGCTCGCCCCATGCCAGATTCAAAACCGTAGGGGTATGGCGGCCAAGGCGCGACATCGGCGTGCCAACGCTTGTCGGTTGTGCATCTTCCCACGCAAAACTCGGGTTGTGGCAAGATGCGCACGTCAAGTTGTTTTCGCGTGACAGTCTCGGATCAAAAAACAGCATTTTACCCAGCTCGGCCTTGGCGTCACTGTGGGGGTTTTCCTCGGGAAACGGTATGTCTGCTGGCCGCTGATAGTTTTCGCGGTAGTCAGTGTCGGCGGCGGATGCCGCGCCGCCAACCAGGCCCAGAGCAACAATCCAGCTTGTAATTCGTTTATGTGTCATATCTTTTTTTGTCATCATGATACCCTTTTCCAAGACCCCCTGAGGTTTGGTTCCTAACTTCTCATTTCAGCCACGAATTCCTTGACCTGACCGTCAAGGCCAACGGCCAGCTCCAGCAGTTCGCTGGCGGCTTCTTCGACCGAAGACATGGTGCTGGCATTCGCTCTTGCTGCCAGGCCAACCGCATCAATGCTGTCGGCAACCCGGTTGGTCATTTCGGCCGCAACAGCGGCTGCGCGGCCAATTTCAGATGTTTCCGAGGACTGCTGCTGCACAGCGCTGGAGATCTCAGCAGCGATTTCATCGATCAGGGATATCTTGCTGGTTACTCCGCGCACGGAGGTTGTGGCGTTTTGGGTTGCTGCCAGCATTTCGTCGATTTGTTGCTCAATTTCATGAGTTGCGCTGGCAGTCTGATTGGCAAGGCTTTTAACTTCAGATGCAACTACAGCAAACCCTTTGCCAGCATCGCCGGCGCGGGCTGCCTCTATCGTGGCATTTAGGGCCAGAAGGTTGGTTTGCTCGGCAATATCGTTGATCAGTTTCACCACCGCACCGACTTTCTGTGCCACACCGTCCAGCAGATCAACTTGTCCAACGGCATCCGCAGCAGCGGTGTTGGCCGAGCGCGTATTGTCGGATGCTTGCTGGACCCGTGCATTAATTTCCTCAATCGCCTGGCTCATACCAGCTGCGCTACCAGCCACCGAATTGACGCTTGTGCCAGCTTCCTGGCTGTCTTTATAGCTTTCGCTGGATCGCTGTGCCGTATCGCGAGCGGACTGGTCGACCAGATTGGCAGATTGCTTGAGCAATTCGGCTTTTTCCATAACGTCCGTAATGATCGATGCGACCGCTGCCTCGAACTGGTCCGCCATCTTGCTGCGTTCCATATGTTGTTGTTCGATCAACTGCCTGTCATGTTCTATTTGCTGCCTCTCTCGCTCTGCCGCTCGTTGCCGTTGTTCTTCTTTGGCATTCTGTTCCGCAATTTGTCGTGCACGGTCTGCCTCTTCGGCGTCTTCACGCAGCTGTATTGCTTCGAGTACACTGTCGCGGAACTTGCTGATTGAAACTGCAAGTTCACCCACTTCATCCTTATTGTTGCCATAGGGAATTGCGGTCTCGAGTTGCCCGTTTGCCAGCGCGCCCGCCACATCTGATATGTTGGATATTGGTGTCACCAGACGGGCACCAATGACATAGCCTGCCGCGCCCAACACAAGAATGACGCCAAGGGATGTAAGAAAGACAACCCATATTTTTTGTTCAATCAGCGACCTCAATTCAGCTTCGCTGATCTCCGCAATCAATCCCCAGCGCGTCCCTCTGAAATCAATCGGCTGGAAAGAGGACACCACGGTTGTTCCAGTGTAGTTTTCTATGACCTCGACCCCGGGCTTTCCCGCAATCGCCTTGCGGGCCGCTTCCGTATCGACCCGCTGCCTCAGCACCGCTGATTTCTCAGAGAACCGACTGTCGGTCCGCATGAGCCTGTCGGGTCCGACAAGATAGGTTTCGCCTGTCTCGCCCATTCCTGCGCGCTGTGTCATGGTTACGTTCAATTGATCAAGCGGCAATTGATATGCCATGACACCGATCATGGTGCCGTCCGCATCAAAAACAGCCCGTGCCAGAAAACTTGCTGGTGCCCCTTCACTTGGGCCGTAAGGAGCGAAATCACTGAACCCTACGTACTCGGGATTGTTCGATTGCAGGACCGTACGGTACACAGAGCCAAGGCCGCTGTCTTTCCATTGTCCCTGCAGGAAATTGGTGGCGAAATCGGTTTCTTTCGAGACGCTATACACCAGATTACCGTCCAGATCGAAAAGGAACACATCATAAAGCCCCCGAGCTTTTTGTAGCGAACGAAACCAGGGGTGGAAGACGGCGTGTACTGAACTGTAATAACTGTCATCTGGCGCTGCATCCAACATCTGGCGTTTACCGGGGCCAAACTGGTTTTGATGTATGTACAGGTCTTGAAGTTGTTCGGTCTGGTTGTCGCCCATATCCAGCCAGGCGTCATTCAGATCGGTTAGAGCGCCAACTGTGTTGGGGTTGGAGGCAATGAGAAGAAGATTATCGTCCAGAGCAGAAAAATAGTTCCGGACCTCAATTGACTTGGCTACCCGGCTGAGGTCGAGCTTGTTTTTCGCTTCTTCCAGCAAAGCTGATTGCATCTGATTGGACGCAAGTGCGACCAAAACAATGGTTGAAATCAACAAAAGGCCGATGAAAAACACCGGTATCTTAAATCTAATGCGCACTGCATGCCCCTAAAGATGCAATAGAGCCAAGTCTTGGACCTGCTTGAATAACTTAAAAAATTTCGAGGGATACCCCACAGTTTAGACGTGCCAAGCTATGCGCCATTGGTAAATAATGGCTTAATGGTACGCTGTTTAGGGTGATGTGGCGTAGAGTGAAAAGAAATAGAGGTGGCTTTTGGGCAACTTTGTCCGAAAAGACTTGGGGGAAAGCTTCAGGGATCGTTTTGCTCATTTTATGCGACAGCGGGGCAGGGCGGTATAACCAACAGTCACGCACCTGATCTACGTGACTGTCGGCCTGCAATCTCGTCCAGCAGCTTGAAAGACTTTACATGGCGCTTTGGTGCACCAGGCCGCCGGCGGGCGCAACAATCTGGTTCAAAGCGCCGTATTTGATCACCGCCTGTGTGCGATTTGATACATCAAGGACTTTGAAAATCGCGTGCATATGGGCCTTTACGGTACCTTCCGCGATGCCCAGTCTGGCGGCAATTTCCTTGTTGGGCAAGCCATCCGCTGCCATGGCTAAAATCTGTTTTTGGCGGAAAGACAGGCGCCCCAGGTCTACGTAGGCATCTTCTCCGGAGTTCGTAGGTCTGAGGTTGTCGTGCATGAAGGCACGCACATTGGGAGTAGCTGGCCGTGTTGGCGCTTGCGCCGTGGTATCCGTGGGTAAATTAAGTGACCGCCTGATCTTGTTCACAATTGTGGAAACACTTGCGCCGCGGCCAACCATTGTCGTGCCTTGCCAACTGGGAGGGATTTGCGTGTTATCGGTAATGATGACAATGGCGGCTGATGGGTATAGCCGCTTCACCAAATTCAGGCAATTGCGGCCTTCTTCTGAACCCTGGGGGGAATTGCTGTTACCCAGACCATTGGGGTGAACTACCACCAGATCCAGGGAATCGTGTTTTGCCGTTACCGAAATAAATTCGCTTTCACTGCCCGCTTCAATGATCTCGTTGAATGTCGTTGAAACAGAAACAACTTCCCGCATCGATAATCTGAATAGTTCCTCGCCGTCTACTATAAGAGCTTTCATTTTGGTCCTCACTGTACAGGCCCCTTTTTGTTTTTTTGCTCTGTGGCCATTTGGGGCATAAATCCGTTGCCTTCGCTGGCAACAGTAGTCAAAGCCTAGTCTCCCTGTCCCTGCTGATGACCAATTCATGAGACGAAACGTGTGACCGATGCGACGAACAGCGGTATAAACAATTGGTTTATGACTAAATATCAATGACCATTGTTCAGTTTTATTTCGAAAGTTGAACAGGAGAACACAGTGTCCGAATCATGCTGCCGGTCTTTATCGCGGCCAATCATCAATCAAGATAATTGACTTCGCGCCCCTGAGGGTTCAAGCATCGGGCAATGATAAAGGGGTTTTTACGGCCCTGCTAAACTGGTCTTTCTTAACTAAAGGCCCGGATTGGGAAGAGGTAAACTATTGAAACCGTCAGCAATAGCCGTGGAGCCGGCCGTGCGCGCACTCCTGTCTGAAGTTGAGGCGCGCCAGCAAGAAATGGTCGATACCGTTATAGCCTGGTCCCGGGTCAATAGCGGTAGCCGCAACCTTGATGGTTTGGCTGCGATGGAAACGCTGATCCTGGAAGCCTTTGCCGAGCTTGAGCCCGAGATTGAGTTCATTGATCTGCCTGACGGGGAAGGTGTTACACCTTCGGGCGATGTCATCATCAATAAAAACGGGCGCTGTATTCGGCTTTTCAAACGGCCTGATGCCAATCGGCGGGTTTTGATGACCGGGCACACCGATACTGTTTTTGCCATAGATCATGATTTTCAGGAACCGAAGTGGCTGGATGATAACACGTTGAACGGCCCAGGTGTTGCCGACATGAAAGGCGGCATTCTCGTAATGCTGAATGCGTTGAAAGCATTTGAGGCGTCACCCTATGCGCTGTCAACCGGATGGGAAGTGATCCTGTCGCCTGATGAGGAAACCGGCTCGCTGGGATCTGCTGTGGTGCTGGCGGAACGTGCGGTTGCCGCCGACATCGGCATGACATATGAGCCAGCACTCGCCGATGGTACGCTTGCCGGTGCCCGCAAAGGCAGTGGCAACTTTGTGATGGTGGTTGAAGGCAAAGCGGCCCATGCCGGGCGGGAGTTCTTCGAAGGTCGTAACGCTGTTGTGTTGATGGCGGAGATCATCGGCGCGCTTTCGGCTCTTACAAACGGCAAGCCGGGACTAACGGTGAACCCTGCTGTCGTGTCGGGTGGTGTTGCGCCTAATGTTGTTCCGGACCGGGCGGTTTGCCGGTTCAATGTCCGGCTTGAGCAACCCGACGATGCGGGCTGGTTTGAAGCCCGGCTTGCCAAAATTGTGGAACAGTTTGGTGCAAGAGATGGCTTCTCCGTGCGTTTGCACGGAGGTATTAACCGACCTCCCAAAGCTATATCAAAAGCAAACCAGTTGTTGATGGATGCCATTGCCGACTGCGGCGCTGAATTAGGCATTAAAGTTGACTATGTTGCTACGGGTGGATGCTGTGAGGGAAACAATCTTGCTGCCGCCGGATTGCCCAATGTCGACACGCTTGGTGTACGGGGTGGGCTTATCCATTCTGCGGATGAATTTGTTCTGGTTGACAGTTTCGCAGAGCGCGCCAAACTGTCCGCCTTGATTCTTATGGCTTTTGCCGCCGGTGCTCTGGACGACGTGCTCGCAGCAAAATCCCAAAAGGCTTAAGATCACTGCATTTTCAGGTGATTTTAAGCCAGACCTCAGGCTTGGAGACAAGCCGAAGGCGACCGGGGCCCTTCAGTTGCCCGGACCAAAAAGAAGGAAAATCCTATGTTTGTAGTGCGACCTGCACGATTGGATGATCTTGAAGGGTTGATGAGACTTGCGCGTATCAAAGCGCCAGGCATGACAACCTTCCCAAGCAATGAAGAACAATTAACCGAACGGCTTGAGCAGTCAGTGGCTGCCTTTTCCGAGCCTGTCGACCTTGCGAAGAAATCGAATTACCTGTTGCTGCTGGAAGATACAGATAGCGGCAAGATAATCGGCACCAGCGCTTTGATCGTGGGTATCGGGCTCGATAAACCATTTTATAGCTACAGAATATTGCACCATACGCAAACCAGCACGGAACCGCCTATTCGCATTGACACCGAGCTGTTGCAGCTTTCCAATGACTTTGTTGGTGCAACCGAAGTGGCGACGCTGTTCCTCGATCCGGACTACCGAACTGAAGAATATAGACCAGCCAAGCTGGGTAAACTGCTGGCGAAATCGCGTTATCTCCTGATGGCAGCCCATATGGAGCGGTTTCCCGAGACGGTCGTCGCTGAAATTAGAGGCTGGGTGGACGAAAAAGGCAATTCGCCTTTCTGGGATGCAATCGGGCGACATTTCTTCAATCTCGATTTCTATGAAGCGGACGACATCAATGGCCAGGGTAACAGCCAGTTTATCTCGGATCTCATGCCCACATTCCCGATTTACACAACAATCTTGCCGAAAGAGGCACAGGATGTGATCGGTCGCCCTCATGACGGTGCCGTTCCTGCTGCAAAGTTGCTTGAAAAGGAAGGCTTTCGTTTCTCTGGTGCTGTTGACATTTTTGATGCCGGGCCGCTTTTGGACGCGCGCGTTGATATGATTGAAACCGTGCGCAGCAGCGTTGAAGGCACCCTCGCGGGAAGTGTCGAGGGTAGTGGCAGTGGCCACCATCATCTTGCCGCCAATGTGGAACTGGAAAACTTCCGTGTTGTTGCAACCAGCGTTATTGAAGGCACAAGCGGTCTCTGGTTGCCCGAAACCGCAGCAACAGCACTTAAAGTTACCGAAGGGTCAACCATCAGGTATGTTGATATGGATGCAGAAAAATCCCGCACAAAACCGGAGGGCCGCAAATGACACAGTTTATTGGTGGTAAATGGCTGGAGGGGGCTGGTGCTTCTTTTGTGTCAGGTAACCCGGCAACAGGTGAAGTGGTCTGGCAGGGCAATTCAGCAACGGCAGAGGACGTTGATGCGGCGGTTGCCGCCGCGAGGACGGCTTTCCCCGACTGGTCGATGATGTCGCTTGAAGAACGGGTCATCATTATCCGGCGTTATGCCGAATTGGTAAACGAACAAAAGCCAGAGCTGGCTGCTTTGATCTCTGCGGAAGCCGGAAAAGTCATGTGGGACGCACTTGGTGAAGCCACGGCGATGGCAAACAAAATCGAGATATCGCTGAAGGCTTTTGAAGAACGCACTGGCACACGAGAAGCTGTAAACGGCGCTATTCGTTCAAAGCTTTCGCATCGGCCTCACGGGGTGATGGCTGTGTTTGGTCCATATAATTTTCCGGGGCACCTGCCAAACGGCCATATCGTTCCTGCGCTGATTGCAGGCAACACGATTGTGTTCAAGCCCAGTGAACTGGTGCCGGCAGTTGCGGAGAAAATGGTTCGTATCTGGCAGGAGGCAGGCCTTCCGGGCGGCGTGCTCAATCTCGTTCAGGGTGCACGGGACACAGGCGCGGCACTTGCCGCCAGCAACGATATTGATGGCTTGCTGTTTACCGGCAGTGCCAACACCGGCCTTGCAATCGCGCGCCAGCTTCTGGATAGGCCACAGGTCATTCAGGCTCTGGAGATGGGGGGTAACAACCCGTTGATTGTGCATGATGTTGAAGACCACCATGCGGCGTCAGTGCTGACAGTCCTGTCCGCGTTTGTGAGTTCGGGGCAGCGCTGTACATGTGCCAGACGTTTGATTGTGCCAACGGGTTCTGAGGGCGATGCCTTTGTCGAAACGCTGATCGATTTGATCGGCACCATCAAGGTTGGGCCTGGCACCGCTGATCCTGAACCTTTTATGGGGCCAGTTGTCAGCGGCGCTGCTGCCGAGAATGTTCTGAAGGCTCAGGATGCGCTTGAGGCGTCAGGTGCTGTTGTACTCAAACGGGTTGAGCGCCTGCCACAAGGCGATGCCTTTCTGTCCCCCGGTTTGATCGATGTCACCGCGGCAGCTGACCGACCGGATGAGGAAGTGTTCGGGCCAATGTTGCAATTGATCCGTGTTGCGGATTTCGACGCGGCAATCAATGAAGCGAACAATACCAAATATGGTCTGGCGTCGGGGCTGATTTCCGACAGCCGCAAAAACTATGATTATTTCTATCCTCGGTCCCGTGCGGGTATCGTGAACTGGAACCAACAGTTGACTGGTGCGGCTTCCACGGCTCCGTTTGGGGGTATCGGCTGGTCGGGCAACCATCGCCCAAGTGCCTATTATGCCGCAGATTACTGTGCCTACGCGGTGGCCACCATGGAACAGGCGGAAGGAAAAGTAACGGTTGCTGCCATGCCCAAGGGACTGGCTGAAGAAAGGGATGAAGCATGAATTGGCGTGAAGTAAATTTTGACGGCATCGTTGGCCCAACGCACAATTATGCGGGCCTTTCCTATGGCAACGTTGCGTCTGCAAAAAACCAAGGCCTGATTGCCAACCCTCGCGAAGGCGTGCTTCAGGGCCTGCAGAAAGCGCAGCATCTTCGTGGTCTTGGTATGATGCAGGGCGTTTTGCCCCCGCACGACCGGCCTCATCTTGCAACGCTCAGAGCACTCGGGTTCACCGGTAGTGACGCGGAAATGCTCTCTGCCGCCTGGACATCCAGTCCGGCGCTCGTGCGGAACCTGATGTCATCTGCGACAATGTGGACCGCCAATGCCGGCACGATTTCGCCGTCACCGGATACGACAGATGGCAAAACCCATTTCACACCGGCAAACCTGGCGGCGATGTATCATCGCTCAATTGAGCATGAAACAACGGGCAAAGTCCTGCAGGCTTATTTCCCGGAAGGGAAGCACTTTGCGCACCATCCGGCTTTGCCCGGGGGCACGCATATGGGCGACGAGGGCGCAGCCAACCATAACCGCTTCTGTACAGATTATGGCCATGAAGGTGTTGCACTGTATGTTTATGGACGCAGTGCATTCGAAAATGCCACGGACCTTACCTTCCCGGGTCGCCAAACCCTGGAAGCCAGTGAAGCGATTGCTCGCCAGCACGGATTGAAGGATGGGCGAGCCATTTTTGTTCGCCAGAACCCGGCGGCGATCAATGCCGGCGCGTTTCATAACGACGTTGTTGCAGTTTCAAACAAGAACGTATTTTTCTATCATGAAAATGCGTTTGAAGATCCGATTTCGCTACAGCGGGAGCTGCGTGAGGCAGCGCCCGAGATCGATTTCGAATTTGTAGAGGTTCCTTCTGCAAAAGTGCCACTTTGTGACGCCGTTGCATCTTATCTGTTCAACAGCCAGCTGATATCGGTGCCGGGCGCAGACAAGATGCGGTTGATCTTACCTGTTGAAGTGCAGGAGACTGCGAGCACACGTGCCTATGTCGAGGATTTGCTGGCATCGAACGGCCCTGTCGGGGACGCTGATTTTCTCGATGTGCGTCAAAGCATGCGCAATGGCGGTGGCCCGGCGTGCCTGAGACTGCGTGTTGCGCTCTCTGATGAGCAGTTGGCAGCGATGGGCGCCAATGCGGTTCTTGATGATACGCTTGTCGCGCGTCTGCAGGACTGGGCCGGCAAACATTACCGCGACAGGGTGGTAGCAGAAGATCTGGGTGACCCAAAGCTAATGGAAGAGAGCTTTGCTGCATTGGACGAACTGACCGGAATTCTGAACCTGGGCAGCATCTACGACTTTCAGAAGTAAAGCCTTGACCGGTGCCGGGTTCGCTCGGCGCCGACCAGTCATTTGCTTGGTGGAACGCCTGCGCCGATATCAATGAAAACCTGTTCATGTTGTTCCACATGAACTTTGTCGGAAATAGAGAGCTGGTCGCCCACTCTGAAGGTCGTCTTAATCACTCCGGTTCCGACAAAAAATTCAACTGTGTCGCTATCACCAAGCAACGGCAGCTGCATGGTTCTGTATACAAAAGGGCGCTCTTTAAGGCTTGCGCCCCAGCGGGTTAAGGCACCTGCGCATGGTTGCGAGTGTAGTGTCTGATAGTAGTCTTGCTGAGGTACTACATTTTCGGGCGGTACTAACTCGAAAATGTTTTTGCCGGTGATATCAGCTCCTAAAATTCTGACCAGCCGGCTGCCCGAAGCGAGAATGATCAGCTCTTTGGGGCCGATCCTTTTGCTCATGTAGGTTTCATCAAGGTGTGTTGCTATCTCATTCAGACGGAAATCGCGCCGATGAGGACATATGTGCCCATCATTTCTTGGCAGGTTATGCCAATAGCGCGCAAGCGTTTCGGATGCTTCGCTATAGCTCAGCGCCTGAAAAAAAGCTTCCGACCAATAAAATTCCGGCATTCGTAGAAAATCCCTAGCTAATGCTCTGCAACTATAGGAGGAAAATATTCAAAAAGGAAGGCAAACGAAGGGTTTGATTTTTCAGCCTATTTTCGAATTTGTCGATACGCCTTGTACGCTTAGGTTGGTGAACCACATATTTAAACTGACTGCAGACTTTTCGGTTTTCCGCCGGAAGTCTTGCTGGTTTTTTTGCATGGGCTCAACTTTGGTTACGCCAACAAAGAACCGGGCTTCACTGTTTTCATCCAAAAGAGGCAGTTGCAAGCCCTTTGCTGCCGATGGCAACGAGGTAAGCGAAAGTGCATGTTCTGTAACACCGGCATATAACCCGGTACGCATTTTCCCATAGAATTCGCGCAACGGTTCCCTGTGCTCCGGCAAACATATATCCAGCATGTTTTTGCCGGTACCGTCTTCGCGCGTGACGTCTGTAGTTCTCGATCCGGCAACTCGAATCATAATATGATTGTCGTCCAGCCATTCGGCCAGAAACACATCTGGCAAATGTCTCCCCATCAGCATCGGGGCGAAGTCTTTTTTGAAAGGGCAAGTCTGATCCGGCGCCAGAAGATCAAGCCAGTGATCCACAAGCACATCTGCGCTCGTATAAAAGCGCAGTTCTTCATATAAACTATTCATTCCTCGGGGCCTTAACTCAAAACAAGTACTAAAAAACAACACACGCCAGTCCCGACAGGGTCAAAACAACAACACCTGCCTTTCGCTTGAATCTCAAGCCTTCCCCGTAGTCTGGTCGCGGGTAGCGGCGCGTTGTTAACCATAATTCACGTCAATTACAACATGTTCGTGATTGGACGTTATCGCCGAGAATGCCTATCTAGGCTCTGAAAGGATTACATCATGTTGATCAAGCGTAAAGAAACCTGGCAGGAAAGCGAAAATTCCGTAACGGGGGAAACTGCTTATCTGAACCGGCGGACTGTGCTTGCCGGTGCGGCAGCCATTGGAGCCGCCGTTGCGGCGCCATCAGTTTTTGCGCAACGTGATCGAGTTTTAGGTCCGCTTGCCGCGCGTCCAACCGACTATCGCTCGACCGAGTCGCTTACACCTGAAGCGGCTGTGACCCAGTATAACAACTATTATGAGTTTGGAACCGGTAAAGGCGACCCCTATGAGAACGCCTGGCGGCTACAGCCAAAGCCATGGTCGGTAACGGTGGACGGGCTTGTTGATAAACCCGGCACATATGCTCTTGAGGACCTGGTGGACTTTAACGCCCTTGAAGACCGCATCTACCGTTTGCGGTGTGTGGAAGCCTGGTCGATGGTGGTGCCATGGATCGGTGTATCGCTTGCCTCTGTTCTGAAGAAAATCGAACCGCAGTCTGGTGCGAAATATGTGCGCTTTGAAACGCTGGCCGATAGAGAACAGATGCCCGGGCTGCGTTGGCCGGTTCTCGACTGGCCTTATACTGAAGGCTTGAGAATTGATGAGGCCATGAACGACCTGACCCTGCTTGCCGTGGGGCTGTATGGCAAGGAAATACCCAACCAAAACGGCGCGCCGCTTCGTCTTGTGGTGCCGTGGAAATATGGTTTCAAGTCCATCAAGTCAATCGTACGTATCAGCCTGACGGACAAACAGCCCGGAACCAGCTGGAATATTTCCGCTCCTCGGGAATACGGCTTCTATTCGAACGTAAACCCCGAGGTTGATCATCCGCGCTGGAGCCAGCGTCGTGAACGTCGAATTGGTGAGTTTGGTCGGCGTGAAACCCAGAAGTTCAATGGGTACGGCGAAATGGTCGCAGATCTGTACGCTGGTATGGACCTGCGGGCGAACTACTAGGTTTGCCGCACCAGTTCATGACAAACTTTTCCGTAAGTGCAAACGATCTTCGACGGTTTGGAAAGCCGCTGGTATTTGCCCTGATGATGGTTCCCGCCTTGTGGCTTGCCTGGAACTGGTGGCAGGCATTTCAATATCTGCCAAACGACCTTGGTTTCAACCCGCAGGAAACCTCAAACCGGTTTACAGGTGACTGGGCACTGCGTTTTTTGCTTTTGTCGCTCGCGATTACACCGCTTTCGAAAACAATCCGGTCATCGAAACCAATTTTGTTTCGGCGCATGATCGGTCTGTTTGCCTTCTTCTATGTGTGTTTGCACATCACAAGCTATGTGTGGCTTGATATGCTTTTTGACTGGTCCGAACTTTGGGCAGATGTGTTGAAGCGCATCTATATTACTGTTGGTTTTTCCGCGTTTCTGTTGCTGATACCACTTGCAGTGACCAGCACCAAGGGCTGGATCAAGCGCCTCGGTGCGCGGTCATGGCAGGGGCTTCACAAGGCTGTCTACCTTGCCGGTGTATTGGCCGTGGTGCATTTCATCATGATGCGCAAGGGATTTCAGATAGAACCCCTGATCTATGCGGGTATACTGCTGCTTCTGCTTGGCTTCAGGTTGCGCAGTGTTTTGGGACGGCGCGCGCCCCAAAGAACATGATCAGGTTCATCCGCGTTTGAGGATCATGTAGTTGGTGATAACCTGCATCACCAATTCATCCTTTTGGTTGAATACCTCATACGTGGACTTGGCAAGGCCGATGTTGGGACGCGACTGGCTTTCTCGTTTATCGGTTACCTCGCCGCGCACATGCAATGTGTCGCCTGGAAACACAGGTTGTTTCCACTTGATGCCATCAACACCCGGCGACCCCATGCCTGCCATACCGGCTTCGGCCATATGATCGACCAGTATCCGCATGGTCATGGCACAAGTGTGCCATCCGCTGGCACACAAACCGCCAAACACGGATTTTTTGGCCATGTCTTCATCCAGGTGAAAGGGCTGAGGGTCATATTTTGACGCAAAATCGATGATCTCCTCTTTTGTCACCTTATATGCACCGAACGATTCTTTCTTGCCGATTTCCAAGTCTTCGTAGAATATTTTAAACATGATGTGTCCTCGTTGTTTTATCGGAAAATGGTCCGCAGTCGCATAGGGTCAAGCCGGGTAGATGAATAACGGCCATCGAATTTTGTTGGCTTGCTTTCAGTATCAGAGAGTGATCCTCGACCGTTCAGGTTAGTTTGATGTGGAAAAAAAGTACCGGAAGCAGCATGGTATCCAGCCGTAACCAACAACAAGAAGCCACCGATGTCGTGTAAACGGCAAATGCTGACAGGGATTTGCGATGGTTCGCCTGACTGATTGTAACAACGTTGATGATTTGCGCCAGCTTGCCAAACAGCGGCTGCCCGGGCCGATTTTTCACTATATTGATGGTGCTGCGGACGATGAAGTGACGTACCGGCGCAATAGCGCTGCGTTTGACGATTGTGACCTTGTGCCTAACGTGCTGGCCGGTGTTGACGCCATTGATATGTCTGTGACTGTCATGGGCCAAAAGCTTGATATGCCGGTTTTCTGCTCGCCGACAGCGCTTCAACGACTGTTTCATCATGATGGCGAAAGGGCTGTTGCAAGGGCTGCGGAGAAGTTTGGAACATTGTTTGGTGTTTCTTCGCTTAGCACGGTCAGTCTCGCGGAAATTGGCGCGCTGACAAATTCGCCCAAGCTGTTTCAATTCTATTTCCACAAGGATCGTGGTCTGAACGACGCGATGGTGGAGCGGGCAAAAGCAGCGAAGTTTGATGCCATGGCGCTAACGGTTGACACCATCACGGGCGGAAACCGCGAACGAGACCTGCATACCGGTTTTACCTCACCTCCGAGACTGACCTTGAAAAGCCTGATGAGTTTTGCCGCTCATCCCCGATGGGCGTTCAACTATTTCACGCACGAGGCATTCGAACTGGCGGAACTCAAGGATCACGTGCAGGAAGGCTCCAATGTCGCCGTTTCGGTTGGCGACTATTTCTCGACCATGTTGGATCAGTCGATGAACTGGGACGATGCGGCGGAATTGTGCACGAAGTGGGGTGGACCGTTTTGCCTGAAGGGCATCATGAGCGTTGAAGACGCAAAGCGTGCAGTTGATATTGGTGCCAGTGCTATTATGATATCCAATCACGGTGGCCGCCAGCTCGATGGCTCTCGCGCGCCTTTTGATCAGGTTGCCGAAATTGCAGATGCAGTGGACGGCAGGATTGAAATTATTCTTGATGGCGGTATCCGGCGGGGTACACATGTGCTGAAGGCTCTGGCCGCAGGGGCCACGGCGTGCTCGGGTGGACGGATGTATCTCTACGCGCTCGCTGCTGCGGGGCAGCCAGGTGTTGAACGCGCGCTGGGGAACATGAGAAGCGAAATTGAGAGGGATATGAAGCTTCTCGGCGTTAGAAATGTTGAAGAGATCAACAGGGACATGCTTCGTTACAGGTGACAACGGCTTTGGATGTGTGGTGGTGCACGCGATGGCAAAGACTTTCTCCTTGATCTCGCCGCAATTTGCGTAAAGCATAGAGAAAATAAAACCAAAGGACACGACATGCAAAACCGGCTTTTTCATTTAGGCCTTCTGGTTGCGCTTTCTTATGCTCCGGCCGCGTTTGCGGGCGAAAAGATGGACGCGACTTACAAGTTTTACTGGAAAGGAATTCTGGTTTCCCAGGCGGACACGAGTGCAACACTTTCACCCGAAAACTACGACTTGGAAATCGATTTTCGCATGCGTGGGATCGCCAAGCTGTTCGCCAATGGCCGCAGCTCTGTGCGGGTGAAAGGGCGTCTGGATGATACAGGGCCAGTGCCGGCACTCTATGAAACCGATGGCCGCTGGGATGGTGACGATTATGCACAGACCATGACGTTCGACAGTGATGGCGCGCTTGTCGAGCAAAAGCTGGACTGGCCGGAAAAGTGGCTGGAAGAAAGCAAGAGAGAACCCGTCCCGGATGATATGCAGGTTGGTCCTGATCCGGCGTCTTTGGTGGTCAAACTGATCAGCATGCCTCTGGAGAATGTGACCAGCAACGAGGGCGTGGTTGTTCGGTCCTTTGACGGGGACAGTGTTTTTGATTGGGGTATCACGTGCCTGCCTGACCCCGTAGAGCTTGACGAATCCGGTAAATCCCCCTTCAGCGGCGAGGCCTATGAGTGTGGCTTTGACGGTGAACTGGTTGCCGGGAAGCGGATTTTGACGGAAAAGCAGAAAAAAAAGGCTGAAAAGCGTCGCAAAAAAGAAGAAAAACGCCGGGCTAAAGGCAAGGTTGAGGAAGAAAAGCCACCAAAGATGTGGGTGCAGTCATTCATGGATGGTGCCTATATTTTGCCTGTTCGCGCCGAAGTCTCAACCGGGATGGGCCGTGTGGTGATGTATCTGTCTTCACTTGATGTCTCTGAAAGCATGCCGGTTACCGTTGAGCGGGCCAATGCCCTCACCGTTGACACCGCTGAAATAATGGACGCAGATTCGTCTCGCTAGAGCCGTAAGCGACTGCCCGGTTGGGTGCAATAAACCCGCATAAATTGTGGTTTTTCATTTGCCGTGGGGCAGGCGACAAATACCCTGCGGATATTTGACATTTCATGCGGCTATGCCACACTCCATTTGCAGAGCCGAAACCACAATTGTCTTCGGTTCGCGGGCTTGGGCGCAATCGTGTGCCCGTTGACCAGGCCTCCGGTGTGTTCGGGATAATGACCGCTGCCGGAGTGATAGGGTTTGGTTGATATCTAAAATTCAAGCGGTTAGCCGCAAGGTGGGGAATTACATATGGTCAAGGTTGGAGTACCGCTGGGTAAAGCAGTGGTTGTTGGGGGAATGGCTCTGTTGGGGCTGTCGGCTGTACAGGCAGCAGATGTGAAGGTCATTCATGCCGGTGAGCTGTTGGCTGTGCCTGGCTCGGGTGCAAAGTCCGAGCAGACGGTGGTGATTGAAGACGGGCGCATCACCGCTGTCATGGACGGCTACCGCGACGCCGGTGAGTTCGGCGAAAATGCCGTCGCGATCGATCTGAAAGACAAGTTTGTTATGCCTGGATTGATGGACATGCATGTGCATATCCAGATGGAGCTGGGTCCAAACGCTGACAGCCAGGCGCTGCGGATGTCTGACGCCGATATTGCGATGCAAAGCGTGCATTATGCCAGAAAAACACTGATGGCGGGCTTCACCACCGTTCGTGACCTGGGCGCCAGACCCGAGCAGCTTTATGCGCTCAGGGACGGTGTTGAAAAAGGCTGGATTGACGGTCCGCGCATTATCGGGTCGGGCGGTGTGTCTGTAACCGGTGGTCACGGTGACGTAGACGGTATGCGGCCTGATCTTCTGGAAAAATATACCTCTAAGACCATCTGTGATGGCGGTGATGATTGCCGCAAGGCAACCCGGCGCGCGGTGAAGTTTGGCGCCGATGTCATTAAAATCACTGCGACGGGTGGTGTTTTAAGCGATACAAACACCGGCACCGGCCAGCAGATGTACGACGATGAGCTGAAGGAAGTGATGGACACGGCGCATTCTCTTGGCCGGAAGGTCGCTGCGCATGCGCATGCTGCTCAAGGCATCAATGCTGCTTTGCGGGCAGGCGTCGATAGCATCGAACACGGTTCATACGCGGATGAAGAATCGATCCGTTTGTTCAAGGAAACCGGCGCTTATATGGTTCCAACACTGCTTGCAGGCGATACGGTTGTGAAGATGGCCACTAACAGTGATTTCATGAGCCCGGCGATTAAAGAGAAAGCGCTGCGCGTTGGCGCCGATATGATGGGGACTTTTGAGGTCGCGTACCGGGAAGGTGTCAAGATCGCCTTTGGTACAGATTCCGGTGTTTCGCGGCACGGTACCAACGCGGACGAAGCGTTGCTGATGCAGCAGGCGGGGATGACAGCGTCGGATATTCTGAAGTCTGCCACGGTTAATGCCGCAGACCTCATTGATATGAGCGATAGCCTTGGCACTTTGGAGGCTGGCAAATATGCTGATATCATTGCAATGGATACCAGTCCATTAAGCGATATTTCAGCACTGACGAACGTGACGTTCGTTATGAAAAGCGGCAAAGTCCACAAGGACTAAAGTGTTTGGCGGGGCATGGTAATTGCGTGCCCCGCCACAGCACGCGCAGAGTGGTCTTCACTTTCGCCGTGTTTCGTGCATCAGGCACCGGCCCATCCGAGAGGGGCCATACGATCACCATCGTGAAGGCAGTTTGACGGATGATCACAAATGACAGGTCAGCGATCCAGAGGCCAGTAGACGCTGCAGAGGAAGGTGATCTGTTCTCACTTGTGGACGGCAAAGCGCTGCTTGGGGCTGTGGCGCTTTGGATAACCGGCTTTATCCTGACGGTGATGCTCTACCAGTATTTAATGGCAGCTGAAGGTTTCCGTGTGCTGACGCGGTCGCGGTTCTGGTGGGAAGTAGCACTGAACCTCCAGGTCCTCAGTGTGGCCTTTATCTGGTTTTGCTACAGTGACAGGATAGACGGCTCGAGCGGACAGGTGAAAATCCTGCAACGTATAAGGCTCTGGTTTGCGCTGGTGACGGTGCTGCTGCCAAGCATACTCGGGCTGATGGGGATACGGAACAACTGGTTTGTCGTTCAACCTTCGGCCGAGGCCATAACAGCGTTTGCCTATTGTGTGCTGGCATACTGGCTTCTGGGTCTATGGTTGAACTATCTGGTTATGAAGAAGCGTAACACAATACTCAGAAGAGTAAGCTTGTGGCATAGAGCCGCCTTTTTGGGCCCGGCCATTATTCTTGCGCTGATCACATTGATTGATGCCCCTGGCGGAGGCGATCTCTGGATACTGGCGATCCCTTTTCTCACTTATTTTCAGGGCTCGATGCCTTTTATCAGCAAAGCTTTTGGCTGGCGGTAACGGAGCAGGTAATGCAGATTGTGTTCGAAACCTCGGACTATCCGGAAGCCTTGATTAAAAAGGGGTTGTTGGAGCAGGCCGGGTTTCTCGTTCATATGGATAATGCAGGTGTTTCCAGCATAATGCCACATCTTGGCCTTGCCCTCGGTAACCGTTTGTGGGTGCCGGATGAAGATGTGGGCGCGGCCATGCGGTTGATTTCCGACAAGACGCTTTCACAAGACCTGCCAGAACAGGGCGATGCTATTGATACATGCCCCAATTGCGGTGGCTGGCAGGTGACCCGTCACCGTTCCATGATCTGGTTGCCGGTATTTCTGATCGCTGACTTGTTGATGGCACCTATTGGCGGCAGAAAGCGCAAGTGTGATACCTGCGGGCACGCCTTTGATGTGAACAGGCCGGATATTACCGTGCCGATGAAGATATTATTTGTTCTTCTCGCGGGATTTTTCCTCTTCCAGTTAGGTTTGGCGGTATTCTGAGTTTGCTTTAATGAAAGCCATGACAATGGTGTTTGGTAGCGGTGGAGAGCATTTTGACAGGGCAATCCATGTCCAATGATAACCGATTAGGTTTTCGCGTTACGGATGGTCGGGCGTTGATGGCCGCTATGGCGCTCATGATCACGGGCACCATCGTTGCTATGATGGTTCACCACTATGTGGCTTCGCCAGCGCCGGATAACGCCATTACCCGGTCTCGTCTTTGGTGGGAAATCGTTCTGAACCTGCAGCTATTGAGCGTCGGTATGATATGGTTTTGCTATAGTGACCGGATCGGTGATGCGAGTGGCCGGGTGAAAGGCCTGCAAATCCTTTTGTGTGCGTTTGCCATTGTGTCGGTGTTGATGCCGAGCATACTGGGAGCGATTTCTGCCGCGAACAACTGGTTTGAAATTCGTCCAAACCCGTCAACATTCACCAGTTTTTTTGCTTTCGGTGTCGGTTTCTGGCTGGTGACGCTTGTTGTTCAGATCATACTGTTACGGCTTCGAAACAAATATTCCAAAAGGGATCCGATCCGCCGCGGTATCAGGTTTTACACCCCGGCAATTATCTTGGGTGTTATTCTATTGATAGATGCGCCGGGTGGCGGCACCAGGTGGTTGGTTATGACGCCTGTTTTGCTCTATCTGCAGGGCGCTTTACCCTATCTGATGAAAGCGTTTCGGCAAAAACACCTGCCTGAAAACAAGTTTCAGGGCTAGTTTGCGAACCTGAAGTGCAACACGTCGCCATCTGCCACAATATACTCTTTGCCTTCCAGCCGCATTTTGCCGGCGTCTTTGGCTCCCTGTTCGCCGCCCAATGAAACGAAGTCGTCATAGGCGGTTGTTTCAGCCCTGATGAAGCCCTGCTCAAAATCGGTGTGGATAACACCGGCAGCCTGGGGTGCTTTGGTGCCTGTGGTAATGGTCCAGGCTCGGGATTCCTTTGGGCCGCACGTGAAATAGGTGATCAGCTCCAGCAGATCATAACCTGCGCGAATAACGCGGGCGAGGCCGGTTTGCCCAAGGCCCAGGGTTTCGAGAAATTCGCCTTTTTCTTCCTCGTCATCAAGCTGGGCGATTTCGGCTTCAACTGCGGCTGAGATCACCACGCAACCAGCACCCTGTCTTGCCGCCATATCCTCGACGGCTTTTGAAAACTCGTTGCCTTCGGCGGCGCTGTCTTCATCGACATTGCAGATGTATAGAATTGGTTTGGATGTCAGGAGCTGGAGTTCGCGGAACGCTTTTTCTTCGTCTTCGTTGGCCAGTTCGGCCATTCGTGCAGCTTTGCCATCCTTCAATAACGGAATTACCCTGTCGATCACAGCCATCGTGACCGTAGCTTCCTTGTCGCCGCCGCGTACTTTTCGGCCCAGGCCGTGGATGCGGCCTTCAAGGCTTTCCAGATCGGCGAGCATCAGTTCTGTTTCGATGGTCTCGGCGTCAGACACAGGATCAACCCGACCGTCTACATGAGTGATGTCGTCATCTTCGAAGCAGCGCAGTACATGGCAGATCGCATCGGTTTCCCGGATGTTGGCCAGAAACTGGTTGCCCAGCCCTTCGCCCTTGGATGCACCGCGCACGAGGCCTGCGATATCGACAAACGAGAGTTGTGTCGGGATGATTTCCTTGCTGCCGGCAAGCTCTGCAAGCTTGAACAGACGTTCGTCAGGAACCGGCACTTGCCCCACATTGGGTTCAATTGTACAAAACGGATAGTTGGCGGCTGCCGCATTTGCTGTATTGGTCAGCGCATTAAAAAGCGTGGATTTACCAACATTCGGTAATCCTACAATACCACACTTGAAACCCATCAGTTGTCACCCTTCAGTTTGTTCGCCAGTGCCTGCAATGCGGACGCCATTGGTCCGCTCTTGTTTTGCGTATCCGGCTCGTTCTTGTTCTTTTGTATGGCTGTTTTTTCATCTGTAACAGCTTTTGCTCGTGGTTTCTGGTCCGCCGGGTTTAGCTTTCGTGCGACCTCGGTTGTGAACCGCGCCCGGTCACCTTCCGCCATCCAGTGTGCTTCGGCCGCGACGGCGTTGATCATGTCGTCGCGCTCCATTAACTCGGACTTGGCAAAGTCACCCAGTACGTGACCATGAACCCGCGCCTTATCCCCCGGATGGCCAATGCCCATGCGCACACGTTCGAAATCAGGGCCAATATGGGTCGCGATCGATTTAATACCATTGTGACCAGCGCTACCGCCGCCGAGTTTTGCTTTAATTTTGCCAAAAGCCAGATCCAGCTCGTCGTAAAACACAACGACATCTTCTGGTGCAAGTTTGAAAAAACGCATGGCTTCACCCACGGCGCGGCCGCTTTCGTTCATGAAAGTCTGGGGCTTGATAATCACGACTTTCTCTGAACCGAGGCGGCCCTCGTGTGTAAGCGATTGCCAACGCTTTTTACCGGCATCTGCTTCAGGCAAAAAATTATGGCGGCGAACAATTTCGTCCACCGCCATAAATCCGATGTTGTGCCGGTGGTTTTCATATTTGCCGCCTGGATTACCAAGACCGACGAAAAGTTTCATGAAAACCCCTCATGCTGTGGATGCAGCTTTGAAGTTCACAGGGCGCGGTGCGCGCCCTGTATGGCAAAGATTACTCTTCGCCGCCCTCTGTAGCAGCTTCTTCGCCTTCAGCCACTTCGCCTTCTTCGCCTTCATCATCATCACCAGTGCCTGCAGATTTCAGGCCGCTTGGCGCAACGATGGCAAGAATGGTGAAGTCACGATCAGAAATCGTTGGAATCGCGCCTTTAGGCAGCGTGATATCCGAGATTTTGATGGCTTCGCCGAGATCAAGTTCAGAAACATTCACTTCGATATATTCCGGGATCGCGTCAGCAGGAACGTTCAGTTCAATGTCGTGGCGAGTGTGGTTAATCACACCACCGCGCTTGAGACCCTGCGACTCTTCTTCGCCAACAACATGCACAGGTACCGCCATGGTAACGGTGGAACCTTTGCCGAGGCGCAGAAAGTCGATGTGCATCGGTGCATCTGTTACGGGGTGGATTTGTAGGTCCCGTGGCAGAACAGTTGTTTTCTTGCCGTCTACAATCAACTCGTAGGTTTGAGACAGGAAACCGCCGCGGTTCAGGAGCCGTACGACTTCGTTTGATTTGATCTGAATTGATAGAGGGTCTTTTTTGTCGCCATAAATTACAGCGGGTACGAAGCCAGCGCGACGTGTTGCACGGCTGGCTCCCTTGCCAATCCGCTCACGTGCTTCTGCTTCGATGGTGATGACGTCAGCCATTCACTTTCTCCAAACTTTGTTCGGTATGTCGGACCATCCGAAAACCGACCGTCTCTTCCTCCAGGGATGCAAGGACGGATTGCCCGGACGGGCGGTCCCGAACGAGTCGGCGCGGTTTAGCCTGTATCCCGCCAAATTGCAAGGCTATTGCGTTTATGCGGGTATCAAAATACTGCGGAGAAAATTGTTGGAGCGCGCGCTTGCGGATTTCCCCCTTTGAGTATGCCTGCTGAGCTGGCCGGAAACACGGTTTGTCTTCACCTGAATGCCTTGTTTCTATAGCATATCTATGGCGCCTGACGAAAACAGGCGCACGTTGTCAACGCAGTAGGTTTGTTTCGATGCCGCCGAGATTTGTCATCAGGCTTGTTGTTCCGTTGCTGATCGCCTTTTTTACGGGCATTTCGGTGAGCGCCGAGCCTGTCACCGTTAAAGTCGGTGAATATAATTTCGAACCGTTCGTCGAGGGCGACCTTGGCATAACTCCTGCTTTTCTAACCATCTTGAACGGGTATCAAAATCAGTATCGGTTTGAGTTTGTAAGGGTGCCCGCTCGCCGCCGGTATGGAATGTTGCAAAGCCGGCAGATCGATGCTGTGTTTTTTGAAATGCCTGTTTGGGGCTGGGAAAGCCTGAGTGACAGTATCGAAGTCACGCCGCCTTTGCTCCGCGGTGAGGAGCTGTATGTAACACAGGCAGACAACCCGCTCGGAGATGCCGTTTTTGCGCTTACTCCGGAGCGGCAGGTTGCCTTGGCTCAGGGTTATCATTATGCGTTTGCCGACTTTGATGCCAATCCGTCGGCAATAGGACAATTGGTCGACCCGCAATTCCTTAGCAGGCAAAAGCATATTCTGGACTATGTGCGACAAGGCAGGGTCGATGTCGGCTTGATGTCGAATATATTCCTGCGCTGGGAGATAAAGCGGCAGCCCGAGCTTGCAAGTGAACTGCGTGTTGCGCCAAAAATTGATCATGAATACAGATTGCCGATTATCCTTCGGGCGGGCGGGCCGATTTCGTCTGAAGAGATGACCAGCCTGTTGTCGCGAATGCTGGATGATGGCACGCTGAAGTCGTTCTTTGGTAGCTTCGGGCTTGTTGATCTTGTGATTTTTGATCCGGGTGAGCGTGATAGGACCGGTGGAACCGAGCCTTGACGCATTTAAACCGGATGGGGCTCGATATCATGTTCATATCTGGTTCAGTTTGGTTTTGGTATGTAAGGGTGCCACAATGGACAGCATCGACCTGATGGCATAGGAGGCCTGAGATGAAGATATGGAAAACACTAACAATTGCGTGTGCCCTGGTGGGGGCCACGACCGGTATGCCAGCGAACGCGGATGTGCCGGACGTGGAGATAAAATTCTCGGACCGGATCCAGGAGAATTTGAAGTCAATCGACCGGATTGAATTACGTCGAGAGAAGTTTTTTCGCAAATACCGCATTGAGGGTGCAAACCGACGTGATGTAGGCAACCTGAACCGCAGCCGCTTCAACAACACGGAGTTCGCGACCGAGCGTCTGATCCCGGAAATTGATGATTTTTCGGTCAGTGCCCTGATGAATGCGGTGTTGGAACACAGCCTTGAAAAAGTGGCGGACGCCAACCCCGATCACACGCTGGTTGTCGAGATCGAAAATTTCTGGGTGCAAAACTATTCCTTGAACAGGTTTAGTACGTTCAGCACCCGAATGAAAGGCAAGTTCAGCCTTGTTGATGCCTCGGGCGCGACAGTTGCAAGCGAAGAGATCGATACGGTGCTGGTGCCGCAGTTCACTGGCCAGTGGAACTACGACGGCCCAGAGTATGCGTTCCTGGACCAGTCCAGAGACGTTCGCATTGCGCCGATTTTTTCCTATTTTGCAAAAAGGGGCATTGAAAGCCTGTACCCTGATGCAGATGTGCCTGGGCCGATTTTTGTAAAGCGGCAATAGCGAATAGTTTCAGGTTTCGTGAAAAAGTGACGGCTGAGCTGGCTGGCGAAAGAGCAATCAACCTTGTTAGCTTCGGCCTGCCTGACTTGAAGAACAGGGCATTAAGCCCGCGTAACCATCGTGTATAAATACAAAGAAGGCCCGCTCCAAGATAGAGCGGGCCGCAAGTTCTGGTTCGTTGCCAGCGTGCAGGGACTAGTCGGCAGCTGGCGGCGCAATCTCAGGGGTTTCCGCTACGCGGGTCGCCAGTGGCTTGAAATCAAGCAAGGTGTATTCTTCGATTATCCTGATCGCGTCTTTGGTCGCTTGCTCGTTCGAGAGCTCGCCCTCGACAAGGCCTGTGGCAACACCGAGGATTTGCATATAGACTTCTTCTGGTTCTCCCTGAACCGTCAGGCCGAAAGCGGGCGTTTCCGTTTCAAGGCGTGTCCATTCTGCCCGGATCGCCTGCCAGAAATCCTTGGTCTTGTTCCAATAGTCCATCGCAACTTCAGAATTGAGCTCGTCGGTGTGGATGTAGGTATTCACGCCTACTTCACGAACCAGCGCGCGGGCATCCCCGCCTTCGAGAACAAGCTTGGTATTGTCCTGTTCGTGCACCCAGCCATTTGGTGTAATGGCGTGCCGGTTTACGGCTTCAATGGCATGATAGTCAGTACGCTTGGTGGCGTCGCGGCGGGGCAGGGGGCGCCATGACGGTGCTGATGCCCATTCGGACAATCCATTGTCGTGGCTCCATGCTGCCAGCCCGGCATACCGGGGCCCATCGTCCACCTGATAGACAAGTTGAGCCCATTTGCCTTTGGCTTCATTCGCATCAAGCGATACATTCTCCCAGACATTGCCGCCTGCAAACCGCGTCACACTCTCAGGTTCAAAAACCCAGTCCTGCCGCCAGTGTTTGATGGGGAATTTCTGTTCGCCGCCCACCAGCAGAATATGCTGCAGGCTGATAAAGTCGCCGCGGTCCTCGATCACGCGCACAACTTCTTCTGCGCGGGTAACATATGCGTCTTTGAGTTTGTATTTTTCCTGAAGGGCCACGGTTTCCCTGAAATCGAACGTGACTTTATAGTCGCCGGCCATTGCCAGAATGGCCTGCCGGTCGCGTTCCATATTTGTAGCCGGCGTGGCGGCCTCTGTCAGGCTGGTGGTCTGCGTTGCTGAGGCGCAGGCGCCTAATGCCAACACAAGCCCGACAGCGGCTAACTGTTGAAATTTCTTCATCATCACTTTCGACTCCCTGATCAATCGATACATCATTTAATTAATAGTAAGACTCACTTGCATTCGCAAAAACATACTGTTAAGCCCTCTGTAATGCAAATGCGAATGACTCGCAATATTATTTAGGGAAAACTATCATGAAATTTAAGCGACCTGTGCACCCGCTTAAGTCTGGCACGTCTGTTGCCACTATCATTTTGTCATTGGCAACCAGCACTCAGGGTGCTCTTGCTGCGGATGTTGATGTGGATTTTGCAGCGACGGAAATCGAGGAAATCAGTGTTACCGCAACGCGAGGTCCGTCAGATGCCTTCAGCTACCCTGGCACGATCAGCATCGTGTCCCGCGACGAGATCGAAAGCCGGATAACGGCTAGTATTGCAGAGATTTTCGCGTCCACACCCGGTGTGCAGTTTGATGGCGGCCCGCGACGAACGGGCGAAACCCCGGCTTTGCGTGGAATCTCCGGTGAAGGTGTGCTGGTGTTGTTTGACGGAGTTCGTCAAAACTTCCTGTCCGGCCATGACGGCCGTTTCTTTATCGAACCCGATTTACTTCGGTCTGCCGAGGTTGTTCGCGGGCCCGGGTCTGCACTTTATGGTTCCAGCGCACTAGGTGGTGTTATCGCCTTTGAAACCGTGAACGCAAGTGACCTTCTGCAAGACGATGCGCAGTTTGGATACCGTGTTAAGGGCGGGTTTCAGGGTCTCAGCGACGAATGGATGTACGGTGGAACCGTATTTGGCCAGTCTGCAAGCGGTAAAACCAGTGGTGTTGCCAGTGTGACATTCCGGAACTCGGGCGATATTAATCTGGCGCGGGGCGATGATTTGCAAGGCGATGACGAGATTGCGTCGGGCTTGCTGAAATTCAGCACGCAGGTGACTGATGACCTGAAGCTGGAAACTTCCTGGCTGCGTTTTAGCAATGATGCGCTGGAGCCCAATAACGGGCAGGGCATTTCAACGGGTGACCTCGTGCGCAAGGACATCAAGGCCGATAGCTGGCGCAGCCGAATTACCTATAATCCTGCAAGTGATCTGGTTGATCTTGGCATCATTGGTTACATCAATACGTCCCGTGTTGACGAGGCTGAACTGGATACCACCCGCGAAATTTCACGCCGGGTGAAAACTCATGGACTGGTTCTGGACAACCGGTCAAAGTTTACGCTGGCCGAGAATAGTTCTGTGCTGTTCACTTATGGCGGTGAGTATTACCGCGATGTACAAACGGGCACAGACAATACAACGGTTGACGGCACTCGTGGCGGTGTCCCGAACGCAACGGCAGAAACGTTTGGTGCCTTCATTCAGGCGGATATCGCGATTGGAACCTCCTTTGGCGAGTTTCGGGTCATTCCGGCGGTTCGATATGATCACTTTGAAAACACATCAGACCAGAACCCGGACCTGGACACGAGCGACGGTGCCACCTCACCCAAGATTGGCGTCTCCTATGCGCCGATTGATTGGCTGCTATTCTTCGGAAACTATTCAGAGGCATTCCGGGCACCTTCCTTTAACGAGATTTTTGCAGACAACCTGCATTTCACCATCCCGCTTGGCCCGGGTGTGCTGGCGCCAAATTTCTTCGTGCCCAATCTTGATCTACAGCCAGAGGAAGCAAGTGCTTATGAGTTTGGTGCTGGCCTGACTTTTGAAAACCTTGTCGCGGACGGCGATGTGCTGGTGGTAAAAGGTAGCTATTTCGAAAATGACGTCACCAACCTGATTGACCTTGAGGTAAATGTGGAATTTTCCCCAGCCTGTTTTGTCCCCGGTTTCCCGGGCGTCTGTACTTCGGGCACCAGCCGCAACGTGAACACAGCACGTGCAGAAATCTCGGGCTTTGAAGTTGAAGGCCAATATAGCAGTGATCGCCTGTTCCTGTCTGCCGCCTATTCCACGATTGATGGTACGGATAAAGATACAGGTGATTTTGTCGGTATCCTGACACCGGATCGCCTGCAGCTTGTTGGCGAAGTCAAGTTCCCGGAAAAAGACTTCCGCATTGGCTCACGCATGGAAATCGCCGGTGCGCTTACCAAGGTGAATGACGTTGCGAATGAGCGTGCGGCCTATGAAATCGTGGATACGTACGTTGTGTGGCAGCCCTCTGACGATGGCCTGAAAGGCTTGCGTGTCGATGCGGGGGTCAATAACGTCTTCAATGCAAACGCCGAACGTACTTTCGGAGGCGTACCGGGGCCAAACCGGAACTTTCGCGCAACGATTTCCTGGACATCAAGCTTCTAGGACCCGACTGACCAACGCGTGACTTTTTTTGAGGAGCATGAAATGGCTTTGAAAAACACGGCCGATAGTTATGGATGGCTTGCCAAAGTCCTGCATTGGGGTATGGCGGTGATGCTGGTCTCTCTTGTGGCTGTTGGCCTTTACATGAGTGACATGCCACGCGGCGATGAAAAATCAGCAATCATTCGTCTGCACGCATCATCGGGGCTGCTGGTTATCATGCTGCTTGCTGTTCGGTTGGTCTGGAAATTGATGAACAATGGCCCTGAACCGATGGAAAGTCCGCCGGTTCAGCAGTGGATTGCCAGGTTAACACATTGGGGTCTTTATGCCGTGATTGCGTTTCAGGTGGTCTCGGGCAGTATGTCGCTGATGACTGTAGGGTGGGATTTGCCATTCTTTGGCATGTTCAGCATCCCGACACTCTATGAACGCGACATGGACCTGCATCATTTATGGGAAGACCTGCATGTCATCAGCTGGTACACGCTGGCCGGACTGACGCTGCTGCATCTCTGTGGTGCTCTGTACCATCAGTTCATAAAAAAAACAGGCATTATCGCGAGAATGACCTGAGCAGACTTCTTCGTCCGCATACCAACGGTTGCGGACGAAAACTCCTTCGAGAACAACTAGTCAAACAGGCTGGAAACGCTCGTTTCATGGGCGATCCGGTTCATCGCTTCGGCAAGCAAAGGCGCCACGGTAACAGGCCGGATTTTTGGACTGTCTTTGGCATCCTGCGTCGGCTTGATACTGTCCGTGATGACCAGTTCGTCCATGACCCCATTATTGATGCGATCATATGCGGGGCCGGAGAGAACACCGTGCGCCACATAAGCTGACACTGATTTCGCGCCTGCATCCATCAGTGCCTGGGCAGCATTTACCAGCGTTCCTGCGCTATCAACGATGTCGTCCACCAGAACACAATGGGTGCCCGCGACTTCACCAACAAGGTGCATCACTTCCGACACCCCCGCGCGTTCACGACGCTTGTCAATGATGGCAATTGGGGCATCCATGCGCTTAGCATACGCGCGCGCGCGTACCACGCCGCCAACATCCGGCGATACGATGGTCACCTCCTTGTCGGCGTATTTTTCTTTCATATCCCGCACAAGCACGGGCATCGCGTACAGATTGTCTGTAGGTATATCAAAGAAACCCTGAATTTGCCCCGCGTGCAAATCCATGGTCAGCACCCTGTCTGCACCAGCTGTTGTGATCAGATTGGCGACCAGTTTTGCCGAAATTGGCGTCCGGGGGCCGGGTTTCCGGTCCTGGCGGGCATAGCCAAAATAAGGGATCACAGCGGTAATACGGCGAGCAGATGCACGCCTTAGCGCATCGATGCACACCAACAGTTCCATCATGTGGTCGTTGGCGGGAAAATTGGTCGGTTGCACGAGGAATACATCCTCACCGCGCACATTTTCGTGGATTTCCACGAAGACTTCTTGATCGGAAAAACGCTTAACCGCTGCTTTCGCAAGCGGAATATTGAGGTAGGCACCAATGGCCTCTGCCAGTTCCGAATTGGCGTTCCCCGTAAGAATCTTCATGCCCATTTTGGCCTCCGCGGTGATGAAGATTGACCCTGATACGCGGAGCTTTAGCAGCGCGGTCCTGTACTGTAAAGCAAGCAGTCATGTTCTTGTCATCTTTCCGCAAAATTTTGCTTTGTGAACCTCTTTCAGGCTGTCTGAAACGGTATATTGGGCGAAAATTATCGGTATTTTTATCAGTCGGCTGCGAATCGGTTGGGAGACCTGAATTGTCGGCATTCGAGTAACGGACTGTTTTGGTACAATGCCAAGGCCCTATGCATCAACGGTAGCCGGGATTAGCGCGCGAGCATAATGGCAGAGACTTGTCGGCCATAGTCCGGCTCATTCCGGTGGGTCGTACGCCGATAGGAAAAATACTGTTCATCGCTATAGGTATCGATACCGCTGTCTACAATGTGCTCTATACCCGCCTCCGAAAGCTTGTGCACCACAAACGCCGGCAAGTTGAATTGCTGATGGCTGGCGTCTTTTCCGGTATCGAAAAATCGGGAATAAGCAGCGCTCTGTTTCAAAAAACGAGCTTCAAAGTCGTTATCCACCTCATAGCTTTGCTGCGCTATTGTAGGCCCGACAACGGTGCTGATGGACTTGCGGTGTGCGCCGAGTTGCTCCATCAGGGCGACTGTGCTTTCGATGATGCCTTTGAGCGCACCTTGCCAGCCAGCGTGAGCTGCGCCAACAACGCCTGCATCCGTGTCTGCAAACAAAACCGGCGTACAGTCCGCGGTCAGGATCCCAAGGATGATACCCGGCCGCTTTGTCACCATCGCATCCGCTTTTGGGCGCTCGTCGGCCCAGTCGGCTGTTACCTGAACCGCCGTTGCGCCGTGAACCTGATAACAGCTGACCAGCGGCGTATCACGTCTGCCCGAGACAATGCTTGCGGCGATACGTCTGTTCTCCCGCACCAGATCAGGATCATCATCAGATCCGGGTCCACAGTTTAATCCTTCATATACCCCCAGTGAGACACCGTCGTTTCTGGACATGAAGCCGTGCGGGACCTTTAGGGCTTCGGGAAATTTGAGGTGACTATTCATGAAGACAGTTTGCCAAGGCTTGCTCGTAATGGAAATATAAATCTATTGCTTATTGAGTTTAACATAATCGTCCCATTTGCGTCAGCGCCCGTGACGTTATAGGGTAGTATTCATGCAATCAGAAGGGGCTGTATGACTCCATTTGTTGACGAAGCGCTTAACAAAGAACCCTTCAGGTCTTTCCTTTCGACCTGGCGGTCGGTACGGAAAGGCGACAGCTTGCCCGCACGCCAGAATATCCATCTGCGCGATTTCGTTGACCACCTTGAGAACCTGATTATCTGCGAACGACGTGGTCCAAGAGACTTGCGCTACAGGTTGACTGGTAGTGGTGTTTCCGAACGAGTTCGCAATGTTGGTGTGGAAATCAACCTTTTCGATCTTTTTGTCCCCGATATTCATGAGCCATGTGAGATTTGGTGGAATGCCATTATGGACAAGCCCTGTGGTGGTATTATGGAGTTCTCGACTGCCTTTACTGACGGTACCACCCGTGCGGGCATGGCCATTGCCCTGCCAATTTTGTCGCAGCGCGGGGAGCCATTGTTGCTTGCGCTTAATCACATGATGGGAATTCTAAGGGTGGAAGAACGACGTGAGACAATCGTGTTCGGGCAGGATTATGCCTTGGGTCACTATTTTGATATCGGTTTTGGCGTGCCGGATGGTGACAATCCTGTGATCGCGAAACCCAAAAACCTTGAGCCGGTCAATGATGAGCCAAGAACAGCCTGAATGACTTGCAGGAATGAATTCCAATATCTGAAAAAACATGCGAAGGACTTGGTGCAGTCGTTCGTAACATGCTGGGTAGCTTTAACGATTTAGCAACCCTATGCCTATATGGCTAACAGCGGATTGGCTGAAGTTGAGCTGCTGGCAGGCAGTAAAGACGGAATTGGGTGGGCGGTTTTCGCCACATTGGGTATGAATTCAGACTTCAACAGTCTTTTGGATGATCAGTTCTTTGATCAGTTCTTTCAGGCTTGGAAAGCACTCCGCGAAGGCGAAGAGCTCCCCAACAGGAGGGATGTTCGCCTGCAGGACTTCGCTTCTTTTGCTTCAGAGCTGCTTATGTACCAACTCGTAAGCCCGACAAACCTGAAATGCCGGTTAATGGGCAGCCTTATTACCGAGCGGATCAAGTTTCATGGTCCGGATATCAATTGGTTTGATTTCGTCGCACCTGAAACAAGAGAGGCAGGCCTTCGGTGGTGGCAAACGCTAACCTCGACACCGTGCGCGGGCATTATGCAGTTTTCGACGGGTTTTCTTGATGGTACCAACCGTATCGGGCGATGTATTTTGCTGCCGGTTCAGCAAACTGATGGTAGCATTATCCTGATGGCGATCTCCCGTGCTTCAGCAGTTTACCGGGTTGATGATCCGCGAGAGGAGCTGTTGATTTCTGCAGATTGTTTTCAGACGCGCTACATCGACATCGGATTTGGCTTGCCGGAAGGCCTGCCCGAGCAGGATGACTGCAAGCCGATGGCCTCAGCGACCCTCGAGCGACTATATCCATCTGATTGACACCTCCCCTGTTGATTGACACTTCCCCTGTTGATTGACACTTCCTCTGTGTGGTTCTAGCTTTTCTGTGGGAATGCAGGGAGGTTAGCAAATGGACCGAAGGACGTTACTTCAGTTTATGGCTGCGGCGTCGCTCGCCGGCGCGACCAGGGTCGTCCATGCAGGCATGCCGCGGGTTGTTGTTGCGGGCGCTGGTATTGTCGGGGCTTCCATCGCTTATCATCTGGCAAAAGCAGGGGCGCCCGTTACCATCATTGATGGAAAAGGGCCTGCCAGCCACGCCAGCCGGGGCACTTTTGCCTGGATCAACGCCACTTACGCAAAACAACCCCGTCATTACCACGCGCTAACCCAGGAAAGTGTTTCGGGCTGGCATTACCTGCAGGCCGAGTTGGGGTTGCAGGTGCGTTGGGGTGGCTCCCTTGAGTGGTTTGATACGTCACAGCGGCAAGACACGCTCGCGTCTCAGATAGCCGAGCAGGTTGAATGGGGCGAGCCAGCGCGCATGGTCCCTGCTGAAGAACTTGCGATTCTGGAGCCCAAAGTTGATTTTTCAGGTGTACATACAGCAGCCTTTTCCGGCAATGACGGCGCCGTTGACCCTGTTTCTGCAACAAACCTGATGCTGGCGGCTGCCAGACGGCATGGGGCCAGGGTCGTTTTTCCATGCGAACTGCTTGCAACCGATAATCTGCGCGGCAAACTTGTGGCGGTCGAAACCAGTTGCGGGCGTTTTGAGGCAGACAAGCTGGTTCTGGCAACAGGAGCAAACCCTGAAGCCACGCAAATGTTCGCAGGCGTGGATATCCCTCAGCGCAGTCGCCCGGGTTTTATAACGATCACAAAGCCGATGCCTCGCCTCATCAATCGGATTGTTGCGGCGCCCGGTGTTCATCTGCACCAAAGAAGCGATGGCCGTATTGTGTTGGGCGAGCAGGACGGTGCTCCTGACAACGAGGCGCATGCCATGCGTCTTCAGGGGCGTCCCAATGACTTTCCGGTCCGCGATGTAGCCATCGAACACGGAGCCCGCATTCTCGCCATCGCAGAACAGTATGTTCCCGCGATCAAGGAAGCTGAGGTGGAGGACGTTTTCATTGGATGGCGCCCGCTACCTCTTGATGGTCACCCGGTTTTGGGCGCGCCGGTGTCGCGGCCGGATGTATATATCGCCATTATGCACAGCGGCGTTTCGCTTGCGCCGATTGCTGGCGACCTGGCGGCGCGAGAGCTGTTGGGGGCTGCGTTGGAGCCGGCTCTGGGACCTTACCGGCCAGACCGTGACTTCGAATTTGTGAAACGCTACTAAGGGCTGGGAAATTCATTCAACCAAGACAGGAAGGCTTGGCTTGAGGGCTGCTTAGAAACCGGGTGGTGGGGCCAGATCGTGGGGTTGCAAGGCCAGTACCTTGAAAAGCGTTCCCATCTGGTCAGTCGCGGTCAGCCGCTTCAGGTCATTCAGGACCTTGGCCTGGTGGGCTTCCTCGTCACCACCGACTGATGCCTGAGCCAGCACCTGGGCCCGAGCACCGAGGCCAATCGCCATAAGGAACAGCCCTTGTGTCGTTGGACCAAAAGCCTTCAGGCCTTTTTCCCGCGCTGCTCTGTTTAGCAGGTCGAAATCAACATGGGCTGTCAGGTCTGCTCTGCCGGGCTCTTCAAAGGCATCAACATATTGATGGCTTTTCACTGCCTGAAACGTGTCGCCAGCAGCCGACTTCCGGTAGCCATAATCAATGATCAGGGCCGCGCCACCATGTGCGGACAGTCTGTGCGCGGTGTCTCCGATGACCGAAAGTGCTGCCGGGCACACCTCGGCTATGCTGCCGTCAGGTCCGTTTTTGACTGCGTCGGACACCAGTGACAGATGTACCCCCGCAGGTCCTAACGCGAGGCCGAGTTTGGCAACGCCGTCTCCGGTGCCGGCGGAAACAAGTCGTTCAAACCATTGGCCGTTTTGTTTTTCAAACTGATGAATGGGCAATGCGTCAAAAAACTCATTGGCGATGATCAGGGCAGGGCCGTCCGGCACACTTGCCAGTGTGTCGTGCCACTGCGCATGGGGCACGCGTTCTTTTTGTTGCTGCCGCAGTTGTTTGCTTGTCTCGACAAAATGAACCGCAAGGGCGTCCTGAAAATCCTCAACCGGATTGGTGGCACGTAAAATATCCGCCATAAGAGTGCCGCGCCCGGGGCCCAGTTCTATCAGGTTCACCTGATTGGGACGGCCCATTTTGATCCAGCGGTCAGCAAGCCAAAGCCCCATCATTTCACCGAACATCTGGCTAACCTCTGGGGCCGTGGTGAAATCACCGCCCGCGCCGAATACGCGTTCTTTCTGATAGTAGCCATGCGTGGGATGCATCAGGCACTGCGCCATGTACTCGGCAAGTGTGATGGGGCTGGTGGCCTGAATCTGTTTAACCAGAATGGATTTCAAGTCTGTCATGCTTTGGCGCTGGCCCGTTTGGTTTTGATGCCGCGACTGGCAAGCCACGCAGCAAACAGGAACATCGGGATGGTAAGCAATTGTCCGCGTGTCAGCCCGATCTCCATGATGCCGATGTGGGCATCTGGCTGGCGCACAAATTCAACGAGGAACCGGGCAAGACCGTAGCCAGCAAAAAACACGCCTGCGATTACACCCGGTGCTTCCTTTGCAAGGCGTGTCTTGTGATAGAGAAACATCAGAATCACGAACAAAAACAGGCCTTCTCCAAGCGCTTCATAAAGCTGGCTGGGGTGGCGCGGCAGGCCGGTCGGGTCGTTCGGGAAAACCATGGCCCATGGTACGTCTGTTGCGCGACCCCAAAGCTCGCCGTTAATGAAGTTGGTAATGCGCACAAGCCCGATACCAACCGGGCTGACCAGTGCAAGCACATCTGCTACGCGCATGAGATCAAGCTTGTTTTTCTTCACATACCAGATGACCGCGAGGATAACGCCGATCAGCCCGCCATGGAATGACATGCCCCCATCCCAAAGCCTGAAGATGGCAACGGGGTCTGCCAGATAAGCTGAAAAATTATAGAAGAGTACGTAACCGAGACGCCCGCCAATGATAATGGCAAGCATGGCCCAGGTGACAAAGTCATCAATGTGGGCGGCTGTCATGGCAGCTCGTGGCTGTGCGGCCAGACGGCGAATATACCACCATACAAATCCAAGCCCCGCAATGTAACCCAGTGAATACCAGCGAATGGCAACAGGGCCCAACTGAAGGGCGACAGGATCAAAACGAGGCAGGTTAATCACACCTGCTGCAAATAGTTCCAGCAAAACAGTTTCCTCAATGATGCGGACCGGTTGATCCGCATCATAGTGGGTCGTGGACTACTGTCCAGCCAGAGATGGTTGATTAATGGAAACGGTGTGCCGCAGCACACCATTCAGGATGTTACACCTTGCCTGCGGTTCAGTTTGCCAAGCCGCTCACATGTGGTTCCCGATTCACAAACAAGCTGCAAATTGCGGTCGAACCGCTTTTATAGGCTGCGTTGAACTGTTTGGTTATATCCCAGTAGCGTCCGTCCGAGCTCCATTGCTTGCTCAAGGGAAGTGCTGATGTATCCGAGGGCGCCACGGCAGTTTCCTCACCGTATTCATTGTAAGAGGCAATTACGATCATGTCTGGCATGGTACCGTCGCAAACTACGCGCTCCCAACCCTTTTCTTTGTAAAAATTGGCGCTGTCTCGGGAAACGGGTGTGGAACCAACGTGATTGTCCCAGCCAGGCATGAAGGTCATCAGATCATTATTTTTGATGGCGCCTTCAGTGAAAGCCCAGCCTACAAAGTCACTGGCGGGGCGGCCACCCAGATCATTGTTGCATCCGTTTGCCCCTGTCGTGCACACAGAGCCCTGTACCCATTTGATATTGAATTTGTTCGCGTAGGTTTTGGTGCCGCCATAGGCTTCCCACGCGTCCCGGTGTGCTTCGTTTCCGTAAACTGCCAGCAGGGGTTTTGTACTGGCATCAGTTGTATTGAAATATTTTGCCGTGCCGTTGCACTTTTCCAGTGCTTCATGGGTGCCGACCCCGCCATCCAGGAACAGTTTCCAGACATCCTCGGCCTCGCTCTCCAGCTTGTGAACTCGTGCGGAAATCGGGTCGGATGTAGGAAATCGCCAGCCGCCAATCGCCACCGCAAATTTTACCCCTGTGCTGCTGGAGACAACAGTTTCGCAAACAGTAAGTGCGCGCCTGATGATGGCTTTCTTGTCATTGTAAAGCGAATTGGTTTCATCCAGCAGAATGAAATCAATGTCCGCATCGTCCAGCGCACTCAGGTGTCCATTGATCGCGGAAACATCACCGCTGTCGTAGGTGCCGCCTACCGGAACATATCCATAGTTTCGATTTTCCCAGCCGTTCACCATCGCGGGTTTAAAATAATAGTCCTTGGACGTGGTTGGTTGGTTGGCATGATAAACACCCGGAATGGCCTGCCAGATTCCACCGCTTTTGCGAAACACCACCGGTGCTGCATGGTCGTTGCCATAGACGTCGCCAACCCCGACCCATGTAGTGGTGGAATAGGGAATGCGCTGGTTGGAATGGCCGTGGTTCACTTTCCAATTCAACTTTGAAGCATCGATATAATAGGTGCTGGCAGGTTTGATAAAATTGGTGCCGTTGGAAAGCAGCATCCTCCAGGTGCCGTCGCCCATATAGGCAATTGCATCGGCTTTTCCGTCATCGTCAATGTCTTCAGCCATCCACTTATCCGCGCTCGCGCCCAGCGATGTCGCACCGGATTGATCGGTCCAGTTAGACCAGCCGCTAAAGGCGGTTCCGCCAGAGTTCGCCTTTGCCACATACCATTTACCACTGTTGAAAACCGCGATCGCATCGCTTTTGCCGTCTCCGTTCGCATCGGCGATCAACTGGTCCGCAGAGCCGACGCCGTGCCCGGTTCTCCATGTGGATGCTGTGCCAAACGATGAGCCGCCGGACAGCGCTACATCCCATTTGCCATTCAGGTAGGCTATGGCATCGGCTTTCCCGTCACCGTTCACGTCTCCCAATATCTGCTTGGATGTGCCGGCACCAAAGCCGGATTTCCATTGAGTGAATGTATCGAAGCCACCGCTCGACTTGGCAGTGGCAACGTACCAGTTACCGGCAAGGCTGCCGGAAACAAAAAAGACGGCGGCATCTGCTCTGCCATCTCCTGTTACATCAGCCATTAACTGAGCAGATGAACCGATGCCGTGGCCGCTGGCCCATTGGCTCCAGCCGCCAAAGCCATCGCCGTTTGATTTTGCTACATACCATTTTCCCGCCAGACCGCCGGTCGGGAACATAGCAATTGCATCTGCATCCCCGTCGTTGTCAACATCTGCCAGAAACTGCGCTGCCGATCCACTACCATGACCCGTGGCCCACGTGTATTTCATTTCTTTGGCATAAAGGGTTGAATACCAGATGCCGGTGTCTTTGGCGTGGCTTGTCGTCGCGAAAGACACGGCCAACACCAATGGCAGGATCGTTTTTTTCATGACGTTCATTGTGATTCCCCAATCGTTGAAAAATATACGGCATCCAGACGACGGTAGTCCGGTTTTCCGAACGAAAGCGGCCGTTGAGATGTCATTTTTCATGATAAGTTATAGTTGAATAAATACAACTAAAACGAAATTTTTTACTAAATTTACGACAGGGCGGTGAATTTGTGTCGTTAAACGATGCGGGCTTTTTCCAGGTTGGTTCTGGTTGCTGCCAGGTTGCTTGAAAAAGATGAATGGACACCTTTTTCAAGCCTAACCCGGAGCGGCAGTTATCTATTCATGCTTGAGCGCATGTACGGGCGGTGTGTTGGCCACCTTGGCGACCATGCCGCTGATCAGCAGGATGGTTACAACCAGTATGGTGCCGCCGCCGAACAGGTATATTTCCGGTGCAAGTTCGATCCGTTGCGGGAACTTCTCCAGCCACGCATTGAGGAAAAAGTAGGCAGCTGCCCACGCAGGAACATTGGCGATCAATACGGGCTTCAGATACTGCCAGGTGAAAAGCTTCAGATTGTCTTTCATTGATGCGCCCAAAACCCGGCGAATACTGATTTCCTTGGTGCGGTGATTAATCGAGTTCAGCACCAGTCCTATCAGCCCGACCAGCGAAAGAATAACCGCGAGGCCGGAAAAGGCTGTGAACAGGGTCAGTTGCCGGTTTTCGTCCTCGTACAAGCCTTCAATGGTTTCCTCGGCAAAGCGTTGGCGGTAGGGCACGTCTGGATACATACTGTTCCAGATGCTCTCGATTTCGGCCAGTACAGCTTGTTGCTGCTCGCTCGACTGCCCGGCATCAAGCCGCACTGACAGAGAGCGAAAAGCGGCCGGCCACTGGTAATATATCTTGCCATCTATTGGCCGGCGCGCCGAACTAAAGCGAATGTCATCGACGACACCAACGACGGTCAGTGTAATGAAGCCACCACTAGCCAGTGACATGTACACCGGCTCGTTCAAAATCGTATCGGGACTATAGCCAAGCTCGCGAACGACAGTCTGGTTGAGGACGACGTTGCGTGTTTCATTGCCTGTGTCCTCGGTCAGGTCTTCGGTGTTACGCAAGTTCGTCTGATCCGCGGCATATCGCTCGTCCAGGGGGCGGCCTGCCAGAAGGTGGGCACTGTATGTTTCGAAAAAATCATAGTCGGAGGCGATCATCCGAACGCTCGCTTCCTGATCGCGTGGAAGGTGCTTTGAAAACAGTCCTTCGAACGAATAACTGTTGTCGTTTGGCACCACCTGCGAGCGGGTAGCTGACTTTACACCTCGCAAAGCTTCGACTTGCGCCTTGAACGCGTCGGCGCGGGCGATTTCGCCGCGTTCCAGCCCGCGCACCACTACAAGGTTGGTGGGATCGTAACCCAGATCAAGGGTATTGATATGCGCCATCTGCCGGGAAATGGTAACCGCGCCGATCAAAAGTGCGATTGCTGCTGTGAACTGGATAAAGACGAGGATGCCGCGCAACCTGTTGACGCCTGCACGGCGTGATCGGCCACCGGAAAGGAAAGCCGCAGGCCGGAACCGACTGGTGATCACTGCGGGGTAGGCACCTGCTATGATGCCGAGGCCGAATGTTGCCAGCACAAAAATCAGGAAGCCTTCTGTCTGCAGCATTGAGGAAAGAGTATAATTCTCTCCGACGACCGTGCCGAGCAAAGGCAACATATCGTCGGCAATCAACAGGCCAATGACTGCAGCAATGATTGTTTGCACCAGTGATTCTGTCATCACATGCCCGACAATTTGCTGTGCGTTCGCACCCGATACCTTGCGAATACAAAACTCTTTTTCGCGCTCGATAGCGCGTGCCATGGCAAGACTGACATAATTGAATGTCGAGATTGCAAGGATCAGAATAGCGATGGCAAGAAACCCGTATACGGTCGCATAGTCGCCGATACTGTTGCCAGCTGTGCGTCCGCTGGACCCTAGATGCAAATCACCGAAAGGCTGCAGGAACAGGCGAAAAATGTCCTTCATTTCTCCGGGTGTGCCCACACTGAAAGGTCTGTTCTGGTCAACAAATATCGCCAGTTTTTCGGTTACATCAGCGACATTTGCACCTTCCTTCAGTCGAATAAATGTGTCGAGATTAACGTTGTTCCATGAGGTTTCTTGCGTAATAACGCCAGATTGAAACGGCCGAACGAAATCGAAAGAAAAGTCGGTGTGCTCCGGCAGGTTCTCGAAAATACCACTGACGGAATATTCTGTGTCGCCATTTACCGTAAGGGTCTGGCCTATCGGGTTTTCATCACCAAAGTACTTCTGAGCCATAGCTTCTGAGAGGATCAGGCTGTTTTCGTTGGCAAACGGCGCAAATACTTGCCCTTCAATGGACCTGAGCGGAAAAATCGAGAAGAAGTCTGCATCGACGCTTGCGACAACTTCAAAGTTTACAAAGTCGTCGAGTTTGACCGGAATATACCGATCCCGTACCCGGACAACTGCTTCCGCTTCCGGTACTTCCGCAAGGATCGTCGGTGCCACTGGGCTCATGGTGCCATTCATGTAGTTTCCGCTGGCGATGAACTGCCCTTCGATCCGGTACAGGCGCTCTTGGTCCGTGACCCAATTGTCGTAATTCAATTCGATGTGAGCATAGAGAAGGATCAGCGTTGTTACGGCAATGCCGCCCGCTAATCCCAGCATATTCAACACAGGCAACAATGGGTGCCGCCAAATTTGGCGGAACCCTGATTTCACAATCTGCTTGATCATCGTTAATCCTCTTTGCGGTTTGGCGCTTTTGCGCCTGTCGTGAACCCGTATCTTGTTTTTTTAGTTAAATAGCAATCTCTGTGCCAACGGAGATGGAGATAATTTATCATATAAAACAGTTAGTTATAAGATTACGCGATAAATAAAGGGCATAATTTGTGTTCGAAATTGAACACAGCTGTTCGATCCCGAACGGTTTGGCGTTTGCGCTTGGCAGAATGGTTTCAGGCTACTGAGGCGACTGTCCTGTTGCGCAGTAGGCTGCCACTAAACGGTGACGCCAGTGATTGGCAATAAACACGAAAGAAAGTCTGTCGGAATAATAACGATTACCATAGCGCGCCGACGCTTTCAGTTCAATGTTTTGGGGGGTGAAATGAGCGCTGAGACCGTTGTTGCTGGTCCTTTAGTATGTTTTTATAATAAGAGTTACTTGGTCTATTGTCAGGTGCATCTTTTCTTGGCACATATGAAATTACGCTCTCCCCACCTACAACTGTGCCTTTGATGCGATTGGGAACATGCAATGCCTTTGATAAATGGAACCCCGGAGGATGACAGGATTACAGTCGCGGGCGACGCAGGTGACGGTGACGATACGATTTTCGCCGGTGCAGGTGATGACTTTGTAAGTTCGGGCCGCGGTGATGATGTCATTGATGGAGGTGCAGGTGATGATTTGCTTTTCGGGTCCTTCGGCAATGATGTCCTGAATGGTGGCCCGGGGGTCGATCGCCTGTCGGGTGCTGAAGATGACGATACTATCACGGGTGGCGCTGGTGCGGATGATTTTGACTATTCTGTAATCGTAGATGGCAATGACGTAATCACGGACTTTAACCCCGACGAGGATGTACTTTCTATGGGGTTGTTCAGGGTCATTACTCTTCGTGAGGAAGCCCTTTCCTTTGCGAGCCAGGTTGGTGATGACGTTGTGTTCACCTTTGAGAGCGGTAGTCTAACCCTGCAAGATGTTCAGTTTTCGCAGTTGAACGAAGACAACTTCAAGATATTCAACACTCTTTTGGGCAACAGTGCCGACAATGTTTTTATGCTGGGCAGAGCACCCGCCCATGTCAGCGGCGGTGGCGGGTCGGATAATTTCGCTTTTACCGAGATTACCGGCACAACACAAATCAGGGATTTCAGACCCGGTGAAGACATCATTGATTTGTCGGCAACGAATTTGGGCTTCGTGGATTTCGACTCCATCTTTTATTCCACAGATCGGCAATCTTCAGTATCCATTTATTCTCAATTCGGCACAATAATGCTTCTTGGTGTCAGTATCGAAGATCTGTCGGCACGGGATTTCAAATTTGGTGGTGAAGACAATACCTTGCCAACGGTTACCGGTGTTCCTGCCGACATTGATGCAGTCCTTGATGTAGCTGTCGACCTGGACTTGTCGTCGATCACCTTTTCAGATTCTGACACTACTGGTGTTGTAGAGGTCCGGATCAGCGTTAACGGTTCGAACGGAGTTTTTACTGCAGCTTCGACGGATGACGTTACGGTCAGTGGTTCCGCTACCGGGCGTATTAGGCTGGTTGGCACGTTTGAAGACATCAATAGCTATCTGGATACCGTTTCAAATATTCAGTTCACGTTTAAGACGACATTACCATCGAGCGATGGCGGCACTATCGTGATTTATGCGGACGATGACCGCACTACGCTTTTTAGCAGGGGACAGCTTCTTGGGGAGTTTGCTGTTAATGTACCCGGGTTAACTCAGGATGAAACGCTAGTTGGCACAGACAGGGACGACCGTATTTTTGCGGGTGAAGGGAACGATAGTATAGACGGGGGCAGGGGCAGCGACGTTGTTAGCGGTGGCTCCGGCAACGATACGATACGAGGTGGCTTGAGTGATGACACGTTGCGTGGTGCAGACGGCGACGACAAGATTGATGATGATGGAACAGGCAGTGACAGTCTTAGTGGTGGAGCGGGCAACGATACCCTGATTGGTGGTGTGGGCAATGATACTCTGGATGGTGGTCCCGGCGATGATGTTCTAAGAGGCGACAGCGAGAGGGATACCTTGAGAGGCGGGGAAGGCGATGACAGCCTCGTCGGTGGTGGTAGTAAAGACCTCGTCGAAGGCGGTGGTGGAGATGATACCCTGAACGGAGGAACAGGAGGCGACACCCTAAATGGTGGCGCCGGGAACGACTATATATTTGGTGGCTTTGCACCCAGTAAAATTAACGGGGGCAGTGGATCTGATACGCTGATAGGCGGCGAAAGCAGAGACATAATAGATGGTGGACCTGGCAATGACAAAATAATGGCGGGGGATGGCCATGACGATATAATCGCTGGTTCGGGAGATGATACGGTTGATGGCGGAGATGGACGAGATAATGTCTCATACTTCCAGGCGCCGTCAGGTGTTGATGTGGATCTTGAAACCGGTGTTGCCAAAGATGGTTATGGCGGTAGCGACCTGCTCATCAATATTGAAGGGGTCGATGGGTCCTGGACTGCTGATAATACACTTAGCGGTAACGCAGCCAATAATGCGCTATCGGGCGGTGGAGAAGATGATTTTCTTGCAGGAAAAGGTGGTGATGACGAACTGCGGGGCAGTTTTGGCAACGACTCTGTTTTGGGTGGATCTGGTGATGACTTGCTTTATGGAGGCGAGGGCGCGGATTTTCTGCGCGGTGACACCGGCAGTGATTTTATCATCAGTGGTGCTGGCAACGACAGGTCTTTCGCGGGTCCCGGGGATACCGGAGATGATACGGTTGCAGGCAATGCCGGTGATGATGTTATCGGGGTAGGGCCGGGTGACGATATAGTGACAGGCGGAGACTTTGGGAGCGGTGTGCGTAGTGGAAGTATCGGTGCCGCAGGCAGCGATACCTTGTTCGGAGGGGCTGGGAATGATCTGCTGGTTGCCGGGGCATACAATTCGCAAAGCCAAATCGCTGTAAACACAGGTAGTGACGAAAATGTTCTCTATGCGGGTTCCGGCCGTGACACATTGTTCGGCGATGGTGGCGACGACGTCTTGGGCGGCGGAGCCGGTGGCGATATGATTTCTGGTAGTGACGGGAACGATACCATATATGGCGGCTCTGGTTCCCCAACTGATAATGCCGATACGCTCGGCGGTGATGCCGGCAATGACAAGATTTTTGGTGCGTCAGACATTGACACGTTAGATGGCGGTGCGGGTGCAGACACATTGTTTGGCGGCGCGGGTAATGATGTGGTGAATGGGGGTGCCGGCAATGATATTATTTATGGTGGTCGCGGTGATGATGCGATGACCGGCGGTGATGGTGATGACACCTTTGCTTTCATCACAGGCTTTGGCTTGGACAGGATCAGTGATTTTGGTGCGAACGGAGATGCTGATGTTCTCGACTTTTCGGAGATTGCTGGTCTTGTGCTGACTGACCTACTTAATGCAGCAACCTTTGATGGCGGCAACGCCACCCTGACCATCGGCTCTCATGGCACGGTTGTCCTTGAGGGAATTGATGAAACCCAGCTCCAGAGTTTCTTCGACAATGGTCAGGTTATCGCCTAGGCACACTCCGGAACTGCCATGCAAAATTTAGTGCGAAGAAACGTCTTGCTACCGTCTTGAATGCAGGGCGATGCGGTTGCCTTCGCTGTCTTCAATCTCCGCAACGAACCCGGCGGCCCCAAGTGATTTTTTTTCATAAAGTACAGCGCCCCCATTTGCCACAGCGTTCGCCAGCGTCACGTCAATGTCTGTCACACCGAAATAGATCACTGGCCCTGTTTTGGCAGGCACATATACATCGCCGCCTTCCTGGTCTTTTGCCAGGGCGCCGCTTGCGCCAGCCGCACCTTCAAGAGCCGGGAACAAAGCCATTTCATATCCATCAATATTTTGCCGCTCAAGCGTGTAGCCCAACACTTTTGTATAAAAGCCAACCGCACGGTCCATATCGATAACCGGAATTTCAAAATAGGTCACAGGGTTGCTGCGTGCCGCGCCATTGTCGTGGTCCGCTTGTTTTCCCGCCGCTGCTTGGGCAGCCAGAACAATGAGCAGCATAAGGGCCGGAAATATGCGCAGTGTTGAGAGTAGGGATCTTCTGAGTTCAATAACTGACATGGTCTTAACTTTCGCAACAGGTGAAAATGCCAACAGTCCATTTGTTTATCATTTCCAGATCGTTAAATACAGCAGACCTGCAGGTGCTTGGATGATCTGGCTCTGGCGCAGTCCGCCTGCGGCACAACGCCCCTTGCTATTTGGCGTCTGTTCGCCCATATCAGGGGCACCAACACAGAAGGAGTGCGCACATGCAAACCAGTAATAAATTCATGGATGACATGGCCAAACTGGCGACAGGTGCTGTGGGTGCCGCGCATTCGGTCAAGGGCGAAATGGAAGGCATGTTTCAGGCATGGCTCGACAAACAACTTGCAGGTCTTGACCTTGTAAGCCGCGAAGAATTCGAAACCGTTCGTGAGATGGCCGAGAAAGCGCGTATGGAAAATGAAGATCTGCGCGCCGAAATTGAAGCACTTAAATCCCGGAAATAGCGCTTTTGGTTCTGTTTTTCCTGAGTTTGCCTCTGTTTTTGGCACTGGCTCTCTCTCGAACTCTATGCATCAACTGACAAATCTAACTGATTGTGGTGCCGGGGAAAATTGGCGCTGTTAATTCTTTACGTGAAAAAGTTATCCACAGAAAAATCCCCAAATTTATAATTCTTTCTTGCCAGCGACTCCTGGCTTTGGCACGCTACATCTAGTGAGTAGTCACATGAAGGGAACCAGATTTCGTGTATCTGGCAAACGCAGACTAGGACCACAACCGGCGTAAATCGTCCGCCGGTTTTTGCTCCGGCGGGCCATCTCAAAGGGGAACCGAGATGACCACATTAAGTACCGGACATTCAGAAATTCTGAATATCAATCCAGTAGACATGGCCGAAGAACTCGCAGGCGCGAACGAATGGGCTGTCGAACGACATGGCGACGATGAACTCACCATGTTTATCAGCGGCCAGTATACCGATTTGCAGTTTCGGGTGTTTTGGCGCGAAGACTTCAAAACACTTCAGTTCGCCTGCATGTTTGACCTTAAGGTTCCCGAGGGAAAACGCGGCGACATCTATGAGAGTATCGGCCTGATCAACGAGCGCATGTGGATCGGGCATTTTGAGTTTTGGGCGGAAGAGGGCGCGCTGTTGTATCGCCATGCCAGCCTTGCCAACGACCCCCTTCTGGGAGCAATCGGCGAAGACCATATCATTACGATGATCGAAACTGCGCTGGGCGAATGCGAACGTTTTTATCCGGTGTTCCAGTTTGTCATGTGGGGTGGCCAGTCGCCTGAACAGGCCATCGAAAGCGCAATGCTGGAGTGTGCTGGCAGCGCGTAAGCTTGCTCGCCACTTTGTCTGACACGTTGTTTCGGGGGAAACGCGGTCAGAGGTTTCCATCGTTGCTGTGCGCTTTGGGCGGGGCTATGCTCCGCCCATTGCAGTTTAAGCTCTTTTTTCAGACTGATGAGGCCCACCAATGACCGACTTGTCTGCTTTTATGCCTTCTTCGCCGCTTGTACTGGTTGGTTGCGGCAATATGGGGCGCGCGCTGGTGCGTGGCTGGTTGACCGCAGGCCTGGACCCGGCAGCTCTTTTGATCATAGACCCCGGGCTCGACCCTGATGAAGCGCCCGAATTTCTGGGTTGCACCATTTTAGCTGCGGCTGCCGACCTGGAAGAGGGCGTGCCCGCCCGCCTGCTGATGCTTGCTGTGAAGCCTCAGGTGATGAACGGCGTGCTGGCAAACCTTGGTGGCCTCGTTGGTGAACACACCATCGCGGTGTCCATTGCTGCCGGCGTTACCCTTGACCAGATGCAGCGCGGCCTTGGTGAAAATGTCAGCCTTGTCCGGGCCATGCCCAACACACCCGCAGCAGTTGGTGCCGGTGTTACCGGACTGGTCGCAGAAGCCAATGTGGCCAACGAGGACCGGGCACTTGTGGATGCAGTGATGCAGGCCGCGGGTAAAACCGTTTGGGTGGAGAGCGAAAACCTGATGGATGCCGTAACCGCTACCAGCGGCAGCGGCCCGGCTTATGTGTTTCATATGGTCGAGGCACTGGCGGCGGGCGCGGAAGCGGCGGGCCTGCCCCCCGGAGAGGCCGCGACACTGGCCCGTCAGACAATCATTGGCGCTGCCCGCTTGTTGGCTGTGGACGAGGAAACCTCGGCCAGCGAACTACGCACTCGAGTAACAAGCCCCGGCGGTACAACAGCTGCTGCACTGGATGTTTTGATGGCGGAAGATGGCTTGATCAAGCTGATGACGCGGGCTGTCGCAGCGGCAAAAAAACGCGGCAACGAACTGTCTGATTAAAGCAGTAGAAGTGTCGTTTTGCAGCTGGCACCAGTCTATTATTCTTCGGGCACGGAATATATGTGCGCGATAATTCTGTCACTCAATGACCGAAGCCAGCTATACCCTCCATTTGACACCATGACAATGGTCAGGCCCCTGACAGGAACTTTTGCCAGCAGCGTTGTGAAATTGCGGTTTCCACCAGTGTGGCTGATGACTTTGTCGCCATTGTTTTCTGACAAGACCCAGCCGTATCCATAGTCATAGTCTTCATAGAGGCGCTCAACATGAGGTTCTAAGGCATTCCCGAATGTGCCGCTGCTAACGAAGAGATTGTCATCTATGGCAGCGCTCCATTTCTTCATGTCATCGACCGTCGAGTAGATACCACCACTGCCCACTGTTCTTGCCCGGTAATCGTCAAGCACCCCTGAAGCATTGTAACCAAGGGCACGCCCTGCAGAGGGATCATTGTCTTCGTTCACCACGAAAGTATGATGCATACCGGCTGGCGCAAACAGATTGACCTGCATAAACTCCTCGATGGGCATGCCCGAAACCTGTTCGACCAGCAGAGCGAGAAGTACATAGCCTGTATTGCCATATTCCGCCTTTGTGCCGGGTTTGAAGTCGGGTCCGCCTCTTTGCACTATCCACCGAAAGACCTGCGGGTTGGTTATCCCGTCAATATCGCTTCTTAGTGGCCCGAAAAAATCAGCTAAACCTGACTGGTGCGTTAGCAAGTGGTGGATGGTGATCGGTTTCCAGCTGGCTGGCGCGTCCGGAAAAAATCGTGTGATCGGATCCTGATAGTCAAGTAACCCTTTTTCCGCCAAAATCATCACCGCCATTGATGTGAATTGCTTGCCGACGGAAGCCAGATAGAAAGGAGTTGAGGCGCGAACGGGGGTGTTGGTTTCCAATACCGCCAAGCCATATGATTTGTGATAAATTTCCGTACCGCCGCGCACCACCGCCATTGCAATGCCAGGCCCGGTGTTGTTGATTTTCGACGATAGAAAGCGATCGAGATTGGTTTCAAGAGTGTCTGTCGGGACAAAACTATCTTCATCCGCATAGCCGGCAATGCTGCCGAACAGGAGCATGCAGGCGCAAAGGGCAGCGTGGATGTTTTGCCAGTGTTTTATCTGTTTCAATGCAGTGACCCTGTTTGAAGCGGGTGTTATGCGTAGTCAATTTACCAAATGAATTATAGCAATAACAGGCGTTTCACGAAGGGAGCGCGCAGATGATCTGCATGGTGAGAGGCGTGGGCCGATAATATCACAGAGTTCTGTCACGTCAGTCAGTCGAGATCACTTGACTGAATATATTGTGGGCTGCGCGCGTCCGTTTGATCTGGTCTAGGTTGTCGCCAGACGAACGCAATAGGCGCCATACAGGCTGAGAAAAAGCGCGGCCTCCCAGCGGTCCAGCCTGAGTTTGGTGAAAAGCCCCATAATCAATAGCGCTGTTGCACCCAGCATCACCCACAAGTCTACCTGAACAGGGATCTGGTCGAGAGAAATCGGAGACAATATCGATGTCACACCCAGTACCAGCAGCAGATTGAAGATGCTGGAGCCGATGATGTTGCCGACGACCAATTCGGTTTGGCCGCGCCACGCTGCCATGCCGCCGGCCACCAGTTCCGGCAGGCTCGTGCCAATCGCCACCACCGACAAACCTATGATTGCAGGAGGGACGCCCCAATCGGTAGCAATTTTGGATGCTGATCCAACAAACAAATCTGCGCCAACTGCCAGTGCAATTGTGCCTGCAACAGAAAGCATCGCGGCAAGTGTGAGCGCATGACGTTTTGGCGGTTCCATGTCAGGCAGGTTGTCGGGTATGTCGGGCCCCAGGTCTTGCTCTGTCCGGTAGCAATGGACAAGGAAACCAGCGAACAGGATCAGCATGGCAACGCCCGTCGCCATATCCAGAGGCCTGACATGCAGGACCGCGACAACCAGAATGCTGGCGAAGACAATGAAAAGGCCATCTCTCTTGAGGATTTTTGATGTCGTCACCTGCGGATGAATGAGGGCCGCTACACCAAGTATCAAAAGGATGTTGGCGATATTGCTGCCGATCACGTTGCCGACAGCTATTCCGGGCCTTTCGATCCATGCGGCCTGAACCGAGACCACAAGTTCGGGCATTGAGGTACCGAACCCGATGACAGCAATCCCAATGAAAGCTTTCGAGAGACCAAGGCGTTCTGACAAGGCCACGGAGCCGCGAACCAATCCTTCACCGCCAGCAAGTAACATGGCAAGGCCCGCCACCAGCAATAAATACACCATGCAACTTCGTCCTTGCTGTTTCCCGTGGGAAGGTGCCCCGGGGTTCAAGGGGCGGTTGTTTGATCTGTTTCAGCGCAGGTTACGTTCCTGCGGGTCAATAGAAACTTCTATACAGTGGTGAACACGGCGTCACAATGGTTGCTCGAACGTGATGAGAAAAAAACATAGGAGCCGGGAAACAACACACCATTGATAGGGATCATTTGTAAGCCAGCGCTTGCGATCTATCATCGCCTGAACCACTAGCAGGCGGGGGATTTATGTTACGTATCGACACATACAGTGCAGGGGCATTTTCCGCCCGGGTTATTGGGGCCTTGTTAACGTTGTTGGTATTTTCACTGGTTTTCTTTTCCGAAAGCGGCGGCTCCGGCTCACAGGGGCAATTGCGGACCACTGCAAACACCATTATTCAAAATGTCACCGTCATTGACGCAGTTTCCGGCGCGAGATCAGCTCAGGATGTTTATATTTCGGGCGGTTTGGTCCAGTCTGTTGTGGCCGCGGGCCAATCGACCTCGTCAATGGGACAGATTGTTGATGGAACCGGCAAGTTCCTGATCCCGGGCCTTTGGGATGCTCATGTACATCTGGCCTACGATCCGCAGATTGATTATCGCACGTTTTTCCCGCTGTCCCTTGCGCATGGTATTACGTCATTACGAGACACCGGCGGCCATCTTGACTTGTTGGCACCCGCTATAGAGGCCGCCAGAACGACTGAAAACACGCCTGATTTCTATTTCTCAGGCCCGCTGATTGATGGTGAAAACCGTGTTTATGATGGTAGCAGCCCGTTTTCTCCGAACCTGTCGGTTGGTGCGGCAACAGCTGCGGAAGCAGAAGCCTATGTTGACGAGTTTGTTGCTGCCGGTGCCAGTTTCGTTAAGGCTTATGAAATGCTTGAACCCGATGTTTTCGTGGCTGTTGCGGCCCGCGCAAAAACACATGGCATCAGGGTCGCAGCGCACGTTCCGCTTTCAATGACAGCAGAAGAGGCGATACAGGCGGGTGGTGCCGACTTTCAGCATATGCGGAACGTGGAGTTTTCCTGCGCCGCCGATCCCGCCGTTTTACAGGCTGACCGGCAGGCGATGCTGGAGGAGGGCAAGGATGGTCCGGGCAGCAGCTTGCGTACCAGCATCCACAACAGTCAACGCAATGAAGTGATAAAATCACTGACGGCCGGCAGTTGCGACAATCTGATTGAAGAGATGGCAAATGCCGGGGTTTCGCAAACACCTACGCTGGTTGTCGCGTCCTTCTTTACCCGCCGTTTGTATGAAGGTGCCAAATGGCGCGAAACGTTTGAGATGATGCCGCCATCTGTCCGGGATGCATGGCTTGCCCGGTCCAAACGCCTGATGGGCCGCGCATCAAATGAAGAAGGTGACCGCTATGTTTCCTGGATTGAAAGCATGCTACCGCGCCTGCTGGCCAAGGGTGTGCCGATAATGGCAGGTACCGATGCGCCGATTGGCTACCTGACGCCCGGCATCGGCCTTCATGAAGAGCTTGCCATGCTGGTGGACGCAGGCCTTGCGCCACTTGAAGCACTTGGCGCAGCCACATATGCGCCTGCAGCGTTTTTTGGTAAAACGGACAGCATGGGCACGATCGGCACGGGCATGAAAGCCGATCTGGTGCTTCTGGATGCAAACCCTCTGGAAAACATTCGAAACACCACGGCCATCCGCGCAGTGTTTAAAAACGGCAAATATCTTGACCGTGTAGCTCTGGATGCCCTTAAGGCCGAACCATCAAGCCTGAACTGATGTCAGGCTGATGGCATATTGGCGTTTCGGTGCAGCCATTACTGAAGGTTGGCCTCTACCGGCTGACCGTTTTGCTTGTAGACGGTGCCGCCCTTCACCACCATGTCAACATGTTGCAGGAGGTTGATATAACGCAGGACATCGCCTTTCACGGCAATGATGTCAGCGTATTTTCCTTCGGAAACCGTTCCCATTTTGTCGGAAACCCCCATCATGACTGCGGGCCAATAGGTGGCGGCACGAATTGTTTCCATCGGTTCGATGTCAAATACATCCACCCACGCAGCCATCTCGTTCCATGTGCTTTGGCAATGGAACTTCATAGGGATGCCGCTATCGGTGCCGACCAGAAATACGACACCGGCTTCCCGCAGTTGCTTTATCTTGTTTTTCAGCGTTGGGCGCCTTAGAGGAACCAGCGCGGAGTAGGCAAACTGACCGGGTTCCTCAATGGAGGCTTTTATGTCTGCGATTGTGTCGTCTTTCAACCCGCGATGCCAGCAAGGGCTGTCCAGTTTTTCCTGATTGTCCACCGTGAGAGGATAGTTCCAGAGGCCTTCGACTGTGGGTGTCCAGAACAACGGGCCGCCAGCAATTCGGCCGGTTGCCGTGCGCTCTCTTAACGCAACAAGGATATCCTCCGGGTAGCCTGGTGCCGTGGTCAAACCTGTGTGTTCGAAATTGTCGACGCCGATTTCAAGGCCACGCCGCACTTCATCAGGGCGGTGAGAGTGTGCAACAACCTTGAGCCCGCGGGCATGTGCTTCATCAACAACCGTCTGCGCCTCTTCAAGGGTCATTTTATCCTGATCAATGAGTTTGATGATGTCGACACCAGCATCAGCGAGCCTTTTGATCTTGGCTTTAACATCTGCCACACCTTTAACGCCCCAGCGATAAAACTCTGCACCCTCGGGGCTTTCGTGCTGGATAAATGGGCCAGAGACAAACAGGCGTGGCCCTGGAAGGGTGCCATCCTCGATCCGGGTTTTGAGTGAAATGGATTCTTCAAGAGGTGCGCCAAGGTCGCGAGCAGCGGTAATGCCCGCCAGCAACAATTGCACGGCGCTTGAAGGCATGATCTCGTCGCCAAAGCGGTCGCGATAGGCCGGATGCCAATGGCTATAGTCCGAATGCCCGTTTAGCATAAGATGAGCGTGGTTTTCCCAAAGGCCGGGCAGTACATCCATGCCTTCGGTAGAGATAATTTCGTAGCCTTCCGGCACGTCCAGTGACCCTTGCGTGCCGACCGCTTCAATGGTGTCTCCGTCAATAAGGATAACGCTATCGGCAATTGGCCTGTGACCAAAGCCATCAATGAGCCGCCCGCCAACCAGCGCTTTTTTGTCTGCTGCTGTGCTTGCGCCTGCAACGATTGTAATTGCTGCCAGAAATGCGGCGATACGTGTGAACAATGTCATAAAACCCTCCCTTTTGCCCAAAAGCAAAGTGGTGAAATATCATGAACAGGTCAAGTAACACTGTCATTTTTCAAGAAAAGTTAAATCCAATGCCTGTGTTCGCTTGCCCCGTCATGTGACGACCGTCACAGCAAAGGTTTCAGGAAATCTGATATTGCCTTGTTCGTGTTTACTGGGCGGCGGCTGAACTGGTCGGAGCTGACCTTATTGGCAGGAGCAAAAGATGTTCAAGTTCATTACGCGACATATGACCATGTTGGCGGTGGTCGTTTTTCTAGGCGGATGCGGAGCTAATCATCATTCGATCTATCGGTCACATAGTGTAAACGGTGGTGAAGCAGGGGATGTCAGTGTTGCTCTTATTGACGCGAAGCAGCGGGCGATTTTCAGTCAGAGATCTGCGGATGAGACAAAGACGATGGTCTGTTCTGAACCCAGCCCCGATGTTTTTAGCGTACTGGCGACGAGCCTGGGTGCCAGCGCATCGGTCAGTGACGGCAAAACAGACATTGGTGCGGCATTTGCCAGTGCGACGAACGAGGCAGGTTCTGCATTTGGGTTGCGGACACAGACGATAACAACACTCCGGGACATGATGTTCTACATGTGCCAGTATCATATGAGTGGTGCCGTTGAGAAGGCCGATGTTCGGGCAGCCGTTCATCGGCAAGGCAAATTGCTTACGGCCATTCTGGCAATTGAACAACTTACGGGGGCTACACAGCCCAGCCCAATTCAGGTTACTGCAAAAGGCGGCGGAAACGTCAATGTCAATGTACCTGCGCCTAATGGCGGAGGGTCTGAACCGGGCAGCACCCCTGCTCCTGATGACAAAAGCGGTAACCAGAGTTCTGATGATCAGGATACAAATGACTCTGATGCAGATAGCTCGGGTGATTCCGGCACGAGTACAGACCACACCGATGATGATTCAGGCGATGTGGACAATGACTCATCGAATGATGCTGGCGATGCTGACGGCTCGGAGGCGTCGAATGCCGTGTATCAGGCAGGCCTCAGTCCAATAGCAAAACGGGTCGATACGCAGATGAAATTAGAACGCGGTTCCGGCCGCAGGCTTTCTGCGAAAGACAAGGCCCGACTTGCCTGGGTAAAAGCTCAGTCTGAAGAAGGTGGCGAACAGCAAGCAACTGACCCTGAAGAGCCTGAACAGACCGATGCTGATGGGGAACCGACTACGGTAACCCCGGCTGCCAATAACAGTGAAGCTGAGGAAAAGCCCGGAAGAGAGGTTGAGCAGCCAGCAATTGGGTCCCCTCTTTCCAAAGAGGCGGTTTCGGCTGTCGAGAATATAGTCAGGATGGTCTATGAGGATGATGAGATTGAGAACCTCTGCCTGACCAAACTATTGGACGACCAGCTTTATGGATTTGCTCGGGAGCTTTGCAAAACACACTTGATGACCGGTGCAGCAAAACAGGCCAAAAAAGCCGGTGTTGATATCAAACCCGATGTTTTGAACCGCAGTTTTGACGAACTCTTTGTGTCGATGGAAGTTCAGGATGATATCGACGTGCTGAGTTCCAAAGTTGACAGCCTGCCGGCTGGTGCTGCTGCTGACGTGATTATTGAAAATGATGTGTTGATAGGCCCCGAAATGATGGAGGAACTCGTGCTCATGTTAGGTGACCGCGATGACTGGCCCGGTGTTCTTGGCGATGACGATCAGGCAAAACGGGCACTGAGGGTAATTCTTTCCAGAATGAGTAATCCATCACGCGGCATTCGAGACAGATGGCACCTGATTCTCGATGCCTACTCTCCAACATCTGAATAAACGGAGACAAGACATGACCGACACCTATACAACGATTGATCATTTTCCCGCTGGTACACCTGAAGCGACAATCGAGCGAATTCGGGATCGGAATCTGAGCAACGGGGCCGTTACCAGCGAATATGCTGGGGATCAGAATTCAGGCTGGACGCTTGTGACCAAATGGCCAACAGCAGCAACGCTCGAACGGTTTCATGCAGGGTTTGAGCAATCAGAAGTTAAAGGGAAACGAAAACTGCAACGGGATGGCAAGACGCCAGCTTCACCTTACTCGGATTTTGATGACGGTGCGTGGATGCTTGTGTCCTTTAACTAGGCACTATCGTACACAATATATGACTACAGGAGGCAGCGGCATCAGGCCGCGGCCTTTTTTGTTGACTCTTTAATGTTCCATATGTACCACTACACTAAATGGTACATATGGAACATTAAAATATGCAAATAACCATTGATATCGACAGCGAGGTTCCGCTTTTTTCGCAGATAGTCGGCGAGATTAAAGCGGCGGTGCAGGCCGGGGCGGTGGCTCCCGGCAATCCATTGCCGTCTATTCGACAGCTGGCGAACGATCTGGACCTCAACAATAAGACCGTGGCGAAAGCATATCGTTTGCTCGAGCGCGACAGCATCATTGTAACCAAAGGCTACCGGGGCACATTTGTGCACCCCGGAGCCGTCCAGAACGCGGGTGTGGACCTCAATGCCTGGGTACAGACCAAACTCTCCGATGTGGTAGCAATGTGCCGCCAGAAAGGAGCCACCGACAGTGAAATTCGCATTGCTTTCACGAATGCGATGCAGGCATCCCCCAATAAAGGAGCATAACATGCCCATGCTGATACTTGTGACCGCTATAGCTGCTGCCATTGCTGTGGTTTTCTACTTTATCTATGCCGCGATGCGCGTTGTCCCGAAGCGCCAGCCAGACACGGATATGGAGGGAAAAAACGATGCCTGAAGCGTTTTCCATGACTGCAGTATTGGTGGTTTTCTATACTGTATTTGTCGGTCAGATTCTTTTGATTTCGGTCTATTATCCAGCAAAGCTGATCGCTCGCATCCGTTATGTCGGGGATAATTTCCCGCCTGCCGAATATCCGCTTTTGTACCCTCCCGGGTATTCAGGTTTTGCTGGCCCTCAAGGGGGCCGGAAGCTGAAATTTTATCGAGTGGCAAACAGTGTGATTGCCCTTGTCGGTTTTATGGCGCTGGCAGCGGCGGCAGCGTCTGGCTATCGCCCCGCCGAGAAAGGCGGGGACGAAATTTTTGTCATGATCTATTTCTTCCTGCAGATAATCCCCTGGGTTTATGCGGGCCTGAAAGAATACGAGCAATTTCGCTTGATGCGTGTGGCTTTCGATGGTCGTACCCGGAAAGCAGAACTTCGCCCACGGTATTTGTTTGACTTTATCTCCCCTGTGTATGTTGTTGCTGCCATCATCCTCTATTTCGCATGGTTGATATTTTACATGAGCGGCGACGATGTTATTTTCCCCTATAAGTGGGAAATATATGCGACTCTCGCCGGTGTCACCGGGATTAATCTTATCTATGCCTTTGTAATTGCTCGTTATGTCGGTGGCAGGAAGCTTGACCCCCACCAAGCCTACAAGGATCAGTTGAAGCAGATTGAGCTTCTTACCAAAATTCTGGTTTTCTCAAGCATTGGAGCAAGCGTGTTCCATATCATGACCATCGCGGCGGACAGATACAGTTTTGAGGTTTTTGATCCGGCGCTTAGCAGCTTTTACATGCAGCTCTGTATCGTCATTGCCATGGGTTTGACTTTCAAAACGGTGAGAGTGGAAGCTATAGATTATGACGTCTACAAAAAGGACGCTCCGGCCACCTAAAGCGCGAACCCACGCTTGTGGCATAGGGCCTCGCTTTCCCGGCGGGGCCTTAATTCTTGTTGGCCTATTCGGCTATTTGGCGACGCCGTGTTCACGCATGAAGCCGGCGATTTCATCAAGCGCCTGATGGGCTTCAGGCAGCATATCATCAAATATGTGCCAGACGTGACACAGGTGTGACCAGCTTTGCATCTTTACTGGTGAACCTGCGGCCTGTGCCTTGTTCGTGTATCTTTTGGCGTCATCATACAGGATCTCGGCTGTGCTCGCGTGGATAAGTGTCGGTGGCAGGTCGTGTAGTCTGTCGTGCACGGGCGATATTTCTATTGCGGATGGTCGCATGCCCAGTCGCCGCCACATGGCCCACAATAGAATATCGTGAGGTACCTTCAGCATGGGCGCGACTAGCGGCTTGAGCATAATGTCTGTTTCGAAGTTTTCACGGACGCTTGGCCCTGTGGCGGCACCATCCGTGGCAGGCGATATGCCGATCACCACATCGGGCATACGGTGGCCCATGTCACGCAGCCAGTTCGACAGGGCGAGGGCGAGATTTCCACCAGCGGAATCGCCTGCAACAGCGACCTTGTCTGCTTTGTTGGCGCCGTTCGGGCCATTCTCCAGTATCCACTGATAGCTCGTGCGAGTGTCTTCAATGCTGGCCGACCTTGGGTTCTCCGGCATCAGGCGGTAGTCGGGGGCAAACACGGAGCACCCTGTTCGCCTGGCAATATTGCTGGTTACGGGGCGATGGCTTACTGCACTGCCAACGGTGAATGCGCCCCCGTGCAGATAGAGCACACGTTTATTCGGGTCTGCGCCGTCTACCAGTGTCCATTCGCCCGGTACGGCAGATCCATTGAAGTGAGCGACATCCCGGCGAAACTCACAGCCAAAGTCTCTGGCGTGCCCTCCGGCGTCAAACCGCTTGCGCTTGGCTTCAAGACTTTCGGATGCTCGAAATTCCTGACTCAGATACTTGTTAACAGCTTGCATTTCGGCTGACGGCTCGGGCGTTTCGAAGGTGGTCGGAATGCTATCATCCCATTTTCCTAGGTCAGCCCCGCGAAGATAAAAGCGGGTTACAGCAAACAGGCCACCTGCGGCGGCTGCCAAACTACTTGTCATTACAATCACGGCGCATACCTTTTATTCTGGTCACTATTGTATGACCTATGGCGCGCACCGATTTGTCAAGGCGCTATTGAAGGCAGGAAGAGAAAAACTGGCCTGTATCCAAGGCAATATTGGCTTGTAGTCTGGTGAGAGTGCCAGTACCTGTTTCCGCACATTTGAATATGATGGGCAGCGGTTCGGCAGACAGTATATCCGGCGTTGATTGCAATTGCATATGCAGGTGCGGATAGGCCGTGTCTCCAAAATCCTTTATGCTAGCCTGCCTGTACGCGGTTGATCCATTGATCAATCATACGTTCCAGAACATTCAAGGGAACAGCACCGCCGCCCAGAACGGTATCATGGAAACCTTTTATATCGAACTTGTCTCCAAGGGTGTTTTCGGCTTTTCGGCGCAGCTCCTGAATTTTCAACATGCCGATTTTGTAGCTTGTGGCTTGTCCTGGCAGGACCATATAGCGCCGTGTTTCGGAGCGGGCCTGCGCTTCGGTGATTGCAGAGTTTGCAAGGAAATAGTCAATAGCCTGCTGTTCAGTCCAGCCTTTGGAATGCAGGCCCGTATCCAGAACCAAACGGATCGCCCGCCACATTTCGGAGCCAAGGCGTCCAAAATCGGAATAGGGGTCTGTGTAGGTTCCATCCATTTCCTTGGCGAGAACCTCTGAATAGAGCCCCCAGCCCTCGGAGTATGCGTTGAAGTTCGCCTGGGTGCGGAAGGTTGGTACGCTTTCCAGTTCTTGCTGAATGGCTATCTGCATATGGTGCCCCGGCAAGCCTTCGTGGTAGGCAATCACCTCAAGCTCGCCTTTGGGCATTGCCGTCATGTCTGCCAGATGCGCATAGTAAATACCCGGGCGAGAGCCGTCGGGTGTTCCCGGGAAGTAATGCTGTGCAGCACCCGGTTGTTCCCGGAAAGGTTCAACCCGGCGCACCTCAAGGTCTGCTTTGGGCAGGATACCAAAATAATCGGGCAGCTTCGATTTGATGTTCTCAATCGCAGCTGTTGCATCATCAATGTAGCCTTGGCGTCCTTCGTCTGTATCAGGGTAATAATGGCGGCGATCGTCTTTGCTGTCCCTGAGGGCTGTAAAAAAAGAAACCAGATCGCCTTCAAATCCGACACTGTCCTTGATGGCTTCCATCTCCGACCGGATGCGCGCCACCTCAGCAAGGCCGATCTGATGGATTTCATCGGCAGTCAGGTTCGTAGTGGTTTGGTTTGCCAGTCGCTCGTTATAGTATGCTTCGCCGTTAGGCAGGCTGCTGACACCGGCGCCAACCTCAGCGTTTGCCATATCTGCTTCCTGCCATGCGATAAGGGCTTGATATGCCGGTTGCCAAACAGAAACCAATGCCTCCCGGGCAGTGGTGGTCAGTTCATCGGCTTTTGCCTGATCAATGGCTTCTGCATCCAGCAAAGATTTAACCTTGGCTTGGGCGTCAGCCCAGATGGAACTGTCCTCGCCGTCTGTGAAAGGCGCACCGGTGATGATCTGTTTTGAACTGTCGATTACGCTTTCATATGCGAACCTCGGTGGGCGAACACCAAGCGCAGCGCTTTCCTTTGACAGGGCAATGAGTTGCTCCAGCGCTGTTCCTGTTGCGCGAATACGGGAAACATAGGCTTCCATGTCTGCAGCAGTTTCAACTTTGTGGAATGCGATCAACAGTTGTGGGAAGAAACCATGCACTGCGCTCATCTGGTCGAAAGTGTACGCGTTTGTTCGGTATGTATCTGCCGCCTCTGCTGCCGCCAGTTGATAGGACCAGATATCATATGAAATTTTCGCATCTTCCGACAATTTTCCATAGTCGAAGTTCGCTTTCATTTTAGCGACACTCCTGCGCTTCCAATCCAGCTGTTCCGCTTGTGCAGCAGCAGACAGGTCATCGATTTTGTCGTAATCTGTTTTGCGGCCCAGAAACGTCTGCTGAATGGGGCTAAATCCGACCTCGGTCTCAAATTGATCCTCAAACCACGCGTTGAGACGCGCGCTTTCTGCCTCGATTTCCTGAGCAGTTACGGCTGACTGTGTCGCGCTATCGGTTGACGTATTGCTGGCTGGCTCACAGGCAACCAGTGCTGTTGAGGCCGCAAGTGCCAACATCAGTTGGCGCAGGGAATTGGGTTTGGTATGAAAACGGGTCATTGTCGGTCTCGGAATTGCGTTTGGAAGAGGCGCGAACCGTTGCGCGAAAGTATGAAAGAGTCAAGGTGGACTAAACCTTGGTTCAGACAAAAAAAAGGCCCCACAAAAGTGGAGCCAGATACTCTAGGGGAGTTCAAATCCCGGATTACGTCCCGGAGATTTAATTGGCCGACTCTGGTGAAGTGGGGGAGGGGGGGAGAGTTACCAGAGCCGGCCATTATGACGGAAAACCGTCAAATCTCTTTACCATCAGGTTGTCGCTGTTGCGATTGCCCGTTGGCGATGACGTGTATATAGGTTGATTGGGCGTGCGAGAGAACCCGTTCAAATTAGAAACCAGCTATGCGAAAAATGCATGGCTCAAAATATCGACTACGCCGTTGTTATGACACAGGAAAGTGGTTGATGGACAACAGTTATGGAAACCTGATGCTGCAAAAATTCACGCAACCTATTATTTTAAAATACTTATTTCTTGTTTTTGGGCCGATGGTATGCGGGCCCGCCTATGGTGATGAAACGGATTTCCGCGCCGTTGTCAGCGAAACGATTGATCGCCGTGCTGTGAACAGCCAACTCCTTGAAACTGCGGTTGATGCCGGTAATCATGATGCGCTTCGTCTCTGGGGCCTGATGGGGCAACAGGCATGTGATGCGATTCGCCCTTATCTGACTACGGAAAAAAATGATGGTCTGGTGGCCACCCTTGAGGGCCTTGCGAACTGTCGGGACATACAGTCCTTTCAGATGGTCGCAGGTATCGTGGCAAAAACCGATTCAGAGCCGGTCAAAGCTGCGGCTCTTCGTGCTTTGGCGTTCATCTCAACCGAAGAGAACCGCGCTCTGCATGGCGCATTGGTGAAAGAAGTCCTGGCGTCAACCGACGCTCCCGAGATCAAGGCAGCTGCGCTTTATGGTTTCATGCAGAGCGTTACATATGCCGCTCTCGAACCTGCAGACCTACCTTATCTGGATTTCGATACGCTGTTGGAGCTTTCTGGTGAACAAGGGCCCCAGGGTTTTGATGCAGCTTATCTTTTGTCTCGCCTTCAAGGGCTTGACGCTGTGTTTGACACGAAACGTATTCTTGGCAGGTTGGCCGGTGATGTGCCTGTCGAACAACGATATCCTCTGATCAAAACACTGTCTCAATTTGAGGCCGGTGCGCCAAGTCTGATGGCAATCGCGGCGGGACACAACAGCAGGCATTTGCGCGAACGACGTGTGGCCGTCGCCGCTGTGCGGGCGATGGCGGGTCTGTCTGACACCGACAGCCGAATGTATTTGATGGCGTTATTGATCAACGCCTCAGTTGAATTCAAGCATCTGGCACTGTCGGCACTTGCCGCACGACCTGACGCCGATGCCATTATTCGGGAACGACTTTGGAACTTCGTTGACGACGAAAACCCCTGGCTTGCGGTCACTGCGCTGGAAGGGTTGGTGCGCCTGCAGGACATCAAGGCAATTGATACTGCGGCGGGCTGGTTGCAGAGTGGTAGTTTTTATAAGGCCTTCAGGTCTATCTCCATGTTGTCTGGTTCAGACGCCGGACAGGCGCATCTCCGCAAATTTGTCGCCGCAAAAGAAGAAAGCCCACGGGTGAGAGAAGCCCAGAGTGCGCTGGACCCTTCGTCCGGTCAGGCTAGTCTCGTGCGCCCTACGGCGAGTTTCGATGTGGCGTTTGCCTCAACAAGCAAACGGCTGGTGTTAGAGACCAGCCGCGGCGAGATTGAAATCGAAATGATCAGCGGTGCCCCATACGCTGCTCACAACTTCATAGAACTGGCCCGCACAGGGGCACTTGATGGCATGTTATGGCATAGGGTTATCCCCGGGTTTGTGGCGCAGGCAGGCCAGCGAAACAGTATGGACCAGTATAATGTTGGCACCATTCGCGAAGAATGGGGGGCGGCCCATCACGAGCCGGGAACAGTTGGTGTGGCGACAGCGGGGCCGGATACCGGCAGCAGCCAGTTTTTTATCAACCTTGAAAACAATCGCCACCTTGACGGCCGCTATACGGTTTTTGGCAGGGTCAGCAAAGGACTGGAAATTGCCTATTCGCTGCAGGAAGGGGACCTGATTATCAAGGCAAAGGTTTCCGGCGACTAAAGGATATTGCTCTCAGCCCTGATCTGGCGGATGAGGAAATCCCTGAACAGCGCAACACGCAGCGACCCTCTGAGTTCGGGCGGATAGCAGAAATAGCTGTTGAAGCGCAATCCTTCGACATCCGGCAAAACCCTTACCAGTTTTTGGCGATTGTGCACCAGATAGTCGGGTAGCACAGCCAGCCCCATGCCTGCTTCCACTGCATGTAGAATTCCGTACAGGTTGTTAACCTCCAGCCGAGGAGACCGCTTGTGGGTTTCTTTGCCGACTTCGAGTAACCAGTTCAGGCCCTTGATCACGGGCGCCGCGCTGACGCCAAAAGTGATCAGGTCATGCATATCAAGGTCTGCAGTGGTGACAGGCGTTCCTTTGCGTGCGAGATACTCCGGGCTTGCGTAGATATGGTTGTGAAAAGTTGCCAGAGGCCGCTGGATAAGATCAGCCTGCTGGGGTTCATGCAACCTGATCGCCACATCGGCCGCGCCAGCAGACAAGTCGAGGTCTTCGTCGTCGAGGATCACTTTCAGGTCAATTTCCGGATACTCCAGAACAAATTGTTCCAGATGCGGCGTGAGCCAAACGGCACCGAAGGTCACCATTGTTGTAACGCGCAGCCGCCCTGATGGCCGTTCGCGAGATTCCATCAGGCGGCGCTCGGTTTCGTCAATACGCTGAACAACATCACGAGCCGTTTCGAAAAGCTCCTGTCCTTCCTGCGTCAGCACCAAACCTCGGGCATGACGGGTGAACAGAGATACATTCAGACTGTCTTCAAGCGCACGTATCTGTCGGCTGACCGCTGACTGGCTGACGTTTAGCTGCGCACCTGCGCTTGTAAAGCTCCCGCTTTCTGCAACGGTATGAAAAATTCTAAGTCTGTCCCAGTCCATCGGCCCCTCTCCCAAGTGGCAGCACTATCCCACTAGAAGTTATTTGCTGCAAGTCGGATGACGATCAATACCAGCTTCATGGCAACAATATGTTTACAAATATACACTAAGCTGTTCGGAACTATGGGGACGAGTAATGAGCAACAGAGAAATTCTTCAACAGGCAACCAGTATCTTTCGCGACAACTACCCTTCTTTGAACGCGGAAGCGGTGATCGCTTTTATAGTCATTGCTGACCATCATGAGCCGACAGTCGGAGAAATTTCTATTGCGATAGGCATGTCTGACAGGCAGACTTTTCAGCATATGGCCCCCTTGCGGACGGCAGGGCTGGTAAGCTTGCAACCACAATCAAGCGGCGACAACAAGATCCTGCTCACCGGTCTGGGGGAAGAAGCCAAACAGGCGGTTGCTAATATATTTGCGGGGTAGGCGTATGCAGTCTGGTCAACTTCTGGAGTTGCTGGCGGAAGGTGAACGCAAAGCGGTCGCCAATTCAACAGCTGTGGCCAGGGCGGTTCTGGCAAACCCGGCTCACGTGAAAGTTCTGGTGGACGCCTTGTCTTCTGCGAACGCGACAATTGTTTCGCATGCCGCCCATGCGTTACTGACCGTTTTTAAAAAGAACCCGGCTTTACTGAAGCCTTTTGCCAGCCAGCTACTGAAAGCGTTCAAGCGCGACCAGTGGGAAGTTTTGGAGCAACTCGCAAAAATATTGCCGGGTTTGGAGTTACCCCCAGCCCAGCAAAAAACTTTTGTGCAGCGATTGGAACAGGTGTTTTATCAGGGCACATCAAGCATTGCCCGTACGTGCGCGTTGCAGGCCCTTGACGATATTGCAGGTAGGCAGAAAAAATGGCGGGCAACTTCAGACAAAGCGATGAAGTTTGCTCTGGAAGAAGGGACCAAGGCAATGCAGGCACGCGCCCGGACCCTGCTTGGCGGGCGCTAGTTTTCTGACTTGAGATATAAAAGCGGCCCGAAGCCGCTTTTTGGGTCGGTTCCTTGACTGTTTACTCGGCTGCCTGGGCATGCTCCATGCCAGCAAGGTACTTCTCTGCTTCGAGCGCCGCCATGCAACCCATGCCTGCGGCTGTAACGGCCTGGCGGTATATCTTGTCTGTCACGTCGCCTGCAGCGTAAACGCCCGGGATATCTGTTTGTGTGCTGTCTGCCTGTTTGATGATGTAACCTTCATCGTCCATGGGCAACTGGCCGGCAAAGATCTGAGTTGACGGAGTGTGACCAATGGCAATGAAAACACCGTGCACGTCAATTTCGGTGATGTCGCCTGTCAATGCGCTCTTGAGCCTAACGCCTGTAACGCCGAGCGGTTCTTCCGTGCCGACTACTTCCTCAAGCACGTGGTCCCATTTGACTTCGATGTTTTTTGATGCAAACAGGCGGTCCTGCAAAATCTTCTCTGCGCGCAGTTCGTCGCGGCGGTGCACCAGTGTTACTTTCGAGCAGATGTTCGACAGATACAGCGCTTCCTCGACAGCTGTGTTTCCGCCGCCAACAACGATGACTTCCTTACCGCGATAGAAAAACCCATCACATGTTGCGCATGCCGAGACGCCGTACCCGTTGAATTTTTCTTCAGATGGCAACCCAAGCCAGCGCGCCTGCGCACCGGTGGCAATCACGATGGTATCAGCGGTGTATATTGTACCGCTATCGCCAACTGCCCGCTTGGGAACAGCTTTCAGGTCAACTTCATTGATGAGGTCGTAGACAATCTCGGTCCCGACGTTTTCTGCCTGCTGACGCATGGCTTCCATCAGTTCAGGGCCTTGCACGGCGTCTGCAAAACCAGGGTAGTTTTCCACATCAGTTGTGATGGTTAGCTGACCACCCGCCTGCATGCCGGTTACGATCATGGGCTGGACATTGGCGCGTGCGGCATAGATCGCAGCGGTATATCCCGCCGGGCCGGAGCCAATTATCAGCATTTTCGTATGTTTGGTTTCACTCATGACCTAAAATCCTTTGAGGCTTGGCACGTTTTAATGCCTGCGTTTCAAATACGGCCCCTTACATAATGCGAGTTTATACAAATGCCAAGCTTCCATAAGAGCGGCAGCAATGGATAGTTTCAATTAGATTGATCGACTGGTGCGATCAGTACCTTTGGGGCGATTATCCAGTGTTCCACCCCGGCGTGATAAGGGCTGCAAGCTTTTTAGGGGCAATGGTTCGATAACTTTGCTCCATCCATTCCAGCAGCAAATCAATGGGTATGTCGTGTCCATCCTCGAATTCGCAGGTAACCCATCCGCTGTTGCCAAGGCCATATCCGGTTTTTGATGCGAAGGGGTGAAGGAGGGCAAATTCGGCGGACTGTGGCAATTTCACCGAAACCCCAAAAAAACCCGGCTTACTGCCATTCAGAAATACAAAGATCTTCTTTCGTGCCTTCAAAACGGTTTCACCCCATGGATGGTCTTCCCATGCCTCGGGTAACTTCAGTCCGCAGGACTTCAGGGTGTCAAACGCTTTGTTCGTTTCGTCTATGATACGATCATTCATTGTTTCCTCCTGAGCTTGGTGGCAGTGACGACCGTTATGGCATGGGTGCGCCGAGGCTGGCTTCGAGAATATCGTACCAGTCGCGCCGGGTCATTTTGACACTCAGGGCATCAGCGCTTTTGCGAATGCGCTCTTCAGTCTGCGTGCCAACAATGGGTACCACCTTTGCCGGGTGGGCAAGAAGCCATGCAAGCGCCACCGCACCGCGGTCACAGCTATTTTCCGCTGCAATGCGGTCGAGGACGGGCAGTATCCGGTCAGCTTTTTCAACAGCTGCGCCAGCAGCCTTGCCTGTCACCAGTTGTCCGCCTGCCAGCGGTGACCATGCAAAGGCGACCATTCTGTTTTCCTGGCATTGATCAAGAACGCCGTCCGTCATCGGAGACGTTTCCAAACAGGAAAATTCGGGTTGGTGGGAAACCAGCGGTCTGTCCATGAAGCGCTGCAGAGCGCTGGTTTGGGAAACAGAGAAATTCGACACACCGACAGACCGAATTTTCCCTGTCAGAAGCAGCCTGTTCAGTGCTTCTGCAACTTCTTCAAAAGGGGCCAGTAAGTCAGGTCGATGGATCTGATACAAGTCTATCACATCGGTTTTGAGCCGGGAAAGCGAGTCTTCACAGGCCTTGATCAGATAACTTGCTGCCGAATTGTAGGGCAGGCCGGGTACGATGCCGCCTTTGGTTGCCAGAACGATCTGGCTGCGCAGTTCCCGATTTGCAAAGAGCACATCACCGAGTAGCGCCTCGGCTTCTCCAAACCCATCAGGCCAGGTCGTCCCGTATATGTCGGCAGTATCGATCAAGGTAAACCCGCTTTCGAGTGCAGCATCTATTTTGGCGCTGGCATCTTCAACACTTGTGCCGGCAAATCGCCAGCAGCCATACGCGATGGAGCCGAATGTAAGTGACGTGCCTGAAAGCGAATGCTGGGTCGGAAGGGTTAAATACTCGGCCATCGAAAGTCCTTTAAGCAGAGGGGCAATTGCCTTGGTTTCTGGAGCAATTGCCCAAGCTTATAGGAAATGCCGCAATGGCTGAAAGTTCTTTTTCACATTGTGGGAAGTTGTCTGTACCTGTGCACGCGGTTAAACTGCATTTTTCAAACTTGGGGACAATTTCATGATTACACTTTTTTGGTGCCCGCAGACACGCGCCGGGCGCGCGCTTTGGATGCTGGAGGAGCTTGGCGAACCATTTGAGATCAAGCAAATCGACATCCGGGATGAGAAGTCCAAGGCAAACCCTTTGTTCAAGGTCGCAAGCCCGATGGGCAAGGTTCCTGCGATCAAGGATGGAGACGCAATGGTTTCCGATTCTGCCGCGATATGCCTGTATCTGGCGGATCGTTACTCAAGCGGCAACCTGGCACCGGCACTTGACGATCTGTCCAGAGGGGCCTTCCTTTACTGGATGATGTTCACACCCGGAGTACTTGAGCCCGCGATGGCCGAAAAGTTTGGTGGCTGGGAGCCAAACCCCATCCAGCATGGCTGGGGCGATTTTGACAGTATGATCAAAACTCTTGAAAGTGGCCTCTCAAAAGGGCCCTGGCTGATGGGCAACCAGTTTACCGCCGCTGATGTTGTGGTTGGTGCGTCAGTAAACTTCCTGAAGATATTTGGCATTTTGCCGGAAAGCCCTGTCCTTGAAGGTTATGTTGAACGGTGTCTGGATCGCCCGGCCTTTCAGCGTTCGCTTGCCAGGGAACAACCCTAAAACGACCTGGCTATTGGGAAAAAGGACTAAAGAGGGCAAGAAAAGGGCTGTATCTAAGCCCTTTTCTTATTTGAGCGCTTAAAGTCAGGCTGCTGCGGCAAGCTCGGGCTGTGCATTTGGCATCGGCTCGGGCATGGTTTGCGCACTGATGTGAGCTGCAGCCTTGTAGTAAGTTGGCTCGGCTAATTTCAGCCTGGCACGCACGTCTTCAAACGGTTCCTTCAGCAATGCTTCCCAGTCCTGTGCAGGCAGCCATTCCGCCTTGCGACCAATACGAAAAGCCTGGCGAACAGCCTTGAACACACCCTGGCGCGGGAACTTGCGTGCAAGGTCAATCGCGCCCATCATGGAAATGGCGGCAAAGCCCTTGCTTTTGGTCTGTGAGTATGAAAACCCGACCACGCAATATTCGCCGAGTCCGTCACGGCCATAGCCGGTAACCACATGCCACAGGTCATGCAGTTCACGTGTACGCCCCGCGTAAATCTGCAGGCCGCGATCATCAAAACGGGTGAGCGTGTCGTCGCTGGCGTCCACAAGCCCGTCAGCGGTCAGCCCTTCGCGGATCATGAAGTCCAGATACACACGGCCGAGCGATTCCTCAGGCAGCTTCGACAGTGCTTCGCGGTTCATCAGGGTGTTCAGAAGGCTGATCTCGTCTCGGATGATGCGCGCACCGACCTCTGTTTTGGCAAACCGCTGATACTGGTTCCACAGGGACTTGCCGGTCAGTGCCTGCATGATCTTGAACACCTGTGCGGTGTCCTCGCGGTCTTTCATCAGGGCGCGCAGGGCTTTCCAGGCAGCAACGAAGTCAAGACGCGGTGCAACATAAGCTGCAGGCACTTGATTCAGAGCCGGTTCCTTAACGGATGAGTCGTTGCGGGGAGCGTTGTTCACGGGGGTTGGGGAGGCGACCATGAGGGTGTGTCCTTTATCGGTGAGTTCTTTTAATGAACAAAAATGTTGATAAAGAGATATTAATTATAAACATAAATGTCAATAGGAGGAGCGACCGCATACAATAGGTTTTTCAATAGTTAGAAAGCCCTTTCAAAAAACGCCGGGGATGGTGATCCGCGCGCGCCAATTTCTAGCCGCGTACCCAACTTATCGAATGTCTGCTTATCGAAGACCTGCGCGCGACGTGGAATTGTGGCGGACGCCAGAGTTCATTCATGACAAGGAAAAAAGGCCCGGCCATGCACCTTCCAGCGCCTTTGCGCATGCAATAGGGACCAGCGGCTGCTTACTCTGCCGCCGCGAGCATCTCTGGCCGGGTTTGCCGGATCACATCGTCGTGCGCCAGATACACATCAGGCTCCGGGATGTTGAGCATCGCGCGCACGTCCTTGAGCGGCAGGGTCAGCAGATGTTCCCAGTCCTGGCCGGGGAACCATTTGGCTTTGCGGCCCGTGCGGTAGGCCTGCCAGGCGGCCCGGAAAATTCGGTTGCCGGGAAACTTGCGGCTGAAGTCATAAGCGCCCATCAGGGCGATGGCGGCAAAGCCGAGTGATTTGGTCTGAGCGTAGGAAAAAGCCACCACACACACTTCTCCCAGCCCGTCACGGCCATAGCCGGTGATCACGTGCCACAGGTCATGCATTTCGCGCGTGCGCATGGCATAGCGCTCCATGTCCTTGTCGGTAAAGTCGGTGTAGGCGTCTTCGCTGGCTTCCACCAGCCCTTCGGCGGTGATGCCCTCGCGCTCCATAAAGTCGATGTAGGTTTTACCAACCGTACCTTCAGGCAGGGCTTTCAGGGCGTCACGGTCCGCGAGCGTATTAAGGAGGTCGCGTTGTTCCTCAAGGATACGCAGGCCGGTCTCGCTGGCCTTGAACTGCAGATACTGCTTGTAGAAAGACTTGCCGGTGAGCGCACGCATGATCGTGAACACCTGCCGGGTGTCCTCTGGGTCAGCGATCAGGGCTTTAAGCGCACGCCAGGCCTTGCGGAATTCCATTGGCTGAGCCACGTAGCTTTCTGTTGTCATGTCGCTATCCTTGCGCCCACCCGGCGCTTTGCCGTACATTCAATATTGGCAGTATTTATAAACAATAGTGTCGATAAGATAAGCGATAACGATAAAAATATCAATAGGGGCTCACGAATTCATGACCGCAACCGCCGCCACAAAGCCAAAACGCATCCGCCGCAGCCCGGCGGAAGCCCGAGCGCTGATCCTGAAGGCGGCGCAAACCCGGCTGAAAGCGGTGGGCCCCGAAGGCCTGCAGATCAAGGAAATTGCCGCCATTGCGGGCGTGACTCACTCAACGATCCTGCATCATTTCGGCAGTGCCGAGGACCTGCGGGTCGCGCTTGCGGAAAACATGGTCGAGAAGCTGCTCGACGACATCCTGCGCGTAATGGATGCGGGCGAAACCGTGTTTCCTGAGGACCATTCCGTATTGTTCCGGGTATTTGAAGTGCTCACCGATGACGGCAACGCGCGCCTGCTCGCCTGGACCATGCTCAGGGGCGCGGACCTGCGCGCGGGCGAAGACACGCTGATGGCGCTGTTTGACAAAATCCACGCAGGTGTCGTGCAGGCCATCAAGGCCGCAGCGGGCGACATGGTCGTCAAGGACGAAGTGGCCGAGCGCCAGGCGCGTTTCATCATCTATCTGGTGGCAACAACGGCAGTCGGCGACGGCATCGCAGGGCCGTACCTCGCGCGGCTCATTGGCCTTGACGAGACCGAAGCCACCAAAGACTTCCGCGACTGGTTCGCGGCGAGACTGTTTTAGAGGTGCACAGGCATTCGAATGGGAACTAATGCCGGCATAGAGATTGGCTTTCGCTGGTCCTATCTTCTCAGTCTATTGTCTTCTCAGTTGCTGCTGGTACGTTGGCATCAATGCCCAAAGAATGGCTCCCTATTTTGGTGATTGGGTGCAGCTACTGCGTTTTTGCCACGTTGGCGTTGACTACCAAGGACTCATGACCATTTTGGGCTGAAGGGCGGCAGTCAGCCGCCTAGTTTTTGAGAAGTTGCCACAGCAGGCCAACATTCATCCATGTTGTCTTGCGCGCGTCGACAGGCGCGCCGTTGATCCAGGTGCCAAGCACCTGCGTTTGCTCAATCTGATCAACAGGAATGGTCGTAAGGTCGCTTGACAGCATCACAAGGTCCGCCTGCTTGCCCACCTGCAGGCTGCCGCGACTGTCCTCAAGCCCCAGCTGCCAGGCGGCGTTGATGGTGATGGCCTTGAGCGCATCCATGCGCGACAGCTTTTCCGCCTCCCCAATAGGCGTGTCGCCTTTGTCCGGGGTACGCTCCAGCATGGTGACAAGCGAGCGCAACGGGCCAATGGGTGTGGCGGGATGGTCACTGTGCACCGTGACCACATGCCCGGCTGCTTGTGCCGTGCCGATGGGCATGTAGCGCTCGGTGCGTTCAGACCCAAACAGCGCAGGCAGCTTGTCACCGTAAAACCGGATGTGGTCGATGAAAAAACTGGTGGTGAAACCGAGCGCATGCGCGCGTTCAAGCTGCGCCTTTGTGATGAGGGCATTATGCTCCAGCCGGTGGCGGTGGCCAGCTTTGTTGTCAGCCCGCGGGTAATCCTCAAACACCTGCTCGGCAATATCCAGCACACGGTCCACGGCGTTTTCGCCCTGCACGTGGGTTGCGATCTGGAAACCGCGAGTGTGGTAATCGACAAACATGGCGCGGTAGTCATCTGCCGGTATCATCATGGCGCCTACATGCCCGGGCTTGAGGTGCAGTCGCTCTGTCGTCAGGTCGTTGACCTCGTAGGGTTCCCTGACCGCGGCACCACCCGCATAGGGGCTGCCGTCCATCCAGAATTTCACCCCGACAACCGGTGCGTTGCCGTCCCGTGCTTCGGGGGCGTCTGTTGCCGACAGCTGGTCGGGCAGGGCGTAGATTATGGTTTGTACCAACGGGCTTGCCGCCGTGCGGCGCTTCAGGAGACCAATAGGGTCTGCGTCGTTACCGACAGGGCCCAAAACACCCACTGTGGTGTATCCCGCGCGGGCATAGGCGCCCATGAACAAGTTAAGCAAAAGGTCATTGGTGCCTTCAGGCGGGCGCGGCATTGCGGAAAACAGGACATTGATAGCCCCCACTTCGCGGATCGTGCCCGTGAGGTTGCCGTCTGCGTCGCGCACAAATTCGCCTGTGGGCGGGTTGGCGCTGCCCGCTGAAATGCCCGCCGCCGCCAGTGCAGCAGAGTTGGCGTAGGCGTCATGCATCATTTGTGTCAGGACCAGCAGCGGCTTTTCGGGCGACAGGGCATCAAGTTCTGCGAGCGTCGGCGCCGTCAGGTCGTCGATCATCACCGGGTCCCAGCCGAAAGCGATAGCCCACGCGCCGGGCGCGTCTTCGATACCGTCCTCAAGAGCCTGCATCACTTCGGCGCGGCTCGTGTGTGCGAAGCCACTGACGTCGATGGTGGCGGCAAACTGCGCAGCTGCAACCGGGTGGCTGTGTGGCTCGATAAAGCCGGGCATCAGGCTGTTGCCCTTCAGGTTATAAAGCGACGCACCGCCGCCTGCAGCGCGCATGTCGGCCAGATTGCCAAGTGCGACGATGCGGCCGCCACGCACCAGCATGGCTTCGTGGTATGGTTCGGCCGGGTCCATTGTGATGATGCGCCCGCCATGAAACATAATGGAATCCGGTGTTGCGGGGGCTGAGAGCCAGAACCACAAACCGCCGAAGGACATGGTCAGCAATGCTGCCGTCCAGACCAGTCGTTTTGTCCATTTTCCCATCTGTTCCTCCGCCTAACCCCGCAAAGAGCATTAACCGCCGGGGGCCTGTTTGGCAAATTTGACGGGTTTGACAGGGGTTGTTGACGGTTTCCCTTGTTGTAGATGGAGGCGGGCAGTAGGCTCATGCCGTAACGCCGTGCTTTTGGGAGAGACAGGTGATGAAGTCGATTTTTGCTGCTGCTATCGTGTTGGTGTTTGGGGTGACGACGGCCAAGGCTGATGGTGTGTTTGAAGTGCTTAGCGCATATTGCGGGCAAGCGTTCGAAGGCCAGGTATCGCGCGGCGCGGCGGATGATCCCTGGCGGTCCGCAAAGCTTGTGATGCATGTGCGTGACTGTAGCGATAATGAATTACGCGTGCCGTTGGCGTTCAATGACGATCGGTCCCGCATCTGGGTCATCGCCCGCATAGAAGGCGGCATGCGGCTAAAGCATGATCACCGGCACGAAGACGGCAGCGAAGACGCTGTTACCTGGTATGGCGGTATGAGCGCGGCACCCGACGGAGCGCCAGGGGATGCTGAAATCAACTTTCCGGTGGACGCCGAGAGCATTGCGCTGTTTGAGCGGGAAGGACTGAATGCCTCGACACAAAACACGTGGCAGCTTTCGGTTGCGGGCGGCATGCTGAACTACCGCCTGATGCGACCAGGCCAAAACGAAAATGGCGGCAGGGATTTTATGGTCAGTTTTGATCTGACTGCTTCTGTTGAGGTGCCGCCCGCCGCCTGGGACAAAACCGAGGGGCAGGGATCTGCCGCCTCTCACTAGCCAGTCTCCAAAAGCACGAACCAGAGGTCTTTCAACAAATCCAACCCGCCCGTTGCCATGGCAACCAATCATTTTTAAGTTTCCTATTGATAAAACGAACGTTCGTTCTATATATGGCCTCAAGCCCGGGAAACGGGAGCCGAGGATAGAAGAGGAACGATCATGGATATGCTCACGGAATTGCTGGACAAGTATGACGGCTGGTTTGTCTCCCTTGAATGGATCACGCTGGGCTTTATCGGCCTCGCGGTCGTCGAGGCGATTGCAGACATGCTTTTTAAAACCGGTCGACGCTTCAGCGAAACAGCTGCAAACGTCATGACCGCAGTCGGATATGAAATCTCCGGCTATTTCACCGGCGCTATTGTTTTGCTGGTCGCCTATTATTTCATTGCGCCCTTCGCGCTTTTCGAAATCGAGATGACGCCCTGGACATGGGTGCTGGCATTGTTGATGGCAGACTTCCTTTATTACTGGATGCACAGGACCGAGCATGAGGTGCGGTTTTTCTGGGCCTATCACGTGACCCACCATTCATCGCCAGAGTATGACCTGACAACGGCTTTTCGCCTTTCGTGGGTGGAAGGGCTTGTTGAATGGATCTTCCTGATCCCGATGTTGCTCGTCGGGTTTGACCCGGTGGTCACGTTTGTTGCGCTTTCAGCCAATGCCACCTACCAGACATGGCTTCACACGCAAAAGGTTGGCAAGCTTGGTGTTCTGGACAAAATCATTAACACTCCTTCCGCGCACCGCGTGCACCATGGCTCCAACCCTGAGTATCTGGACAAGAACTACGGCGGTGTGCTGATGATCTGGGATCATTTGTTCGGCACTTATCAGGCGGAAAAAGCACCGGTGAAATTTGGCATCACCGAACCGATTGAAAGCATCAACCCGTTTGTGATTAACTTCCATGAGTATGCGGGCATTGCCCGTGACGTATGGCGGGCGAAAAGCTGGAGCGACCGCTGGCACTATATGTTCGCTCATCCTGGCTGGAAGCCCGATGCCGCGCAAACCCAGGAACAGGAGGCCTGACCGCATGCCGCGCACCAAAGACGACAAGCTGGAGAAACGGCGGCGGTTCGAGATACTGGAGGCCGCCGCGCGATGCTTTGTGCGCGATGGTTTCCATCAGGCGAGCATGCGCGCCATTTGCGCCGAAGCAGGCCTGAGTGCAGGTGCGGTCTATAACTATTTCCCGGGCAAAGATGCGATTATTGAAGGCATGGTGGATTGGGAGCGCGAGGAAATCGACGAGCTCGCAGCTTACATGCGCGATGAAAAAAATGCCCTGACGGCTGTTGTGGAAGGCGCCCGGGCCATGGTTGCGGAAACCAGCGCGGCAGACGCACAGCTTTACGCTGAATTGATTGCAGAGGCAGGCCGGAACGATGCAATGCGCGCCCGGTTTGTTGAAGCCGACACCCTGATGATGTCCCTGCTGGAAGAAACAATTGCGCGCGGCCAGAAGTCCGGGACCATCACCCGCAGGCAAAAGGCCCCCGGCCTCGCGCGCATGGTTATGGCAATTTATGAGGGGTTTGTGGGGCGCATAGGCCCCGAAAAAGACAACAGGCCCAAAAAACTCGCTGACTTAACCGCCGAAGCGGTTCGTCGGATTCTGCAACCCTGACAGGATGGCTCAGGAAGCCAGAGTTTTCTCCGGGTGGGCGCCGTCCGTGTAGCCCATGAACATGCCATGGATCGAATAGCCAGCCAGCTCCCGCACCCGCTTTGGGAGCGCGCGAGCCTGCTCTTTGGAAAGCGTCAACAGCATGGTCTCCAGCGGGCGGGCCCAGCCCGGGCAATATTGCGGTGTGACGATCAGGCGTGGTTTGTCCGAGAGGTTGGCACCGCCACGGTGCCACAAAGTGCCTTTGGCAACCATCAGGCTGCCCGCAGGCATGGTCGCCTTGATAGCGTCTGCACGAGGCTTCGGGTCAATGGCCGCATCCCGACCCGCTGGGTCGTGGATTGCCTGCTGATCAATCTCGGGAATTTGGCGCTCGCCCCACCTGTGACTGCCGGGAATGATTTCCGTGGCGCCATTTTCTTCGGTCATCGGATCAATTGTCCAGAAAGTGCTGACGCCGTATGCGGGCCGCGGCAGCGGAATCTGAATATGGTCGTCGTCTATGTGCCAGTCCTGCACGGTCTCACCCGGGTGCAGGTTAATGGCGAGCATGGCAGACAGCAGACAGCTTGATCCCAGCTCCCGTTCCGAAAAGGCAAGCGCCAGCGGGTGCATGGCCATTGGAGCGAACACCTCGGGTGCTTTGGTAAGCAGGGAATACACCCTGTTGGATTTGAAGCCCTCGAAGTCATTGCGCCCGGTTTTGGTGAGATAAGGTGCCAGTGCGGCGCGGGCGGCCTCCACATCTTCTGTTGGCATGATGCCCTCAAAGATCACATAACCCCTGTCTTCATACTCTTCGTACCAGTCGTCAAAGCGGCGGCCTTTTAGCCACGGTTTGAGAGCGGTCTCGTCAATCTCGACAGGGCTGCTGTACATCGAATGCCTCATGGATTCATTAAATTGAGTTCAACTCAATTTACAGATGCCAAAATATATGGCAAGGAGAATCCGGTATTTAAAAGGGCATAACATGGCGCGTAAAAATGCATCCCCCGCAATCCTTGAGGCGGCAAAAAAATGCCTGTGCGAAGGTGACGGTGATTTCGAAATGAGTGATGTTGCCACTAAAGCAGGTGTGTCCGAAGGGCTGGCCTATCACTATTTCAATTCCAAGGCGGGACTTTTGTCAGCCGTAATCACAGATTTTTACGATCAATATATGGCGATTGTGAACAAACGCTTTGATGGTGATATTCCCTGGCTTGAACGGGAACGGGCACGCCTCAATGAAATTGTCGATTTTCTATACGGCGATCCGCTCGCGTCGATCGTAATGGGAAAACTGAACGGCACGCCGCAGGTTGCTGCGGTGGAGCTGACCGGTAACGCCGAGATTATGGAGTTGGCGGTGCGCAACATTCAGAACGGTATCGACCGGGGCTATATTGCGCCCGAAATAAATGCCCATGTGTCGGGTCCTGCGATCATGGGTGCGGTGCAGCAGGCGTTCCTTTATGCGATGCAGGCAAAGGAACGACCGAGCGCGGCGGTGTTGACAGACCAGCTTTGGGGCCTGATCACAGGCGCAGTTGGACTGCGCCTCAACTAGGCTGATTATCACACCAGAATTTTACGCTTGACCTCAAGTTAACTTGAGGATGCAGGATGCCGTTTGCCCGGTCATTATGCGAGGATAAAACAATGGACATGAACCAAGTGACTCTGGGGGCATCCGACTTCGATGCCTCCCTGAGTTTCTACCAGGCGCTCGGTCTCAAGCTGATCGTGCTAAGCGAAGGGCGCTATGCCCGGTTTGAGTTGCCTTCCGGGTCATCAACACTGTCCATCCACCATACTGACACGCCTGCAGCGGGTAGCAGCGTGTTCTATTTTGAAGTGGATGATGTGGACCAGCGCTACGCGGAGCTTATGGAGGCAGGCATTGTATTTGAGACAGCGCCCCGGGATGAGAGCTGGAAATGGCGCGAAGCGCGCTTCACCGACCCCGCAGGCAACAGATTATGCTTGTTCCATGCCGGGCCGAACCGCCGTTTCCCGCCGTGGCGCCGGGAAATAGAATGACCGTTTGCTCAGGTTATGGTGGGTGCTAATCGCTCAAATAGTCTGCGACCATTTTTGCGCAGTCTTCGGCGCGGTCGTAAAACATGAAGGTCCCGCAGCCTTCCATCACCAGCCGTTCGCTATTTGGGATGACATCAAGCAGGGTTTCCTGACCGCTGACAAAACTGTCACGCGTGCCCTGAACCAGAAGAACCGGCCCTTTCAGTGCAGTGGCGGCGGAGCGTCGGTCCCATTTAAGGTTTACCGCGATGCCGCGGTAAGGGCGCTGGCGCGAATCCACGCCGGCAATGAAGGGGTCAAGCATATCCATGACGCTCGCGCTGTCGCTCAAAAAAGAAACGTAGAGTGCCCAAAGGTCTCCCATGAATTCCTTGTCGGACCGAACGGGTTCCTGCCGTGATATCAGGTCATCCAGAAACGCCTTGTTTTCTGCAGGTGACCTGATCGCGCCTGTACCCGAAAGGATTGCCTTGCCAAAGCGGTCAGGCTCGGATGCCAGCAGGCTCATGGCTGTCAGGCACCCCCCGTGATGGGCAACAATGTGCGCCTGGCAGATATCCAGATGATCCAAAACCCTGCGAACCGCTGCGGCATAGTCATCCACTGTCGGTTCGTGAGTGGGATTGTCGGAGTTGCCGTGACCGGGCAGGTCCACTGCAATCATGCGGAAACGATCTGCGAGAAACGGTATCAACCTTTCATACTCAAGGCTGCTGTTGCCCGACTGGTGCACGAACACAACGTCAGGACCTGTGCCTGCCGTCCAGTAATAAAACTGGCCTTCGGGCGTGTTCAGAAAGCGCCTCTCTATGAGATCAGGATGTTCGTTTGTCCCCGGCACTACGCTTGCGGCCGACGGGTGACCTGTGAGCGCCATCGCGGCGACACTTGCGGGAAGGGATTTCAGAATTTGACGGCGATCCATGAGGCCTTGCTCCGCTGAAAACATCGACTAGGTTGATATAATGATAGGGCAACTAGGCGCCGCGAACAAGGATAGTTTGAGCGGCCAACAAAAAAGCCCCGGCTGATGCCAGGGCTTTCGTGGGGGTTTCGATACCTTACGGCATCTGGAGAAATCTGTGTTTCCTAAAGCTCTTCAGCGTGTTTGCTGAGATAGTCTGCAACACCGGCCGCGTCGGCCTTCATGCCGTCGTCGCCTTTGTTCCAGCCGGCAGGGCAGACTTCGCCGTGCTCTTCGTGGAATTGGAGCGCTTCAACAAGGCGAACAAATTCGTCAACATTGCGGCCAAGCGGCAGGAAGTTTACATATTGGTGCCAAACCATGCCATCCTTGCCAATCAGGAAAGTACCGCGCAGGGAAATGCCGTCTTCTTCGATGAGCACGTCATAGTCGCGGGCGATCTGTTTGGTTTTGTCGGCAACCATCGGGAAGTCAACCGGGCCCAGGCCGCCTTCAGATGTTGGCGTATTGCGCCATGCGGCGTGCGTGTGCTCGCTATCAACCGAAACAGCAACAACCTTCACGCCAAGCTCTTTGAATTTGTTCATGCGGTTGTGGAATGCCAGAATTTCTGACGGGCAAACAAAAGTGAAATCGAGCGGGTAGAAAAACACCAGCCCGTAGTCATCACCAATATACTCCTTCAGATTGAAGGCACCATTGATGCTGCCATCTGCCATAACGGCAGCAGCGGTGAAATCGGGTGCTGGTTTTCCTGCGAGAACAGCCATGATATTTGCTCCTGTTGTTGATACTGAGTGGATCGGTTCCTGAGAACGCTCTCCGTTATAGTGTACTCTGCCGATGACAGACATATGACTTTAATTCAGTCAGCCCCGGCGATGGAATTCTGGCGCCAATGTATGGTTTCCGGGCGCAAAAGCAACTTGAGGAATTCGATTACTGAAATCGAGAAAATCGATTAATAATCATCAATTAAACCCTCGCAGTCGTTTACCGCACAATGCAGTGCCATGCAAGGTTGCATTGTTGGCTATTCGATAATTTTTGATGGTAATTGCCACAAAGTTGCCAATATAGAGGGTCAGAAATTCAATGCCCGAGCGACAATCAGCCCGGGCGACAACCACGAGGGACAGCGTGGAAACCCTGGATGACATTTTGCGGTATGGTGCTGTTGCTCTTTTGAGTTGGGGCGCCTTCTTGATCTGGCGTGACTTTTCTGATCGGCTGGCCGGGCGTCTGGGCGCGCTTTCGGCATTGTCTTCGGTAGCCTATCTTTTGGGTGATAAGGCGCAATTTCAGGTTTGGGGAATAGACGGCCCCCTTCTTGTTATGCCGATATCCTCTATGTCAGCGATTATTACGTGGTTGTTCTGCCTGTCGTTGTTTGATGACGGATTTCGGCTTCGTGTTCCGCATATGGCTGTTTTGGCGATAAAATTCGGAACAGGGCTGGCGATTTATCCTTCACTTGCGTTGGGTGCAGACACCCTGGTTAGCCAGCTTGCGATCTTTAGCAGGCTTATCATTCTGGGCGTAGTCATCCATCTGGCCATTGTAATCTGGCAGGGCAGGAATGATGATCTTGTCGAGGAAAGGCGCCGCTTCCGAAGTATATTTGCTGTATCGGTTGTGGTCGTATCTTTGGCCATCATTTTGATAGAGACCTTTGTCAATGGCGGTGTGGTTTCTCCTTTGCTTATGGCTTTGCAGTCATTTGGTTTCTGGGCAATATCCATATTTGTACTTTGGAGATTGTCCTCACCGAACCGCGTTGATTTGTTCTTTCTGGAACCGCAGCCAGCCAATGCCATCGGCACCGACCAGCATCATTGTGAGCTTTCACCGACTGACCGGCACGATCTGGACACGATAAATGCCTTCACCAAAACCGAGGGTTTTCTGGAGTCCGGATTGACGATTGCCAAGCTGGCACAAACAATCAAAGTGCCGGAACACAGGCTGCGGCACCTGATAAACCTTCATCTTGGCTACCGCAATTTTGCTGATTTTCTAAACCATCATCGAATTACAGTTGCGCAATCCCGGCTTTCGGATATTGATCGCCGAAATACATCCGTGCTGACCATCGCAATGGACCTTGGGTATGGGTCTCTGGGGCCGTTCAACCGTGCCTTCAAGGCGCGTACAGGTCTAACGCCAACGGAATTTCGTATGAAGTCACTCAGGCAAATGGCTGCTGCGACGAAATAGCCCTTGAGAACAAATGGCGGTATGAGACAATGATCACTAAGGAAATAGGGACCGATGATAGAGCTTCTGGATAATATATTCAGGTTTGGTGGCGTGTTTTGTTGCCTGCTGATCGCAGCTTTGGCCATGCGCGATGCGCGCTGCTCTCTTGCGGCTCATCTGGCTTGTTTTCTTTCTGTGGCGACCGCTTTTTTCCTTATTCTGGCCGCCCCCGGCATTGCCGAAACCGTTGGCCAGTGGATGATTTTTCTTGAGATGATCGGCCTATTTGGACCGGCTGCATTATGGCTGTTTTCTCTTTCTCTCTTTGATGACAAATTCAAACTTGAGCCGGTACATTTCATTGTCGTCGCGGCCTTCTGGCTGTCTGGCATGTCTAATTTCCCACAGTATTATGCCGTTTTTGGCCAGTGGCCATCGCTATCGCCAGCGGCGTTGCATACGGTGCTGGAAAGTTCGAGTGGTTGGTATCCGGTTACAAGTTTCGTTGGAAACGCGTTAAAATTTGGCATGGTTGCCCATATGTTATTTGCCGCATGGCAGGGCAGGGACGACGATTTGCTGGAGGCGCGCCGACGTTTTCGCTCGATCTTTGTTGTTGGCGGCGCGATCGCTGTTGCCATTGTGGTTTATTCGTTAAGCCCGGGGGGCGCGGTGCTTTCTGCCGAAGCGACATTGATTGATGCTGCGTCATCAGCTGTGATCCTGTCGATCGTTTTTTACATGCTTTGGAATATCATCAGGATTGACAGCGAATGGTTGTTGGGCGATCTGGAACAAGCTGAACCCACCTTGCTGGTTGCAGTGCAGGAACCAACAGATGAACTTGATCTTTCAAGACTCAATGATCTTGCTGCCAATGCGACATTGCTGGAGCAGGGGTTAACGATTACCAAACTTGCCGACATTGCCAGGGTTCCTGAGCACCGGCTGCGTCGGTTGATCAACCAGCACATGGGGTTCCGTAATTTCTCGGATTTTCTGAACCATCACCGGGTAGAGGCGGCCAAGAACAGGCTTGCAGATGCGCGGGAGCGACACACGCCGGTCCTGACGATCGCGATGGAACTCGGCTATGGTTCACTTGGGCCGTTCAACCGGGCGTTCAAGGAGCGCACAGGTCAAACCCCGACAGAATTCCGACGGGATTTTTTGGGTGGCGTTCAACCTTCAACTATGCAAGCGTCACCTCACCGAATATAAGAACAACCAGCTGAGGGAGCTGGCGAGCCATGACAGATGCGCAGTCGCTGGAAGTGATTGTTTCCTTTTTCAGATATTCTGCAGTCAGTATCTTTCTGTTGCTGGGCGTTGTTTTTCTGCGCGATTTTAGAAACAGGCAGGTTGCGTGGCTGGGAGCCTGGGCTTCGGTTTCCGGTGCCGCCTATTTGATATGCACCAGCCCAAAGCTCAATGCCGTTTTTGGCAATGGCATGGTGTTGATCGAACTATTTTGCCATTCGGGCCAGATCGCGATATGGCTGTTCAGCTTGTCGCAGTTCCGAGATCGGCTGAAAATCTGGCCCGCTTTTGCACTGATTGGCATAGGGTTTTACCTTTCGGGCCGATTGCATTTCGATCTGCTTCTCGGCTCAGGGTCTGGTTTTGAGCTGCCAGCCTACGTCATTTATACCCTGGCCCGGTTCGGCCTGATCGCGCATATGATCTATGTTGCCTGGGAAGGCCGTGATGATGATCTGCTGGAAGCGCGCCGCAAGTTTCGGTTGGTTTATATTGTTGCTGTCTCGCTGACGACGCTGGTCATCGCATCCGCAGAAACCTTCTTCTCGCAATCAGAGCTTTTTGGCACGCCGGTTCTATTGCTTCAATCCATCGGTATGTGGCTTTTGGCGGCGACCCTTGCCTGGTTTGGGATCAATCTGCGCAGCGTTGCGTTTGTCAGCGGTAAAAATGGCAGCGCCCGCCCGCAAAAAAATACGACGGTGGAGCCGAACGAGCGCCATGATCTTGCGACAATCGAAAAATTGATTGAGACCGATGAACTATACCTGCAACCCGGTCTGACGATCACCGGGCTTGCGCAATCGGCAGGCTTGCCGGAGCACAGGTTACGCCGTTTGATTAACCGCCATCTCGGTTACAGAAATTTTGCGGATTTCCTGAATCATTACAGAATCACCGCTGCCCAGAGGCGCTTGTCCTCTGTTCAGGAACGTAACGTTCCGGTGCTAACCATCGCCATGGAGCTGGGGTACGGCTCGCTTGGACCATTCAATCGTGCCTTCAAGGAGCGGACCGGACAGACCCCAACCGAATACCGCCGAAAACAGCTTGCCGATAGTTAAAAAGGCTCGCCGATTTCTTGAAAACACAGCTAATTCCGAAATCGGCGAGAACCAAATCCGATTTCGAGCGTTTATGTTCGTGAGCGGTGGCGCTTTTAGGCACTTCCTTCCCAGACGGCGCTGCCGCTCTCATAAGAACAAGCATCACACAATGTGGTGCGGACGAACGCGAGGACAGACACATGGATGTCACAGTGTTAGATCAACTTGCTGCATGGGCCGGCGAAATGTTGCCCCGATATCCTGGGTGGTTCACCTTTGATTTCGGGCGATATATCGTCGGCGCAGGCAGCGTTTATCTAATTGTAAATGTGATACTTTCTCGTACTCTAAAAAACCGCAAAATCAGAACAAAAACCCCCGGGTTCCGGCAGATATCTCGCGAGTTCAAAAGCTCAATGCTTGCAGCTGCAGTATTTTCTGCTTCTGGGTTTCTGATTGATCTTGGAATTCGCGGCGACGTGATGACCATTTATGGTGACGAAGGTGGCTATGGCACAGCCTACTTTCTTGGCTCGCTGGCGCTGATGATCCTGGCACAAGATGCATATTTTTACTGGACACACAGACTTTTGCATCTTCCGCAGATATTTCGGCGCGGGCACTCCGAACACCATAAGTCAATCAACCCAACCCCGTGGACAGCTTACAGCTTCAATATGATCGAAGCCGCTGTACATGCTGCTTTTGTGCCGCTGTTTTTGCTTTTTCTCCCCATGCATGGCCTCGCTATTTTCCTGTTTCTTACTCATATGATTATCAGGAATGCGATCGGGCACTCTGGCTACGAGCTTTTCCCGCGCTGGTGGGCCACGCACCCAATTTTAGGACAGATAACAATGGTTACACATCACGACATGCATCACTCAAATGGCAACTCAAACTTTGGTCTCTACTTCACATGGTGGGACCGCATGATGGGCACAGAGCATTCTGACTACCTGTCAAAAGCAACAGGCAACCCTGCAGCGGCACGCAAGTCACTTGGAGCACGTGCAACTGCTGCAACAGTGGCCGCAGTTGTGGGCCTGATGGCTGCGACGTTAATTGCCAACCCTGCCACTGCGCAAAATGACGAAGTAAAGGGCCTCTGGCTCGCTAACGACGGCAAAACCGTTGTCAAGCTTGACAGCTGCAACGAAAAATCCAGCCGGATCTGCGGCACCGTCGTTTTTCAGGATGGTGAAAACGTTGGCGACCAGATTGGCATGCAACTGTTGAAGAACTTTAAAAATGCCAATGTGCAAGGCATGAAGCGCTGGGAAGCGGGCAAAGTTGCCAAGCTTTCAGGTGGTAAGGCGTCCAAAGGCAAGATGGTTCTTCTGGAAGATGGTGGCCTGAAAATCACCAGCTGTGCACGTGGTCGTTGCAGCAACCAGACCTGGGCTCGCCCTAACGCTGCTCTTGCGCAAAAAGCTGCAGCTGTTGGCGGTGGTAGCCGCTAGGACAGCGCTACTAGAAAAACAAAAAGGGCACCGCTTCCGGTGCCCTTTTTGTTTATGTTGTGGCTCCTCGCGCCACTATTGCCGGATCGCCGCAATTCCTTTTCTGGCAAGAAATTCCTGAACACTATCGCCTCCAGCCAAGTGGCCAGCGCCAACAGCAATGAAAATGCTGCCGCTACCTGCCAGCAGTTCTTCAATCTGTTCGGCCCAGCCCTTGTTTCTGTCTGCAAGTAGAACTCTGTATACTTCTTGTTGTCCTGCCAGGGCCGAGACCATGAGCTCATCGAGCGCCTTCATGTCTCCCGCCAGCCAATATGTCACCAGTTCATTGATCTGGTCAGGGTTTTCCCTGATTTGCCGTAATCCGTCCTCGAGGAAATACAGTTCTGCTTCTGCGGACAGGCCACTCAGGAATTGCATTTGCTGTTCGTCGGTTTCGAAATACTGAATATTTTTCCCCGCGCGCACGGCTTCTGCACTGAGGATTCGTTCAACACCCGCATTCGGATCACCACCTGTTGCCTGAATTTGCAGACCGGCAAGCGTGATGCCCGCCAGCCATGGGCGCAGAGGTTCAAAATTACTTTCCGACCCTTGCATGCCAAATTGCGCCAGAACCGCCCTGAGGTTCTGGTTGCCGGCCGGGCTTAGCAAACCGGAAAGTCGCCGGCCTGGTGGATTAATGCCGTATTGGGCAATCATTGCCTGCATCTTCTGCGGGTTTGATGTATCCGCAGGTGCCTCGAACACCACAGTGTTTGAAGCAGAAAAAGCTCCATTCACTTTTCCTGAGCGCCACTTCAGTTGCGGGTTCAGAATATGAACAGTGCCGAACAAGAAGATCTCGCTGTCCTGATCACTGATTTTCCAGAGAGCGGGTCCGTCAGCGTTTTGCTCCAACGCTTTTGTGGCGGATGGTGAAAAAATGAACGCCAGCGCCAGAAAACAGTATGAAAACGGTAAAAAAAGGCGTGCGCGCTGTTGAACAAACTGCATGTAAATTCCTTATAGAAAGTAACAAACACTCAGCGACCCGATGAACGCATCGGTCACTGAGCGAAAACCTTGCAAGAATAGTTCCGGAAAGACCAGTAAATCCAGATGCTGCTAACTTTTGTCTGAATTATCGCCTGCTGCGCCCATTTGTTCTTTCAGCGTTTTCAGGCAGGCTGTTGCGATTTCCGTTTGTAACCGCAAAGTGCTGTTGTTAGCCGTTTGCCCGCTAATAACCATTGTGCTCAAAGCCTGCTCAAGAATATGCAGCGTCGCTGCTACATCTTCATTCTTGGTTGGTATCGGTTGTCTGGGCAAGCCCTCTTCAACTTCCTTTGCAGGCACTGTTTCAGCAGCTTTGTTGTTGAGAGCAGGGCCAAGTTCACCCAAAGCCTTCGCAACTGACTCGCTTACTAGGTCCTTGATCATGGTTGCGGCAATATCCGCAACTTCATTGCCTAAGGACTTGCCTGAAGGCACTGCGGGTTCGACTTTGGCCGGCCGCTCGGGAATTGGAGCCGGGACAATTGTGCGATCAATGGTTTCATCCGTGATGGTGTCAAGTCCTGCCGCGGGTAAGGAGTGAGCGGCGTCGCCCTCAAAGAAAACGTCGGACGGTTCAGTCGATGAGTTAGGTGGTTCCGCATCATGGTCGACGGCTGATGATATGTCATTGGAATTCACCGGGGTCATTCGTCCCCAGTAGCCCTCAAAAACGCCACCGTTTGAACTGAACAATGGCTTTGCCTCCAGTGTCCAGAAACGGTTCTTATTGTCTTTGGATGTCAAAGTGAGCGGGGCATCATGGATTGCACTTCTTCTTTGGAATGCCCTCGATACCGGATGCCCCAGTTTGGTATTCAGTCCCAGCATGTCGAGGATTGTCCCGCCGATTAGTTTGAAGTCTGCGCTATAAAGGCTGTAGGCCTCAGGTGATACCTCTGTGACCAGACCATCCCGATCACTCCGCCACACCCAATTATCCTTGTGTGGAGCCGGTGCCACGACGTTGTCGGTATTCTGAATCAGCTCCATGACTTCAGGTGGCTTGGGCGGGCTTGCTGGTGCTGTGGAGATATGTGCCGAACGGGACTCTTCTTTGTTTTCCGGCAGTGTCTGCATGGGTTCGGAGTTTTTCACCAGCCTGTCCGCGATCAGATCCTTGTCAGTGCGCAGTATTCGCAGTTGAGCTGCGTGTCTCTGGTCCTTGGAAGGATCTTTGGTTTCAGCTGCTTTTTCGTCCTGTGCCCAACCGATCCCTTCAGCTGACAGGTTGTTGTCTGGTATCGTTCCCGGGATATCGGGCATGGAGGCATTTTTCCGGAAAGGCATGACAGTCGGGTTTTCTTCCAGGTCCCGCATTACGCCCAGATCGTCTCGCCACAAGGCAAGCGTTGACTGATTGTCAAAAGGCGGTGCTGCGGGCGCCGCCCGGGCGAGCGCGATCCAAACGTTGGCTGACAGGTCGTTTCTGGAAGCAATCACATGATGGTGGTCGCGCCCTGTGCATTCTATCAGTTCAATAATGTCGCTCTCATCAAATGCTGTTGACTTCAGGAGGTCACCAACAAGATGTGGTCGGTCCTTGGCAAGTCGGCAGGCCAAATCAAGCGGGGGGTCCGACATATTGGCAACCAGTTCAGCCACTGTTCTTCTGCCGTCAGGTTCCACATGAGGAACAAGTGCTTCAATTACATCAAGTAGCTGTGTGCGTGTTGGTTCTTTAAGCGGGGCTTTTCCGGTCAGAAAAAGATCAACCAGATTCCGGAATAAAAGCGTGCGGTCTTCGCCGTCGCGCTCACGCGCGTACGCCACCAGCTCCCGTATCCTGGTATCCAAGGCATCCATTTCGAATGCCGATGCGTTTCCCACAGCCTAGCCCTGTATTTTTGCGATTCCCTTGTTTTTTTATCAAAGAAACCGGCGGCCGTCCCTGCCACATTATTCCGTTTTTTTTGAAGCGATGTAATGCACCCGAATCGCTTGGTTCCATATACTACTCAAATCGAATCGGGATGCTAGAAATGATTAAAATTTTATCTAATTTACTTTTGAGCAGCAGGAATTTCTGAAAACACTTGAAGGCTGATGTGAAATAAAATTGTTTACATTTGGAACTTTATTTCCGAAACGAGCTTGGTTAGTATGCGATCCAATCGCTGCCGCGCACGAAAAATGCGCCTGTTCAGGAGACCATTATGGTGCGCGTAAAACTCGACGCTGTTGACCGAAAAATTCTTTCTTGCCTCCAATCACAAGGGCGTATCACAAATGTTGATCTGGCCGATCGTGTGGGAATAACCGCGCCGCCTTGCCTCAGGCGGGTTCGCGCCCTCGAACAGGAAGGCTATATCAAAGGTTATCATGCCGACCTCGAGCAGGAATCCTTGGGATATGGCCTTACTGTGTTTGCGATGGTGGGCCTTCACAGCCAGGCGGAATCAGACCTTCGCGCTTTTGAAGAAAAGGTGCAGGAATGGCCGCTGGTTCGCGAATGTTTTATGCTGAACGGCGAGATAGACTTTATTTTGAAGATCGTTGCTGAAGACCTTGGCAGTTTTCAGCAGTTCCTCACTGGTGAACTTACGCCTGCTGAAAATGTTGCAAGCGTAAAAACGTCTTTGACCATTCGTACCAGCAAGCATCAGCCGGGCGTACCCTTGCCAGAAGTAAAATAGATACCCACATGCTGAGAACACAATGTGTTTCACAGTGGGGAAATCATGAGACAAGGTCTTTTCGCTATATCAGTTGTTGCCGGATTAACAAGTGCCGGCACAAGCCAGGGCGTTTTTGCTGAAACACCGATGCCTTCACCCATTTCGAGTGTGGATATTAACACCGGCAGCCTTGTGAGCCGGATAGCACTTGGGTCCTGTTTTGCGCCGCAATTGGACCACGACATCTGGAATGGTGTGAAAGCAAGCAAGCCTGATCTTTTTCTTTTCACTGGTGACAATGTGTATTCATCTGAAGAAACAGAAAATACAGATTTGCCATTTTTGAAAGAGGCCTACCAGCTGCTTGGTGATGTGCGGGGCTTTGCAGAGCTGCGTTCCACCGTGCCTGTCATGGTTACCTGGGATGACCACGACTATGGCATGAACGACGCGGGCGCATCCTGGATTGCGCGGCAGGAAGCGGAAGAGCTTCATGAACATGTATGGGCACAATCAAAATCCGATCCACGTCGGTCACGTGACGGTGTTTATTATTCCGGGATAATCGGACCGGACCGGCAGCGGGTTCAGGTTATTATGCTGGATACACGTTTTTTTCGGTCTGATCTCAAGCCATCCAGCGATCGCAAACGGTTTGGTAAATTTGAACCAAGCAGCGCTGTCGACAAAACGATGCTGGGCGCTGAGCAATGGTCGTGGCTCGCAGCTGAGTTGCGGAAAGAAGCAGATGTTCGGCTTGTTGTCTCATCAGTCGCTATCGTTGCGGACAACCATGACATGGAAGGCTGGCGAACACTGCCTTTGGAGCGACAAAAACTATATGACCTGATTGATGATACAGCTGCAAACGGTGTCATCCTGATTTCAGGAGACAGGCATTTTGCAGGTTTCTACAGGGAAACCGAAAATGTTCCTTATCCCCTCGTTGAGTTTATGTCGTCATCAATGAATTTACCCATTACCGGTGACACCGCCATTAAGTATCGCGATGAGAGTGAACCGAGAAAGATCTCGACCTCGGTGATGCAGGCGAATTTCGGTACAGTCGATATTGACTGGCAACAGCGCAAGGTGGAGTTTCACATAAGAGACGAAGCTGGAAATTCCTTGAGAACTCATCAACTCAATATTGATGACCTTCAAAAACGCTAGTGCACTAGCTTGTCGCGCCAAGCATGAAGGCCCGCCAATGCGGCAGGCCTTTTTGCAAAACAGTCTCTAAACACAGACTATTTGAATTCGATTTTTGTGATTTCGTAGTAGCGGTCACCGCCTGGAGCCTTGACCTCAACTTCATCTTCGACTTTGCGGCCGATAAGGGCACGTGCGATCGGTGACTGGTAGGAAATGCGGCCGATCTTGATGTCGCCTTCATCGGCGCCAACAATCTGGTACACAACCTCGTCGTCATTTTCATCGAGCATGGTGACTGTGGCACCAAAGACGACCTTGTCACTGACAAGCGTTGTCGGATCAATTACCTGAGCGCGCGATACCTTGCCCTCAAGCTCCATAATCCGGCCTTCAATATGCCCCTGTTTTTCTTTGGCGGCATGGTATTCTGCGTTTTCCGACAGGTCGCCGTGAGCACGCGCTTCTTCAATCGCCTGCACCACTGACGGGCGCTCGACGGACTTCAAATTCTTCAATTCGGCTTCGAGGCGGCGGTAGCCTTCCTCAAGCATGGGCACTTTATCGTTCATGGGTCCCGTCCAAGGATAATTTATACAAACGGAGGTTTTGCACCGGAAGTCGCCACCTCTCATAAAAACAGGAGCGCCGACCCAAACGGGCCGGCGCATCCTTGGTCATTATGTAGCGAACAATGGTTAAAGAATCAAGCCCGGCATTGCGTTAAACCTTGCCAACGTCAGTTAAGCCGCCGTTTCAGGCGTATAGTCCTGCAATTTTTTCACCTTCATATCACCCGCTTTGAGTGCTTTCAGCGCCTGAACAGTGGCTTTGGATGCTGCCATTGTGGTGTAATAAGGTAGCTTCATCGTCAGGGCGGTGTTTCTCAGTTCGTAACTGTCCATGATAGCCTGCTTGCCTTCTGTCGTGTTGAACATCAGGCAAACATCTCCGTTTTTCATGATGTCGATCACATGAGGCCGCTGGCCCTCGTTTACTTTGAACACGCTTTCAACGTTCAGACCCTGATCCCGGAGGTAACTTGCAGTACCACTTGTCGCAACAACACTGTAGCCCATCCCGAGCAAATCACGCGCCAACGGCACCAGCGCGTACTTGTCTGCGTCTTTTACCGACAGAAATACCTTTCCGCTTTCCGGAAGGGGCACGCCTGCGGCCAGTTGTGACTTGTAGAAGGCGATAGGGAAGCTGCTATCAATACCCATTACTTCGCCAGTTGACTTCATTTCAGGGCCAAGAAGAATATCCACGCCGGGGAATCGCGCCCATGGGATCACCACCTCTTTAACCGCGACATGCTCGGTGATCGGGTCCTTCAGTTCAAAGTCTGTCAGCTTTGCACCGGCCATGGCCTGTGCCGCAATCGCGGCAATCGGGCTGCCAATGGCTTTGGCGACAAACGGGACCGTGCGGCTGGCGCGCGGGTTCACCTCGATCAGGTAGACTTCGCCGTCTTTCACCGCAAACTGGACATTCATCAAACCAACCACTTTCAGTGCTTTTGCTAGCAGAACGGCCTGACGCTTGACCTCGTTCACGATGCCGACCGGCAAGCTGTACGGCGGGATGGAGCAGGCACTGTCACCAGAATGTACACCCGCTTCTTCGATATGCTCCATGATACCGGCGATATGGATTGTCTCGCCGTCGGAAAGGGCATCGACATCCACCTCAATGGCATCTTTAAGGAAACTGTCGATCAACACTGGACTGTCACCGGAAACCTGAACCGCCTCGGCGATGTAGCGGTCAAGACCTGCCTGATCATGTACGATCTCCATCGCGCGGCCACCCAGAACATAAGAAGGACGGATCAAAACCGGGTAGCCAACGCGTTCAGCCACAGCCACGGCTTCTTCATGGCTGCGGGCAAGGCCATTATTTGGCTGTTTGAGACCGAGTTTCTCGACAAGTTCCTGAAAGCGTTCACGGTCTTCAGCCAGATCAATGGCATCCGGGCTGGTGCCCAGGATCGGGATATTTTCCGCTTCAAGGGCATGCGCCAGCTTAAGCGGGGTTTGGCCACCAAACTGCACGATCACACCTTTAACCGTACCATTTTCCTGCTCTTTCCGAATAATCTCGATCACATTTTCCGCAGTCAGGGGCTCAAAATACAGTCTGTCCGAGGTGTCATAGTCAGTTGAGACCGTTTCCGGGTTGCAGTTGACCATGATGGTTTCATAGCCCGCATCGGAGAGTGAGAAACACGCATGACAACAGCAATAATCGAATTCAATCCCCTGTCCAATCCGGTTGGGGCCGCCCCCCAGAATGACAATCTTTTCCCTATCGGTCGGGTTTGCTTCGCATTCCGCGGTTTCGCCGGCTGCAAACGTCTCATAGGAAGAGTACATGTAAGGGGTTTTGGCCTCGAACTCTGCGGCGCAGGTGTCGATGCGCTTGAAGCTTGGGCGAACACCGAGTTCATGCCGGGTCGCACGAACATCGGCCTCCGAACCGCCTGAAAGCTCCGCCAGTCGCTGGTCAGAAAATCCAAGCATCTTGAGTTTCCTCATGGCGATCTCGCCGTCGGGAAGCCCGTGTTCCTGCACACCTTTTTCTGCAACAATCACGGCCTCGACCTGATGCAGGAACCATGGCTCGAAGCCGGTGACGCGCTTGATATCTTCAAAAGGCACGCCTTCCCGGAAAGCCTGTGCGATCCGCAACAGACGGTCCGGCCGCTGGAAGCCAAGGTCTTTCAATATCGGGGTGAAGTCGCCGCTGCCTGCTTCATATCCTTCAATGGCGATTTCGTTCAGGCCGGTCAGGCCTGTTTCCATTGAGCGTAGGGCTTTTTGCATACTTTCAGCAAAGTTACGGCCAATTGCCATCACTTCACCGACCGATTTCATTGCTGATGACAGGAGCGCGTCTGTGCCTTCGAATTTCTCGAAAGTGAAACGCGGAATTTTTGTCACGACATAATCAATTGTTGGTTCGAACGACGCAGGTGTTACACCGGTGATGTCGTTATCAAGTTCATCAAGTGTGTAGCCAACCGCAAGCTTGGCGGCGATCTTGGCTATCGGGAAGCCGGTGGCCTTTGATGCGAGTGCGCTTGAGCGCGATACCCTCGGGTTCATTTCGATCACTATCAACCTGCCGTCTTTCGGGTTCACGGCAAACTGCACGTTCGATCCACCGGTTTCGACACCGATTTCGCGCAGCACAGCAATGCTGGCGTTGCGCATAATCTGGTATTCCTTGTCGGTCAGCGTCAGGGCAGGGGCAACGGTGATACTGTCGCCGGTGTGCACACCCATGGGGTCGACGTTTTCGATCGCACAAACGATGATACAGTTGTCCGCCTTGTCGCGCACAACTTCCATCTCATATTCTTTCCAGCCGACAATGCTCTCTTCGACCAGCACCTCTGTTGTGGGTGACGCATCCAGTCCTCTGGTGACGATATCGATATATTCTTCTTTATTGTATGCGATGCCGCCGCCCGTGCCTCCCATGGTGAAGCTTGGTCTGATGATCATCGGCAAGCCGATACGTTCCATCGCCCCAAGGGCTTCATCCAATGTATGCGCGATTTCACTGTGGCTGCTTTCCAGGCCAATCTTGGTCATCGCATCCTTGAACAGCATGCGGTCTTCGGCCTTGTCGATCGCTTCACGGTCTGCGCCGATCATCTGCACATTGTATTTTTCCAGAACACCCATTTTCCCGAGAGAAAGCGCCGTGTTCAGGCCTGTTTGGCCCCCCATGGTGGGCAAGATCGCGTCGGGGCGCTCCTTCGCGATAATCTTCTCAACCACTTCTGGGGTGATCGGCTCGATGTAGGTCGCGTCAGCGAGCTCGGGGTCGGTCATGATGGTGGCTGGGTTCGAGTTTACCAGAATGACACGATAGCCTTCTTCCCGCAGTGCCTTGCAGGCCTGTGTGCCGGAGTAATCGAATTCGCAGGCTTGGCCAATGATGATCGGCCCGGCGCCGATAATCAGGATGCTTTCGATGTCTGTTCTTTTGGGCATGTGTGTATTGCTCTCGTTGTCTGGTCGGCGTCTATGTCGGGTCGACTAAAATTTGTACCGCAGGCCTGCCTGCAGCTGGATCACTTCATAGGAACTGTTGAATGTACTGGTGGTATTCAAAACGGTGTCGATCAGGTCGAAATCAACGCCGGGTGCCACATAGTACCGGCCTTCTGCAAAAAGATCGAAGGTGTTGTTCAAGGGAACGCTCACGCCAGCGATACCCTGATACAGAAATTCAGTACGGGTCGGCCCCCCAAAACGGATGTCATTCACGGCAGCCTGGCGCACCACATCTGATTCGACGCCGCCAATTCCAATACCAGCTCCAATGTAGGGTGTTGCGATACCAAGGATACTGTCGAAATCATAAAGCACGTTTGCAAAGGCGCCGAGAGATGAATTGTCTCCGGTAAAAGCGACCGTCGGGTTGCTCAGAAGCGTTCCGGCGGAAATATCGTTCTCGCGGTATGCGACTTCAAGCTCTACCCGGAAGCCGCTAACGGGCAGTTTGTAACCAAGCGCGCCGCCAATAACAAAACCGTTGTCGAGCGAGACATCAAGCCTGTCGCCGTTTCCGGTGTTATTCTGGTCATTCTGAATAGCAAGGCCGGTGAAGGCAGAAACATAGAAGCCGTCTTGCGCGCTGGCACCGTGCGCCAGAAACAGCAGGGAAAACGCCGTTGCCATTATTGAAATGCTTTTCGAAATTTTCCTCACTGCCGTCTCCTTATATGTGCCTGTTTTATGTTTTGATTGTCAGGCTGCTGATTTTCTTTTTTCGATCATGCCCATGAACTGGTCGAACAGGTAAAAACTGTCTTGCGGGCCGGGCGAAGCCTCGGGGTGTTGTTGCACACTGAAGATCGGCTTTTCTGTATGCTCGATGCCGCACACAGTTTTATCGAACAGGGAGACATGGCTGATCTTCACATCACCTGGCAGGCTGTCGCCATCCACGCTGAAGCCATGGTTCATGCTGGTGATTTCCACCTTGCCTGTACGCAGGTCCTGAACAGGGTGGTTGGCCCCACGGTGGCCCTGATGCATCTTGTAGGTTTTGCCACCAAATGCGAGCGCAAGAAGCTGGTGGCCGAGACAAATGCCAAAAATCGGCAGACCGGTTTCAATAAGCTTCTCAATGACCGGCAAGGCATATTCGCCGGTTGCAGCCGGATCACCCGGCCCGTTAGAGAGGAAAATGCCGTCCGGGTTGTGCGCCATGATATCGTCGAAGCTTGCGGTGGCGGGAACAATCGTCACGCGCGCACCTGTTTCCGCAAGGCAGCGCAGAATGTTGTTTTTGGCGCCGTAGTCAACCGCGACCACATGAGCGCTGGCTTTTTTGACTTCGCCAAAGCCGTCTTTAATGTTCCAGCGAGTGCTGTTCCAGGTTTCGGTGTCTGTACGGCTGACCTCCTTGGCGAGGTCCATGCCTTCAAGTCCGGGCCAGTCCTGTGCCTGTTTCAGCAGTGCGGGAACGTTAAACTGCCCGGCTTTATTGTAGGCTATCACCCCGTTTGGTGCGCCGCTTTCCCGGATCATTCTGGTCAGCTTGCGGGTATCAATGCCGGAAATGCCGATGAGGCCCCGACCGTCAGCCCAATCATTCAAGTGACTGTCTGCGCGAAAGTTCGCAGGTTCGGTGACATCGTCACGGATAACCAGCCCACGGGCAGCCGAAACACGTGTTTCGATGTCCTCGGGGTTGGTGCCGACGTTACCAATATGAGGGAAGGTAAATGTGATGATCTGGCCCGCGTAGGAAGGGTCCGTCAGGATTTCCTGATAGCCGGTCATGGATGTGTTGAAACACACTTCACCAACTGTTTCGCCTTCGCGGCCAAAACCATGCCCCCAAAACACCGTTCCATCATCCAAAACCAAGACTGCGGTGATATCGTCACCGGGTGGAATGAGGGGCGTTTTAGAGTCGGTCATCAGCGCATTCCCAGACGCGGTCGGTGTTGTGCGTCGGATTGCGACGCTGTGACCATTGCATTCCCTTGCCTTAAAGGAAAAATACCGCTATCCCTGCCGGGCCGCGAAACCAGCTTGGCGGTGGCCAAATTGACCGGACAATAGTCAAAAGGCCTTGGGGGGTCAAGAAAAACTGGAAAATAAAATATTCAATGAAAACAACAAGTTAAAACGAAATTTCTCGTTTGCGCTAAACCCCGTCTGCCTATAGTATAGGGGTTTCCGACTCGTTGTAGCAGGGTTGAAGACATGCTTAGGGAAGAACTGACGAAGTCGATGAAAGATGCGATGCGTGCGAAAGCCACTCGCAAACTCTCGACAGTGCGCCTGATACTGGCGGCCATCAAAGAAAAAGACATAGAGATGCGCGGCAAGGATGCTGCCGATAAGGATGATGATGCACTCATCACCGATATCTTGTCGAAGATGGTCAAGCAACGCAAAGACAGCATCAAGGCGTATGAAGAAGGTGGTCGCTGTGAGCTGGCTGAGCGCGAGAAAGAAGAGATCGGGATCATCGAGGAGTTTCTGCCCAAGCAGATGAGCGAAGATGAGATCGTTGCGGCTGCCGAGGCGGTTGTGTCTGAACTGGGTGCCGAAGGCCTCAAGGATATTGGGCGCTGCATGGGCTCGCTGAAAGAAAAGTATGCTGGCCAGATGGATTTTGCCAAAGCCAGCACGACGATTCGCGGCATGTTGAGCTAACAGTTTTCTAACGAATTACACGCTACCCAGATGGCGCACAGCGAATATGTTGTGCGCTTTCTCTTCGTTGGCCTGTTCCTTTTGCCCTTCAGGGGCGCGTTTGTCTTCAGCGGCCTTTATGTCTCTGGCCGATCTCATCACCAGATCGTCAATCGGGGCATAGGCCACTGTCAGCTTTTCAAGAAAACTGCGCTTGTCATCTTCTGTTGTGAACAGTAAATTTTTCTTAGTCATATTATGTCCTCATGGCTGAATGAGTACTGATATCTATTGATTATGGTGGAAATACAAATTCGTAATGCTAAGAATATGACTTAGAAAAATTAAGGAAAAATGATGTTTCGGCTTCGATCTTTATCAGGGTTGTTGGCTTTTGATGCTGCGGCGCGCCACGGTAGCCTGACATTGGCAGCGAAAGAGCTGGGCCGTACCCAATCTGCGGTAAGCCAGCAGGTAAAAATCCTGGAGCAGGAGGTGGGCTTGCAGCTTTTTATTCGCCGGCCGCGTGAAATTACACTTACGCCCGAAGGTCGCGTGTTTGCTGAAACGCTTCAGTCTGCCTTTAAGGATATCGAAGCAACCATTACCAGCCTGCGACAGAAGGACGAGCCCAATGTGCTTCGGCTCACCACTTATCAATCGTTTGCTATTCACTGGTTGATACCGAGGCTATCGAAATTCAGCCTGCGTCACCCGGAAATTGATGTACGGATCAATGCCGATGACCAGCGGTTCGATTTGCGGGTCAAAGGTCTGGACCTGGCAATCAGGGTCGGTACCCCGCCTGAGGGGGCCCGGGTTCTGGGGCCGGAAACCTTTGCGCCTGTCTATGCGCCGGAGTTGTCACCAGGCCGCACCATTCAGGGCGACGAGGTCATTAACTTCCGCCTGCTTGCACACGAACACGCCCACCTGTGGAACGAATGGTTCGAGTTGAACGCCATTCCACTGTCGAATGTTGATATTGAAACCGACTACAGCCATTCAGGTCTTTTGGTGCAGGCAGCTTCCGCTGGCGGGGGTATAGCGTTGGCACCGCCCTTGATTGCGGCCGATGCGCTGAAATCCGGTCGGCTCATGAATGTTCCCGGCAAGCCGCTACCTACCGGTTATCATTATTATCTTGAAGCTGCGCTTGAAGAACCACCGGAGAAAGTGATCATGTTTTTTGACTGGATGCAGGAGCAGGCGGAGGAGATGGATGCCTGGATGGAAACCATGTGGGATTCCTGAAAAATCATGACTGCATCAGCTGGTTGCCATTTTCACAACTTTGCATTAAATATAACAGGATATCCTATAACAAATTTTGTTAGGCGGGCCGAGCATCAGTTTGCGTCCGCCGATGGTGTTGGTAATGGCCCTCAGTCCTCAATTTCTGGATGAACTGAAGCATCGTTTTACCCTATCTGATGTGGTGGGGCGTTCGGTGAAGCTTGTGCGCCGTGGCCGTGAAAGCACCGGCCTTTGCCCGTTCCATAACGAAAAAACACCATCCTTTACCGTGAATGACCAGAAAGGTTTTTATCACTGTTTTGGTTGCGGTGAACACGGCAGCGTTCTCGATTTCGTTATGAAGACGCAGGGCATGACGTTCCCCGAAGCTGTGGAAACACTGGCCGGCGAAGTCGGGATGGAAGTGCCAAAGCCGAGCCGCGAGGAAATCGAGAAACAGAAAGAGCGTGCGAGCCTGGCAGAGGTGATGGATGCTGTCGCCAGTTGGTACCAGACGCAGCTACGTGCGCAGGTTGGCAAAGGCGCGCTTGACTATATCAGGGGAAGGGGCCTGACCGACGAAACACTTGCAAGGTTTGGCCTTGGTTACGCGCCTAACAGTCGGACAGCGCTCAAAGATGCGATGACCGCGCGTGACATTGGTGAAGATCAGCTGATTGAAACCGGCATGCTGATAAAGCCGGAGGATGGCGGCGCCAGCTATGACCGTTTCAGGGACAGGCTGATGTTCCCGATTACAGATCGGCAAGGCAGGGTTATCGCATTTGGCGGGCGGGCCTTAAACAAGGACGCCAAAGCCAAATATTTGAACAGCCCTGAAACCGGCCTGTTTCATAAAGGTGCAACCCTTTATAACTGGGCGAACGCGCGCGCCGCCAGCTATGACGCCGGTCAGGTGCTGGTGGTTGAAGGATATATGGACGTGATTGCGCTGGCGCAGTTCGGTATTGATTATGCTGTTGCGCCGCTGGGTACAGCGCTTACGGAAGAACAAATCGCTCATTTGTGGCAAATGGCAGACGAGCCAATACTTTCGTTCGACGGCGACAATGCTGGCCAGCGGGCGGCGGGGCGGGCTGTCGAGCGGTCGCTACCGATGCTCAGGCCCGGAAAGTCCCTTCGCTTTATGATGATGCCCGAGGGGGACGATCCGGACAGCCTGGTTCAGCGCGAAGGCAAAGGCGCGATTGATGCGCTGATTGATAAAGCCGATCCCCTGGTTTCTGTCCTGTGGAACAATTTAACGGCGGGCGTTGCCGCCGACACGCCGGAGCGCAGGGCTGGTCTGGAGAAAAAGATTTTCGGGCGCCTGTCGGAAATTCAGGATGAGAATGTCAGAAACCTGTACCAGCGGGAGTTTCGTGACCGCTTGTTTCAGCAGTTTCGTGGCAACCGTACTTCGGGGCGGCAGAAAGCTGGCTCTTTTTCAAGAGGCGGCAAAAAACGGCTGGCTCCTGCAACGGGCTTGCTTTCGAAAACCAGATTGGGGCGCAGTATTGGCGGAAGTGGTGTTACCGATACGATCCAGCAACTGATTATTCTGACTTTGGTAAACCACCCCGAGATACTGGTGCGATACGAAGAAGAAGTCGCAGGACTTGATTTAAGTGTTCCGGGGCTTGACGGACTGCGCAATGCCCTTATAGAAAAAGCCGCTTTTGGAGATACCCTTGACCGGGAGACGGTGCATACCCATTTAGAGGGCACGGATCACCAGAAAACGGTTGGGAAAATCTCTGCTGACGGATCGCTGAAAAGCGATTGGTTTGCGTGGCCTGAAGCTGCTTTGTCTGATGCATTGACCGGATTCGAGCATTTGCTCTCCCGGTACCAGCATATTACAGCAGCAAAAGCCGCCTATGAGCAGGCTGAAGCGGACTATGCCGCAGATATGACGGATGATAATCACGCGCGTTTTGTGGCGGCACAGGCTGCATTTCGTGCTTTGGAAGAAAAAGAGGCCGATAAAGACGGATATCGTCTCGAATCAGGCAGGTTTTCTTTTATTTAATGTGCTATGACTGCGATTCGCGCAGATCTGGAGTGGAATTTACATGGCAACTAAAGCGACTCAGGAAGAAGACAGCAGACCCGACGGCGAAGAGTCGGCAGGTGGTGCACGTCTTGATTTGACAGAAGCAGCTGTCAAAAAAATGATCGCAAAGGCGAAAGAACGTGGCTACATCTCTTATGATGAAGTGAACGCGGCTTTACCGACTGAAGAAATGTCTTCCGAGAAAATCGAAGATGTTATGACCATGCTGTCCGAAATGGGCATCAATGTGGTCGACAGCGATGAAGAGCAGGAGGCTGAGGAAGCCCCCGCCGTTGAAAAAGACGAAAAAGAAGAATTCAAGACCACGGATAAGAAAGAAGCGAGTGATCGCACTGATGATCCCGTGCGGATGTACCTGCGCGAGATGGGGTCTGTCGAGCTTCTTTCCCGTGAGGGCGAGATCGCAATTGCTAAGCGTATTGAGGCTGGCCGTGCGACGATGATTATCGGTCTGTGCATGAGCCCGCTGACCTTTAAAGCCATTACTGAATGGGCGTTGCGTCTTGAAAATGAAGAGATGTTGCTTCGCGACATTATCGATCTTGAAGCTACTATCGGCAAACAGCCGAACGCAGAAGAGCTTGAAGACGAAAATGCGGGTGATGTTCTTGCCGAAGGCGCCAAAAAAGCTGGTGAGGAAGGCGCAGCAGACGAAAAACCTGAATCAGTTGGGCCAGTTGACGAAGAGGCAAAGCCTGAAGGTGAGGCCGCCGACGGCGAAACCGCTGAAAATACCGAAGGTGGCGAGGGTGCCAAAAAAGCTGATGATGATGACTATGACGACGAAGCAGCAATGTCTTTGTCGGCTATGGAAGAGCATCTGAAGCCTGAAACGATCGAGAAATTTCAGAAGATTACATCTACTTACAAAAAATACGCCAAGCTTCAGGATGCCCGTTTGGCAGCTGCTGTGCAAAGCGAAGGCCTCTCTACTGCACAGGAACGTCGTTTCAAGAAGTTGAGTGACGAACTGATTGAGCTGATCAGTTCGGTCAAGTTCAATAATTTGCGTATTGAAGAACTTGTCGACGAGTTATACGGCCTGAACAAGCGACTGATGACTTTGTCAGGTCGTCTTCTTCGTTTGGCAGAGAGCCACAAGGTAAGCCGGATCGCGTTTCTCGACGAGTATCAGGGCAACGAGCTTGAAGATGGCTGGATGGACCGCGTTGGTGCGTTAAAAGGCCGTGGTTGGGCGTCTTTTGTGGAACAGGAACGTACTGCAATTGTGAATATCCGCGATCAGGTTGGTGAGCTTGTTAACCGGTCGGGCCTGCATGTCGGCGAGTTCCGCCGGATTGTACGCACGGTGCAAAAGGGTGAAAAAGAAGCCCGGATTGCCAAGAAGGAAATGGTGGAGGCTAACCTTCGTCTCGTGATTTCGATCGCGAAAAAATACACTAATCGTGGCCTGCAATTCCTGGATCTTATTCAGGAAGGCAACATCGGTCTGATGAAAGCGGTGGACAAGTTTGAGTATCGCCGTGGTTACAAATTCTCGACCTATGCGACATGGTGGATCAGGCAGGCGATAACCCGATCTATCGCGGATCAGGCGCGGACAATTCGTATTCCGGTTCATATGATTGAGACAATCAACAAACTGGTACGCACAGGTCGTCAGATGCTGCACGAAATTGGCCGTGAAGCAACACCGGAAGAACTGGCCGAACGCCTTTCCATGCCGCTTGAAAAAGTGCGCAAGGTTATGAAGATTGCCAAAGAGCCGATCAGTCTTGAAACCCCAATCGGTGACGAGGAAGACAGCCACTTGGGTGATTTCATCGAAGACAAGAACGCTATTTTGCCAGTGGACGCTGCCATCCAGTCCAATTTGCGTGAAACAACAACACGTGTGTTGGCGAGCCTTACGCCCCGTGAAGAGCGGGTTCTGCGCATGCGCTTTGGTATTGGCATGAATACTGACCACACGCTTGAGGAAGTTGGCCAGCAGTTCTCTGTAACACGGGAGCGTATTCGCCAGATCGAAGCGAAAGCGCTTCGCAAGCTGAAGCATCCTAGCCGTTCGCGGCAGTTAAGAAGCTTCCTTGATACTTGATAAAAGCCAATATTGGGTATCTTTGGAAATATGAAAACGGGCAGCCTTTTGGGGCTGTCCCTTTTTGTTTCAGGTTTCTTCGCAGCGCATGGCGCTGATGACGATATTCATCTGATACTGCCCGACAGTTTTGATCGTCCGATGGTGGGCACCGTGGTCAACGGGGTGGGTCCGTTGCCTTTCATCATTGATACTGGCGCGAGCAAAAGCGTTATCTACCGGGGCCTGACAGCGATGATAGGCCTGCAGGCGCTTCCCAACCAATCCAAGCGCATCATGACAGCCACAGGGTACAAACGTGTGCTGGTATATCCGGTAACCGACTTTTATGTGATGGGGAGAACCCTTCATGTAGAAGAAACTGTGGCCTTGCCGGATATTATCGGGTCAGATGCAAAAGGATTGATTGGTGTCGATATGCTTGCGGGGCACACGCTTTTTATCGACATGCAAAATGGCACCGCGAATCTGGAATTGTCCGGTGATGAACCTTTCCCTGACGACTGGGTCAGGGTTCAGGGCAGGCCGGTTGCTTATGGTTCACTGGCATTGGAAGTAAACATCGGCGGGCTCGATGTGCCGGTAATTGTTGATACCGGTGCTTCCGATACGGTTATCAACACCGCCGGGTCGGAAGCAGTAGGACGGTCCGGGCGCGGTGTAAGGACAGAAACAATCCGCGCGAGCATTTCCGGTGGGCGTGAGATGGTTTTTACAGCTCTGCGGGTTCCGGACTTTGCCATTGGCAGTTTCAAGAGAACAAACATGCGACTGGTGGTGTCAGATGTGCCTGTGTTTGCCATGCTGGGCGCAAGAGAGGTTCCTGCGGTTATTCTGGGCATGGATATCCTGGGCCAGCAGCCCTTTGCCATTGATTTCAAGAATTGGCGGCTTTATCTGAAACAGGAAAACCCGGTCGAACAGCCTACCCACGCGCGCTAGTGGCAATTTCTCTATCGGGTCCGGTCAGCTGCGTTCAAACAGGGCCAAAAGTGCACCGGGTTGTTGGTTGGCAATATTCAATGCAGTACGGCCGAGCGCTTCCTTTACCTGCCCTGCAGCAAACTCTGCGTTCAGTGCAGCAAGGTCTGCATCAACAAGATTGCCAAGCCCTTCTTCGGTTTTATTGCTGAGCGTTTCAGTGAAATCCCGTAATTGTTCCAGATTGTTGGCGCCGGCGCCGAATTCGGTGAGCACACTGCTTAGATTGCTCAGACTGTTATCAATGGCCGATACTGCCGACTGCGCATCGGAAAGCGTAGAGATTGTCTGGCCGCTGCCCAGAGTGATGTTAGGTCCGCCCAGTGACAGATCGCGTGCTTCAATCGTGATGTTTTCCTGGCCCTCGGCACCGGCAATTGCACTGATGTCGTTACCGCCAGAGGCAATCGCGTTAGTACCGTTAAAGCTTGCGCTTTCAACAATGCTGTTAACCTGATCACGCAGTGTGCTGAACTCGTCATTCAGGATGCGGCGGCTGTCGTCATCAAGGCCGGGGTCAGACGCCTGAACGGCTTTCTCTTTCAGATCCAGCAACAGGTCGGAAACTGCGGTGCCCGCCGCGATCGATACGTCTGCTGTGGAGATTGCGCGATTGATCGACTGCTTGCTGGCGTTCAGGCCTGCAATGTCGCTTTTCAGGATATTTGATATCGCCAAAATCGCGGCATCATCGTCCGGCCCATTGACCTTTTTGCCTGTTGACAATTGTTCGCGGGTTTCGCCAAGCGCGTTGGACGCCCCACGCAAATTTTGCACGCCAGATAAAGATCCAGCGTTCGTGTTGATAGAATTGACCATCACACAGCACCACTTTTTGACGCCCGCACAAACGCAACCTCCCCAGGTCACAACGGGCATTACCCAAAGGTTATTATGGCACAAAAGCGTTTTGGATTGAAGTGACGGCTAAAATTGTTGGTAAAAAAAGCGTGCTCTAGAACTCGCCGCGGCTGTACACACGTCCTGCACGCACCGTGTACTGCACGGATTTCATGGCACCGATGGACTGAGTAGGGTCTTCCGAAAGCAACACGAGATCGGCGGCTTTGCCCACTTCAACACTTCCAGAGATTTGGTTCATATACAGGATACGGGCGTTTGTTGTGGTTGCCATATGAATTGCATCTGAAGGACGCAGGCCCATATCCACATGCCGCTGCATTTCGTCGATCAGCGCTGCGCCAAATACCACGCCCGGCGTGCCTGCGTCACTGCCCATGCCGACAGTGATGCCTGCGCTGACAAGGGCTTTGGTGTTGCTTTCAAGCCGCGCCAACTGCCTGGATACGAGATGTGAAAGGGGCCACCAGTCTCGCCAGTTTTGTTTCATGATCGGCGATTGCAGGCTTTCATAAAGTCCGGTTTTGTTCATTCTGCCGGGGTCGTAGGCCATCTGGCGCTTTGCCGATGCACCATTGTCTGCGATAGCAGCGTAAGCTGACAAAGTTGCAATATAGATTGCCCGCCTATTTTTCATCAACGAGATCAACTCGTTATCAACCTTGCCATATATAAGACCGCTGACAATACCGTCCGCCCCGGCACGCAGGGCTTTTTTTGCATGAGCAACCTGACTGGCATGAACAAAGACCCGTCGCTCGCGTTGGTGGGCATAGTTGATCGCAGCAGAAAGTGCTGCTTCGGAAAACATTGGTAGCGGCCTCGTGGTTAACCACGCCTTATCATCATAGGAAATTCGGATGACAGTTGCACCGGCACTTATCTGAGCGTCAATGGCTGCCTTCAGGCCGCCAACCGTTGCCGTTTTCAGGTCACCCCAACCACCTTTGGGGCCGATTGTCTGCCCGGCTGTTTGGAAGCGTGGGTAACGCGGCGGGTTTTTTGAAATTGCCTTGCGAAGCGCAAGCCGTGTTTCGCTGTTGATGCTGGGATTGAAGACTGCGGTGATGCCCCAGTAGAGATTCCTGTGAAAAAGGGAAACGCGGGCGTTGGTGTTTTCTCTCGCGAAACCACCGCTCCCCAGACTCTGATGCAGATCGACAAGGCCCGGAATGACAAAGCCGCCGACAAGATCTATTGTCTGGCAACCGGCACACCCGTATGTATCGTCGTCAATGGCGGCAATTTTGCCGTTTTCAATCACCATATTGCGGGCATTTGCCATTGTGCGGCTATAGCTGTCGAAATAACTGAAGTTGGTAATGACCATCGCATCGGACTGGGCCTGTGTGCCTGTGCCGAACAGCGAAACGCCAAAACAAGCGACAAATGCGACAATCAGTGGGCGGTAACCCGATAGGATACAATTGAAACCACGTGCATCATTGGCTGCCTGTGTTCCGGAGCGGACCGGAAAAAAGCCTGTCGAGCTTGAACTGTAATTTGGCAATGTGTGTGCCCGCATTCGTTAAACTCTGCATGTTTACCGCCGCTTTACTGCGGGAAAATTTGTTCTGACCTCGAAATGAAATCGAGGCAGCCATGTCACAGACATACAGGGCTATTGGTTAAAGAATGCTTAGGGGTGACCCGCCAATGCCCGTTGAAAAAGTGTTTTTCGCTACCAATATAAACTGAAGAAACAAAAAACAGACTTCAGGGGGATGACCGTTGGACAGCAAGATTTTCGTACTTTTGATTATAGCGATCGTTTTTGGCTTCGGGTTTCTGGAAAAGAAGCGCAAATCAGAAATCGAACTGGAAAAAGAAAAAAATAAATCAGGGGGCGACGATGTGAAAAATGAAATAGCGGATTTGAAGGAACGCGTTGAAACACTGGAGCGTATCGCGACAGACAAAGGTGCGCGGCTTCGCGAGGAAATCGACGCCCTATAGTGTTCCGGCGGGCCGAGAGGCGACGCCTTTCGGCTTTTTGGCTCTTATCAGCATTTTAGGACTATTCAGACAGAAGATCATTTGCTACCACACCGCCGTGGTGAGGGCCTGTAGCTCAGCTGGTTAGAGCGGTCCGCTCATAACGGATTGGTCGGGGGTTCAAGTCCCTCCGGGCCCACCACACCGCATATTAATTCTCAGAGAAAACTGGACAGTTCGCAAGATATCTGGACAGTGCCTGAGGATTTTCACCATTATTAATGTCGGCTCATCCAGTTAGTGCGAATTATGTAGTTGTTCGTTCCTGGTCAATAGCCCCAATTAGTGTTCCGTTTTTTAATTAAGCGTCCGAAAGTGAACCGAAGCGGACATGGCTTTCTATTAGGAGATGACGGAGAAAGACTATTTGTGCGCATCTATACTCTACGTCCATTACCCCTTTAAGAGAGCAAAGATAATCGAATTTGACCGACCACACCCATTCTTTGATCTGCGCGAGGACCCAACTGAGGATATGATAGTTGGTGAAAGATTCGTATTGTTTGGTTCCCTAAGTGGTGGTGGTTAACTTAAACTAATAGCAAGGACTCGCTGGCCTACGGCACAGTAATTATACTGACGGCGAAATAAGGACCAGTTCTTTGGGCGAACGTGAGAGAGATGATTTTAGCGCACCAACCAAGCTGTTGCTGGAACGGCAAGTAAGCGCCAGATGTTCTCATCCTGATTGCGGTGTTCTTACTCGTGGTGCTTCATCACAGCCAGACAAAACCATCAATACGGTGTTTCTTGCATCTGGCGTGCTGAGATCATGTCGCAAACCCGGAGTTTTGTTGGCAACGCTGAGGCCGGTGAGTAAGCTAATCAAATCGGCCAAGGTGCTAAAGTATAAGTCGGGTCACGCAGTCGAAATAACTCACTGTCAATCTTGGTCTTCGCACCAATCGGCTTGTCTTTGCTGGGGTTGATCAGAACTGTATTTCGCGTAAGAATGTTGACCAGAGCTCCACCCATACAGTGATTGGATGAGATATAAATAGCGAGAAACCAGCGCCAGTAGTTCGCCGCTTTAGTCCGGAGAAGCGCAAGTCAATGATCCTGGACAGCGCCGCTGCCCTGATTGCTGAGAAAGGGACAGCCGATCTTTCTTTGGAGGCCATCGGGGAGCATGCGTGCGTCAGTAAGACGCTGATGTACCGCTATTTCGGTACGCTTGTTGCGCTACTGAAGGCTCTCCTCAACAGGGAATATAGACATTTGCGGACAAAACAGCTTGAGGCTGCCGAAAATGCAGAAACCTATGAGGATCTCGTTCGCAAGGTAACACGCGCCTACCTACTGTATATTGCCGAACGCGGGCTGATTATCGACCGGCTGCAGGCATATCCGAATGTTACTCGTGATCAGAACCCAACTCACTACAACAGGGAGCCATCAATCGAGTATTTCTCGGAGGTGACAGCAGAGTTGTTTGGTATGCCGCTTGATGTAGCGATCGCAGCGACAGAGATTTCTTTCGGATTACCCGCCGCTGCTGGCGAGTTTCTGGTGCGCAGCGGCATGGACCGGCAAATGATCGAAGATATCACTGTCGCGATGATACTTGGGAGTGTTAGTGGCTTGCGTAATGATATGCTTGGACGGCAGCTTAAGGTGAAGCCGCCGTCTGAAGTACTAAGTTTGCCGGAGCCGAAAAAAGCCACAGGACAATGACGACATTGCCCTGCGCCTTGGCCTTTAGCCTTTAGAACCGGTACCTTACCAGTCCGCCAAAGGTCCGTGGCTGGTTGCGGAAACCCACCAGCGACCCTGGTTGCCCAACTGCTGGTGAAACAGCGTTGAGATACGCAGCATCGGTGAGGTTTCTTGCCCAGAATGACACTTCTAGACCATTTGAAAGACCGAGCGTGATTGATGCGTTCAGGTTGCTCACACCTCGCTGGAACGTCGACAAACCGTTTACGATGTCAACGTCGCTTTCTACCTGGTAGTCAGTATGGAACCGCAGCGAAGCATCGTCGCTGAGATCCACCGTGTAGGTCCCACCAAAACTGAATGACCACTCTGGAACGCCGGCTGGACGTTCTCCACTGAGATCAGCGGGAACGACGGTGAAGTTCGGTGACAGAGCGTTACCATCCGGGAAACTGTCAAACAGGGAGTCTAGATACGTCACGGCTGCTCTAAGTGTAAGCCCAGGTATAGGAAAGACACTGGTATCTAGCTCAAATCCTTTCACCGACTGCTCATCAGCGTTACCGAGAATAAATCCGGTGCCGGTGAAGACATTGGCCTGGAATCCCTCCAGCGTTTGATCGAAAAGAGCGAAGTTAAAGGCAATCTCTTCCCAGCGTCCTTTGATGCCGATCTCGTAGACTTTCGATTCCTCAGGACCGGCGAAACGAGAGCCAGTGACAAGGTTTGGCGGCGCGATGCCTGCATCACGAATGGGCGAAGCGGCAGGAGGCGGCGACTGGAAAGGGGACCCTGGTACAAAGTCGGCCGCAAATGGAGCGCTATTGGCGGACAAGTTGAATGACGAGGCCTTGAATCCGGTCGCATACGTTGCATAAAGGCTCAGGTTATTCGATGCCTCGTAGGAGAGCCGGAGTGTGTAGGCTAGATCCTGATCGTCGGTCCTCCCGTCTTCAACTGCGTTTGGAAAGTTGAGATAAGGCGGATTGAACTGTAACCCTCGAAGCCCGAGGAACGGGTTGGTTGTGGGATCCGAAGCTAGTCCGCTAGCAATTTCAGCAGGCGCTCCTTGTGCAATTGCGAGATTGAATCCTGCCTGCACCAAGTCGATTCCTGAAAATACGTCGGTGCTTACATTGTTCGAAACTACTTGCTTTTCGTCTTCGGTATAGTTTGCCCCAACCGTAAATGTTAGTTTGTCGGTGATCTCGAAGTCGAGCTGGCCGAAGATTGAGAAAGACGTATTCTCGTAGTCATAGTTGAGCGTACGACCCTGGCCGACCCCGCCGAAGCTACCTTCCGGAATGCCGGGCACGAGCGCCCGCAATGTCGGTTCAAGCGCGCTGTACGCGCCGCCAGTTACGGCGTTTGCAAATAATAGAAAGCCCTCGCCATTCCCAAAATCTGCGCCTTGGTCAATCGTCTCGTGAAACAAGAAGCCGCCCACCAAGAAATTGAATGGCCCGTCATAATCAGAAGCGGCTCGCAACTCTGCAGTATATGTCTGTGTATCGACGGTATTTATGTTGGTGCCGATTGAGTTCAGGCTGGTGAAATCACTGTCTTGATTTACAAATGTATCGGAGCCGCGATAGGCACCGATGCCGGTCCAATTGATCGAATCCGTTGACCAATCTGCCTGTACAGAAACGCCGTAGTTTTCGAGTTCGTTGGTCGGCGCGAAATTGACAGTGCTCTGTAGTGACAGTCCGTCGTTCGCGATGAACTGCCCGCCAACTGCCCGAACAACAGCACCCGTCGGACCATCGACAACATTTGTTGCGCCGCAACACACCTCGTCGATCTTGTCGTAGTCAGCAATGATGCGAAGTTTGAAGTCTTCGCTTGGTTTGAAAAGCAGTTGCCCGCGGACTGCGAACCGGTTTCGATCATTAATGTCCTGGTTAATAATGATATCGTCGATATAGCCATCGCGACGGTTAAAACTGCCTCCAATGCTGAAAGCGACGGTCTCGCTCAAGGGGCCGGTGACACTGGCTTTGGCCACGACAGCATCTAAATTGCCGTAGGATAGTTCGGTGACACCGCCAAATTCGAATTGCGGTTCGCTCGTAACGACACTGATAACTCCGGCAGAAGCATTTTTGCCAAATAGAGTAGACTGTGGGCCGCTAAGGACCTCTACACGTTGCAGGTCCGGTAAATCGGCGATTTGTGCGGCTGCGCGCGAACGATACACCCCGTCAATAAAGACACCAACTGATGGTTCGATCCCGGGGTTGGCACCACCATTTCCAAATCCGCGGATTATAAAGGTGGTAACAGAAGACAGGCTTGTCTGCCTTACGCGCAGCGACGGGGTCAGAGTTTGCAAATCGAGCAAATCCCGTATCTGCGCATCCTCAATTTGTGCCGCAGTTGTTACGGACACAGCGATCGGTGTTGACTGCAGGCTTGCCTCGCGTTTCGATGCTGTCACGATGATCTCGTCTAGTTCAAATGCCCCCCCGGTCTCAGTGTCCTGCGCGAATGCGGCCGGTTGCGTCACGCAGAATGCTATGCCGCTAACTCCCGCCAGTAAGGTGGAATTGATAGTCTTCATGGGTCTCCCTCCCCTTAATTAAGTATAATAATTGTATACTACGATACTGAAAATGACTTGAAATCAGAGAAAATACAAGAAAAATGCAGCATTATGTTTACTATATGTAAATTAAAACTATACTGACACACGGCGGTTGTAAGGGGCGACGTGGCTGCTCAACTGGGATAACTCGCATGGGAGGGTTCGATGAAAGTATGGAAATTGCCAATAGTAATAGCAGGCATTCTGAGCCTAAGCGCTTGCGGGCCGAACACCTCCGAGTTGCCTGGAGACTCGGTCATTAAAGGCGTGGGCTGGGTCGGTGCAACGGTTGGTGATCTAGATCGCACGACTGCGCTCTATTCGGCAGCTATGAACCTTCAGCAGGTCGACGACAGCGCGATTGAGCAGAATGCCGCTTTCGATCAGCTGGCCGGTCGTGGCAATGTTGAAGCACAAACCCGCATGATGCGTAGCGTCAACGCTCAAATTCGGTTTATGACTTTTGCGCAGCCTTCCACCGAAGCGAGGGCCACGCCAGAAATGGCTGTTGAGGGTCCAGGCATCATGCATGTCTGCTATCAAGTGGACCAAGAGACCCAGACGTATCAGAAGTTTCTCGCGGGTGGCGCTCGATTTCTGGGGGACAGGGAGATGCAGCAGCTAAACCCGAAAAACCCGGTTTTTTACTCTTATTCAAGAGACTTTGACGGGCTCATTGCAGAAATCGAGCACGTCGATGTTGCCAAGCTAGACCTGCCTCAGCCCCCAAAGAACAAATATCGTATCCGGCACGTTGCGCTCGCTACTCCAGACATAGATCGTCTTGCTGAATTTTATTCAAAATTCCTCGGACAACCTGAGTTTCGCCGTTTCGGGCAGTGGCCATTCTTGCGCATGGAAGGTGAAAAATCAGACAAAGTTAGTGGTCTCCAGGATGCATCTGGAGAAGCGGCCTGGTTCCAGATACGCAATCTCGAACTCGAGATGTTTCAGTTCCACAGCCACCCTACCGAAGATCGCGAGACGCCGCGCCCGATCGACGCCAATGGTTACAATATGATCGTATTCGATGTGACTGACATGAATGCGGCGCGAGAGCTGCTGGTATATTCGGGCGGCGAAGTTGAGACTGAACCGGTTCCAATGGATGGCGGGCAAATCATGTTCGGCCGCGATCCTGATGGGAACCTGATAGGGCTTCAGACCGCCCCCACAGATTTCTTCGTCTCGTCGCGCAATTTCAAGAATAACGGAATAGAATAAGGGGTACGCAAAGTGTTTGATCTTTCAGGACATGTTTCCATCGTCACAGGTGGAAACGGTGGACTTGGCTTGGCATATTGCCGTGGACTAATTAAGGCGGGTGCAAAAGTCGCCATCTGGGGCCGCAACGAACAAAAAAACTCAGAGGCGGCCGAAGAGCTGCGCGCACTAGGCGGTGAGGTAAAGGCCTTTGTCTGCGATGTGACGGACGAAGCAGCCATTGCAGATGCCTTCGCGAAAACACTGGAACGCTTTGGCCAGGTCGATAGTTGTTTTGCAAACGCAGGCGGCGGCGGTTTTCGTGGTATGTCTCACACGACATCGCGCGAAGATTGGCTGGGTACGATAGACCTCAATCTGATGAGTGTTGTTCAAACATGGAAGCCGGTGACAGAACATATGTTGGCACGCAAAGCCGGCGGTAAGCTCATTGTAACATCATCGGTTGCTGCACTTGTCGGCACTGGGGGTGCTGCGGGCTATTCAACGACAAAGGCGGCGGTCCGGGGTCTGGTACAGGCATTGGCCATTGAGTTGGGACAGGCGGACATTCAGGTTAATGCCATACTGCCAGGCTTCATTGAGACGGAAATGTCGTTGCAAACCAGCGAAGCATTTCAGGCGGCCGCGCGTCGGCGATCAGCTATCGGTCGAATTGGCAAGTTAGAAGACATGGAAGGTATAGCTGTTTTCCTGGCATCCAACCAAAGTGATTTCATGACAGGTCAAAGTGTCGTGCTGGATGGTGGCCATACTATTCATCCAATGTAGGGTGAGTGACATTAGACAAGTCGCGGGAACAGGTTTGAGGGAGAGTTGAACCATGGGGATACGTGTCGCGCATTGGACATTCATTGTTCTTCTGGCATTGATAGGACTTGTTTTAGCCTTGCTTGGCGGATTGCTGGTCTACCTTGGCGGAAGTCCTTATTACACGCTGGCCGGAATTGCGACCATAGCTGTTGCCGTTTTAGTCAAACGGCGCAGCAATAGGGCCCCTCATGTTTATGCTGGTATATTGATCGTTACACTCGTCTGGGCGCTGTTTGAAGCCGAACTGCATTTTCTGGCCTTACTACCACGATTAGCAACATGGATGGGGTTGGGCCTCTGGTTCTTAACGCCGTGGTATCGCAAAACCCTTCAAGGTGACTCTGGAGCAATGAGGCTCCTGACTTCAGGTGAGAGTGCGAGCAGATGGTGGGTCGGTGGTCCATCTCTTGCCTCGCTACTGGTTTTACTTATCGCCAGCCTTCAGGGATACGTCCAGAATGGCGAAGGGACAGTCCGACCTGGCGATGCAGTGACAGCAAGTGACGATTGGCGGCACTATGGCAACACTGAAGGTGGCACTCGTTTTGCAACAGTAGAAGACATAAATGTCGAAACTGTTAGTGGACTGAAAGAGGCGTGGCGGTACCGTACCGGAGTTGAAGAGGACTTCAAAGCCACCCCACTTAATATCGACGGTCGGTTATATCTTTGTACCGCCCGCAATGTGATGATCGCGATTGATGATTCCTCGGGTGAAGAAATTTGGCGATATGATCATGGCATTCAACCGCCGTTGGAAAATCAATATGCCCGGACATGCCGTGGTGTCGGCTATCATGAAGCGCCTGAAGACTATAGTGGGCAATGCTCGAAACGCGTTGTTACCTCGACAGTCGCTGCTACCATATTGGCCGTCGATGCCGAGACAGGTGAGCTGTGCACTGACTTCGGCGATAATGGCGTCGTCGACCTGTGGGCCGGTATGGGCGACAATCATGAACGGTTCGAATATTGGGTCACGTCCTCCCCTCTCGTGGCGGGTGACAATCTCGTCGTAGGCGGTCAAGTTGCGGACACGCAGGATTTAGGGCATCCGTCTGGTGTTGTTCGCGCATTCAATGCGATGACCGGTGAACTGAGTTGGGCTTGGGACCTTGGTAACCCCGACAATAATGGTTTCCCAGCTGCAGGTGAAACCTATACGCCGGGTACTCCAAATGTCTGGTCGATCATGAGTTATGACGCTGAATTGGGTTTGATCTATGCCCCGACGGGGAACCCTCCACCTGATTACTTTGGTGGCGTGAGACGTGAGTTTGAGAAAGACTATTCTTCCGCGGTTGTGGCCATCGACGCCGCCACGGGGCGCGAGCGCTGGAAATATCAGACGGTGCACAATGATGTTTGGGATTATGACGTACCTGCTCAACCGGTACTGGTTGATGTGCGCCGCGACGGTGAGCTTGTTCCGTCAGTTGCTGTTCCAACCAAGATGGGCGACATTTTCCTGCTTGATCGCCGTAACGGGACGCCCGTATTCCCAATTCCCGAAAAGCCCGCACCGCAAGGCGGGGATATTGACGGGGAACAGCTCTCTCCCACCCAACCAGACTCACCATTGCCTGATTTCCACCCCTATCGGTACGAGAAGGATATGTGGGGTCTGACACCGATTGACCAGATGGTTTGTCGGATTGAATACCGCACAATGAACTATGAAGGCATGTACACTCCGCCCTCTTATGCAAAGAGCATTACTCAGACAGGGACGATGCTTTACCCGGGCAATTTTGGCGGTTTCAATTGGGGAAGTGTGTCGGTGGATGCTGATAATGGCCTGCTCGTCGCCGCACCAATGATGCTAGCCCATCGATTGGTGATGGTTACCAAGGAGCAGGTCGCCGAAGCGGGACCAATTGCGCAATTTGTGCTTGGGCCCAATCATCCGAATGTAAGGTATAACGACGAGTCATCAAGGCCGGAACTGGGTGAGCCTGACCCAAGCAATCCATATGATTTCCGCCGCATTGAGGCCTACGGCTATCCACAGCCCTTCATGTCGCGTTTGGGAACCCAGGCCCCTTGCTTTGAGCCGCCTTGGTCGCAGATTGCTGTGATTGACCTCAATACGAAGGAACTGCTGTGGAGCAGACCTGCCGGTGATATGAGCCAATCAGGCCCATTCGGTATTCGCTCAGGCATCCCCTTGGAGGTTGGCACGGCCGTGCGTGCCGGAACGCTAACAACGCGAGGTGGTTTAACCTTCCTGAGTTCTACTATGGACGAAAAGGTTCGCGCCTATGACGTGCGCACCGGTGAGGTTAAATGGCAGGCGAAACTGCCTGGTAACGGCCTGGCAACTCCGATGACCTATCGGTCGCAGCAGAACGGAAAGCAATATATAATCGTCACTGTTCCCAATCCGACTTGGCGCTATCCTCGCGATCCAGCGACGAACAGGTACATTGACTCGCAAGCTGTTGTGGATGGCAAGGGTGGCTATGTTATCGCCTACACACTTGAAGACTAGTCGGCATTGTTGACTGACGCCGCCGCGATGTGTTCCGCGATCGCTGTATTCACTTCGCTCGCTCTGCGTACATGAGGCCAGTGACCAATTCCGGGAAAAGTGATTATGCGCGATTGGTCGGATAATACGGCGAGCCTTTCCATTGCAACTTTGTTGTAAATAGGATCATCCTCTCCCCAGATATATAGCGCTGGCATCGTCACGCGCGCATCTCGTGATGGCCAGAAGTCGCTTTCCGTCAAATTGTCAGGGTGTGGAATATTGGCACGATACCAATTGATATGGGCGTTGATTCGTTTGGGATTGCTTGTCGCGCTCTGGAAAAGTGCCCCTTCTTCGGGAGAGAGCTTACCGTCGTCGACGAGAGGGCGATAGGCACCGTCGTAGATCGTGTCGGCAGCGCCGAGTGCCACGAGTAGCAACGGATTGGCCTGTTTGAACCGTTCCACATAGGCAGCACTCTCGCGCGCTTTAGTGTCTGACTCCAAAGCATAAAGGCTGGCGTTAAGCGCGGGTGCACTAATCCCGGTTACAGATCTTACGCGCTCGGGATAACGTTGCGCAAAGCCTATTGCGAAGGCCGAGCCCCAATCATGGCCAACGATGTGAAACTGTTCTTCACCAATATGGTCCATTAATGCGGCTAGGTGCATGCTCATGGCTTCAAGCCGATATAGAGACAAATCGGACGGAGCATTGGACTTTCCAGCACCCAGGCTATCAACCGCGATAACACGATAGGCACTGCCAAAATGCTCGATCTGTCGCACGAGTGATAGCCAAATTGACGGGAAGCCGTGCAGGAGCACAATTGGCTCGCCTACGCCCGCTTCAACATAGTGAAGGATTTCGCTCTCGTACTCAAAATATCCTTCTTTATATTCGACACTAACTCTGGACCGGCTTGCTAGAAGGTCGACCGCAGGGTCAGTTTTATCTTGATCGACGCTGATCGGTTGCGTTGTCCATACATAGGCGAACAGGCCGCCAAACAGTGTCACGACAAGAAATGTTAGTCCAATACGTTTCAGCCAGTTCATGAAACTTCCTCCATCAGCAATGATGGCACAATAATGAAATAAGTGAACTTCACGTCAACTAATTTCGCCACGTTCAAGGCTGCTTAATTTTTTGAGGGCTCATCAGCTTTTGTACTTTGATTTGACAATGCTTTTCCGGTCGAACATTTATTGATTTAAAAGCTGTAGTTTTGAGCTACGGAGAGCCATCCTCTCAACTACCTGCGGACTTAAACCACGACAGAATGTTTCCGCCTACACTAAGCGCCAATTCAAGCCATGAAACGACCTCAGAACACGCGATCGCAAGACTAAAGATGCATTTCTCACTATCAATGAGAATTCGCAGTTTTTTCTCATTATTTGTGAGAATATGTCCCATTAATTGTGAGAATGGCGTGCGAAAACTGCAGAAACCAGTGTGCTTTGTCTCAATAATTCTGAGAACTCACAGCACCTAGACTCCTTAAATGTCCCAAAAAGCTTTAGTGGCTGTGCGATAGCGGCGGTTCGAATTCCGGTTTTCCGGTCATAGGCAAGCGCCTTCGGAAACACCAATCTAAGCAACATTCTTTTATGCTCCAATATCTGCTCCGCTGAAGACTGCACACACGGCTTCCGGTTAGGGATACCAGAGATTTTCTTCGTCTTTGTACCTCTTAGCGTCAAAGGTAATTTAAAGGCCAACTGTAGCCCTGTTTTTCTGTCGTCACCAATGAACTGTAGCTCTGACAGCCTTGAAAACCGTGCGTCTCGGTCGATGTAGGTTGACCTGATATTCTCTTGCTTGTAATCATTCAACCATGTGGTGAAGGCTGTTTAGGTGAGAGTGGATGGGTCGCGCGGCTACTTTTTTGCTGTTTTTTATGGCGTCGCAAGCAACGGGCGAGACCCTTGGTCAAGTAAGCGAGAAACTTCAGATCAATTGCAAAAACCCTCCCGCTGTTTCGGTCCCGGAAAAGGTGGAAACTTTCGAGGAAAAAGCAGCGCGTGCTGAACGGGATTTCCATAATGCTTTGATGTTCATGGATAAATGCATCAATATGGTTGCCCAAGGCGCGGCTGCTGCCGGTGGTGGCGGTACTGGCGCCGGAGCCGGTGCGGGCGCATCAGGTGGCCTGCAGGGGACGGACAGTCCCGGCTCTGGCACGCAAGCGTCAGAGCCGCAGACTGCTGACACCACTGACAGCCAGGAAACGCCATCATCAGAGACCGAATCCAGTCAACAAAACGGCGTGGCACCAAAAGATATCCCAAGCGGGAAGAACGACGATATTGTTGCGCAACAGCTTCGCGAGTTGGCGGAAAAGGAGACTGACCCGGTACTGCGCAAGAAATACTGGAATCAGTACCGGAAGTATAAAGGGCTTGATCCTGTGGATTAGGACAACAACGTACGGGAGCATGCTATGAAGAGTGTTAAGTTTTGCGTCTTGTTTTTTTCTGCGCTTTTGTTTGTAAGCAGTAGCGGTAATGCCAGCGATAAACTGGACATCGCGGTTCCGGTTTTTGATCCTGGTATTCCCAAGGATTATGACGAGTGGGAAAAGCAAGGCATTTTCCCTGAGGTACGACGTGCCGAGGCCAACTTTCTGGCTTTGCAGCTCGCAGCAGCACTTACTGATGCGGGACATTGGGGTGCAGTGCGGGTTATGCCGACCCGGCAAGATGTCCTCAGCGACATCGTGATTTATGCGCGCATTCAAGAGTCAACGGGTGGTTCTTTCAAGGCATCGATACTGGCGATGGACAGCACGGGCAAAAAACTGCTGAGTAAGAAGTATAAACAGGAGGTGCATCCCCGTTTTTATTCTGACCGCAGTCAAAACGGGGTGGACCCGTATCACAAGGTGATTTCCAATATTGTGACGGACCTTTATGCCAAGACCAGAAAAATGAAGGCTTCTGCTGTCCGGAAAATCAAAAATACGACAATGCTGCGGTACGGTTCTGCTATTGCCCCGGAAGCCTTTGAAGGTACTCTGAAAGTACGAAATGGCAAGAAACAGAGCTGGAAGATAAAATACATGCCTGCCGAAAACGACCCGATGCTGCAACGGATCAACATGCTGCGGGTACGGGACGACATGTTTATAGATGCAATGCAGACGACGTACCAGAATTTCTCCAATACAGTGGCTGAAGATTACCTGAGTTGGCGGCAAGAAAGTTCGGTGGAATACTATGCGATGAAAAAGGCCAAGAAGAAGGCAAGGGGGCGTATTTTTGGCGGCATTCTAGCGGCGGCGGCGGGTATAGTTGTTGCGGCAGAAACCAAGGGAACATACGGCGATGCGGCTGCGATTGGCCTGATTGGGGCGGGCGCCGTAAGTGTTGCCAGTGGCGTAAAGAAAAACAAGGAAGCAAATCAGTACAAGGCAATGATGGCCGAGCATGCCAGATCTTTTGACAATGCCCTTGAACCTCAGGTAGTCGAATTTGAACAGGAAACAGCGACCCTGACCGGTACAATTGAAGAGCAATTTGTCCAGTTTAGAGCTTTGTTAGCCCGGGTATATGAAAGTGAAACAGCAATGTCCTAGCCGGGGGTGATGTCTTTCTTATGACAGAGGAAACAGACGAAAAAGCTTCGTTGCCTTTCGAAAACCAGGCCAGAAAGCTTGAAACGACGGGTGCCCGTGGGGTCACTCACGGGCAGTTTTTTTTGGCAAGTGGGGCCGTGCTACTGCTTATTGTATGGGCGTTTGCACTGCAACTATATGACCCTTCTTCTTCCGGAAGTATTCAGGAAGAACAATCGCTAAAACCCAATACTCCCGCGCAGCAACAGTCTGGTACAGATACCGAAGGTCTGGCCAAGATCCTTCCCCCACAACAACTGGCGTGGCGCGACCAGGCCCTTGAAATTCTGGAAGAACTCACGCCAACGCTGGAGCTGCTGGAGCGAAAAGCGATTTTGCAATGGTCCCCTGAAAGTTATCAGGAATTGATCGAAAAGATTTCCCTCGGCGAAGAAGCATACGGTGCGCAGCGTTTTCGGGATGCGCGGGATCACTATTGGAATGCCCTACAGCAAGGTGAAACCCTTAAGGCACAAATGCCTGAGGTTTTCGCGACCTACGCCGAGCGCAGTGTGAGGTTGATTGAGGGAAAACAGTATGCCGAGGCGCTGGAGTTGCTGGAAGTGGCCGGTTCGATTGACCCTGAGAATGAACCTGTTGCTGCAGCGATCAATACGGCTATACAGGGCGAAGCGGTCGACCAGTTACTTACAAAAGCTCGCTTTTTCCTTGATGAGGAACAACCTGCCGAAGCACTTGGCTCGTTGAAAGAGGCCCTGTCTCTTGACCCGGTGCGCACTGACGTAAAGAATATGGAAAAGGAGGCTACCGGTTTGTCTCGCCAACTGGCGTTTCGTGGTTACATGCGTGACGGTCATGCAGAGTTGGCCAAAACACAGTTCTCAGATGCCATTGCTGCTTTCGACAAAGCCGTAAAGCTATATCCGGGTAACGAGGAAGCCAGCAGTGCGCTGCAGGCTGCCGAGAAACAAAAGATGGACAACGAACTCAGTAAACTCCGCGAACAGGCATCCGCTGCGATGCAGCAGGAAGCCTGGGCGGCGGCTGAAAAGCTCTATCAATCCGCGTTAACGATAAAGGCGGACACCGCATTTGCCGAGACAGGGCTGCAGCAGGCAGTATACTATGGCAGAAAGCAGGTCCAAATTCGGGATTTGCTGGCGGAGCCTGACCGACTGAGTGATCAAACGGTGGCGCGCTATGCTTCGGAAGTCATCGCTGATCTGGAGCAAAAACCGGGCTTGCCATCTGCGCTTGGCGCAGAGGCGGACAAGTTGAAATCAACGCTTCAGGCATATAGGCGCCTCGTTTCAGTGACATTCCAATCTGATGGCCGAAGTGTCGTTTCGATTATCCGGGGCCAGAGCTTCAGGCCATTCAGAGAGAAGTCAGTGGAGCTTCGGCCCGGTCGGTATACTGTTCTCGCCCGCCGCGAAGGGTATCGTGACAAGAGGATCAGTTTTCAGGTGCCGCTTGATGGTCAGCCGGTTACAGTGACGATAGGTGTTGATGAAAAATTCTAATCAAGATTCTGACAGTTTGTCGCGCGATAGCAAGGAGTCTGGCGGCGTATTTGTGCCAGACCGGCTAAGCCCGCAGCGGCAGGGTGGTGGCCCGCTCGCTTTGGTGCTCGCCGGCATTCTTGCGCTGTTGATTGTGGCAGGCGGGCTTGCCCTGTTTTTTGTCAATACGGTTACGTTTTCGCTTAGCCCTCCCGGTGCACAGGTTATTCGGCTCGATGGTGTCTCCATACTGCAGGGAAATACCTTGTACGGGTTTGGGGCGGCTCATGAAGTAGAGGTGTCTGCTGCGGGATATTACGTCAAGTCGGTGAGCATCCATTTTGACGAAGAAACGCAAGCGACCTTACCAGTAACCCTGGAGGAGCTTCCTGGTCAGATCGTCTTTAAGCTTGCAGTTGATGTGTCAGGTTCTGGTCCGGCAAGCCTGTATATTGATGATGCGTTTGTGCAGGAAGTCACACAAGAGCCGGTTGCGTTGGTGCGCGGCAACTACAAATACCACGTTGAGCACCCCCGGTATTTGCCAGCGAGCGGTGGTTTGGAGGTCGCCGGGCTTGATGTCGCTCAGACCGAAATCGTTGAACTGGTACCTAACTGGCGAACCGTGACCTTAACGTCGATACCCGACGGCGCGTCCGTCTTTCACGATGATATCCTGCTTGGCCAGACACCTGTCGCTGTGGACCTGATACCGGGCCTGTATATTCTCACCTACCGCAAGGATGGTTTTGATGACGAAAAACAGTTGTTGGAGTTCGAGCTTGGGCCTGATCTTTCTGCCGATACGGTTTCCCTGTCGCCCAACGGCGGAACATTGAATATTTCCACAAATCCGTCTGGTGCACGCGTTCTGATCGACGGGGTCTACAGTGGTCTCAGCCCAATCACATATCCTGTGGCCGCAGGGCGCGAGTATAGTATCCAGTTGGAAAAAGATGGTTATGACAGCTGGTCTGGTACCAGCAGAGCCGGCGCGGGGCAGAAGGTTTCAATTGACGCCGATCTAAAGCAACAATTTGGTGGCGTAAAGATGAACAGCACGCCCAGAGCAGCTGTTCATGTTGATGGTCGGGGTATTGGTATGGCTCCTGTTGAGGCGAATTTGCCTGCCGGAGATTACATGATTGAATTCCATTTGCCGGGCTATCGTTCTGTCAGTCAGGCTGTGTCGGTCAAAAAAGACGATGCCCTGCAAATCGGCGTAACACTGATGACAGAGAAAGAGGCCAGGCACGCTGAAGCAAAACCAGTCTACAAAAATGCCGTCGGTATGAATATGGTGCTTGCCAAGCCTTCGGCATTCACCATGGGTGCGCCGCGCGGCGAAGCAGGGCAGATGGCTAATGAAATCCTGAAACGGATCAGGCTGGAGCGGTGGTTCTATATCGCTGAAAGCGAAATAAGTCATCGCCACTTCGCTGAATTTTTGTCTGAAATGACCGAAGCGCTTCCGGGTATGCGTGTGCGGGCACGAGCCAATGCGGACCTTCCTGTAACGGGTATCCATTGGGAAATCGCGGCGCTCTATTGTAATTGGCTTAGTGCGCGGGAAGGGTTGCCGGAAGCTTACCTAAGTACCGACGGCAAGTTGGCTCTGGATAACACGTCGATCGGATATCGTTTGCCGACGGAGGCAGAATGGGAATGGGCTGCCAGGGTTGCTGCGCGTCCGGACATGCCGGTTCTGAAATATCCGTGGGGCAATCAGTCCACGGTGCCCGCGGGTGCGGGCAATTTCGCGGACAAAAGTGTTATCACGCCGCTGCCTCATCGTATCCCCAACTATAGCGACGGGTTCAGCGTGGTCGCTCCGGTTAAGTCTTTTGATGCCAACCCCATGGGGCTCTATGACATGGGAGGCAATGTGGCAGAATGGGTTCATGACTATTATGGTATCAACCCGGTTATGCCCGGCGAAGAACTTGTCGACCCAACAGGGCCGGAAGATGGTCTGGACCATGTGGTAAAAGGGTCCAGCTGGCGGTCCGGCAATGAAACAGAGCTTAGATTTTCGTTCAGAACTTATAGTGAAGGAGCGGCAGATCATATAGGCTTCAGGATAGGAAGGTGGGTTCATTGATGTTGAAAGTCAGGACACGTTGGTTGCTATTGTTGGCTTTAGGCATTCTGGTGCTTGGCAGCGGGCTGAAGGCGTTGACCACTCAGGACCTTACAGATTTCAAGGTTTCGCAGGAAGTTGAGGCGGATCAAGCCGTACCCTTTCCTGTGGATATTTAGGAGGACGCCATGCCCAAGTCTCCCATGAAGGTTTTGTTGATTGTGTTGGCGTTGGCGCTGTCGGCGCTGATGATCGATTCCGTGTTTACCCTGATGATCAGACCACAAGCGCTTCTTGATATGCAACTGGCGACAGAGGCTGGCCAACCAGCCCCCCGGTCGTGGGCTGTTCTGCTAAAAGACACGGAACAGGAGATATGCATCATTCTTTTTGTCTGGGCTGTTGGTATCATTGGCATGAAAGCATGGGAGAACCGGTTCCAGTCCAGCTTGCTTGACCGCAATTATATCCCGCGTGAGGAAGACGAAGTGATTACACCGGTCCGGGCGGCTGCCTACTACCAGTCGCTACAAACACTTCAGGACGTATCCGAGCGAGAAGCCGTGCTGCCGCAGATGCTGATTACAAGTCTGAACCACTTCAATGGCACCAAAGATATCAGCAGTGCGGCGAGCGTCGCTCATCAGGTGAGCGAGTTAAAAGCTGACCATATGGATGCGGAGTTATCCATGGCGCGTTACATCGCGTGGGCCATTCCGTCGATTGGCTTCATCGGAACGGTCCGGGGCATCGGGGAAGCGATGTCAAAGGCAGGCGAAGCCCTTGAAGGGAACATTACCGGCGTCACGGAGGCGCTGGGAGTGGCCTTCAACTCCACTCTGGTCGCGTTGTTTCTGTCCATCATTCTGATGCTTTGCATGCATGCACTACAGATGGGGCAGGACCGTCTCATCCAGCGCTGTAACGACTATTGCAACCGATATCTACTGTCTCACCTGGGGGCATAGGACTGGTCACAGGGCGATAACGCGTGGCATCCCGCAAGACACATCGACGCAACATTGCTTTTAATCTGGCTTTTCTGGATGTCATGTCCTGTGGCTTCGGCGCTGCGGTATTGCTGTTTTTAATTATCAAGCATGGTGTGACTCAAAATCCGTCGGCTGAAACGGAAATGGCCCGGCTACAGGAAGACATCGCTCAGCGACAGACCGAGATTGTCAGCATCGAGACCGAAATCAATGCCCTGAAAGAACAGGCTGGCGAAAAACAGGTGCAGCTTGCCAGTTTACAGGAAGACATTGCTGCCGCTGGTGCAGAAACTGATGCGGTGAAGCGGGCGACCGTGGAGCTGTCTGGTGAAATTGAAGAAAACCGGAAAGCGATGTCCGCTCTCGAGGCAACCGCCGAGCAGCGGGAAAAAGACAGCGCTATCGAGATAGCAGGGCAGGCTTCACAGCAGTTTCTGACAGGGCTTTCGGTAGAGGGCCGGCGTATTGTCATTATGGTCGATCACTCAGCCAGCATGCTGGACGAGAAGATCGTCAATATTGTGCGCCGTCGCACAATCGGCGGAGACGTTGCCCTAAAAGCACCGAAATGGGCGCGCACGCGGAGGATAGCACAATGGCTGGTAAACAAACTTCCTCAATCGAGCATGGTACGCTTCATATCCTTTTCCGAAAGGGCACAGACAATACCTGAGGACAGGTGGCTCAGAGTATCCGATACGGCGCAGGTCAGGGATGCCCTGGAGAAAACCATTGATGTGACGCCAAACGGCGGCACAAATCTTTATCAGGCGTTTCGGGGTCTTAGCACCCTGTCGCCTGCACCGGATGCCGTTTATTTGGTGACGGACGGTCTGCCGACCATGGGCCGCCGGCCACCGCGTAAAGGGACGGTTTCGGGCGAGAAACGATTGGAACTGTTTAACGAAGCTGTCAAATCCATGAGCCGTGTCCGCGCGCGGATAAATGTTATTCTGCTGCCGCTTGAGGGCGACCCGGATGCGGCGTTTGCTTTTTGGCAGCTTTCACGTACGACCGGCGGTCGATTGCTTAGTCCCTCGGAGAAATGGCCATGACCAAACGGCGAAGCAGATCGGTCGTGGAAATCTTCGGGTTTTCGTTTCTGGATGTCATCTGTTGTGGTTTCGGAGCAGTGCTGTTGTTGCTCGTGATCAGCCGGACTGGCGGCGAACCGGAAGAAGCGGCGCCCGCATCTGATGCCACAAGCGAACTCAGGCAAACATATTTTGCGCTGAACAGCGAACGCGATGCCAAACTTGAGGAACAGGACAGGCTTTCACAAACGCTTGACGCCAGCATACAGTTGATTGGGTTGAAACAGTCAGAGCTGGATGCATTGCGGCGCAGTCTGGCGACTGCGCGAGACACCCTTGATGTATTGAACACCGCGTCCGAACAGACGGCGACAGCGCGCATGACGCTTGATGCCCGGATGGCCCGTATTTCACCGACAAGCCGGGATGAAGTTGGCGGGATTCCTGTAGACAGTGACTATGTCATTTTTGTCATCGACACCTCGGGCTCCATGCAGCAGATATGGAGCCGGGTGAGGGCGGAAGTTGAGAGTATTCTCAACATCCATCCCAAAGTGAAGGGCATCCAGATCATGAATGACATGGGGCAGTATATGTTCGCGGAGCGATCAAACGCCTGGATACCGGATACCGAGACAACGCGGCAATTAATACAGCGTCAGATGGCAAGCTGGACGGCATATTCAAACAGCAGCCCGGTTGAAGGGCTTCAGAAAGCAATAGCCGACTTTTATGATCCGTCACGCAATATCAGCATCTATGTGCTAGGCGACGAGTTCAGCGGCCAATACACAGAACCTGTTCTGGAAAGTATTCGAAAAGTGAACACCGTTGGCGCTGACGGCGTTAAAAAGGTGCGGATACACGGCATCGGCTTCACAACCATGAAGGGGCCAACTGTACGCAATTTCGCCAAGCTCATGCGGCAGGTTGCTTTGGAAAACGACGGCACTTTTCTCGCACTGGAGTAGCAATTTCTGGTGCAGCTTAAGGTGCCCGCCGGAAATCTTCAGCGCATATTACAAACACCGGTTTCACGCGGCGTTTCGCAATATGCGCTGATTCAGTCTGCCTAAGCGGTAATGCCGATGTAATTCTCGTTCATCAGCTGAGTTACAGTTTCTGTTATAAACGGATTGCCATTCGATCCATTTGTCATAACGACGATACCACGTCGGGTTTCCGGGTCACCCAGCGCGACTGAGATATGTGAGCGCCCATTCTTGCCCCAATGATGGTAGGCGACGCCGCTGTCTCGTTTCTCCAGGCCCCATCCCAGGGCTCGTGGCAGCCTTCCACCTTCAATTTCGGTTTCGAACTGAGGCGTTAACATGAGTTGGCGGGTTTTCTCCGTTACCTGCCATTCCTCTCTTTTGCGTCCCGGCATCATTAAGCAAAGGAAGCGTGCATAATCGCCCGCCGTGCAGTGAAGGCTTGATGCACTGTCGATAATGAATGCGCCGGGTCGTCCCCATTTCCAGGCGGCGACTTTCTTTAGTCGCGGGTGCGTGTGGGGGCGCATCTCCGCGGCCGCGCGTTCGTGGTCTTCAGCAGTCCACATGCTCATGGGCCGCCCCCAGCGTTTCGCAACTTCTTCCATGCGGCCGCCATGTTCGCGAACAAACTGCAGATTATCGACGACAAGATTGTCCTGTTCGTCAAAGACGTGCCCGCTAACTTCCCTTTGGTCGCGTGAAGATTGCCAAACCATGCGCATATCACCCAGCCCAGCGGGGCGGAACAGGCGCTCTTGCATCATTGCATCCAGCCCGAGGCCTGTGACACGCTCCATAACGCGTTGCAGCCAGTGGAATGCTTCGCCCGAATATGTTGAATCGGTGCCAGGTTCGTATGCTGGCACCAGAGGCTCAGGCCCATCAGCGTCACCGCGCCAGTTGGGCAGGCCGGTTGTGTGCTGCAGCACGTCACGCACGGTGATTTTATCAGACCAGGGGTGCTCTTTCAGGTCGTGCGGGCGCATATAGTTCGTGAGTTGGTCATCCAGACTGATTTCGCCGCGATCCACTGCCTGCATGACAACATAGGCAAATGCCGGTTTCGACAGAGACGCAGCCTGGAAAAGCGTTTGCTTGGTGACCGGGTCATTGGTGCCAAGGTCTTTAACGCCGAAACCCTGTTCCCAAACCACTTTGGCATCTTCAATAAATGCGATGCCAGCTCCCGGAATACGGTGCTCGGCCATCTTTTTTTGAACAATGTCTATTTCGAACCCTGTCGGGCGCGCTGTATCTGAGGGCGGTTTGGCACAAAATGTCGTGAGGGGCAGGGTTGCTGCGGCAGCGAAACCGGCTTTCATCAATTGCCTGCGACTGAATTCAGACTTCATTTCTATAGTTCCTCTTTTTGAAGTGTCTTGTTGTGTGTTGATCTGCCCTTGTTTCGGAGCCCGTTCAGGACAGCACGAGCTTCAGGGCCTGAGATAAAATGGTTTTGAATGCGACTTCGTCTGACCTGTTAATATGTATGACGAGAACGGCATCTTTGGCCGGGATATAGAAGGCAGCCGAGAGATAGCCGTCGATGGCGCCGGTGTGCCCCAAAACCCTGTCTCCGGATCGGGATTCGAGGATTTCGACACCCATCCCCTGAAATTTGCGCGCGCTTTCTGCTATCGGGTCTGCTGCCATTTGACGCCCGATGTTTTGAAATTCACCTGTTTCCGAAAATAGTGCGCGTATCCACCGTGCTACATCCGGCGTGGTGCCAAACATTCCGCCATCCGGTCCGGAATTTTCCCGATAAGCAAATGTGTCTTCCCAGGGGTCAAACGGTGATCCGTAGCCATGGATTGTGTCGCCCTCGGGAAAAGGGCCATCGTAAAAGGTTCCGGACAATGCGAGAGGCGTTAAAATGCGTTGCTGCAAAAGATCAAATGCGCGTTCACCGGTTACATGCTCAAGGATCAAAGCCAGCACATGATAATTTGTATTCGAATAGCTGAAAGCTTCACCGGGCGTGATGGTTGCCGGAACACCGCGAATGGCATGCAAAACCAGTTCTGGCGTGAGCGGCTGGGAACGGTCCCAGTCTTCCATGTAAAAACGTTCGGAATAATAATCAGGAATACCCGAGGTGTGATTAAGAAGCTGGCGGATTGTTGGGTCTAGACCGTTCGGCAGTTTACCGAGTACATCGGAAGGGAGAAGGTTGGAAACTTGATCGTCCAGCGCAAATGCCCCTTCCCCCACAAGGGTTAGCGTTAGCGCTGCCATATAGGTTTTCGTAATAGACCCAAGCCGCAGTGTAGCCATTTCATCCATCAGCGAGCCGGTACTTCGTTCCGCGATGCCGGCCGCAACAGAAATCTGTTCGCCCGGAAAATCAAGATATACAATGGCACCGGGAACTTCGTCTCCAACAGAATCTTGCACAAGCTCTTCAAGATCTGCGCGCAGGTCCGAACCATCTTTCTGGGCTTCACAACCGGATAGCAGTATCAAAAATATCGACAAACTGACTGCCAGTACGCCGTTAGAGTTTAGCATCAATTATCTCCCGAATTATGCGCTCGCAGACTAGACAATTTCCTGAAACGCTTCCCTCCTGTTTTCGTTGATTATGAAACGAAATTCGGCAATAAAGTAACTCTAGTGAAAGGAATTCGTCGTATGGATGAACTGGATCAGAAAATCCTCGATATCGTCCAAAAGAATAATCAGCTTACTCACGCCGATATTGGCGAACGCGTTGCGCTCTCGGAATCCTCCGTTCGTCGTCGGCTGAAAACGCTTCGGGCGACGGGCGTTATCGCGCGTGATGTTTCAATTCTTAAATCGACTGGTGAAGGCGTTCGTATGATCGTAACGCTCTCGTTTGAAAGGGAAAGCCCTGAAGTATACGAAGAGTTTGACCGCCAGATAGCTTCGTACCCTGAAGTGCTGCAAGCCTATCACGTGTCAGGGTCGGTAGACTATATACTGATTGTGCAGGGTCCATGCGTCGAATGGTATGAAGACTGGAGCCGGATGGCATTAATGTCCAACCCCAATATCCAGCGCTACAACACCCATGTTGTCTGGTCTTGCAAGAAGTTTGAAACCGCAATCCCGCTGAAGCCTTAAGCCCCGTGATTGCCGTGGGATGCCCTGTTTCACAGGGCACCGTTCCGGCTTTCGGTTAAAATAGTGCAACGGGTCAGTCGCCTGGTATCTCTTCAAATTCGAAAAAGGCATCTACTTCATCTGCGGCGCCCAGCATTTCATAACGAATTAGACTGATCGGGAGACGACCGGCCGCCATGAACGCATCATGGAACGATTTCAGGTTAAATGCTGGGCCGTCTCGCAGTCGCATTTCTGCCAGTAGCTGCTGGATTTGAAGGTTGCCAATTGTATAACCCAGGCCATAGCCGGGAGGGCGACGCAGATAAATTTCGGCATCTACCTGCGCAACACTATAATCGAGCCATGGGGATCCCTGCATCATATGCTCGGCTGACTGCTGAATGGTGAGAAGATTCAATTGCATTCCGATGTCTGCCCAAACTCGTGTCGCCCGGAAAATACCGAACAGATACATAAGTTCGTGCACGCGGGGGTCTTCGTCCAGAACACCGGCCCGGACCATTGGTTCTTCAAGGTATACGCCCCAGCCCTCAACTCTGACGCCGTCTGAAATATGCGAACGGATCGGGTGCCGGGAGCGCTTGGCGAACCAGCCGTCATATCGGTGGCCGGGAATAACCGCATGCAGATGGTCTGGGTGCGGGTCTCGAAACTGTATTTTTTCCCAGAAGTTCAGGCCGTCGGGCCGTTCGATAAAGGGCGCGTTAAAACCGAATGTTTCGAAATCAGGTGTGTCTTCCGGTAGAGTGAGAATATCGGCGGATTGAAGCCAGTTCCGGATGTTTTTGTCTGTCTTGCGCAGACGTTTCAGATATTCATCGGCACTCTGTGCAGGTTCCAGCACTGGCAATCCCCTGTTGCGCTGTTCTTCCAGGGCAAGGAAAGCCACCAGTCGCTTCCACTCGCGGTCTGCAAGAGCCGTCAGTTGGTTGGAATTCCATGGCAGAAGCTTCGCATGGCGCATGTACCAGTCAAAACGAGCGCGTCCGACACCTGCTTCCGCTGTCATGACAGGAACAGCAGCATCAAGCCATTCTGCAAAGTCTTTCACAGCAGATAAGGCGTCCTCGACAACCGGAACAAGAGACGGTTGTTGCTCCCGGGTGCGGTTCAGCAGGTCTTCATACCAGCCAATCACTCCTTCCGGAGGTGTCGGCCGGTAAGGATGGCCATGGCCAACACCGTCTGGTTGCCGCATGTTAAAACGGGCCAGCATCAAATAGTCTGCTGCGCCCTCAGTGAGATTGACCTTGGCGGCTTCAACAATGTCCGGAACCGCGGCCAGCCTGCGGCTTATGCGCATGAGGCGATCGCCCGACGCTGTCATGTCTGAGAACGAAAGCCGCAACAGCGGGTCTACGTAGGTTCCCGGGTCCCGCGCCCAGGGCCGGCTTACATCCAGATAGAAGCGCTGGGCAGCAAACTGTGCTTTCACCGCCAGATAGTCCACTTGATGGGACACAGGCCAGTCACGAGGGTTAATTGCCTTCAACCGGTTTTCCAGAGACTGCAGGCCTTGCGCCCGCGATTTCATCTGTTCCGCTCCATAGTCCACAATGCCGTATGGCGCTTCAGGGTCGTCAAACGCTGCGGACCATGCCTTTGCTGCCCGAACCACTCGAAACTCGTCAAAAATGCGTACCAATTCAGTGTACCCGTCAGGGGCCTGACTGTTTTGAGCCCAAACTACGCTGGCGTAAATGCCTGCGAAAATCTGGATGCAAGTATAGCCTATAAAAAAGCGCTTCATGACATGTCCTTGTGTGAATATTTGTAACAGTATCTACGAGGTTAGAGATTGTATAGATTGAAAGGTAACTGAGCGGCGAATGACGGGAATGGTACATTCCACAGAGGCCTGTTATTGTTACCGCAGTACCCTCAATAACGGTGGCTATTGTGGCTCGGAACGAAACACAAAAAACAGATCAACTGATGGCATGGAATACCTCTGTTGCTGCAGCTTTGAGCGAAACAGACAAGCTCAGGCGACTGGTCAGAATATGTGACGCGGTTAAAACTACCGTAGATATTTGTTTTTCCGCTGCATTTGTTTTCCATCGTCAGAGCGCGCCCAGCTGCATTTTTGACGAAGTCGAAGACACAGGCACTGACAGCGATTATGTCAAATTCGCCTATCTGCTGGACCCCATATATGACCGCTTTTTGTCCGATACGTTACCTGAGTACTGTTTGATGCGGGATATTGCCCCAGACGGGTTTCTATCTTCCGAATATTTCAAAAAATACTATGGTCAGCTGGGTATACATGACGAGTTCTATTTCAATATGAAGATAGGCTCGGGGGCAATGGTTCATATCACTTTTACCCGAGTTCAAAACCGAAACCGCTTTACCGCAAGCGAACAGGAAGTGTTGCGTGCGCTTGAACCTATCGTGCGATCGATTGTTGATGACTATTGGGCGGCGTTTGCACTGCCTCTGGAAGAGAACGCCAGCGAAACACGAAAAACACATGGTGCCGTTACCCATGCATTTCAGAGTTTTGGCGCTTCCGTTTTGACCGAACGGGAACGAGAAATTGTTCAACTGATGCTGAAAGGGTTCTCCGATAAGTCCACTGCCCGCATTCTTGAGATATCTCCGGGGACAGTGCGCAATCACAAGAAAAGTATTTTTGTGAAAATGGATGTCACGTCACAAGGACAGGTTTTCGGATTATTTCTGGATACATTGGCGAATTCAGAGCCGGTGGAGAACCGACTCTGAATGGGCATTGGCCGCTTTGCACGTTTACCTGGTTTTACTGTATACCTCGCGCCCGGCGAAATAGGTGACATCAACAGCCAAATCACGAAAACTGATGTTCATCGGAACAGGAACCTTGCCATCAAGTACGACAAAGTCCGCCCATTTGCCAACGGTGATGGAGCCAATCTCGTCTTTCCAGGGTGTGATGTTGGCGCCTGCTTGAGTGTAGGCCATCAACGCTTCTTCAAATGTCACTGCCTGTTCGGGGTGAAATGGCTCCCCGTCGTTGAAGCCAAACGGACTAACGCGAAATACCGAGTCAGCAATCTGGATAAGGGGGTTCAGGGGCGAAGTGGCATAGTCTGCGCCAAAAACCACTGGCACACCTGCTTTCAGCATTGATTTCCAAACATAGGCGCGAGCGGACCTAAGGTCACCAACCCGCTCGGGCACATAGGCTATGGAATTGGTGGCGTGATTGGGCTGCATGGATGCAACAACGCCAAGCTCTTTGAAGCGCTGGATATCTTCGGTATGCACAATCTCGATATGTTCGACTCTATTGGGAAAAGGCACAACATTGTTTTTAGCGGCTTCAAACGCATCCAGAGATGCTTTCACGGCCGCATCGCCAATAGAGTGAATCGCTACCGGTAAACCTGCTGCAGTAACCGCCTGAACCTGAGCCTTCAGCTCCTCAGGGCTTGTAATATACTCACCCTTCCAGCCCTCCCGGTCACTGTAGTCATCTGTCAGGACCGCGGTGTGCGCCGACAGGACACCATCATTGATAAGCTTGACAAAGCCAAGCCTGAGCAGTGGCCCCGCTTCTTCTTCCCTTGACGTTGCTTGCACGCGCTCGCGGATTTCAGTTTTTTTGGCGACGGTGTCTTTGAGTGTAGCCTCGAAGGTGTCGCCAAACCCACCCGAACTCCAGGTGCCATACCATATCCTGAGTGTCGGGTCGCCGTTCTCGACGATATGGATATAGTCGTCAAGACCGCCCATCTGGTGCAGGCCGGTGATGCCAAAGCTGTTGGCATATTTGTACATTTTCGCCAGGCCTTCCTGCCGCTGTACATCGCTGCGATCAGGAATAATATTGGCGACAAGGTTTTGCGCACCTTCCAGAAGGATGCCCGTTGTCTCGCCGGTTTCTGGGTCAACCACAATCTCACCACCGGGTGGGGCTTCTGTTTCCGCAGTAACACCAGCCATTTCCAGTGCTTTTGAGTTTACCCAGGAATAGTGGCCATCAATATGTCTTAGCAGAGCAGGCCGGTCAGGCACCACTTTGTCCAGCATCTGTTTTGTGGGATAAACACCGTCAGACAATGTGTGGTCCCAGCTGCCACCAATCAGCCATTCGCCCTCTGGCAGGCGCTTATCAGCTTCGGCAATCATCTCCAGCCATTCTGCCTTATCGGCGACGTATGCAAGGTCTACGCCCGCGACATAGGGCGAGTTTCCGCTGACATGAGAGTGTGCATCGATCAGGCCGGGGGTGACAGTGTTGCCCTGTGCATCAATGATTTTGGTTTCACTGGCAGCCAGAGCCTGCATCTGTTCGTTGGTACCAACAGCACTGAATTTTCCGTCGGTGATAGCGAAAGCCTGAATTCGCGCGGCGGCGGGGTCGCTGGTATATACGTCGCCGTTTAAAACGATCAGGTCCGGGGCCCGAACATCGGTTGGGCCAGAGCCTGAGTCTTCCGCTGAACATGCTGCCAGCATAAGCGCACCCGCACCAATAATGGTCGATAGTGTTTGTTTGATAGTCATGTTTTCTCCCCTGCGATCCTGAATTTAATGGCGTTGCCCCTAGGTCTTGCCGGTCAACGCATCTCTAATTTACAGCGCTAGTGCATGGTGATTGGAAAGCCCATTTTCTCCACCATTTTAACCCACAACTTCCGCCAGCCGCCCTTGGCATCCATGGTATCCAGCGCATACATCGTGATTTTGAAACCCAGCCATCTGAAAGGCTCCCCTGGTACATACCCGGGTTGTGTTTTTGCAAATGTGAGTTTGCGCTCAGGTGTGTCTTTGTCATCAAGGATATCAAGGCCAACACGGGCACCGAAGCGTGTGGCGGTAACACCAAAACCCGAGTAGCCGCCAGCAAACACCATGTCGCCGTCATGATAACTCTGATAGTGAACAGCCATCCGTGTGGTCAGGCCGATAGGGCCCGACCATGCGTAATCGATCTTCACTCCGTCAAGGTGAGGGAAGGTTTTGAAAAAATTCTCAACCAGAGGCTCAAATGGTTTTGCCTGCTTGTCTGCTTCAGGGTCTGTGGCATCACCAAAATAGTAGCCAAGCCTGCCGCCAAAAAGGATGCGATTGTCCGCTGTCAGGCGCATATAGTTCAACTGGGTTCGTGTATCATAGATGCCGCAACGGCTTTTCCAGCCCACCTTTGCCATCTGCGCATCGGAGAGTGGTTCTGTGACCACAATGCGATCCCGAATAGCAACCACTTTACGCCGTATTTTCTTGTGCCCTGCGGCAAAAGCATTTGTACATAAGAGCACCTTGCGGGATTTTATCGTCCCGCCCAGCACGTTAACATCAACCCCGGTGACGGTTTTTTCAGTTTTGAGAAGCGGCGTGTTCTCATAGAGGGAGACGCCCAGCTCCAGAACCGCACGTTTCAGCCCCCAGGCTAGTTTCCCGGGATGAACAGTGCCGCTTTGTTTCCTGATCATCAGGCCACCGTCGAACAGAGGCGACGAGATTTCCTGCTGCAGTTGTTCGCGGTCCAGCAGCTGTGTTTCATGCCCGTATTTATCGAACAGAGCTTTCTCGTGCAGCAGTTGAGGCAATTCCTCTGAACCCACAGCAACCGTCAATTCACCACCCCATTCCAGATCGCAGTCAATTTTGTATCGTTTGATGGTGGCTTCGAAACCATCCATATTGTCCATGCCAAGCTGCTCAAGTGTCGCAACTTCATCGGGGAACATCCGAACCGTATTATCGATACCGTGCATCACCGAAGTGGACAGGATCGCCGCGGGGCGCCCAGTTGCACCGTTTGCAATTTCACATGCCTCAATCAACATGACACTGCGTTCAGGTTCAGCCTCTTTAGCCTGAAGTGCAGCCCACAGACCGCAAAACCCGCCACCAACGACGAGCAAATCACACTCTGTATCACCTTGCAGTGCCGGTTCAGCCACAGGTTTTTTTGCATCGTCCAGCCAATAAGGCATAAACTTCGCTGTTCTCAGTGCATTTGCTGTCTGGCCAATTGGGCTCATGGTTACCGTTCAAGTCTGTTTTGCCTGTGGACACTGGCGTATTCTCGCGTTTTGTCCATCAATGCGATTACCATAACACGACGTGTTCAAGCCGGGCATGTCTGAAAACAGACATATGTTTCTCTTCCGCTGATTGATGACCGGAATTCAGCGTGCTTCACCTTGCGCAATTTATTGCCACGGTTAAACTTGCGGAAATTCCACGGGGGAGACGACGGTGAAGACTTCGAAAATTTTTCTAATGACAACGCTACTGCTGGCTCACGTGTTTTCAGCAGTTGGCGCGAATGCCGAGGAAGACACCAAACCAGTTTCTGAAAGGTTTAAGATCGTCACCGAGCATCGGGGTACTTTTGCCGGCGAACGCGTTGACTTTCGGGCTGTCGTTGAAAACTATCTGCTGAAAAACAATGATGAGGAAGTCTACGCTGAAGCTGTAACTTTCTCCTATGTCGCTGATCAGCGGGATGCTGAGCGACCTGTTACTTTCATTTTCAATGGCGGTCCCGGCTCTGCGTCGACATGGCTTCATATGGGAATAATGGGTCCAAAACGCGTTCGGGTCCCAAGCAATGCGGAAGATGCCGGACTACCCCCTTATGGCATTGAAGACAATCCGCAGGCACTTCTTGATGTGACGGATCTTGTGTTCATTGATCCGATAGGTACAGGTTTCAGCCGCCTTGCAGGTGTCGGCGAAGCAAAAGACGTTTATGGCCTTGAGGAAGACGCACGATCTGTTGCGCAGATTGTTCGCGAATGGATACGTACAAATAGCCGTTGGAACGCACCGGTTTTCATTGCCGGCGAAAGCTATGGCACGACACGGGCTGCTGCCATGTTGCCTTATCTTCAGGATGGCCCGGAACCTATTCGGGTTAGCGGTGTTATGATGATTAGTCAGGCAATGGACTATACCGGTAGCACACCAGCGCATGACAATTTCATCGCTTACGCGACATATCTGCCAAGTTTGGCGGCTACAGCATGGTACCATGACAAGCTGCAGAACAAGCCGGAGAGCCTTGAAGTATTTCTGGAGGAAGTGCGCGCCTTCACGATGAATGAATATCTGCCTGCGCTTTTTAGTGGCAGCACGCTCGCACCGGAAACATTCAACGACATCGCCACAAAAATTTCGCGATATACGGGAATTGATGAGACCTACATTCGTCGTGCCAACCTGCGTATTCTGACCGGCCGTTTTGTCAAAGAGTTGTTGCGGTCTGACGGCGCCATCATTGGCCGCCTGGATGGACGGTACCGTGCCCAAGGGCTTGATACGATTGCAGAGAACGCCAGATTTGATGCAGCATCAGCGGCCATCAGTGCGGCTTACTCGTCAGCATTTCGCCAATTCATGAAAGCCGATCTGGATGTCGCGCTGGAACGGCCCTATTATTCGTCCGGCCCTGAAGTTGGCGACAATTGGGTTTACGACCGCAGTGAAGGTTACAATGAGCCAGCTTATGTCAATACCGCACCAAAACTGGCAGATGCGATGGCCCGCAACCCTGCGCTTAAAGTGATGGTCGCATCAGGTTATTATGATCTGGTCACGCCATTTTTCGATGCGGAGTTTACGCTTGCTAGGCACGGGATTGATCTGTCTCGGGTTACGATGACCTATTATGAAGCAGGCCATATGATGTATCTTTACGAACCTGCATTTGAACAGCTTGCGTCTGACATGCGCATGTTTATCAGCTCAATGCTTGCGGCAAAATAAACGAATGGTTCGCTGGCTGTATGAGCCCAGCTAATCAACCAGATACTCGCTCTGATACTAGCGTACCGGAAGAGTAAGCGCGACACCTGATGAACTGGAACTTTGCTGCGCCTGCAGGTTGAACAGAATACGCAGCATCATGAATATCTCCTTGGACCGGGTGTCGTTTGCGTCAATGGAAAACCAGTTTTCTCGGTGCTCAATCGCAACAATTGCCCCTTCAGGAACCTGAGCGCTGGTGCTAACGGTAAATCCCAACCGGTCATGGACAGAACGGTCCTGGATTGCCGGTTTCAGGCTTGATTCTTCAATGAAAGATGACAGATAACGCATGGTTCCCATCAGCGGGCGCGTTTCCAGGGCCAGTGTTGTCTTGTTGCCGGTTAACCCCATGCCCACGCGAATTTCCGAAGCATTGGGGTCGAGGCCAAAAACGCCACTGGCAAGTCGCCAGGAGGCCGTAAGCCTGGCTGCATCGTTCAAGACCATTATAAGGGCAGAGGGTGCGTCCCCTGTGCCTTCGGTTCCGATTGAAACATGGCCCGCCCGGTGCAGCTCCCCCAACGCAACAACAGCTGCGGTGAAGTCGCGGTATTCTTTCACGAACGATGCCGACTGATCGAACTGCTGATCATAATTTCTAATGCCGTTGATTGAGCGTGCCAGCGGTAACAATACAGCATCGATTGACCAGCCGTTCTCCAGAAGAATGAATATCGGCATCAGGCTTATGGGAAGCAAAAGCTCTTTGGAAAATTCACGTCCCAGTAAAGGTTTGAAAACGATTGTTGGTTGCTCGGTATAGGTAAGGCTCGGCGTTAGCTTGCCACTGGATACAACGCTACTGTCCAAAGTGACCTCTGCGCCCAGACGAAACCCGAGATCAGGCGAGGCGGTAATACTATCGATTTGCACGAACACCGGTGCTTCGGAGTGGCGCAGGCGCACGAGATTGGACAGCAACTCTTCGCGGTCCGTTTGTGCAATGACATCAATGTAACTGCCACGGCTTTTTTCAATGTAATTGGGGCCGAGCTTGCCGCACCCTGCAAGCAGGACTATCGCCAAAAAGGAAAATGACCAACGAGCTAATATCATACGCTTAATCCCTGGATGTTCGGGGACCCATACTAAGTGCCCATGGAACAAATTCCAGTAGATTGTGCGCCGGTATCAGATTGGTTGCCTGTCCTTGTGGGCTTGTGCCAACAAACACAATTCCTCAAATAACAACTGAGCACCCAGCTGAGCGGTGTTGCTGGTCGGGTCATACATGGGAGCAACTTCCACCATATCAGCACCTATAATGTTCATCCCCATAAGACCACGCAGGAGCTGAAAACCCTCACGTGGGGTCATGCCGCCTGCTTCCGGTGTGCCGGTGCCGGGCGCGTACGCGGGATCAAATCCATCGACATCTATGGATACATAGACCGGCATGTCACCAATCAGATCACGGGTTTTCCGGATAAGTGCGGGGATGCCCATTTCCATCACGTCTTCGATATGAACGACTGTCATGCCCGATGTGTAGCTGAATTCCCAAATCGTTTCGCTGGCGCCGCGGATACCAATCTGGATGGTTTTCTCCGGGTCGAGAACTCCATCCAGGACAGCCATGCGAAACGGGCCACCATGATGAAACTTCGAGCCTTCATAAGTGCCCGCCGTGTCGCAGTGCGCGTCAATGTGAACAAGAGCAACAGGCTCATCAGCACCAAGCGCGCGCAGGATCGGGTGAGTTATGGAGTGGTCACCGCCCACCGAAAGTGGCAGTACGCCTGCGGCTTTGACCTTCCTGTAGTAGGCTTCGATATCCTCGATACTGTCTTCAAGGCTGTATCTTGTGCGAAACTGGACATCTCCAACATCTGCGACTTTGCATTCTGCCCCGGGTACAATGCCGGTCATGTGATTGTAGGGGCCTATGCGCTCGACGGCTCGCACCGCCCGGGGCCCAAGACGAGCGCCAGCCCGGTTGGACACCGCAAGGTCCATCGGTACACCAATGATTGCGATGTCAAGGCCTTCGAAAGTGTCAGCCTGCGGCATATCAAGAAAAGTTGAAATTCCGCTATAGGGTTTGGGCCTTGTGCCATCTCGTTTGTCGCCAACAATTTTGTCAGCCAACGACTTAAACTTCTCTGTTTGATGATCGTTTGCACCGGCATCAAGATACTGCGCGCGCAACTCTTCAAGTTTTTTCTTGTCCATTATTCTGTACTGTCTTTCGTGGTTGCCATAACCGCTTTTACTTCGAGAAATTCATGAAGGCCATAGCGGCCCCACTCGCGCCCATTGCCAGACTGTTTGTAGCCGCCGAATGGCGCGTCCGGCGAGAGCGGTGCCCCGTTTACATGTACCATGCCTGCACGCATATCACCTGCCAGTTGTGCGGCTAGCGCTTCATCCGCCGCATAAACATAAGCGGAGAGCCCGTAAGGGGTGTCATTGGCAATAGATATCGCTTCATCAATTGTCTGGTAGGGTAAAATAGCCAGTACCGGGCCAAACACTTCTTCGCGCGCGATCAACTGATCGTTTTTCAAGCCTGCGAAAATGGTTGGTGCAACAAAAAAACCGTTCTCCAGTTCTTTTTCACTTCCGATCTGCCGGGTTGCAGGGTTGAGGCCTTCTTTTTCAGCCTGCTTCAAAAGGCTGGTTACCTTCTCGAACTGGCGAACGTTGGCAAGCGGCCCAATTTGGGTGTCTTCATTCATCGGGTCACCAACAGCATAACTCTCGGCCGCAGCAACCGCGAGTTCGACAATCCGGTCGTGCAGGTGGGCAGGCACAATCAGCCGTGTCCCGGCGTTGCAGGATTGCCCGGTATTGTCCATGCAGAGCGAGACACATTCCGGGATGACTTGTTCAAGGTTCACATCGTCGGCAACGACAATCGGGGACTTGCCCCCCAGTTCCTGCGCTACACGCTTGACTGTCGGGGCTGCGGCCTGCGCAACCGCGATTCCTGCGGCGGTGGAGCCCGTAAAGGAAACCATGTCAACATCTGGATGGCTTGAAAGCGGCGCGCCCACGCTGACACCGTCACCAAATACCATATTGAATACACCTGCAGGTACGCCAGCCGCATCAATAACCTCTGCAAACAGTTGCGCGGACAGCGCCGCATATTCACTTGGTTTCAGAACCATGGTGCAACCCGCTGCGAGGGCAGGGGCCACCTTGCAAACGATCTGGTTAATCGGCCAGTTCCAGGGTGTTATCAGACCGCACACACCGATCGGCTCGTGCCTCAGGGCGTAATTTTCATGAGATTCTACAAAATCGAAGTTCTCTACAGCCTTTATGGTGGCTTCCAGGTGCTCGATGCCGCAGTAAGCCTGGGCATCCCGGGAGAGGCTGATGGGAGCCCCCATCTCGTGAGTGATGGCCAACACAAAATCATCATAGCGTGCCCGGTAGATATCCAGCATGCTGTTCAAGAGAGCCAGGCGCTCGTCTACACTGGTTTTCCTGAAGGATTGAAAGGCTGTGCTAGCTGCTGCAACCGCTTTGTCCACGTCATTCTGTCCACCGAGAGAAACCCTGCCAATGGTCTCGCCATTCGCCGGATTTATTATATCCTGAACCGTGTCGGTCTCGGCGGGTTGCCAACTGCCATTAATGTAGAAATGATCGAGAATTGTTTGCGACATTATTCAGCAACCTCTTTTTTTGAGCGCCACGCGTCGAGGCTCAGTCGGTCATGGTTTTCACATGCCATCAAAACAAAGATGACCAGCGCCAGTCTCGTAAATGTGTGTCCGTCAATGTCGAAAAGCGGCTGCTGCAAGGCATGGCCATACGTGGTCAGTAACAGCAAAAGACCCGTCATGCTTGCAAATAGCCGGGTCCACAATCCAATCAACAGCATCAGGCCTGCCAGCAGTTCAAACGGCGGTATCGTGACACCCAATGCCCACAAAAGCCATTCCGGTATCCAGTGGTCTTTGAAGCCATCGACAAAGAAATTTTGCGCATGCACAACAGGTGTCAGCGTGAAAACCTTCCACCAGCCTGCCATGAAGAAAACCAGACCAAGCATTGTACGGGCAAGAAATACGGCGATGGTGGGTCCGGTTAGGTTTTTCAGACAGTTAATCACATGCTTGATCCCGCAAATTTTATTGAAGCGTTCGAGGACAACGCTTGCTTCATTGCAGGTAACTTTGCACCATCATGCTTTCGGTGCCAATGACTTCTTTGAAAGCGGCTCGAAGCCCCGGCCAGCTCTACAGCATGGCCGAGGGTTTGTTCTTTAGCCCCGTTTACTCTGTTCGGAGGGCATGGATCGGGTTTGCCCGCGCCGCAACCAGAGTTCGCATTGACGTTGTTATGGCGGCAAGAGAGAGGATCACAAGGCTGGCGAGCGCAAACAGGGAAAGCTCCAGATCCGCCCTGTAAGCGAAACTTGAGAGCCAGTCTCCCATCAACCACCAGACAAGCGGCCAGATCACAAGGCTGGCGATGATAACCAACTTTGTGTAGTCCCAGGACAGAAGAGTGACGATCTGGGCCACTGTGGCCCCAAGCACTTTGCGAATGCCGACTTCTTTCACCCGGCGCTCTACAAGGTATGACGTCAGCCCATACAGCCCCAGACAAGCAATCACGACAGCAATGGCAGCAAAACCTATTATCAGGGTAAATGTACGGTTTTCACTGGCGTAGAATGCTTCATAGTCATCGGCGATCAGTGACCGCCGGATGGGTGTGTCAGGCACGTTGGATTGCCAGATGGCATCAATTGCTGCCAAAGCCTCTGCCTGCCGCGTCGTATCAATTTTGATGAGCATTTGCCGGTTCTCGTTCCGCAGCATATAGGAAATCGGAGAGATTGTTGAACGGATCGACCGGTAATGGGCGTCTTTGGCAACCCCGACCACTGTATAGTCATATCGATAAGTCACGCCGCCGCGTGTGAACGATGACACAAGTTGCTTACCAATAGCGTCTTCGGGATTTGTCCAGCCTGCTTTTCGAGCCGCAGTTTCGTTCAGGATAAGGCCAGCGCTCTCTTGTGCCAGTTCCGGTACAAATTTAGGCGCTTCATCGGCAGGGAATTCCTCGCTGAACCCTCTCCCTGCAACTATCTCCATGCCCAGAATTTCGAATGCACCATAACCCATATTAACCGCGCGCGTGCTCAGTATAGCTGATGGATCGTCGGGGTCTGTGCCATAGCTGAACCCGTTGTGCAGGTCCTGTGAGGGTACAATATTGGCAAACGAAACCTGTTCAATTGCCGGGTGCTGTTCCAATTGCGTTTTCATGGCAGGATAGTGGGTACGGGCAATTGAGGTTGAAGAGAACAGTGAAACCACGCCTGTGGCGTCGAAACCCAGCGGTTTGGAACTGGCAAAATTTATCTGACTGCCAATGACACCGCTTGCGATGATGAGGCCCGTTGCCATTGAAAACTGCAACAGCACGAGGCCGGTGCGAACTTTCGCTGGGCCGATGTTTTTGGCGACCTCACCCTGTATCGCAAGCGCAGGTATCAAACCTGCTGCAACTCTGGCCGGGTAAACGCCCGCCAAGACTGTGACAAAAACCGTGACAGTCGCCAGAACAATGAAAACTTCGGGGGTGAACACCATACCTGCGGGTAATTCAGCACCAACGAGGTTGCCAAAAAATGGCAGGCTTAGTTCTGCCAGTGCCATACCAACGAACATTGCCAGGATAGAAAGCAGAACTGTCTCGACCATGAACTGCGTGATGACCTGACGGCGGGAAGCACCCAGTATTTTGCGAACGCCAACTTCGCGCAGACGGTTTGAAATCTGCACGATTTGCAGGTTCATGAAGTTGAACGCCGCGATAGAAAGAGTTAAAATCCCTACAATCACGAAGATAAAAAGGTCGTTTTCACGTCGGGGCGTTTTGACAACGCCCGTGATCGTGTCGCGCGAGGCCATTTCGTTTTGCAGCTCGGTATTGAAATGGATTTTTGCCAGAGGCTGGAACGGCACACGTAACCATTGCTCGTCAGTATCAAAGATCTCCTGAACAATATATTCTGCAGCGGTGGCCGCCAGAACGTCGGGGTCCGTACGAGGTGCCAGCCTCGCATAGTGATACAGCTGATCCGAGCCAGTGTTTTCCCACATGTCAGGCCAGCCCCATATGAGCGGAACTAGTTCCATGTTGATGAAGATGTTGGATGTATGATGACTGTTTGCCGGGTTGTTTGCCACTACGGCGGCTACTGTGAAATCTTCGGTTCCGTCCAGCGTGAAGGTTTTTCCCACTGCATCGCTTTCGCCAAAAAACCTGGTTGCAGCGGCTCTTGTCAGGACAGCGTTTCGCGCTTCCTGAATGGCAGTTTTTGCGTTGCCTTCGATGTTTGGATAACTGAAAAACTCAAAGAAGTTGGGGTCGATAAAAGTGACAGTCTCATACTGACTTCTATCGCCCACTGTTAGCAGTTCCTGGCTCGGAGCAATACGGGTGACGGCTTCGATATCTGCGGGAAACCTTTCGGCCAGACGAGGAGAAATCGTGTTGAAGAATGTCGCGAAATGAGCGCCAGTACCAACATTGACCCAATTCAGACGGTAGACCCGTTCATGGTTGGGGTGCATGGTATCAAAACTGCTTTCATAGCGCAGAAATATGCCGATCATCGTCGCTACTGCAATGCCGGTACCCAACCCCAACACGCTGATCAGGCCAAACAGTTTTCGTCTTGCTACATTTCTTATTGCGGATTTGATGTATTCGCTGAACATGGTCTTTCTCCATTTTGCTGTCGCAAGAGAAATATCAGCAAGTAGCGTGCCACGGAGGGTCTTCCATAAAATCGCTATATCTTAGGACCTTAGTCAAAACTCCCAGCGGAAATTGTTCGATTTCGAACAGCCAAATGTTCGATTTCGAACACAGGAGTTTACGGGCCATTTTTTTTGTTCGGGCTTTGCCACATCAAAACCGCAAATTCGACCAGGCACAGGCCAGGAAGAATCCAGTAGAGGTTGTCGCTGATGAAAGACATTTACCAGATGTTGGGGCGTGTTTTCGGAATTCAAGACCTATGGGACGTTGCGTACAAAATGCGGTTTCCAAAGCTTGATGCTGACGGGGACCGCAAGATTGAGGAAAAAAGCCGTTATCATCAACGTATAGAAAGCGGCGTCTGACAGAACGTCGTTTTGAACATAGGCAATATCCAGAACCACAAACGCCAGTTCAGCTCGCCCGAGCATGCCGAAACCGATCATCAGGCTTTCATGGAAATTGAATCCGCCTGTGTAGCGGGCTGCAACACTTGCCGAAACAATCTGAGCCGTCATCAAGGTAACCGTCAGTACAAAAATATGAGGAAGAACTGAAACCAGTAAATCCCAATCGAAGATGATTTTCGCACCCAGCACCACAAAGAATACCGGACCAATCCATACGAAAGCGACGTTATCGACCAGTCTTTTGATGCCATTGAAGTCTTCAGGCGCTTCTTCATCAATATCGCCGGCTATGGTTGCTGGCCCTTCGTTGAAGTATTCTTCACGCAGGATCAGGCCAGCCATATAAGCCCCAACTGCCGGATGCAGCCCCAGCATATGCGAACCAATGGCGACCAACATAACAAAAATCAGGATGACCAGTGTCCTTTGGCCCCGGGTCATTGAAAATACATGAGCGGCACCAAACCTGCCAAGCCCCGGTACAAAATGGAGGGGACCTCTGGATTCTGTTGGCAAAACCCAACTGGACAGTACCGCTACCAGGATAAAGAAACCCATAGCTTTCAGCATGATCATGCCGACGCTGGAAATGTCGATATTGGCTTGCCCGGTTGCAATAGGAATGATGATGGCAACCAGTGCAAGCGACGCAATATCATCCAGAACCGCTGATGTCATGATGCCCGTGGCCGCCTTGCTTTTACTTAGTCCTTCGCTTTTCAAGGAAACCAGGGTCAAAGAAACCGCTGTAGCTGTCATCGCCAAACCGATTACCAGCGACATGTTGAAGTCATTCCAGAAATAGTAGGAAACCGAATAGGCCGTCAGAAACGGTGCCAGACCACCAAAAAGCGCAATGCCCCAACTGCGTTTTACCCCGGCCATAAAGTTTGAGGTGCTTTCCTCGAACCCGAGCGAGAACATGATCAGGATGATGCCGACCTCTGCGAACCCTCGAATGAATTCATTGGGTTCTTCGGGCAAAACACCGGCGTTAACGAACACGGCTCCCATGAAGAGGTAAAATAAAACAGGCGTAAGCCGCGTTGCTTTCGCCATAAAGTGCGCAAGCAGCACGCCAATCCATATGATGGTCAGACTTTCCAGTACTGGCATTTGGCTTTCCCTAGCTATACGCAGACACTAGGCTCTGAAAGCAGCCTGTGGTTTGACTTTTGTTAATTTTGCATGCTTCAGCATTTGAGGAAGGCACATGACATGGGTCATCCCGGGAATACCATCAAACAACTAACCTGTGACATCAACAGAGGGGAGGCTGAAGATGAAGTTGATTGGTTTTGCGCTTGCATTGATGTTGACTGCCGTAGCTGTGGGGGCAGACGACGATCCATTTGGCTCCATTGGTGTATATGATCGCGGTGACTATTCGCGGGATATCACACAGTGTGATTTGCTCGCCGGACACCCAAACGACCCCGAAAAGGTTGCTGAAGGTGTTTCGCAGGCAGCGATGGATAAACCTGCTGCCATAGCTGCTTGTCACCGCGCTCTTGAAAGTGACCCTGAAAACCCGCGGCTGAATTATCAGCTTGCGCGCGCTTACGGTTATTCAGGTCAACACCTGGAGGGACAGCCCTACCGGGACAAAGCACTGAATGCAGGGTACCCGCAATCTCTATTCGTCATTGGCTATATCCGCATATCCGGTTGGGACGGCGAGCCAAAACAACCTTGCTATGGCGGTGAACTGGTTAGGCGGTCTGCTGAAGCCGGGCGTTTTGCAGGCCTCGTGGGGTTTCCGCATTATGTGTTGACCGGCCACTTCGATGGGTGTGCAACATATCCGCGAAAGGAAAAGGCCGAAATGCTAGGTTTCCTTAAAGAAGCAGAGACCATTGCGGAGGGATATTATCAGCAGATTCTGGTTCAGCAGCTTTTGTCTGACGTAAGCGGGTTGCCTGACTGAAACAGCGGGCCTTTACTCTGATTTGGTCTTTACTTTGACACGATGTGGTTTACATCAGGGTCCATGTAAATTTTGCCTTCAGGAGGTTGCTGTGCAGTCATTTCATCCGGAAAAACGCTTGCTTATGGGCCCAGGCCCTTCCGACGTTCACCAGCGCATTCTGGATGCGATGGCGCGGCCAACTCTCGGCCATCTCGACCCTGATTTTCAAGGTCTGATGGAGGAAATTAAAACTGGATTAAAAGATCTTTTTCAAACAGAAAACTCCCTGACATACCCTGTTTCTGCACCGGGTTCCGCTGGTATGGAAACATGTTTTGTCAATCTTGTTGAAGAGGGTGACAAGGTCGTTGTTGTCAAAAACGGTGTTTTTGGCGAGCGCATGCGTCAGAACGTCCTTCGCTCCGGGGGCGACCCGGTTATGGTCGAGTTCGACTGGGGCACGGCACCCGATATAAGCGCCGTTGAAGATGTTCTTAAGCAAAACCCGGATGCCAAAATACTGGCGTTTGTTCACGCGGAAACCTCAACAGGTGTTTGTGCGGACGCCGAGGCGCTCTGTGCTCTTGCCCAAAAGTATGGCTGTCTGTCTATTGTTGATGCTGTCACCAGCCTTGGCGGCATTCCCGTTCGGGTCGACGAATGGGGCGTTGACGCGATCTATTCAGGTTCGCAAAAATGCCTGTCCTGCACCCCTGGTCTTTCACCGGTATCTTTTTCGGAAGCGGCGCTGGAAAAAATCAGAAACCGTACGTCAATGGTGAGAAGCTGGTTTCTCGATTTGTCGCTGGTTATGGATTACTGGGAGGGCGATGGTGGCCGAAGCTATCACCATACTGCCCCGGTGAATGCCCTTTATGGACTGCATGAATCACTAGTGATGCTGTTTGAAGAAGGTCTGGAGGCAACATGGGAACGCCACCGTGTATCGCACGATATGTTAGTGTCCGGCCTTGCGGATATGGGGCTTTCCATGTTTGTTGATGAAGCAGTTCGCCTGCCGCAACTGAATGCCGTAACAATTCCGGACGGAGTTGACGAAGCTGCGGTGCGCGGCCGTATGCTTAATGATCATGGTATTGAGATCGGTGCAGGCCTTGGGCCATTGGCAGGTAAAATCTGGCGCATTGGCCTGATGGGAAACAGCGCCCGTCCTGAAAGTGTAGACCGCTGCCTTTCTGCACTCGAGGCATCAATGGCAGCAGGCCACAATAGCTAGTCCCGGTTTGACCGGGTTAGTCTTCAGGCAGGCTGTATTTTACATCGCCGCCCAATAGCGCTTCCATCGGCGGAACGCCCATGTTGGCCGCGCGACCATGTACAGCTGCTTCATTGATATCCATGCCTTTGTATTTTACGAGGTAGGCTGCCCAGGCGTGGCTTGCGCGCCAGCCCACCGTGCAATGTACCAGCGTTTTCCCGCTGGCGTCTTCCATAACTTTGGCAAAAGCGGCAAGTGCTTCAGGTGAATAAGGGTGGTCATCGCCGCCCAGCGGAATATTGACATAATTCATGCCCAGTTCTTCGGCCTTCGCCGCTTCGTCAAAAGGCACGATCTCGCGGTTGTTCATCTCGCGGGGTGTGCGGAAGCTTACGATTGTTTTGACGCCTGATTTTGCCATTCGCTCAAGGCCTTCAATTGTGGGTTGGCCGCTGATATAGACATCGCCAGTTTCTGCCAGTACGTCACGGAAGCCTGTTGCGTCTATCTGTTTCGGAACAGGCTGCGGGTCTGCTGCTTGCACGACGCTGGAAACTGCGATGAACATGAAGCCTATAAGTATCTTGTGAAGCATGTTGAATCCTAACTGGTGTTGAAACTGGTCATTTATGTCGGATGCTTTGTGATTGGCCATGACTTGTCAAGCTTGTGAATTAAGGTCATTAAGTGTAGTGGCTTATTCCCGTTAAAACCAGTGTCCCTGTTGACGCAATACAACCAAACAGCATGGTGCCCGCGTATGCCTATAGATTTGGACGAAAATGAATTTTCGGTGCGCACCGCGAACCAGGGTGATGTATCCGTTCTGGTGGAATTTATTGGAGAGTTGGCGGAACATGAAGGCAGACCTGAACTGGCAACAATTTCTCCGGATACTCTGAAATCGCTGCTGTTTGGCGACAGGGCTCTTGCGACAGCTTATATCGGTTACGTCGGAACGTCGGTTGCCGCTTATGCAATTGTTGCAGAACGTTTCTCAAGCTTTCGCGGGACACGTTATTTTTACATCGAAGACATGCTGGTTCGCCCCAAATTTCGGGGCGGCGGCACCGGGAAAAAACTGCTGGCCTTTTTGGCGGGCGAAACCATAGCGAAGCGCTTTGATCGATTGGAGTGGTCCGCACTGGATAACAACGATGTCGCGTTGGGGTTCTATGATCATCTGGGAGCGGGCCGCGAAACAGGGGTCACCCATTTTTCCTTGCGTGGTGAAGCACTAGGCAAACTGATGGACACACTGGATGACTAAACAGGAAACATACGAAACACTGCATCAGCAGGTACTCGCGGTTCTGGACGGCGAAGAAAATACCATAGCGAGAATGGCGACAGTATCGTGCCTGTTGTCTGATGTGTTCGCCGGAAGGTTTTTCTGGACCGGGTTCTATATCGTTGACCCATTGAAGCCAAGGGAACTGGTTGTCGGGCCTTATCAGGGAACACTTGGCTGTCTGAGAATTGAATTTGGCCGCGGGGTTTGCGGCGAAGCAGCCAAAAGCGGGCAGACGCAGGTTGTCGAAGATGTTCATGCTATCGCCAACCACATTGCCTGCGACAGTCGCACCAATTCGGAGATTGTTGTACCGGTGTTTGACCATGACAAGCAGTTGATCGCGGTTCTGGATATTGACTCAACCGAGTTTTCTGCATTCGATGATGTAGACAAAGAGTATCTCGAAAAACTGATGTCTGCTGTATTTGCCGTATAGTCGGCTGTCCCAGCAAGGAGAATGACCAGTGAAATATCTACATACAATGGTACGTGTTGCAGACCTTGAGGCTTCTCTGGATTTCTATTGTAACAAGCTCGGGTTGCGCGAGGTTGGCCGCAAGGATGTGCCGGCAGGCAAGTTCACGCTGGTGTTTCTTGCTGCCCCTGGTGACGAGGATGCGCAGGTGGAGCTGACGTACAACTGGGAGCCGGAAAGTTTGGGAGAGGGCCGAAATTTCGGTCACCTCGCCTATGCAGTGGATGACATTTACGCACTTTGCGCGTCCCTTATGGAAAAAGGCGTGATCATTAACAGGCCGCCCCGCGACGGCCACATGGCGTTTATCCGCAGCCCGGACAATATTTCTATTGAATTATTGCAAAAAGGCGATGCACTACCTCCTGCCGAGCCATGGGTCTCCATGAAAAATACAGGTATTTGGTGACACGATTAGTGGGCGAAAAGCATATTTTTGCTAGCAATTTTCAATGTTATTCGTGTCTTGCGTGCAAAAAATGAGTCGTTTTCAGGAAAATATGGTTAAGATTAACAGAAATTTTATTCTTCCTGACGTTTATTCGCTGGAACAGTGATAAGTTTAGGGATGGCTCCTTGCAGCTGAACTGGAACGACAAGATATCTTTTAAACTGGCGCGAACGGCGGTGATCATCGCCTTTGCTGTGGGTTTTGTTCTGTCTGCGGGTCAGGTGTATCTGGATTACCTTGAGGAAGGCGGCGTTCTCGACCGAAAGGTTCAGGAAAGCCTCCAGGTTGCCGAAAATGCTGCGACTCGTGCAGTTCTGATCCTTGATAGCGAGCTAGCGCAGGAAGTGGTTTCCGGCCTTATGGTCTATGACTATGTGGCGGAAGCGGCAATTCTGGATGACTTGGGGTCTGTTCTGGCTGGCAGCAGTCGGGACACCAGTGCTTTCAGTTCAGCCAGTGTCAATTATGCACGTGTCTTTATTGAAGACATGTCAACACATCGTCACCAGCTTAATTTGCCTGATACCATGGCGGAACGCCCTGGTAGCCTGCGTGTTGTCATCGACCGCGCCGTTGGGTTGCAACCGTTTTTCGCCCGCGCAACCACAACGTTTCTATCAGGTCTTGTTCGAAACCTGCTGTTGGTGATGTTGCTCTATTTTGCTTTTCATCAGGGCCTGACCAAGCCGCTTACGCAGGTTGTGGACGAAGTTTCCGGCATTGACCCCGAACATCCCGGAGAACAGCGTATCAATGTTCATCGCCGTCATGCCAAAGATGAAGTTGGCATGCTGGCTCGCCAGATCAACCTGTCATTTGATGCTGTACAGGTTCTTCTGGATAACTTGCGCTCAACCAACAAGGCTCTTTCATCATCGGAAGAAACGCTGCGCAAGCGGTCCTGGGAACTGGAACAGGAAGTAGAGCGGGCTCGCAAGACCTCAGTCGAACTGATCATGACCAAGGAACAGGCAGAAGCAGCCAACCGCGCCAAAAGTGTTTTCCTGGCGAATGTAAGCCACGAACTTCGCACGCCGCTCAATGCCATCATCGGTTTTTCCAGCATCATGTCGGATCAGATGTTCGGCCCGATAGGTCACGATAAATACCGCGAATATCTGAAGGATATCCGGTCTTCAAGCGAACACCTGTCCGATGTTCTCGGAGAAGTGCTTGACCTTGCTAAAATTGAAGCCGGTCAGTTCCAGATGGAAGAGGAATATGTCGATGTGCCGCGTATGCTGCGCGAGAGCCAGGCTCTGATCGCCGGGCAGGCTTCGCAAAAAAGCATCGGTATTTCACTCGAGATTCCGGAAACCCTGCCGCTCTTGTATGGTGACCGCCTGCGCCTGAAACAATCTGTCCTCAATCTGTTGACCAACGCGGTCAAATTCACGCCTGTTGGATCTGAGAATGTGGTGCTTTCGGCTCGTATGAACGATGAAGGTGGCATGCAGATTTGCGTGAAAGACAGCGGGATCGGTATTCCGGTGGAAGAACAGGGAATCATCTTTTCGCCGTTTGTCAGGTCTTCCACTGCACTCAGCCGCAATCATGAAGGCACGGGACTGGGCCTCTCGCTCGTCAAGGCATTTGTGGATATGCATGGCGGCACCATAGCTGTCGATAGCGATACAATTTCGGGAACCCAGTTCACCATCAATATTCCCAAGGCAAGAGTGAAGGTGGAACAAGAGTCCGCCTGATAAATTTCACATCACTCAATTTTCATCTGTCTGCCGTATTTTGCATGCGATTTTGGTACGCCGGCGTGTTACATCAGCGCTGAACAGATAACTGATTGGAACAGGCGTGTCCCCGAGCGGCATCAAAAACAGCAACCTGAACGTTCTGTATCTTATGCTGGCGCAGGCATGCTTTTCGGCGACCAGCATGACGTATATCGCGTTTGCAGGTCTGGCAGGAACCATGATTGCCAGCGACCGCGCATTTGCGACCCTGCCAATTTCACTGACCATGGTTTTTGTGGCGCTTTCTACAGGGCCATTGTCCGTTCTGATGCAAAAATACACGCGCCAGAAAGTTTTCCTTCTTTGTGCGTTCAGTGGCATAGTCGGTGCCCTGGTTGCTGCGCTCGGCATCTATTTCGAAAGCTTTGTTTTGTTCTGTGCAGCATCCGCATTTATCGGGCCTTTCCAGGCAAGTGCGGCTTATTTCCGATTTGCGGCGGGTGAAAGTGTGCCGCCGTCTCGTGCCCCCAGAGCAATCTCGCTGGTCTTGATTGGTGGCATTTTCGCCGCTCTTTTCACGCCCTATGGCAACGAGTTTTTTAATACACTTTTCCTGCCCTATACATTTGCCGGGGCTTTCGTGTTTTCGGCTGTGATGAGCGTACTGATCCTGTTACCGCTGTCGCTTCTGAAAAAAACGACAGAGCCCATAGCCGAAACCGGAAGTCCGTCTGTGACTAGCGAAGAAGCGCCGCGGCCTCTGCCTGTCATAGCCAGACAACCGGCGTTCATAACAGCAGTTGTAAATGGCGGGCTTGGATACGCCATGATGGTTTTTGTCATGACGGCAACGCCAATCGCCATGGTGGATTTCTGTGGCTTTTCCAGCGGCACAAGCACAAAAGTCATATCTGCCCATGTGATAGCGATGTATTTGCCGAGCTTGTTTACCGGCAACCTCATCATGCGTTTTGGCATACTGCCTATTTTACTTGCCGGTCATGCCTTCTTTGCGGTTGCTTTCATCGCGGCACTGTCAGGCATCGAAATCGCCAACTTTTCTGTTGCCCTGATCGCGCTGGGACTTGGGTGGAATTTCTGTTTCGTTGGCGGCACGACATTGCTGACGAAAGTTCACCGGCCAATAGAAAAAGGCAAGGTACAGGGGCTGAATGAAATGCTGATATTTGGCGCAACTGCCGTTGCGTCTATGGCAGCAGGCGCAATCCTTCGGTTTTTCGGTTGGACCATTGTGAACCAGGCTGCTTTTGTTATGCTTGTGATTGCGGCATCCGTGACTATCTATTGGGGACTGCGTCATAAAACCAAAGAAGCAATAGCCGCGTAAACATAGTAATCTGCAAACTGTTCGGGGGCCTGACATATGCTCGTAGTAATTTCACCTGCAAAGAAACTTGATTTCGATAGCGAAAATACCTCTGACGCTACGACACAGCCGCGCTTCCTGTCGCAGGCGAAGAAACTTGCACGTGATGCCAAGAAATTGAAGAGCAGCGACCTTCGCTCCATGATGGGTATCTCTGAACCTCTTGCTGACTTGAATGTTGCACGTTTCAAAGCTTTTAAACCACCTTTCACGCCTGCCAATGCACGCCCTGCGATCGACGCCTTTCAGGGAGATGTCTATGTGGGGTTTGACGCCGGATCTCTCGATCACGAGGGCCGCGAGTTTGCCAACGAAAACATTCGTATCCTTTCCGGGCTCTATGGGTTGTTGAACCCTCTGGACCTGATGCAGGCTTACCGACTTGAAATGGGAACAAAATTTAAGAACGAACGAGGGGGGAACCTTTATGAATTCTGGGGCGACCTTCTGGCAAAGGCGATTGATAAAGACCTGAAATCGCATGACCACAAGGTGCTGATCAACCTTGCGTCCAACGAATACTTCAAAGCTGTGAAGCAAAAATCCCTTGATGCTGAGGTAATCACCCCGGTTTTTCAGGATGTGAAAGATGGTCGCGCACGTGTGATTTCATTTCTCGCGAAAAAAGCCCGCGGCATGATGGCCCGCTATATCGTTGATAATCGCATTACGGACCCCGAAGCGCTCAAAGCCTTTGGTGGCGGGGGTTATACATTTGATGCAGCTCAGTCGACCGGTACGAGGTGGGTGTTTTCCCGGCCACAACCGTCCGCCGCTTAGTCGGGTCTGGTGCACGGGTTACCGCGTCGGCTTTTACATTTTACGAGCGATATGTGATTTGCAGTCAGCATGCTCTCGTTGGTGTCAATATGACCTGACTTAAGCATAAGTTATTTGGCGCCCCTCTCCATGAGGGATATACTAACTGAAATTCAGCGGAAAAGTGAGGGAGCGATCGCATGAAAACGACAATCAATGGGAATACTGTTGAATATGACGGCGACGGAGAAATGCCATTGCTGTGGTACTTGCGCGATGTTCAGGGTTTGACTGGAAGCAAATTTGGCTGCGGTGCCGGTCTGTGCGGTGCCTGCACGGTGCATGTGGACGGCGTAGCTGTTCGGTCCTGCCAGACGTTTATGGCAGACGTGGAAAACACGAACGTGACTACAATCGAAGGCCTGTCAAACGGCGAAACCCTGCACGCACTTCAGGAAGCATGGATGAAACATGACGTGCCCCAGTGCGGCTATTGCCAGGCGGGCCAAATTATGCAGGCTGCCTCTCTCCTCGCGGAAAATGCCAACCCGACCGATGAAGATATCGACGAAGCCATGTACGGCAATATTTGTCGTTGCGGCACATATCAAAGGATCAAGGCTGCAATCCGGGATGTGGCAGGAGACGCATCATGACAGTACATGTAAAAAAGGTTTCCCGTCGCGGTGTCATTCAGGGAATGGGCGTGACAGCCGGTTTGGTGCTGATGGCGCCGGTCGTCTCGAAACGAGTTGTTGCAGATGCGCATGGCGATAAAGGCCTGACAAGCTCCGTCTATCTGATGTTAGACAATGAGGGCACCGTTCATATCGAAATTCACCGGGTGGAAATGGGCCAGGGCAGCCGAACCGGCTTGCCGCAAATTATCGCAGATGAACTGGATGCTGACTGGTCTCGTATCAACTTCCTGCCCGCTCATGGGGACAAGAAGTTCGGCGATCAGAACACTGATGGTTCAACGTCGATTCGTATGTTCTTTACGGCCTTCCAGCAGGCGGGTGCGTCCGCACGCGCCATGTTGGTTCAGGCAGCCGCCAATGAATGGGGCGTGGGCATCGGCGATGTCGATGCAAAGAACCACAAGCTGATTAACAAGATCAATGGGGCAACAGCCGACTATGCCGATTTTGTGGCAGCGGCAGCCGAGTTGCCGGTGCCAGACGCCAGTAGCTTGACTTTCAAAGCCAAGAACATGCGCCAGTATATTGGCCGGCCCGTGCGCAACATTTACATGAACGATATCATCACCGGCAGTTCCATGTTTGGGCAGGATGTGCGCCGGGAGAACATGCTTTTTGCTGTAGCAGCGCGCCCGCCGGTCGTTGGTGGTAAAATCACCGGGTATGACAAAGCCGCAGCTATGGCGGTCTCGGGTGTTGTTGATGTCGTTGATTTGCCGACCATGGCGTTCCCTGCCGCATTCAAACCACTTGGTGGCGTTGCTGTGCTTGCAACCAATACGTGGGCTGCAATGAAGGGACGGGAAGCTTTGAACGCCCAATTCGAGGGCGGCGAAAATGCCGGTTATGATACCACCGAGTATGAAAAAACACTTTGGCAATCAATTGAAGGCAAAGACATCAATGTTTTGAACCGTGGTGATGTGGATGGTGCTCTCGCCTCGGCGGACAAAACCTATGAGGCAGACTATTTTGTGCCGCACCAGCATCACGCGCCGATGGAACCACCAGCGGCAACCGCGGAGTGGGACGGCGAAGACCTGAAGATGTGGGTTTGCTGCCAGGACCCGCAAGCGGTGCAAAACACAGTTGCCCCCTTCGTTGGCAAGAAGCCTGAAGACATCTATGTTGAAGCCACCCTTCTGGGTGGTGCGTTTGGGCGCAAGTCCAAGCCGGACTTCGCCGTGGAGGCTGCGTTGCTTGCCCGTCACGCGGGAAGGCCTGTCAAGATGGTTTGGTCGCGTGAAGATGATATGAGGCACGGGTATTATCACACCATCTCTGCTCAGCGTGTACGGGCGGCAGTGTCTGATGGCAAAGTGACCGCGTGGAAGCACAAAGCTGCTTACCCTTCGATTATGCAAACCTTTAACCCGGCAGCCAATGGTCCCGGCGGGTTTGAAATTGGCCTGGGCCTGACAGATATCCCGTTTGAGCTGGATAACCTGCAGATCAATTCCGGTGAAGCCAAAGCGCATGTGCGTATCGGCTGGTTGCGGTCTGTTGCCAATATCCAGCAGGCTTGGGCTCTTGGTTCATTTGTGGACGAGATTGCCCACGGCGAGGGCAAAGCCACGGACGCGATGTGGATGGAGTTGATTGGTTCTGACCGGGATATAAACCCCGCAGACGATGGCGCGGAATACGGCAATTATAATGCGCCACTGGATACTCATCCTATTACTACGGGCCGATTGAAAGCAGTTTTGCAAAAAGTTGTTGATATGTCTGGTTATGGCAAGGACATGCCGAAAGGCCGCGGTATCGGCATTTCTGTGCATCGCAGTTTCGTGTCCTTTATTGCGAGCGCTGTTGAAGTGGAAGTTACGGAAGATGGTGAACTGCGTGTTCCTCGCGCGTGGATGGCTGTTGATTGTGGCCTTGCTGTTAACCCTGATCGTGTTAAAGCGCAGATGGAAGGGGCCGTTGTGTTCGCGATGTCAATTGCCAAGCATGGTGCGATTACAGCGGAGAACGGCGCGATTGTTCAGGCAAATTATGACACATACCCTGTATGTCGCATTGATGAGGCACCGGAAGTGGAAGTGGCGATAATGGATGTTGATGCGCCTCCGGGGGGTGTGGGTGAACCGGGGGTTCCGCCTGTAACAGCGGCACTTACGAATGCCATATTTGCCGCCACAGGAAAGCGTATAAGGCGGTTGCCAATAGCAGATCAACTTATCTAATAGAAAACGGGGCCTTGAGGCCCCGTCTTCATTTTGTGTGCTGTCTGTTTTTAACTGTTGTCTGGCAGCTTGAAGCGTACCGGGATAACCAGTGATATATCTTCGCGGCCCTCTGGCAGCGCTGGCATGTCGGAAATGCGCAAGGCAGTGGCGAAGGCGCGGCGGTCAAGCACGTCATGGCCGGACTTTTCGACAAACTCAATGCCACTAACGTCGCCGTCCCGGTCAAATTTCAGGCGTACTTTTACGGTACCTTCAATGCCGTTTTCGATGGCCTTGACAGGATACATGTTTGAAGACTGGATTTTGCTGCGAAGGGTGGTTTTCCAACCTTCCATCGTGTCGATGGCGGAGGCTGAAGAACCTGCGAACAGCGCAATTGATGCTGCGGTGGCAGACTTGATAAAAAGCGATTTCATTTCGGGCTCCTGATGCTGTCATTTGGAGGCATTTTTGCCTCGCCGCCTGTATGCGCCCACTTCGTTTCAGCCAGATAACAACTATGTTAAGAAACAATTATTCGCGACTGGCAGCCATGCGTTTATTGAATGGGCTGGGTATCAGCTGGTTTAAATTTCTTGAATATAGTTAGTTATCTAATTATATAGTTAGATAGCTAACTAAAGGAATAGCCATGATCAATCGACGACAGCTTTTGAAAGTAGGGGCAGCCTCCCTTGTTGTAATGGGTGCGGGGCTTGGCGGTTTTGGAATAACGCGAACGCCAACACGGGCACTGGAACCCTGGCAGGACGGTGCTCATCAATATGCCGACCCGAGGCTGAAGGCGCTCTCCTATGCGATACTCGCTCCCAACCCGCATAACCGCCAGCCCTGGCTTGCGGAGCTGATTGGTGATGACGAAGTCTTTTTGACCTGTGACCTGGGTCGCCGCTTGCCGGAAACAGACCCGTTCGACCGGCAGATCACCATCGGGTTGGGCTGTTTCCTTGAACTCTTCAGGATTGCTGCTGCACAGGATCGCTATGGCGTGCAAATGAGATACTTCCCTGACGGTGAACCCGGCCTGCGACTGGACAGCCGGGTGGTTGCCAGTATCAAACTCGAAAAATTGACCGGTCTGCCGAGGGATCCGCTATTTGCCTTCATCAAGTCGCGTAGGTCTAATAAGGAGCTCTATGACACCAGCCGGCCGATTGCCAGAAACGGACTGGATGCGGTTCTCGGCGACGACAACTGGCCTGTCCTGGTTGGGGGCACTGTGATGCCCACCGAGATCGAAGTGCTCCGTGATTTGAGCTGGCGTGCCCACGAGATAGAGGCTCTGACGCCGCGAACCATGCAGGAAAGTATAGACCTGATGCGGATCGGCAAGGACGAGATCAATTCAAATCCGGATGGTATCGACCTTGGTGGTTTTTCAATGGAGATGCTTGCCGGCCTTGGCTTTATCGACAGAACCCAAATGGCGGACCCTGCGTCCACAGCCTTCTCGCAAGGTATGGGTATCTATTATGGCCTGATGCATTCCGCGATGGGCCATGTCTGGGTCATCACACCGGACAATAGTCGCCGGTCGCAGCTGGAAGCGGGACGGGTTTGGCTCAGGATGAATTTGAGAGCGACTGCCAATGGCATTGCCATCCACCCGATTAGTCAGGCCTTGCAGGAGTATGCCGAGATGGCCGCAATTTACAACGAGATACACGCCGAGCTTGCTGTTGAGACGCCTGCCCGCATTCAGATGTTCGCTCGTATCGGGTACGGCCCCGAGACAGGCCCCAGTCCCCGCTGGCCAATGAAGAACAGTCTGGTATAACGACGTGAAAGCGAGAGCCGATGTCTGAAATGCCAACAGCGGAAACCCCCGAAAGCCCGATTTATCTTTTTTTCAATGAACTGGGCATTATGGAACAACTGGTGACCACCCAGCTGGAACGGGTACTGCCCGGAGGGCTGACAAAGTCCCAGTTTGGCGTGCTCAATCATATGGTACGCCTTGGTAGGCTGGAAAGCCCTGCTGAACTGGCGAGTGCCTTTCAAGTTTCACGGCCCACCATGACAAACACTGTGCAAAAGCTGCTTGCCAAGGGCTATGTCGAGATTGTGCCGCATGCCTCGGACAGCCGCAGCAAAATCGTCAAAATTACCGAGGCAGGTGTTGCGATCCGAAGCGAGGCCCTGAAAGCGCTTGCGCCGCTATTCGAGCGGATTGGTATTTCTCTCGGGGAAAGCCTGTTTGAAGAAGCAGTTTCGTTATTGCAGAAAGTCAGGGTTTATCTGGACGAGAACCGTTGAGCAGGGCCTTCACATCCAGGGTTCTGTTCTTGTGTCTATTTGTTGCAAACTGACAGAACGCCAGGTTCGTGCATCGCTAAGGTCCATGTAGGGAATTGTCAGAGATTGACCGGCCAATTTGATTTTCAGGCTCGCTAACTCAGCCTTGCGCTGCCCGGGAGACTGAATAATTTTGATACTTTGGGCTTTGAACAACGGGAAAACAGTCAGATTTCTTCCAAAGAGGCCGCTGCGAACCACCGCATGCTCACCGTCCATTAAATAGCCGTGGCGCCGTTTCCTCAAAGCCACGAAGGGCAAGGCAATCAAAGGCACGACAAGGAAGAAGAGACCCTGCCAGCCCCACTGATAAGTCGAGATGCCGGCAGCAAGCAAGGAGGGTAAGCCGAAGGAAAAAACAATGTGGCGGAAAATGAACTTGCCATTGATCCTGGTGAGGTCCTGTTCAAGCACATTTGTGCCGGAAAAAAGTCTTCGGCTGAGTTGATGGTAAAATTCGGACTGGACGCTAGGTATGATAAATTTCTGATGTCGTCCCTGATTTTGTTTTCGCTCGAACCCTACCTGATTGAATGTCAGGTGAGATCGGTTCATCAAGCTGGCAATAACCGGTTGAGCAATCTTTAAACTCTGAATCTTCGTTTCGGGAACGCTGGTTTCCTGCCGTTCAAACAAGCCGCGTGTGCGATGATACCGCCCGTCGGTATATGATAGATGGAAATTATAGTTCACAATCACTGCACCCACGACGCTGGCAAACATCAGAATGAGCAGCACGCCAAATGTTAAAAGAACCGCCAACGCGGACAGGGCAAAAAGGCTGGTGCCTACTGTTTCACCAACCAGGTCAAACATCCCCCTCATCACACTGCTTTCCCAGAACTTGTCAAACTGTCCAAGGGCACCTACTGTTAGACCTGCGAATACCCAAACATTGTTATTGCTGACGCCATATCGTGCCAGCTCGGAAACAGGCTGGCGCAGCAGGTTTGCGGTCGGTTCAGATTCGGCGCTTCGGTGCTCGTTTGACGGTTCGACATTGACGGGCGCCGTTTGAGAGGTTTCTTTCTTCCGTTCCAGCACGAAACGTCGAATGGTTTCAGCCAATGGCCGCGGAATGCCAGCAAGGTTCACTTCTTCAGACGTTGAACCGGCACTTTCCAGTGTCAAAACCACCAGATTGAATGGTCGAAAATAGATTGGTTCACGGAATGCGACGTTTTGAATGCGCTCGAATGTGAGTGTCAGGCGCTTACGGGTCAATACCCCGCTTCGGATCAGAAAAGCATCGCGGTCAACACGGAACTTGAAATTGAGATAACTGAGGACGGCACCGACCATCAGCAGCACTGCAGCGCCGGCCGCGAGCAGACCAAGTGCGAACCAGCGGTTGTCGCCGGTCGTCGCCAGCACGGCGGCAACGGGCGCGACAGACTGAAGGCCACCGCGCAATACGCCGGTGATAAACTTCATGACGAAATAGATAACCGAGGCCGGTGAAATCCGTCGCCACTTGTCTGAATGCAGCGCTGGATTTGCAGGGGTCAGATTATCCGGTGTCACCGCTTTATTCATCCGATTCCTTTTCAGGGTCAGTCCCGCTCATTTTTGCTCCGGACCGTTCCAGTACGTAGGTTCGAATTTTAGAAGCCGATGCAAATGGGAGGCCGGGAATCTTGATGTCGGCAGAACCACCGCCTGCTGTATAGAACTTGAGTGTTGCCAGCTTGAAAATGCGTTCCAGCGGCCCGCTTTCCAGTTCAACATGTTGTACTCTGGCAAAGGGAAGGGATGTAACAGCACGCCAAAAAACGCCGTCTTTGTAGTGAAGGTTGTGGGAGTGGAGTTGATATCCTTTACTATGCCAAAGAACTCTGGGCACCACAAAAGCGGCCACGCTGAGGAAAAATAACCCGGCTAAAACAAAGGGTGTCGCGCCAGAATCGATAATTGGTTCAAACCCCTCATCGGAAAGAGCTGTTGCCCCGACGTTGATCAGGACGATAGTCAGGACCACGAGTATCCATGTTAGCATCACCATTTTAACGTAGACTCTGTCCAACTGCTCGAAGCTTGGGTCGCTTGTTACCGGCAGATCATCGACGGCGACAACCCCATTGCCCTCGTTAACTGTGTCGATCACTCTTTTACCTCCCCACCTCGTTCGCACGATTGGCCTTGTAGCTTGTCATGTTACGTGGGTATAAGGCGGGCGAATGACAAGACACAAGCCTTATCAGGATAGCTGTTGATGGCACCACCACTCCTTAGTTTGAAAAATATCGACCTTCATTGGGGTGCTGATCCGGTTCTGGACCAACTGGAGCTGCATATTGGTTCGTCTGATCGCCTGTGCCTCATTGGCCGCAACGGCGCGGGCAAATCCACGCTGATGAAGGTGATTGCAGGACTAATTGACGCAGATGGTGGAGAGCGCTGGGTCCAGCCGGGTACTTCGGTAGCTTATTTACCGCAGGAGCCTGATGCGAGTGGCTATGACACTCTTAAAAATTATATTCTTGCGGGCCTGTCTGATGACGAAGGCGAGCAGGGCTACAAAGCAGACGTGCTTATTGAAGAATTGGGTGTGGACGCGGAAGCCGACCCTCAAACGGCATCAGGCGGAGAGTTGCGCCGCGCTGCACTTGCCCGCACACTCATTAGCGAGCCAGATATTCTGCTCCTTGACGAACCAACAAACCATCTGGACGTCGGTGCGATTGAATGGCTGGAAAACTGTTTGAAATCATGGCGCGGTGCGATGGTGTTGATTAGCCACGACCGCATGTTTCTGGAGAACCTTGCAAGCGCCTGCTGGTGGCTGGATCGAGGGAAGATTCGTCGTTTCGATGGCCGTTTTGAAAAGTTTGACGCCTGGCAGGAAAAAACTTTTGCCGAAGAAGCGGAAACTCTCAAGAAGCTGGACAAGGTGATCAAGGAAGAAACCCGCTGGTCCGTGGAGGGAATAAGCGCTCGCAGAACCCGGAACCAGGGTCGATTAAGGCGCTTGCACGCGCTGCGGGAAGAGCGGCGAAACGTGGTTAAGTCGAAAGGCAATGTCACCATCTCAGTGGGGGGTGGTGAAAAGTCTGGCGCGAAGGTTATCGAAGCGAGGTCAATTGGAAAGTCGTTTGAGGGCCGGGCGTTGTTCAAGGACTTCTCAACGCGTATCGCAAGAGGGGACCGTATCGGTATTGTTGGCCCAAACGGCGCAGGCAAGTCGACTCTGTTGAAGATACTTCTTGGTGAACTATCGCCGGATGAGGGCACCATTGTTCGGGGAACAAATCTCGAAGCCATCGTAATTGATCAGAAGCGCGCCAGTTTGCAGGACGACATGTCCGTTATGGACGTGTTGACCGGAGGGCGCGGGGACTGGATTTATGTCGGCGACGAAACGCGCCATGTCATGACATATCTGAAGGAATTTCTGTTCGACCCCAGTCAGGCGCGTACGCCTGTGTCCAGTTTATCGGGCGGCGAGCGCAACCGGCTTTTGATTGCCGCCAACTTTGCTAAAAAATCCAACCTGATGGTTCTTGATGAGCCAACCAATGATCTTGATATGGAAACACTGGATCTGTTGCAGGAGGCTCTGGCTGACTACAAGGGAACGATATTGCTCGTGTCTCACGACCGGGATTTTCTGGATCGGGTTGTTACGAGCACAATTGTGCTCGAGGGAGACGGCACGATTATGGAGTATGCGGGTGGCTACAGCGATTACCGGGTGCAGGTCTCATCCGCTATTGCGGCAAGCGTCTCTGTCGACAACAAGTCAAAGGTGGTCGAACTCAAACCTGTTGCGGCTAAGAAGTCGACCAAGTTGTCATACAAAGACCAGCGTGAGCTGGATACGTTGCCTGCGGAAGTTGAGATGCTTTCAATGCAAATCAGCGAAATGGAAGCCCGGCTGTCGGACCCCGACTTATATTCCAAAGACCCAAACGCCTTTTCCAGTCTTTCAGAGAAGCTGACGGAAAGCCGTGACATGCTGGACACCAAGGAAATGCGCTGGCTTGAGCTGGAAGAGCTGAAAGACAGTTTGACGTCTTGAGCAGGTTCTTGACGCTGTATCCAAAAAGCAGGGCGCATCCCGGGTGCGGGTTAACGCACGTAGCTGGCGCCGTTAATGTCAATCGTGGTTCCGGTTGCATTGTCGACCAGACCTGAGAGCAGAAAAGCAATCATGTTGCCGATATCTTCAGGTGGCGCCATCGCCCCCATGGGAATTTCTTTAAGCATGTGCTCGTTGCCGGGCATTTCTGTTACCGCAGCCATATCAGTGGCAACCCAGCCGGGTGCAATGATAAAACCATAGATGCCGTTGCCTGAAAACCCGCGGGCAATGGACCGCATCAATGCTACAAGTGCGCCTTTGCTTGCCGCGTAATGCAGAGAATCCGGCTGGTCACCGCGAAACGCGGCACGACTGGCGATCGTGACTATTCGCCCGGCAAAGTCTTTGTTTCTGACGCGCTCGGTTTCAAAGTGTTGAATGGCCGCTTTGCACAGGTCTGCAACCGCTTGCACATTGACCTGCATTACCCGTGCCCAATCGGTAGTCCACTGCTCGTTTGGAGCATCATAGGGCGTTGAGGGTGCGATGCCTGCGTTGTTAACCAGACCATCAATACGACCCTTGAACCTGATGGCTTGTTCCCACAACTCGAAACCAGTACCCGGCTTGGAAAGGTCAACTGGAACCGACAAGACCTTCTCCGAGCCATATTTTGCTTCAAGGTCTTCCATTTTTCCAGGTCGGGAAGAACTGCAACCAACAACATTTGCCCCGAGGTTCAGCAGGATACCTGCCGTTGCGCTGCCGATGCCACGTGATGTGCCGGTAACCAGATAGGTTTTGCCTTCAAGACTGAACATCGTTTTCATTCCTTAGTTGCCGGTGCCGGTGCCGGTATCCGGACGGGTTGGCCTTCCGGGTGCACCCGCGTTGTCAGCGCAATAGCGTCACTTTCTTGCGTAACGGCGGTATGAATAGCGCCTGCTGGAATAACTACCGCCGCCCCTGCCGTCAGCAGCCTGTCATCCTGTCCCGCGATACGCAGGAATGCTTCACCTTCCAGAATGTAAAGGAATTCTTCTGTAAGGTGCGAATGCAGCGGCAGGGTTGTATCTGCGGCAATATGCACGCGGGTCATCAATAAGTCATGCCCGTTCACTCCGGTGATCGGCGCTTTGATCAGCGGTTCGGCTTTCACCGTGGTGTCCTCTGCCAGGGCAATGGATGATATTGACAGCCAAGCCAAACCAATGAGGGTGTATGCCTTCCTGTTCATAATATATTCCAGTTCAATTTCTTGCGGCCTTGTTTGGTCAGCGCTAGTTTCCTGAAAGTTAAACCATGTACTCAAAGCCATAAAGGACAGTTTCAATAAAAGAACTAGAGATTAGACAGGTAGAAGATTTTGAACCGTTTTTACAGCTCATGCTGCTGGCAGACCCATCCGAACCTTTGGTGAGAGAATATGCTATGACCGGTCGCGTGATTGGTGCTCGCATGGTTGGTAAACCGGTTGGAGTTTACATTCTCGTCGCTCTTGAGGCGGAAGAATGGGAACTCAAGAATATAGCCATTGCAGAGGGGCTTCAGGGTCAAGGCGTCGGCCGGCAATTGCTGGATCATGCGGTGGTGCAGGCAAAAGAACTGGGCGCGCGCGTGCTAAAGGTGGGAACAGGTAACTCAAGCCTTGATCAGTTAAGGTTCTATGAAGCTGCGGGGTTCGAACGCGAAAACGTGGACAAAGGTTTTTTCCTGCGCAACTACGAACAGCCAATATTTGAAAATGGAATACAATGCACGGATATGATTTTTCTGGCCAAGCAACTTTAGGGGGAGTGACGATGACGCGTTTGGGTAAATTGACGGCAATACTGGTGTCTGTAACAACGAGTTTTGCATCTGTTTTTGCTTTTGAGATTCCACCGTTGCCGGTGCCGCATGCAAATAACGCTGTTGCGGCGGTTAAGCTGCATGACCAGGTGCATTTGTTTTCATTCGCTGGTTTGAAGGCGGGCAAGACCTGGCGGGACACCTCCAGGGAAGCCTATATGTTTGTAGAGGGTCGGGATGCGTGGGAGCGGTTGCCTGACCTGCCCGTTGCAGTTGGCCGGCTCGCTGCCACGGCTCAGGCGGTGGGCCAGCGAGTATTTTATTTTGGTGGTTATACTGTCGCTGAAGATGGCAGTGAGGTCTCAACACCTGAAAGTTTTGTTTACAATCCGTTTGACCGGACCTACGAACGTATTGCCGATATGCCGGTCTCAACGGATGATGCGGTCAGTTTCGTCTATGCAGACAGGTATATCTATCTGGTTTCAGGCTGGCACAATACAGGAAATATTCGCGATGTGCAGGTGTACGATACTTTGCAAACCCGCTGGTTTAAGGCAACGGACTATCCCGGAACGCCGGTTTTCGGGCATGCTGGAGGGATCGTTGGCAATCAGTTTGTGATTGCTGATGGTGTCGGGATTTTTGGTACACGCGAGGAAGGGGACCGACGCTTCGAGACCGTCAACGAAGGCTGGATGGGAACCATTGATCCTGATGACCCTTCGAAGGTTACGTACCGACGCCTGCCGCAATTGCCGGGGCGTGGCAATTACCGGATGGCCGGCGCGGGAGACAAGGAAGGCAACCGCGTAGTGTTCGCAGGCGGAACTTCGAACGCCTATAATTATAACGGCGTTGGCTATAATGATGAGCCGTCCAGACCGACGGCTCATGTATTCGCGTGGGATTTTACGCGTGATAACTGGATCGCATACCGCGACAAACCCATACCTTCAATGGATCATAGAGGTCTTTTGAAGATGGGTTCGGAATGGTTCACCGTAGGCGGTATGACGGAACAACAGGTCGTCTCGGGGGAGGTGCTACCGTTAATTGGTGATGAAGCGGCGAGTGATTGACTGTTTGCCGAGCATTATACCAGTTCCTGTTGTCCTTCCGGATCTTCAATCTTGATCTGGTTTGGCGACCGTTCAGTCAAAATCAAATCTGCAGCCTCTGTTGCAGCGTCGCGGTAAGGCATTAGAATAAGATCGGTGCCTGCCGCCTTCAATGGGGCTACCGCTTCCGAATTTTGAACTGCTACCGCTATTTGACCTTTGAAACCGTTACTGCGCAGAGACCTGACCAGTGATCTGCGCGGATCGTCGTGCGCTACATCTGGCTCGTGTTCCGGTATTGCAGAGACAATCCAGCGTGTTGAAGTGAACGGTAAATGGGCGAGAAACTCAGGGTCGGTTGCATCGCCAAAAAGTGCTTTAACCCCTTGAGCGCGAGCGTAGTTGACAGCGACAGGATTGAAGTCGACCCCCAGGACGCTGCGGCCGTTTTTTTGCAACGCTTTTGCCACTGCCGATCCATATCGGCCAAGTCCGATAACCATGATCTCCGGAGCCTTGCTCTCTGCCAGTGCCTGATCTTCCGGCAAATCATCTGTTTGGATAGAAAACAGCTGAATGAGTTTGGGGTCAAGCCAACCATAAAACTGATGCGAATAAGTAATAGCAGAGCTGGATATTGTGATGGTGATCAGGGCCACAAGCGTCAGCAGAGCCATTGTGCTCTCGTCTGCACGTCCCAGTGTCACAGCCATGGCCATGAAGATTAACGAAAATTCACTGATCTGTGCGAGCGTCAGGCTGGCAAGGATACCGGTCCGCCTTGAATAGCCCTGCATTCTCGTCAGTGAGAAGACAATAAGGGGTTTGCCAAGCAGTACAAAGAGAGAAATCGCGAGCGCGGGCCCTACGCTGGACCCAAGGCCAGACAAATTCAGCGACGCGCCAAGCGCGACGAAAAAGAACAGTAAAAGAAAGTCCCGCAAAGAGGCGAGGCGTGCAGCAATCGCTTCCCTGAATGGTGTTGATGCAAACGAAACACCCGCCAGCAGTCCGCCGAGCTCTTTGCCCAAGCCAAAATAATGCCCGATCGCCGCAAGCAACGCGGCCCATCCTATCGCAAACGACAACAATAACTCTGGGGTACGCGCCAATCGTGTCACCAATGGATCAGCAATAAACCGGACAAACAAGCCAACACCAGCGAGCATGGCTGTGCCGAACGCAAGCACTCTTATCATATTTTCAACGGGCGAAGTTTCTCCAGCGCCACCAAGGCCCGACAAGACAATCATCGTGATCACCACCACGATGTCCTGAACGATTAGTACGCCAAGGGCTATCTGGCCGTGCAGCGAATCGATCTCTCGTTTGTCCGATAACAGTTTGACAATGATGATTGTTGAAGAAAAACACAGGCCGACACTGACAAGTATACTCGTGCCAGAGTCCAGGCCAAGCGCAAGGCACAATAGAAACCCTGCAGTGAACGTCGCAATAATTTGCCCGGTGCCGGTAATCAGTGCCGCAGGCCCCAGGTTTCGGACAAGCCCGAGGTCAAGCTTCAGGCCAACCAGAAACAACAATACCGCGATACCGAGTTCGCCCAGAAGATCTATGTGCTCATCTGATTGCGCGATATCAAGAAACGAGGGCCCGGCCAGAATACCGACGGCGATAAAGCTGACAATAAGAGGTTGCCGAAGTTTTATGCCAATCAGGCCGCCTGCAGCAGCTAAAACCAGCAAGGCAGCGATTTCATAAAAGATATAGCCGCCAATGACGTCCGACATACATTCCTCATTTCCTGGTGGTTGCCGGGACCTGAAGGTTATCAGGCACTGGTGTCATCAATCCGAGTTTGAAGATTTGGTAGCCCGCTCGTTTACAAAAGCCTCCAGATCACGAACCGCAATACGAAACTCTCGGCCAAGTTTTACGGCCCGTAGTTCCTGCTCATGAATCCAAGACCTTACGGTGGGTTCCCTAACCTGCAAAAGCTCCGCAATATCTTGTGTTGTCAAAAAGGGCTTGCTCAGCATGCCTCTACCTTCCAATCCAAGGAAACCTATTCTCCGTACGATAACGCTGATCCCATGGATTTGAAAACAATTACTAATACCCCCGGGTCTTCTTTACAATCATATTCCATGCTGTATAAACGTAAAAGTATTTCAAAGTACTTTAGAATATCTCAAAGTATCTCAAAGTATCTGTAGGTATCCATAGAAAGCACAAAACATGTGCTTCCGGAAAAACGAGGAGTTGATGTAATGTCCTTCAGTCATATCTTGGTCGTTGTTGACATCGAAGGTGATGTGGAGGTCATCACAGCGCTTGCCAAGACACTGGCAAAAAATTCTGCAGCCGCATTCTCGGTGCTTGGTGTTGCCCCCAATTTTCCTTCGCCAGCTTTCAAAACCAAAAAATCGTCAAATACAGCGCGTCAATTGACAGAACAGATAGTTTCCACGTTGCGGGCCAAAGTTGATCAGGTTGCAAATGTGTTGCCTGCTGGCACCAGTACAAACATGGTTTCCGGTCGGTTGGCGGAAGAGGTTTCGAAGGCGGTTTTGATCAATCAGTCGGATATGGTCGTTAAGGCGGCAAGCGTCCAGCCCGGCGAGCCTGGCCCAACGTTTGGCAGCATCGATAAGCGTTTGATCCGCAATTGTGCTGCTCCGGTTTGGGTGGTTCGGCCGGATATCGGTGGTAGTTTTGACCGAATTGCTGTTGCTATTGATAGGCATGATATCCAGAGCGATGCTTCAGAACGAGAGGATTTGAATCTGGAGCTGATAGACCATGCAGTGAAATTGGCGACAGCTCTTGGTGTGCCCAAAATTGACATCGTGCATGCCTGGGATGCCGTTGGCGCCGATTTGGCGCGATCAGCACGATCAGGGCTGACACCGGATGAAGCACAGGCCTATATGAAAGAGTTTGAAGACGACAGCACCGAATGGCTTGACGGGTTTATTAGTGAAGCTGCCAAAAAGTTTGAGAATGCAGCACCAAAACTGGTTCCGCATCTGGTTTTTGGTCGGCCGCGCAGGGTATTGGTCAGCCAGATCGAAGCCCTTGAGGCCGATGTATTGATCATGGGCACCATTGCGCGTTCAGGTGCGCTTGGCCTGTTAATCGGTAATACTGCGGAAGATGTGCTCGACCGGGTCAGATGTTCGGTTTTGGCGATTAAGCCAGCTTTTTCAAAGTAGGTATTGAAAATGGATAGGATGACGTCAATGCGCGTGATGCTTGTGCCTGTGGCAGATCGTCCGGAGTGTGTTTTCGCTCTTAAGACGACTTTCGAACTTGCCCGTCGGACGGGAGCAGACGTTATTGGTTGCCATATGAGGGCGCAGCGGCAAGAGGGTGTTACACTCACTGTTGATAATAACTGGCTGTCTGGGTTTCAGGATAAGGAGTGGCCTCTGTTGTCCGCCGATGAAGCTGAGACTGCGAGCACTTGCGCGAGAGCTCTTTTCGAAAGGCTGGCAAAAGAATACAGTTATCCACTGTCTAGAAAGCCGGGAACACCATTTAAACCCGTCGCTTTGTGGAAAGAACGAGTAGGCACGCCACCTTACATCATGCCCCTGATCGGTCCTGCTAGCGACATGCTTGTGGTTTCCCGCCCTGCAGCGGGCGGAGGCCGAAAGGCCAGAGCCCTTCTGATGCAGGCATTGTTTTCTAGCCACCGGCCAGTGCTTGTCTTGCCTCAGGACGAGGCCTCAGTTGTTGGAAAGCGCATTGCTATTGGCTGGAACCGGGGCAACTTTGAAGCACGAACACTTTTGGCCGCATTGCCTTTACTGCGCTCCGCTGAAGACGTTGTTTTCCTTACGGCTGGCCGCGAGGGGAAGCATGGTCCAACAGCGCAGGATATGATCAGATATCTGGCACATCATGGTATTAAGGCGCGCCGCAAGAGTGTGAAACAAGGCCGTAACCCGGCGCAGGCACTTGTCGATGAAGCCCGGCGTGAAGGTGCAGATATGCTGGTTTGCGGGGCGTACAGCAAGGGGCGCTTGCATGAAATGGTTTTTGGAGGAGTGACGCAGCATCTGCTCACAAAAACAGATATGCCAGTCCTCATGATGCACCACTAAAGCATCCAGCAGGCTTTTTATCAGGCGGAAAGTATACTGATTTGAGTAGTTTGGTGTGATTGCACCGTTTGGGTCGTTTGCATTATAGCCCGACGTCCCAGCAGTCCTTGATGATGACTTTGTCTATCCAAACATCGGACCATCGGTCTTTCTTTTCATCAGCTGACAGTTCTTTTGGGCTGATTTGCCGGGCAGGCGGGAAAGAGGTTCGTTCCAGCATGCAATTGGCGTTGACCGCGCCTTTCCGGTGGCCTTCAATATCGCAGGTTACTGCAGGTACAACGCCGCATCGCTGACACAACCAGAACCGGGCTGTATCACTTCCCTGCTCGAACAGGTTGATAGCTGCTTCGTTCTGAATTTCTATTTCAAGGACTGCATCCGGAACTGATACCCAAGCTGCGCCGTGCATGGTGCAATAGCCGCAGTCGCATTCGCGTGGGGTAGTTGCAACAAACTGCTCGTCTGTTGTGACAGTTACGGTAATGTTGCCGCAATAGCAGCTACCCTGATGCACACCCATTGGCGAAAAACTCCTTCAAACAGATTGTGACACTATAGGGTCAATTAGCCCTGTTCAACAGCGTTAAATCTGCTAAGAAAGGGCCAATTGTCGCCGGTTACGCCGTGCGGTTGGGAAAATCACTCATCGAAGTCTTCGAGGGAAAAGATCCAGAGGTTACCATGGCTGGCCATTCCAAATTTAAAAATATCATGTATCGCAAGGGCGCTCAGGATAAAAAACGCTCAAAAATGTTCTCCAAATTCAGCCGTGAGATCACGGTTGCTGCCAAAATGGGTGGCACAGATATGGATAGCAATCCGCGTTTGCGCCTGGCAGTGGCAACTGCTCGTGCCCAAAGCATGCCGAAAGATAACATCGAACGTGCAATCGCCAAGGCTGACGGAGGCGACGCGGAGAACTATGATGAAATGCGTTATGAGGGATACGGTCCGGGTGGTATCGGTGTGATCGTTGAAACACTGACAGATAACCGTAACAGGACGGCTTCTGACGTGCGCACGATTTTTGCCAAAGCTGGCGGAAATTTGGGTGAAAGCGGGTCCGTAGGATTTATGTTTGACCGTGTTGGTGAAATCTCCTACCCGGCTGACGTTGCAGATGCGGACGCAATGTTCGAGGCAGCCTTGGAAGCAGGAGCTGATGAGGTGGAAAGCGATGAAGATGGTCATGCTATCTATACTGAATCAGGTGACCTGCACGCTGTTGTTTCAGCGCTTACCGAGGTTCTTGGGTCGGAACCTGAGAGTGCGAAGCTGATCTTCAAACCGAAAGAGCCGATGGAGCTTGATAAAGATGCAGCGGAGAAGCTTATCCGGCTGATCGATACGCTGGAAGACAACGATGACGTACAAACCGTTTTCGGCAACTATGATATCCCGGCGGATGTGATGGCAGCGCTCGCTGAAGAATAACGACCAGAAGTAGGGAGCATGCATGCGTCTTTTGGGTCTTGATCCAGGGCTGCAAAAAACCGGTTGGGGTGTGGTTGAGGCTGAAGGGTCCCGGCTTCGACATGTCGCCAACGGTGTCGTCACTTCCAGTGCAAAAAAACCTCTTTCAGACCGTTTGGTGGAACTATACTTGGGACTGACAGACGTGCTCGCTGAATGGCAGCCTGCTTCCTGTGCGGTCGAAGAAACCTTCGTAAACAAGAACCCGACTTCAACACTCAAGCTTGGACAGGCAAGAGGTATTGCGCTTCTGGTGCCGGCGCAGGCAGGAATCGTTGTTGCGGAATACACGCCCAACCATGTTAAAAAGTCCGTGGTTGGGGCAGGGCACGCCGCCAAAGAACAGGTTGATGCAATGGTGCAGATCCTGCTGCCGGGTGTGAAAATAAACGGCCCTGACGCTGCCGATGCGCTTGCGGTTGCGATCTGTCATGCGCATCATGTTGGCACGCAAGCAAATATCAGGAGCAAACTGGGGTGATTGCAAAACTAAAAGGCCTTGTTGACAGCGCAGGTGAAGACTGGGTGATTATGGATGTTGCCGGGGTTGGATACATGGTGAGCGGTTCTTCCCGGACGCTCGCAGCGTTGCCCCGGGCTGGTGAAGCCACGGCGCTTCACATTGAAACCATCGTTCGAGAAGATGCGATATCCCTGTTTGGCTTCGCGGATATTCAGGAGCGGGACCTTTTTCGCCTGCTGACAAGCGTTCAGGGTGTTGGTGCAAAAGTGGCTCTCGCTATCCTGTCGGCTTTGCCACCAACCGAGCTGCAGAATGCCATTGCAGCACAGGACAAAACCGCTGTATCGCGTGCGAAAGGTGTTGGCCCAAAAGTCGCGACCCGTATTGTGACGGAACTGAAAGACAAGGTAACCGGGCTGGTGTTTCAGCCAAAAGGTGTTCAGATGGAGAGTGGTGCCAGCCAATCCGGCGGTACCGAAACGGATAACCGGGTTATCGCTGATGCGGTGTCCGCTCTTTCAAATCTTGGTTACAAACCTGTTGATGCGCACGGTGCTGTTGCCAGGGTTTTGGGATCTCTTGGAGAAGACGCTGACGTTGCGACGATTGTTCCGGCGGCGCTGAAAGAGTTGAGTAGCGTATGACGGACGAGGAAGACAGGCTGGTGCAGGGACAAGAAGCGCTCGGCGATGTAATTGATGCCGGGCTGCGTCCTCAGTCGTTGAAAGAGTTTATCGGTCAACAACAGGCTCGTGAGAACCTGGAAGTATTCATTGAAGCTGCCCGTACCCGCGGCGAGGCAATGGACCATGTCTTGTTTTTTGGCCCCCCCGGCCTCGGTAAAACGACGCTTGCGCAGATCGTTGCACGCGAACTCGGGGTAAACTTCAGGGCGACGTCCGGCCCGGTGATATCGAAGGCCGGCGACTTGGCAGCTCTTTTGACCAATCTCCAAGAGCGAGACGTGCTTTTTATTGATGAAATCCACCGGCTTAATCCGGCGGTAGAGGAAATCCTCTATCCTGCCATGGAGGATTTTCAGCTTGATCTGATCATTGGCGAAGGGCCTGCCGCGCGGTCGGTCAGAATTGACCTGCCGCGATTTACCCTCGTTGGTGCGACCACGCGATCAGGCCTTATCACCAAGCCGTTGCGTGACCGGTTTGGCATTCCAACACGTCTCGATTTTTACTCGGCGGATGAACTGACGGAAGTTGTGCGCAGAAGCGCCAGGCTTCTTGAGCTGAACATCAACGACCATGGCGCGCGGGAAGTGGCCACCCGGTCTCGTGGCACACCCCGGATCGCCGGCCGGCTTTTGCGGCGGGTGCGTGATTTCGCCCTTGTGGCGGAAAGAGAGACGGTAGACGCTGTGGCAGCTGATGCTGCCCTTACGCGTCTTCAGGTGGATAAACTCGGCCTTGATACCATGGATCGCCGCTATCTGATGTGTATAGGTGATACATACACAGGTGGTCCGGTAGGGATTGAGACGCTGGCTGCGGCTCTTTCCGAACCTCGTGATGCCATCGAGGATATTATTGAGCCTTATCTGATGCAGGCTGGATTGGTGCAGCGCACCCCGAGAGGGCGTACTCTGTCGCCCGATGGATGGAAGCATATTGGTCTGACACCAGCCACAACCGCGCCCGGCGCGGGCCAGATGGATTTACTGGGAGGTGAGAAATGATTGGCACACTGAGCGAAGGTGCCTGGAAAGATGGCGTTTTTCATTTCCCGATGCGGGTCTATTATGAAGATACCGATGTCGGCGGCATGATGTATCACGCTCGCTATGTAAGTTTTTTTGAGCGCGTGCGTACCGAAAGTATTCGCGGATCAGCCGCTGACGTTGATTATTTGTTTGATATTCCGGAAAAAGATGGCGGACCTCTGACCTATGTAGTGAGCAGGCTTTCCATCTCCTATCATCGGCAGGCGAAGATCGGAGATGTTCTGGTTGGCCATAGTATGGTCACAAAAGTGCGCGCTGCTGCGATAGAAGTGAAGCAATGGATCACTTGTGAAGATGACACTGTTGCGGAAGCAGAGCTACTTGTAGCAATTATTGGCTCTGACGGACGACCTCGTCGCTGGCCAGCCGATGCCAGGGCCTGTTGGACAGACTGGTATAATCGGTCACAAAGCGCTACATAGTAACAAAACTAGAGTTTTGAGGAGATTTGAATGCAGGACCAGACAATCAATGCCCCGGTAACTCAGGCGCTTGAGGCGACTGAGCTGGGAGGCAACGCAATTGATTTTTCTGTGATGGGAATGTTTCTGCAGGCGGATATCATTGTGCAAATGGTGATGATAATGTTGCTCGCCGCCAGTGTCTGGGGCTGGTCGATTATCTTTAATACCTGGCAGCGGCTGAAGGAAGCGCGCGCCAAAGCGGACGAATTTGAGGATATTTTCTGGTCCGGTAGTTCACTTGATGAACTCTATGGCGGTATCAAGCAGGCGCCTAACCATCCGCTTGCCGCTGTTTTTGTCGCGGCGATGCGGGAATGGCAACGTAGCTTGGGGTCAGCTGTTTCGCGGTTCGACAAAGTGACGGTTCAGGACCGGATCAATAAAGTGATGCATGTAACGACAAGCCGTGAAATGGATCGGCTTGAAGGGCAGGTTGGTTATCTGGCCACCATTGGGTCGTCTGCTCCTTTTGTCGGACTGTTTGGCACAGTTTGGGGCATCATGAACAGCTTTACCGCGATCGCGACGGCCTCTGACACGTCGCTTGCAACCGTTGCACCCGGCATTGCAGAAGCTCTGCTGGCAACAGCTCTTGGATTGGTTGCAGCCATTCCGGCGGTGATTGCCTACAACAAACTATCCACAGACCTCGGCCGTTACGCAGGCAGGGTCGAAGGGTTTTCTGACGAATTTGCTGCGATCCTGTCACGTCAGCTTGATGAGAGAGGTAACTGATGGGTGCCTCTGTTTCAGGTGGTGGCAGGCAGGCTGGCGGTGGTCGCCGGGCGCGTTACCGCCCCATGGCAGAAATCAACGTAACGCCATTTGTAGATGTGATGCTGGTTCTACTGATTGTGTTTATGGTCGCGGCACCCCTGTTAACGGCAGGCATCCAGGTTGATCTTCCGAAAGCCGCAGCGCAGCCGCTACCGCAGGACAACAAACCGCTTGAGGTAAGCATCGACCAAAATGGTGCCATATTTCTTGTGGACACTGAAGTCCAGATCAATGAACTGGTACCAAGGTTGACTGCAATTGCCGGTAATGCTCGAGATACCCGCATCTATGTGCGAGGTGATACCAGGCTTGATTACGGACAAGTGATGCAGGTGATCGGTATCATCAACAGGGCCGGTTTTACGCGCGTTGCGCTGGTGGCCGAACAACGATAGCAGGCGATGAAACAATACTGGTTTTGGTAAGAGTGAAGACGTGGCTGTATTGAGGTTAGAACAAACTGGTTGGCTTTTTTCAGGTGCGCTGCATGTCGGTGTTGCTGTACTGGCTCTGGTTGGTTTGCCGCAACTGGCCAGAGATCGCCCCGAGGCCCCGCCTCCGATCGCAATCGAGTTTGTTCGCATCGCTGAAGAAACCCGGGTTGTTGCCCCTGAAGCTCCGCAGGAACAGCCACAAACCCAGACTGAACCTCAACCCAATTATGCTGCCGCGGAACAGGCGCCGCCGCCTATTGAAGATGCGGTGCCGACGCTAGAAAAAGCGAAACCTGTTGAGGCCACGCCGACACCCAAGCCTGCACCGAAACCGCGGGTCTCGGAAAATCGCCAATTGGCAAGCCGCGTTCAGCCGCGTGCAAAACCAAAGCCGCCTTCGCGCTTGAAAAGTAGCCGGATTGCGGAACTTATTGATCGCTCTATCAAAGAAGAGCGGGAACAGGCACAGAAAGCTGAAGAGGACAAAAAGGAAACTAAAAGGGCCGAGGAGCCTGAGAAGAAGTTTGCTTTGTCTCCGGGCCTGCGCGGCCAGATCGCAACAGCTTCTGTTCTGGATGCACTTCGGCAGAAGGTCGAAAGCAACTGGTCATTTCCAAGCGGTGCCAAGGGCATCAAGGATATGCGTGTTACCATTCGCATCTGGCTTCGCCCCGACGGTTATTTTTCTCGCGCACCGGAGTTTATTGGAGCTGGAAACCTCAATGATCCGGACCGTAGTTTTTTTCGAATCTTCGCAGAAAGCGCACGGCGGGCAGTTCTGTTGAGTGAACCACTTGATGAGGCCGCGAAGAATTTGGACTCAAACACATCATATATTGACTTTGAATTTAACCCGGCTTCGTTTGCCGGAGGATAATTGTAGGGATTTTGGGCAAAATGACGAAAGAAATATGGGCAAAAAAACTGATTTCGGTTTTCTTCCTTTTGGCGCTATCAGCCACGACCGCACATGCTCAATTGAAGGTCGATATCAAAGATGCGACCGTAGATCCTGTGCCTATCGCGATCCCTGATTTTGTGCCGGTGGAAGATGTGGAAACCGCGACAGGGAATCTGTCTGATATTGGGGCAAGTATTACTGAAGTGGTGACCGCCAATCTGGTCTCGACAGGGCTGTTTCGTGCTATCGACCAGAACGCTTTTATCGAAAAGACCACGGCAGCGCCGACGCGCCCGCGTTTTAACGCATGGCGGCCACTTGCGGCGCAGGCACTGGTAACGGGGCGTTTGCAAATTCTTGCGAACGGTAACCTGCGCGTTGAATTCCGGCTTTGGGATGTAGTTGGCGAACTACAAATGGAAGGTGTTGGCTACAATACGCCCGCTTCCAACTGGCGGCGTATTGCCCATGTCATTTCTGACCGCATCTATACACGTCTTACAGGTGAGGCAGGCTATTTTGATACGCGGATAGTGTATATTGCCGAACAGGGCGATCCGCTGAACCGCACAAAGCGTCTGGCGATTATGGACCAGGACGGCGCAAACCAGCAGTTCCTGACCGATGGAAGTTATCTGGTGCTGACACCGCGTTTCAGCCCGAACCGTCAGGAAATAACGTTCCTGAGTTACTTCAACGACAAGCCTCGGGTTTACCTGTTCAACATTCTGTCGAACAGGTTTGAAGTGTTGGGTGATTTCCCCAACATGACGTTTGCACCACGTTTCTCGCCGGACGGCAATCAGGTGATCATGTCCCTGGCAGAAGATGGGAATACAGATATCTATTTGATGGATTTGCGCACCCGACAGGTTTCTCGGTTAACAAGCGACCCGGGCATTGATACATCACCGTCCTTTTCCCCAGATGGCAGACATATTGTGTTCAACTCTGACCGTGGCGGCTCGCAACAGCTTTATGTAATGGACCCAGATGGCCGCAACGTACACCGTATTTCCTTTGGCCGGGGTCGTTACGCAACGCCGGTCTGGTCACCGCGCGGAGACCTTATTGCTTTCACCAAAATCGGCGACAGAAAATTTCGAATTGGCGTTATGCGAACTGATGGCAAGGGCGAACGCTTGCTCACGGACGCATACCAGGACGAAGGGCCAACCTGGTCGCCAAATGGCCGGGTTTTGATGTTCTTTCGTACGCCGCCCTATGATGCTGCAGGTAACGGCGGCAAGCCATCACTGTGGTCAGTTGATTTGACGGGTCGGAACGAGCATAAGGTAAGAACACCGTATGATGCATCTGATCCAGCATGGTCGCCGCCACTGCCCGTTACATCGCGCTGACGATCCATGACATCGTTTGAAGAGCAGGTCTGGCTGCAGATCAAGATGCTGGAGGCAGGTCAGCTTGTTGAAGCTCTTGATCATTTCCTGGCAGACTATGGAATCATGTATTCCAATGGTGCGATAGTTGGCGAAGGCTTGCCCGCTTGCCGTCGGAAATACGAGCAATTTGTTTCATTGAATTCATCCATTTCCGGGCATATCACAGACCTGTTCATTGATCCACACAGCGAATTCTGTGTTTTCAGGCAAACCGGACGTTACACTGACAAGCAAGGTGTGAACCATAGCGTAGAGGGCCTACATGTACAGATGTGGGCACAAGGAAAGATCGCTGCAGAATGGCAGTATAGCGGCGAGCCTATGGAGGGCATGATTAAGCGAGGCCTGCTGAAAGACCCCGCTCATATTCTTGAACTGGTTTAAACCTGCGCGCCCACCTCGTTAGGGAAATGGCCGGACGCCGATTACAGTTTCGTGGAAATACATGAACACTGTAAAAACAGTCGCGCCAATTAAAATAGTGATGATGTCTTTGATAACTGGTTGTTTTTCCGGTTTTATCCAGACCGCATCTCTTTTGTTTGATCCCCATATCGCAATGACAGACCAAAGCGCAAAACCGCCGAACAGCAGTACAGACCGGTCCTCCCCATTTGATAAAAGGTGCCCCGCAGCCCACAGCAGGATTCCCGTCATTTGAGGGTGTCGAAGCAGCCTGCGTATGTTGGTCGGGGCCTGACTGGCAAAAAACAAAATGAAACCCGCGAGTACAAAAAGAGGCGTGACGTGAAAACCCCAGCTTGGAGCATCGTAAACCAGTATGGGCTCGACGTTACGCCACCCAAGGATAATGCCGGCAAAACTTGCCAGAACGGCAAGCGCGAACACTCCCCGGTACCCGCCAGTCGAAATTTTTTCCACCATTGCCGTTCGAAACCCAATCGCGAAATAGGGTATGAGATGCAAGGCAATGAAAGCAGCCACACTGATTGCCAGTAAAGTCATGTTAAATTCCCTTTGCGGTCGTGATGTCAGGCCCTCAAGTCATGATACCTCAAATGGCCCCGGTTTCAACACAGCAGGATAGCTAGAGTGGTCTGCCGATTTCAGGTATGGGAAACTCGACATCTGAACGGCATAGAAACCACGGGTTCAAAAACGTTTTGAGGTCCTTTGCATAAGTGAGTGGTGCACCGCCATTAACTTCAACCGAGCCACCAGCCGCAAGCAGCACAGCATGCGCGGCGGCCGTATCCCACTCACACGTAGGGCCAAGGCGGGGATAAAGGTCTGCCTCGCCTGTCGCGAGCAGGCATAGTTTCAGACTTGACCCAATTGAAACGTGCTCTGCGGATGGAAAGTGTGCAAGCCATGCTTCTAGCTCAGGCGAGCGATGAGACTTGCTCGCAACAATGGTCAGCTTCTCAGGGTCTGACGTGCGGGTCGCTATCGCTTTCTTGTTTGAAATTTGAAGCTGATCAACATCCGCAATCCATGCACCTTCACCGACAATACCCCAATAGAGTCTGTTCAGTGCCGGAGCGAGTACAAAACCGGCAATGGGAACACCGTTCTTGATCAGTCCGATATTGACGGTGAAGTCGGAGCCTTTCTTTATAAACTCTTTCGTGCCGTCCAGCGGGTCGACCAACCAGAAAATGCCGCCGGATATATCAGGGCAGTGGCCTTCGGATTTTGCTTCTTCGCCAACGACCGGGATATCCGGGGCAATTGCGGCGAGAGCTTTCGTGATGACTTCTTCGCCTCGACGGTCTGCCTCTGTGACAGGCGACATGTCGTCTTTTCCAAAAACCTCAAAGTCTGTTTTGAAAACATCCATGACCAGTTCGCCTGCTTTTAGCATTGTATCTATAAGGGCAGGCACGAGAGTCGCTACGGCTTTTGGGCTGGTGTCTGTCGGCATGGATTTCTCGCAAGAATTTCAGTTTGGCACTGGGGAAACGAGCCTCAGATAAACGGGGTAATAATCAATCAAATACGTGTTAACCATAAAATCTGTTGCCTAGACAGTAGATTCTCGCAAAAATAGACAAATTATTAGCTTGGTTGGTGGGCAGTGGGCTGCGCAATAGAATAGAAACGGACAATTGCACGTCTTTTTCAGGGGGAACTATGTCCAAACTGGATTTTGCAGCACTTCTATGTTCGAGGCTTTGTCATGATTTGGTAAGCCCGGTTGGTGCGATCAATAATGGCCTGGAGCTTCTTTCCGGCGAACAGGATGAAACCATGCGCGAAGCGGTTTTTGACCTGATTGAAAAATCAACAGCTCAAACAAGCAACAAGCTTCAGTTCTTCAGACTGGCCTTTGGAGCGGCTGGTGGATTTTCTGCTCACCTTGATACAAGAGAGGCTGAAAAGTCGCTACGGGCATTTCTGGCAGGTAGCAAGGTGGATTTGTCCTGGAATGTTTCGGTTTCGGAATTGTCCAAAGGTGGCGTCAAACTATTGCTGAATTTATGCCTTGTGACGGCAGAAGCGCTCATTCGGGGCGGTATTCTTGAAGTTACCTTCAAATCTCAGGATGATGATCGAGTAAAAATTGTTATTTCTGCGAGTGGCGAACGGGTTATTTTTCCGGAAGACATCAAGCTCGCGCTTGAGGGCTCGGTTAAAGAGCAAGACCTGGAACCCCGGTCTGCCCCGGCCTATCTGGCCAGTATGGTGGTGCGTGAGCTTGGCGGTAACATTTTTATTGATAATCTGGATGATAAATCCATCGTCATTTCGTCGAGCTTCCGGTCAAACGCCTGACCGGTTGATGTCGACCGCAGCTTAAAATTATCGTGTTCAAGGTACGTTATTATCTGCAATTCCGAAAAACTTTTACACGATTTTAACTCTTTTTCCCGAAAGTGATCCTCGCACCACTGGTGTTGGGGGCATTTTGAACCGAATTGGCAGACGCGAAAGCGCCGGGAAGTAGACATGGACGATCTATTAAATGAGTTTCTTACGGAAACAGGTGAAAGCATTGATGTCGTAGACGTTGAACTCGTTAAGTTAGAACAGGACCCCAACAACAAGGAAGTGTTGGATAACATTTTTCGCCTTGTTCACACTATTAAGGGGACATGTGGTTTTCTCGGTTTGCCGCGATTAGAATCGGTCGCTCATGCGTCAGAAAATGTTCTTGGCAAATTCCGCGATGGTGAACTCCAGGTTACCGAGGGCGCGGTAACGGTTATTCTGGAGAGTCTTGACCAGATTAAGGAAATTCTGGCGGGCCTTGAGGCAACCGAGGAAGAGCCAGAGGGCGACGACAGTGATCTGATTGGGCGGCTTGACGCGATTGCGGAAGGTGGCGAGGCTCCTTTGGCCGAGCCTGATCCCGAGCCTGACACCGTTGATGGCGAAATAATCGACCCTGGACTTGGACGGTCTATTAAACCGGGCGAGGTTTCACTTGAGGAACTGGAGGCGGCGTTTGCCAACGCACCGGGTCCCGGCGATGAACCTGAAGATACCGCTGCCCCTGCAGGCGCAAGCGCTGATAATAATGACGGCAGCTTGTTCGAGCGTGTTGGCGGTGAAGATACCGTTGCAGTTGCTGCACACCTGATAAGTCAGCGTGCTGAAAACGACGAAAAGATCGCAAAATTTTTCGCGGGTACGAATCAGGATCAGCGAAAAGGTCGCTTCATGGGCCTTATGCTGGCTTTGTTTAAAGATGATCTGGATGCTGCAGATGCAGTGGGACGGCAGCTTATAAGTGTTGCAGGGTTTGGCGAAGCACAGTTCAATCACTTACTGGAAATTGTGAAAAGTGTTTTGGTCGAATGTCACGTTCATGCCGATGCAGCGGATGAAGCTGTGATGACGTTTGAACTGGTGCGTGAAGCCGTGATTAACGCTTCTAAGGAAGTGGCCCAACCGAAGCCCGGGAGCACCGGACAGGCGCAGGCAGGGGAGTCCCAGGCTGGTGCAGCAAAGGAAACACGGCGCTCAACTCAGTCAATTCGTGTGAGTGTCGACCTACTGGAAGACCTGATGAATATGGTCTCGGAACTGGTTCTAACACGAAATCAGCTGCTCCAGATTACCCGCAACATGGATAACTCAGAGCTGGGTGTTCCCTTGCAGCGTTTGAGCCAGTGTACAACCGAGCTGCAGGAAAATGTTATGAAAACGCGCATGCAGCCCATTGGGAATGCATGGGCGAAGCTACCGCGTATTGTTCGTGACCTGACAGTTGAGCTCGATAAGAAAATCGAACTTGAGATGCTTGGTGCCGATACAGAGCTCGACCGCCAGGTTCTTGAGCTGATCAAAGACCCTCTTACACATATGGTACGAAATTCGGCCGATCATGGTGTCGAATCGCCGGCAGAGCGTATAGCGGCGGGCAAGCCCGAGATGGGCACCATCGTTTTGAACGCCTACCACGAAGGTGGACATATCATTATCGAAATCAATGATGATGGTCGGGGTATCAACCCGGAAAAACTCAGTAAAAAAATTCTGGAGAAGGGATTGGCATCTGAAGGCGAGCTTGCTGGCATGTCAGAAGCCCAAATCCAGAAATTCATCTTCCATCCTGGCTTCTCAACCGCCGAACAGGTCACCAGTGTTTCGGGTCGTGGCGTTGGCATGGACGTGGTTCGGTCTAACATCGAAAAAATCGGTGGTACCATTGATATGGTCTCTACCGTTGGAAAAGGCAGCAGCTTCTCGATTAAAATTCCGCTAACTCTGGCTATTGTCGCAGGTTTGATCGTGAAGGCGCAGGAAGAACGGTACGCGATACCGCAAATCAGTGTTCTCGAGCTTGTTCGGGCAACAAATGCTGAAAAGGCCGGTGAGAACGACCACAAGATCGAAATGATCAATGATACTCCGGTGCTGAGGCTCCGCAATCGTTTGCTGCCACTTGTGTATCTGAACGAAGTGCTTGGGTTCGAAACTTCGGAGGAAGTGGAGGCCCGTGATGCAACTGATGACTTTATCGTTGTTTCCCAGGTTGGTGCTTTCACGTTCGGGATAGTCGTTGATCAGGTTTTCGATACCGAAGAAATTGTGGTCAAGCCCGTTGCGCCAATCCTGAAAGATCTTGATATCTATTCAGGCAATACGATCCTCGGCGATGGTAGTGTCATCATGATCCTTGACCCGAATGGTATTGCCAATATGGCGAGCCAAGGCGTTTCCGATGCCGTGGAAGAAGAGGATGAGCATGAGCAGACCCGTCGTGCCGCCGCCAATAACAAAGAAAGCATGCTGGTGTTCAGGGCAGGGCAGAAGCACCCACGTGCTGTTCCCCTTTCGCTGGTTGCGCGTCTTGAAGAAATCAGCATTGACGATGTTGAAAAGTCAGATGGTCGTTTGATGGTTCAGTATCGTGGTGCCTTGATGCCACTGATTCTGGCAGATAATGCGATGTCCTTGCGCGAAAGTGGCAGCCAGCAAGTGTTGGTGTTTACGGATAGACAATTCACCATGGGTCTGGCCGTTGACGAGATTTTGGACATCGTCGAAGACGAGTTGGATATCAAACTGGTATCCGACAAGGATGGCGTCATCGGATCCGCTGTCATTAATGGCAAGGCGTCTGAAGTTATCGATGTCACCTATTTCCTTGGTCTTGCATTCCCTGACTGGCTTGCGACAGCAGATATGAGCGAAGAATCGTCGGTGGCCCGCAGTGCGGCAAACATTCTCGTTGTTGATGACAGCGATTTTTTCCGCAACATGTTACGCCCCATCCTCTCGGTTGCGGGTTACAGGGTGAAGGCCGTCAGCAGCGCTGGAGAGGCACTTGACCTTCTGGAGACTGGAGAGGCATTTGACCTGATTATCTCCGATATTGAAATGCCAGACATGTCTGGCTTTGAATTCGCCAAAGCAGTTCGGGCAAACGACGAATGGGCCGGAACAAAGCTGGTGGCACTGTCGGCGCTTTCAAGCGAAAAGGATATCAACCGCGGGTTTGAAGCCGGGTTCGATGATTATGTCGCCAAGTTTGACAAAGACACCTTGTTGCGCAGTTTGTCGCAACAGTTCAAAATTAAAGGAGACGCGGCATGAACGATTTAGTCGTAAGGGATGATTTGAGCCTCGTTGCCACCGGCACTCAGGATTTCGTTACAGTCATGCTGGAAGGCCAGTTGGTCGGCATTCCGGTTCTGGCGGTACATGATGTGTTGAATGCACAAAAGCTGACGGTTATTCCTCGTTCTCCTGATTGGGTGGCCGGCGTGTTGAACTTGCGTGGACGTATTGTAACAGCAATTGACTTGCGCCGCCGCCTTGATTTGCCTCCGCTTGAAGAGGGTAAATCCAGTATGTCCGTTGTTGTCGAACACAATGAAGAGCCATACAGTCTGCAGATAGACAAGGTTGGCGAAGTATTGTCGTTGGATGATCAGTTGTTTGAGAAAAATCCGGTGACCCTGGACCCACGATGGCGCGAAGTCAGTGTTGGCATATACCGCCTCAAGGACCAACTGCTGCCCATTCTGGATGTCGACAGATTGCTGGCGTTCGAAAGTAACAGCAAAGCTGCATAAACATATAGTATAAGAAGAACAGAACACCATAAGCGGGTTAGGGAGTTAAGCGCACATGAAACTATGCCTTGTTGTTGATGATTCGAAAGTAATCAGAAAGGTTGCACGACGAATTCTTGAAGAACTCAACTTCGACATTGAAGAAGCTGTGGATGGCCAGGATGCTCTCGATGCCTGCGACAGGAATGTGCCTGATGTGGTGCTGCTGGACTGGAATATGCCGGTAATGGATGGCCTGGAGTTTCTCAAAGCTGTTCGCGCCAAAGAAGGCATTGAACAACCGGTTGTCATTTTCTGCACAACTGAAAACGATATGTCCCACATCCGCACCGCTATCGAAGCCGGTGCAAACGAATATATCATGAAGCCTTTCGATAGAGAGATTATCGAAGCGAAGTTTTCACAGGTTGGTCTCATTTAGTTCAGGAATTACTTGTGAATTCTGTAGTATCAAATCCTAGTTCCGTTACAGGTAAAGGTGGCCCTTATCGGGTAATGGTTGTTGATGACAGCGCTATTATCCGGGGATTTTTGTGTCGCTATTTGTCTGAAGATCCGAACATCGATGTAGTGACAACGGCCAACAATGGTTCTGTAGCGCTTCGTCAGCTCGATCAATATGATATTGAAGCCGTTGTACTTGATATAGAAATGCCAGAAATGGACGGCATGACGGCTTTGCCCAAAATGATAGAGATGAAGCCTGACCTTCAGATAGTGATGGCGTCAACGCTGACACGCAAGAACGCAGAGATAAGCTTGCGCGCGTTGCAAATGGGCGCTGTTGATTATGTGCCAAAGCCGGAAACGGCTCGCTCCGTGAATGCCAACATCGATTTCAGACGTGAACTGGTTGAGAAAGTAAAAGCCTGGGCTTCCCGCCGTCGCAAGAAACTGGGAACAGCGCAGCCGGAGAATGTTACCGATTCCGGGCGTTCCATTTCTGCCCAGCCAATGTTTGCAAAACCTGACCGACCTTCAACAGCATCGGGCTTTGTCTCCGCAAGCCGCCCTCAGGCACGGGTGGCAAGTGTTGCAGGACGAGCAGCTTACAGGCCGGATATGGCGGTGCCGCCTTCGGGTGAACAGGCCTATACACTCAGAAAAGGGTCAATGCGTTCGCCGAAAGTTCTTCTGATCGGGTCGTCGACGGGGGGCCCGCAGGCATTGATGAAATTTTTTGCGGCCTTTAAAAAGGCGCCTTCGGTACCGATTTTTATTACCCAGCACATGCCGGCAACTTTCACTGCAATTTTGGCAGATCACCTTCGACAGGCGACAGGGTGGCCTGCTCAGGAAGGCAAGGATGGTATGGAACCCAAACCTGGCGAGATTTACATCGCGCCAGGAGGGAAGCACATGGAGATTGCCTCTCGCGAAGGCCGTGTCGTGATTCGCTTGACCGATGATCCACCGGAAAACTTCTGCCGTCCTGCCGTTGATCCTTTGTTCCGTAGTGCAGTTAAAATATACGGCGACAGAATTCTCGCAGTGATCCTTACAGGAATGGGCCATGATGGTCTGAAGGGTGCGCGCGAAATCACTAAAGAAGGCGCAACACTGCTTGCGCAGGACGAAGCAACAAGTGTGGTTTGGGGCATGCCTGGCGCTGTCGCTACCGCGGGCCTTTGTACTGAAATTTTGCCAATCACTGAAATTGGCGCTGCGACCGAAAGACGGTTGCAAGGAGGAATGGCGTGAATAATCAAGACTTTGAATTCCTCGCAGGTTTGTTGAAGGATAAATCCGGCCTCATGTTAACGTCGGATAAAGTGTATCTGCTCGAGAGCAGGCTGACACCGCTTGCCCGAAAACGCGGCCTTGATACCCTTGATGCGCTTGTGCAGAAGCTGCGCAGCAGCCGAGACGACAGTTTGATCAAGGATGTTACAGAAGCGATGACAACTAACGAGTCATTCTTCTTTCGGGACAACACACCTTTCGACATCTTTAAAAACCATGTCCTGCCAGCGATGGAGAAGGCTCGCCCCAATAAGAAGTTACGTATTTGGTGTGCGGCGGCTTCCACAGGGCAGGAACCATATTCGCTAGCGATTTTGCTGAAGGAGAACTGGGCAAAATGGCAAGGCTGGAACATAGAAATTGTTGGTACCGATATCTGCACTCAGGTTTTGGAGAAGGCAAAGGCTGGCACGTACAGTCAGTTCGAGGTTCAGCGGGGTCTTCCCATTCAGATGTTGATCAAATATTTTAAACAGGAAGGCGACATTTGGCGCATCAACGATGATATCCGAAACATGGTCAGCTACCGGCCGTTTAATTTGCTTAGCAGCTTCAGCCTACTGGGGGGCTTTGATGTCATCTATTGTCGTAATGTGTTGATCTATTTTGATCAGCCGACGAAAAAAGATGTGTTGGAGCGGATGCATGGAACACTGGCAAAAGACGGAACACTGTTTCTTGGCGCTGCTGAGACCGTGCTCGGAATAACGGATACCTTGCGCCCTGTGAGGGGGCAACGAGGCATGTATGTTTCAACATCAGGTAATGCAGAAGAGTTGATGCAGCTCACCTAAGTTATTGTGAATTAAGCACAAAAAAGCCCCGGCATGCCGGGGCTTTTTTGTTCATGCAGGAAAACAGCACTAGCTTGCAGCGGCCTCCTGTTCTTCATCAACCGGATTTCTGAGAACATAACCCCGGCCCCACACCGTTTCGATGTAATTCAGTCCACTTGAGGCCGAAGCGAGCTTTTTCCGAAGCTTGCAGATAAACACGTCAATGATTTTTAATTCCGGTTCATCAATGCCGCCATAAAGATGGTTAAGGAACATCTCTTTGGTCAGCGTACTGCCTTTCCTGAGAGAGAGCAGTTCCAGCATTGCGTATTCTTTACCTGTCAGATGAACGCGCTTGCCTTCGACCTCAACGGTTTTTGTGTCCAGGTTAACAGCCAGTTTTCCTGTGTTGATCACTGATTGCGAATGCCCCTTTGACCTGCGTACAATGGCATGGATGCGTGCAACCAACTCTTCCTTGTGGAATGGTTTGGTGAGATAATCATCTGCACCAAAACCAAGGCCTTTGACCTTGTTTTCCATCTCGTTCAGTCCGGACAGGATCAAAATCGGGGTATTAACCTTGGCGGTTCTCAATTTCTTAAGTACATCGTATCCGTGCATATCGGGCAAGTTGAGATCCAGCAGGATAATGTCGTAATCGTACAATTTGCCAAGGTCCAGGCCTTCCTCGCCCAGATCAGTACAATAGATATTGAACCCTTCAGCATTCAGCATCAGTTCGATACTGCGGCTTATGGTTGGGTCGTCTTCAATTAGCAGAACACGCATGGTTGGTCCCCGTCATAAATTATGCATTCGGTCTATCCAAATTCAACTTTTCGCGGTAACTGTCTGATCGTTGGCCAGCACAGTTAACCACATAAGTCCTTGAATTTGGACGATCTCCGATGTCCGCCCCCCAAGCAACTAATGGCGTTGTTAACGAATGTTAACCAAGGTTAACGAAAACTCCAAGAAAAATTGAATTAACTCTGTTCGTATCGCTCGAAGACAGGTATCGCTTTACCAATAGTTAATCGCCGCGACCTATGATCGTGACGACTCAATTATTGGGGGCATGGGTGCGCGGCCTTATCAAAGAAATCGACAGAATCCACACTGAACGTCGTTACGGTCGGGTAACGGGTGTGCGTGGTTTGCTCATCGAACTTGCTGGCATAGGTCAGTATATTTCGGTTGGGTCTCGACTTGAAGTGGAGACCAGAGACCGGCGCCGAGTGCCAATCGAAATCATTGGATTTCGCCATCAGGCGGCGCTGGCTATGCCCTTCGATGCCGTTGAGGGCATTGGCGTCGGTTGCCGGGCAGTTTTGACACAGTCCGAACCAGCAGTGTTTCCGTCAAATGCCTGGCTCGGGCGTGTTGTGAATGCGCTTGGTGAACCTATCGATGGTAAAGGCCCAATTCGCCATGGCCATCAACCCAAATTGCTGCGGGGCACGCCCCCCCCGGCCCACAGCAGACAACGGGTCGGCGGCAAAGTTGATCTGGGTGTTCGGGCGCTCAACACGTTTGTCACTTGCTGCCGGGGGCAGCGGATGGGCATTTTCTCCGGCTCCGGCGTCGGAAAATCTGTCTTGCTTTCCATGATCGCGCGCCATTCTTCAAGTGATGTCAGTGTCATTGGTCTGATTGGTGAACGTGGACGCGAGGTTCAGGAATTCATCGAGGATGATCTGGGCGAAGACGGTTTGGCGCGGTCAGTGGTTGTTGTGGCAACTTCCGATGAAAGTGCTTTGATGCGCCGGCAGGCTGCTTATCTGACTATGTCACTGGCCGAGCATTTTCGCGATACAGGGTCCGATGTGATGTGCCTGATGGATAGCGTAACGCGCTTCGCCATGGCGCAACGGGAAATCGGTCTTGCTGGCGGCGAGCCTCCAACAAGCAAGGGATATACGCCAACGGTCTTCACCGAACTACCAAAATTGCTGGAACGTGCCGGTCCCGGCCCGAGGGGTTCGGGCAATATCACGGGTTTGTTCACTGTGCTGGTGGAAGGTGATGATCACAACGAACCAGTCGCAGATGCAGTGCGAGGTATCCTTGACGGCCACATTGTGATGGAACGTGCAATTGCTGAACGGGGCCGGTACCCTGCGATCAATATTCTCAAGTCTATTTCGCGTACCATGCCCCGTTGCAATGACGATCGGCAAAACCTGCTGGTTCGGGAAGCGCGCCGCTTCTTGTCGACCTATGCAGATATGGAAGAAATGATCAGGCTGGGCGCGTATCGGATTGGCAGCAATCCGGAAGTGGATGCAGCCATCGAATACAATCAGTCACTTGAAGAGTTCCTTGGCCAGTGGAAAGATGACAACACATCACTTGATCAGGGCTACGAGCAATTGCAGTCAATTTTGCTTCAGGGACCGGCGGCACACTTGTTAACCGAACAGCTCGATCCAGCAGCGGCGAGTGGTTAGATGAAGCCGGGTATTAATCATGGCTAACCTTGATGGCATCATCCGGTTTCGTAAATGGGAACTCGACGAGAAGCGGCGTGACCTTGGTGTGCTTCTTGATGAAAGAGCGCAAATCGAAGAGGCTATCCAGGCGCTTGATGCCGAAATGCTTGAACAAAAGTCAATGCGGGAAAGCGATGTCGCCTCGGTGACGCTTGGCGCTTACATCGAAGGTGCTCGTGTCAAAAGAGCCTGGCTGATTGAAGGCTTGCGCAAAAAAGATGAAGAAATTGAAGAAAAGCAGGACATCGTTTCAGAGGCTTTCCGGGAGCTGAAAACATTCGAGATAGCCGAAGCCCGACAGAAAGAAAGACACGACAAGGAATTGAAGCGACAGGAACAGAACGAACTCGATGACCTTGGCCTCAGGGCATTTGAAAACCAGCCGTCGTGACGTTGAGAGCCAGTGTCGACTGGCCCGGTGCACTTAGAGCACAACAATTGTTTAGCCGTCAGGTAACGCACGAGCGGCATAGGAGATAAGAATTGAACCAGCAACCGGACCTCATGGGCTCTCTGACGCTTGAGCAATTGCAGACATATGACCGCAATCATCATATGCACTCTTTTACCGATCCAGACGCTCTTCGGCAGTCACCGCCATTTGTTATAGAGTCTGCCGAAGGCTGTTATGTAACAGGACAAAATATTCGTTTGCTTGACGCCATGGCGGGGCTTGGTTGCGTGAACATCGGCTACGGCCGGCAAGAGCTTGCTGATGCGGCAGCGCATGTGATGAAGAAGCTTTCCTATTATCATAGTTTCTCGGCTGTAACGAACCCATATGCGGCTGCTCTTTCTCAAAAAATTTCCGCTTTGGCACCTGATGGAATGAATAAGGTTTTTATTTCCAATTCCGGGTCTGAAGCTGTGGAAACCGCCCTTAAGCTGGTGGCACTCTATTGGCACAAAAAAGGTGAGCCAAACCGCAAGGCGATCATTACGCGCGATTATGCCTATCATGGCAGTACGATTGCGACGGCTGCTCTGAACGGCAATCGGGAGATGGCAAGCCAGTTCGGTTATACAGAAAGCATGCATGTACTGCGTGCGCAGGCACCGTACTGGTACCGTGAAGGCGGGGATATGAGCCCTGAAGATTTCGGTCTGGCCGCTGCCAGGTCTGTTGAAGATATCATTTTGCAGGCAGGTCCAGAGAACGTTGCAGCCTTTGTCGGCGAGCCAATTCAGGGCACCATGGGTATCATCGTACCGCCATCAACCTACTGGCCGGAAGTTGAACGAATTTGCCGTAAATACGGCGTATTGCTGATCGCGGATGAAGTTGTGTCGGGTTTCGGGCGCACGGGCCATTGGTTTGGCCAGCAGGCGCTTGGTTTTACAGCGGATATCATGACACTCGCCAAAGGCTTGTCGTCATCCTACTTGCCGGTGTCGGCAACAGTAATCTCGGATGATATTGCGGGCGTAATCGAGGACGGTGTCGGGCTCCTGCAACATGGCTTTACCACATCCGGGCATCCGGTGACCTGCGCGGTTGCGCTGAAAAATCTGTTACTGATCGAAGAAGAGGGCATGGTCGAGGCTATCCGCGATGACAAGGGCCCTTATTTTGAAGACAAACTGAACGCAGCCTTGCAGGATCATCCGCTGGTAGGCGAAGTGCGCGTATGCGGTTTGATGGCAGCAATCGAATTGTGCAAGGACAAGAGCACACGGGATCAGTATCCCCTTGAGTTGGCGTTATGTGACCATGTAGGGCAAGGAGCACTTATGCGCGGGCTTATTGTGCGCGCTGTGGGGAATGTGGTGGTTATGTGCCCGCCCTTTTCAATCTCACATGCTGAAATGGATATGATCTGCAGCGTGCTGGCCGAAGCCTGCAATGATGTTTATGCCGCGTTACAATCGCAAGGCAGCTGACAACTCTATTCTGCGGCGGCGCGCGCTGCGGGATTGCCTGCTTTAAAGCGTACCATCATCGCATTCCCGACAATGATCAGAAGCAAACCAACCAGGCTAGCGGTTGACCAGGTGAACCCCTCATAAATTGTCGATATGGTCAGTGCCACCAATGGCATCACAACTGCGATGTATCCCGCTCTGGCCACACCGATTTGCGCGATCAGCCAAAGATAGACAGTAAAGGCAACAACTGTCCCCAGCACGGCAAGAAAAATTAGTGAGATGACATATGGCGCACTGGGATCAAACAGGATGGGTTGCCCGGAAGCCAGTGCGACGGCGGTATTGAACCCTGTACTGTAAAACAGTCCCAGGGCAGTGAAAGGTAAAATAGGGAACGATTTCGCTGTCTCTGATGCCGCTACAGTATTTCCAAACGAGGCAACCGTTGTGCCACCGATGCAAAACGCGAGCCCGATCATGGTTTGGTCGGCAAGGGAAAAATTCGCGACTTCGTGACCGAAAACCAGCGCTAAACCTGTAACACCCAGCGCCGCCGCAGCCAGAACAGGCAGATGAATGGGTACTTTAAGGAAAACGCGCGCTGAGAGAATGTTCATCAGTGACAGCATTGAAAAAGCCACAGCAACCAAGCCTGACGTCAGATATTCAGTGCCTGCGTAAACAAGAAGATAGTTCAGACCAAAAAGCATCGTGCCGGTACCCGCGGCTGCAATGTGCCCGCGTTTGCCAAAAGATGCACGCATACCCTTTATCCAGCACCACCCCTGAAGTAAAAATGCTGCCAGAGCAAAACGATAAACGACCGACCATTCCTTTGGCACCACACCAAGCTGAAACTCGATCCCGTACCAGGTGGAACCCCAAATCAAAACACAGGCCACAAATGCCAGAATGACAGCCATAACAGATCCCTCTTGCACCAGTTGCGCAATTCGGCGCCAACTTTCTGCCGGGGAATGGATTAAAGCAAGTTGTTTTTGCTAATGGATCAGACCAGAAAAACAAGCGCGAAATTGGTGATGAAAGAGCAGTCTCTAGCGCCCCAAAAGATGGTCTTCAATAAGGGTGGCAGCATCGACAGGAAAGGACTGTTGTTCCAGAAATTTGATGGAACCGCCATATTCGTTGGCCGCAAGCGATGCATAGAAAAGCTGTTCCGCATCCTGTTTCAGCTGGCCGGAAAACTCGCTGGTGCTGCGAACAATCAGATCAAAAAGATTGCCGCCTATGCTGCCGTCCAACTGGATATTCCCAAGTATGGAGAATTGAACCTGAAGAATGAAGCGTTGGCGCCCGCTGACTTCCTGTTCCGGGTTTTCTGTGTCATCCCGGTTGGCATCCGGGTCAATATCGTGGCGTTGCCCGATCAATAGTGCCGCCAGTGGTACATCACCGCCGCGAGCGTCAAAGGGCAAAATAATGGGTCGCCATTCGCCGATTATTTCCCCTGATAGTGTTGCCATTTGCTGCAGATCCGACCGCACGTTTGATAGCGCCGCCTGTGAGGTTTGCGTCAAGGCTTGCTCCATGTTGGCACCAAGCCACGCGTTGGGTCCAGCCCGACCAGCGGCAGCCAGAAAAAACAGAAGGCTGTTGGTCAGTTTTCCACCACCTTGGGCAGTTTTGGCCAGCAACCCCCCGGTATTCGGGATGTTGCTGGCGGCGAGGGCCGCTGCGGCTTCTTCCATCGCTGGCCAGTGCGCCAGTATATTTTGTGTATGGGCCGGGATGGCTGCAGCACTTCCAGTTAAAACTGTTGCAGTGGTCGCTTGCTGCATCTGGGGGTCAGCAGCTTCGCTGGATGGGACAATTGTTTCATGCGTTGGCACAATGGAAGGGATAGCTGTTGAACTTGCTTTGATCTCGGGTGCAGCGACTATTGCTATTGATTGCCCGGCCTCAAACTTTACATTTGACGGCACGGTGACCGCAATTGTTCCGGCAGTTGTTGCCAGCCTGACATCGGTTTTGGGGCCATCCGGGCTTAAAAATGCTGCCACCGTTTGCACCGAGGTGATCGATGCGACCTCGGGTTCATCTGTGCCAGGTTGTGCTGTCGCCGCTTGTTTTTCCGGTGAAATTATGACTCTGGCGGTGTCTGCACTATTTATGGTCAGCAAAGCGTTGTAAGCGGCGGGTTTCGGAGACGGAGACGAAACCGGATTGTTCGCAGGGTTGGCATCAACCACCACGCGTACTATCTCACCGGTGAGTTCTGCGGATGCCAATGCGGGGAGAACAAAATCTCCCCGGTTGGTTTCTACCCTTGCCAGTTCGCCGGCATTGGCTCCGCTGTTTGCCATAAGCGACGCGCCAACCGGCAACGCACGCGCTTCGTTAGCCGATAAGGTTTGTACGGAATTGACGGTTGCTATGAGGGCAGGGGATACCTGACTGATCGCCGGGTTGAGTGCCTGGATAATTGCTGGCTCGCCAGCGAGGGACACGCCGGTTATCGCCGGGCCGACACCCGGTCCTTCGGCTGCGGTGAACGGAACAGTGACCAAACCTGAGTGCGTGGGCGCCGGACTGACTGTTGTCGCAGGTTTTGATGCCTGCTGTTGAATAAGAGTAGCAAGGTCAACGCTGCTGGCTCTTGGTGCTGCCCCAGCAATCGTTGTTTGAGTTTCAACACTACTGTCTTTCACTTCGGCGGTGGCGGAGTGTTCGCTCTGGACTTTTTGTGTGCCGACAAGCATTGCAACATCATCCAGAGTATTGCCTGCAGGTATAGTTTGGGTCGTTACTGCGAGCGGTGGGCTCTTGGGCGCCTGATAGGGTGTATCTGGTGGTAGGGGCACGTTCGCCCCATCATTTTTGATCGCTGTTCCTGCGCCGTGGATTTCTATGACGGTCACGTTCAGTCTGATGGGCGGATCAATCGCGTTGCCATTATGTTTCAAAAGATCAGCTGTCACCAGCTTTTCGGAATCAACCACCTTGATATGTATTTCGTCGTTTGGTTTTAAGCCAGCATCAGGTTTCAAGGCCAGTGTAACGGTGTCTGTCACTACTACCGGGCGGCCCTCGGCATCAATTTTAGCAACAGTTTCAATGATTTCCTGACCTGAAGTCAGGTGCGCGGCCGTCGCAGCTATAGAAACGGCGGGGTCCCGCGTATTGCGTGTTTGATCCTTGTCGCCAGCATGGTCTTCCCGCCTGTTGTCACGGGCGCGCGTGTCTTCATTGGCAGGGTCTTTGGCAACATAGCTTGCCTTGTCCGTGCTGCGCACGGATGGCTGGATATCTTTTGGGGCCGGGGGGCCTGCGATGTCACTCATGAATGCCTCCCTAACTCCGGAAGGCCTATCCCGCGATACGACCTGCCAGCGCTTTTACATCCTCGGCAGCTGTTGCCTGAGGGTGTCTTGCCAGCAATGGCATTTGTGCCCGAATGGCATCTACGACCTTGCTGTCGCTTTTGATGATACCTGCGAGTGGCGGTGAAATCTTCAAAAATCCTTCACAAGCGCGTTTGATTGCTTCAAATGCTTTCTCGCCATCTTTCCTGGTGGCGACATTGTTGACCACAATCGATATGCTGGACTTCGGGTTTCGGGCAACAGTCAGTTTGATATAGGCATATGCATCTGTCAGAGATGTCGGGTCGCCACTCATGACAACAAGAATGGTGCCTGCATGGTCCGAAAGTGTAGCGACAGACGGGTCTACACCGGCTGCCAAATCCAGTAAAACATGGTCATAACTGCCCGCGGCGTCGATCAGCGCAGATTTGAGTTCGGATAATCTGTCAGTGGCGATAGAGCCAAGCGCGCCTGAACCTGATTTGCCTGCTATCACGTCAAACCCGGTTCCGGAATTGTCTTTGTAGCGAGTTACAACCTCCCGCAGGTTTGCGTCTCCTGACAAGACCGTACCCAGGTCACGTTCGGGCATGAGGCCCAGTTGAATGTCGACATTGGCGAGCCCAAGATCCCCATCAAACAACAGTGTTTTCTTGCCCAGGCTTGCGAGGGCGTGAGCGAGTGTCACGGAAAGCCAGGTTTTTCCAACCCCCCCCTTGCCGGAGGCAACTGTTATCAGCCTGCGTTCATTCTCTATTGTTTTCTGGGTCATAGGGTTTGCTCATTCTGTGTCGGTTGAACGCTGCGGCCCGGCAGGGCGGTCAGAAGTCTGGAGAAGGTACCCGGCGTTGCTGGTTCCAGTCCGTCCGCCACAAACGGGCTGCGGCTAAAGGCCGCGAGCGACAGGAAGCCGGGTCGGGACGCCATGATCAACCCGGCGTATCGTCGGGCAGCGTCCAGTCGTGTTGCGATAAATCGCTGGCACCCCATGCGGGCAAACACACCGGCAATTTCCTGTGCGTCCAGGGGATCCAGTCCTGCGGGCATAACGAGAACAGGTTCGGCATCCACCGCCTGAATGAATTGCAGCAGGCTTTTAAGCTCGGTCATGTCGAACGGGTTGGTACCGGAAGTGTCTATCAGTGTCAGGTCAGCGGGCGTGGTCCTTGACCTGATGACGGCTGCAAGCTCGTCCGGCGTCTCTGCTGTTGAGACCGTTTGCTGCATCAACTCCGCGAAATGGTCCAACTGCTGAACACCGCCCGCCTTAATGGTGTCGGTTGTGATCATGTGAACACTGCGCTCATGTAGCAAAGCATCGGCTGTCAGTTTAGCCGTCGAGATTGTTTTGCCTACGCCGGGAGGCCCTACCAGCATCACTGGCCTGCTGGCCATGTCGGTTAGCGGGCTGAAGCGAAGGATCGTGTCCAGAGCGGCGGAGAAAGCCTCATTAAGGCTTGCAGCTTCCACCGCACCAATAGCCTGTTTGATCTGGTCAGCTGTCTCAAAAGGCAGGCCATGATGGTTTAAAACTGCGGCGATATCGGCCTGATCATAATCCTGAACCGTTGGAACAGGGGCTGAGGCCTCGAAAGCCGACGGTGTCTGGACAGGTTCAGGGGCAGCACGCGGCGGTTCGCGTGTTGCTGCACCTTCGATTGCAGCGGTGACACGCACACCGGAGCCGCTTTCATCAATCTGTACGATGATTGCGTCAGGGCCAAGGGTGTTTCGCACCTCCGCCATAACTTCATGCATCGATTTTGCGTGAAAGGTCTTGAGACGCATAACCTTTCAAATCCTTACTTTAGGGCAGCTGAATGGCCCTTTGTTACTCTACTGCCGCAAGCTTAAATCTGGCCCAGGGTCCTGATTTTCGCTTGTGGATGAATTTCGTTCTGGCTCATGACGACGGTTGCCGGGCGGAAGCGCTCTATAATGGATCGTACATAGGGCCGTACCAGCGGGCTTGTCAAAAGTACAGGTTGCTCACCTTTTTCGGCCTGCTGGTCATAGATCAGCCTTACAGAATTGATAAATTCCTGCAGTTTTGTGGGTGCCATTGCCAGCTGTTTTTCCTCGCCCTGGCCCACCAGACTTTCGGAAAACGCCTGCTCCCATTCGGGCGACAGGGTGATAAGGGGCACCAGTCCATCAATGTTGGCATAAGCAGAGCAAAGCTGACGCCCAATGCGGGTGCGCACATGTTCGGTGATATTGACGATGTTCTGGGTAAAGCCGGTTGCTTCTGCCACTCCTTCCAGAATGGTCGGGAGGTCACGGATAGAAACACGCTCTACCAACAGCCCTTGCAGTACGCGCTGGATACCCGATGCAGTAATACTGTTGGGTACAATGTCAGCGATAAGCTTCTGATGCTCGCCCGGCAGGTCTTCAAGAAGTTTTTGGGTCTCGGCGTAGGAGAGCAAGTCTGCCATATTGCTTTTGATGACTTCTGTCAGATGGGTTGTGATTACAGTCGGCGCATCCACCACTGTGTAACCCCGGAAATTGGCCTCTTCCCGTGACCCACTATCAACCCATGTGGCTGGCAGGCCAAATGCCGGTTCGGTGGTCGCTTCTCCTGCGATCTGTACAGGCTGGCCCTCGGGATCCATGATCAACAGCATGCCGGGGCGAATATCACCGCGCCCTACCTCGGTTTCCTTAACTCGCAGAACATAGGTATTTGAAGGCAATTGCATGTTATCCAGAATACGCACCGACGGCATAACAAAGCCCATTTCACTGGCAAGTTGACGACGCAACGCCTTGATCTGATCGGTTAGGCGGAAGCCACTGTCGTCATTAATCATTGTCAGCAGGCCGTAACCAAGCTCAAGACGGAGCTGGTCGATTGCAAGCGTTGCGGAGATTGGTTCTTCGGTTGGCTTGGCGCTTTCGTCAGCAGCCACCTTTACCCGCTCTGCATCATCACTTTCTTTCTGTTTTCGCTGAGACACAGCAAAAGCAGTATAGGCAAGAGTGCCTCCCAAAAGAGCGAACGGGAGGAAAGGGATGCCCGGCATCAGCCCCATTGCAAACAGCAATGTACTGGATACGCCGAGTGCACGAGGCGCCGCACTCATCTGCCCAAACAGTGCTTTGTCCACCTGGCCGTTTACGCCGGCTTTGGTGACCAGCATACCGGCAGCAGTCGACACGATCAGCGCCGGGATCTGAGACACAAGGCCATCGCCCACGGTCAGGATTGTGTACCGGGATCCCGCTTCCGCAAACGACAGATCGTTGATCACAACACCAATAATGATCCCGCCAACGACATTAATCACGGTGATCAGGATACCGGCGACGGCGTCACCGCGTACAAATTTTGCCGCGCCGTCCATCGAGCCGAAGAAGGTGCTTTCGTCTTCCAGCTCTGTCCGGCGGCGGATTGCCTCTTTTTCATCAATCAGGCCAGATGACAGGTCAGCATCAATGGCCATCTGTTTACCGGGCATGGCGTCCAGACTGAAACGCGCTGCCACCTCTGCGATCCTGCCGGAACCCTTGGTGATCACGACAAAATTCACGATCACAAGAATTGAGAAAACAATGATGCCAATGACAACTTCGCCGCCCATCAGGAATTCACCAAAAGCTTCAATGACTTTCCCGGCAGCGTCTGTGCCTGTGTGGCCTTCGGATAAAATCAGTCGGGTCGAGGCCAGGTTCAGCGAAAGCCTGAGCATCGTTGCAATCAATAGAATTGTTGGAAAGCTGCTGAATTCAAGAGGTTTCTGAATGAAAATCGTGGTCATCAGAACCATGACGGAAAAAGTGATACTTGCGGCCAGCATAATATCAAGCAGCCAGCCCGGCATGGGCATGATGAGCATCATCAGGATGGTTACCATGCCAAAGGCAAAGGCAATGTCCGTGCTCTTCATCGCAGACAGGAAGCTTGTTAATACGGCGTTTTGGCCGCCGGCTTCTCCTGTAGGCTGATCGTCCGTCGCTGAATCACTCATGGTTTTACATCACCATTTTGGGGGCGTTGGCCCGGCATTTGGATATTTTTCAGGGCTAAACGGGGGCACGCTGTCCGGTTTCGCCCGGTTGGGGCACGGTAACGCCCTCAGAGTTATACTGATTAAGTTTGTTTCGAAGTGTACGAATTGAAATGCCGAGGATGTTTGCTGCATGTGTGCGGTTGCCCAGGCAATGCTTCAGTGTGTCGATGATCAAGTCACGTTCAACCTCTGCAACTGTTTTTCCCACCAGGCCCGCTTGCACTTCTTCGTCGCTTGCTTCGCTAATTGCAGAACCATCGCTCGGTGACCTTGCTGTCTCATTCATGGTTGAGGGCATGGTCAGGTTGCCGCTCGAGTCTGGCAACATGATTGCAGAGACCGAGATATCAGGCCCGGATGCCAGCAAAACGCTTCGATGCATTGCGTTTTCAAGTTCCCGGACATTGCCGGGCCAGCCATGTGCCTTGAGAGCGACCAGCGCTTCTTCGGAAAGAGGTCGTTTTTCCACCTGGTTCACTTCTGCATATTTCTCTGCGAAGAAGGCAGCCAGAGCAGCGATGTCGGATGGCCGTTCTCGTAGCGGAGGAACTCTCAGGTTGAAAACATTTAGCCTGAAGAACAGATCTTCCCTGAAGTTGCCGTCCTTGACTTCTTCCTGAAGGTTACGGTTTGACGTTGCAATAATGCGGATATCAACACTCACTGGCTTGGAGCCACCCACGCGGTCGATCTTGCGTTCCTGAATTGCACGAAGCAGTTTTGCTTGCAGGCGCACATCCATTTCCGAGATTTCGTCCAGAAGCAAGGTCCCTCCGTCCGCTTCTTCGAATTTACCAATGCGACGGGCAACAGCGCCGGTAAACGCCCCTTTTTCATGACCAAAAAGTTCTGATTCCAAAAGGTTTTCAGGAATGGCAGCGCAATTAACAGCAACAAACGGCTTTTTGGCTCTGTGGCTCTTCTCATGAACGAAGCGCGCCATCACTTCCTTACCGGTACCGCTTTCACCAGTGATCATCACACTGGCCTCTGAGGGCGCGATGCGTTCTGCCAGGGCAGCAACTTCTTTCATAACCGCGTCCCGGTAGATGAACTGCTGGCTGTCTTCAGCAACCGCTTCAAGGACCGCCGCAATCAGCTCGGCATCAGGGGGCAGGGGAATATATTCCTTTGCACCACCGCGAATTGCTGCCGCTGCAATTTTGGGATCTGTTCCGATACCACAGGCAACAACAGGCACCGAGAAGTGTTCAGCCTGCAATTTTGGAATGAAGGAGGGGATATCAATTGAGACCTCTATCATCAGAAGATCCGCGCCGCGTGTTCTCAGCAGGGTCAGTGCGGTCTCTGTGTCTGGTGCATGCGTAACTTGCGCGCCGCGATCCATTGCGATTTTACTGGCGGCACCCAATTGGCCGTTCAGCGTACCAACGATCAAAAGTCTCATCGTTTTTCTCCGTTCAATAGCAACCGGGACTCTGTCATGACTTGAAGAAAGTCACGCGTTTCGCCGGTGGCAAAATCGTATTCAAAAGCATTTCCAGGCGGCGAGGGTTTTCCTTGCGCCGGATTGATGTCGCCCCCATGGCGTATAAATTATTAACTAGCCCTTCTTCTTCGGTGCAGTGTTCGGTTTTGGCAGCGAGCGGGATGAAAACCAGATGGGCAAGAACAGCTCCGTAGAAGGTGGTTAACAGGGCTACAGCCATAGATGGGCCAATTTCCGCAGGGTTGTCGAGATTGCCAAGCATTCGAACAAGCCCTATGAGCGTTCCAATCAGCCCCATTGCGGGGGCCACATCGCCGGCGCGCCTAAGAAAATCAACTGCGCGCATGTGTCGTGCGCTGGCTGTGCTTGCTTCGCGCCGCATGATTTGCTCTATCTCGTCCGGTTGTGCGCCATCGACAACCAGCTGGATTGATTTCATCAGAAACGGCGTGTCTTTGAGGCGAGGCAGTAAACGCTCCAGCATCAGAATGTCATTGTGCTTGCGGGCTTCCACAGCAATTTTAAGAACCTTGATCGCTTCCTCGTTGGGGTCGCGCTGGCCATGGCGCAATAGTGTCCAGATGTTGCCGGGCAGCGATATCATTTCCTGTAGCCGGAAGCTGATCGCAGTAACGGCAAATGTTCCGAGAATCACGATCATGACACCTTGCAGATTGATGAACGCAAGCGGTGTGCCCCCGAGCAGGATCGCACCGATCACCAGCAAAAATGCCGTCAACATACCAAAAACCGTGCTCATAAGCGTCGCTTTCTCACTAAGAACCGGCTAAATCGTTGCGCCGTCGATTTTGATGATTTCTGTCATGGTTACGCCGAGATGGTCTTCAACAAGAACCACTTCGCCGCGTGCCACCAGCCTGTTGTTTACATATATGTCTATGGCTTCGCCGACTTTACGGTCCAGCTCAACAACGGCGCCTGGCGCCAGTTTCAGAAGCTGGCTGACCTCAAGGGTCGATTTGCCAAGAACAGCCTGAACCCGAACCGGCACATCAAAGACAGGCTCAAGCTCCTGTGCAGTGCGCACCTGACCGTCTTCCTTGGGCGCAAGATCTGGTGACTTGGCACCTTCACCGGACAGATCGGTCAAGCCAACTTCATCGTTAGTTTCGCCTTCATTAGCCATAATTCGTCCCTATCTCTCTAACTCAGTGGCAGGACCATATAGGCCGGGCCAAACTTTTCCTCATGAGGCGTTAGTTTCAGCCTCTACCGTGTTTTCAGGTTCCGCTGCTGTATTTTCCTCAAGCTCTGTCATCACAAAGCGCTGCACGGTTTCTTCAATTTGCTGTTTGACAGCATTGTAGTTCCGTTCGGAGCCACCATCCGGCCATTCAACCCGGCAATCCAGGTCATTCATTTTGGGTTCACCAATAAGAACGATGTCGCCCGCGAAACTCGTAGCGTTTTTCATCGCATCCAGTTGTTTGGTGATAGGCTCACTGACGTTCTCAGAAACCCGCACCACGAGCCTTGGTTCCTGAGAAACGGTTGCCAGGCAGTCTTCTATCAGCGCCTGCACTTCTGCCGTCGGTCGTGTGCGGATGAGCGCGCTGGAAAGTTTGGAGGCGATGGCATAAGCCAAATGCACCATCTCGTGTTTCAAACCGGTTTCCAGTTGTGCGCGTTGATCAAAAAGAGCTGTCGCCGCATTTGTGAACTGCGTTATGGCTTCCCGGGTTGCAGCTTCAATTTCCTGAAGAGCCTGCGCTCGGCCATCTTCCACACCCTTGGTGTAGCTTTCCTTCCGGCCCTCTTCGGCTTCATTGACAAGCCGTTCAATCTCAAGATCAAAGCGGGTTTTTGCCCCGCCATCGAACGCTTGATCAAAGGTATATTTAACCGGGTTGCTCATCAGTAAATCAGCTCATCTTCGCCTTTGTTGTCAGACAGCAGAATTTCGCCTGCTTCTGCAAGGTCCTTGGCTTTGTTCACCATGTCCATCTGGGCGTCATCAACGTCGCGCAGCCGAACGGGGCCCATAGCTTCCATATCTTCGCGCAGAATTTTTGCCGCGCGCTCTGACATGTTCGAGAAAAACAGATCCCGAAGCGTGTCCGACGCGCCTTTCATGCCAAGCGCCAGTTTGTCCTTGTCGACATTCCGAAGCAGTGTTTGCACGCCGCTTGGGTCGAGATTTGCCAGATCTTCGAAAGTGAACATCAATGCCCGGATACGTTCGGCTGAGTCCCTGTTGCGGTCTTCAAGAGCCGCAAGGAAGCGGGATTCTGCGCTGCGATCAAGGAAGTTGAATATTTCAGCGATGGTTTCATGGCTGTCGCGCTGACTGGTGCGGGCAAGGTTGTTCATGAACTCGACGCGCAGGGTTTGTTCTACTTTATCCAGAATGTCTTTTTGCACAGATTCCATGCGCAGCATCCGCATGATCACTTCCATGGAAAAGTCTTCTGGCAAAACAGACAAAACACGGGCTGCGTGCTCTGCCTTGATTTTCTGCAAGACGACGGCAACGGTTTGCGGATACTCGTTCTTCAGGTAGCTCGCAAGAACCATCTCGTTTACGTTGCCAAGCTTGTCCCACATGGTGCGGCCGGCCGGGCCCCGTATTTCGTCCATGATCTGTTGAACACGATCGCCAGGAAGCATCTTGCCAAGAAGGCGTTCTGTACTTTCGAAAGAGCCATTGAGGTTGCCGACTGTCGACACCTGCGAGGCGAACTCAATGAAGATTTCCTCCACATCCATCGCATTGATTGCACCAAGGTTCGACATATGTTGGGAAAGCTCTTTGATTTCATCTTCAGAGAGGTTTTCCCATATGTCGCGGCCATAATCCTCGCCAATTGCCAGCATAAATGCCGCCGCTTTTTGAGCCCCTGATAATTTACCTGCTTCAATACTCACGTCCGGTCCTCTTGATGTCCCTTTAGGGTCCGTTTTGCGTGTCGACTAGTCTGCATACAACCAGTGACGAACAATCGAGACTGACTCGTCCGGGTTTGACTTGATAATATTGGCAACTTTCTTGACGGCAGATTCCTGAATCCGGCCTTCAACCTGCGCGACATCAATACGCGCATCAGTTCCCATCTGTTCAGTAGGCAAAGTACCTTGCTGACGGGCTGCCAGCACCATGGCTGATGCGGTTTCGTCACCCCCGGCTGCCGCAGCCATGATCTCTGGTGTCAATTGCTGCGGCCCTGTAATTGCCGGTGTTTCTGGCACGTTGTTTTCAAGTTGGGCCGGGTCTGGCGGTGGCGGTGCGTCAGGAATAGCTTCAATAACCCGGATAACCAGTGGGCGAACCACCAGCAGGATCACCAGAATAATGGCAACAAACGAACCGCCAGTAGACAAGATGTCGACAAGGTCCTGCTTGTTCAGTCCAAACATGCTGAATGCAGTTTCTGCTGCTGCAATGGGCGCAGGGTCTACAAAACGCATGCTTTGCACCACCACAGTGTCGCCGCGGTTGGTATCATAGGGTATGGCAGATTCGACAAGCTGTTGCAGCTGCTGGATTTCGGCGTTATCGCGGTCCTGATAGGCCGTGGTTGCGCCGTCGGCATCAAGGGTGCGAATACCGTCTACCAGAACGGACACGCGCATCTGCGTTACTTCACCGGGTTCCTGTATGGTTACCGTTTCGGTTTTCGAGTTCTCGAAGTTCGTTGTTTCTTCTGTTGTCTGGCTGCTGTTGCCCTGTGCTGCCGGGCCTCCGCCTGCATCAGGCAAAGCATTGGAAACGGTGACCTGCCCACCAACTTCATTGGCCTCGGTCGCAGTTTCTTCCCGCAAGTTGGATGACAGAACAACCTGACCGTCCGGATCGAAGGTTGTCTCGCTTCTGGTCGTGCGGCTCATGTCCATATCAATTGAGACTTCTGCCCGTACGCGGCCATCACCGACCCGGCGAGCCAGAAGTTGTTCGATTTTTGTCCGGTACTGACGTTCTTTGCTGAGGCGTGCTTCCTCAAGGCTCGAGAGGCTTGCGAATTCACCTTCTTCAGCGCCGTCAACAAGCAGGCGGCCCATCGTATCCGAGATCGTCACACGATCAGGTGAAAGGCCGGGAACAGCTGACGCGACCAGCGCCTGAATGGACTGGGCCTGTGCCTGGCCAAGCCCGCCGTTTGTTTTTAAAAGAATGGATGCCGACGGACCGGACCCCTCTCTCTGGAACGGGCGTCTTTCAGGCATAACTATATGGACACGCGCTTCGGAAACTGACCGGATGAACTTTATTGTTCTGGCCAGCTCACCTTCAATGGCGCGAACATAGTTAACGTTCAGTTCGAAGCTTGTTCTGCCAAAGCTGGACTCTCGATCGAAAATTTCTTTCCCGATCACGCCGCCTGAAAGGCCTTCGCCAGCCAGCAAAAGACGGAGCCGATCAACCTGATCCTGAGGGACCCTGACAATGCGGCCACCGGCACTGGTTTCATAAGGAATGCCGTCTGTTTCCAGCCGCTGTGCGATAGTTGCGGCATCGTTGGGGTCAAGGTCTGTGTAGAGGGCTGTCATGGGCGATGTGCGCATGCCGCCACCGACGATGAAAAGAAAGGCCAACACGCCTGCACCAACAAGGGAAATCAGGAGCAACCTGCCTGTGCCGAGATTCCTCATCAACTGTATAAAGCTATCCACTATTCATTCCGGTAATTGTGAACTGAGCGTCTGTTTTTTTGATCGTTAGATGAGGAATACGCGATCAAGGTAAACAGATCGTTAAATCTAGGCAAAAGTTGCCTATTCTTGATTTATGCTGTTCTGAAAACCAATGTTTTGCGGGGTTTTACCGTGGGCGAATGATCAGGAATCAGCGATGACAGGTTGATTTTCCGCCCGGTATTTTTGCAGGCGGGTAGCGCGCAGGCCCGGAATGCCATTACTTTCAATCGCCCGTTGCCAGCCTAAAAACTCTTCCACCGAAAGAGAATAGCGTTCGCAGGCGTCGGTAAGGCTGATCGCACCAGCCTGCACCGCATACACCACCTGTGCCTTGCGCCGCGCGACCCAGCGTTTTGTATCAGGGCTCGGAAGCTCTATCGTGCTGGTGTCGTCATCGTTTGCAGGAGGAACACTGATATTTTTAGTGGCGATATTCATGCTTGTCGTATGGGCCTTTGTGTTTGCGTGGTTTTGCTATTCCGTCTGGACGAGCCCATTGTAGCGAGGCGCTGTTTAACAAAGACCTAATAGATAAAATTGTATCTAATTTTTCTTAAGATGTTGAAAATAAAGGAAATAAAAATTGGAGCGGGCAGCCACCGGGCCGCCCGCTAAATTGCAAAAGAGTTGTGTCAGACTGCTTACAGTCTGGTGAGTTCTTCCAGAATCTCGTCAGATGTTGTGATGATTCTGGTGGAAGCCGAGAAGGCTCGCTGAACCTTGATCAGTTCTGAAAACTCGTTGGCAAGGTCAACGGTTGACTGCTCCAGCGAGTTTGGCGCTATTTTACCGGCACCGCCTTCACCAGCGCGTTGCAAGGCAAAGGTGCCCGAGAAATCAGAGATGCCAAAGGCATTGCCCTGCCGGCGTGTCAGGCCGTCCGGGTTCTGGAAAATCGCTACAGGCAGGCGGAATACATCCAGCGCCAGACCGTTATCGAACAGGGCGGTGACAAAACCGTCTTCACCGATGGAAACGCCGTTGACGTTGTCAAACGATGCGCCGTCCGCGCTTGAAGAGATCAGGGTCGAGATACTGTCAAACTGCGAGAAGCCGTTTGCAGCGCCGTCAGTCCCCAGATCAAGAACGAAGGAACCGGGGTTTACTTCCACACCGTCAGTGTTGCTGTAGTCGAACGTTAAAGCTCCGTCTGGCAGTGATACAGGGCCGCCAGCAAAAACATCGTTCAGCGTACTTGTGCCCAGATCAATTGAGCCATCCGGGTTGAAAACAAGGTTGCCGTTTGCAATCATTCCGTTCGTATGCGTGCCAGCATCCAGAGCTGACGCGTCATCAAATGTGAGCTCATAAGCCCATTCATTGGTGTCATTTTTCACTGCCGAGAAAACAACAGTCTGGGACCGGCCAAGGCTGTCAAAAATCTGGAAGTTGGTTTCAAAATCAGGCGTTACGGTGCCGGCTGCAATGTCTCCAACAGCATATGTGCCACTAAACACAGCAGTGCTGGCCTGAAGGTTGGCGCGCAAGGAAACATTTGATGTTGCGTCACCAAGGCCATTGAGGCTGTTGATATTGATCGGCACCAGTTCGGTTGGGTCATTCTGGTTCGATGGAATGGCGCCCGTGTCGTCCAGTGGCCAGCCCATCAGGTATAGCCCGGCGGTATTCTGGAAAAAGCCTTCTGAATCCTGCGTGAAGGCACCAGCCCGTGTGTAAAGAAACTCGCCGCTTTCGTCTTCTGCCTGATCCGAACTCCGGACCACAAAGAAACCTGCACCATCAACCGACAGGTCGGTTGCGGAACCGGATGGTTGCAGCAGGCCCTGTTTGGAAACCAGCGTTTGCGAGAAGGCGCGCACGCCGCCCGGGGAATAGGTGGAAAGCGATGAGTTCTCTGTCACCAGTGTTGAAAAACGTGACCGGGTTTCCTTGTACCCGATGGTGTTCACGTTTGTAATGTTGTCGGCGATCACGCCGACCCCTTCGGTAAAGGCCTGTAGCCCCGATACACCTGCTGCTAAAGCGGTGAATGCCATTTTACTTCTCCTACACTCTTTTGCGTTTTATGTGCTGTAGGCTTTCTGCACTGTACCCCTGCGGTGCCATGGCGGGCCGTTAGGGATGTTTGCCGGGCACTTCGGTCCGGCGAATGAATGAACTAGCCGTTATGAACCAGTTCCAGAATTTCAGTTTGACCAACCGCGTTCGGCCCAATGGTGAACAGAGGTTCGAACCCGCTGGTATCAACTGCCGTGATTGTTTCCTGCACCAGAATCACCGGGTTCAGTTCTTTGTCGTCGGTATCCTTGGCAACAATTTCCAGCTTGTAGTTGCCATCTTCCACAAGATTGCCGTCTGCATCGCGTCCATCCCAGTTGAACTCATGAAACCCGAGGTCGGTTTCACCCACTTCTGAATAAACCAGGTCGCCTTCGCTATCGCGCACCTCAAGAGTGAGAACATCTGTGACGTCGGCATTTTGATATTGCCATTTGATGCCGGTACCGTTGTGATCACCAAGATCGCGAACAGTTACAGCGTCTGTGCCCAGATAGCTGGCTGAGCTTGCCAGATTTTGAAGGCGGGAGAGGTTCGCCAGCAGCTCCAGATTCTGGTTTACCTGAATCTGTTGCTCCACACCGGTAAAGGCGACAAGTTGCTGGGTGAACTCGCCGCTGTCCATTGGGTCAAGCGGGTCCTGATTTTGAAGCTGTGTGGTCAATAGAACCAGAAAGTCATCAAAGTCATCTGCGAGCTTCTTTGCGTCTTGCGCTGCGGCGCCGTTGGCTGTTGCTGCTGTAACTGCGTCAACCATAACAGTTTCCTTTTCCCTTAGACCCGAACATCAAGGCCGGTTTCCGGCGTGACATGAGCTAAAATTTCATCAAGGTCGGCTTGCTCGATTATTTCGCCATCGGTGTTAAAGCTGTCCGTGACGTCGGCATTGCCGTTCTCTATTGTCTCTTTCAGGCGGTCTTCCTGCATGGCTTCTGCGAAAGCCTTGCCTGCGCTTTCCTGTCCGCCGCTATCAAGTGAGAAGCTGATGCCATCCGGTGCTGATTTGTGACCACCGGATTCAACGGCACGTTCCAGTCCGCGTGTTTCGCGCTGCAACAGTTCCAGTGTTTCCGGTCGCTCTGCGATTACTTGCGATTTTACCAAGCCATCCTGACCAAACGTCAGTTTGACTGTCACACGACCCAGATCTGGCGGGTCCATGCGCATGGAGAACTGGTTTTCACCGGCTTTTACTGCACGGGTGATATTTACGTTCAGTTGTTTGGCGACCTGACCACCGAGCGCCGGGTTAGGCTGTCCGCCCATCAGTCCCATACTGCTTATGGCGTTACCCTGACCCATTAGCCCGCCAAGGCCAGTGGAAATAAGGCCGGGTGCAGACCCGTCCGGCCAACCGGCAGCACGTTCCGGCGTCGTCCAGGGGGAAGTCCAGTCAATTGGTCGCGTGGGCGCGGGCGCGGGTTGAGCGCTTGCCGGTGGGGTGGTGGCGGCACGCGATGCGTCTGCTGTAACTTCAGGTGTCTTGGCGGCGGGCTCCGCACGTTTTTCACCACCAGCCGATGCGCTGGGTGTGGCCGAGTTGCCCGCAGAAGCTGCAAGAGTTTGTGCCAGTTCAGTAGCTTTCGCCGGGCTGCCTGCCTGTGCGGCGGCGGCCTGAGGCGTTTTCCTTTGCTGGTTCTGTTGATTGACGGCAAGTACCTGGCCATCAGCGTCAAGAGTTTCTGCCTGGTTTCCGGTTTGTGTAAGCGTTGCCGGGGCTGCTGTTTTCTCCGCTGTGGGCACGCGCGTTATATCTGTTGCCAGGTCTGGCGCAGACCCGCCGCTGGCTTGATTTGATGCATTGGACACACCAGCTGCTTCCGCCGAACCGGCAACAACTACCTGTTGAACCTGTTCAGCACCAGTTACTGGCTGAACTGCCTGGACGGGTTGCTGCGCGTGAGGCACGTCGCCCAGCACAACCCCGGGGGCAGCACCCATCAGGCTCTCAGGAAGCGCGGTGGTTTCACCAAGTATATATTTTAATTCGGACGCGGGCAGCATATGACTGCTCTGGTTGTTGGCCAGAGACCCCGTGGCATCCACGACAGCAGTCTGAAGGACAAAGCCTTCTTTGCTCATTTGTGCATTAACCGCAGACATATCGCCAGAAATAGCGGCTTGCAGGGCATTCAGGTTTGCAGGGCTTAGCTCCAGAGGCGTTACGGCTTGATAATCAAGTGACAGTGAGAATGCTTCAAGCATCTCAGGTGACACGAGGCTCTTGTCACCCGAAAGTCCGGCTAACAAGTTGGCAAGGGCATCACCGCCAGCTTCGTTGGCCTGAACAAAAAGGTCTGCCGTGGAGGATGCAGCTGTCGGGTCAATTGCAAAAGCTGTATCTGCCGGGGCGGCATGAATGGCCTGTGCCCGGTCTTGATATGCCTGCAGGAATGATTGCACAGACTGGGCACCTGAGGTGCCTTCGGCGCTGTCTATGTAGCCACTGAAAAGAGCGGCGTAGTTTTCCTGAATATCGCCGGCGGCACCTTGAATGCCGAACATGGCGGCAGCTGATTGTGCAGATGTGGCGCCAAAGGCCTGCATCATTTGCATCATCGGATTTTCAATAGGGTTCATCAGTTCATTACTTATTCGCTCGATGTTCCGCCATTTCTGTGGCCAGCCATTCGTGTTGCCCTTGGATAAGCAAACAGCGGGCCAGTTTTTTTCAGCGAGCCAAAATGCTATGAAATCAATGAGTCGCGACAATGAGACCCGGAAATTGATTTTGTGTGTGGATGGATTTGCCCGGTAAAATTGTTTCCATTGAAAGTCTTGTGCCGGAATCCCTTGCCTCCCGGCACAAAGGCTCTTATATGGCAGTCAACGTTTGAAACCGGATGAAGTTGGTCAGAATTGATTGATGGATTTCCGAAAGCAGGTAATACAAGAGTTTGATCATGGCCTCCGAAACGCTAAATAGCCTTGGATTTGATCGCGCCCCCGCGGAAACGCGGGTCGTGGTGGCAATGTCGGGCGGTGTGGACAGTTCGGTAACGGCGGCGTTGCTGGCGGAAGAAGGCTACGACGTTGTTGGCATAACGCTTCAGCTTTATGATCACGGCGTCGCTGTTCAAAAGAAGGGCAGTTGTTGTGCGGGACAGGATATTCACGATGCGCGGCGTGTGTCTGAAGAACTGGGAATCCCGCATTATGTTCTGGACTATGAGAGCCGCTTCAAGAACCAGGTGATGGAAGAGTTTGCCGATAGTTATATCAAAGGTGAAACGCCAATTCCCTGTGTCCGTTGTAATCAGACAGTCAAGTTTAAAGATTTGCTCGCGACAGCGCGCGACCTGGGCGCTGACTGTATGGCGACAGGGCACTATGTGCAGCGTGTAATCGGTGCAGACGGCAAAGCCCAACTGGTTCGTGGGGCTGATCAGGGTAAAGATCAGAGCTATTTCCTTTTTGCCACAACGCAAGAGCAGATCGCCTTTCTGCGCTTTCCGCTGGGCGGCATGGATAAGGAAGAAACACGCAAGCACGCCGAGCGTTTTGGCCTGACGGTGGCCGATAAACCTGACAGTCAGGATATATGTTTTGTACCTGAAGGCGGGTATGTAAGCGTTATTGAACGACTGCGCCCGGGCGCCATGGAACCCGGCGATATCGTTGATATTGATGGCAATGTTCTTGGGCAGCATAAAGGTATCGTGCGGTACACTATTGGCCAGCGCCGGGGTATCGGCATTGGTGGCACGCAAGATCCGTTATATGTGCTGAAACTGGACCCAAGCCGCCAGCGCGTCATCGTTGGCCCCAAAGAAGCATTGTTGACGCGTGAGATCACTGTCAAGGATGTCAGTTGGATTGGCGAAAACATTCCAGAGGCTGGTTTGCCCGTTGTTGCCAAAATTCGGTCAACACGTCCGGGTGTTCCTGCAACATTGTTTTCGGAAGAGGGTGGCAAAGCCCGCCTTGCACTTGATGAGCCGGAAGCAGGCGTTTCGCCCGGTCAGGCTGCCGTTTTTTACCATGAGGACCGTGTTCTGGGTGGCGGTTGGATTGACGGTGCCGTGAGTGCTGACCCCCGCCTCGCTGCAGCATAGCGGGCCGCAGCGCTAGCTGATCAATCGAGTAAGTAGGTCTGGCTTGCCGTTTCCCCCGGTATGGCACTATGAATGCGTTGTTTTTGAATGGGAGAGACACAATGTTTGCGACCGTTTGGGCGTACAGGATCAACCCGGGGTCCAGAGACGCCTTCATAGAGATTTATGGACCAGACGGAGAGTGGGTAAAACTTTTCCGGCAGCATCCAGGGTTTATTCGAACCGACCTGTACGAAGATGTGGCGTCGCCCGGGCAGTTCATGTCAGCGGATTTGTGGCGAGACAAAGCGGACTATGAGGCATTTCAAAAACGGAATGGCGATAACTACCGCGACCTGGATCGTAAGTGTGCTTACCTGTCTGAGCAAAGTCACTATGGTTTTTTTGAAGGCGTCAAAGCATATGCGCCCATCGTTTTCAGCGATATCGAGTGACTTTGAGAGGGTATTAGTGCGGCCATTTCTTCCTTCAATTTGATTGGTAATTCGGTTTCCAAAACCCTCTCAAACCGTGCTGTGCGACCGAACAGCGACACACCAATGTATCCCCGCATCTTCAGGACCGCGCCGCCTTTTTCCAGCTCCATTTTGGCACTGTAGGTTTTGCCGTTGTTGGGGTCGTAAACCTTGCCGTCTTTCCAGCGGTTTTTCTTCGGCACATACTCAAAGGCCCAGAGAAATGTTATTCCCTTCAGGTCTCGGTTGCGTAGCGCGGGGTCGGGGTTGTTTTTGTCGACATCGGGTTTTTCACCCCACCGGGTGACGCCTTCAAGGCCACCATCAGGACTGGCCTGCAGTTCAAAAATTCCGGTCCGGTCCTCGTTCCACCAAAGCCCGTAGTAGTCTTCGGCACAGTCCGCATTCGCAGCCGCTGAGGCCAGAGTAATTGCTGTCAAAACAAGAAGCTGTCGTAGCATAGTGGGTTTCCCGATTATCCTGCCCTTAAACCGCTAAACGGTATGAAGTGCGTTTTGGTTGGCATATTATACGGTATTGGAGCGCTAATACACCGGGTCATACATGGTGTCGGCGATTGCGGCCTCCAGATCATCAGGCATGGCTTCGACGGCAAGGCCTGCCCGGTGCGCTTCTTTTGCAACTTCCACTGCGATTGCAAGGGAGACAGCTCTGATATCGGTTAAGGGCGGATAAAGAGCACCAGCCGCAAGGTCTTCCTCGCTCACCATGTTTGCCAGTGTTCGTGCCGCTACCATGAACATTTCGTCGGTGATACGGGTCGCGCCGCTTGCGATAACACCGAGGCCTATGCCGGGGAAGATATAAGCGTTGTTACCCTGGCCCGGGCGGTGGGTACGTCCTTCGTGCACGACAGGGCCAAAAGGGCTGCCGCTGGAGAAAAAGGCACGGCCATCAGACCAGGCATAAGCCTGCTCCGCTGTACACTCCGCTCGTGATGTTGGATTGGAAAGCGCAAAAACCGCAGGCCGTTCGTTCACGTCGGACATGGTCTTGATGACCTCTTCAGTGAAAGTGCCCGGTGCGCCTGTGGCACCGATAAGAACATGAGGTTTGATCTCGCGAATGGCGTCAACGAAATCGAGCTGTGCTCTGTCGTGCGCATAAGGCACATTGTGTGACATAAGGTCTGTGCGCGACTTCACCAGCAAGCCATGAATATCTACAAAATTCAGTCGCTTTCTGGCCTCTTCATTGCTCAGCCCTTCAGCTTCAAAAGCGGTCACCATCAAATCGCCGATCCCCGTAGCGGCAGACCCTGCACCAAGGAACATGACGCGCAAGTCCCTGAAAGCCACACCAGTACCTCGCGTCGCTGCGTAAACACCGGCAAGGCTGACTGATGCAGTGCCTTGAATATCATCATTGAAACAAAGAATTTCATCTTTGTATTTCGACAAAAGGCCATAAGCATTTGGTGTCAGGAAATCTTCGAACTGAATAAGCGCCTGCGGATACTTGTCCTGTACGGCAGAAACAAATTCGTCTACCAGTTCAAAATAGGCGTCGCCTTCAAGTCGTTTATGTGGGTAGCCAAGGTACAAAGGGTCGTTCAGGAGCTCTTCGTTATTGGTACCTACATCCAGCATAACGGGCAGGCACTGGCGTGGTACGATCCCGGCGCACGCCACATATAGCTGTAACTTGCCGATTGGGATGCCCATGCCATTTGCGCCGAGATCGCCAAGCCCGAGAATACGCTGGCCATCCGTTACAACAATCACCCGCGTATCCGGTCGGGGCCAGTTGTCCAGCATCTCACGAATGTTGCCTTTGTCTTCAGGGGTTATGTAGAAGCCTTTCGGGCGACGGAAGATATGGGCAAATTCTCTGCAGGCCTGACCTACAGTGGGCGTGTAAATGAGCGGCATGATCTCTTCAATATGTTCGACCACGGTCCGGTAGAACAGGCGCTCGTTGCGCTCGTGCAGGCTGGCAAGAAAAATGAACTTCTCGATATCGTTGCTTTTGCGGCGCAAGTTTTCCAGAACTCTCGCCAACTGGTTTTCCTGATTACCAACACGGTAGGGCAGCAATCCACGCAAGCCATACTCGTCGCGTTCCTCACGGGTGAAGGCTGTCGATTTGTTGAATGCTGGATGATAAAGGGCCCGGTAACCCTTCAAAGGTTTGAAGCTGGCCATACATCGCCTCCCTGACGCTTTTGCGGAGCCTACGTGCTTATCCAGTGGCTGTCCAGCAGTGCGCGTATTCACTGGAGGCGAAAGATGATCAAAAAGTTACATAAATCAAGGTGTTTGCAGAAAAAAAGGCCCCGAAGGGCCTTGGAAGGATCTGGATGGTGCGCGTTCACTCCGCCGCGACGGCGTTTGTAGCAGGCTCCACCTTGTGCCATTTACGCATGATCGCGTCGCGTTTGGAGGGTTTGATATAGGCTTTGGTCATGTCTCCGCCCATTTGCTCGGCCACCAATGGGTCCATCACCTTATACCATACAGGCGGAATCCATGCCGCCAGGTACATGGTGAAGTAGCCAGCCGGAAGTTGCGGTGACGTATCGAAATGGCGCAGGCACTGATAAGGGCGCTCTGCATGTGCATGATGATCGGAGTGGCGTTGCAGATGGAACAGCATTACGTTCGAGACAACATGGTTCGCGTTCCAGCTGTGGTGAGGTTGCACGCGCTCGTAGCGGCCATCGTCCCGCTTGCCGCGCATCAGGCCGTAATGCTCTATATAGTTGGCGCTGGAAAGCATCAGGTTCGACAGCAGAGCTGCAATCAGCAGATAGGGTAGAATGATCAGGCCAAAAACAGCCGTCATGGTACCATACATAAAGAGCGTGATCAGGGTGTTCAGTAAAACTTCATTTTCAAGCGAGAAGGCCGATTTGTCGGCGCGGGCAAGGCGCGCTTTTTCAAGGCCCCAGGCGCGTACATATCCACCTGGTAACTCGTGCAGGACGAATTCGTAGAAATTTTCTCCCATCATGGCCGTGGCACTATCTTCCGGGGTGGCAACCTGCACATGGTGACCCATGTTGTGTTCAATACGGAAGTGGCCCATGCCGCACAGACAGAGAAGGAAGCGCGCCACGTTGATGGAGACCTTGTCGCGTCTATGGCCGATTTCGTGGCCTGCGTTCAGGGCTCCTGCGCCGTTAAGACCAGCAGCTACCGTTGTCGCAATATAGGCATTCAGGCTGAAAGGTTCGGTTGAGAGGAACCATGCGCCCACCACCCAGCTGAGATAAACAAGGGGCAATCCTGCAAACGCGGACCAACGATAAAACTTGTCATCACGCAATCCGGGTATCGCCTCGCGAGGAGGGTTACTGGTATCTTCACCAAACAAAACTTCAATAATCGGTACAAACCCGTAGAAAAAGATCGGTGTAAGCCAAAGCCAAAGTGCGGTGCCCGTTTCATAATAAAGCGCAATTCCTATTACTGGCATTAATCCCAAGACAGAGGCCAGTGGCCAAAAGAACTTCTTCTTGTCGGTGTAAGCAATGTCGGTCATTTGCATCTCTCTCACTTAGCGCCATGAACGTAGGGTATTTTTATATCCTCGCAGAATAGCGGGCTGAATGTGTATGTCAATATTAATGATAAAAATATCAATAAAGGACTATTATCTTGCAGGAACGACGGGTTTTTGACTAACCTGCGGTATCGCTTAAGGAAACCAATATGGCGCAAGCTGTTCGTACACGATTGAACCCTGAACAACGCCGGAAACAGCTGCTTGCTGCGGCAATAGACCTTTTTGCTGAAAAGGGGTTTGGCGAGGCCAAACATGCTGATATTGCACGCCGTGTGGGTGTTTCAACGGCGGCGACATTCGTCTATTTTCCGACACGCGAAGCGCTTCTGGAAGCGGTGACGCAGGAAATAGGTGACTTTTTCCTCGAGTTTTTCAGCGGTATAGAGGTGATCAAAGGTGGTGCGCCTGCTATGTTGCGCATGTTGGCTGCCCGGTCACTCGAGACGGTGGATACGCACCGTAATTATGTTCTGGTGCAGCAAGGCTGGGCTGCGCGCTTCGATACTGATATGCGCACGAAGTTTCTTGCGTTTCAGGATGAGGTTCTCAGCAAACTCAGTGAAATTCTCTGGGCGTCAGAAGATAATATCAGCCGGGAAAACCGCGATGATGCCCGTATTCTCCTGTCGGCAAGTCACGCGCTATCGGTAATGAAAATTGATGGCGAGCCTGAAGAAAAACTCGCCCGTTTCACCGACCACACCATTGATGTGGTGCTGGCCTACGGCAAAGAAACCTAGCAAAAGCCCTCCGCAAAAAGAATATTTCTGGTGTTCTGCGAACCTTTCCCGGAGTGGGCGCGTTGTAGCTTCAGGCATCAGGGAGAGAAGCGCCATGTCAGATATATCAAAACTCGCAGCCTTGCGCGGCAACCTACCACTTGAGAGGCGCCAGATTGGCTTGAGCCTTCTTGTCGGCGCGGTGCTGTGGTTTGTTGCAGCCATGATGTTGCAGATATTGGGCCCCATGGGTATTTACGAAGGTTCGTCCCGCGCCATCCTTTATGTGCTCATCATACCGGGAACCGTGCCATTTCTGCTCATTGGATTCCGCTTCGCACGGCTAGAAACTCACCAGTATTTTATCGGTACGGCATTAATGGACCTGGCAGCAATGCTGCTTGATGGTATTGCCCTTGCCTGGTTTCCTGCCCTTTATGGTGGTACGCCTACACTGGTGGCGGGTGCTGGTGCCGCAATTTTGTGGGGCGCCGGTGTGGCGCTGGGACTGGCTTTTTTCATGAACTGCACTGAGCAATAATAACAGGGGAGACAACCATGGTCATCTTTCGGCTTATACTCATTCTGCTGACAATCAACATTCTGGTCTATACGGGCATAACCGGTGCAAACCATGGCTGGAACCTTGTGCCTGTCTTCTTCGGCGACATTGCCGCGATGACTTGGCCCGGACAGTTCAATACAGATTTCATGAGTTTCCTGATCCTGTCCATGTGCTGGACGATGTGGCGCAACAATTTCTCGCTGCTGGGCATGGGACTGGGCATCCTGGCACTGTTTGGCGGCATCATGTTTCTGGCGCCTTATCTTTTGTTTCTCAGTTTTCAGACAAAAGGGGACATCACGACCATTATGCTTGGGGCGCATTACAGGCGTTCCTGAAAATTTGACCCCCGGCCGATAAACCGGCATGCTAAACCTGACGTATTGGGTAAGCACGGTTGGGGAATTGAATGCAGCCCGAGTTTAGAGAGTTTTTGTCCAAGTGGCAGGTTTTGGCCCTGGCGGCGGGCCCTCGAGGTTTGCCGACCCGTAAACAGGTGACAGCGAGCAGGTTCCATGCGTTTTTGCCAAACATGATGGTGGCGCGATGGGACACGAAGAACTGGGTGCCGACCATCGACTATTGTGGCACGCGTATTGATCAGCTGATGAAGCGTGACGTACAGCAGGAGCCGGTTAAGGCACTTTTGACTCCCGGTCCACACATGAAAACGCATCTGGAAGTTGCCAAAACCGTCATCAATGAAGAGGTTGGCGCAGAGCTGGAAGCAGAAGTGGCGCTGGGAGGTGGCAATGTTATTGTTGCCTCACAGTTGCGGTTACCGCTCGCACCCAGTGATGGTAAACCAACAATTATCAGTCTTTTCAGTATTCCTGATGTGCCTCCAAATATGGCGATTGAAGGCAAGGTGTCTCTTCTGCAAATGAATCATCGTTTCATTGAGCTCAGGTCACCGGAGTTCCCGACTGTATCAGTCGGGGCAGCTCTTTAACCTGCGCAGGATAATTTTGGCAGGCGCGATCGAGGCTGGCTATTCCCGGATGTCCGGGCACCTTAAGAGGCCGCGCATCTTCAATCGCTGGACAGCTTTTGATATCAGGCACTAGAATGTGCATCCCGTTAACAAGCTAACCGGTTTATCTCCACGTGAACTTGCAACCGAAAATCATGGCCAAAGACTATCTGCTGGATCAGTGGCTGGTACGCCCGTCGCTGAACCGGCTGGAAAAACAGGAGGTGGAAACCAAGCTGGCACCAAAGTTCATGCAACTGCTGGTGTACATGAGTTCAAAACCCGGACAGCTTTTTACCAGAGAGCAGCTTTTAAACGAAGTCTGGCCTGAGGTGCATGTGGTGGACGCGGTTCTGACACGCGCAGTTTCGGAGCTTCGCCGCAGTCTGGACCCGGACGGCGACGGGCCTGTTTTCATCGAAACCATTCCCAAATCAGGCTACAGGCTGGTAGCGACTGTTGCTGAAGCCCCTGAATCTTCAGCGCCGGCAAAGGCAAGAGTAGACCGGCGTAAAATTTTGCGAATGGCAACAGCGATCCTGTTTGTTGCTGCCGTGGTACTGCATTTCTTCATAGTAGATAGCCGTCTGCAGAGGGATACAGACCGTTACGCCGCTGCCTTCTCAAGTTACCTGTTGACCCAGATGCCCGGTGAGGAATTCGAGCCTTCAACCAGCCCCGATGGCCAATGGATTGCGTATGCGCGCTATGCGGAGGAAGAGAGTGATTTTCTGTTTCTTGAGGTGCACAATCTGGCCACCGGAAATACGCGCATGATCCGAGAAGAGGGCTATCATCTCAGGGCGCCCAGATGGTCACCGGACGGTGCGCGGCTTGCCTACCGGCGCGATGATCAGGAAAGCGACTTTATTTCCGTACAGAATTGGCCGCAGCAGGCAGGCGACACGCCGACCCACATGCCTTGCAACTCCTGCGAGGCCTTGTTTGATTGGGCCGGCGAAACCAGCTTGCTGGTTTCCCTGCCGACAGTGTCAGGCCAAAATGCTATTCATACACTTGATCTTGCCACTGGCGCGATGCAGCAGCTGACTTTTCCGGAACCATCAGAGCAGGACATATTGCCGGTTTTGATGAATACAGCGGATGACGTCGCCTTTGTTAGGCGAACTGTGAGCGGGTCACGAATTTTGCAGATAGACAGGGCTGGCGGCCAGCTTGAAACACTGGCCGAAGTTGAAAGCACAGTCAGCGGGCTGGCAAGTTACGGGCAGGGCCGGTCCCTGCTGTTTATAGCCGGTGAAAGTTTATGGCGCACTGCAGCAGATACCATGGAGCCTCAATGGGTTACGCTTCTCGGCCAAACTGTCTCGTCGCTTGATACCGGGCCATTGGCGGGAGAAATCACTCTGTCCAAAGCTGTGTATGATATCGACATTCACGGCCTTGACTTGAATGGACAAGATGCCAGCGTTGCAATCCTTGTGGACTCTGCGGAGGTTAGCCGCAGCCCGAGTTTTTCCAACGATGGCAGTGAACTCGCCTTTCTGACCAACCAGCCCGGACGCTGCGAGATATGGGTCGAAAACATGAGTTCCGGGACCCGGCAGCTGGTGCACGTCTTTGACGCAATGTGCTCAAGAAGTGCCGAGCTGCGCTGGTATGCTGATGGGCTAAATCTCCTTTTGCTGGATGAACAGGGCAACGGGCAATTGAAGCTGTCCCGGGCAGGCGGCGTTTCGGCAGTGCTGAACGAAACAGATATGCCTCCACCGTATCAGCCTTCCAAATTCAGTGTAGAAGATGTGGGCGAGGCCAGCGGCCGCATAATGCACCTGCCGGACGGAGGAGGAGATCCCGAGGTGATTTCGCCTCTGGAGTTGCGGATTTTTGATGGTTTCCAATACAGTGTTTCGGACGCGGCAAATAAAATCGCCTTCACCGTTCAGGGTTATGTCGGCAGCGATCTCATCGTGCTGCGACCTCGGCAGTAAACCCTATAAATCGCACCAAGGATATTTTTGTGAGCTTTTTGTTAGCTGCCGGTTAGGACGCGCGAGCTCTATCGTGTCACGCCTTGCCGGACATTCAATAACATGGAGCGTCCAATGAGAGTCCGTCATAAAGGTTTCACGACATTTGCAGCGATGATGGCTGCCGTTTCCTTCACTTATGCTGCCACACCGCAAGACAATGGCGTCGCAGCCTACATCGAGGAACAACTTGAGAAGTATCAATCCTACGAGCGGGTTGGGACCTTATCGCCCAACTCTATCAGCCTGAAAACACCAGACCGCATCCAGAGCGTTCGTTCGCTGTTCCGGTGGGAAGTGGATGTGGAAAACATTCTGGGTCGTCACGGCGACCTGCCGACATTCATTCAGTTCGAGCCGCTTTCCCAGGCGGGTGTGCCAGCCTACAAAATCGAATGGTATGGCTTTGGCGAAAACGGTGCTACCGATGACATCACATTTGTCCGGCAGGATAATTTTCAGCGCCTTTGGCGTGTGCTTGCGGCAGGTGGTGGTCGTTTCAATACCATCCACGATGTAATCGATGGGCAAACGACAACACTGGATCTCTCCTTTGACGGCGCCGAGCCCAGGACTGAAGTAAAGACATACCCGCTTTCCAACGCTTTTGATCTGGCAGCCCTGCCATTTGCCCTTGCGTTCAAGGAGCGTTCGCCCGGCACTCTGCGCAAGGTGGCAATCAAGAACTCAAGCAGGGAAAACGGCTATGAGCTTGCCGATCTTGCCGAAATCGGGCCGGATCGTTTTACAGATGCCAAGGGCCGGTCTCATGCGGCCTATCGCTTCGACTTTATCCGGGAGAACGGCGAGCACTGGGACTATTATGTCAGCTATGAGCCGCCATACTGGTTTGGCCTTCTTGCCGACTTTCAGGACGGCCACAAAACCCATATCTTCCTGCAGGATTTTGAATTACTGCAAACGAACGTCAATACGGAATATCTGAAATTTGTCAGAGAGCCGGAAAGCGATAATTGAGCCTCGTCGGCATAACCATCATTGTAGTATTAGCCTTCCACGACAATAATATGCCCGTTTTGTTTCCCGCCGAAGTGTCGGGTCTATCATTGTTTTTCATGCCCGGGAGGAAAATTACCTTGATGCAGAAAGCCCCGGCGTGCCGGGGTTTTCAAGTTTTCTGGCGCCGTAATTGTTCAGGCCTTAGTTCGACAAGGCAGCCACGCCTAGCGGCACACTGAATTCTGCGCACCAGACGTAGAATTCGTTGAAGGCCGAGACATCAATGCTCGCAGGAATGGCGTAGGCTTGCAGGCCATTGATGCTCTCAAGCTTGGTGAATTTTGTTTTGACATCAAATGAGCCATTGTTGCCAAATCCCAGCGTCGGGTCTGGTGCGCCGTCAAGGCTGAAATTGCTCTCAAGAATGGCGATATAGCCCGACGCGGTTTTGATGATCGAGATGCCGCCAGTGGTAACGTGATCGCTGCGCCCTTCAAATGTGCCGCTTGTCACGACCTGCGATGTGCCGTGACCATCGGCCTGCGCCGTGTTTGCAAGCGAAGCCCCAAGGCCCGCGATAACCATGATGGAGAGTATGAATTTCTTAAACATGTCGAATTTCCCTGTTTCAAGTTGCCTGGTAATTTGATCGCCCCTATGTATTATGGATCGATCGTTCAACAATCAGCCAAATGACTATTGTGGAATGAATGTTCAATAATAGATGTCATCACATGATCGTGAGGAGAAGCCCATGGCGCGCCTGCGCGAGTTTGACGATAGGAAAGCGCTTGAGACCGTGCGCGATCTTTTTTGGCAAAAAGGCTATGACGGTACCTCATACGCTGACCTGAGCGCCGCCACAGGCTTGGGCCGGGGCAGCATTTATGCGGCCTACGGCGACAAGCATGCGCTCTACCGCAAAGCGCTGACGCTTTATATCGACGAGGAAGTGCAAGCGGCTGTGGCTCTTCTCAGGAGCGCAGAACAAAGCGGAGCAGACCGCATCAAGGCCTATCTGGATCTGGTTGTGGAGGCTGCTGGGGTTCGGCGGGACCGGCGCGGCTGTTTCCTCTGTAATTCCGCGATTGACATGGCGTCTGACGACCCGGAAACCGGTGTGATGGTGCAAGAGGCGATGAATGCCATGCGGGATGCACTGCTGATTGCTCTTTTGGACACTGAAGTTCCGAATAAAGATGGAGCTGCCGAGCATCTGCTGGCGGTTTATGCCGGCATGCGCACCATGGCCCGCGCGGGGCTCGACATTACCCAGCTCAAACGCGCCCGCGACGCGGCGCTGAACCGATGAACAACAGTATAAGTACTGCATGCTGTGCAGGTTCCTACTGATTTTGAACTCTGTAATCTGTCGGGGAAAGGCCTGTATACTTCTTAAAGCCTCTGGCAAATGCGGACCGCGATTCAAATCCAACCTTTGAGGAAATTTTTTTGACCGGGTAGTGGGATGACGCCAGCAGATGCATCGCCTGTTGCATGCGCAATTGATTGAGGAAGTCCATCGGTCCCCGGCCATGTGTGCTCCGAAACAGCTTCGCAAATCGCGCCCTGCTCATTCCCGCCAGTGCCGCCAGGCTGGTAACCGTATGTTTTTCGCCCGGGTGCGCCATCAGTTCCTGCAATGCAGGCCATAGTGTTGGCGCGTTTGCAGCTGCCAACCACCCCATTTTGCTATCGCCTGCATCCAAAGAGTGTTGTGTGATCGAAATCAAACAGGTTCGGATCAAGGCATTGACAATGGCAAGACTGGCCATCTCGCCTCTGTTGGCTTCCGTGAGAACCATATCCATCAATTTGTCACTATAGCGTGACGTCCGTGAATTCACGACGATGGGCGAAATCAGAAAATCAAAAAGGGCACGGGCACCCCGGACATGTATATTAAGCGTGCCGCACAGTCCCATTATGCCTCCGTCGCCGTTGCCTGAAACCTGTCTTTTTTCTATGCAGGCACCGAGCGTACCAGCAGTTGGTGGCAGTGCTTCGCCGCCTTCGCAGGCATATAGCGTGTGACCCAGGTTTGCCGGCAAAAATACCAGTGACCCCTCTTCAACATCAATTGTGCGCTGGTCAGAAAACTGAATTTTCCCGCGGCCGTGCATTATGTAGTGGAAAGACGCATTGGGCCGCACCGGCAGGTCCAGCTTTGCGTCGCCCTCCAGTACGCACAGCAGAAGCGATTCAGTATTGATTTCAAGGTCTGTGATCACGCCGGTTCCCCTTTTCCCCCATGACTTGTCATACGCTAGCGCTAATTAGGTAGACCATAAAAAGCAAAAACAGGCGGGGCACGAAGTCGAGACGATTGGGCACTCCGGATTTGCTATGCCCTTGGTTGCAGGCAACTGGTGCCTGCATTTTTGCTTTAAGAGGACGATTACATGAAAAAAATTACGTCAATCTGTACAGCCGTGTGCCTAACTTTTTTTGGTGGTTCGGTAATGGCTCAGGACACAGTCGTTGCCGCGGCAGGCCGCGCCCCTGTTAATGATGGGTTGCCCATGCCGGGTTTTGAAATCACCAAAGGTGACACGGCCATTGTCATCACCGATCCACAGGTTGATTTTTTGTCACCAAGCGGTGTGACATGGGGGGTCGTCGGGAAAAGTGTGATGGAAAACGGCACGGTTGGAAACCTTGAACATCTGTTCAAGGCCGCGCATGAAACCGGCATGCCGATGTTTGTATCGCCGCACTATTATTTCCCTTACGACCATAACTGGAAAATTGAGGGGGCGCTCGAGGTTTTGATGCACTCCCTCCATATGTTTGACCGCGAGGGTCCGCTCAACCTTGATGGGTTTGCGGGGTCCGGTGCTGATTGGTTGGAGGAATACAAGCCTTACATCAATAATGGTCGGACGGTTGTCACCAGCCCGCATAAAGTCTACGGCCCGGATACCAACGATCTTGTGCTGCAGCTCAGAAAAAACGGTATTTCAAAAGTTGTGCTGGCCGGCATGTCAGCCAACCTGTGCACAGAATCGCATATGCGGGAGCTTGTTGAACAGGGCTTTGACGTGATGATCGTCACCGATGCGACGGCCGCCGCCATAACCGAGCACTATGACGGCTATGCCGCTGCCCTGACCAATTTCCGCTTCATTGCCAGCCGGATCGATACAACAGAGACGATTGTCGCTGAAATCAAAGCGGCCTTTTAGCCTGCGTTCTGGCGCCGTGGTCCCCCCCGTGACACGGCGCCGGACTTTAGCTTAGCCATACAATAGGAGCTTCCATGCGCGCTATTTATTACGGCCGACTTCTGATGAGCTGCGGTTGGTTCACCTTGCTGAGTGCTGGCGTCGTGGCCAGCGAGCAAGAGGGGAGCCTTCACCATTCGTCACCTCATCATTTGTCCGTGTTATTGGGCGGAACAGACCTGGTCAATGAAGACCATACAGCCTTCACAGTGGGAATTGACTATGAGTACCGGGTCAGCAACTTCCTGGGCCTTGGCCTGGTTGTCGAGCAAGCTTTTGGCAATATCGACTCCACAACCATTCTCGCTGTTGCTGATCTGCACTTGTGGCGTGGGTTGATCGCCCAGGTGGGTCCGGGTGTGGAATTTGTCGATGAAAACTCATACGCGGCACTGAGGCTGGGTGCGCTTTATGAGTTCGAATTTGAAAACGGTTTTACTCTTTCCCCCCAGTTGCATTACGACTTCTCTCATGAAGATGCGTTGGTGTTTGGTATCGCGCTCGGGAGCGTTTTCTAAGGTGCTGGCTATACCGGCTGCAGGTCTGCTACGAGCCACTTGAAACTGTCCCATAAAAAAAGCCCCGGCGTGCCGGGGCTTTGGTGTTTCAGATTTTGTGTGCGCGCTTTAGCCGCCAACCTGCGTAGGCAGGGCTGGCGGGGTATGGCGCTTGATCGGCTCGTAGCTTTCGAGCTCGTTCATGATTTCCTGAATGGCTCGCTCCAGCTGCACATCAACACCGGCGTTAACCTGCGCCGGGTCGAGCGTCACATCGATATCCGGGCCAACACCCTCGTTTTCTACGCGCCATTCGCCTTCGGGCGTATAAAAGCGGAAGAATGGCACTGTGACAAAGCCACCATCAATCAGCTGCGGGTTGGCTGCGATGCCAATAAGGCCACCCCAGGTACGCTTGCCGATGAGTTTGCCGATGCCCATGCGCTTGAACGAGTAGGGCAGGAAGTCACCGCCAGAGCCTGCATCCTGGTCAATCAGCATCACCTTGGGGCCAAACACGGCACCACCCGGCGTTTCGAACGTCAGGCCGTCCCGGTCCACCCAGCTGGAGAGATACTGCCGCGAGAGCACGTCGGTGATGTAGTTTGCCGCCTGACCGCCGCCGTTCTGGCGTTCATCGACAATCATTGACGGCCGGTCACTTTGGGCGAAGAACATGCGGTTGAAGTAGGTGAAGCCGCCGCCTGCCGTATTGGGTAGATAAACATAACCGGCTCTGCCGCCTGTCGCTTCTTCTACACGCTTGCGGTTGCCTTCTACCCAGGCCCAGTGCCTTAGCTGACGCTCGTTTGCGATAGGCTCTACAACCACATCCCGGGCGTTTGCGAGGTCACCATCACTGCTGACAGACAGGGTTACCTGTTTGCCAACCGTCTGGATCAGATGGGCTAAGATATTTACGTTGCCACCAACAGGCGCACCGTTAACGGCATGGATATAGTCGCCTTCAGAAACGCCAATGCCCGGCGCAGCAAGAGGTGCCTTTACAAACGGGTTCCAGTTTTCGCCGTCATATATCCGGGTCACCTGATACGTACCGTTTTCGAGGCGAAGGTCTGCGCCCAAAAGGCCGATTTGCACAGGCTTGTCTGCATACACGTCCCCGCGGCCGGCACGGTTGTGGCCAACCTGCAATTCCGAGACCATATCAACGATCAAACGGTTCAGGTCGGCGCGCGTTGCCACATGAGCAACCAGCGGCCGGTACTTGTCATAGATGCCTTGCCAATCAAGGCCATGCATGTTTTCGGCATAGAAATACTGATGCTCGAAGCGCCATGCCTCATCAAATATCTGTGCCCATTCTTCGCGCGGGTTGATAAAGGCTTTCACGTCCGATGTGTTCAGCTTTTCGGCCTTGATGTCTTTTTCCGCCTTGGCTGTCATCAGACCATTGCCCTGCGTGCGCACGATGACGGTTTTGCCGTCTTCTGACAGGCTGTAACCCTGCACCTGGTCCATGGCTTTCGCGGCTTTTTTGTCTTTGAAGTCAAAGCGCATCAGCTTGCTGGAACGCTGGCCATTGCCATTTGGTTCAATTGAACCGCCGGGCTGCGTGAACTCGAGGAAGAACAGCCCGCCATCATGGGCAACCTGAAGGCTTCCGTACGAACGCTCTGCGACGGGAAGAGCGACGATACGGTCGGCAATGCCGTCAACATCGACGATCATTTCCTTGGTATCTTCATCCTTCTTCTCGTCTTTGTCCTCTTCGCCGTTGTCGCTGGCTTCTTCCTCTGACTTTTCGTCCTCGTCGCCTGCTTTGGGCAGCAAGGGTGATTTGCCATCTGCAGCAAGCACCGCAGCATATAGACCAAAGCGAATGGGCCGTTCCTGTGTTGACATATCAAGGCCAACCGCTGTTGGTCCGGCATTGGTGCTGGCGGCAAAATAAAGATAGTTGCCATCCGGGCTGAACGCAGGCGACGTTGCGTGGCTCATGCCATCTGTAATCTGTGTGTGGCTTCCGTCTTCAAAACTATAGAGGAACACATCATTGAAATAGTTGGCGCGCGCTTTGGTGTACGCAAGCCAGTTGCCATCTTTCGAAACGCTGATCTGAACACCAGAGCGGCGGTTGTCGGTATATATTTTGGTGAGCTCGCCGCTTTCCGCATCCATTGACCAGACACTCAGATGATTGTCAGCCAGCATGATCTTGCTGCCGTTGCCGGACCAATCCACTAAAGTGTAGTCATCTTCACCAAGGTCAAAGCTGCGCTTTTCGGCGCCCGCCTGATCGGTAATAACAACCCGCAACTTGCGTGTTGCGTCGCTCAGGTAAGCGATTTCACCACCGTTTGGTGACCATAAAGCAGTACTTTCGCGCACACCGGAAGTACGGGTCAGGTTACGGGTGGAGCCATCCTTGAGTGGCACGGTGTAGATATCACCGCGTGCTGTCACAACGGCACGTTTGCCTGTGGGTGAAAGGCCTGCGGATGTCATGTTACGCATGGCATCTTTCCACTGGGGCTGAGCCTCGGGAAGGTCAGGTGACAATGTCACGTCCACGGCACGCGTACGACCGCGGCGGGTATCCAGCATGATCAGGTCACCCGCCGTCGTGGTGAACAGAATGTCGGACCCGTGCGCCCGGGCATAGTTGATATCCCACACTTTCTGGTCTGTAACCATGCTGACGGTCTTGTCATTTGCGTCATACTTCCAGATGTTTTTCATGCCGGAGCGATCTGACAGGAAATAGACGTCGTCGCCGACCCACATGGGGTTGGTATCTGAAGCACGCTCGTGCGGGATTTCTTCCCAGTCACCGCTCGCAGGGTTTAAAATCCAGATAGGCGGTGTACTGCCACCCCTGTGGTTGCGCCAACCGCTCGCACCGCGATGAGCGGTGTTGTATGGCTGGTAGGCCAGTCGTTCACCGCGCGCGTCCCAGACCGCGCTTTGAACAACCGCTTCCATTACTTTAACCGGATAACCGCCTTCCGCATCAATGTGCCATGCCTGAGCACTGCGACCACTGGTCATTTCGCGGCGCGACGTGAACAGAACCTGTTCGCCGTTCGGCGTCCAGTCTTCAACCATGTCAACTTCCGGGTGCCAGGTCAGTCGTTTGGGTTGCCCGCCCGTCACCGGAACAGTGTAGACATCTGTGTTGCCGTCGTATGTGGCCGAGAAAGCGATTGTCTGCCCGTTCGGCGAAAAGCGCGGCATCATTTCTGCGGCGCGGCGTGTTGTCAGTTGGCGCGGCTCCGAGCCATCGCGGTTCGCCACCCAGATGTCACCGCCATAGGTGAAGGCGATATGATCATCCGAGACGTCGCCCTGTTTCACAAGTCGCGTGTCGGCGCTTGCAGCACTGCCCAACGCAAGTGCTGTCATGCTGACGGATAATGCCAGCGTCAAATATCTATTTTTCAAGAGACCCTCCAATTCACTGTGATGTATTTCATGAACCCACGTCGGAATGCTGTCTTTGCCCTGCATTCTCTTGTTTTTGGGCATGTTAACCATACCACTTGTTCAAATTAATGTGGGGGGTGTTGCGCCGGGCGTCAAGGTTAATGCACGCGTGGGCGGCAAAACCGGTGGGTCTGGCAGCAAAAACCGTCTTGACGGCCGGGCAGGCCTCTTATATACCGGCCCAGCTTTTGGCGGCTGTGCGACTGTTTTGAGTTGCTCGAGAGTTAGCAAACGCGTCGAAAGCGCTCTGTATATTTGGTATGGCCGAGTAGCTCAGTTGGTTAGAGCAGTGGAATCATAATCCATGTGTCGGGGGTTCAAATCCCTCCTCGGCTACCAAATCCCCCTTAAATTAGATATTTGTGCGAATTTGTGTCTTCGTCTTTCACGGTAGATAAGCCGCATGGCCGATTTTGACGTGCGCCGATCCGGCGCCTTCTAGGCCGCCGTTTCATTCTGTGCATCGTTTACGTTGCGGGTTATAACCCGTTCTGGTGGAAACTGGATGATGACTTCTGTGCCTTTGCCGACTTCACTGTTGATAAAACATTGTCCCTGATGCAGTTCCATCATCAGGTTGACGAGATGAAGCCCGAGGCCAGTGCCGCTGTGTTTGCGGGAATACACCCGTTCACCCTGTACAAACGGTTGCTTGATGATATCCAGGGCGTGCTTCTCTATGCCTACGCCATTGTCGCGCACGGTAAGACGCAGGGCGCCAGTTGATTGCAGTCGGCTCTCGAATTCAATGGTGCCGTCAGCTTCCGTAAACTTGACGGCGTTGGAAAAAATATTGGTCAGTATCTGAACCATCATGCGTGTGTCGCCCGAGACTGCATGATCCGCTGATACACCTCGGGTATCTATGGTTCTGTTTTCAAAGGCCTCTGGTGGTCCAACCATGGAGATTGCCACATTGATGGTGTCTGACAGGCTAACGTCATCTTCTATTACGTCCATTTTACCAGCTTCTATTTTTGCCACATCCAGTATGTCGTTCACCACGCCGAGCAGATGCCTGCCGCTTTGGTGTATATCCAGGGCATATTCGCGGAAACGGTCCTCGCCGGTGGAAACGATGGAAGGGTCGACCAATAGTTCGGAAAAACCGATAATGGCATTGAGGGGTGTCCGCAGTTCATGGCTCATATTGGCCACAAACGCGGATTTGGCTGCATTTGCGTGCTCTGCTTCCAGTTTGCTATAGTGCGCGAGTTCAGCCGCAGCTTTCAGGCGTTCCGTAGACAGGGAAAGAGCGGCTGCCTCTGCCTCGTGGGCGCCAGCCTTGCGAAGTTTGTCGCCCAGAAATCCGAATATGGCCACAATAACAAGCTGTCCGAAAAGCGCGTTGATTACCAACAGCCCGCTGATCTCGGCAACCCCGTGCGGTCCAAACATCAATCCTCCAGCTGCCGTCAGGACTGATAAGGTAAAATAGCTGGCCGCCCACCGATAATGCGTGCTTTGAATGTCAGCAAACGTGAGCATCAGGTAAAAGGCGGGAAGCCATATCTGATAAAAAGCGAAGTTGTTATCGAGATTGAAAACGGCCTCAAATTGCCCACAGAGCAAAAACGCGCCAGTGACGACCAGAAAAATTCGCCCCAGTTTTCTGTGCCAACGCCGCGGGCCTACGGCGTATGCGACAGACAGAACGAGGCTGATAAAAGCCATTAAGGGTGTCGTTGACCGCTCCACTGGCGTCATCAGATCATTGGTGATGCCGAAGTAACTTAAAAAGATTGTAGCCGCCGCTACGCCGCCAGCGACGAGCGCCATTTTTTGACTGGGACTTAATAGTGATGCTTTCAACATGAATCTCGATCAGCCAATCCTGAGACTCGCCCCCCACAGGCTTATTACTATCGCTAAAATTGGTTAAGAAACCGAAAACCAATATACGGGCAAATAGTTGAGTGAGATCGGCATGTGTTGGCAAACCATCGTTTAGGGTGCCATGAGAACACCTGCGAGCTATGGTGCAGTTGTCAACAGGGGAGGGGACTATGAAGAAATTTCTGGCAATATTGGTAGCGCTGTCGCTGGGCACGGCGGCTCAGGCTTCGGACGAAAAATACGGTGAACACGTGGCGACACTGGATGCCACCATCAAAACGCTTTATTCGGTTATCTCTGGCGATGCAGGTGTGGAACGAGATTGGGATCTGTTCAGATATCTGTATCAGCCCGGTGGGAGGCTCATGCCGTCAGGCAAGCGGCCTGATGGTACCGTAAGCATGCAGGTTTTGTCCCCGGAAGACTATATCGAACGGTCAGCATCTTTCCTGATCGATAACGGTTTTCATGAGCAGGAAATTGGCCGGAAAGTCGACACGTACGGCACGATCACCCAGGTTTTCAGCACCTATGAGGCGCGACGTAAGTTATCTGACGAAGAACCCTTCATGCGAGGAATTAACAGTATTCAACTGTTGAATGATGGCAAGCGTTGGTGGGTCGTCAGCGTTTTCTGGATGGCAGAGTCTGAAGAACATCCGCTTCCAGAAGCCTATATCGACTGATTTCTTTTTTGTCTGCATTGCGGTAGGCTGATTGCAACAAGCCAGTTGCAATCAAGAGGAGCCGACCATGGCGAAACGTTTCGATATCAACCGTAGAAAGCTTCTTGCGGGTACCGCATTGCTGACCGCCGCAATACCTGCCGCCAGGGCATTTGCAAAAATGGCGGACGAAGCCGTTAATCTTAAGGGTAAAACGATCCTGATCACCGGAGCGTCTTCTGGCTTTGGGCGCTTGGGCGCAGAATATTATGCCCGTCAGGGTGCAAAGGTGTTCGCGACCATGCGTAATCTTCCAAGGCCGGAGGCCGAGGAACTGGCCGTTTTGGCAACGCGTGAAAACCTGGACATAGAGATAATTGACATTGATGTCCTTTCGGACGAAAGCGTGAGCGCCGGCGTGGCGAGCGCCTTGGCGAAATCGGATGGCAGGATTGATGTGCTGATCAACAATGCCGGCATCGGTATCACTGGCCCTGTTGAAATACAGGACATGGAAGCCACGCAACTCATGTTCGACACAAATGTATTTGGTTGCCAGCGTATGATGCTGGCGGTTCTGCCTTCAATGCGGGCGGCCAAATCCGGCCAGATATTTAACGTGTCCTCGCAACTTGGGCGTTTGATAGTGCCAAGCGCCGGGCACTATTCGGCTACCAAATTTGCCCTTGAAGCCATCAGTGAACAGTTGGCGTATGAACTGGTGCCGCACGGTATCGATGTCACCGTTATCCAGCCTGGCGGGTACCCGACGAAAATCTGGGTCAATCGCAATCGCTACACCGGCGAGTTGAAAGACCGTGCACCAAGGGAAGTAAGGGAAGGCTACGCGCAGCTTGTCGCCCGTATGGGGCAGGAAGATGGCAGCAGCCGCACAACAGATCCGATGGACGTACCTCATGCTATCGCGGAAATCATCGAGATGCCGGTTGGCGAGCGCCCCTTGAGAAAAGCTGTGCATCCGCGCTACCGGCCTCAGGAAGGTGTGAACGCAGCGTGTGCTGACGCTCAGTTATCGTTCCTGGGCAATTCGGCTTACGGCCCCTGGGTCAAGTCGGTGCTAACCTAGCACCTTCCCCTTTGCTGATTGGCAACGGCATCTGATACAAAAAAGGCCCGCTCAAAAGGCGGGCCTCTAAAGTGATTTCCGGGTGCTTTAGTGGCCCGTGCCGCCACCATCTCCCTGTCCACGTAGATACGTATCCAGGAATTTCACATAGGCATCAGACGCAGCAATGCGGTTTGCCTTGTTTCGGAAGCCATGGCCTTCATCCGGGAACAGAATATATTCGACGGGTACACCGTTTGCCTTGACTGCGGCGACAATCTCGTCGCTTTCCACCTGCAGAACGCGGGGGTCGTTCGCACCCTGCACCACAAGCATGGGTTTGGTCACATTGCTGGCATGAAACAGCGGCGATATGCGGCGATGGCGCTCTTCATCAGTTGCCGGATCGCCCATCTCGTCATAGAGAGATTCGCGGAAGCTTTCCCACCATGGTGGAATTGACTTCAGCGTGCGCACCCAGTTGGTTACACCAAAGATGTTGATGCCAACGTCAAAGGCTTCCGGCTCGAATGCCAGTGCGGCGGCGACCATAAAGCCACCATATGACCCGCCGATAATGCCAACGCGCTCACCGTCGACCCAGTCCAGGCTTTCCAGATATGTGCGGCCATTGACGATGTCTTGCAGGTCGCCTTCGCCGTGCGCCTTGTCATCCATATGGAAAAAGGTTTTGCCGTAGCCTGATGAGCCCCGGTTGTTGGCACCCAACACTGCATAGCCATGATTAACCAGATGTTGCACAAAGGCACGGTATCCGCGCCGCGTCTGTCCGCCGGGGCCACCGTGCACCAGAACCAGAGCCGGAACCTTGTTCTCCGCGCTGGCATCCTTTGGTTTGTATAGGATCGAGGGAATCAGGGTACCATCGAAGCTCGGGTATCTGACAACGGTTGCTTCAACCAGATTACTCTGATCAATCGCGGGGTTCAGGGCATTCGTTAGCCTGTTTGCCGTTCCTGCACCCATATCCATGACATAGAGATCACTGGGGCTGGTGTCGCCGTTAAGCAGAAAAGCGATTTTGCTGTCATCTGCTGAAAACCGTACGGAAAGCACATTGCCTGCAGGCAGGTCTGGCATGCTAACCGGAGCAGTGGTCTGTCCATCAACAATCGTGATTTTGGTTTCTGCGTCGGCATTCACGCTCTCAACCCGGTAGCGGCCAGTGTTGGAATAGCCGATGCCTGAAACATCCCAGTCAGCCGTAACATAAGGCTTTTTATCAGCAGTTTCGATGTCGTAAGCCCAGGCTTCAGAAAACTCGCTTGCCTCATTGGTCGCGAGAATAAGCTTGCCGCCAGCAGAAAAGCCATAAGTGCTGTAGGCGATATTGCCATCGTGTTCTGTTACCAGTACCGGCGTGCCGCCCGCGGCGAGGTCAGCCAGATACACATCGCTGTCAGCTGATGTGCGTGGTTTCGTCATGGCCAGGTAGCGGTCATCTTGGCTAACGGCGTTAAGCTGCATGGCGTTTGTGTTTTCGAAAACCATGCGGCGCTCGTACCCTTCGGCTTTGTAGGCATACAGGTCGAATGCGCGTGGATCACGCTCGTTGGTTGAAAGATAGAACTCGCTACCGTCAGTTGACCATCCAAGGAAAGCCGCTTTGGTATTCTCGGTCGCAGTCAGGTCTTTTGCGGCGCCATCTGCCTCGCGCACCCAGACATGGTTCAGTTCGTCACCACCACCGTCGGCGGTGTAGAGGACTCGTTCATCGTTTGGAAAAAAGCTGACACCGAAGGTCGCGCTTGTCGTGGAGTTTGTCAGTTGAGACCGGTCGCCGGTCGTTGCGTCAACAGCAAAAGCGTTGAAAATGCCGGTTTCATCACTGGTAAGCAGGATCTTGCTGCCATCAGGAGAAAAAGCATGGCCTGCTGGTGAAGTGGCGGTGAAACTCGTTGTGTCAAAGAAGGCCTGCGCAGAATACTCTGGCGTCGCTTGCTCTGTTGTTTCTGCAGTGGTGGTTTGTGCGGTATCGCTTGATGTTTGCTGGCTGGTATCGCACGCAGCAAGTGTTAGCGTAAGCGCCGTTGCAATCAGCAGATGTTTCACTGGACTTCTCCCCATTTTCGAACCCGAATTCAAGAAGGGAAACCCTACCGCTTTCGTTTAGGGTTCTGCAAGGAGAAGAGGAGGAAAGGTGGACTACGCATCCGGGTAGGCCACCTTTGCCGGCTCGCTACAATGTTATGGCAGGATAACGCTGTCGATAACGTGGATGATACCGTTTGACGTCATGATATCCGCCTGAATAACAGTGGCCCCGTCAATGCGCACGCCGTTTGTCGCGTCGATGTCAACCATGGAGCCCTGTACCGTTTTGGCTTCCAGTTTCTTGCCTGCCAGGTCGCCAGATGCCACTTTGCCCGCAACAACATGATATGTCAGAACGGCGACAAGCTGGTCTTTGTTTTCGGGCTTCAGCAGGTCTTCAACGGTGCCTGCAGGCAGTTTTGCAAAAGCGGCGTCGGTCGGTGCAAACACCGTAAACGGGCCATCGCTTTTCAGTATGTCAACAAGGCCGGCGGCTTGTACAGCAGCAACAAGTGTGTTGAAAGAACCCGCGCTTACTGCGGTGTCTACGATATCGGCTTTGGCCATGGCATGCGCATCAGCTTTGCCATGATGATCAGCAAACACAGCTGGTGCAGCGGCAAGTGATACGGAGGTCAAGAGAGCGGCACATGTCAGTTTCAAAGTTGTTTTCACGAATAACTCCTGTCGTGGGGGAGGGAATGTGTTAGTTTGTAACGCTCGTTACGCGGTGCTCTTAAAACTGGATCGCTTGCAACGGCGACTTTTTTGGCATTTTTGGCCGACAGGAAAACCAATCCCTACGGGATTGTGAAACGAACAGGCTGGCGGAAAAATAGGTGATCCGTTAACATGCCGATAAACAATGGACCCGCTATGACAAGTCAAACCGATCATCCCTACAGTTTGAGTGAAGAAGTATTACACGCGACCACTCATGGCATTGCTGCTGTGTTATCTGTATTTGCGCTGGTGTTTCTACTGATGAAGGTAGACAGCGGTGCAGTTGGCATACTCGCCGTATCGCTTTACGGCGGCGCGATGATTGCCATGTTTTTGTCTTCGACGCTGTATCACAGTCTGTTTGCGACCAAGGCAGCCGGTTTTTTCAAAATGCTTGACCATTCAGCGATCTACCTGAAAATCGCAGGCTCATACGCGCCGTTTGCGTTGATCAGTTTGCCACTGAGTACCGGCGTTTGGGTGATGGTAGGGGCATGGGGTGCCGCAGCTGTGGGTATCTCCTTGAAGCTAAGGGCTTTTTTGAAACAATCCGGCAAGCGTTTCAGCGCTCTCTCTCTCTCGATGTATCTGGCGATGGGCTGGGCTGGTGTGTTGATGATTGTGCCGCTATCGGATGTTTTGCCCGCACCCGCGATTAACTGGATTATCGCTGGCGGGCTTGCTTACACCATCGGAGCTGCTTTTTATGCAATGAAGCGGTGGCGTTATACGCACGTTGTCTGGCACCTTTTTGTGGTTGCCGGTGCGGCATGCCATTTTGTGGCTATTTATTTTTATGTGCTTTAGGGCGCAGCCCATTTAGATGTCGATACCTAACTCGAAAGCCATCGAAAGCAACCAGTCCGGGTTGCACCAGCGCCTTGAAGAGACAGTGCGCAAGCATCTTGCCTACTCTTCCCGAAAGCCAATTGCCGCTCACACGTTAAAGGCCTTCGAACACATGCAGGACTGGATTGGTTCCCGGCCTGCACCGCTCATTTTGGATGCCTGTTGCGGCGTGGGGGAAAGCAGTCGCCGTCTTGCCACAACGTTCCCTGGTCATCTGGTTGTTGGTATTGATAAATCTGCCAGCAGACTATCCCGCGAACATGATGACCCTTCGCCTGACAACCTGCTGCTGCTGCGTGCCGACTTGAACGACTTTTACCGGCTGCTTGTCAGGTCAGATGTTCAGGTTGAACGTCATTACATCCTGTATCCAAACCCCTGGCCAAAAGCAGTTCATTTGGGTCGTCGCTGGCACGGCGCACCTGCATTTGCCGATATAGTCGCAATTGCCGGGCGCCTTGAGTTACGGTCAAACTGGCGGACCTATCTGGAAGAGTTCCAGCTGGCGCTTGAGATTGCTGGGACCGACAGTTGCCTTGACAGGTTAAGGCCAGCCTCGCCGATCACTCCATTTGAAGCCAAGTATCACGCCAGTGGCCACAAGCTTTGGAGGTTGGTTGCTGAATTTTAGCATCTGAATTAATTTCTTCTCTTTTCTTGACAAAATGCTGGCGCGATATACTTCGTATACGAAATATATCGAATCTGAGAAGTTTTTTGACCAACGCACCCAATCCCAAAATGTTTCATTTGCTGCACCGTGTGCATCAGTCGCTGTTTCGTGCAAGTGACAGGATGCTGGGTGAGCAGTTTGGTATTTCAACGACACAGAGTGCGGTGATGCTTTACCTCAAACGCCGTGATGGTGTGTCGATGGGCGAACTGGCGTCAGCTATTGGGCTTAAAATCACTTCAGCGTCCGGTCTTGTCGACCGGATGGAGAACAAGGGATTGTTATCACGAATTCGCTCAAAAGCGGACCGCCGCGCAATGGAGGTAACTCTGACGCCAGAGGGGCGAGCCTTGTTGACGCAGGCTGAGCCAATTGTTGCCCAATCGAACAGGCAGCTTATCGAAAAGATCGCAACCGTGGTTGATGTCGAGAAGTTTGCGCTTGCTTGTGAAACGATCATCAGTGCCTCTGAAGATATGTACGCGAATACCGCCGCAGTGACGAAAGACACAACGAACAAGAAGATAAACCAAACGCTTTGAAAGGATTTTCTATGACAAGCGATATCCTGACTTCGGTCGAAAACAGGGTGCTTACGATCACCTTTAACCGGACAGACAAGAAAAACGCGATTACCGCCGCGATGTATGCGGCAATGGCAGATGCGATGGCAGATGCGAACGACAATGACGCCATTCGCGCAATTATGTTCACCGCAAACGGAGATGCCTTTACTGCCGGGAATGACCTCATCGATTTTCGTGACAATCCTCCGCTTACGGATGATGCACCTGTGTCCCGCTTCCTGCGCGAGCTTGTGGTTGCGAAAAAGCCTTTGATTGCGGCCGTTAACGGCATCGCAGTGGGTGTTGGTTTCACCATGCTTTTACACTGTGACATCGTTTATCTGTCCGAGGCGGCGCAGTTGCAGGCACCGTTCGTTGACCTGGCACTGGTGCCCGAGGCTGCTTCTTCCCTGTTGCTGCCAGCCCGAATTGGTCACGCGCAGGCCGCCGAAATCTTCATGCTGGGGAAACGTGTGAATGCGGAAGACGCCAAAACCATTGGCGTTGCGTCTGACGTGTTTGCACCAGATGCATTGCTGGTGGCGGCAACTAAAGCAGCCGTTGCGCTATCTAAAAAAGCGCCGGCAGCATTGCAGGCGACAAAAAGACTGATGCGTGGGGACAAGGACGTTATTTCGGCACGTATGGTCGAAGAGAGCAAGCTGTTTGGTCAGCAGCTTTTGTCACCTGAGCTGGGTGAGGCCGTGATGGCCTTCATGCAGAAACGGGAGCCGAATTTCGGCTGATATGTGCGTTATGCATAGCTGCACATCAATCAAATGGGCTGGTGCTTTTCGCGCCAGCCGTTATGGTACCGCCTCCACAGTCCTACACGAGGCCGCTCCCCAATGCCCGACAACACCAAACGGCTCAAAAGCTGGCAAAATCCTGAAGTCTGCCTGATCCTTATCGCGGCGGCGGGCCCTTTCAGTTTTGCTGTGTGGATGGCGCTACTGAATAATTTCGCGGTTGATGTTGCAGCTTTCACCGGCCGGGAGATCGGCATACTGCAAAGCCTTCGTGAAATTCCGGGTTTCCTTGCCTTTACAGCGGTATTTCTCCTGCTGTTGATGCGAGAGCAGGTGTTTATTCTGGTATCACTTGCGTTGCTGGGATTTGGTATAGCTATTACCGGGCTGTTGCCGTCCGAGTATGGCCTCTATTTCACCACCGTTTTGATGTCGATCGGTTTTCATTATTATGAAACAATTCAGATGTCGCTGTCACTTCAGTGGCTTTCCAAAGAGCGTGCTCCGCGGGTCATGGGTTGGCAGTTCTCGGCAAAGTCTGTGGCTTCAATTATCGCCTATGGCTTTTTGTGGCTTCTATTAGAGCAGTTCGACGTTGCATTTGCATGGCTTTATGCGCTCGGGGGCAGTGTAACCATAGTGTTGGCGATGTTTATCTGGCTCGCTTTTCCCCGTATCGATGGCCATGAACCGCAGCACAAAACCATGATCCTGCGAAAACGCTACTGGCTATATTACGCGCTCACTTTTATGGGGGGTGCCCGGCGGCAGATTTTTGTCGTCTTCGCGGGTTTTTTACTGGTGGAGAAGTTTGGCTTTTCCGCCTCAACCGTAGCGGCGTTGTATCTGGCAGACCATATTGTTACCAGCATTATCTCTCCCAGAATCGGGTCATGGATCACCCGTTTTGGCGAACGCACCATGCTGATAATAGAATATGTCGGCCTGATCATCGTTTTTGGCAGTTATGCTTTTGTTGAAAGTCCGGTGATCGCAGCAACCCTGTATGTGATTGACCACGTATTTTTCTCGTTCGCGATCGCCCAGAAAAGCTACTTGCAGAAAATTGCAGATGGTCGCGATATAGCCGCCACATCAAGTGTGAGTTTTTCAATCAATCATATTGCGGCTGTTGTCATACCCTGGGCATTCGGCGCCTTTTTGTGGATACAGTCGCCGTCCTATGTGTTCGTTGCGGGTGCCTGCATGGCTTTCGTTTCGCTGCTGCTTTCGCTGAATGTTCCACGCAGGCCAGAGCCGGGCAATGAAGTAGTGATTGGCAAAGTACCATCGCCTGTGCCGGCGGAATAAACGATTACCTGATTATTTAGGCTTTCTGGCAACCTCGGCGAACACTCTATCGTAGCTTTCAACCATTTTTGACAGGCTGAAACGTGCTTTTACAGCCATTTTGTTTGCAGCCCCGATGGTGTGGGCAAGCTCAGTGTCGGAAAGCAGCTTGTCGAGGCTTGAAGCAAGACTGGCTGCCTCATTGCCGGCAATCAGTGACCTGTTCTCGTTGGCGACCATGTCCTTGATATCCCCGACGTCTGTGCTGGCAACCGGCTTTGATGCAGCCATGGCCTCCAGAACGGAGATCGGCATTTGCTCTGTGTCAGACGACAAGGCAAAAACATCGAATGCCGGGACAATTTTTTCAGGGGTGTCAAGCGTGCCGGTGAAGATAACGCGTTCCGGCTCGCAGATGCGTTCTGCGAGCATTTTAAGCGCCGACATGCCAACGCCGTCACCGACAATCACAAGTCTTGCGTCGGTGTGTTTGTTCTCGATTGCACTGAAGGCTTCGATCAGTCGACCGATATTTTTTTCCGGGTTTAATCTCGCCACTGTTCCGACAATCCTGTGGTCAGGAGTAATCCCATATTGTTCAAGCAGGTTATTGTCCGGTGCTCCGCTAAACAGATCGACCTCAATACCATTGGGTATGTACATCAGGCGTTTGTCACGAATACCCCAACTTTCTCGTGCCAGAGTTTCCAGCTGTTTTGACGGTACAATGACCTGATCACAAGCGCGATAGGCGACGCGGCGCATTTTCTGCCGCTTTGGCCGTTCCTGGCTGCGTTCGTCTTCCCCGAAGCCGTCCTGTATCTGGATCATCGGACAGCGTTTTGGCATGCGGTTTGACAGGACCCATTCGATACTTCCCCAGTTGTATGTCACGAGAAGGTCGGGATTGATCTGCCTCAGAAGTTTTCGACAGGTTTTAACCGCTGACAACAGGCTGTTTTTGGGGATCGCTTTTTCGGGGATGCCAGCGGTTCGAAAATGGTCGCTAAGCGATGACGCATCATAGCAGTCGTCCATTGCATGGACCAAATGCGTGTGCGGCGTTTTGCTCGCGTTCAGATACGTCGTCATCCTGCGCTGGGACCCGCCCAGTTCGAAGGATGGAAATACGTGCAGAATGCGCAATGCCTTGGCCAAATTATGCTCCTGATCAACCTCGGTGGCATACTATCGAGTGTTGATCAGGAATAACAAGCGTTCAATCTGATCATCATGCAAAGATGTTGCAGTCTAGTGGCTCATGTATATCGGAAGTTCACTGCTTTCGATCAGATGCCGCGTAACACCACCCAGAATCAATTCCCGCCATCGTGCGGTAGAAAAAGCACCAATTACAATCGTGTCGGCCCCGACAGCTTTTGCTCTGGCATGAACGGTTTCCCCGACACTGCCCTCCGGTTTGGCTTCCAGCATCTTCTCGCACGCGATACCGTGTGCGTCCAGATACCGGGCAATATCGTCAAGTGTTGGCAATTCTTCCGCCAGTTCGCCTATCTGCAACAGTGTAACCTTCCGGGCCTTTTTCAGAAGGGGCAGGGCAGCACCCACCGCTCGTGCGCATTCTGCTCTTCCGTTCCAGGCGACAAGTACATTGTCCAGTATCGGGCCTTCATGTGAGTTTGGCACCATCAACACTGAACGCCCCGACCTGAATACAAGATCATTAAATATATCTGCCTGCGCACTGTTTTTGCCCTGGGGGCGTTCGCACACCGCAAAATCGGCTGTTCTGGCGCAGCGGCCCACATGGTCAGCAACATCACCCGCAATGGTTCGCCAAAGTGCTTTCGGGCCTGGCGCGGTTTCATCGCTGACTACAGCCTGTTGGTTCATTGCATCCGAGAAAAGCTTGTTGGCTTCACCAGCGTATTTCAGGCCTTCGCGTTCGGTCGCGTCACACATTTCCTGTATCATCTCTGCCGTCAGGCCTTCGCCCAGGAGCGGCATCGCGTGCTTCGGATCGCGCCTGATAAACAGGCCCGTGATTGTGGCGGAAAAACGTATGGCAAGGTTGGCAGCAATAGTGGATAAAAAAGAGGTATCGCTTTCGCGTGTCAGAGGCAGCATGATCGCTTTCATCGCAGGAGCTCCTGTTCGAGAGTGGGCCAATTGAAATGGCGAAATTTATTTGCTTGATCATCCATGAGCATTGTTCATCATATCAGTTCATCACGGGTTCAGCCCGGTCATGAGAAAGTATAGCTTATGAAACGTATTTTAGGGATTTTGTTCGTTACCTTATGCTGGTTTGCCTTGCCGCTGACCGGTGATGCCGTTCCTGATGCATCGGCAACAGCGGCAGATGAGCACGACGACGCACGCGAAGCCCTAAAACGTGGCGACATCCTGCCATATTCTCGGATTAAAAGGATTGTCGAAAGTCAAGTCGATGGCAAAGTTGTGGGTCAAAAACTGCGACGCACCAATCGCGGCTGGCAATATGACCTGCGTGTTCGGCCCGAAAATGGCCGCGTAATGGTTCTCGTGGTGGATGCCCGCAACGGCAACATCGTGAGCCGCCGCTAGTTTTATGGGCGCATGAAGGGCTGAAAAGAAGGGGTATCCATGAGAATTCTGATCGTTGAAGACGATGAAACATTGGCGAACCAGATTGGCGGCAATCTGAAGGATGCCGGCTACACGTTCGATATTGCGAATGACGGTGAAGAAGGCCACTTTCTGGGAGATACGGAACCCTATGATGCCGTGATCCTTGATTTGGGGCTTCCTATTATGGACGGGGCCAGTGTGCTGAAAAAATGGCGTGCGGACGGCAAGGAAATGCCCGTATTGATCCTGACGGCCCGTGACAGCTGGACAGACAAGGTTGAAGGTCTGGACGCAGGAGCAGACGACTATCTGGCAAAACCGTTCATGGTGGAAGAATTGCTTGCGCGGTTAAGGGCGCTGATACGGCGATCCGCCGGGCAAACCTCGCCTGTGTTGCTCGCAGGGCCCGTTCGGCTTGATACGCGAAACAGCAAGGTCACCGTTAATGGCACGGCAATCAAGCTGACCGCACAGGAATTCAAGCTCCTTTCATACCTGATGCATCATGATGGTAAAGTTATTTCCCGCACAGAGTTGACAGAGCATATCTATGATCAGGACTTCGACAAGGATTCGAATACCATCGAGGTTTTTGTAAACCGTATTCGAAAGAAGCTTGGGGTACCGTTAATTCATACAGTCCGTGGCCTCGGCTACCGTGCCGAGTGGGGGGATGGTGACGCGTGACAAACGCTGATCATAAACCCATGCCAAACATGCCAGCAGGCGCTATTTCCGATGTGAAACCCGGCCCGGTAAGACGGTTTCTGGCATCTTTAACCGGGCGGTTGCTCGTTTCGGCTTTTATCTGGTCGTCTGCGGCATTGGCTATTGGCGGCGTGGTATTGTCTTTCGCTTTCAGAAGCTATGTTTTGACAGATGTCGACAAGCGACTTGAGTTGTTGCTTGATACGCTGGTTGGCATTAGCGAAGTATCCCCGACAGGTGAGTTTCAATTTAACCAGTCCCTTGCCGACCAGCGTTTTATGACACCATATTCGGGCTGGTACTGGCAGGTCTCAGAGGAAAATATGCAGCCCCTGCGTTCCCGTTCCTTGTGGGACTTTGCACTGGATGCAAACCACGAACAGCGGAGCTTTGCGCTTCGCTATGTTGTTATGGCAGGTCCTGATGGCCAAACGCTGCGTGTTGCTGAACATGATATTATCCTGCCGGAAGCAGACCGGGTGTTCCACTATCAGATCGCGACAGACATGGCGGAAGTGCAGACCGCGATTGATCGTTTTAACTGGCTTTTGTTCAGTGCGCTCGCCGTGATTTTGCTTGCGGTCACGCTGTCGTTGGTCGTTCAGGTCAGTTACGGCCTCGGCCCGCTCCGGAGAATCAGGCGTGACCTTGCGGATGTGCGCGCCGGGCGCAGCGCCAAGCTTGGTACGGCTGACGAGGGCAAGATGCCTGAAGACCTTAAACCTCTTGTTGATGAGATTAATGGTCTTATTGACCAGAATGACAAACTGTTGCAGCGGGCCAGAACTCATGTTGGCAACCTCGCGCACGCCCTCAAGACACCCCTTTCGGTTATTCAGAACGCTGTCGACGATAAAGGCGACGAGAATGCCAGAATGATCGCGCGGCAAGCCAAGGACATTCGGGTGCATGTGGACCATCACCTGAAGCGTGCGCGAATTGCGGGCGGTGGCTCGGGACCTGGGCTTCGGGTCGCAGAGCGGATCAGCAAGCTGGTCAAGGCGGTTACGGTTATCGCTGGAGATAAGGATATCGACACTGACATTGTTTGTGCCCCCGAGTTAATGTTTGACGGCGAGAAAGAAGACTTTGACGAACTTCTGGGCAACGTGATTGATAACGCCGCGAAATGGGCGACATCGAAGGTCAACGTATCTGTTGTTCGTCATGGCGAAGGCTTGCGCCGTCCGATGCTTGAAATAACCGTTGAGGATGACGGCCCGGGCGTGCCAGAGGAAAAACGGAGCGAGTTATTCAAGCGTGGAAACCGATTGGACGAACAGGTTCCCGGGACAGGGCTGGGTCTTGCGATCGTGCGTGATATCGCTGATATGTACGGCGGCAATGCTGAGCTTGCGTCTGCTCGTCTGGGCGGCTTGTCGGTGAGAATTCTGCTGCCTGCAAAATAGTGCGCTTTGCGATATAGCCCTGTTTTAACGTGGGCGTTGCGGCTTTTAAAGAGAACAGATTATCAGGAGAGGCAACGTTGACTGAACCCTCTGCCGGGCCAATGCCCAAATCCACGCTCCGAGGCGATAACCGTGGCGACCGTGTTTGCGGTGCGGGCTGGGCAACACGCAGTGCAGTCCTTGGCCAGAACGGTATGGCTGCGACATCGCATCCACTTGCAAGCCAGATAGCGATTGATGTTTTGAAGAAGAATGGATCGGCAGTTGATGCGGCTATTGCTGCCAATGCTGCGCTGGGTCTGATGGAGCCAACAGGCAGCGGTATTGGTGGCGATATTTTTGCCATTGTCTGGGACCCGGAAAGCAAGAAGCTACATGGTCTCAATGGCTCTGGCCGCGCCCCACTAGGCCAGACACTCGATGAGTTGAAAAGCAGGCTTGGCGATCAAAACAGCATACCCGACTGGGGCAGTTTATCTGTTTCCGTTCCCGGCGTTGTTGATGGCTGGTTCATGCTACACGAAAAATTTGGCAAGCTTCCAATGACTGAAGTTCTTGCCCCTACGGTGTCCTATGCCCGGGACGGTTTCCCGGTGACACAGGTGATCGCCCACGCCATGGGGCTGCACGAGGCTGAGTTTCAGAAACTGTATGCGCAGGGTGCCATTGAGGAAATTGATAATTACCGGGCCACCTACCTTTCAGACAAGCGTGCACCCGGCGAAGGCGATGTTTTCTGCAACCCTGATTTGGCGAAAACACTCGAAATGATTGGCCATGAGGGCCGAGACGTTTTTTACAGAGGTGCAATTGCGGATACAATCGACAGCTATTTTCGACGTATAGGGGGGCCTGTTCGTAAGGCGGACTTTGAAAACCATGCCGGGAACTGGGTCGATCCTGTTTCTGTCAATTATCGCGGTTACGACGTTTGGGAACTGCCGCCAAACGGGCAGGGCATTGCAGCCCTTCAGATGCTGAATATCGTTGAAGGTTTCGATCTGGCTGCAATGGGGCATAATTCAGCCGATCATCTGCATATTTTGGCCGAGGCAAAGAAACTGGCATTTGAGGACAGGGCGAGGTTTTATGCCGATCCCGATTACTATGATGTACCCCTAAAGAGGCTTCTTTCCAAAGAATATGCCGCTGAACGCCGGGGATTGATTGACACCGGGCGGGCGCTCACCGACGTTGATCATGGGGACCCGAAATTGATTGAGGGCGACACGGTTTACCTGACGGTTGCCGACCAAGACGGCATGATGGTGTCGCTTATTCAAAGTAATTATCGGGGTATGGGATCTGGCCTTGTGCCTGATGGGCTCGGGTTTATGTTTCAGGATCGCGGGGCTCAATTTTCTTTAAGTGAGGGGCACCCCAATGTTTATGCGCCTGGCAAACGACCGTTTCACACGATCATTCCGGCTTTTTTGAGCAAAGACGGCTTACCGGTCATGAGTTTCGGCCTGATGGGCGGTGCAATGCAGCCACAAGGGCACGCACAGATTGTGGTTAATATGCTGGACTTTGGCATGACTGTTCAGGAAGCAGGGGACGCGGCGCGTTTTCATCATCTTGGGTCGACCGAGCCAACATGGCAGGGCCGTATGAGCGATGGGGGTATTTTGGAAATTGAGAGCGGAATCGTGCCGGAAGCCTTTGATACGCTGAAGCGCAGGGGGCACAAGCTTCGTATTACATCCGGACCTTTTGGAGGATATCAGGCTATTTGGCGGGATCCGGAAACAGGCGTGTATTGGGGTGGGACCGAAATGCGCAAGGATGGAGCGGCTATCGGTTATTGATTAAAATATCACTTTAACTCTACTTATCAGTGTATTAGTGTGGTTTCGCGACAATTTGCGACAATTTGCGTGATTGTTGACATAATTCTTCGGCATTATTGCTGTATGTGTTGCATGGACAGAAGTAGCAGCGCATTGGTGTACGTGACTTTCAGGCGCGGAAAGTCAATGAGCAGAAACCGCTGGATTGTGTATGGGCACATGGATGTTGGACGCATTGTTACGGATAGAGAAGCTCGTTTATGATCGATAAGGCAGCACTTGATATTGTTCCTTTTCCGATGGCGCACCTGGATGCGAACGGAAATGTTGTGTCTTGCAACCGCATGTTTGAACAACAACTGGGGCTGGCTCCTGACTGCAAGAAGCCTTTTTTTCTGGAAGATTATGTCGGGGCTGTTTCCGCAAGCGGACAGATGGAAAACATCTTGTCAAACTGCATCAAGTCTAGGTCCCCGGTGACGTCGAGCGTAAAACTTGTCGCAGACAACAGCCAGCAGCTTGATTTGATCATGACGCCAGCGCCTGATGGCAGTGGTTGCCTGCTCCAGATTTCGTCTCAGCCAATCATCAGTGAAAACGCCGGCATGGATCAAACACAGTCTGCTTCGGGGTTGCCCGTTTCCGCTGCATCGAAGCAAACCGTCGATTTTCTGTCGGGCCTGAGCCACCATTTGCGAACACCAGTCAGTGGTGTGCTGGGTATTGCGGACCTGCTTGCCGAAACAGAGTTAAGCAAGCAGCAGGCTACATATGTCGATATACTGTCAAGATCCTGCAACGCATTGATGAATCTTGTGGATGAAATTCAATCCATAACCCTGCTCGAACAGGGAATAATGCAGCTGGAACCCGAGAATATTGGTGTTGTTGACGTTGCTCAGAAAGTCCTTGATCAATTTGCAATGACATCCGAGCAAAAAGAGATATCAACTCACCTGAAAGCTGAGGAAAACCTCCCGGCATTGCTTAGCCTGGACGGCGGAAAATTGTCGCAGATCCTGTTTATTCTGCTCGACAATGCGTATCGGTACACCGACCAGGGGGCAGTCACGCTGAGTATCGACTTTGATGATGATCCAGCGACCAAGGTGTTGACCATCTGTGTCAAGGATACCGGCATAGGTATTGCCAAAGAGCGACTCCCCTCCTTGTTTTCTAGGGGAGAGAAGGCTGAAGCCAGCCCTGATGCTTCATACGGCAATACAGGTCTCGGGTTGATTTTGTGTCACAAGCTTGTTGAGTTAATGGGCGGTACCATTCAGGTAGACAGCGGGTTTGGTCATGGCACAAGCTTTGTCGTTCAAGTGCCTGTGGGCATTGCCAGCGATACCGGCACCGAGACGGTTAATCAAAGTGCCGAAACTATCGCTCGAGGTGGGTCTGATAGAGCAGCCCATGGTCCGGCCGGCAATAACGGTGTTTGCTGGTCGATCCTGATTGCGGAAGATAATCCCGTAAACCAGATGCTGTTCCGGACAGTATTGGAGCGGTTCGGGCACAAGGTTACCGTCGTCGGCAATGGGCAGGAAGCAGTTGCCAAAGTGCAAATGGGTATCTCCTATGACGTCATTCTGATGGATATTTCGATGCCGGTTATGGACGGCCTTGACGCAACAGCGATGATACGCTCGCTATACGGTGACGTTGGTTCTACGCCAATTCTGGCTCTCACGGCGCACGCTCTTGAGGGGGACAGGGAAAAGTTCATCAACGCAGGTATGGATGGTTACCAGAGCAAACCTGTCGACCCGATGACCTTATTGAAGGCGATTGCCGACGTTATCGACAACCGCAATGAGTATGCCCATATGGAGCAGCAGCTTGCCTCTAGGGCACCAGAACAATCGGAACGCCCAGAGAATGCGCTAGAGAGTTGGCAACGCTCCCCAAGATCAGATCACTGAGCTTCGACCGACCGCGTCGCCCGACAAAGACCATGTTCGCATGTTCTTTTTTGGTCAGGTCACGAATGACGTCGGTCGGGCTGCCCCAGTCGCAGTGGGTGCTAATCTCAACACCTTTGTCGCTGTTGGCTGCCACCAGAGGCGCGAGGATGTTTTCCTGCGCATGCTTTTCTTCCTGTTCACGCGCGATAGGCCGGTTGGCCAACTCTTCAATTGACATGGGCTGATACCCGGACCATGGAATCACCGTCACAAGCTTCACTTTGGCATCGGTTTCAGCGGCCAGATTGACAGCCCTCATGGCTGCGCGCTCGCCCCATTCGCTACCGTCGACGGCAACAAGATACATTTTTTGCTTTGGCATATTTACACTCCCTAGCTGTTGATAATGCATTCTCGTCCGCAAGCAGATACCAATCCTTGATTATGGTCAACTGGGATTAACTGCCTTAGTTGGTTGCGTACTGGCTTTTGATCAGGTCAGCGCATTTTTCTGCAATCATGATGGTGGGCGCATTGGTGTTGCCGCCGATCAATCTTGGCATCACCGAGGCATCTGCCACCCGCAAACCCGAAAGGCCAATAACCTTCAATTCAGGGTCGACAACACTGTTGCTATTGTCCAACGGTCCCATGGCACATGTCCCAACCGGGTGATAAATGGTCTCCGCATGAGCGCGTATCGCTTGCTCGATGGCCTCTTCATCATCGACGTTGATGTCTGCCCAGGGCTGCGCTTCTTTTTCGATGTAAGCTGAAAGTGCAGGCTGGCGCATCATGGTGCGTACCAGTTTCACCCCTTCACGCATCACTCGCAGGTCTTCTGCAGATGCCAGATAATTCGGGTCGATTTTTGCAGGTGCCATTGGGTCATCAGACGCAAGTCCGATGGTGCCTCTACTGTGTGGCCGCAGCTGGCACATATGGATGCCAAACCCGTGTTCGGTCGGGTCTTCGAAACCGTGTGGTTTTGCTGCCATGGCGAGAATGATATGAAACTGGATATCGGGCCTTTCCAGTGCGGGGTCTGTTTTCAGGAAGGCGCCAACGGGTGTCACACAATCCGACATAACGCCAGGCTTCTTTAAAAACCATTTGCTCAATTCGACAATTGCCCTGTGAGGCGCTTTGTAACGCATATAGGATATCGGGTCCTTCAGGTGGGCATAAACCGTTATGTCCAGATGGTCCTGCATGTTTTTACCAACACCCTTGAGCTCATGCAGTAACGGCAGGCCTACAGACATAATATCATCCGGGTCGCCGATGCCGGAAAGCTGCAACAGTTGCGGGCTGTTGATCGCACCACCTGACAGGATGACCTCTTTGCTGGCCGTCCACTCTTCAACTTTGCCTTTGCGTTCTACGCTTACTCCGGTCGTTTTTTTGCCTTTCAGCGTGACACGACGAACCTGCGCTTCTGTAAGAATGGTCAGGTTTTCGCGCTTCTCCGCCATGCGAAGGTAAGCCTGGGCAGTAGTTTGCCTGCGGCCGTTTCGGATGGTCTGGTCGTACCAGCCAACGCCTTCCTGGGACGCCCCGTTGAAATCCTCGCTATAGGGCAGGTCCATTTCACTGGCCGCGTTCAGAAACGCTTTGTTTAACGGATGCTCTGATGTGTGTTGTGTCGTCAACAGCGGGCCATCCGTACTGTGAAAATCATCAGGCTGTCTGTCGCTGCCTTCGGACTTTTTGAAGTAGGGGAGCACATCGTCATAGGACCATCCCCTGCAACCGAGCTGCGCCCATTCATCATAGTCGCGTGCATGGCCGCGCACATACAGCATCCCGTTAATCGCAGACGAGCCGCCCAGTACCTTACCCCTTGGCCAGAAAAGCTTGCGGCTGTTCAGGTGGGTTTGTTCTTCAGTCCAGTAATTCCAGTTCAGCTCATTTGGCGGCACAACCTTGCTGATCATTGCGGGCATATCAATTTTGATGGAGCCGTCTTTTTTGCCAGCTTCAATAAGCAGTACGGAATTTTCAGGGTCCTCGGACAAGCGGGCAGCTATTGCACAACCCGCAGAGCCTGCGCCAACCACAATGAAATCAAATGTTCTGTTCGCCATTTTAGTCAATCGCCTTCAGCGTGACGGGCAGGCCGTCAACAGGTTTGATCAATGGCATGATCTGAAAGTCTGTTTCATAACCGTCAGGCAGTTGAATTTCATAGTGTGGCAGAATGTGGGTCATGATCACCTTGGCCTGCATGTAGGCGAAATGTAGTCCCAGGCACATATGCGCACCGCCACCAAACGGTGTCCAGGCAAAACGGTGCCGGGTTTTGGCTCCACCTTCCGGTGAAAAGCGCATGGGATCAAACTTCTCCGGCTCTGGCCAGACCTCAGGGTCCCGGTGGGTGGCGATATTGCTGATACCGACAATGGTGTCCTTGGGGATAACATGTCCCTTGAATTCTACGTCCCGTACCGTCAAGCGTGGCATGGCGGGTACTGGCGGGTTCATGCGCAGTGCTTCCTTGAACGCATATTCCGTCAGCACAAGGTCATTCATTTTCTCATAGGGCAGGCTGTCATTATTCAGGCCCAGGCCTTTCACTTCCTCGCGCAGCCTTGTTTGCCAGTCGGTGTGACGGCCAAGCTCATACACCAGGGTAGTGACCGAGCTTGTGATCGTATCGTGGGCTGCCATCCACAGGAAAATCATATGGTCGACAACTTCCTGATCTGTGAAACTGTTTCCGTCTTCGTCCTGTGCGTTACAGAGCCGCGTGAATATATCTGATTTGTTAGTGCCGCGCCGCGCCGGGATCTCACGCATCAGATAGTCAACCATGAACTTCCGGCCCTTCACGCCGCGTGCCATGATGGTGCCGGGCAGGGGGACCCGTACAATGCCCATGCTTGCGTTCACCATGTCTGTCAGCGCCTGATTGATCTTCTTGCTCTCCGGCCCGGGTTCAAGCCCCAGGAAAACCAGCGTTGCCATATCAAGGGAAAGCTCTTTGATCGCTGCGTAAAACTCGAAGGAACCCTGCTTGCCCCACTCGGCAATACGTTCGGGCATGGCAGCATTCAGGCTTTCCAGATAGCCCTTCATCGGGCCGGTTTTAAAGGCAGCTGCCATTATATGACGATGCGCTTTGTGTTCGTCGAAATCCATCAACATCAGACCGCGGGGGAACAGGCGCTCCAGATAGGGCGCCCAGCCCATCTCGCTTGAGAAGTTTTTGTTTTTGTCCATCAGGACGAATTCACTGGCATCAGGGCCCAGCATCGTAACGTTGTGACGAAAGAAACTGTTGGTGCGATAAACGTCACCGTATTTTTCTTTCATATACTGGCCGAACGCCATCGGATCCTTGAGGATTTTGAACGTGTTGCCAAAAATTGGCAGGCCGGTTTCGCCAGGAATATCAAACAGGTTGGGACTGGCCGACTTTTGTGGTTTGGCGGTAGATGCTTCTGCTGACATGGCCGGTCCCCTATGCGTGTACTGTGCTGGCTGATCTCTATTAATAAACTCACTAGTCCAGTAATTGACTATAGGGGTGAAATCAGTCAGGTCAAGCAACACACGATACTAATCGGATGCCTCAACTGCTGGCTTTTTTGGGGCCGTATCCCCCACCGCCCGGTGTTTCGATCAATACCTTGTCCCCGCTGAGAAGTGCTGCGTTATCTGCATAGTGCATTTCCTGCTTCGTTCCATTAGCCCGAATAACTGTCGCTTTGCCCGGTTTGCCGGTTTCGCCACCGTTCAACCCGGGAGCGCCGCTTTCATAATGGTTTGCCAGCAGGGATGCTTCCATTGCTTCGTTGAACTGGAATTCCCGAAGAATACCGTCGCCGCCCTTGAACTTGCCCTGTCCGCCGCTGTTTCTACGCACCCCAAACCGTGTGACGAGAACCGGATAGCGCCATTCCAGAACTTCAATGTCTGTCAGCCGGCTGTTTGTCATGTGGGAATGGATAGCGTCGGCACCATCAAAACCGTCGCCGGCGCCGGTTCCGCCTGCGATTGTTTCGTAATACTGATGGGTTTCATTTCCAAAGGTGAGATTGTTCATTGTGCCTTGCGCGGCCGCCAGCGTGCCGGTCGCAAGGAAAAGCGCGTTGGTGATCGCCTGACTGGTTTCCACATTGCCGGCAACCACCGCGGCATCGGGGCCCGGCTTCATCATGCTACCTTCTGGCATGATGATGTCGATAGGTTCAAGGCATCCACTGTTCAAGGGGATGTCACCGCCGGCAAGAACGCGAAAAACATACAAAACGGCGGCCTTTACCACCGCAAATGGTGCATTGTAGTTGCTGTTTAGCTGCGGGCTACTGCCGGTAAAGTCAACAGTCAGGCGTTTGGTTTCATAATCTGGTCGAGTGGCAACCTGAATGGTCGCACCGCAGTCCATCCAGTAGGTATAGTCGCCGGGTTTGATATGCGAGATCACGGCCCGAACGGCGTCTGCTGCGTTCTGGCGTACAAATGCCATGTATCTGGTAACTGTTTCGATGCCGTAATAATCAACAAGTGCGCCCACAAGGGCTGCCCCGCGTGCGTTTGCGGCTACCTGTGCCTTCAAATCAGCGATGTTTTGCTGCGGGTTACGGGCCGGAAAGGCATGGTCCTTCAGTTTTTTAACCACAGCTTCTGTCTGGAACTTGTCATTTTTAACCAAATGAAAGTTGGTGAAGCAAATGCCTTCGTCTTCCAGGCTGTGCGAGTTTGGCGGCATTGATCCCGGCGTGATCCCGCCGACATCGGCATGATGACCGCGTGATGCGACAAAGAAATTGGGCATTGAACTATCATCGAGGAAAACAGGCGTTATCACGGTGATGTCCGGCAGGTGTGTGCCACCTGCTGTTGGGTCGTTCACCATGAATACGTCGCCCGGTACCATGCTTTTGCCGCGCGCTTCCATTATCGCAATGACACTTTCGCCCATGCTGCCTAAATGGACTGGCATATGAGGTGCGTTGGCGATCAGGCGGCCTGCGCCGTCAAACACGGCGCAGGAGAAATCAAGCCGTTCCTTAACATTCACGGAGTGGGCCGTTTTGGCGAGCACACCGCCCATTTCCTCGGCGACCGACATGAACAGGTTGTTGAAAATTTCCAGCAGGATGGGATCAGCAGTGTCACTATCTTCAATATCAATGTTTTTGGGTCTGGTTCGGTGCAACAAAAGGCTGCCGTTCGCAGTTTTCTCCGCGCACCATTCTGGTTCTATTATTGTTGTGCTGCCGTTTTCCACCACGATGGCAGGGCCGTTTAATGGTGTGTCTTCGTTGATCGAGTTGCGGTCAACCACGGCTGCCTGTGTGCGCTTACCTCCAAGATACGCGTTGGCTGGCTTATAGGATTTAGGCGTGCTCGTCTGCTCTACGATAGTACCTGCGTTATCACCGATGGCGGCAACAGCTTCTGCTTCCACGGCCTCAACAATCAGCGGTGTGTTTTTTTCCGTGAAACCGAACTGTTGCAGGTGCAGTTTTTCAAACGCTGACGGAACCGCATCGAAGCCATGGAAAGGGACCGGGATTGCTGTATCCGTTCCTTCGTATTTGATACGAAGTGCAATGCTTGTTGTGTGCGCACCCCTCGGGACACCTTGTGCTTCAAGATTTGTCCGTGCGGTTTTTTGTGAGTGGCTGATTGCAGCTTCAGCCCCGGAAACGTCCGAAAGGGGCGCTTCAACAGCTTGTTCAGCCAATGCACGCTGGTCAGCAAGCCCCATGCCCAGTGCTGATAACACGCCTGCAAACGGCGGCACGAGAACGGTTTCCACGCCCAATGCGTCGGCCACAAGGCAGGCGTGCTGGCCACCTGCACCTCCGAAAGTCAGCAGGGCATAATCCTTCACATTATGACCGCGCTCGACCGATACGCGCTTGATCGCGCGTGCCATATGCTCAACCGCGACAGCGAGGAAGCCCTCCGCGACCTCCTCCAGCGACATCGACTGGCCGGTGTGTTCCAGAACGTCGACAGCAATCTTTTTAAATCCGGCCTCTGCGGCCATCAGGTTTAGCGGTTCCTTGCCGCTTTCACCGAACAAGGCCGGGAACAGGTGAGGCTGAATTTTCCCCAGCAGCACGTTGCAGTCGGTGACGGTGATCGGGCCCCCGCGGCCATAACAGGCCGGGCCGGGTTGCGCGCCCGCTGACTGTGGGCCGACCTGAAACCGGCCAAGGGCGAACTGGCATATGGACCCGCCGCCTGCGGCAACAGTGTGAATATCCATCATCGGGATGGTCATTCGGACGCCTGCGACACTGGTGTCGAACACCCGCTCGTAGGTACCTGCATAGTGGCTGACATCAGTAGACGTGCCGCCCATATCAAACCCCAGGATACGTTTGAGACCTTCACGCTCTGCCGAGCGTGCTGCACCGACAATACCGCCTGCCGGGCCAGATAAAACCGCGTCCTTGCCTTCAAATGCGCTGGCGGCGACAAGGCCGCCGTTGGACTGCATGAAGTAAAGCGGGCTACTGCCGGTTGCGCGCCGCACGTCTCCGACATATTGGCGCAGAACCGGTGAAAGGTAAGCGTCAGCAACGGTTGTGTCACCCCGGGGCACCAGTTTCATCAAGGGGCTTACCTTGTGGCTGACGGAGACCTGGCCAAAGCCCGTTTCTTCAGCGATCCGGGCGGCGGTATCTTCATGTGCGGGGTAGCGGTAGCCGTGGGCAAATACGATGGCAATGCTGTTGAAACCATCTTCCCTGGCTTTCTGAAGGTTTTGCCGGAGAGTGAATTCATCCAATGGTTCCAGTATGTTACCGTGGGCATCCATGCGCTCGTCAACCTCAAGCACGTCGGCGTAAAGCGGTTCGGGCCGGGTTGGTTTGAGGGCGAACAGATCCTGCCGGTGTTGCTGGCCAATCAATAGAACATCGGCAAATCCTTTGGTCATCAGCAACAGCGTGCGTGCGCCCTCGCGCTCCAGCAGCGCGTTTGTCGCGACCGTTGTGCCCATTTTAATCGCCGCGACATCATCGTCCGGGAAGGGCGCGCCCAAAGGCACCTGCATCAGGTCCCGCATCGCGAAAACAGCAGCATCTTCATACTGTTCCGGATTAACCGACAGGTACTTGTGGCTGGTAAATGCCCCATCCGGATGGCGCGCAATTACATCCGTAAAGGTACCGCCGCGGTCAATCCAGAATTGCCACTTCGCATCAACTGTCATCGGTTGCTATCCTCTGTCGCTCGCCATAGTCTATGGCCGTTGTAAGGAGATGCAGTCGGCTTGCCAATGCGCTTTTTCAGAAGAAGGGCTGCCAAAAGCGGAACCAGAAGCGCGAAAAAGTGAGCCAGACCCGGCAAAAAAGTGGAAAAACTTCGGGAAAAAGTAGAAAAAACCCGGGAAAAGTAGAAAAAGTGACGAGAAAATAAATCATGACCCGAATTTTTGTCGATGGTGATGCCTGCCCGGTGAAAGGTGAAGTTCTGAAAGTTGCCGCCCGTTTTGACCTGGAGGTTTTTCTGGTCTCGAACCAGTGGCTTCGTATGCCGGTCGGTCCGAAGGTCACGAAGCAGGTTGTGCCCGAGGGCGCGGATGCGGCAGATGACTGGATCGTGGAAAATGCGGCCAGGGGAGATCTGGTGATCACCAGCGATATTCCGCTGGCGTCCCGCTCGCTTGAAAAGGGCGCGGAGGCACTGGGGCCAACAGGCCGGGCTTTTACCACCGAAAACATCGGCATGGCGCTGGCAATGCGGGATCTGAAATCGCAGTTGCGGGAAACCGGAGCGGACCGGGGTTTTAACCCCAGTTTCACCGCGCGGGATAAATCCAGCTTCCTGAACAGCATTGATAAAATTCTGGTGCGCCTTACTAAAGGCTAGTGGCCAGAAGCCGAGCAGGCCACCACAAAAAGCTGCACCTTTACTTTTTAATGCAAACGATTAATCATAATCCGCAGTTACCGGGGAGAGCGGGATTATGGCTGATACTGCCAAAGTGAAAAACAGCGGGCAAAACGGCACGCCAGCGGACACGTCAAAAAGCGGGCAAAACAGCACGCCTGAAAGTGCGCAAAACGGCACGCCAGCAGACACGTCAAAAAGCGCGCAAAACGGCACGCCAGCAGGCATGCCCAAAAACAGCATGCACAACAGCGCGGCAAAAACCGCCCAGAAAAGTGCGCCTGAAGACACACCAGAAGACACACCTGAAAACACGCCAGAAAACAAGCAGGCAGATACGCCGATAAACCATTCGCGCAGCGCGCCCGGCGGCACACCCAGCATCGCGATTATCGGGGCAGGGATTGCCGGGCTTTGCATGGCCATCAAGCTGCGGGAAGCAGGCATACACTCTTTCACCATTTATGAAAAAGCCGACGAAGTGGGTGGCACCTGGCGGGAAAACACCTATCCGGGTGTTGCCTGTGATGTACCCTCCCACCTTTATTGTTACTCCTTCGAGCCAAACCCGAACTGGAGCAAGCATTACTCCGGCGGCGGCGAAATTCAGGACTATGTCAAACACTGCGCCCGCAAATACGACCTGTATGAGCACACAGTGTTCGGCGCAGAACTCAAGGCCGCAAAGTTCAACAAGGGCTGGCAGCTTGCGTTTGCGGATGGCCGCACCGAAACGGTCGATTTTCTGATCAACGGCATCGGCGGGCTGCATGTGCCGCGCTTCCCTGATATTGAAGGCATGGATACGTTTGAAGGCACGGCGTTCCATTCTGCCCGCTGGCGGCATGACCACGACCTTGCAGGCCGCGATGTCGCCGTGATCGGCACTGCCGCCAGCGCGGTGCAACTGATCCCGGAAATTGTTGATAAAGTCAAAAGCCTGACCGTATTCCAGCGCACGCCCAACTGGGTGATGCCGCGCGTGGACGAGGTGTACTCAGAAAGCAGCAAAGCCTGGTTTCGCCGGTTTGATTTTTTGCGCCTGCTGCACCGGCTGAAAATCTACCTGACCTATGAACTGAGGTTCCCTTTATTCAGGCAGAACAAGCTGTTGCAGGCATTGTCAACGCGCGCGGGCCTGAAGCATCTGGAAGAACAGGTGCCGGACCCGGCGTTGCGCGCCAAACTCACGCCCGATTATCCGGTGGGCTGCAAGCGCATTCTGGGGTCTGATGACTATTACCCCGCGCTGCAAAAAGACAATGTCACCTTTGTGACCGACGCCGTCGATCACATGACAGCAGGCGGCCTTGTGGACGCGGCAGGCAATGCACACACGGCAGATACGGTTATTTTCGCCACCGGCTTCAAACCTTTCAGCCTGCTGGAAGGCATGGAGATTGTCGGCGCAGACGGCCAGCAAATGGCGGACTATTTCGCACAAGGCGGCATGCGCGCCCACAACACGGTTTCGGTGCCCGGCTTCCCGAATTTCGCGCTGCTCACCGGCCCCAACAGCGGGCTTGGCCACAATTCGATCATCCTGATGATCGAAGCGCAGGTGGCTTATATCGTGGGCTGCATAAAGGCGTTATCGAAGCAGGGCGCTGCCACCATGGATGTGAAACCGGAGGTGACAGAGCAGTTCGATGCACAAATCCAGCAGGACCTCAAAGACACTGTCTGGTTATCCGGTTGCAAAAGCTGGTACGTGGGCGAAGACGGCCGCAACTATACCCTGTGGCCAAACAGCACATTGAAATACCGCCACGACATGCGCATTGTTGATCAGGCCGATTTCGTGTTTGACGGCTGAGGAACGGAAATCAACAGGGGGCAAGGCTGATGCCAAAGCACATGCCAAAACGTAGAACGAATACCCTTCTGAAAATAACATCTGTTGCCATTCTTTCGCTGGCGGGCACGGCGGGCACTGCGCTCGCGGATGACACACCGCCAGAAGACACACCGCCAGAAGACACACCGCCAGAGCATGTCGCGGAGGCGCGCGCGGCGGCACAGCAGCTTGGCGGAACGCTGAAAGCACGGCTGGTGGCCGCCATGAAGGCGGCAGGCCCGGTGGCGGCCATCACGGTTTGCGCCGAAGAGGCGTACGGTATCGCGGCGCAGGTTTCCGAAGATACTGGCATGGATGTGGGCCGAAGCGCGCTTAAACTGCGCAATCCGGGCAATGCGCCGGATGCGTGGGAGCGCACAGTGCTAGAGCAGTTCCTTGCGGCGCAAAACCGGGGCGAGAACCTGAGCACGCTGGAGCATAGCGAGACTGTGCGCACCGGCGACGAAAAGGTGTTCTACTGGGCCAAACCCATTCTTCTGCAACAGCCCTGCACCGCCTGCCACGGCACGAACATTGCGCCAGAGGTTACCGCAACCCTTGCGGACTATTACCCGGGTGATCAGGCCACCGGCTTTAAGGTCGGTGAGCTGAGGGGCATTTTTACCGTGAAGAAAAAACTGCCCTAGTCAGCGCGTTGCCAGGCGTGGCCATTAGCAAACGTCGCTTGTTTGTTGGCTTGAGGCCTAAGGGGGCAGGGGAGTTCCGGGGACAGTATCAACTGCGTCATCGTACGTGCCCCCCGTGGCCTTAACCACAGGAGGAGGTTTGTGCGCTGTTAATATCCGGGGCGATAGCCGGTATAGAGCCGGTAAACGGCCTCTGCCTCGCGGGAAAGCGCGCAGGAAAGAAAGTTCAGGCCCGAACCCCGGGGTTCGATATCATGAACAGCGGCAAGCGCCACATCGCGCAACAGCACAGCCCCGCCCATCAACTGGCAGATAGGTTCTTCCATCGCCAGCAGGGTTTGCTCGTCAGGCAGGTAGGACCTGTCCAGCTTGCGGGCTATTTTTTTCAGCCCGGCGCGGCGGTGGATTTCCTTATAGAGCTGCACTTCATGCTCCGTTTGCCAGCCATCGGGGATGGCGTCTTCGGCAGGAGCCTCTTGAGATGCCGGTTCGGATGCTGGTGTTTCTTCTGGTGTTTCTTCCGGTGTTTCTTCGGGTGTTTTTGGCGTGTCTTCCGGACTTCCGTCCGGCCCGCCTTCCAGCCCTTCGTTTGGATACAGCGTTTCGTGGGCGATGCTGAGCGCTTCATAAAAGGGGCTGACCGCCTTGCAGTGTTCAAGGAAGCGCCCCTGTTTCATCAGGGTGATATGCACCGGCATACCGAGCCGTTCGGTCAGCGTGGCCATCACGCCCGCGCGCCATTCTTCGGCCTTTGCCGGGATACGGTTGCTGGTGACAATCAGCGTATAGGGCTCGTCGCATGCCACCATCGCGGCCCCGTCGCTGTGGGCCCCGTGCAGGATGATCTGGCAGATGCGCCGGGTGCGCGGTGGCCTGTGCGAGAGCGCGCGCATGCGGCTGTCGTGGGCTTTGAAACTTTCAAGAATGGTTTGTGTGATCTCCCGCAGGTTCACCTCGCGCCGTTCCAACCGGCTAAGGCGCTTGGGTTCTGCGGGTGATGTTTCTGCCGTTGGTTTGGGTGTTGGTTCAGGTGTGGTGTCTGTGATAAACGTGTGATCAGCCATGCCGACCTCCTTGTTAGGTTGGTTGTGGTCAGGGCCATGGGGGTGTTGGTGCACCTTCATGGTCCACTTGCTAGTGATTTTTAGTAACCATATGGTATCTTTTATACCATAAATGTCAAGAAGAGCCAGATGGTTTGACTGAAACCATTTTTAACGCTTATATCTCAGTATGATAACACCCAATCTATGCCGCGCAGCGCGCGCCCTCCTTGAATGGAAACAGGATGATTTGTCCGAAGCATCTGCTATCGGTCTGAATACTATTCGCAGGTTTGAAGGTGGGAAATCCAACCCTAACAAAAGCACGCTCAAGCTGTTGACGGACACTTTTGAGAAAGCCGGTATTGAATTCATCAATGGCGACGGTCCCGGCGTCCGCCTGAAGAAATAACCCCACCGACCTGAGATGTCGCTCTCGACCCGAAGGAGATATTTCCTGCGTACGAGTTTATTGATCACTTTTCGCCAATAGCAGACATTTATCCAGCTCGCGTACGACGAGAATATCAATGTTGAAAATGACGCCTTGCTGTTGTTAGGTGTTGCCCAAGATAAAAGGGGAGAATGTTGGAAAAATCGCCAAACCAAAAGCCGCAATACGGGAAGCGAAAAACCTTACAGAACCCCACTGTACAAGAGGCCAAAGAAATGGAGCGCTTTCTCAATGAGGGCGAGTCATCGGGCGTCGCAGACGGGCTAGAGCTCATCAAGTTAATAATCATTTTAATATTAAAGCTCATCAATCCATTCAATTGGAAGACGGTGTACATTGCTTCCTATTCTGCTTGGCTCAAAAGAAATAATAAGTACGAAAAACTATTAGACTTCTGGTCTGCGAGAACACCTAAAAACTCTTCAGGTAAGATAATCATATCATTGAAATTGGTTGATTGTTATATCCAGCTTGGACGGTACTCAGAGGCCATGAATTGTTTAAAAGGGCTAGCTGAAAAAGTTGATGATTCTGACCGAGACGATGAATGGAAAGAAGAACAACATAATCAAGTGAAATTTTACAGGAAGACCATACATAACTTGGCGACGCTATCTTATAGAAAAGATAAATGATGGTCCAATGGGGCAAAAGTTGAGATAACCTGAAATGTCCACTTTGGGTCATGTGCAGCCACCTAGGCACGACTTCGCGGTGGTCAGCTTTTGGCCGGAAGCCAGCGTTGAAATCGTATAAACCTGCCAAACGGCTTCCCTGTTTTCGCGCATACTCTGTGATGTTGGCTGTTTGATTTCCGGGTCATCAGTTCGGGTTCGGTTTGCCCCGTTAAACCCGATGATAGGCCCTGCCTGGGTGGCTGTTGCTTTGATGGCAGGGAAATTGGTGCTAACACAGTTGGCAGAAGGGACTTCAACCGGATCACGAAACGATAGGGGAATGGTATGTCGATACTGGAAATGGAACATAAGCGCGCCCGCGTGCCTCAATTGGCTTGCTTCAAAAAAGTTGCCTTAGCCGTCGCTATTGTATTGTTTGGCCCGTGGACGTGGGCGCCCGCTGTTGCCCGGGATGTATCAGAGCATCTCGACCTGGCCTATTTTGACGGCGAAGGTTTTAGTGATGAAAAGCACCGTCTCGACTTGATCCTTCCGGAAGGGCGGCCGGCAACCGCGACTATGTTATGGATTCACGGAGGGGCATGGGCATTCGGGGACCGGAAAAATGACCTGGAGCTTGCCCGTGCTTTCGCCCGGGAAGGTGTGGCGGTTGCATCGATGTCTTACCGCCTGAGCCGGGGCGATTGGCGAGGTGAAGAATTCCCGTCGACTGGTGTCCAGCATCCGGCACATATCAGGGATGTGGCCAGAGCGTTTGCGTGGTTGCACAATAACGCAGACACATACGGCCTTGAGAAGAGCCGTCTTTTTGTGAGTGGTTTTTCGGCAGGCGGGCATTTATCAGCCCTTCTTGCCATGGATGAGCGCTATCTTGCAGCCCATGGTTTGTCGCTTTCGGATATTCGCGCGGCTTTGCCTGTTGCCGGTGGCTATGACATGGAGGACTATTATCTGGCGATTGAAGAGGGTATGGGACAGGATGTTGCTATCGGGCATGTGCTGGGTGTTTTTGGCCCGCGCGAAGGGCTGGCGGATGCGTCGCCCATGTCGTATTTGCAGGGCGCTTCCATTCCCATGCTTGTTTTGACCGAAGGTCAAACCATTGAATATACAAGGGTTTTTGACACTGCTGTTACCGAGAGCGGGAAAGGTGACCTGATCCGTTTCAGCTATTATAACGAGGAAACCCACGCTTCATTGCTGGCGAGTTTGAGCCTTGAAGAGAGCCCGGCACGAAATGAAATGCTCCAATTCATCTCATTGATGGTCGGCGAGACGGGATCGTCAGACTGAAGAATGACTTTGGGTCCCGGTATGACAATTATGGTGCTCCGGCAGCACCAAGCGTGCGGGCCATGCGGATTTTGTGTTTGAAGCATAATATGCATAACTGGCGGGGTAATTCTGCAAAGGGGGGGCACGTAAAATGAATATATTATCAAAGATACTGACGGGTTTGGTTGCGGCGCTTCACGCGTGGTTTCTTGTGCTGGAGATGTTTCTCTGGACCCACCCCATTGGGTTGAAGACATTTTCCATGACGGCAGAAGTGGCGGCGGCATCTGCAACACTTGCCGCCAACCAGGGGCTTTACAACGGCTTTCTGGTGGCGGGCCTGTTGTGGGGCTTGATGGCCCGGAAACGCGATGTGGTTATTTTCTTCCTGTCCTGCGTTATTGTTGCCGGGGTGTACGGCGCAGCAACGGCGAAGCTCTCCATTCTGTTCATACAGGCACTGCCTGCTGCGCTGGCGCTTGGCCTGACGATTATGAGTTCGGGAAAATCGGAAGAGACAAGGGCAGCACAGTCATGAAAACAGCTTTGCGCATAGTCAGTGTTTTTCTCCTGCTGGCAGTTTTGCCTGCCGCGCCAGCGCTGGCGGATGCGGATGCTGACAAGGGCCCTTATCAGGCAACATCATTACTGGGCACAAAGCTGTATGCGCCCGCCGAGGTTGGCGAGAAAACGCTCGAAAACCTGGCAAGGGCGAAGGCGGACTATATGGCCAATCCGGACGATGCGGATGCGATCATCTGGTATGGTCGGCGTATCGGCTATACCGGCGATTACCTGTCTGCGATCAAGGTCTATTCAGAAGGCATTGAAAAACACCCGGATGACGCCCGCCTGTACCGGCACCGGGGGCATCGCTATATCTCGATCAGGGAATTTGATAAGGCGATAGCCGATTATCTGATTGCGGTAGAGCTGATCAAGGGACAAAAAAACGAGATCGAGCCGGACGGTGCGCCGAACGCACTGGGTATTCCTGTTTCAACAAAACATGGCAACATCTGGTATCATCTTGGCCTTGCCTACTACCTGAAACACGATTTTGAGAAAGCCCTCTGGGCCTACAGGGAAGCGCGCAGTGCCGGCAGCCTGCCAGATAATATCGTTTCCACAACCCACTGGATTTACATGATTTTACGGCGCTTGGGCCGCGACGCGGAAGCACAGCAGGCGCTTGATGTTATTGATGCGGACATGGAGATCATCGAGAATTTTTCCTACTATAAACTGTGCCTTTTATACAAAGGGCTGGTTTCCTACGACGAGCTGGCGCGCGAAGTTTCCGACAGCCCGCAGGGTGCTGGCATGGTGTACGGCCTTGCCAACTGGAAATTTTACAATGGCAACCGCGACGAGGCGCTGGCGGCAATGCGGGCCTATATCGGGGAAAGTCAGGGCTGGTCAGCCTTCGGTTTCATCGCCGCCGAAGTTGATGTGGTCAAACACTAAGTATTTTGGACTTTGTGGCCTGAGGTAACAACAAGTGACAGGTTATGGATGCCATGTTCCTTGTTCCTTGTGATGTCACTATAAATTGGTTCGCCGCTTACTCTCCGGAGCCCTCTGCTGCTTCACCGCCGTCTGTCAGGCTGTCATAGCGATCGCGCATGTTGGTCAGCATGCCATTGCAGAAACTGTCCTTGCCAAAGTCGGTGACCAGGCTGTCGAACAGGCCTCGGCGTCTGGCCACCTGAAACATCAGCACCGTTGTGGAGATATCGCCCAGCAGCACCATGCGCTCGGGGATGCGCTGTTCCTGCCCCAGCTCCACCAGTGTTTTGGCAATCGGCGAGTTCGCGGCCTCAACCGCAATTCGGTAGGTGCTTTCGGTCGCGAGCTGGTCAAGCTTTTCAGCTTCAAAATTGCCGTTGCCGCACACCATATCAAACGCCATCACCTGCGTTGCTTCCTCAACCAGATGCAAATCCGGTTTGCTGGCGTTTTCGCCGATGTAAAGGATATGCTGGGCCGCGAGCGAGCGCACCAGTTTGGACCGGCGCAGCATAAAGTTCATGGATCTGGCATATTGATCGCGGGCTTCCTGCTCGGTCAGCTGCCTTGGTGCCGAGGTGGCAGGTGCCTGATCAGTTGGAGCAGGGGGCTGCGGTGTGGTTTCAGTGTCCTGTGCCGTGACGGCCGTTCCCAGAAGAACAGCAACAAGCGGGCTCAGGAAAAAGCGAATAGTCAGGTCAGGCATAACAGGTTCCCAAATTCAAGACGGGCGGCAATAATAAGCGCGCGACATACCATGCTGGCAGGAAGCTTACTAATGCAAACTACCGTTTGTCCCCAAAAAACCGCGCTTCAACCAATGCCGTCTTGTGAAGAAGGTCCCGAGTTTTCAGTGTGTGCTGCTTAAACAGGGAGTTGTGGGCAATGATGAAACTATTGAAAATGCTGGCAGTTTGTGCGGCGCTGGGCGCAAGCCCGCTGGGCATGAGCGTGGCGGCCCAGAATGGCGGGCAGACCGAAGAAAACAACGGCGCACAGGCTAGCGGGTTCGAACTGCCGGGAAGCCGCATGCACGCATTCCGCTCTGACGTGATGGAAGATGATTTTCACATCGCTGTATCGCTGCCGTTTGGCTACGGGCAGGGGGAACGTACCTATCCGCTTCTATTTGCGCTGGACGGTGACGGCATGTTCGGCATGTCGAGCGAGATACCGCGTCTTCTGTCGTTTGAAGGCAAGGTGCCGCCTGTGATTGTGGCCACAGTTGTGTATGGCGGCATGCAGCAATGGTTTCAGAAGCGCGCGCGGGATTTTCACTCAGCGAACGGCGGGGCGGAAAAGTTCCTGACAGCGCTGCGCGATGAAATTCTGCCGTTTCTGGAAGAACAATATCCGATCGACCCCGGCAACAGGGCAATTTACGGGCATTCTTCAGCGGGCCTGTTCGCTTTCTATGCGGGGGTAGAGGAGCCAGCCCTGTTCAGCCGCATTCTGGCGACCAGCCCTTCGCTGGAGGAAGAGCCCGCGTGGTCGCAGACTTTCCTTGAAAAGATCAAGGCAAGCGATACCGCGTTCCCGAAAATGTATTTGTCGGTGGACGCCAGCGAAACGGCAATGCTGGCCGCAGTGACGCCGCAGGTGGAAGCCCTGTCTGTGAAAATGACGCCTGCAGACCTGAAGTTCGAGACCCTGGCGGAAGGCAGTCATATGTCGGTTATTCCGCGCGCCTATGCGGCGGGTTTGCAGTTTCTGTATTTAAAATAGGATAGTGGCACCAGAGGGTTGCCTCTGGTGCCGGGTTTTGCTTTACAGCATTTGTGCTGCGATAAGCCCCATGCCGATAACACCGGCGAGCCACGCAAGCGGGCGAATGAACGGCCAGCCTGCAAGATAAATCACGCCGTGCGCAACGCGGGCATAGAAGAAGATTTGCGCACCCAGAATAGTGTTTGCATTTGAAACGTCTGTGGCGTTGGCGATCAGCACAAGCGGTGCGAACAGGACCATGTTTTCGAGCATGTTCTGGCTCAGCCGTTGTGCCCTTTTGCGTGTGACGGACGATTCCGGCAGGTCATCGCGCGGACCTGCCTGTGCCATGCCGCCATTTTCGCGAATGCCCATGCCTGCCGGTATCATGACAAATACGAATGCCAGGATGGTGCTCCACAATAGATACATCAGTTCTGGTGTCATTGTTGGTCTCCCCTTTTCCCATTTGGGCCTTTTGGACCCGTTGGCGACTTTAGCGCCCAAAGTCGCGTGCGCCAAGGCGCGTGATTAACACCCCGATTTACAAAGCAAAGCCAGGCAGTGGCCTGCTGCCTTATTCCGGCAGCCATGTTTCCAGAAACCGCACACTGTTGCCACCAAGGATTTTTGCGAGGCTTTCGTTGCTGTAGCCCATGGCTTTCAGTGCCTGCGTTACGAGGGGAAAATCCGGCGCGGTCAGCGAAGTGGTACTGCCGTCCCAGTCCGATCCGATCACCACATGGTCTTCGCCCACCAGCTTTACACCGTAGTCTATGGCCGATGCGATGCCCTCCGGTGTTGGCTCGCAAACAGCTTGCTGCCAGAAACCGACCGCGATCAGCCCGCCTTTGGCCGCGATGGCCTGCATCAGGGCATCTGTGAAATTCCTGTCGGTGTTGCAATGGCCCCTGAAGCCTGTGTGCGAGACAACAGGCGCGCGCGCGCTCAGCGCTAGAATCTCATATGCGGCGGCTTCGGACACATGCGCAAGATCAATGATCATTTCCAGCTCGTCGAAGCGTTTGATCGCCTGCCTGCCAAAAGGTGTAAGGCCAGATTTGGAAACGCCGTGCAGCGACCCGGCCAGCTCGTTATCGAAAAAGTGGGTGATGCCCATCATGCGGTATCCGGCATTGAACATGCGCTCGATGTTTTGAAGCTCGCCTTCCAGCGGGTGAGCGCCTTCTGCGCCCAGCAGCGCACCGAGCATCGGGGCGTCCGGGGCCGCGGCACGAGCCGTGAGAGCGCTTTGCAGCTCGGATTTGGTGCGCACCCATCTGAGAGTGCCTTCCGACTGCGACACGGCGTCCTCCAGTTTTTCTGCCTGATACAGGGCGCGTTCCAGCAGGCTGTCCCATGTGCGCACGGGCCAGCCCTGTACCAAGACAAGCGGGGTGATATTGTCGCTGTCGCCGGTGTTTTCTTCAATGTTCTGGCCGCGCGGCGATTTGGTGACGGCAGTGAACATCATCAGGTCAAACCCGGCGTCGTTCAGGCGAGGAACATCGGCATGGCCGCGCTCGGCGCGTTTGAGGATGTTGCGATCCCACAGCAGGCTATCGGTATGCCAGTCCATCACGACAGACTGCCGGTGCAGCGCTTTTATCCCGGCGCTGACGGGCTGATCGCTATAATCAAGCTGTTTGTTGAGCGAACGTTCCAGCATCGGCGGCGCAACAAGTCGTACGCCAATGAGAAGCAGAATAAGAATGCCGACGACCCAGATGCCGACCTTGCCTGTGCGACCGATCTTCATAAAAAAATCCCTCCCCTAGTGGCAAAGAAACTATGCCAATCGGAGAGGGGTTCAAGGTGTGGTTCATTCTTTTGGCTTCCCGGGCCTGTTGGTGACCCGGGAAGCAGCGTTGTTTGGAAATCAGTCTTCTGTGCCGAGCAGCAGGCCGCGCTCGTGCTTGCCTGAGACGGTTTTTGCCGCTTTGCGCCAGGCTTTGTCCAGCTTGCTGTCACTGGGCATATCATCGCGAATCTGCGCGAGGGCGAGTCGTTTTTCATAGTCGCCGTCAATGCTCTCGGCTAGGGCGATGGCAAGCATCCAGTTTTTGTCATCCATTTTGCCGTCATCGACAACAGACGCGAGGGCAAGGCGTTTTTCATAATCGCCACCGATTGAGCCTATGGCTTCCAGCAGGTCGCTGGTGATGGTTGCGTCCATATCTGCATCATCCGCAAACTGACTGATGACCAGGCGCAGTTCATAATCGCTATCAAGCGTCTTGGCCGCGTTGATCAGGCTTTTCTGGTTGTCTTTGGACAGGCGGCTTGAATTCATTGCTGCAGACAGCAGCAGGCGCAGCTCATAGTCGCTATCGATGGACTGTGCCTGTTCCAGCACAAGCTGCATCTGCTTGTCATTGAAAGAAAACTCGCTGAGGATCGGGGACAGTGCAAGCCGCAGCTCATAGTCACTGTCGATCTGGTTTGTCAGCTCAAGCACATCTTCCAGTGTGTCTTTCGTGATCAGGTCTTCGTCAAACATTACATTCAGCAACAGGCGAACTTCATAATCGCTATCGACGGCTTTGAAAGCTTTCACCAGCTTCTTGACGTCCGATTTTTTCAGCTCGGTCTGGTCGATGAGTTCAGTGGCGAACACTCGGCGAACATAATCGGTTTCGAGTTCATCCATTTTCTTGAACGCGAGCTTGGTTCCGCCTTGTTCCAGATAGCGCTCGACCCGGTTTTCAATGTCGATCGGTGTGTGGCGAACCATTTTCTGGATGGTTTCAGCAAGCCATCTTTCGCCTTCGTCTCCCAGTGGCTGTTTGTCACCGTCCACCCAGTAAGTGGTTTTCATGTCGCCGTCATCATTGGTGAAGCGGACGCGGCGGCGCTCCCCGTTTTCCTCGGTGCGGATGTTGAGCAAGCTGTCTTCATCCATTGATTTGATCGACGTCTCGTCATCGTTCAGGGTGAAATGACCATCCCAGCGAATTTTGACCGTCAGGTCGTCGTCATTCCACTGCATGTTGCCGGAATAATAGTCTCCGTCAGTTTCGATATGATGGGTAATTCTGGGGTGGTCGATTTCAGCGAACGCCGTTTCGATTTCGGCTGCGGCTATCTCCATTTCGGCTGCGGCTATCTCTGCTGCCGCCTCGGCCTCTGCCGCGGCCATTTCCGCCATGGCGGCCATGACTTCGGCATCTGCGGCAATTTCAGCCGCCAATCTTCTACCCGCTCTTGCCGCTTCTTCCGCCATAGGCACGGCCATGCGGGACAAAGACCTTTCAAGTGGCGCAACCATTCGTGGGAGTTCCCGGTCAAGCCGTCGTACCATGCGCTCGATTTCTTCTTCTGTTGGTTCCTCATGAGGGTGGCCAGCGGTCATGGCGGTGGCAAATTCGACACTTGGCAAGCTGAGCACGGCAATCAGCAAGGCTGCTGCCAGGCCACCGCGTTTCAAGCGCCCTGTCGTATTGAATGATGCGCCGTCCGCCTTCAAAAGGCGTTCAACGCGTTGCTTTAGTATCGATTTGTCACCGGCCATGGCCAATCCCCATTGTATCTGTCGTTTCTCGGTTATTTTTTGTGCGCATGTATAGAGTGCGCTTGCGACGGCTTTTGCCGTCGATAGGTGTGTAGCGGCCCACTGGTCTGCTGCCAGTTCTGCGCTGTCTTCAAGCCGGCGACGCGCAAGCGCGAACAGCGGCTGGAAAAAGAAAATTCTGCAAAGTGTCTGAGTGGCAATCATCATTACCGGGTCATGCCGCAGCATGTGCGCAAGCTCGTGCGCGATCAGGCTGTCGAGCGCCTTTTCATCCATGTCGTCAAATGCCCAATCCGGCAGGCAGATCTCGCGGCGTGGCAGGCACACCGGGCTGTTGATCTCGGATGACCGGCTCAAATAAGGCACATGCCGGATATCGACCTGCTCGCAAAGCGCTCGCAGCGTCTGGTTGGCGTGATGCTCGGCGGGTACGCGGGTGCGGTTGCCCAGGCTTTTTACGGCACGGGCATAAGAAAGGGCGAGAGCAACCAGCGCCATAAGCGCCAGCGCTGCCCAAGCCCCCATCAGGAGAGTTTCCGGCTGCACAGTAAGCGAGACGGCTGCTGGTTCGTCAGCAAAGGCCGGGGAGCTGGACGGGACCAGTGTGCGAACGGCTTCGTCTGGTGCTGCCTGTTGTGTGCGTGCTGCGAAATCATCGCTGACCGGCAGCGGTGTTTCACTACCAGCCACTGCAGTTTCGCGCGCAGTATCACGTGCAGCATTGCGGGCTGCTTCTCTCGCGAGGTTCGGCACAGGCTCCGGTGTGGGCGCAGGGGCGCTTGCTACAGGTACATCTGTTTGTCCTGAATCTGCCAGAGGTGCACGAGCCGCAGTTCTTTCAAAACCGCCAATGAAGTCACCTGACCGCTGCAAGCCATAATCTGCAGCAACGGTCTGGGTGATTGGTATGGTCAGGCTTGACGGCGAAAAGGACACAGGCAGTAGGGCGACAAAACTTGCAACAATCGCCAGCTTCCATGCAGTTTCAGACATATCAGGTGTGTTGATGACACCGGTTTTTTCCAGAAGCCAAACGCCGCCCAACAAAACTGTACTTGCAATCATGAACTTCAGAAACAGCGCCAGTACGGGTAATTCAATAATCAGCTGATCAATCATTGTTTGCCTCCGCAAGCATTTTTTGAATTTCGTCCAGATCGTTCTGTTTAAGGTCACTTTCCTTGACCAAATGCGCCAGCAACTGACGGTCATCGCCCTTAAAAAGGGTCCCGACGAGTGACGAGATCATTGATCGCCGCGCCGCTCCCTCGCTGACCGTGGGAACAAAAACCCGCTCCCGGCCTTCAGTGTGAGATGTCAGCACACCCTTTTTCTCAAGCCGGGTCAGGATTGTTGCAATTGTCGTGTGCGCCAGGCCTAGATGCGGTAGCTGGCTTTGAACAGCTTTCGCGGACCCTTCTCCCAGATGCCAAAGAGCTTGCATCAATTGATATTGCTGGTCACTTAACTTTACGCTGTCGGTCATAAAAGCCTCTGTTTCTACAGGTGTAGAAGTGATGTACTACAGCTGTAGAAATCATGCAACAAATTTTGAGGCAAAATGGTTTTTTCATGCGGTGAAATGTTATGGTTCTGCACTTTGATGTCGGGTGAAGTGTCCTGTTTCGGGGCATTGCAATTCATGCAAAGTTCGTTAAGGTCTTGATATTAAACGCTGAGCGGGGGCAGAGCAGACATTATGCCGCAAGATTTTTCGATGCTGATTGCAGCGACGCTGGTTATGCACATGGTGTCGGTGGCGCTGCTGGCCGGGTTTTGGCTGAAAAATACTGACAGTGTCGGCCTGTCCACTATTACGTTCAGCCCCATTGCAAGCTTTATCGGACTGGTTCTGGCGTTCGGCTTCGGCGAAGCGACACAGCTTGTCCATATCTTCGCGATTTATGTGTTTCTCGTCCTTGGCCATGCGGCTGCCTGGATCGGCCTTGCTGACTTCTGGCACCGGAAAAGCAAGAGGCAAAGCGCTGTTGTTGTTCTCCTGAGTGTTGTCACCGTTATTGGCATAGTCCTGTATCAATCCGGCGGAGGAACACCCACTGGTCGCACGGCACTTGTATCGGCCTTTTTTGCCGTGAGCTCGTTCTCGATCATGATAGTGATATACAAAGCCAAGGGCTTCAGCATTGACATCTATGAGAGCGCCATCCGTGAAAGCCGGGTCGGGTCCTATTTTGTTATGGCCCTGTTTTTTGTTCATGGCCTTATGAATTTGTATCGGGTTTTAAGCTGGCCGGAGCTTGGCGTCCCAACCGTTTTTGCAGTTGCGGACGATGCCTGGGTAACACCCTATACAGTTTTTGAAGCGCTGATGTTTACGCCGATATATGTGATTGGAATCATCATGATGGTTGCAGAACGGCTTCAGACAGAACTCAGGGTCGAGCAGATGCTGGAGCCGGTCACGCGCTCTTTGAACCGGCGGGCTTTTCTAACTGTTTCAAAGGTGGTTCTTGCGCGTGCACGCCGTAATGCCGACGCGGTCTCCATCCTCATGGTGGAAGTGTTGAACATCAGGGATATCCGGGATGCCGTCGGGCGCACGGGCTGTGATAAAATCCTGAAACAGGTTTCAACCGCCATTGTGACTGGCCGCCGCGAGCAAGACATTTTTAGCCGGTTCAGTAATGACGAGTTTCTTTTGATATTGCCGGGAACACCGGAAGAAGGTGCAGTTCAGGTGCAGGAACGCGTAGAGGCTGAAATTCAGGGGCGGTCCTATGCCTGGCGGGGCAGCGATGTTTCCCTTGATGTAAAGCTCGAGTTTTACACTGCGCGGGGCGAAGACCTTGAGGTCGATGGCATGATTGACTCTGTCTTCAAAAAGATGGCGACGTTTTGATCCGGCCCCCTAGACTTTTTCGACGATAAAGCTGCCAATCGAATAGCTGGCCCCAAATGAACAGATCAGGCCCAGGTCCCCTGATTTGAAGTCGTCTTTATAGTTGTTGAATGCAATCATGCACCCTGCGCCCGCGGTGTTTGCATAATCATCCAGTATAGTTGGAGCTTCATCCTGGCTGGGTTCGTGCCCGAGGATCTTTTTGCTGGCAAACATGTTCATATTGATATTGGCCTGATGCAACCACATGCGCTTGAAATCCTCGACGCGCTTGCCAACAGATGCCAAGTGGGTTTCAACATGCTCGATCACTTTTGGCAATAGTTCCTTGAATACCGCCCGCCCGCTTTGACTGAAGCGTTGTTCGGGATCGTCGATGCGGTCGCGTTCAACCAGAACCCGCGAGCCAAAGCCGGCTTGTATGTTGGTCGAAAATTCTGTGAACAGTTTGCGGTCTTTGATTCGGAAAGCCGATGTTGATGTTGTGTCTTCTTCGCGCTCCAGAACCATGGCAACGGCCGCATCACCAAAAATGAAATGACCATCCCTGTCTTCATAGGCCATCAGGGGAGAGAGATATTCCGCTGTAACAACCAACGCTTTGTTTGCCATGCCGCTCGAGAGCGCGTCGTGCGCGGTAGACATGCCAAAGGTTGCGCTCGAGCACCCCATTGCCATATCAAAGGCGAAGCCCCCGGCACCCAGAATTTGCTGCAACTCTGTCGCCATTGAAGGGACGAAGCGCTCCCATACAGAGGCCGAGATGATCACCATGTCGATATCCGAGCCAGACAGGCCCGCTTGTGTCAGCGCCTCGGTTGCGGCTGCCAGTGCCATTTTGACCTGCACGGGTGTTTTGGAGAGTTCGTCTTCCGCAAGGTCGGACAAATGTGGATACATACGGTCTGGTTCGGTCAGGCCGGAAGCCTCCATCAGGTATCGATTCCTGATGCCGGACGCTTTTTCAATGAAGGCGCAGGACGAATGATCTTTTGCCGTCATTTCCCCGGCAGCAATCTCGGCGGCGTGGGTTTCGTTCCACTTGTCTACGTGGGCATTGAAGCCTGCTACCAGGTCTTCATTCGACAGCCGATTGGGCGGAGTGTAAACCCCGGTCCCGCTGATAACAATGTCCCCCACCCTTTGTCCCCTCAGGTTACTGTTTTTCCACCATCAAACTGCCGATCGAGTAGCCCGCCCCGAAAGAACAGATCAGTCCCTTGTCGCCCTTTTTCAGATCGTCCCTGTGATGATGGAACGCAACGATTGAACCGGCGCCTGCGGTATTGCCGTATTTTTCCAGCACAGTCGGTGCTTCGCCTGCTTCAGGCTCGCGGCCGAGCAGTTTTTTCGCGGCATACATGTTCATATTGATGTTGGCTTGATGAAGCCACATGCGCGACAGGTCGCCGACGTTCATGTCGGCGGCTTCCAGTTGTTCGCTGATAAAGGCGGTGACAAGGGGCAAAAGCTCTTTGAAAACCTTGCGGCCTTCCTGCACGAAAAACATGTCCTGCCGGAACAGTGTATCGTCATCAATGCGGGTCATTGGCCCGTAGTTTGAGCGAATGTTGTTCGAGAACTGTGTGTCCTGTTTCGTGCCGGTAATCAGCCACTGATCGTCGCTGGTTGCGAGGTCGGCGCGCTCCAGCACGACTGCTGTGGCGATATCGCCAAAAATAAAGTGACTGTCACGGTCACGGAAATTCACCATTGTGCTGAAAATCTCTGGGTTGACCATCAGTACACGGTCTGCTGCGCCGCTTTTGATCGCGTTCACGCCAGCAATCAGGCCGTAGGTTGCGCTGGAGCAACCCATCACCATGTCAAAGGCTGAACCGCTGGTGCCAAGAAAGTGCTGGACCTCAATGCCGATCGCCGGGAAGGACCGCTGCATCACTGCAGACGAGCACACGATATGATCGATTTGTTCCGGCGCAACGTTGGCCTTTTCAAGGGCCATGCTAGCAGCATCAATGCCCATCTGGGCCTGAAAACATGGTGTTTCGAAGTCGCCGTGCCCGCCTTCGGGCATTCTGGACATCATCCGGTTCAGGTCCATGACGCCTTTGACATCGACCAGACGGCGTTCGCGAATGCCGGACGCTTTTTCGATAAATTCCGCACTTGAATGTTGCTTGGCAGGCATCAACCCGGCTTCAATGTCGGCCTTGTGTTCGGCATTGTACTGATCAACATGTTCGTTGAAGGCTATGACCAATTCTTCATTGGTGATTTTGTTTTCTGGAACATAAAGGCCCGTCCCGGAAATAACGACATCAACCATTCTACTCAATTCCTCTATAATGCGCCCAGGCCAAACATTGCATCTTTGTGACGATGGCGCACAGGTATAATGGTTTTAGCACCGTTCGCCAAGCGAACAAATGTTTAGCAGACGGCAATGGAATTTTGCCCAAGTTTTGAGTGGGATAGCCCCCAAGCCTGTGGTACCTGTTCGGAATGTCGATTTGGGGAAAAATCATTGGCGGCACGGCCGGGCTGGCGCTCGGAGGGCCGATTGGTGCGATCATCGGGGTTTCGGTGGGGGCGGCGGTTGATGTTGGTATCGATTCTGCCACTCAGGAAACCGATGAGACCCGGCAGGTAACCTTCACGATTGGCCTGATCGCGCTTTCGGCGAAAATGGCCAAAGCGGATGGTCAGGTTACCCGTGAAGAAGTAGAGGCTTTCAAGCAGGTTTTCCGGGTGCCACCTCATGAAATGGCCAATGTCGGTCGGGTTTTTGATATGGCCCGCAAGCACACAGCCGGATTCGATGCTTATGCAAAGCAGATAGCATCGGTGATGAAAGGCAATCGCACAGTTCTTGCCGACGTGCTGGATGCGTTGTTTTTCATCGCTGAAGCAGATGGCCATGTACACCCCAACGAGCTGAATTACATCCGGGTTGTGGCCAAGATATTTGGCTACTCCCCTGAAGAAATCGAGACAATGGTGGCCCGGCGTGTCGGACAAGACCCGGAAAGCCCGTATTCCATTCTGGGGGTCGAGCCGGATATCGATCGGGCGGGCCTGAAAAAGCGGTATCGGGCACTGGTGCGCGAAAACCATCCGGACAGGCTGATCGCAGAAGGTGTACCAAGCGAACTGATCGCCGTTGCGACCAGACGAGCTGCGGAAATCAACGCTGCTTATGACACGATCATGCAGGCCCGCGGCGAGCGCGGCTAGAGGTGCGCTTCAATCATACATTGCTGGCGCTCCTGATTGCGGCCGTTTGGGGCTTCAATTTTATCGCAGCCAAATGGGCGGTGGAAGATTTTCCGCCTCTGTTCGCCAATGGTATTCGGTTTCTGGCCGTCCTGATTGTACTGCTGCCGTTTTTGCGTGTTGTGCCGGGGAAGATGCGGCCTCTTCTTACCGCCGCCGTAACGCTAGGTGTACTGCATTTTGGCCTCTTGTTTTGGGGCATGAGCCTGGCGGGCGGCGTTGGTTCAGTGGCAATTGCCTCGCAGCTTAACGTGCCGTTTTCAACGATCCTTGCCGTTGTTATCCTCAAGGAAACCGTCGGGTGGCCCAGGATTTTGGGCATCTCGATCAGCTTTCTTGGCGTTATGTTTCTGGGCTTTGACCCGGTCATATTCGCATACTGGGACGGTGTCATGGCCATTATCGCCGCCGCGTTCGTTTATGCAGTGTGCGCTGTGATGATGCGTCAGCTCAAAGATGTACCTGCCTTGACAATGCAGGCTTGGGTAGCGCTGGCGGGGCTGGTGGGGTCCTTGGCGCTTTCGCTGGTGCTTGAGCAGGGTCAGGCCGGTTCAATCGACTCTGCGGGTACGCGCGCGTGGTTGTCGATCCTGTATGCTGGATGGGTATCAACACTGATCGGCCATGGCGGCGCCAATTACCTGTTCCGGACATATGAAGTCTCGATGGTATCGCCGTATTTTCTGGCACTACCGTTCTTTTCTGTCATTGGCGGTGTGTTGCTTCTTGATGAAGTGGTGGGCTGGCAGATGTTTCTCGGGGGCGGGCTGACGATCATGGGCGTGTTGATTGTGACCCTGCGCAACAATAAGCGTGCACAGCGACCGGCAGGTAAGGTGAAAGCCCATGACTGACCTGATCATGCCGGAAACAGTTGCTACGCCGTCTCCCAACTGGAACGAACGACCGCCAGTTGGTCCGGACGGCGGTGTATTGATCGATACGGTTGTTCTGCACTACACCGGTATGACATCGGCCACAGAGGCGCTTGAGCGCTTGTGCTTGCCAGAGAGCGAAGTATCTGCCCATTTCCTGATCGAGGAAGACGGCAAAATACACCAACTGGTGCATCCTGATCACCGGGCCTGGCATGCGGGTGTATCCTGCTGGCAGGGCCGTGATAATCTCAATCATACCTCGATCGGCATAGAGCTTGTGAACCCCGGCCACGAGTTCGGCTATTGCCCGTTCCCTGAGGATCAGGTCGCCAGCCTTGTGTCGCTGCTCAAAGTTCTTGCACGCCGGTACCACATCCCTCAGGATCGGTACCTTGGCCACAGTGACATCGCCCCCGGCAGAAAACAGGACCCCGGCGAGCTGTTCCCATGGCAGCGGCTTGCAGGGCAGAAATTTGGCTTAACCGCGACATATCAAAGGAATGACAAGACAATTATCGCGAAAAAGGGTATGGTAAGCACAGAAATTGCTTCCCTTAACAAGTCTCTAAGAATTATAGGTTATCCTGTAACACAAGGCGAAGTCTTCTCTCAGCAGACTCATGATGCTTTGCAGGCATTTCAGCAGCATTGGCGTCAGGAAGAAGTCTCGGGTTGCTTGGACAGCGGTACCCTCAGCGCCATTTCAAGCATAGAAAAGCAAATCGACACGCACAAAAGCTGATGATGAAAATCAGTGGGGATAAAAGATGAAAATACTAATGATGACTGGATTGATTGCAGGGCTTTCCGTGCCTGCAGCTGCACAAAACGGCGAAAACGGGTCTGCGTCCAGCAGTCACCGTCCTAACGAATATACTCTGGCGTGTCTTGAGGCACCAACGCGGGATTGTGCTTTTTCTGCGGCCCTGCAAACGGTTATTGCCGAAGACTTTGGTGTTGAGCGCTCGAAAGTACTGGTTGCGGTTGCCCGTGCGCTGATCGAAACCGGGCAGTCCAGTCAGGCGGTGGATACCCTGATGCTGGCACTTGAAGAGGCGCGGTCGGTCAATTTGAGCCTCGTTACCCAGGGAAAGATAACTGAAATTGCACCCTTGCTTTCGCGCGCAGGAGATACCGCGGGCGCCCTTGCGCTGGTGGAGGAACTTGAAATCGAAAGCGTGAAGCAGCGAACGCTGATCGCCATTGCGCGCCAAAATATGGCAGCGGGTCGTCTTGCTGACGCTGATGTGGCGCTCTCGCAAATGTCGAGTGACACGCGTGCCTTCTGGCAACGACTGCGTTTGCTGCCGCTTGCACCAGCCGGTTCGCTGACCGCGCTTGATCTTCAGGCACTGGAAACCCGGGTTCGTGCGGTCCAGCAACCTGACAGGCTATACCGTGGCCTGATATCGCTTGCGGTCCTTTCCGATAAAAAGGGTGAACCGGCTGACCGACAGTCCTATCTGATGGAGGCGGACGAATTGTTTTCAAGCCTTGTCGGCATGAATGACAGGGCGCTGGCTACCGCACATCGGTTGAGAACCATGTATGATGCCGGTATGGACCCGGTCCTGATCCAGGCCAGTTACAATTTGATGCTCTTGCATAGCAGCCGTGTTCGCAGTCTTGAAACCATGATGGCAATCGCTGATTTGGTCGGCGTCGTTGAAGCCGGTACCGGTGACCTTGAAGCTGCAATCAGGCGTATGGAGGTGTTTAATCAGGTTCCTGACAAGGCACGGTACCTGAGTGGCCTCAGGTCGGAGACAGACACAGGTTCGCTGGCGGCGGAAATTCGCATGTTGCTGCGCGAAACTGTTGATTTGGAGGGTGTTTACGAGCGGGATCTCGTAAGGCTTGAACTGCTTGAGGGCGCTCTTGGCAATGATGATCTTGTGCTGGCAACCCGTGTTATTGCGGCGATTGAGGACGATGATAATCAGGCACGCGGCCTTGCCCTCGCCGCGCCTTTGTTGCAGTAACGGACTTTGCCCGCTATGGTGGCTGGCCCGTTCTCGGGTCAGTTTTTTCCATATCCCAACAATATTCTGGACTGTTGGGTCCAATAATTATAGTCTCTGTGCAGGAACAGGGGCAGGGACTACGTGACTCAACTATCAGCCATTAGTGAAAACGGGCACTCATCCGGCAAGGCCGGTCGTGGCCGACCGCGGGACGTCAAAAAAAACACCGCGATCCTTGAAGCCGCGAGCGACCTTTTTCTCGAACTCGGGTTTGATGGAACCAGCATGGATGGTGTGGCCCGTCGGGCAGAGGTTTCAAAGCAAACTGTTTACAGCCATTTTTCCAGCAAGGAACAGTTGTTCGGCGAAGCCGTGCACGCAGCGATCGCGGCATACTATCCGGATCGTGCCCTGGCGCAGCTTGAAACCCGGGAGCTTGAAGCAGACCTCAAGGCCGTATGTCAGACCCTGGCAAATTTGTTGATGGATACACGCGCCATTGCGATGTTTCGTTTGCTGGTTGCGGCGGGAGCAAAGAGTTCGGCGCTCGGCGAGATATTCTGGAGATCGGGGGGCGCAGATATCCAAAAGCAGCTGGCGGCCTTCCTGCAGACGTGGGTGGACAAGGGTGAACTTGAAATCGACGACACGGAAAAAGCTGGCCAGCAACTGGTGGCGCTTTTCAAGGAACCTGCGCATTTCCGCATTTCAATTGGCATTCAGAAGCCGTTAACGCCGGAAGAAATTGACGCGAACGTCAACGATGCCGTGGCAAGTTTCCTGAAACTTTATAAAGCCTTAGAATAGCTGGCGGCGATGCCGCCTGTTTCGCTGTCCGGCTGCCGCTGCGACTTTATTGCGGTAGGGTGCCGTCCGGGCTTTCCATGCTCTGGCCCTTGAGATTTTCCGTTGAGTAGCGCGCATTGGCGGTGTCGCCCTCAAGCGTACGTGGCAGATTCTCGATCTGGTTTTCCGTTTCGGGGCCAAGCGTTGTATCGAATACAATCTCGTCACCGCTGCTACCACAGCCCGCAAGCAGAAAAAGAGCAGGCAGGGCAATAATTACAGATCGTTTCATCGATGGTTTCCTCTTGTCACTCAAGTCAACACGCATACCTCACGGCAGCGGCTGGACAATGCCTTATTTGCCGCCCCGTGGCAACTGTGTTTACACGCCAATTATGGCATGGATACGGCTTTCCGGCATTGTTTCGCTGCGCTTAAAGCTTGACCGGCAGGCTGCCGGATGGTTGATTGCGCTCCGGCAGATGGCTGGATGACCGCCGCTCTTCTTATGAAGGGGGGAGGAAAGTCCGGGCTCCACGGAAATACGGTGCCGGTTAACGGCCGGCGAGGGCGACCTTAGGGAAAGTGCCACAGAAAGCAAACCGCCTGACCAGACGTGTCTGACAGGTAAGGATGAAAGGGTGCGGTAAGAGCGCACCGCGTCTCTGGTGACAGAGATGGCAGGGTAAACCCCACCGGGAGCAAGACCAATAGGGATGGTTGCCTTTAATGGCAGGCGGATTTTCGCGCCACCGTCCGGGTCGGTTGCTTGAGCCTGCTGGCAACAGCAGGCCTAGAGGAATGGTCATCGCCTGTGCCTGACTTTGGTTGGGCACGGGAACAGAACCCGGCTTACACGCCATCTGCCGCTTTACCAATCGTTTCCGGGCGTTTTTGTTTTTGAGTGGACCACAGCCCCGAAGGGCGGTGATCGTTAAGAGTGATTTTGCCTTTACCGCGGTATGAAGCTGGTGCCCGAGACATGCCAGCTTGCACCTGTGTTGTGGCGGGTTCCCGCAGGAATGAAGCTTTGCCCGTCATAATGCCAGGTTGAACCCGTGTTATGGACGGTGCCCGGCGGGATAAAGGTCTGGTCTTTATAGTGCCAGGTTGATCCTGTGTTGTGGACCGCGCCGGGCGGCACATCAGACACTCCGGGTGTATGCCACGTCATGCCCACGACATGGACGGGGCCCGGCGGCACAAAGGTTGTGCCTGCAACGTGCCAGGTGGTGCCGGCAACATGCTTGGACCCTGGCGGGATGAAGGTCGCACCGGGAACATGCCATGTTATGCCCGCGGCGTGCTTGCCCCCCGGCGGGATGAAGGTTGTTCCCGGAATATGCCATGTAACACCTGCGGCGTGCCTGCCGCTTGCAGGGATGAAGGTTGTTCCCGGGATATGCCACGTTATACCTGCAGCGTGCCTGGCCCCCGGCGGGATAAATGTAAGCCCCGGTGTGTGCCAGGTAACGCCCGCTGCATGGCGGGTTCCTGGTGGTATGAAGGTTACTCCCGGTATGTGCCATGTAATGCCCGCAGCATGCCTGGCCCCCGGCGGGATGAAGGTTGTTCCCGGAATATGCCATGTAACACCTGCCGCGTGCCTGCCGCCCGGCGGTATGAAGGTCAGGCCCGGCATATGCCATGTAACACCAGCCGCATGTGCGCCGCCCGGCGGGATAAAGGTTAAGCCCGGCACGTGCCAGGTAACACCCGCAGCATGACGTGAACCCGGCGGTATGAAGGTCAGGCCCGGCATATGCCATGTAACACCTGCCGCATGTGCGCCGCCCGGCGGTATAAAGGTTGTTCCCGGGATATGCCATGTAACACCTGCCGCATGTCTGCTGCCCCGCGGGATGAAGGTGGTATTCGGAATGTGCCAGGTGATGCCGGCGGCATGCCGGCTGCCGGCCGGAATGAAGGTTGAAGCTTCAATATGCCATGTGATGGCAGCAGCGTGGCGACTGCCTGACGGTATGAAACTGATGTCAGGCAGGTGCCATGTTATCCCCGCTGCGTGTTTGCTGCCTGCAGGAATGAATGTCTGGCCTTCCCTGTGCCATGTCGTGCCGGTATTGTGCACAGCGCCCGATGGCACAAATGTTGTATCGCCTATGTGCCAGGTAATGGCTGCAGCATGTTTGCTGCCATCAGGGATGAAGGTTTGATTTGGCAAATGCCATGTGACGGCCCCTGCGTGGATTGACGCCAAAATCTCGCCGCTTTCAAGACCCTTGTCTCCGGACAGGATCAGGCTGTTGATCCATTGCTCTCCGACAAGGCCCTTTTCAGCTTCGTTGCCGTGAATACCGCCATGGATTTCCGAAGTGTCGTCTTTGGTTGAAGCGAATTTCTTGTGCATCCCGTCAGGGATCATGCAGGCCAGTATATCGGCTGTGGTTTCAAGCCTCTCGCATACGTCCAGCATGCCTGCCAGTTCTTTCGCACTGTTATAGGCGTAATAAGGTGCCACAGCGATCCGGTTGCCCGGTTCGGCCAGATAGAACCCATATTCGTCTATAACGCCTGTGGTGAAGGGATACGCACGGTTCAGATAGCCTTTGTAAGCAGAAACATTCGGAATTTGGTTATCTGCCAATTGGTCTGCAGGGCCATCGAAATAGGTATTTTTTGTGATGTTAGGCCTGAACACACCCACCAGAAGTTTGCGGTCTTCGTTTTTGCGATCGCGGTAAAAAGCGAAACCGCTGCCGCTATCGACGACAAGATTTTCTGTAATTGGAATCAAGCTTTCAAGCGGCGTTTCATCTTCATTGGCGATGAACATGAAATTGTCGTGGGTGCCATCGAACATCAGATGAAAGCCAACACCGGATTCGTCTTCTGTGTTGAATACGAAGCGCTCATTGTCTGAGATCTTGAATCTGGCTGGCGGATCCTGAGCAAGGTCGTTTAACGCGAAATAGATTTCTTTTCCCTTGTGTTCGACAACATATTGCAGGCGATCAAGGGCCTTGCTGACGACACCTTCTTTTTCAGATAACGCGGCATAACGCACATTGGCGTCTGCGGGTCCGGACATTTTTTCGTTGTATTCGTAATAGCCGATATGAACTATTCCGGTATCGTGTTTGCTGGTGCCAATACGCAGATTGCCCCAGATGTTTTTCTCGTCTGTTTTGAAGCGCCAATAGAGATAGTTTTCGCTTGGTCGGATCAGAACTTCCTTTGGCAGGGCTGAAAATACAGCACTGAAAACGGCTGTCGGGTTATCAAGGTCGACCCCTGGAGGTACTTCAATCGAAAGGCTTGCAGCTTCTCTTTGTCGGGGCGGACTGGCGAAATCAAGGTCGCCAGGTAGCCATGGATACTCCTTCGATATGACAGGCTCTATCAATCCCCCGGAGGGGACCTCTTCAGGTGACGGTTGTGCCTTTGCAATACTGGAGGTCTCCAGGGGGTTGCAAGCGGCCAGAAAAAAAAGGCCCGCGGAAAGTATGATTGTTTTCCAAAAGGGAATACGGATGAAATCAAGCATCAAGGCTTCCTCCAAAAAAGCAAATAAATTGCCAAGACGAAAATCTGGTACTGAAACAGGGAACTTGAAACGCAAAACTCGAAACAATTCGAAGCGCAAGCGAGTGTGGGTGGATGCCATGCAAGGCAGAAGCAACAAACCCCGTCGCTATCGCCCGCTTTCAGCATCCCGCTGCGTTAATCGGAAGCTAGCATAAAACTTCTGGTATTCCAACGACCACTATGAGTAGAAATTAAGTCAAATTAAGGCGAGGGGAGGCAGACCCCGAGGAACAAACAATAAGTGCGTCTCGTCGTGGGCAACCAAAGTTTAAAGATCTGCTGCAGCTTTGGTTCGTAAACTGTGTGTAAGCATAGTGATGCCTCTGTTTGTGCGGGTGTTGTGGGTGCCAATGACGGCATAAAACGAGCTATTCAGTGGCCAGATAAAAATCAAAACAATGATAGGCAAAAGCTATCGATACACATTTTACTTGAAAGAAAAAATTTGAGTCGTATCTAGGCGGTGAACCGAGTGCGAAATGTAACATGTGTTGCATCTCGGCTTGATAGACAAGTCACAGACAAGAGACTAGCTTGTGGCTACTAAAGTACATATTGAAAGTTTGAAACGTTATCCATGGCATTTGATAATCACTTTCCAAATAAAGAAGAATTCACCAGACTGTTCAGACGAGTTTTAGGCCCCGAAACATCTTACTATCGGCTCGCTATTTTGTTCAGCGCTTTTATCAGTTTGTTGACTCTCGCTATTCCAATCTCGATTCAGATGTTGATCGACCAGGTTGCCAACACAGCCTTGTTGCAGCCTGTTATTTTGCTGTCAGCTACCCTGTTTGGCCTGTTGTTCCTCTCGGGCGTGTTTTACGCATCGCGGGAGTATGTGCTTGAACTGTTTCAGCGACGGGTTTTCGCCCGGCTGGCATCCGAGATAACGCTGAAAATTGTTAACTCACCAGCGTCATTTTTCGATCAGGCTCGTCGGGATGACCTGATCAACCGGTACTTCGACATAATGACCGTCCAGAAAGCTGTACCAAACCTTCTGGTTGGTTTGTTTTCCTTTTTCTTTCAGGCAGGCATCGGTTTTATAGTCACCAGTCTCTATCATCCCGTTTTCTTGCTGTTTAACGCCACACTGATCGCAAGCCTTTTCGCCATATGGCGGTTTTGGGGTTGGCGTGCCACCGAGCAGGCTTTTCTGGTGAGCGAGACAAAATATGATGCCGCAGGCTGGATTGAAGGGCTGTCTCACAATTCCGAGTTTTTCAAGGCGGGTCCAAACGGTGAGGATGCGATCCGCAAGACCAATACCCTTATTGAAGAACATATTAGCATGATGAAAGGTTACTTCCGGGTGACCTTCAAGCAACTGATTGTTCTGCTGCTTATCTATGCGCTTGCAAGTGCGATCCTGCTTGGTCTTGGTGGCTGGCTGGTTATCATCGAGCAGTTGTCGCTCGGTCAGCTCGTGGCCGCAGAGCTTATCCTCTCAACGATTTTTGCCGGGTTCGTGATCCTCGCAACCTATATGAAGGAATATTACGAGCTTGGCGCAGCCGTCGAAGAACTGGGCCGGATCAGTACGATGCCGTCTCGCTTGCCGCCGCGTGCTGAGCGCACACCGCTGGGTGGGGGCATGGTGCATATTGAAAACGCGCTGCTGGTTGACGGAGATCATAGTGTTGAAATGAATTTTGACGCGCTGGAAGGCACCTCCATTCGTCTGCCTGACGCCTCGCCGCTGGAGCGACGTTCCCTGACACGTTTGCTGAAAGGCCAGGTGCAGGCCCAATCGGGCCGGGTGGAAGTTGACGGTGTGGACGTTAAAGACTGGCATCACCAGACACTGAACGGGCAGGTGAAGGTTATTGACCGCCCCACAGTGCCCCAGATGCAACTTGGAGAGTATGTTCAGCACGGCCATCCGGAGGTAGACCGTGCCCACGTGTTCCGTGCCATCCAAGTTGTCGGGCTAACTGAGAGAGTGGGTGAACTGCCGCGCGGTTTGGAAACAGTCATAGCCCCAAGCGGCTGGCCTCTGACAACGGAAGAACTTTTAAGGTTAAAGCTGGCGGCAGCAATTATTGATACGCCGCGGGTGGTTGTGCTTAGTGATGTCTTTGAGCTTGTCGCCCCGGAGTTCATTCTGGCGGCAATTGAAGAGATGCGCAGCTATCATACGGTTACAGCCATCGTCATGCGCCGCGCCAATGACCTGCCGGATTATGAGATAAAAACAATTGAAAGTCTTGCAACAACGATCCACGACGCGCGGAAGGAAGTAGCATGAATTCCTATTCATTCGAAGAGTCGTACGATGCAAACCAGCTTTCGCTTCTGACATCGCTAAAAGTTGGAAAAGTACCATCGGCGATAAAGGTTTGCGCATTGGTATGTGTAATCGCGGTTATTGGCGCATTGGTCTTCATTACGTTTGTGCCGTGGGTGCAAACGGTTTCCGGCAGCGGACGGATTGTCGCGCTAAACCCGGCCGAACGTGAGCAAGCTATCAGTGCTCTTGTGCCGGGGCGAATTGCTGAATGGTTTGTGCGGGAAGGCAGTCGCGTTGAAGCTGGTGAGCCGATCGCCCGCATTGTTGACAACGACCCGCGTTTAGTTGAGCGACTTCAAACTCAGATGAGCCTGGCGCAGGAAAGGCTTGCCAGTGCTCGAACTGCGCTGAGAACTGCGCAACTGGACGCGGACAGGAAGGAAAGTCTGTTTGCTGACGGTTTGGTATCGCGTCTTGAAATGGAACAGGCTCAAATCCTGATCGCCGAGTATGAGGTGCGCATGCAGGGCGCTGCCGACGAGCTTAACCGGGCGGAACTTGCCTTGTCCCGGGAGGGCAGTCAGGCTGTTCTCGCGCCGCGTGCTGGTGTGATCACCAAAGTGACTGCAGGTGGCACTGCAACGTTCGTAAAGGCGGGTGACAGGCTGGCGCAGTTCGTACCGGACAATATTGAAAGCGCTGTCGAGATATATGTTGATGGCCGTGATGCAAGCCTTGTTACGGTCGGCAAGCCGGTTCGTCTGCAATTTGAGGGCTGGCCCGTTATCCAGTTTAGCGGTTGGCCTTCTGTTGCCATTGGTACGTTTGCAGGCAAAGTGGTGTTTGTTGATCCCATGGCAGATCTGAACGGTAGATTCCGTATTGTGGTGCAGCCGTCTGAAGAAGGCCCGAGATGGCCATCCAATAACATATTACGCGTTGGAACCAATGCGCGTGGCTGGGTCCTTTTGGATGAAGTATCTGTCGGGTTTGAGCTTTGGCGTCAGCTGAACAACTTCCCACCGGAGTTTCCGCAGCAGTTCGTGACGGAGGAGACATCCTGATGCGTTCGTTTATCCCGCTACTGATAATGCTTGGGATCACGACCGCAACGATTGCCGAAGTTCCGGAGATTGAAGTCGTACAGGTTTCCCAGTACCGGCCTGAGAAGCCTGCAACTGATCTGGTGGTGTTGATGCCAGACCAACTCGGCCCGGGCACGACACTCGAGAGCCTACTGACCGCGGTGGATGCCCATGCGCCGCAGGTTATTCAGGCCGTTGCGCGGGCAGAAGAAGTGCGAGCGCAGCAGCTTGTGGCGACGGGTGTTTTCGATCCGGTTCTGGCGGCTGACTATAAAGGTCGCATGACGGGGTTTTATGGTGGCCAGATTGCAGACGTATCGTTGAGCCAGAGGCTGAGCGGCCTGAACGCCGAGGTTTATTCTGGATATCGTATCTCCAGAGGCAGCTTCCCAATCTACGAAGACGTTAACTTTACCAACCGCGGCGGGGAAATACGGGCAGGTGCCCGTTTTGCACTGTTGCGTGGACGTGAAACAGACCCTGAGCGTAACAGGCTTTCAAACGCGCGCATTAAAGCAGCAGCCGCCGACCAGACAGCAAGTGCTCAGATCATTGGTATCCGGGCGGCGGCAATGGAGGCCTATGTAGACTGGCTTTATGCCGAGAGCGTAAGGCTGGTTTATTCAGAGCTGTATGATATAGCCAATATCCGCGATCAGGCGATCGCCAGAGCTGTCGCAGAAGGGCAACTGGCGACGATTACCAAGGATGAAAACCGCCAACTGCTGCTGGCGCGCCAGAGTCAGAAAATCAACGCAGAGCAACGTGCAATGGAGCAGGCGCTAAGGCTGAGCATCTATCTGCGCAGTCAGGACGGGCAGCCGCTTCGCCCGAGCTTTGGCCAGGGGTCAGAGTTGCCGCAAGCGAACCCTTATGGAGGGTGGACGCAGGAAGAGCTGTTGCGGCGAACTTTGGAGGCACGCCCTGATTTTGTTGCCTTGAATCTGGAACTGAAAGCGCTGGTTGCTGATGAAAGGCTTGCATCCAATGATATGCAGCCTGATCTGGATCTGGTTTATGAGATAGAGCGCGATTTGGGTGACGGGTCCCAAACACGCATGGGAACAGACCATAAGGTGGGGCTGAACCTCAATGTGCCGCTTCGTTTTTCCAGGGCCCGTGGTGCTCTGGCTGGTGCGCAGGCAAGAATAAAAGCGGCGCGCGCTGACCTGCGATTGAGGCAGGATCAGGCCTCTCTGGCACTGCAGGCCAATGAAGCGGCCATTGTTGCGACAGAACAGCAATTGCAGATTGGTGTCAGTGAAGTTGAGGTTGCGCGTGTGCTGCGCGAGGCAGAGGAAAGACGCTATCTGGCTGGCGCCAGCGACGTATTCAGGCTGAATGCACAGGAAACGGCCCTCGCCAACAGCAAGCTTCGTGTTTTAAGTGCGCAGCGAAACCATGATTTGCTGCTTGTTGGTTTTTATCAGATCACCGGTCATCTTTGGTTTAACTAGGCCTGTTTGGGTTCAGGCAGGCACACCCATTGATGTTGTGAACACCCTGCGCTGGCATGTCGCTGTCGACCGGTTCCGGTATTTGGCGGCACCATAAAAGTTGGCTAAATGTCTGTCATGATGGACAAACGGGTTCAAAAACCGTTTTATATCCGTCCCTGAAAGCGGGGACGGAAAATATTGAAAGGGAGTGATGATGGTCGCGAGGGGTTTGTCTGGTTTGATAGCGACGGCGTTTGCGTTGTTTTCAACTGCATTGCATGCCGATTTTGCCGAGAAGACAGCAGAACTTGAACACAGGGAAGGCCTGATAGATGCCTATGTTGATGTGGGTGCAGGCAAGGTCATGCTTGCTCTTGAACCTAAAGAAGACGGCACGCTCGGGCGTTATATTTATGCTGGTTACCTGACCGCAGGGCTTGGTTCCAATCCGGTCGGTCTTGATCGCAGCCGCCCCTCAGACAGCCATATTCTCGCTTTCAAACAAAGTGGCGACAAGGTTTATGCGGTAGTCGAAAATCACCGTTTCCGGGCCACAGCAGACAACCCCGCAGAGAAGAAGGCAGTTGAAACCAGTTTCGCACAGTCCATCATCTGGTCGACACCAGTGGTGGAAACGTCAGCAGACGGCAAGATCCTGATTGACTTTTCAGGTTTCCTGACCAGTGATTTTGTTGGTGTTGCCGCGCAACTTAAAAACCGTGGTCAGGGAAACTTTAAACCTGAGGCCGGGCGCAGTTTTGTTGATACATCCGCCGCACATGTTTTTGAAAAGAACCTGGAGTTCGATGCGCATGTGACGTTCTCAAGCGCTAACGCAGGTAGCGAAGTACGGGCAACCACGCCAGTACCGGGTGCCGTTAGCCTGATTTTACACACGACTTTGCTGGAACTGCCAAAGCCTGGCTACACGCCGCGTGTCGCTGATGAACGTGGCGGTGTTGTGACTACATCGCATATCGATATGTCTGCGCCGCTTGCAGGGGATACGGCCGTCCAGCTTGCACGCCGTTTCCGGCTTGAAAAAGGGGCAGACGGACGCGTTGTGAACCCGATCATTTTCTATATCGATAATGGAGCGCCCGAGCCTATTCGGTCTGCGCTGTTGGACGGTGCCAGATGGTGGTCGGCCGCTTTTGATGCGGCTGGTTTTCCGGGTGGGTACCGCGCGGAAATCCTGCCTGAAGGTGTGCACCCGCTTGATGCCCGTTACAATATGGTGAACTGGGTACACCGTGCTACACGGGGATGGTCATACGGGGCATCTATTTTTGATCCGCGTACCGGGGAAATCCTGCGCGGTGTTGTGCTTCTGGGTTCCCTGCGTGTGCGTCAGGACATCAAGATTTTTGAAGCTCTGGCAGGTGCCGGGAAAACCGGCACTGGCGCGGCCGATGACCCGGTTGAGCTGGCACTGGCACGCATTCGCCAGCTTTCAGCGCACGAGATTGGTCATTCCCTGGGCTTCTCTCACAATATGGCAGCCAGTTCCTATGGCCGTGAAAGCGTAATGGATTACCCGGCTCCGGATGTGCGTATGGCTGGTGATGGTTCGCTGGACTTCAGTGAGGCCTATGGTGTTGGTATTGGCGCATGGGACAAATGGGTCACAAAGTATCTGTATGGTGACTATGACGATGCTGACCGTTCGGCGCGTCGTGCGATTTTCAAAGAAGCGGATGATGCTGGTTTACTTTATGTGTCTGATGCTGACAGCCGTTCAGTTGGTGCGGGTCATATTCGCGGTTCACTTTGGGATAACGGCGAAGACGCAGTTGAGGAGCTTGCTGAGGTGATGCAGGTGCGAGCTGCCGCCCTCAATAGTTTCGGTGTTGGCAACCTGCGGCCTGACGAAAGCTATGCAGACCTTCAAACCAAGTTTGTGCCTTTGTACCTGTACCATCGCTATCAGTTGCAGGCAGCGGCCAAGTTTGTTGGCGGTTATGACTTTGTCTATCGTGCCGAAGGCGATGGCCGGTTTGCGCCCGCAGCCATGTCGTGGCCGGAACAACTGCGTGCCCTGAACGGCTTGCTGCAAACGCTGTCCCCTGAAGCTCTTATGATTGACGCGAACCTTGTTTCGCTTCTGAGTCCGCGCGGCGCTGGCGGGGGAGACCCCCAATTTCGCCGCGAAGCGTTCGCCGGTATTGCGGCACCCGCCTTCAGCAGCGACGAAGCCGTGGCCGTTGCCGCTGATCTTGTGTTTGATGCATTGTTGCATCCGCGCCGTCTTCAGAGGCTGGCAGAGCAGGGTCGAACTATCCCGGGTCATGAAGGCCTTGCTGGTGTTCTGGACCGTACCCGACAATTTGTGATGAGGTCGGCCCGGCGCGAAACCGGCGCAGAGCTGGCGGTTAGAGCGGTTGTTCTCGAGCGGTTAACCGAACATTTGATCGCGTACCTTCAGTCACCTGATACCGGAATTGCTGTTCGGGCAGCGGTTCGGACTGCGCTGTCGGGTATACGTCAGGCATCTGATCGTGCTCGCGGCGGGCTTGCAACCTACACGACCTTGCTGGTTAAACGCATCGACGATGCTTTCGCCAGGGCGCGTACGCCTGCGGTGAAAAAACCGACTGGACCAAATGTGCCCCCCGGCAGCCCGATTGGCGCCAGTACAGCAGAAAGTTGCTGGCATTGCTAAAATCGTGCGGATAATGACATCGGCATGGGATTTTATGGTCTGATCTGGAATTTGGGGCGGTTTCCGCCCCAAAATCGTTTTTAATCACCGTGTTTTGGTGGTGCAGGCAAACCATTGCAGCATGATCGGAGGGTGTTTTGAGGGAGAACATATAGTAAACATATACCTTTAAGATAATGAAATATATAGGATAAATAGATTTATGGGGGTGTCGGCATGTTCAAAAAAACACATGTTGTTCCCATGATATCCCATTGACCATAAGCTCTATCCCATGATATCCCATGAGTGTTCGGATGACGATCCGGATGCTCGTGGCGCGTGGAGTTCTTTGCACCCGCCCCGGGGGGGAGGAAAACGGGGACTTGTGGGACAATGGCGCTATTTCTGTCCACATTTGAAAACAAGGTTGATAAGAAAGGGCGGGTTTCTGTCCCTGCGTCTTTTCGTACAGCCATTGCTCCCAGCCATTTTCAAGGTATAGCGGTCTATCAACATCTTGAGCTCCCTTGTCTTGAGGGCGCCGATGTATCCTTCCTCGAACACCTTTCCGACGTTCTCTATGAAGACTATGGCGCGTTCGATATTGATCCGCTTTCGGTCGCGACTGCCATTCTGGGCGACTCCGCTCAAATCGCATTTGATTCTGAAGGCAGAATCATGCTGCCTGCGGCGATGAAGGCCTTTATAGGGGTCACAGACCATGCCACCTTTATCGGCCTTGGCCGGAAATTTCAGATATGGGCGCCTGACAAGTTTGCAGCCCACCGCGAAGAGCAGCGCGCTCTTGCGAGTGACAAGGTCAAATCGTTGCCACCCTTTGGGTCTCGCCGCGGTCCGCGAGATGAAGCCGGGGGGCGGTCATGACCGCTTCCATAGCTGAGACAGCAAACCGCAACCAACATATTCCCGTCCTTATGGATGAAGTCGTTTCCGCCCTGAAGCCGCGGGATAACGAGACCTATGTTGACGGTACATTTGGCGCAGGCGGATACACCCGTGCGGTACTGGATGCGGCTGATTGTCTGGTAGTGGCTATTGACAGGGACCCCGAGGCCATTGACCGCTCTGCCGAACTTGCCCGGTGCTATGGAGACCGTTTTCGCATTCTCGAAGGCTGCTTTGGCGACATGGTTACGCTGCTTGGCAATGCAGACATGGACGCTGTCGACGGGGTCATGCTGGATATTGGTGTTTCATCGTTTCAGCTTGATGAAGCCGAGCGCGGTTTTTCCTTTCAGGAAGACGGCCCGTTGGATATGCGGATGAGCGCGGATGGAGAAAGCGCGGCAGACGTTGTCAATGCTTACGACGAAGAAGACATTGCAAACATTATTTACGACTACGGCGAGGAACGTAAATCGCGCCGTATAGCGAGCGCGATTGTAAAACGCAGAACCGAGGCGCCATTTGAGCGCACGCTGGACCTCGCCAAACTGGTTGAGGCTGTTGTTGGTCGCCCACCAATGAAAAAGGGTCGTAAACCTGTCCACCCTGCGACACGCACTTTTCAGGCCCTTCGTATTCATGTGAATGACGAACTGGGTGAACTTCGACGAGGCCTTGAAGCGGCCGAGCAGCTTCTCCGCCCGGAAGGCCGGCTTGTCGTTGTAAGCTTCCACTCGCTGGAAGACCGGGTGGTAAAGAATTTTATGGCGGAGCGGTCCGGTCACGTGCCGGCCGCATCCCGCCATATGCCTATGTCCCTTGAAGCTGCGACCCCACCTTCGTTCCGTCTGGAAACACGCGGTGTGATCAAGCCTTCAAAGAGCGAGGAAGACCGCAATCCAAGGGCGCGGTCGGCGAAACTCCGCGTTGCGGTTCGCACTGACGCGCCGTGCTGGCAGGAGACCGGTCATGCATAAGGCTTTCACCGCGATGGCTGCCGTTTCCGCCCTTCTTGCAGGCGCGGCTGTGATGCAGTTGAAGCTGTCGGTGCAGGAGCAGGCGGAGCGGGTTGAAGATCTGGCAGACCAAATCCACCATGACCGTGAGAGCCTGCGGATTTTGAAATCGGAATGGGCTTACCTGACGTCGCCTGAAGCGCTTCAGGAGCAGTCCATTGAGTTTTTGGCACTAATGCCGCCAAAGCCAAAACAGATTGTCGGCAGCGTCGAGGACATTCCGCTGCGTCGCAGCGATGAAGAGGTTGATGGAAGCGCCAGTGTGTTGTTGCCAACCTCGCAGAACAAGAAACAGGCTAAACAGTCCTCTCGCCGCGAGGGGCAAAAGCGGGAAGGCAAAGTGTTATGAGTATGGCGCAGGCGCAGTCCATTCGCCTTGGCACAAAAGCCGTGTGTCCAGGTCCGGTCGGTGCAGACCCATCGCCGCTTATGGTTGCCCGGGGCCGACTGATGATTGGCTTCCTGCTTTTCCTCGGCGCCTTTATTCTGATGGGCGCGCGCACCATTGAGCTTGGTATGTCGTCTCCTCAAACACAAAAAGCGTCTGTGAGAGAAATCGCCGTACCGCCGGTGGTTTTCGCGCGGTCTGATATTCTGGACAGAAATGGTGAAGTGCTGGCCGTTAACCTGCAGACATCATCGTTGTATGCCAGCCCGCAGGAAATAAAAAATCCAGCGCTTGTGGCCCAGCAGCTTGCGGCCATTTTGCCGGGGCTTTCAAGCGCAGAGCTTGAACAGAAGCTGTCGTCAAAGCGGAATTTTGTCTGGATCAAACGCAAGCTTTCGCCGCGTCAAAAGTGGCAGGTGAATGCACTCGGCGTCCCGGCGCTTGGTTTCAGAAACGAGGAAGACAGGCTGTATCCTCATGGGCGACTGGCTGCGCATGCGCTGGGATACGTCGATGTTGACGGCAAGGGTCTTGCGGGTGTTGAGCATTATTTCAACGACCGGCTTTCTGAAAAAGGCCGGACCGGTGAGCCTGTCGAATTATCGCTGGATATCCGTGTTCAATACGCACTGGCTGACGAGCTGGAAACCGCAATGAGAGCGCATCAGGCAATTGGCGCTGCAGGCCTTGTGATGGACGTCAACACCGGTGAAGTGCTCGCGATGGTTTCCATGCCTGACTTTGACCCCAATAATGTCCGGGGTGTCAGCGATACAGAACGGTTCAACCGTGCCAGCAAGGGCGTCTATGAGTTGGGGTCTACGTTCAAGACCTTTACGTTTGCGAACGCGCTGGATGACCGGATAGTTACCTTTCAAGATGGCTATGACGCAACCAAGCCGCTCAGGATTTCACGCTTTTTGATCCGTGATGACCATCCAAAGAAGCGCTACCTGACCGTTCCCGAGATTTTTGCCTTCTCGTCCAACATTGGCACAGCACAGATGGCTCTCGATATTGGCGGTGAACGGCAACAGGAATTTTTGCAGTCTATCGGGCTTTTATCGTCGGCGCCTCTGGAGCTGACCGAGGTTGGCGCGCCGATGTATCCAGCGACATGGCGCAAGGTCTCAACCATGACGATCTCGTATGGTCATGGCATTGCCGTAAGCCCTGTCCAGTTGGCTACCGGCATTTCATCCATGGTGAATGGCGGTGTCTATAACGCACCAACGCTATTGAAAAGCAGCGAGAACTGGGACAGTGGCAGACAGGTGATCTCGCCCGCGACCAGCCGACAGATACGGCAGCTTTTGCGGCTTGCGGTTACCAAGGGTACCGGCGGGCGCTCCGACGCGCGCGGTTATCGTGTTGGCGGTAAAACGGGCACGGCTGAGAAGGCTATAAGCGGGGGGTATGACCGCAAAGCGCTGATTTCCTCGTTCATGGGCGTCTATCCAATGGATGACCCACAATATGCCGTATTTGCCCTGTTGGATGAGCCGAAAGGCACCAAGGAGACATATGGCTTTGCTTCCGGTGGCTGGGTCGCAGCGCCCGTAGTGAAAAATGTGATCTTGCGCACCGCGCCTTTGCTGGGCGTGTTGCCGAAAGCTGAAGACGAAGAGCTGTACCAGAATGTGGCTCTGATGATTGAAGACGACTGATGAGGTCAAGACGTGGCAACAACCCTGTTGCAATTGTTGGGTGGTAAAGGCGTGGTCGAAGATGCAGTGATACGGCGTTTGACCGTTGACAGCCGCACCGTCGGTGCTGGCGACATGTTCGTGGCATTGCCTGGCACGAAGGTCGATGGCCGCGCTTTCATTGCTGATGCGATCAGGCAGGGTGCCAGCGCTATTCTGACATCAGAAGGAAGCGCACAGTTTGTGCCAGAAGCCGGCGTTCCCGTGATCGAGGTTGCAAACCCGCGCCAGCGTTATGCGCAACTTGCTTCCCGGTTTTACGGTGAACAACCGGCGTTTGAGGTTGCTGTTACCGGCACTAACGGCAAGACATCTGTCGCTGATTTCACCCGCCAGATATGGCAACAGCTTGGCACTGAAGCCGCGAGTATCGGTACGCTCGGTGTTCGCTCGAACGTTCTTGCTACAGATGGGGGCCTTACGTCGCCAGACCCTATGGTGCTGCACCAAAATCTGAGTATGCTCAAGCAGGCCGGTGTGGATCATGTGGCTGTAGAGGCATCAAGCCACGGGTTGCACCAATACAGGCTGGACGGCATGAGTTTGTCTGCGGCGGCGTTCACAAATCTCACGCGGGATCATCTGGATTATCATAAAACCGAGCAGGCCTATTTTTATGCCAAGGCCCGCTTGTTTGGCGAGCTTTTGCCGCCGTCTGGATCGGCAGTTATCAATATTGACGATAGCTGGGGTGCAATCATCGACGACATCGCCTGGGGGCGGTCGCTGGATCGTTTCACTTTTGGGCGACAATCAGGTGCCCGACTTCAACTGGCGAGCGTTGAACCGTCGGCAACGGGTCAAAACCTTGACGTAAAATTCGAAGGCGCGACCTTCACGACACAGCTTCCTCTTGTCGGGGACTTTCAGGCAATGAACGTCCTTACGGCTGCAGGACTGGTGCTTTCAAGCGGTTTTGCCGCAACGGATGTTTTTGCCACACTTGCCAATTTGCGAGGTGTTCCCGGGCGTATGGAATTAATGGGTTCTCATAACGATGCCGGTGTTTTTGTTGATTATGCCCACACACCGGACGGGCTTAAAACCGTGTTGTGTGCTGCACGTGCCCACAACCCGGCAAGGCTTCATGTTGTGTTTGGTTGCGGAGGTGACCGCGATACGGGCAAGCGTCCTCAAATGGGTGCAATCGCTGCCCGGTATGCGGACACAGTTTATATAACCGATGACAACCCCAGATCAGAAGACCCGGCGGCCATTCGGGAAGACATTCTTGCAGCATCTCCGGGTGCGAATGAAATTGCGGATCGGTCAGCGGCTATTGCCGCAGCGCTGGAGGCAGCGAAGCCCGGCGATATGGTGATTGTTGCAGGGAAAGGCCATGAAACCGGCCAGATTATCGGCGATCAGACAATCAACTATTCAGATATTGAGGCAGTTCAGACCCTTTTGGGCGCTGGCACTGCCAACCAAGCCATGACGGCGGAGGAGTAAGGATATGTTTCCATTATTGGCAGAGCAGGGCGGTATTTTTAACCTGTTCAACTATCTTACTTTTCGGACTGGTGGCGCGGTATTCACATCAATGCTGATCTGTTTTATCACTGGCCCTTCAATCATTAAATGGTTGAAATCAAAGCAGAAAAAAGGACAGCCTATCCGTGATGACGGGCCGCAAAGTCATATCGTTGCCAAAGCCGGTACGCCAACTATGGGCGGTTTTATGATCCTGCTCGGGCTTTGTGTTTCCACTCTTCTTTGGGCGGACCTTGGCAACCCCTATGTTTGGGCGGTTTTGATTGTCACGCTGAGTTTTGGCACGATTGGGTTTGTTGATGATTACCTGAAGGTAACCAAGGCGTCGTCTGACGGCGTGCCCGGCCGGCTCAAATTCATTATTGAACTGGCCATTGGTCTTTCCGTTGCATGGTGGCTGGCATCTCTTGTGGAGCCGACGCTGGCGCTACCGTTCTTCAAGAAACTTCTGATAAATCTAGGTATTTTCTATCTGCCCTTTGCTTGTCTGGTCATCGTTTGGGCAGGAAACGCGGTTAACCTTACCGATGGCCTGGATGGCCTCGCGATCGTGCCGGTAATGATTGCCGCCAGCGCCTTCGGGCTTATCGCGTATCTGGTCGGCAATACGGTTTACAGCGATTATCTGGGCATTGCTTATGTCGCCGGCTCAGGGGAGCTTGCTGTTTTGTGCGGCGCGATAATCGGCGCAGGCCTCGGGTTTCTGTGGTTCAACGCACCGCCAGCCATGGTGTTCATGGGTGACACTGGTTCGCTGGCTTTGGGCGGCGCGCTTGGCACCATCGCCGTTATCACCAAACACGAGATTGTGCTTGGAATTATCGGAGGTCTTTTCTGGCTCGAGACCATCTCGGTCATAGTGCAGGTGCTGTCGTTCAAGCTGACCGGCAAGCGCGTTTTCCGGATGGCACCCTTGCATCATCACTACGAACAAAAAGGCTGGGCGGAGCCCACGATCGTGATCCGATTCTGGATCATCGCCGTGATGCTGGCGCTTGTTGGCCTTGCAACCCTGAAACTGAGGTAAAGTGTAAAGTGATCACGGTACCTGCATATCAAGGCAAGAAAGTTGGCGTTTTTGGCCTCGCACGGTCGGGACTTGCCGCCGTGCATTCGCTGGTTGCTTCAGGTGCTCACGTTTGCGCCTGGGATGACAACAGCAGCGCGCGGGAAAAGGTGCGGGGCTATGCTGTTGACCTCTATAGCCTTGATTTTGCCGGGCTGGACGCGTTCGTGCTGGCGCCCGGCGTTCCCCTGACGCACCCTGAACCACACCCCCTTGTTGTCAAAGCCAACGCCGCTTCTGTGCCGGTTATCTGTGATATGGATGTATTTCAGGCAGCACGCCAAACGCTTCCTTCTCACAAAGTTATTGGTATTACAGGCACGAACGGTAAATCCACCACTACGGCTTTGATCGGGCATGTTCTGGCATGCGCAGGCAAACCAGTCGCGATAGGCGGCAATATCGGCAATGGTGTTTTGTCCCTTGAGCCGCTGCCTGCGGGCGGTCTTTACGTGTTTGAACTGTCGTCGTTTCAACTTGATCTTTGCCATTCGCTAAACTGCGATGTGAGTGTGTTGCTCAATATTTCGCCTGATCATCTTGACAGGCATGGGAATATGGCGGGGTACGTCGCCGCAAAATCCAGACTGTTTGACCTGCAAACTGGTAATTGCATTGCTGTTGTCGGTGTTGACGATGAACACAGCCGTTCAATCGCCGCACGGCAAAGCAATTTGCTTCCGGTATCCGTCAGGGCTGGTCATGACGACGGCATATACGTGCGTGATGGCGTTTTGTTTGACCATGACGGACAAAATCTGGTTGAAGTTGGGTCTATATTGGGTGTGGCCAGCCTGCAGGGCACTCACAACTGGCAAAACGCCGCCGCGGCTTATGCGGCATGTAAATCGGTCGGTCTTTCCTCAAGTGAAATTCTGAGCGGTTTGTTGACGTTCCCCGGTTTGGAGCACCGCCAGGAAATCGTGCCCTATAAAAAAGGTATCACGGTCGTCAATGACAGCAAGGCAACAAACATTGATGCTGCGCTCAGAGCGCTTAAAACCTTTGATCGGGTTCGCTGGATTGCTGGCGGCAGGGCCAAAGACAAGAACTTCAGTGAATTGTCCAAGGCCACAGCAGGTGTCGAAAAAGCCTACCTGATGGGCGAAGATGCGCGTTTGATTGCCGATGTTTTGCCAGAGTCCCTTCCTTTCGCTTTGCATGGGACCATGCTTGAGGCGCTTGAGGATGCTCTTGGGGACGTGCGGCTCGGCGAGACGGTATTGCTCTCGCCAGCATGTACTGCATTTGACCAGTTTACCGATTTTGAGAAGCGCGGTGAGGCATTTAAAGACGCCGTGATAGCTGCCGCAGGAGAGAGCGCATGATTGCTTTTTCCCGCAACGACAATTCTTTGCTATCACGTTGGTGGTGGACAGTAGACCGCTGGATGCTGGTTCTTATTTTGGCGCTGACAATGGTTGGTATCTGGCTGACTTTGACAGCCAGTCCCGCTGTTGCCGAGCGTATTGGGCTTGGCTCTTTTCACTTTGTTAAGAAGCAAACCGTGTTTCTGACGCTTGGACTGGGTGTGGTTGTTGGTGTGTCTATGTTGTCATCCGCCGCCATACGGCGTATTGCAATCATCGGCTTCCCGGTCACGTTGCTGCTTGTCGTGGCGACGTTACTGTTCGGCCCGGAAATCAAGGGGGCGACCCGCTGGTTGCCGCTTGGAATTTTCACATTGCAACCCAGCGAGTTTCTAAAACCTTTCTTTATTGTAACAACTGCCTGGATATTGTCGGCGCATTTCAAACAGGAAGATGTGCCTGCAAAACGAGTGTCCACTGCGCTATATCTTCTGGTTGTTGGCCTGTTGATTTTGCAGCCGGACTTTGGTCAAACGGTTCTTATCAGTGCTGTCTGGATTTCACAGATGGCATTGGCAGGCCTGCCGCTGATGTGGTTGTCACTAGCGGCGGTCGTAGCCATTATGGGGGTGGGGCTTGGCTATGCCTTCCTGCCGCACGTTGCAAGCCGCATTGACCGGTTCATAAACCCTGCAAGCGGCGACACCTTTCAAACTGACAAAGCCATGCAGGCTTTTGAGGCAGGTGGTATGCTGGGTAAAGGACCGGGCGAAGGGGTTGTAAAGCTCAATCTGCCAGACGCACATGCGGACTATATCTTTGCCGTTATCGGTGAGGAGTTCGGTGCCATTGCGTGTGTCATGCTTTTGATGCTTTTTGCAGGTGTTGTGATGCGCGGCCTGTCCAACCTCGTTGAGGAAGAAAACCCGTTTCGTCTTCTCGCTGCCGCAGGTCTGATCATTCAGTTCGGTTTGCAGACCCTGATCAACATTGGCGTCAATCTCGCTATTCTGCCTTCAAAAGGCATGACCTTGCCCTTCGTATCTTATGGCGGTTCATCCATGCTGGCCTTGGCGATTGGTATGGGCTTCGTTCTGGCGTTAACACGCAGAAACCGCTTCATTCAGCCAGAGCTCGACCCCCTGGGCTGGAAGGCAGCCGAATGAGTGCCGCATCCCATATCGTTCTGGCGAGCGGAGGCACAGGCGGTCACATGATGCCAGCCGAAGCCGTTGCCGACAAACTACAGGCTGCCGGGCATGACGTGTTGTTGGTCACAGACAAGCGCGGCGAGGCGATCAGCAATGTGTTTAAAACCATGAATCGTGAAGTTCTGGATACCAGTAGCCACATGGGCGGCGGCATCCTGAACAAGATCAAGTCGCTGTACAGCGTTTTCACCAGTACGCTCAAGGTGAGAAAGCTGTTCCGGGATAAACGTCCCTCCGCTGTTGTTGGCTTTGGCGGGTATCCATCCTTGCCGGCTGTGCTTGCTGCGAGATCGATGCGCATCCCCTACATACTGCACGAGCAGAATGCCGTTCTTGGCCGTGTGAACCGCTGGATGGCAAAGCGAAGCAAGTGTGCGGCTTTAAGCGTGGAACAAACGGCAGCTGTTCCGTCTGGTGTAAAAACCGTTGTTACCGGAAACCCTGTGCGTACATCAATTGCCAGACTTGCAAACATCGCCTACTCGGTGCCGATGGGCGGTGGCGACATCCGGGTTTTCATCGTTGGTGGCAGTCAGGGCGCGCGCGTGCTTTCAGATGTCGTGCCAGCCGCGCTGGCGGCACTTGTTTCAGAATATAGAGAACGAATTGATGTGACACACCAGGCGCGCCCCGAAGACGTTGATCGAGTATCTAAGGCCTATGCGGACGCAGGTATCCGTGCCGAGGTTCAGCCCTATTTTGAAGATGTTGCTGGTCTGCTTTTAAAAACGCAGCTGGTTATCTCGCGCGCCGGGGCGTCAACGCTGGCGGAGCTGACAGCGATGGGTCGCCCTGCGATTTTGGTGCCGCTCGCGATTGCGGCAGATAACCATCAGTTGGCAAACGCGCAGCTGGTTCATGAAACTGGTGGCGGCTGGGTTATTGAAGAAAAAGATTTCACCCCTGAACGACTTGTTGTGTTGCTGGATAGACTGCTGGACGACATGAGTACCCTCAGGGACGCGTCGGATCACATGCGGTCTCTTGCCAGACTGGAAGCGGCGGATGCGCTTGCTGCTGAAATACAGAAGGCAGGCGCAGAAATGGGAGAGGCGGCATGAAAAACGTCCCTTTCGATATAGGAACCGTACATTTTGTCGGCATTGGCGGTATAGGCATGTCGGGTATCGCTGAAGTTATGCATAACCTTGGATATGCGGTTCAGGGCTCTGACCTGAGTGACAACGCAAATGTGAAACGCCTGCGATCTCTTGGTATTACCGTGATGATTGGTCAAACGGCAGATAATGTTACGGGTGCTCAGGTTATTGTTGTCTCGTCTGCCATTAAAGCTGACAACCCTGAAGTGATGGAAGCAAAACGCAGGTCGCTGCCGGTGGTGCGCCGCGCAGAGATGCTGGCGGAACTGATGCGCCTGAAATGGTGTGTTTCCGTGGCAGGGACCCATGGAAAAACCACAACGACCTCAATGGTAGCTGCCGTGCTTGAGGCAGGCGGAATTGACCCTACAGTGATCAATGGCGGCATCATCAACAGCTACGGCACAAACGCGCGCCTCGGTGAGAGCGACTGGATGGTTGTGGAAGCGGATGAGTCTGATGGCACTTTCGTCAAGTTGCCTGCAACCATTGCTGTTGTCACCAACATGGATCCCGAACATCTGGACTTCTACGGCACTTTTGAAGCCGAAAAAGAAGCATTCAAACAGTTTTTGGACCGCGTTCCTTTTTATGGTGGTGCAGTATTGTGCATCGACCATCCGGAAGTGCAGGGCCTGATCAAAACCATCAGCGACCGCAAGTTTACCACCTATGGGCTTTCCGCACAGGCAGATGTGCGTGCAGTTAATGTGGTAAACAACCGGGGTGTTACTTCTTTCGATGTTGAGGTGACAAATCGGCGCTCTGGCGAAGAATTCAGTATCAACGGCGTAACACTGCCGATGCCGGGCAATCACAATGTGCAGAATGCCCTTGCGGCGATAGCCGTCGGCCTTGAAATGCATATCGATCCGCCTGTTCTTGCGACGGCATTTGCCCATTTTGATGGCGTGAAACGCCGTTTCACCAAAACAGGTGAGGTGAATGGCATCACGGTGATCGACGACTATGGTCACCATCCTGTGGAAATCGCCGCCGTACTGAAAGCGGCCCGTGACTCATTCGAAAACAAGGTTATTGCTGTCGTTCAACCTCATCGATATTCGCGCCTTGCAAGCCTGTTCGATGACTTTTGTACCTGTTTTAACGATGCCGATGTGGTGCTTGTTTCGCCGGTGTATGAAGCGGGAGAACAACCCATCGAGGGTGCGGACCAGCGAGCCCTGACCGATGGCCTGAGAACACATGGCCACCGCCAGGTGGACACCTTCACAGGGCCGGACGACCTTGCTGACGTTGTGGCACGCTATGCAGTGCCAGGCGACGTTGTCGTGTGTCTTGGCGCGGGAACGATCAGCGCCTGGGCAAATGCCTTGCCTGCTCAGCTCGTTGAAACAGATGCTCAGACGAACAAAAGGGATGAAGAATGAACTCTGAAGAGCGCAAATCGTTGCTTGCCACGTTGCCGCATGTGAAAGGCAGGCTCGTTGAAGGTGCCCCGATGGCGCGTCTTAGCTGGTTCAGGACCGGCGGCAACGCTGACATTCTTTTTGAACCTGCAGATGAGGACGATCTGGTGAAAGTACTGCGCTGCCTTCCCGGCAGTGTGCCGATAACCGTAATCGGTGTTGGCTCGAACCTGTTGGTTCGGGACGGTGGCATTGAAGGTCTGGTGATCAGATTGGGCAGGGGCTTTAGCGATATCTGTATGCGCGGCAACGTCGTGAATGCCGGTGCCGGTGCAATGGATGTTCATGTTGCCAAAGCAGCAGCCAAAAGCGGTCTTACCGGCCTTGAGTTTCTGGTCGGTGTGCCAGGGACTATTGGCGGCGCTGTGCGCATGAACGCCGGGGCCTACGGGCGTGAAGTAAAGGACGTTCTTAAACATGCCCACGCAGTTGATCGTTTTGGTCATATTGAAGAATTGCAGCCTGAAGATTTTGGCTTCTCCTACCGTCACGCAAAGTTGAAGGATGATATGATCATCCTGAAAGCATCATTCCACGCCAAGCTGGGTGAAACAGATGCCATTGAGGAAAAAATGCGTGAGATATCGGCGTCGCGCTCAGAAAGCCAGCCACTTGGCACGCGCACCGGTGGCAGCACATTCAAAAACCCCGAAGGTGCACATGCCTGGAAGCTGATTGATGATGCAGGCTGCCGTGGCATGAGCATTGGTGATGCGCAGGTTTCGGAAAAACACTGTAATTTCCTTATCAATCATGGTGGCGCAAGTGCGGCAGAGCTGGAAACGCTTGGAGAGCAGGTGCGCGAGCGCGTAAAGGCTAACAGTGGAGTTGAGCTGGAGTGGGAAATTCGCCGCATCGGCAGAAATGCAGGGGGGCAATAAACATGAACGCTGTCATCCGTCAAAATTTCTCGCTTATCGCATTTGCCCTGTTGGCCTCAAGCCTTGCAGCTGTTGGTTTTTCCGTTAAAAAACAAGCGAATACCTGGCTGATGGAAACAAGTCGGAATGCTGGTCTCGTCCTCTCTGACATGCAGATTTCAGGACTTATCCGTACATCGGAAACAGAGATTTTTTCGGTTCTTGATGTCGATAACGGCATGCCGCTTTTGTCCATCGACCTTGAAGTTATCCAGCAGCGCGTAGAAAGCCTGCCGTGGGTAAAGCAGGCGGAAGTCAGCCGTATTTTACCTGAAGGCCTCTCGATCAGGGTTACGGAACGCGTTCCTTACGCGCTTTCACAGCGCGACGGACAAATCAGTCTGATTGATCCGGATGGCGTTTCGATCACCGATCGTGGCCTTGGAAAATTCAGTCATCTGATGCTTGTTGTTGGCGACGTCAATGCCAACATACTTCGCCAGCTTGAGAGGGAAAAAGCCAAATCAGCGGCAATCGGTGCGCAGATCAAATCTGCCGTGCGGGTTGGTGGGCGGCGCTGGGATCTGATTTTTGAAAACGGTATCCGCGTCAAACTGCCTGCGGAACAGGCGCAAACCTATGGAATGGCTGCTGCATGGAGCAAATTCATAGAGCTAAACGAGAAGCACAAGCTGCTGGCTCGGGAAGTCAGCGTCATTGATATGCGATACCCGGACCGGCTGGTTGTGCGGGTGACGCCGGTAGGGCGTCGTACGATGACCGGTGAAGAGTGGGCTTTGTAAGGGCCGGATACCTAGATAGGGTGTGCCCTGAGTTGGAACAATATTTATGGCGATAAACGGTAAACAGGAACGAACGGTTGCGGCCCTTGATATCGGGTCAAGCAAGGTCGCGTGCCTGATCGCCCATATTGGCCTTGATAGTCAAATCAAGGTTCTGGGCGTGGGAAACCGTGCCTGCAATGGCGGTGTAGCTGCTGGTGTTGTTGTTGATATGGACGCAACGGAGCGCGCGATCAGGGCGGCTGTTGATCAGGCGGAGAAGATGGCCGGCCAAACCGTAAGCGACGTTATTCTGGCCTTTTCCGGCAGTGACCCGAAAAGTCAGGTGATCGAAGTAAGCGTTGATGTCCCTGGCCATGCGGTTAGTGCAGACGATCTGGACCGAGCTCTTGATGAAGCAGCGGAACAGATTGTTAGCGAAAGCGGCGAAATTCTTCACGCTATCCCTGCGGCTTTTGCAGTTGATGGCAATTTTGGTGTGAAAATGCCTGTTGGGATGTACGGTAAGAAGCTGACTGTGGCCCTTCTGGTGCTAACGGCTGACGCCGGGCCGCTGCAGAATTTGCAGGCTTGTGTCCGCCGGGCGCACCTGAACGTACTTGATATTGTTCATGGTCCTTTTGCCTCCGGGCTGGCCGCACTTGTAGAAGACGAAATGAAAATGGGGGCGGCCTGTATTGACCTTGGGGCAGGAACAACGGGCCTGTCGGTTTTTGCACAAGGCTCGCTTGTTCATGCTGAATCAATTCCCTTGGGCGGCGCGCAAGTTACCGAACAAATTGCCCGCTCGTTGCTCACTCCTTTTGATCAGGCTGAGCGGCTTAAAACTTTCAATGGTGCGGCTATCGTTGATCCGGCGGATGAACGACTGGAGATAGAAGTCCAGCAGGTTGGTGAAGCAGGCAGGGACAGTTTTTCCCGGATGCCGCGCAGCAGCCTGACATCTGTGATGCAGAAGGAACTTGAACTGCTGTTCGCGACAATTGCCAAACGGCTTGACGCATCCGGCTTTTCGGGTGTTGCAGGCAAGCGTGTGGTTTTGACAGGTGGCGTGGCGAACTGCGAGGGCGTTCGCGATCTTGCCAGCAAGGTTTTGGGACGACGCGTTCGCATCGGAAAACCGCAATTGATGGGTGGTCTGCCGCAAGCGGCTCAGTCACCAGGCTTTTCAAGCCTTGTCGGGCTGTTGCTTTATAATGCACATCCAACAATGAAAGACATAAAACCGTCCTCAAGTGATGGTGATGAAGATGAGACGGAACAAGGAACATTCAGTCGCATGACGCGCTGGTTAAGGGACAATTTCTAACGGGCAATATCGTTATCAACGCTGGTGCTGGCGCGGGATGTACGATAAAATGATTTGAAACGGAGGAACTGGGCAATGTCTATCGATTTCGGGAATACTGAACTAACCGAATTAACACCTCGCATCGCCGTCATCGGTGTCGGCGGCGCTGGCTGCAACGCGGTCAACAACATGATCGCTGCGCAATTACAGGGCGTTGATTTCATCGTTGCAAACACTGATGCGCAAGCGCTTACGAATGCGCGCGCTGACAACAGAATTCAGCTCGGGGTCGAGATTACGCAGGGCCTTGGCGCGGGTGCACAGCCAAAAATTGGTGAAGCCGCGGCTGAAGAGGCGCTGGAGCGTATCGACGAGATGTTGGCCGGTTGCCACATGGCCTTCGTAACGGCCGGTATGGGCGGCGGCACAGGTACAGGCGCTGCCCCGGTGATTGCGCGCCGTGCAAGAGAGAAGGGCATTCTTACTGTCGGTGTGGTTACCAAGCCGTTCCAGTTTGAAGGTGGCCGCCGGATGAAGATCGCCGAAGCTGGCATCAAGGATTTGGCGGCTCATGTTGATACGCTGATCATCATCCCAAACCAGAACCTGTTCCGCGTTGCCAATGAGCGCACAACTTTTGCCGATGCCTTTAACATGGCGGATGAGGTTTTGCACTCTGGCGTCCGGGGAATTACTGACCTCATGGTCATGCCGGGTCTGATCAACCTTGATTTTGCAGATGTTCGCACCGTTATGTCCGAAATGGGCAAGGCGATGATGGGAACGGGCGAGGCGGACGGCGAAGCGCGTGCCGCTGACGCTGCTGCAGCGGCTATTTCGAACCCGCTTCTCGAAGAAGCGTCCCTTAAAGGGGCCAAGGGCGTTATCATCAATGTTACCGGTGGTATGGACATGACCCTGTTTGAAGTGGACGAGGCCGTAAACATGGTGCGCGAGCAAGTTGATGCAGACGCGCTGATCGTTTTTGGTTCGGCATTCAACCAGGACCTTGAAGGTAAACTTCGGGTTTCAGTTGTGGCGACCGGTATTGAAGGTACTGGCGGCACGGGCCTGCCTATCCCGGAGCCTGTCAGGGAAGCTGTCGCTATCCAGCCAGAGATGGACGAGGCCGGTATGGAGGAAGAACCCGGCTTTGAGGATCATGCTATCGAGGACGAAGCCCCTTTCGAAGAAGCGCTGGCCGCTATCCAGACCGAGATGGAAAGTGGAGAAGCCGCATCTGAGGATTCAGATGGAACAGAAGACCTGTCATTGCCAAGCTTCGAAGACACAGAAGAAGCGGTCGCTTCGATTGATGAGGAGATCAAGCCGGAGCCCGCAGAAAGCGATGACCTTGAGAAACGAGCTTTGGAAGCTCAGGGAAGTGACTTGTTTGTTGCGGACGCACCGCTGACGCCCAAGGAACGTGATCCGCTAATGAGCGGCGACGTTGTGATGGCGGCGGAAGATGCTTACACGCAAGAGAAGCCGGCTGTGCGACAGCGCCCTGTCGAGCCTGTCGCTGAAGAAGCGCCTCAGAAGAAAAGCCTGTTTCAGTTGATGACATCAGGACTTCGCAGTCAGGAAACTGAAGAGGTTGAGGCTGTCACACCGCCACCGGCAAGCAACGATTCCGGCCAGCGTGAAGAACCAGCGGCTGACTCAGTTGGTTCTTTGGGAGGGGTAAGTGCGGATGATAGACCAGCACCCAAGCCTTCGTCTGAACAGTTGGAGATTCCAAGCTTCCTGCGACGTCAGCAAAATTAGGATCACATTGCATAGAATCAAAAAAGCCGGGTTTTACCCGGCTTTTTTAATGAGCTGATGCTGCCGCTATTCTCTCCAGCGATCCAGCGCAACGCTATCCTTGTCCTTGGCATCAACCCACGATGTGTCTGTCGCGGATTGTTCTTTCTTCCAGAACGGCGCATTTGATTTCAGGAAGTCCATCAGATAATCCGCGGCTTCAAACGCAGCTTCCCTGTGGGAAGATGTTGTAATCACCAATACGATATTATCGCCCGGTTCCAGTGTACCATAGCGGTGGATGACCCGGCACCCGAGCAAAGGCCATCTAGTCTCGGCTTCTTCAGCAATACGGTTAAGTTCGGTTTCCGTCATGCCGGGATAATGCTCAAGCGTCATTGTTTTGAGGGTGCTGCCGACATCCCGGACCGTGCCCGTGAATGTGACGATAGCTCCGATAGATGTGTTCCCCTGTTTCAGCGCGTCAATTTCGGCACCGATGTCAAAGTCTTCAGACTGGACTGAAATGCTGGCCATCGGTTCGCCTAACCACCTGTTACAGGCGGGAAAATTGCAATTTCATCATCGTCGGAGATGTCATGGTCGTGTGGGACATGCGTTTGATTAACCGCAACACGCACAAAAACCCGTTCTTTCAGGACGGTCCTGTATGGTTCCCCAAGGCTACAAAGGTGGTTCAACAGGTCGGTCACGGAGGTCACCTCATCCGGTTTCTTCAGCGTTTCTTCTGCTGCGCCGATGCCTTCACGAATCCAGGAAAAATACTTAAGTTCCATCGCCTAAACCATATGCTTCAAACCGGCCCTCAAATAGTCGTAGCCGGTGTACAGAGTGAGAACCGCAGCTACCCAAAGGAGAGCCAAACCAATTTCATGAGCAGGTAGTCCGAAAGTTTTGGCACCTTCAGCCCAAACGAGCGCGCCCAAGGCGACCATCTGCAGGGTCGTTTTCCATTTTGCCAAAACACTCACCGGCACGCTTACCTGTATGCCAGCCAGAAATTCCCTCAGGCCAGACACCAGAATTTCCCTACACATGATGATGACAGCCGCAATCACATGGTATTCGGATACCCAGCCAATATGCACCACCATGATCAGAATGGCCCCTACCATCAATTTGTCGGCAATTGGGTCGAGGAACTGGCCAATTTTCGAAACGCTGCCTGTCGCGCGTGCCAGATACCCGTCAAAAAAGTCAGTGATACCAGCAAGTGTGAAGGTAACGAAAGCAATGTGACTGCCCAGCGGCTGTTCCATATAAAAGGACGCGACAAGCACCGGGATCACGAAAATCCGTGAAAGCGTCAGAATGTTTGGCAAATTCCACATGGTATAAGACCGCCCGCTGGTTTCAGGCACACCATACTTCTTTCCGGGCGCAGGTCAACGCTGCAGCTAAGAGGCATTCAAGCTGAACCGCCTATTCGTGGAAATGATCGTATATCTGTTGCGCAATCGCGCGTGAGATGCCTTCCACGCATTCGATGTCTCTGATATCCGCCCCTACAACCGCCTTTGCCGAACCAAAATGGTGCAGCAATGCCTTCTTGCGTTTTGGCCCGATACCCGGAACACCGTCAAGCGGTGACTTTTTTATATCCGCTTTTCTGCGCGCTCTATGTGACCCAATAGCAAACCTGTGGGCTTCATCCCTGAGGCGCTGCAGGTAATACAGTACAGGGTCGTTGAGCGGCATGGTGAACGCGCGCTGACCTGGCATGTGAAACTGCTCGCGGCCAGCATTGCGGTCAGGGCCCTTCGAGATAGCAACAATTGCAACATCGCTGACCCCGACCTCTGTCAGCGTTTCGGTTACGGCAGACAGTTGCCCAAGCCCTCCATCGATCAGCAATAGGTCTGGCCACATACCGCGTGAGCGATCTTCATCTTCCCTGATCAACCGGGAAAAACGCCTGCGCATCACTTCGCGCATCATGCCGAAATCATCTCCTGGTGTAAGCTCGGTGTCTTTGATGTTGAATTTCCGGTAATGGTTTTTACTGAAGCCATCGGGCCCGGCCACCACCATGCCGCCTACGGCATTGCTGCCCTGAATATGGCTGTTATCATACACTTCAATCCGGGTTGGCGCGGTTTCCAGGTCAAATTTTTCTGCAAGACCTTCCAGCAGGCGGGTTTGACTGGCAGTTTCTGCGAGTTTGCGCTCAACAGCCTCCTTGGCGTTTCGGATCGCTTCTTTAACCGTTTCAAACTTCTTGCCGCGTGCCGGTACGGAAAGAGCGACCTTGCGATCCATTCTGCTGGAGAGTGCATCAGACAGCAGGCCCTGGTCTTCAAGCCTGTGCGACAACAGAATGCTCTTGGGGGCAGGTTTGTTGTCATAGAACTGAGCTACAAATGCTGAAAGAACCGACTCGACGCTATCGGTTTTGTCATGTTTCGGGAAGTAGGCCCGGTGCCCCCAGTTTTGACCGGCCCGGAAGAAAAACAATTGTATGCCGACCTGACCGCCAACTTTAGCCGCAGCGATAACGTCGGCTTCGTCGACCATGGCGTTCACCATGGTCTGATGGGTCTGGATTTGAGTGAGAGCATTCAGGCGGTCCCGGTAAACGGCCGCCGTCTCATATTCCATTGTGTCGCTGGCATCCTGCATTGCTTCGGCGAACTTCTTTTGAATGTCCGTGTTCTTGCCTTCCAGAAATGCACGGGTTTCGCCAACCATGTCACTATATTCGTCGGCGGACACCTTGTTCACGCAGGGGCCGGAACACCGCTTGATCTGATACAAAAGACAGACCCGAGTGCGCGACTCTAGTGTGGTGTCCGTGCAGGACCGCAACTGGAATACTTTTTGAAGCGTATTCAGTGTTCGGTTCACAGCTCCCGCGCTGGCGAAGGGGCCGTAATACTGCCCTTTGTGTTTTCGGGCACCCCTGTGTTTGGTGATCTGGGGCCACTCATGATCGGTTCGCAGTAAAATATACGGGAATGACTTGTCATCTTTGAGCAAAACATTAAACGGCGGTTTGAAACGCTTTATCAGGGAGGCTTCCAGTAGAAGCGCTTCGGCCTCGGTGCGGGTCGTGACAAATACCATCGTTTCCGTCGCGGCGACCATGCGTTGCAAACGGTTATTCAACCGCGCGACCTGCGTGTAACTTGTTACCCGTTTCTGGATATTTTTGGCTTTGCCGACATAAAGGGCATCGCCGTTTTTATCGAGCATGCGATACACACCCGGCGCCGTCGGCGCCGTTTTCAATTGCGCACGTATAACAGCAATTCCATCCGATAAATTAGAAGCGGGCAAATCGAGCACCTTTTTGATCTATAAGGTTATTTTTGGCTGAATCCTTCAAAGGAATCAATGGCTCAGTTGAGTGTTGATTTTTGACCGGAAAATTGTCCACCGTACCTGTGGATAACTTTGTGTGCAAATACCGCCATAAAACTGCAACATCGCTGTAACGCTAGACTTTTTGCGGATTGCCTATATTTTAGGCAAAAATATTAAGTATTTGAAAAAAAACAAAAAACTTGGGGTCAAGCTTCTCATAATAAATAAATTCGAATTGCCTTCTTGTCTCGAAAACGAGCTTATGGCAGTGCGCGATTCGGTGTGTACAACTCTTCCGGTAGTGTTCCGCTTTTCAAATTTGTGACCGAGCTGTTAAGCGGTTAAATTCTCACGAGAATATTGAATTATCGGTGTCGCTCTATCTCGACACCGACACTCGCTGCCTCGGCTACTGCTTCCAGTTTTTCAACTTTGACTCTGGCTTTCAAAACTTGTGAATTTACCAGCGACATCGCCGCTATTTTTTCCGCCAGTGTTTCTACAAGTTGAATGTGTCCGGTCTCGATTATTTTCTGAATGCCCAAAACAATTTCATTGTAGCACACGACGTTTTCGAGCTGGTCTTCATGATGCGCCGTTTCTTCCGATACAGAAAGGTCAACGCTGATCCGCACCTTTTGAGTTTTGCCTTTTTCGTGAGACCAAACGCCAATTTCAGCGTCGGTAACATAGTCGCGAACAAACACATGGCGCACGGCGCGGGCGGCATCAGCGTAGGGCAGATGCACCAGATTGTCCTGGGCGGTAGAGTCCTCATGTGTCATTGGCCTAGTCCTCAATGATGTCTTCTGTTCGCCAAGCCAGGTGCTGGCCCCCGTCCAGCGTAATCATTTGCCCGGTTACCGAAGGAGTCTCAAGCAGAAATTGCACAGCACCGGTTATTTCGGATACGTCCGGCCCTTGTCTCAGCATCACGCGTGACGCTTCTTTTTCAAAATCACGGCCAGACTGGAACTGGTTGGCAAGAGTGGGACCGGGGCTGATCGCATTGACACGAACTGTCGGCGCCAGACTTTGGGCCATGGTGCGCGTCACTGTCCACAGTCCGGCCTTGGATGCGGTGTAGGAGAAATACTGCGGGTTCAGTTTTAAAACACGCTGGTCAATGATGTTGACGATGCAACCTTTCTGGTTTTGCGAAAGCTGTTTCATCAACGCCTGACTTAAAAAGACGGGTGCTTCCAGATTGACGGCCTGGTGCAGGCTCCAGCTGTCAGGTGTCATATCTGCAAGTGTGTCATTTTCGAAGACAGACGCATTATTCACAAGCACGTCAAGTGGTTTTCCAAGCTTTTCGGATGCGGTGCCAACCAGTGCAGTTACATCTTCCGGAATGCCGAGGTCGCCGGTAATAGCGCAGGCATTACCGCCTGACTGTCGAATTTCATCAACAAGCCGGGCCGCCTCTTCGGAGGAATTGCGGTGATGAACGGCCACGGCAAGCCCAGCCCGGGCAAGACTCAGGGAAATGGCGCGACCGATACGTACAGCACCACCTGTAACCAGTGCAGCAGAATAAGGATGTCGTGCAGTCAAGTTGTGTGTCCCATAAAGGTCAGGTTAAACTGGCATACCCATTACAGCCGCGCTTTCCGCGCTATGGGCCAAGTGCACCATATAACCGATATACAGTGCGACCAAGGCAAAGCCGGAAAATTTACCAAGCTGCGACCGAAGACGGGTGAACGGCACGATTAACAAGGCAGCGGCAAGCATGACCCAAAGGTCTACATTCAGGAAACTGTCCGGTACCGGAATGGTTCCAACCATCGAGGAAACACCCATAATGCCCAGAATATTAAATATGTTGGAACCGATAACATTTCCGACCGCCACATCACAGTGGCCGCGTATCGCTGCAACCATGGCTGTTACCAGTTCAGGCAGGCTTGTACCAAGCGCGATCAGTGTCAGGCCGATTAGAGCTTCGGAAACGCCAAAGGATCGTGCCAGTTCGATTGACCCCACAACCAGCAAGTCTGCACCAATAGCCAAACCGGCAAGGCCACCAATCACCATGGCCCAGGACTTCCTGTAAGGGATGGGGTGCTGCTCGATCTCGTGTATTTCATCAAGGCCTTCAAGTTCCATCGGGCATTTCTTTGCCCGCATTCCGGAATAGGCCAAAAACATGAAGAGCAATATAAGAAGTACAAAGCCGTCCCAGAAGGTAAAAGCACCCCCTTGGGCGAACCAGATGAAGATGAGCGTTGCTCCCAGCATCATCATAAGATTGCGTCCCAAACGCGGGGCGTCACACGTCATCGGGGCAATGATGGCAGGCAGTCCGATAACTAGAAGGGAGTTTGCGATGTTCGACCCGACAATGTTGCCGAGCGCCAGTGTGGGCGAGCCTTTAAGGACCGCATCAACGCCAACCACAAGTTCTGGTGCCGACGTTCCAAACGCAACAATTGTCAGGCCAATAACAAGCGTGGAAATGCCTGCTTTGTGGGCAAGGGATACTGCGCCGCGCACCAAAAAGTCTCCGGCAACTACTAATAATACTATACCGGTTACAACTTCTAAATAAGCCATGCAGCCATCAAGTCCTTAAAACACAGGTGCAGTTGCGCTTGCACATTTTCGTTTATATAGGTGCACGAACCGCCAAAAACCAGTGTGCTGGCAGAAAAAAAGCTCCGATCACGCAAATGCGAAGTCATCAATAGCCACGCTTTCGGTCCAGAACATTCTGTGGTTGCAGGCCGGATTCAATGCGCTTGATGTTTTCTGCCACATATTCCGCTGCTGTCGTTGGCCGTGTGATCGACGCAATGTGGGGTGTGATGAAAACCTTTTCGTGTGACCATAACGGGTTATTTTCATCTAGTGGTTCCTCAACAAAAACGTCTAGCGTGGCTCCTGAGAGATGGCCACTGTCTAGGGCGGATACAAGGTCACCGAGATTGATCAGCGATCCACGGCCAGCGTTGATGATGGCTGCGTGTCGGGGCATCAGTGCCATTGTGCGGCTGTTCAGAAGTCCGGTTGTTTCCGGTGTGGATGGCAGCAGCCCAACAAGAATATCCGTGCGTGCGAGGAAGTCTTCGAATGCCTCTTCACCACTGTAATGCCTGATGCCGTCTTCTTCCGGTTTCGCCGTGCGCGACCAGGATGCCAACTGGTACCCCAGAGGTTTCAGGGCCTGCGCACAATAGTGCCCGAGTGCGCCGTATCCCAGAATGCCCACGCGCACATCAGATGCTGCGGGCGGGAACAGGCGTCGCCACTCGTGTTTGCGCTGTGACGCCAGCATGCGCGGCATATAACGATGATACATCAACACCGTCATAAGCACATATTCTGCCATGCCTTCCTTCAGGCCCATGTCACTCATGCGGACGATGGGCACATCAGCAGGCAAGTCGGGGTCACTGGTTAGATGGTCGACACCGGCACCCAGGGAAAAGATAGTTTTTACGTTCGGATACTTTGCAATCAGGCCAGGTTCCGGCTCCCAGGCAAAAACATACGCCGGGCCGTCGTCCGGGGTACCCCAATCCGGATACTCCCGAAACTCAACGCCGGGTATGGCGGCTTCGAATGCCGGGCGCCAGATTTCCTTTCCCGGCTCGTCCAGATAAAACAGAATGCGTGTCATCGGGCTTTGACCGCCAGTGTATCATGATGTCCAACAATCAGTTCGCGCAGCAGGAAGCTGACGTCCGCCCGGTTTTTAAAACCGGCGGCTTTGGCAGCAGCTTCCGCTTCTTCAGGGGTCACATCGGCGGGTACCGCGTAGGTTTGCAGGCTTTCATAAAAGCCGATTGTGAAGATGTCGAAGTCCGAGCCAAACGTGACTTCGAAAATCTCGTTTGGGCTTTGGCCAATACGCTCGATGTAATCATTTTCTATAACGCGCTGACGCATCAACGCTTTGTGGTGACCTGCACCCGCATTGAACATTTCGATGTGATAAAAGCCTGAGGTCTCGTCTTTGGCTCTCAGGTCTGACCAGTCGGTCTCTGAAGTGGCCTGAAAACTCAGCTCGCTATCAACCAGCTGGTTGACGGCGTGTTCGAAAGCTTTTGCGGCTTGTTGGCATCCGGTATCACCGCAATCTTTGTGCTTGCCCAGCAGCATCAGGTCCCAGTGGTTTCCCTGACTGTGGCGCATCATCAACGGCGCGCCTTCTTCAAAGGCCGACCAGTTGGTAGATTTCACCAGCTCAATCAGTGCCGGAAATTTTCCGGGCGCGGCACGATATTGTGAAACCCAATAGTCGTCCGCCGAGGCTGCTGCAGATATGCCGAGCAGCCCCAGAGCAATTGTAAATCGTTTCATGGCTGGTCTCCTTACCGCAGTGGCCGGGCCTGGGCCGCGCCGTGGAAAATGGCGTTTGTGAAGATAAGGTTCAGGCCGTCAAGGTACGCGCGTACGGTTGGGTCCTGAGTAAAGCCAATCACCATACCGTTGCCCCGGTCTTCCACCACAACAAATGGTTTGAATGCCAGTTGCTTGCGGTTTTCTTCCCACAAAAGGCCACTTGCCACCAATTCATCGGCCCCCTTGAACCACGCGACATTCGTGCCGGTGTTCAGTTTTGAGGGCGTATAAATGTCGCTACCGCGGATTAGAACATTCAGGTCTTCGCTCACACCCGATGCCAGCCAGTGGTCTTTGTCGACGCTTGCCGAAGCAAACGCGCCGGGCACGCTGTCCGGACGTTCGTTGGCGGGCTCGATGGCATTCTTCATGTCCTCAAGCGACGTGAAAAGTGTGCCGTCGACTGTGTTGCCTTTGGCTTCATCGTCAGAGACATTTTCCTTTACCTGGTTTTCGCGGCGGATCGACAACAAGTTAACTTTGTCGTCTGCAAGGTAGCGCAAGGCAGTGCCTGTACCGATCAGAACCCCACCATCGCGCACCCACGCATCCAGTTTTTTGGCTCCGCTGTCGCCCAAGGTTCGGGCATAGCTGCCGAATGAAGAAGGCATGATCAGCACCTGATAGCGGTCAAGGCGCAAGCGGCCAAAGTCGGGCGTGCGCACAACCGTTACCGGATATCCAATCTGTTGCTCGATAACGAAGCGAGTGTTGCCTGCCGCATACTGGCTGGTTGGCTCGTCCCAAAGCATCGCAACTTTAGGTGCCGGCAGGCGGTTTACCGCCCGGCTGCCAAGATCCATGCCTGCATCAACCCAACTGTCGTCGATCCCAACAACCTCCGCACCGGTTGCGCGTGACAGGCTTGCAACTGTGTCGCCAACGTTTTCCGGATTGCGGGAAACATCAAGGATCAGAGTGCCTGCGGAATAGGAGCGACCACCCAGAGTGAAGTCTTCGTCAATAATTTTGACGTCCAGATCGTTTTGAAGCGCGCTTGAAAGGAAACGCCCGGCAGCCATATCCCCCCAAGGCACCAGATAAGCGACACTGGCAGCTGATGTGTTGATGCTGCCGCTTCCGATACGATCCTGTTCAACAGGATTTGACGCAACGTCAACAGCACGGCCACAGATGTTCATGTCTACGTTGAACATGACGGGCAGGGACCATGCGGTCACGTCATAAATATCATGGTCGATGTTTTTGGCGCGGCGACGCTCTTGTTCAGCAACGAAGTCAGCCTCCATGTCAACTTGCGGGTCGAGAAGTGTGCGGATCATACGCTTGCGAGGCTGCGCTGCATCCACAACAAAAGCCCCGGCACCATATTCAGTGCCGCATGCACGGAAATCTGCGGTCGCCTGACCAACTTCAATGCCTTGCTCGGCAAGCAGGCTTGCTAGCTTGCGGTTGGCCGCCTTGTCCCGTGTTGCCGGGAAAATGTAGCTGCGGTTTTCGCGGTCAGCCCGGCCTTCTGCAATCGCGGTTTTTTGATAGTCAAAAAAGTTCTGCAGCAAAGCCTGACGATTGGTCGCCGTGGTTTCAGCTGTGCCCATCGACGTGATGAAATGCTGGCGCACTGTCTGCGCGAAGGGCAGTTCGGTGCCATCATAACGGCGATAGACAAGACCGCGCGATGAGGCTTGCTCGTATGTCATGGAGATCGCGCCATAATACGCGGGCCAGCTTGCGCCGTATCCGGGATAAAAGGCGTCATAAACATCGCGGGTGAAATAATCGAATCCGAACTTGTCGAACCATTTGGCGTTGGTTTTGCCAAAAAGGAACAGCGAATCACGCTGATTTTTGGCCAGATGCGGATTGAAGGGGATCGCTTCGGGGGCGAAATAGTAAGTCGAATTGCCGCCCATCTCGTGCAGGTCGACAAACACCAGCGGATACCATTCCTGCAATGCTTTTACATGCCCTTGTGTTTCCGGCTGGGTCAATACGATGTAATCGCGGTTCATATCAAAGAGATAGTGGTTGGTCCGCCCTGAAGGCCATGGCTCGTTGTGCTCGGCTGATGCCGGATCGCTGTCTGCAACCAGCCCCTTGGCTGTACGGAAACGATGGATGAAGCGATCTCTGCCATCAGGGTTCTGCAGCGGGTTGAGGAAAACAACACTGTTGGAAAGAATATCCGGCACCCTGTCATCGCCGCGGGCAGCCAGCAAATGGTAGGCTGTCATCATCGCGGCATCAGTTGAAGATATCTCGTTGCCGTGAATGCTGTAGGCCAGCCATGTTGACGCTGGCATGTCATTGATCAGGCGGGTTGCCTCTGCATCAGATGTCACGCGTGGGTCGCTCAGCGCCTGCATTCCAGCCTTGAAGGTCTCCAGGCTTGCAATGTTGTCCTCGCTGGAGATCGCAAAGTAAACAAGGTCCCGACCTTCCCATGACTGGCCATACTGCATCATGCGCATTTTGGCGGGAGAGGCTTCCATCAAAGCGTTCATGTAGCGCAGCATGTCGCTGTGCGTTGTGATCCGTTCGCCAGAGCTGTACCCCAGCACGTCTTTTACCGTGGGGATCGCAGGGTCGTAATTTGCCCCCGGCCAGAAATACTCGTTTTCAGGGTTGCCCTGCTGCGCCGACACAGCGGAACCCAGAAGCAAAAAAGCCGCAGCGGCGGCGGCAGTGAAGATACGGAAAATGAACATAGAACCCTCCCCAAGATCATTCGGTCGCAAAAAAGCTGAACAACAGTCAATAAAGTTTAATTCGCTGCTTGAAAAGCCCAGATGAACAGCATATTTCTCCGGCCAGACAAACGGCGCTGTCGGGACAAAAAAATACCTGCGAGTTTCGCTTGATTTTTGAAAGTCCTGCCCTTATGGTGCGCGCCTTGATTTGAGGTGTTCACCGTTTGGTGGGCCCGTTTATTATGCCCGGTGGCTGACTTTAAGAAGCTCCGGCGAGTGAGAAGGTAAAAAAATGGCAGTTCCAAAGAGAAAGATATCCCCGTCTCGCCGTGGTATGCGTCGTGCGCATGACGCTCTCAAAGCCGTTAACTATCAGGAAGATACCCACACTGGTGAATACAAACTTCGTCACCACATCGACCTGAAAACCGGCATGTACCGTGGCAAGCAGGTTCTGGAGCCAAAAGGCGACTATTAATCGCTTGGCGGGTTTGAAGAATTTAGAGGCGTTTCCTTTGGAAGCGCCTTTTTTATTGCATAGTTTCCCGTTATCCTCAGACAAACATGGTTCAGCGGAGTTGAGATAAATGATCAGGAAAGCTCTAATCGCCGCGTCGGTGCTGTTTTTGAGCGCTTGCATGGCTGAAAACTCGGTAACCGGACGGTCGCAATTTATCATGATTCCCCCGAGTCAGGATGTCGCCCTTGGCCTTGAGGCGCTTAATCAGGTTAAGGAAACTGCGCCTGTTGTTACAACGGGCGTCATGGCGACACGCGTGCAGCGCATCGGGGAGCGCATCGCGAAAATATCAGACAAACCTGATCTGCCATGGGAATTCATCGTCATTGATGAGCCTGTGCTCAACGCGTGGGCCCTGCCTGGAGGCAAGGTCGCGATTTATCGCAAGATGCTTGATAACCTTAATGATCAGCAGCTCGCTGCGGTTATCGGACATGAAGTGGCGCATGCTGTGCTCAGGCACGGGGCAGAGCAAATGAGCCGGGCGCAGGCTCAAAACATGGCGATTGTCGGTTTGGGTGTTCTGGTTTCCAGTCAAACCGAAGACCAGCAGATGGCGCAGATGGCTGTTGGCTTGGGTGCGCTGGCGGCGCAAGGGTTTGTCTCGCTGCCACATAGCCGCAAAATGGAACTGGAAGCGGACCATATTGGCACGATCTATATGGCAAAAGCCGGGTACGATCCGCGCAATTCAATCACGCTGTGGCAGAAGATGGCGCAACTCAAGGAAGGCGGCGGTAGCCAGCCAACGTTCCTGTCAACGCATCCGTCAGATGACAAGCGTATTGATCGCCTGTCGGCGCGCATGGACGAATATTTGAGCTATTATCGCCGGTAAAAGCTGATCAGCTGCCGTAGTCAAGGCCAATGTCAACGGCGGGCGCCGACTGGGTCAGGCGACCAACAGAAATAAAATCGACACCTGTTTCCGCGATGGCACGTATCGTTTCCAGCGTTACGCCGCCTGATGCTTCAAGCGGAATTTTTCCACCGACTTGCGTTACCGCCTTGCGCAATACATCTGGCGTCATATTGTCCAGCAACAGGCTTGTTGCACCGGCAGCTAAAGCCTCTGTTACTTGTTCAAGCGTATCGCATTCAACCTGAATTCGGGTTTGCCCCGCCGCTTTTGCAGCGGTAACGGCTGTGGTAACCGAGCCCGCGACAGCCAGATGATTGTCCTTGATCATTACAGCATCAAACAGGCCCATTCGGTGGTTTTGTGCGCCGCCGCACGCTGCCGCATATTTTGCCAGCTTCCTGAGGCCAGGAATGGTCTTGCGGGTATCAAGCAATGTTGTTCCGGTGCCCTTTATGGCGTCAGCATACTTGTTGGTCAGTGTTGCGATGCCCGAGAGATGTTGCAGGATGTTTAGAGCTGTTCGCTCGGCAGACAGTAGCGCGCGTGCAGAACCCTCTATTCTGGCAATTGACGAACCTTTCGCCAGACATGCACCATCTTTCGCCAGCAATTCGATGTGTGCCGATGTGTCCAGTCTTTGAAAAATCGGTTTCATCAGCGGCAATCCCGCCAGCACCATGTCATGGCGGGCATTCATGCTGGCTGTAAGCCGTGCGGGTTCCGGAATAACGGATTCAGCCGTGACATCGCCGCTGCCTATATCTTCCGCGAATGCCGTATCGATAAAAGCATCAATCTCTTTTTCATCAAGCGGGAAGGTAGCCAAAGTGCTTGCCCCGATCTATTTGATTTCAGACAGGTCTTTTGCCGGGCCTGCTTGCGGGCTCATCTCAAGCATTTTGCGCAGCGGTTTTTCAGCGGCAACCCGGGTTTCTTCATCCAGATCAATCTCGGGCCCGAGGTCACGCAGGCAAAGATACAGCTTTTCCATCGTATTCAGCGCCATGTAGGGGCATGTGTTGCAGCTGCAATTGCCATCTGCACCGGGTGCTCCGATGAAGGTTTTGTGCGGCGCAGCTTTTTCCATCTGGTGAATAATGCCGGGTTCGGTGGCAATAATGATAGTATCGGCCGGGTGTTCCAGCGCAAATTTCAGAATGGAGCTTGTGGAGCCAGTGTGATCTGCATGCTGAACAATATTGTCCGGGCACTCGGGGTGTGCAGCAACCGGTGCGTTAGGATGCTTTGCCTTCAGTTTAATCAGCTCTTTTTCGCTGAACATTTCGTGCACAATGCAGGTGCCTTGCCACAGAAGCATGTCTCGGTTCAGCTTTCGGGACAGGAAGCCACCCAGATGGCGATCCGGTGCAAAGATGATTTTCTGGTCTTCGGGTATCTGGCTGACGATATGTTCGGCGTTTGAACTGGTGACGATAATGTCAGTCAGCGCTTTAACGGCTGCAGAACAGTTGATGTAAGACAGAACCATATGGTCGGGGTTTGCTTCGACAAATTTCCTGAATTCGTCGGGCGGGCAGCTGTCTTCAAGGCTGCAGCCTGCAGCCAGATCCGGGAGAACAACCGTTTTTTCCGGGCTGAGGATTTTTGCGACCTCAGCCATAAAGCGCACACCGCAAAATACGATTACATCGGCATCTGTTTCGGCGGCTTTGCGCGACAGGTCCAGGCTGTCGCCTACGAAATCTGCGATGTCCTGAATTTCGCCGGCTTGATAATAGTGTGCGAGGATGACCGCGTTTTTCTCTTCGCGTAAACGCTTGATTTCTTCCACCACATCAAGAGTTGGGTCAATTGTTGAAGCCATCAGATTCATAAAACTCTCCGGAACAAAACTCGGTAAGACATCGGTTCGGTAGTCTCAAGTGGGGCCTAGATACAGTTTGTCACGCTACTGTGCAATCAAGGATTTGTTGGCGTCACATGATCAAATCTATGGCAGGCGATAGATGGCCCCAAGCGTTGGTGTCGTATCTGCTTTAACCCGACCTTCGTCCACTAGCGCAATCAGGTGTGCGAGAACCGATCTTGCTGCTGCCGGGTGCAAACGTTTGTCCACATCCTTGTACATCTGCCCAACCATTATATCGATTGCCATCGGTCCCTTTTCAAGGCGCCGAATGATCTGGCCTTCGCGCATGCGCCGGTGGGTTATGATACCGCGAACAAAACGGGCCGGATTTTCAACCCAGGGCCCGTGTGTTGGTGCAAGTTTTTCCGGAGCGAGGTCCAGAACTTTTTTCAAACTGGCAAGATAATCCCGCATGTCCCCGTCCGGCGGGGAGATGACCGTCGTTGCCCAGCCCATGATGTGATCGCCAACAAACAGGGTATTTTCTTCTTCCAACAAGTAACACAAGTGGTTGGCCGTATGGCCCGGCGTGTGAACAGCCCGCAGTGACCATCCGTCCCCTTTGATGGTTTCGCCGTCACGCAATAGAGTGTCAGGCGTAAAGTTTTTGTCCGCCCCGGCCTCCACATCTTCGCCTTCAAGCCCGCCTTTTCTACCAGTGCCATGCGGGCCAAAAGCCAGTATGGGCGCGCCAGTGCGTTCTTTCAGCCATGCCGATAACGGCGAATGATCCTGATGGGTGTGGGTCACCAGTATGTGAGACAGGCGGCGTTTACCAAGCGCAGCAAGGATGGCTTGGCCGTGTTGCGGCATCAAGGGCCCGGGGTCAATAACGGCAACGTTCTCGCCGTTGCCTACCAGATATGTTCCTGTACCGGTGTAGGTATAGGGGCTGGGATTTTCGCACAGCACTCGGGTGACAAGCGGTGATAGCGCTTTGGCTTGGCCGTATTCGGCGCTGAAGTCCTGTTTGAACTCCACGTGCGTGTCAGTCGACATAGAATACCCCTTTTTTACAGGCGTTTCTAAGATGGTATCAAAAGTGGGGAAAGCAAAATAAAAACCGGCGATGCCTCGGTGGATTGGGAAAGGGGGCATCGCCAGCTTCAATTTCAAATAATGTCCAATGGCAGCTGGAACAATTATTTTTATGTGTCATTCGGAAATCGGTGGCAGCCAGAGAACCGAATGCAATCCTTGTATCGCAACTGGCATGCCAGAAAAAATAGTGTTTTTTTATCAATGGCTTAAATAATCTTCCAGTCAGTCATGTTTCATAATGAAACAGCCCTGTCCTTCATTGAGGCATATTCGATTGTTTCAATTTGGTACAGTTGGGGTAAATCCATACTGTTGCCATATCTGTGCCGCTTCGGGTGAGGTCAACCAGTCTAGAAATGAAATTGCTCGTCGTTCCCGGGCGACGTCGATAGACGTTGGTATCAGTGCATGATAACGAACAGTGATCTCTTTCGAAAAATCGAACATTGTCGCCTCGCACGCCAATTGGCTTTTGCTGACGTCACTCTCATACACAAACCCGGGGATGCCGCCGCGTTCGATAAGCAGGAGTGTTAGCCGCACATTTCCCGCAAAAGCTGCGTTCGATTTCACTTGGCTCCACGCCTGATGTTTTTGAAGCAGTCCACGAGTATATTCTCCCGCAGGTGAGATAGCAGGGTCGGCCATTGCGAAACGGTTTGTCTTCAGATACCGGACCAGATCAGGGATTGTGGCGATTTCCGGTGCTTTGCCAGAGCAGGGGAAAGCCAGCACCAGCCTGTTGTTGGCGACTGGTTTTGGAGTATATTTCGCTAGCTGTTGCTGATGTAGGTGATCGACCCAGTGCGGGTTTGCCGATATGAATAGCGATGCGCCTGCACCGGCCTCAATCTGGCGTGCCATCACGGCGCTGGCGCCCAGGGATATCCGGCTTTCCGGGCCTTCGTTTTCCGATCTCCAGGCCTTATCAAGCGCAGGCAGCACATCCGCAAGACTTGCAGCAGCGAACACAGTAAGTGGTTGTTCATTCCCAGGCGAATTTGCCAGGGAAGCAGGTAATACGAGGACAAAGCCGCAAAGGACTATCAGAAGTGATGCAAGCTTCTGCCGGATCCTGTTAGTAGGCACGATCAATGCAGAAATCTACGACATCCAACATCGCCTTTTTGGCGTCGTTGTCATTGAACATGGCAAGGGCGTCTTTGGCCATCTCGCCGTAGTGGCGTGCGCGCTCGACCGTTGCATTGAGTGTTTCGTATTTTTGCAGTGTTGCAAGCGCTTTGGCGAGATCATCATCATTTTGCCGGACCGCCTGCATCGTACGTTTCCAGAATTCGCGTTCTTCTTCAGTGCCGCGGCGATACGCAAGGATAACAGGCAGGGTTATCTTGCCTTCCCGGAAGTCGTCACCCACATTTTTCCCGAGCGTTGCCTGACGGGCAGAATAATCAAGCGCATCATCAACAAGCTGGAAAGCGATGCCCAGGTAGCGGCCGTAGGCCTCCAGGGCAGAAATGATCTCTTCGTCTTTTTCCGCGACGACACCAGCCACTTCGCATGCCGCAGCGAAAAGCACAGCCGTTTTTGCGGTGATGACTTCCAGATACTTTTCTTCAGTGGTCGAAAGGTCGTTTGCTGTCGTTAACTGCAACACTTCGCCCTCGGTAATAACCGAAGATGCGTTGGAGAGAATTTTCAGAACCCGTAACGAGTCACTGCCAACCATCAGTTCGAATGCACGACTGAAAAGAAAGTCACCTACCAGAACAGAAGGCTGGTTTCCCCAAATCAGGTTGGCGGTTTTTTTCCCGCGCCTGAGGGTGCTCTCGTCCACCACATCATCATGCAATAGCGTGGCCGTATGGATAAATTCGACGGCTGTTGCAAGCCCGATGTGCCGCTCACCGTCGTAGCCTACAAGCTTTGCGGATGCCAGGGTCAGCATCGGACGCAGACGCTTGCCGCCTGATGATATCAGGTGCCCGGCGAGCTCCGGAATCAGGGCCACAGGGCTTTGCATGCGGGACAGGATCGTTTCGTTAACCGACGCCATGTCCTTGGACGTCAACATCTGCAACTGATCAATGGCTGTCACACCGCCAGCACTGTCACTTTGTCCTCGAATTGACACAACGTTGCCCAATTGTTTTGCCTCTGACATAAACCCCTCAATCGCTTTGGCAGCAGTCTTTTTTGATACTGCTATACATCTTGTATCATTCGGGCCGGACATTAGGGCCAGTGTTGATGAAAAACAAGCAGTAGAGCGCTGGTTTCTTACTGCTGTGTCAATTGACCGCAAGCAGAATTGCCGTACAATCAAACTTAAACTTGAGGAACGCAACTAAACTTATGGTGAGGATGCCCGTTGCAGTTATCTGGCGAAAATGAAACGAACCACCAGCCAACCCCGCAGGCGGAGACCACCATCGACGATTTTCTGGGCGGTGCAATCCGTCTTATTCAGCCGAAAGACGGTTATCGGGTATCCATGGATACTGTCATGCTGGCCGCTACTGTGCCGGTCAAGGCTGGCGAGACTGTTCTAGAAGGTGGTGTTGGCTCTGCCGGTGCAGCGCTTTGTCTTGCTCGCAGGCTGCCCGGTGTGAAGGTTCATGGCATCGATGTGCAGCGCACCATGATCGACCTTGCCCAGCAGAATATAGCCTGCAACGACCTGTCGGATTTCGTCACTGTTTCTCATCAGTGTGTTACAGACCTTTCCGGCCCAGAAGCCACCTATGACCATGTGATGGTCAATCCGCCATATCTGGCAGAAGGCAAGGCAATAAGACCACCTGACAGGGGCAAGGGCCTGGCGCACATGGATTCAGGCGCAACACTCAAAGACTGGATCAAATTCTGTATCTACCGGGTTAAAAACCGGGGAACGGTGTCGATCGTTTACCGTGCCGACCGTATGGATGAAGCAATTGCACATCTTTATCGCAGGGTGGGGGACCTGAAGATTATGCCTTTGTGGCCGCGCGCAGGTGCACCTGCAAAGCGTGTTATTATCCAGGGGCGCAAGGGCGTGCATGGTGCAGCGAAATTGTTGCCGGGGCTTGCCCTGCACGGCGACGTGGACCGCTACACTCAGGAAGCACGTCGAATTTTATGGGACGGCGAGGCGCTTTCGCTGGAATAGGGGCTCAGGCGTTTTTTTTTGAAGAAATCTTGATGAAACCTTTTGCGCGTCACGATCAAACCCGTTAATCACGGGCATTCTGTTTTCGCGCCGCTGGCATACGTTATGGAAAGTTAATATGGCTGGACCTGTTGGTAAATTTTTGTTCAAGCTGAGACGATCCCTGTTTGGTGATCCGCCGCCCAGAGTTGCGGTTATCCCGTTTTATGGGGTGATCGCGGCAGGCGGTCGTTTCAAGCAGTCTATCAATTTGTCAGGTTTTGAAGACCGCATCGAACAGGCGTTTTCGATGCCGGGCGTTTCTGCGGTTGCGCTGCTGATTAACTCTCCCGGTGGTTCTCCTGTTCAATCGGCACTGATTACCAAGCGTATCCGTGACCTTGCGACCGAGAAACATATCCCCGTTCTGGCTTTCGCCGAGGATGTTGCTGCATCTGGCGGTTACATGCTGGCGCTGGCGGCAGATGAGGTTTATGCCAACGAAAGTTCCCTCATTGGCAGTATCGGGGTTATTTCCGCCGGGTTCGGGTTCAAGGAAGCGATCGCCAAAATTGGCGTTGAAAGGCGGCTCTATACTGCTGGCGAAAGCAAGGCGATGCTCGACAGTTTTTCGGACGAAAAAGAAGAAGATGTTGCGCGTCTGAAAGAAATGCAGTCTGAAATTCATGAGCATTTCAAGAAACTGGTGCGCGACAGACGCGGCAAGCGGCTGAAGGGTTTGCGTGGCAAGATATTCTCCGGCGAGGTCTTTACCGGTCATGAGGCCGTAAAACTTGGCCTGATAGATGATCTGGGTGATCTGCGCGAAGTGATGCGCGACAGGTTTGGTGAAAAAGTCACATTTCAGGTGCTTGGCGAGAAAAAGCCAAGGCTTGGATCTCTGCTTGGGCTGGGGCAGCGAAGTGACCAGATGGCCGGGCTAGGGGGTGGCATGGCGGACTTGCCTTATGGGCTGTTGTCCGCTGTCGAGGAACGGCTTTTCTGGAACAGGTTTGGGCTTTAAACAGTCAAAACGGAGTAAGGCTTTTGCAATTAAGCGAGCAACATAAAGCCCAATTGAGAGCATACCGCGAAAGCATCGACAATATCGATGCGTCGCTGGTGTTTATGCTGGCCGAACGGTTCAAAATCACCAAAGCGGTTGGTTTTTATAAAAAAGAACATGACCTGCCGCCCGCCGATCCGGGACGCGAGCAGGAACAGGTTGCGCGCCTGAGGGACTTGGCGAACAGCGCTAATCTTGACCCGGAATTCAGCGAGAAATTCCTCAATTTCATCATCCGCGAGGTGATCCAGCACCACGAACGCATCCGTGAAAAAGGTGAGGTTTAATGACCGTCGACGGACCAGAACAGCTTGAGAAGTTGAAGGAAATTGGGGCGATCTGCCGTGATGTGCTGCGCGCCATGGGGGCGAAGGTTGCGCCCGGCGTAACGCCGCGTGAACTGGATACAATGGCTGGCGAGATGCTCAGGGAGCGCGGGGCGCAGTCTGCTCCGAAGCTTGCCTATGATTTCCCCGGGTTCACCTGCATTTCCGTTGGCGATGCCATTGCTCACGGTATTCCGTCAGACGTGCCTCTCAAGGAAGGGGAACTCGTGAACATCGATGTGTCAGCCGAAAAAGACAGCTTTTTTGGCGATACCGGTGCCAGCTTTGCTGTTGGTGAAGTCTCTTCCGAGCTTTGGACGCTTTTGCGCGCCACGGAAGCTGCGCAGCGGAAGGCAATGTTTGCGGCTCGGGCGGGTGAAAAAGTAAATGTTGTTGGCCGCGCGGTCGAAAAAGAAGCCAAAAAACACGGATTCAACATCATCGAAGGCCTGAACGGACACGGCGTAGGTGGCTGGATTCATGAAGAACCGTCCGTGCCGAACATCTATTATCCTTCAGAGCGCACGCGATTGAAGGAAGGGCAGGTCATGACCATCGAGCCATTCCTCGCAACCAGGAGCCATCAGTATGTCGAAGACAGCGACGGCTGGACTTTGCGTCTGGCGCAGGGCGGTTTCGGTGCACAGTTCGAGCACACCTTCGTTGTGACCAAAGGCGCACCGATCATTCTGACGGCCTGACTTCCACCTCTTCGGTATTTATGCAACAAGCTGCGGGCTGATACCCGGCTTTCACGAACCCACTGCAAAGCTTGCTTGACCGGTAGTTTGCATCCCGCTAGGTTGCCTCAAATTTTGCCCCTTTTGAGTCGGTTGAAACGATTTCCATGACCCAGTCCAGCGCGACACCAGAAGCTGCCAAACCAGCGGCCATGCCATTCCAGAAAATGATCCTCACGCTTCAGTCCTACTGGGCAGATCAGGGCTGCGCGATTTTGCAGCCTTATGACCTTGAGATGGGGGCGGGAACATTCCACCCGGCGACAACGCTGCGCGCGCTTGGGCCGGATCACTGGAAAGCCGCCTATGTGCAGCCATGCCGCCGCCCCACAGATGGCCGGTACGGTGAAAACCCGAACAGGCTTCAGCATTATTACCAGTTTCAGGTAATCCTGAAACCAAGTCCTGCCAACATGCAGGAGCTTTATCTCGGCAGCCTGAAGGCTATTGGCATTGATGCAGCGCTGCATGACATCCGTTTCGTGGAAGACGACTGGGAAAGCCCGACTCTTGGGGCCTGGGGCCTTGGCTGGGAAGTGTGGTGTGACGGTATGGAAGTCAGCCAATACACATATTTTCAGCAGGTTGGCGGGTTTGATTGCAAGCCGGTTTCGGGTGAGCTGACGTATGGTCTGGAACGGCTAGCCATGTTTGTGCAGGGCGTCGATAACGTCTATGATCTCGACTTCAACGGAGCTGGTATCAGCTACGGTGATGTGTATCTCGAAAACGAAAAGCAGCAGTCTGCTTACAATTTTGAGCATGCCGACACCGAAAAGCTGTTCGAGGATTTCCGCAAGGCGCAGGATGAATGCGCCAAGCTTCTGGAAGCCAAGCTGCCATTGCCCGCCTACGAACAATGCATCAAGTCCTCACACACCTTCAACCTGCTGGACGCCCGCGGGGTTATTTCGGTAACGGAACGACAAGCCTATATCGGCCGGGTCCGGGATCTGGCCAAAGGGTGCTGCAAGGCAATCTACGAGAAAAACGGATGGGAGGCGTAACATGGCTGACCTTCTGATCGAATTGTTTTCCGAGGAAATCCCGGCGCGCATGCAAGCCAGGGCCTCGGACGACCTGAAGCGTATGATAACGACTGCCCTGAAGGACGCAGGCTTGTCGTTTGATGGCGCATACGCCTATGCAACGCCGCGACGGTTGGCATTGCATGTGACAGGCGTGCCGACCACAACGCCGGATGTTTCAGAAGAGCGCCGGGGTCCGCGTGCGGATGCGCCTGAAAAAGCCATTGAAGGCTTTCTGCGGGGTGCTGGTGTGGCACGCGAAGATTTGGTGGAACGCGAAGATAAAAAAGGCACTTTTCTATACGCTGTTATAGAAAAGAGGGGGCAGGCTGCGGCGGACGTGATCGCGCAAGCATTGACGGATACCGTGCGCAACTTCCCGTGGGCCAAATCCCAGCGCTGGGGTACCGGAACACTGCGCTGGGTGCGCCCGTTGCATTCGATCCTGTGCCTGTTTGACGGCTCGGTTGTTGATATGGAAATTGATGGCATCAAGGCGGGTGATAGCACACGTGGTCATCGCTTTATGGCGCCTGAGGAGTTTTCGGTCACAGGCTTCACCGACTACAAACAGAAACTTTTGGATCATAAGATCATTCTGGACGCGGGCCGCCGCGAGACGCTTATTCGCGATACAGCGCAAACGCTGGCGTCTGCAGCCGGGCTTGAGCTGGTCGAAGACGCGGGGCTGATCGCCGAGGTCGCAGGCCTTGTGGAATGGCCGGTGCCGATGATCGGGTCGTTTAGCGCGGATTTCCTTGACGTTCCCGAAGAAGTGCTGATCCTGACCATGAAAAAGGATCAGAAATACCTGGTAACGAGGGACCCATCGACCGGGCGGCTTGCCAACAGGTTTATCTTCACCGCAAACATCGAGCCATCAGATGACGGCAGTGCGGTAACAGGCGGCAACGAGCGGGTTATCGCCGCACGCCTTTCGGATGCGCAGTTCTTCTACGAGCAAGACCTGAAAGGCAAGCTGGAAGACAATCTGCCAGCCCTGAAGGATATCGTGTTCCATAAAGAGCTGGGCACAGTGGCTGAGCGTGTGGAGAGAATTTCTAGGCTGGCGCAAGCTTTTGCTAAGAACACTGAAACTGCTAGCGAAAAGGAAGCAGCTAGAGCGGCTGGACTCTGCAAGGCCGACTTGGTTTCAAGCATGGTTTATGAGTTCCCGGAAGTGCAGGGCGTGATGGGTCGTTATTATGCCAAGGCTCAGGGCGAGAGCGATGCAGTGGCAGATGCCATCCGGGACCATTATGCGCCGCTTGGCCCGAATGATGCGTGCCCGTCTGCACCGGTTTCGGTTGCTGTGGCGCTCGCAGAAAAACTGGATACGCTGGTTGGTTTCTTCGGCATTGACCAGAAACCGACCGGCTCGAAAGACCCTTATGCCCTGCGCCGGGCTGCATTGGGTGTAATTAGGCTAATCACTGAAAACAAAATCAGACTTTCTCTGAAACAAGTCATTGGCCGGGCTGACTTTCTCTACATGATTGACGCATTGCAAGATGTGGATTTATCGATATATGACCATCTGCGAGGTGATGCAGAAGCATCCATGCCGGATCAGGACGGCAAGATCAAAATTGTGGATGCATATTTCGAAGAAGTAGCTGAGTTTGATGTGTCAAAAGATGCTGGATTTAAACGTTACCAGAAGAGAAGCCAAGGCAGAAACGAATTGGTCAAGGGTCTTCTCTCATTCTTCGGGGATCGCCTGAAAGTTCAGCAGCGGGACAAGGGCGTCAGGCATGACCTGATCGATGCGGTGTTCGCCAAAGGCGATGACGATCTGGTGCGTATCCTGAACCGGGTATCTGCCTTGTCAGCGTTCCTTGAAACAGAGGACGGCGCGAACCTGCTGGCAGGCTACAAGCGTGCGGCCAACATTCTGAAAATTGAAGAAAAGAAAGACGGCACGTCTTATGACAAGCCGGTTGATATAGGCAGGCTTGCGGCGATTGAGGCCGAAACACTTTCGGGGGCGCTCGCGAAAGCCAAGGAGGCGGCTGAAAATGCGCTGATCTCGGAGGATTTCGAAGGCGCGATGGCCGCGCTTTCCAGCCTGCGCGCACCAATTGACGCTTTCTTCGATCAGGTTAAGGTAAACGACGATGACCCAGAGGTGCGGGCAAACCAGCTCGCACTCCTCAGTGAAATCCGCACGGCGGTCAATACTGTTGCGGACTTCGGGTTGATAGAAGGTTGATGTAAGGCAATGTGCGGCGCTTGCCGCATACATAAAAGGACTTAACTTCAGGCGGGTCAGATCACTTTGGGCAAAGTGAAACCATGCGCAAGCCAGATAGCATCTGGCCAGGCAAACGAGGACTGAATAGACCATGACCAAATGGGTGTACACCTTCGGTGACGGTGCGGCAGATGGCCGGACCGATATGAAAAACCTTCTGGGCGGCAAGGGTGCGAACCTTGCAGAAATGGCCTCTCTGGGCCTGCCGGTACCGCCGGGGCTGACGATCACCACGGAAGTCTGCACCTATTATTATGACAATGGCCGCAAATATCCTGCCGAGCTTGAAGCCGCTGTTGATGCCGCAATTGCCGACATTGAAAAAAGCGTTGGCGCGAAGTTTGGCGACAAGTCAAACCCGCTGCTGGTGTCTGTGCGTTCCGGTGCCCGCGTGTCCATGCCGGGCATGATGGACACAGTTCTGAACCTTGGCCTGAATGATGAAACGGTTGAAGGCCTCGCCGCAAACAGCGAAAACCCGCGCTTTGCGTGGGATAGCTACCGCCGCTTTATTCAGATGTATTCGGATGTGGTGCTGGGTGTTGATCACTATCATTTCGAAGAGTTGATCGAAATCCACAAGGAAGAGCTGGGCATTGACCTGGATACCGAGCTTAAGGCGGAAGACTGGAAGCTTCTGGCCGGGCGTTTTAAGGACAAAGCGCAGGAAGAACTTGGAACACCGTTCCCGCAGGACGTGCGCGAGCAGCTTTGGGGCGCCATTGGCGCTGTGTTTTCGAGCTGGGATATCCCGCGCGCCAAAGTATACCGCAAACTGAACAATATCCCTGAAAGCTGGGGAACTGCCGTTAACGTGCAGGCGATGGTGTTTGGTAACATGGGTGAAACGTCAGCGACAGGCGTTGCTTTCACCCGCGACCCGTCAACCGGCGAAAACGAGATTTACGGCGAGTATCTGATTAATGCGCAAGGTGAAGATGTGGTGGCGGGTATCCGCACCCCGCAAAATCTGACCCGGCGCGCCCGCGAGGTGGCTGGCGCAACCGCGCCGTCGATGGAAGAGAGCATGCCGGAAGTGTTTGGCCAGCTTGCCGCGGTGTTCGAGAAGCTTGAGAAACATTACCGCGACATGCAGGACATTGAGTTTACCGTGCAGCGCGGCAAACTATGGATGCTGCAAACCCGGTCTGGCAAACGCACGGCGAAAGCGGCCCTCAAGATCGCGGTTGATATGGCCGCTGATGGCCTGATTGACGAAAAAACTGCCGTGATGCGCGTGGAGCCAGGCGCCCTTGATCAGCTATTGCACCCAACACTGGACCCGGATGCACCACGGGATATTCTGACCCGTGGTCTGCCGGCATCGCCGGGCGCTGCGGCGGGTGCTGCCGTGTTTGACGCTGACGAGGCTGAAGCCTGGGCGCGGGACGGCAAAGATGTCATCCTGTGCCGTACCGAAACAAGCCCAGAAGATATTCACGGCATGCACGCCGCTCAGGGCGTTTTGACGGCGCGCGGTGGCATGACAAGCCATGCAGCCGTTGTAGCGCGCGGCATGGGCACGCCTTGTGTTTCCGGCGCGGGCCAACTGCGTATCGACGGGAAAACCGGCGTCATGAGTTGCATGGGCCGGGATATCAACAAAGGCGACCTGATTACCATTGACGGATCGACCGGCGAAGTGATGGTCGGCGCTGTGAAAACCCTGCAGCCGGAACTGGCGGGCGACTTTGCAACGCTGATGGAATGGGCGGATAGCTACCGCACCATGAAAGTTCGCACCAATTCCGACACGCCCAACGACACGGCAACTGCGCGGGAATTTGGCGCTGAAGGTATTGGTTTGTGCCGCACAGAGCACATGTTCTTCGAAGGCGAGCGCATTATTGCCGTCCGGCAAATGATTTTGGCCGAGGACCTTGAAGGCCGTAAAGCCGCGCTTGAGAAATTGTTGCCAATGCAGCGCTCAGATTTTGTCGAGATTTTCAAAATCATGCGCGGCCTGCCTGTCACGATCCGTCTGCTTGACCCGCCGCTGCATGAATTCCTGCCGCGCGAAGAAGACGAGTTCGAGGATGTCGCCAAGGCAATTGGCACTGATGTTGCCAAATTGAAACGTCGTGCTTCCGAGTTGCATGAATTTAACCCCATGTTGGGGCACCGCGGTTGCCGGCTGGGTATTACCTACCCTGAAATCTACGAGATGCAGGCCCGCGCGATTTTTGAAGCGGCGGTTGCCGTTGAAGAGGAAACGGGCGATACGGTTGTTCCCGAAATCATGATCCCGCTGGTGGCAACAGAAAAAGAACTGGCGATCCTGCGGGAACATGTTGATGCCATTGCCAGCGATGTGTTCGAAGAAAAAGGTCATCATGTGGACTTTATGGTCGGCACCATGATAGAGCTGCCGCGCGCGGCCCTTCGTGCGGGCGATATCGCCAATGCAGCAGACTTCTTCTCTTTTGGTACCAATGATTTGACCCAGACAGCCATCGGTATCAGCCGAGACGATGCTGCACGGTTCCTGGAGCAGTATGTCAAAGACGATATCTTTGCGCAGGACCCGTTTGTTTCGATTGACCAGGACGGTGTTGGCGAACTGGTTCAACTGGGTGCAGAGAGGGGCAGGGAAACGAAACCGGACCTCAAGCTTGGCATCTGCGGGGAGCATGGCGGCGACCCGGCCAGTGTTGAGTTCTGTCACAGGGTGGGCCTTGACTATGTGAGTTGTTCGCCGTTCCGGGTTCCGATCGCACGGCTGGCGGCAGCACAGGCAGCTCTGAGAGACACATGATCTGCTTGCTTTATGCTTGATTAATAGTTTGGTGGCTATAGTTTTGGTTGTAATCTATCAACCAAAACCGCCGCGCAGCTATGCCGGTGGTTTCGAAGAGCCTGCCCATAATGCCGCATTTCAAGCACATCCAGCCTTCCCAGGTGGCCCCGGGACACCCCGTTGACCAGTTTAATCTGAAGTGGGTTGAGATGAGCCAGCAGAGTGAGCCGGTTCCATGGTCAGCTTTTTCGCCTATGAGTGTGCCGAAAATACTGCCCTGGATGCTATTGCTGGAGAAACACGCAGCGGCAAAATACTACTACCGTGTATGCGGTAGCTCCTGTGAACAGCTTTTCGGGCAGTCTTACCATGGCAAGTACCTTGGGGATGGCATGCCCGACGAAGCCACGCGTATTCGCTTGAAGGAATTCGAGCAGGTCGAGGCAAGTGGAAAACCACTGTTTTCTGAAGCCAACCTGCCGATAAGCGGCAAAGAATTTATTGAAGTATACCGCGGCGCTTTCGGATTTTCACATTCGGGCGATTCTATTGACAGAATTTTGGTTGTGATTGCCCCGAAAGACCGCAAGTAGCCCTGCAGGCATTCTGTGCAGTGTTTAACGTTGTCGCTTGAGAGCGCCTTAGTCGGCCATCACAAAAAGAACAACCAGAATAGTCGCAATTGACACAACCAGCAGAAGCAGGTTTTTTACGTCATGATCACTTCGGGCTTCGGCCTGTCTTTGTCGCTTGGATTTGCTCATCATATGCCCCCAATTGGCTCTGTTACTGATGTAGAATGCAATAGAACGCGCAGGGGACCAAGTATTTTTGACTTTTGACCGTGTCTGTTATCCATCGGCGATTTTGTGTTCCAGAGGCACGATCGGCTCCCCATTTGCCAGAAGCGGTTGATCCAAATGTTCCAGTCGCACATATGCGAGGCCGTAACCACCCGAACTGGTTGTGATTTCGGCTATCTTTTTTCCGGCTTCCGTTACGACGTCTGTCCCTGCCGGCAATTCGGCAGCGTCGCTTTTCATTGGAACAATAGATTTTTTCAGGGTCATGCGATGCTTCATGCGCGCTGTCAGTTCCTGACCAACAAAGCATCCCTTGGTGAAAGACACACCGTTAAGGCGCTCCGCGCCGGTTTCCAGCCAGAAGTGTTTTTCGACCGCTATGTCGCGGCTGCCGTCCGGGACACCATGGCGGATACGGCGTTCTTCGTATTCGCTGTAAGTCAGAGCGTCGGCACCCGGCACGGGGTTTTCGGCCGCGATAACCCTTTTTTGAAGGCTTTTGTGCCTCGGGTCATCATAAACAACGCCAGCTTCCGTGGCGCCGTCAAATAGCGCCCATACACAAAGGTCCTCATCAAGGATTTCTGTGTCCGCGCGCAGTTTGTACATCATGAGCCTACGAACAAGGTCGGCTTTGCGGTCGACCTCTACATCAAGCAGGAGGTCATCACTGTCCGCGACAATAATCATGTCAAACAGGAACTTCCCCTGCGGTGTCAGAAGCGCCGCATACACAGCATTCTCTTCGTTAAGCAGCTCTATATCGTGCGTAATCAAGCCCTGTAGCAGAGAGCGGGCATCAGGCCCTTTCAGGCGAATAACACCCCGGTTTTCCAGTTTCAATATGCGTGTCAATGCGGTTTGCCTCGGCTAAGGGTTCAGTCTTGCTACTGGATCAGATAACCAGTTATGCCTGTCTTGCAAGAGCTGATGGTAAAAAACGTTCGATTCTGTTTTAATGTCGGGCCAAGGCGGTTGTACTGACCTGCCTGCGGGGGTATGAAAAGGCAGCTTTGTATTTGTCGTTTTAGGGTCGATTTCATGACAGCATATCAAACCGAAAAATCCAGAATATCAGACACCCAGGCTGCCGACCAGCTCGTGATCCGTCAACCTGACGACTGGCACGTTCACCTGCGTGACGATGACATGCTGAAAGCGGTAGTAAACTATACCGCAAGACAATTCGCCCGTGCGATTGTGATGCCGAATTTAGCACCGCCTGTCACAACCGTTGCCGCGGCAGACGCATACCGCAAACGCATTCTTGCTGCCACGGACCCGGACCTGAACTTCACCCCGCTCATGACCTGTTATCTGACAGATGACATTGCGCCTGATGAAGTGGAGCTAGGTTTCAAGGAAGATGTTTTTACGGCGTGCAAACTCTATCCCGCAAATGCAACAACCAATTCCAGCCACGGTGTCACGGATATCAGGAACATCTATTCGGTTCTGGATGCGATGCAGCGTATTGGTATGCCTCTGCTGATTCACGGCGAGGTAACAGATAGTGATATCGATATCTTCGATCGTGAAGCAGTATTCATTGACCGAATCCTGAAGCAGGTTGTTGCCGATTTCCCGGACCTTAAAGTTGTGTTCGAACACATCACGACAGCGGACGCTGTTGCCTTTGTGGAAGAAGGTGGCTCCAATATTGCCGCCACCGTTACACCTCATCACCTTGAGTTTAACCGAAACGCCATGTTCGAAGGTGGCATGCGCCCACACTATTATTGCCTGCCTGTGGCCAAACGCGAGCAGCACAGGCTTGCGCTGCGCCGGGCCGCCACTTCCGGCTCCGCAAAGTTTTTTCTGGGCACAGACTCGGCACCTCACACAATTGGGGCAAAGGAATCTGCATGCGGATGTGCTGGCATATTTAATGCGCCTTTCGCTCTTGAAAGCTATGCCAAGACATTTGAGGAAGAGGGTGCCCTTGATAAACTGGAAGCTTTTGCTTCGGAACACGGGCCGCGCTTTTACGGGCTGCCTTTGAACGAAGGCAAAGTTGTCCTGACCCGGAGAGAAACCCGGGTGCCTCCTACATTGGAGGCTGCCGGTACACATGTTGCGCCTTATCATGCAGGTGACACGCTGGCATGGACATTTTCGTCTTTGAAAATGGATTAGAGCTTGCGGCGGTGCGAGGCGAACCGCGTTCGTATCACTACAAATTGTCCCCGGAAAACCGGTACAACTTTGTTAAAATTGAAAGCAAAGATGGCTATTTCAGTCATATATGACATTTTATTGATAAAATTGGCGTGAAAACAAACATTTGCCCCATTTTGCCTGCTTGATCATCGCGATAACGCGTTCTATAGTCGCGTCAGTTTGTGATCTGCGGCGCGGAGTTCGCGGGGGAGCAATATTTTTGTTAGCGGGGTAACCCAACTCACTGGAGGAGCGATAATGACATCCGTGCACCTGGGTAAGAAAATTGTATTTGTATCGGCTGCGGCGCTTTTGCTGGCGGCGTGTTCGAAAGATCCTGAGCCAAGAACAACCACCGCGGGCGCGGGGGATACTGTTGCAGAGCAATCAAGTTCTAATGGGCAGCCTGATGCGGTAACAACACCTGAACTTTCAGCCAGTGAGCTGGAAGCAGTTGCAAATCGCGATAAATACGGCGCGAATGCAAACCAGTCAGCGCTGGATGCTTTTGCGGGTGACCGTGTGTTCTTCGCTTACGACAGTTCGGAATTGACTGACGAAGCGCGGGCGACACTGCAAAGCCAGGCTGAATGGCTCGATTATCACAGCCGTGCACGTGTTACGATTGAAGGCCACTGTGACGAGCGTGGTACACGTGAATATAACCTTGCTCTCGGCGAGCGCCGCGCCAACGCGGTAAAAAGCTACCTGATGGCCCTCGGTGTTTCATCAAGCCGAATCAATACAATCAGCTACGGTAAAGAGCGCCCTGCTGTTGTTGGCAACGGCGATAGCGCCTGGAGCCAGAATCGTCGCGGGGTTATGACGGTTAACTAAGAGAAGCTAACGTTTCCGAAAATGCGGCCCTGCCTCCGGAAGACCGGTGCGGGGCCGTCTTTTTTATGCCAGATTAAGCCGCTATTTTATCATCGGCTTTAGACTATTTGAAACAACCTGAGACCCTTCAGACTGGAGAACCCGGTAATGCGCACCATAGCAACTGTTTGTTTCTTTATGCTTTTATCCCTGAACTCGCTGACGACTGCGAACGCGCAGAGTAGCCCCGCAGTTATGACGGAGCGGATTGAGGCGTTGGAACGGCAGCTGAGGTTGTTGCAGCGTCGGCTGAGTGGCGGGGCAGTTGAGACCGAAATAGCCCAGTTGCCGTCGGCTGATGTTTCGGACCGACGGTTGCTTGCCGATCTTTCGGCGCGCCTGGGAACACTGGACCGGCAAATTCGTCAGTTAAATGGCCGGCTGGAAGAATATGAATATCGCCAAAATGAGATGAATGAAACGCTCGATCAGCTGCGCACACAAATGGCGATCCAGCGAGAGCAACAGCTTACTGCAGCAGCGCCGCCAGCGACGGATGGCCAGGCGCAGAGTGGCGTTCAAACCTCCACCACAGACAGTGATGCATCGCCGGTGGAGTTGCCTGCCGCACAGGTCGAAACGCCCCCAACAATTGAACTGCCGGACGGAACCGTCACAGAGCGGTACAATTATGCCTTTGCGTTCGTGCGCAGTAATGCGCTGGACGAGGGCCGTATCGCCATGGAACAGTTTCTGGATGCTCACGGGGATGACCCTCAGGCTGCCAACGCCAAGTTTTGGCTGGGCCGGATTCACATGCAGCAAGGCAGAAACGCAGAAGCGGCTCAGCTGTTCCTGAACCTGATCGAAGATCACCCCAATCACAGTCGGCGGGCGGATTCACTTGTTGATTTATCTGATGTGCTGATCAATTTGGGTGCAGCTGAAGACGCATGCAATGCGCTGGCAGAATTTCGTCGTATTGAAGACGGTGCGTCGGAACGGCTTAAAACAAAAGCCCGGCGGGTGTCTGATCGCGCGCGCTGCAATATTTTTTAAAGGAAGGCATTCTTGCCGACGTTTTCTTCACTTACACCTGAATATCTGCGCGACGCCCTTCTGGAACTTGAGGTGCCGGAAGAAGCGCCGCTGGCGCTCGCTGTATCTGGCGGCGGAGACAGCATGTGTCTGTCCTACCTTGCATCATCATTCAAGAACGTGACAGCTCTTGTTGTTGATCATCAATTGCGTGAACATTCGTCAGATGAGGCAGGGCAGACACTCGAACGCCTGAGGCAGATGGGTTTGAATACCGAGCTTCTCGTTTGGAAACATGAATGCACGCCTACGTCGAACATACAGGCGATGGCTCGCGATGCGCGCTATGAGCTGATGATGCGCTGGTGCGAAACAAATCAGGTACCCTATCTCCTTACTGCGCATCACCAGGATGATCAGGCGGAAACTGTTTTGTTGAGGCTTGCACGCGGCAGTGGTGTTTACGGCCTTGCAGGAATGGCTGCCAGGCGCGAATTGGGGCAAAAGGTCACGTTGGTTCGCCCCCTGCTGCACCTTCAAAAGGCACTTTTGATTGAAACGCTGGCGCAGGCGAGTATCAAGTGGATCGAAGACCCCAGTAACAAGAACGATAGTTTTGATCGGGTTAAAGTCCGGCGATTTCTTGAAAACCCGCCTCTGGACGGTTTTAAAGCTGCCCGGCTTGCCGACACGGCCACCCGGCTTCGCCGTACGCGCGATGCCCTGGAGTTTTACGAACAGCAATGGCTGGACAATGCAGTTGTCTTTCATGAAATGGGGTATGCGGAGATTGACCGGAACGTACTGGACGGCGTGCCGGAAGAGACCATTTTGAGAGGCTTGAGCAATATCTTGCGATTTGCGGGTGGTGGTGCGTATGTGCCGCGTTTTGAAAAACTGGAGAGATTGTTGGCTGCACTCAGAATGCCTGACTTTAACGGCTACACACTGAGCGGTGTTCAGTTTTTGGTGACCACTGGTCGGCGTGTCATTGCCTGCCGGGAATTCGCGGCAATGGGCCCGCGGGCCTGCGTTGTCGAGACCGATGTCTGGGACAACAGATATTCGGTTCAGCACCAGAATGAGGTTCGGTTTAATGGATTGAAGATCGGGCCCTTGGGGAAAAGCGCATACAGACAGATCAAGGCAGACGTGTCTGCTGGGTCGGTTTTTCTGGAGGAGATTTGCGCCAGCCAGCCAGCCTTCTTCGAAGGTGATACATTGATTGCTGTACCGCATCTGGGTTACAGTGTTGAAGAAAAAAGTGTGCCTCTTTTAACGCATCGTTGGCTCTCTTCGTCTAAAAGCGATAAAAAAAGGTATCATGCTGTGCAATAAACCCTTGCACCGCGAGGCATTGAGCTTATCTGTGACAGTAAGACTCTTGTTAAGATCAGGATATTGAGCGGGCGTTAATCCGCCTCAGCGAAAGGTAATATAGTGAACGGTTTTATGCGTAATACGCTGGTATGGGGGTTTATCATCCTCATGCTCATCGCGCTTTTCAATGTGTTCCAGGAAGGTGCGAGCCGAGAACCGGAAGTAAGCTACTCTGAATTCCTAAATGCAGTAGAACAAAATCAGGTCCAGCAAGTCGAAGAAACCGGCCAGGACATGCGGGTCACATACACGAACGGCGACATAAAAAAGGTCGTAAAGCCTATTTTCCACGAAGATCTCGTTGACCTGCTGCAGGAAAATAATGTCGACTACAAGGTGACAAAACCTGACAGTGGCTTGTTCACAACGGCATTGTTGTCATGGTTGCCATTTCTGCTGATCATCGGGATATGGATATTTTTCATGCGCCAGATGCAGGGCAAAGGCGGCGGCGGCGGCGCTATGGGTTTTGGCAAATCGCGTGCGAAATTGCTGACTGAAAAACAAGGCAGGGTAACTTTTGAAGATGTTGCCGGCATCGAAGAAGCGAAAGAAGAACTGGAGGAAATCGTTGATTTCCTGAAGGACCCGCAGAAGTTCCAGAAACTTGGTGGCAAGATCCCAAAAGGCGCTTTGCTTGTGGGCCCCCCGGGAACGGGTAAAACCCTTCTCGCTCGTGCTATCGCAGGCGAAGCCAATGTACCTTTCTTTACAATTTCGGGTTCGGATTTTGTCGAGATGTTTGTTGGTGTCGGTGCAAGCCGCGTCCGCGACATGTTCGAACAGGCGAAGAAAAATGCACCTTGCATTATCTTCATTGACGAGATCGACGCTGTCGGGCGCCATCGTGGCGCTGGTCTTGGTGGCGGCAACGACGAGCGTGAGCAAACCTTGAACCAGCTGCTGGTCGAGATGGATGGTTTTGAAGCCAATGAAGGTATTATCATTGTTGCGGCAACCAACCGACCTGATGTGCTGGATCCTGCGCTGCTGCGGCCTGGTCGTTTTGACCGTCAGGTTGTTGTGCCGAACCCTGATATCGACGGACGGGAAAAAATTCTGGGTGTTCACATTCGTAAGGTGCCGCTCGCACCTGATGTAGACATCAACACTGTTGCCCGCGGTACACCGGGTTTCTCTGGTGCAGACCTGATGAATTTGGTGAACGAAGCAGCCTTGTTGGCAGCGCGCCGCGGCAAGAAAATTGTCTCGATGCAGGAATTTGAAGACGCCAAAGACAAGGTTATGATGGGCACCGAACGGCGCTCAATGGTTATGACTGACGATGAAAAGAAGCTTACGGCTTATCATGAAGGCGGGCACGCACTCGTTGCGCTCCATTGCCCGACTTCTGATCCGATCCATAAAGCAACCATCATTCCCCGGGGCCGGGCACTTGGCATGGTAATGAGATTACCTGAGCGCGATCAGTATTCGCAAAGCCGCCAGAAAATGCATGACAACCTCGCTGTTGCGATGGGCGGTCGGGTCGCTGAAGAAATTATCTTTGGTCACGATGCGGTAACGTCGGGTGCTGCGAGCGATATTCAATACGCAACCAGCCTGGCACGAAGCATGGTCACTCAGTGGGGCATGTCCGACACGCTTGGACCGCTGCAGTATGCTGCTAACGAGGAAGAGGTTTTCCTCGGACATTCGGTTGCCAAACAGCAAAATATGTCTGACGACACGTCCAAGATGATCGACAAGGAAATCAAAGCCTTTGTTGGCGGTGCCAATGATCGCGCGATGCAGATTTTGAACGATCACCTTGATGACCTGCATACTCTAGCAAACGCTTTGCTGGAATATGAGACACTGTCAGGTGACGAAATTGATGCCTTGCTGCGCGGTGAGCCCATTCGGATCAAACCTCAGAAACCGGATGATACCAGCAAGACACCACCACGCAAAACCAGTGCTGTGCCAACCACTGGTATCGGTTCAGGCGAGCCACAGCCAGAGGGCTAAAATCGTTGTATTTCAATGATTTAAAACATATTCCCGACGGGTCGCGAGTTTATCTTCGACCCGTCGGTTGCGTTTCGGCGCCGATGGCGGAAGGGCGCCCTTCTTTCGATTACGCCGGAACAGGCCTGAGATATATGGGTGCATGCGTTTATGGCCGCCGGGACGGAGCAGATGTTGCTTTTGGCCATTTCTCCGCCGATCATATCCTTTCTTCGCTGGACGATTTACCCTCTGATATGCGTGATGCTATCCACCAACAAATCGCGGGCTTTGCGACGCCTCTTTCCGTGCTGCAACTATCGGATGACATACAATTACCTTTCACCAGACCTCTGGTGATGGGCGTTTTGAATGTAACTCCTGATAGTTTCTCCGACGGCGGCCAGTTTTTGGACGTTGACAAGGCGGTCAGAAGAGGCCGCGCCATGGCTGAAACGGGCGCGGACATTATTGACATTGGAGGAGAGTCGACACGCCCCGGTGCAACGCCGGTCTGGGAAGGCGAGGAGGCAGAACGCATAGTTCCGGTTATCAAGTCTTTATCCAATGACGGACTTGTGATTTCCGTCGATACGCGCAACGCGTTCGTAATGGAAAAGGCACTTGAGGCTGGCGCGCACATCGTTAACGACGTTTCGGCGCTATCACATGACCCGGACAGCATGGCATTGGTGGCGAAAAAGAACGTGCCCGTGGTTCTCATGCATGCGCAGGGTGACCCGAGAACCATGCAGGACAACCCTGAATACGATCATGTGCTTCTGGATGTATATGACTATCTTGCTGATCGTATATCAGCATGTGAAGCGGCGGGAATTGACAGAAGCAATATCATTGTCGACCCCGGTATTGGCTTTGGCAAACGTGTTGTGCAGGATAACCTGTCGCTGATTAACGGCTTGCTGTTATTCCGTACCTTGGGATGTGCTGTTTTGCTTGGGGCTTCCCGCAAGCGGTTTATTGGTGCAACCACCGGCGTTGATGCGGCGGACGAGCGGCTTGCCGGCTCTCTTGTTGCAGCAAGCCAGGGCGCAGGATCAGGCGCAAACATCATCCGCGCACATGACGTTGAAGAAACTGCACAGGCGCTCAGGCTTGGTCAGGCGCTTGTTGATGCATCTGTCATGGACGGGTTGGTTTAAGCCAGTTATTGTGCTCATTGATTGAGACTTTAGGGGAATATCGGAATATGAGCCGTAAGTATTTCGGCACCGACGGCATTCGTGGTCGGGTCAACCAAAACCACATGACACCTGACGTTGCCATGCGCGTCGGGCTGGCTGCAGGCAAGGTGTTCAAGCGGGGTGATCACGTGCACCGTGTCGTGATCGGCAAGGATACCCGCCGCTCGGGTTACATGTACGAACCGGCACTCGCTGCCGGTTTTGTCGCTGCGGGAATCGATGTAATTATGGTCGGACCGATGCCGACCCCGGCGGTTGCCATGTTGGTGAAGTCTCTGCGTGCCGATTTGGGCGTCATGATTTCTGCCAGTCACAATCCGCACTATGACAATGGTATCAAGTTTTTTGGTCCTGACGGCTACAAGTTATCTGACGAAACCGAACTGGAGATCGAGCAGCTTCTGGATGATGGCTGCAGTGATGTTCTTGTCGAGTCAACAGCGCTTGGAAAAGCCAGCAGGCTGGAAAGTGCGAGAGGCAGATATGTTGAATTTGCAAAAGCCACCGTGCCTTCCGGCGTTTCCCTGGAGGGAATAAAAGTAGTTGTCGATTGTGCAAACGGTGCGGCTTACAAAGTTGCGCCGGACGTGCTTTGGGAATTGGGTGCAGATGTCGTCGCAATGGGCGTGAGCCCGAATGGTTTCAATATCAATGACAGTTGCGGTTCAACTTATCCTGAAGCCATGTGCGAGCGTGTGCTGGCTGAAGGCGCGGATATTGGCATTGCACTTGACGGAGACGCCGACCGCCTGATTTTGTGCGATGAAAAGGGCGAGATCGTCGACGGCGACCAGATTATGGCGCTGATCACCCGCACCTGGGCGGAGCGTGGTATCCTCAAGGGTGGGGGCCTGGTGACAACGGTCATGTCCAATCTCGGTCTCGAACGCTTGCTAAATAGTGAAAATCTCTCGCTGGAGCGCACGCAGGTGGGCGATCGCTATGTGGTTGAACGCATGCGCGAACTCGGCATGAATGTCGGCGGCGAGCAGTCCGGGCATATGGTTTTGTCCGATTTCTCCACCACTGGTGATGGTCTGGTTTCGGCGCTGCAGGTTCTCACAGAGATTGTACAGTCTGATATCCCGGCCTCGGCCGCTTGCAAACAATTCGAGCGCGTACCTCAATTGTTGAAAAGCGTCCGGTATCAGGTTGAGGACCCGTTTGCGAACACGGCCGTTCAAAAGGCGATTGATGCCGCCGAAAAAGAGCTGGCAGGTACTGGCAGACTGGTTATTCGCAAGTCAGGCACAGAGCCGCTGGTACGTGTTATGGCCGAAGGGGACGATGCAGACATGGTTGAAAAGCACGTCGGTATCATATGCCACGAGGTGGAGAACGCGGCCTGATGGCGCAAAAAAACGAAACTGGCCGACGCGTGCCGTCAATGGGTCGTGTGCTGGTAATTGCAGGGTCTGACCCGTCTGGTGGTGCCGGCATTCAGGCTGATATCAAAACCATCACGATGTTGGGGCAATATGCTGCAACCGCAATTACAGCAATCACGGTGCAAAATACACTGGGTGTCAGGAAGGCGGTTGGCATTGAGCCAAAGGTTATCGCAGATCAAATCAACGCAGTGCTTGAAGACATCGGGGCTGATGCTGTTAAAACCGGGATGCTCCATTCTGCCGATGTCGTGGAGACGGTTGTTGGCACCCTGCGCACCTCAGGTTTTCGGGGCTCTCTGGTTGTTGATCCAGTCATGGTGGCGTCATCCGGAGACCGGCTTGTTGATGACGCCGCTGTATCGATTGTCCGCGAGCAGCTAATTCCAATGGCAGCGCTGGTGACACCCAACCTGCCTGAAGCCGGTGTGCTGGCAAATCGAACCGTTTCCACGAAAGCCGACATGCTTGACGCGGGTCGGGCGATTAAGGATATGGGGGCATCGGCGGTGTTGATGAAGGGGGGGCATCTTGATTCCGATGTCCTGACGGACTTTCTCATCACCGGGGATGATGTGCTGGAAATCTCGCAGCCCAAACTGTCAACGCGGCACACGCATGGCACAGGGTGCACATTCGCCAGTGCGCTTGCAGCCTTGCTTGCCGGGGGAGACGATATCGAAACTGCATTTCCTGTTGCTCACCGGTTTGTCCAGGAAGCGATTGCGCATGCGCCGGGTTTCGGCGCTGGTCATGGGCCGCTAGGGCACGCATCGGTGAAATTATGACGGTTGATCTATACACAAGAGAGCGTGGGAACGGGCCATGGCTCGTTATGTTGCACGGCCTCTTTGGCTCCGGTGATAACCTTGGGGGATTGGCGCGAATTCTTGAGACCAACTATCGTATTCTACTGGTTGATCTTCGAAATCATGGTCGCAGCCCTCATGCCGACACCATGACATATGCGGATATGGCAGCGGACGTATTTGCCGCCATGAGCGAAAATGATATTGTGTCTGCGGTTGTTTTTGGTCATTCCATGGGAGGCAAAGTTGCCATGCAAATGGCACTTTCCCGGCCCGAACGGGTTACGTGCCTTGTCGTCGGCGATATTGCGCCCGTGACTTACGGCGCTCACCACGCTAGGATTCTCGAAGGAATGCAGGCTGTTGCTGTCGCGGCACCGCAATCACGCCAGAAAGCACTGGCGCTGCTGAGCCAGTACGTCGATACAGATGATGTGCTGAGCTTTTTGATGACCAATTGGCGACGCGGCGATGATGGAGTATGGAAATGGCGCATAAACCTAGATGCAATTGTTGAACGCTACAGTGATATTGCGGACGGTACACAGAACGGCACTTATGAAGGCCCGGTTCTGTTTTTGCGCGGCGAACAGTCTGACTATATTCAAGCTTCGCACAGGGAACCGATTTTGAGATTTTTTCCAAAAGCACAAGTGAAAACGATTGGTGGCACCGGCCACTGGCTACATGCCGAGAAACCCGAGATGGTTGCTCGCAGTATCCAGCGTTTTGTGACAAATTCGAATGCGCCCGGAGCTGAAAACTCATGAAGCAAAGACTATCACTCGTGACTTTTGTTGTTGCTGTTGCTGCAATATTTTCGTCATCGACTGGTGCGGTTGATACCGATGCCTATGACAGGATTTTCAAAGCTGGCGTGTCGGACAAGAAAATTCCGGGCGCAGCCTATGCTATTATTGAAATGGGTGAGCCGCTCAGGGTCGGCACCTTCGGCACACGCGCCAAAGGCAAAAACCTGCCTGTCACCGAAAACACAGTTTTTCGGTTGGCGTCTGTCTCGAAAACCTTTTCTGCAAGTCTGGTTGCCATGCTGGTGGAAGAGGGGCAGCTTAGTCTTGATACCAAGGTTTCATCTTTTGTACCGCTCTTCCAACTGAAGAAAAAGGGTCATGCCGAGCGGCTGGAACTGGAGCATTTGCTGAGCCATACAGTAGGCTTAACGCCCAATTCATATGACAATATGATTGAGGACGGGTGGGACCTGCCCAAGATACTGCCGCGTTTTAAACGGCTGTCGCCCGTGTGCGGGCCAGGTACCTGTTATGGTTATCAGAATATTGCGTTCAGTCTGGTGGAGCCTATTGTCGAAAACACCACCAATAATCAGTTCGAGACATTGATGCAGGAGCGCATCCTGTCGCCGTTGGGGATGGAAAACGCATCATTGGGACTCGATGGATATCTGGCGCAAGCGGACCGCGCTGATCCACATGTGAATACGCGTCGGGGATGGTATCGCACCAAGGTTAAACCTAATTACTACAGGCTGGCCCCTGCTGCAGGCGTGAACGCCAGCATTAAAGATATGGTCAAGTGGGTAGAGGGTTATCTGGGCTGGTATCCCGAGGTGATCAGCCCCGGGGTTATAGACATGGTGACCGAAAAGCGGGTGCGAACCAAACGCGAGCTCTACAAGCGGCAGTGGAGACCCTACCTTGAAGATGCGCATTATGGCCTAGGCTGGCGTATCTATGATTTTGGCGACCATGAGATTGTCATGCACGCAGGTGGTGTCGCCGGTTTCCGCAGCATCGTCAGTTTCTCCAAAGAGTTTGGAGTTGGTCTGGTTATCCTGATGAATGCGGAAAGCCGGGTGATTGATGACCTGACTGCCCAGTTTTGGGATACACAATTCAAGGAATATGACAGGCAGGCCCTGTTGGCGGCACGCTAGGAAGCTGGCGCTTCGGTAATGCCGTTTGGTCGTCCCCCTCTGGGAGGGCCGCCCCTGCCGCCTTTTCCATCACGTCGTTCGCTGCGGTTTTCCCTGGCTCGTTCCCGCGCAGCAGCTTCTGCTTCCTGCTCATTCACCACGCAGTCGCCGTTTTTATCCAGACTAATAAATTGACTGTGCGTGACAGCATTGAGTTCGCTGCGACTGATAGTGCCTGAACCGTCCGTGTCCACTTCGGTAAATAAATGAAACAGGAAGTTTTTGTCTTCAAATTTGGCGTAGCGGTATTCCCCGGACGCCAGCATGTCGTCGGTGTTGGTATCCAGCAACGTGAAAAGCTGGTTACGCTGAAAGGTGACATCTGCGCAGGTAACGGCGCCATCCCCGTCAAAATCCCACCGGTCTACAAACCGCTCGTGTAACTCCGCCTTGCGCTCGGGTGTTAATTCCGGTCGTGGTGGTCTTCGGTCGTCTGGCCCTGAGCAGGCTACAACGCAAAGAGATGAAAGCAGGGCTACAATCGCTGTCTTGTTAATTGGCATTGAGGATCCTTGTAAGTTCAGTGCCATTGATACGAGTTTCAGGTCGTTAAACCTTCGTCTGCTGGCTCATTTTCTGCTATCTCGCTATCAATGAAAAAGAAGACTGCTTTATTGCTGCCTGACTGGGGCATGGGGCTTGTTTTCTTTCGGATAAGGATAGCATGTGAACAGAGCTTTCGGTCAAATAATTCAAACAAGTGTTTACGCCGGGCTGGCGTTGTTGGCTTTTGCAGCAAACTCTGTTCTGTGCCGATTGGCTCTTGGCAACGGTCTGATCGACCCATCAAGCTTTACCCTTGTACGCCTTGTATCAGGCGTCGCCGTTTTGGCTTTTCTCGTTTTTGCGCGCCACGGTGTTTCCAGATTTGAACTGGGCGGAAGTTGGCGCGCGAGCGCCATGCTGTTTGGCTATGCTGTCAGTTTTTCATTTGCTTATACCAGTCTGGATACCAGCACCGGCGCTCTGATCCTGTTTGGAACAGTCCAACTTTCAATGATTGCCGCTACTATTTACGCCGGGGGAAAATTACATACCACCGAATGGGCCGGGGTGGTTCTGGCCACTCTCGGGTTTGCCTATTTGATGGCGCCGGGTGCCAGCAGGCCATCTCTTGAGGGTTTCTTGCTGATGTTGTGTGGTGGGGCGGCTTGGGCAGCCTATACGTTATTAGGACGTTCCAGTTCCAGCCCTCTAAGGGATACATATTCCAACTTCCTCAGGACCGGGCCTTTGCTAATTGTCTTGCTGCCCGTGTCGTTGCTTTACGGACATGTTGCTTTGGAAGGTGTTTTTTATGCCGCGCTTTCCGGTGGTTTGGCATCTGGTGTTGGATATGCGCTTTGGTACCGTGCTCTGCCCGGTTTGTCGCCGGTTCAAGCGGGTATCCTGCAGCTATTGGTGCCGGTGATTGCTGCTTTTGGCGGTGTTGTGTTTGTTTCGGAGGAACTTGGAATACGACTCGTTATGGCATCGGTCCTGATCCTGAGCGGGATTTTGATTGTTATCATCGGGCGCCAGTACTTCATGCGCCGCGATAAACACACGTAAAACCAACCTGTAAGCGATCAGTTTTTTATTTCGTTGACAGTCTGCAGACTTTCTCTATTTTCCGGCCTTGGTACTTCCCCCAAACGGGAAGCAGTCGTCTGCGAGGTCGGCACACATTTTGGGACACGCCTCCCCAACGGGGCGCAACTATCTGGAAGGATAGAGACATGACGAAGCCACTGAAGGCGCCGTTGCGTCCGGAGTTTAGCTCTGGGCCGTGCGCCAAACGTCCGGGTTGGACACCGGATGCTCTTAAAGGCGCTCTTCTCGGGCGCTCACACCGGTCAAAGCCCGGTAAACAAAAACTTCAATATGCCATTGATAAAACGCGCGAAGTGCTCGGTGTACCCGAGGATTACCTTATTGGTATTGTCCCGGGCTCGGATACAGGCGCGGTGGAAATGGCCCTCTGGTCACTTCTTGGTGCACGCGGTGTTGACATGCTGGCCTGGGAGAGCTTCGGCGCAGGCTGGGTCACTGATGTCGCCAAGCAATTGAAGCTTGATGACTGCAATATATACACAGCCGAGTACGGCGATTTGCCTGATCTTGCGAAGGTTGATACCGACCGCGATGTTGTCTTCACCTGGAATGGCACAACGTCGGGTGTGAAACTTGCGAATGCTGACTGGATCAAACAGGACCGCGCAGGTCTCACCATATGCGACGCGACATCCGCAGCGTTTGCGATGGATCTGCCGTTCGAAAAGCTCGATGTGGTTACCTACAGCTGGCAGAAGGTTCTGGGCGGCGAAGCGGCGCACGGCATGCTGATATTGAGCCCGCGTGCTGTCGAACGGCTTGAAAACTACACACCGGAATGGCCATTGCCGAAAATCTTCCGCCTGACCAAAGGCGGCAAGCTCATTGGCGGTATTTTCAAGGGTGCGACGATCAATACGCCGTCCATGCTGTGTGTTGAAGACTATATCGATGCTCTTGAGTGGGCAGATAGCCTTGGTGGCATCAACGGACTTGTTGCCAAATCGGAAGCGAACCTGAAAGTCATAGCTGACTGGGTTCAAACATCGGATTGGGCAGCATTTCTTGCGAATGAACCCGCAACAATTTCCAATACGTCAGTGTGCCTGAAGGTTGTTGATCCGTGGCTTGAGACGCTTGACACAGAGGACCAGGCAGCTGTTCCGAAGAAACTTGCGAGCCTGCTGGATGCCGAAGGTATCGCCTATGATATTGGCGCTTACCGTGATGCACCTCCCGGGCTTCGCATTTGGGCCGGAGCGACGGTTGAAGCTGATGATCTGACGCTGCTCACCGAGTGGCTTGATTGGGCATACGCGTCCGTCAAGGCGTCTTTTTCCTGAGAAAACAGAATTTCGATGCCGATAAATGTCGGCATCATCCCCGAAAAAGTCGGCAATCCGCCGAAATATTGAGAAAGTAGAACCATGCCAAAGGTATTGATCTCAGACAAAATGAGTCCGCTTGCTGAGCAAACGTTCAAGGAGCGAGGCATCGATGTGGACTTTAAACCCGGCCTCAGCAAAGAGGAACTGATCGACATCATCGGTGAGTATGACGGGCTTGCCATCCGGTCTTCCACAAAAGCAACGCCAAATGTGTTGAAGGCGGCAAAGAACATGAAAGTGATTGGCCGGGCAGGTATCGGTGTCGACAATGTTGATATCCCCGCTGCGACCGACGCAGGCATTGTGGTGATGAATACGCCGTTCGGCAATTCTATCACAACAGCCGAACACGCGATTGCCATGATGATGGCGCTTGCGCGCCAAATACCCCACGCCAACGAAAGCACGCAGGCGGGAAAGTGGGAAAAGTCAAAATTCATGGGCGTTGAACTGACAGGTAAAACGCTTGGTCTTATTGGTTGCGGAAATATCGGGTCAATTGTCGCAGAGCGTGCGCTCGGCTTGAAGATGAAGGTTATCGCCTTTGATCCATACCTTGCGGTCGAGCGGGCGGCTGACATTGGTATCCAGAAAGTAGAACTGGAAGACCTGTTCGCTCGGGCGGATGTGATTTCCCTTCACACCCCTTTGACCGATCAAACGCGTGGTATCGTGGGCAGGGAGGCCTTTGAAAAAATGAAAGACGGCATGCGTATTGTCAATTGCGCCCGCGGCGGTCTGATCGATGAAGCGGCTCTCAAGGTTGCGCTTGATAGCGGTAAGGTTGCCGGTGCTGCGCTCGATGTTTTCGAGTCTGAGCCTGCGACAGAGAACCCTTTGTTCGGGCATCCCAACGTGATTTGTACGCCGCATCTTGGGGCCTCAACCAGCGAGGCTCAGGTGAATGTCGCCTTGCAGGTTGCGGAGCAAATGTCAGACTTTCTGCTGACGGGTGGCGTCACTAATGCCCTTAATATGCCATCCCTGAGTGCGGAAGAAGCGCCGAAACTGAAGCCTTATATGGAACTCGCCAAACAAATCGGCGGCTTCGCTGGCCAAATAACAGAAACCGGACTGAAGCGGGTGGTCATCGAATATGAAGGCCACGTTGGTACCCTGAACACCAATCCGCTCACAGCTGTGGTGCTTGAAGGTCTGTTGTCGCCATTGATGAGCAGCGTCAATATGGTCAATGCGCCGGTGATTGCCAAAAAGCGTAATATCAAGATTACCGAAGTGAAGCATGATGGTGAAGGCGACTATCAGACTTTGATCAAGCTCACGGTCGAGAGCGAACGTGGCTCGCGGTCTATTTCAGGGACACTGTTCGCTAACCAGAAGCCACGTATCGTTGAGGTAAACGGTGTTTTACTGGAAGCTGAACTCGCACCGGATATGCTGTATGTGGTCAATGATGACAAACCTGGCTTCATTGGTGCCCTTGGTTCGCTGCTGGGTCACAACGGAGTCAATGTCGCAACCTTTGCATTAGGTCGGAAAATCCTCGGCGAAGAAGCGGTTGCCCTGGTGGCGGTTGACGGCCCTGTGAAGGATATTGTGCTTGACCAACTGGCCGCTCTCGCGCATGTACGACAGGCGAAAAAACTGTCGTTTTAACAGACCATAGGAGCGGGCCAGATGAACGGTCCCAAATCTCCATCGGCGGGCAACGATTATGCCCGCCAAGCATTGTTGCCGGAAGGATTCCGTGATCAGTTGGCACCCAAGGCCGAGTTTGAAGCAGGCCTGGTGCGAGGATTGATGGATACCTTCCTGTCCTATGGGTATGACCGTGTGGCGCCGCCTGTGGTCGAATATGAAGACAGCCTGCTTGTTGGTGCAGGTGCAACCCGCGCCAACACCATGTTCAGGGTCATGGATCCTGATACACAGAGTATGATGGCGGTTCGCGCCGACATGACCGTGCAGATTTCGCGCCTTGCAGCGACCCGTCTTTCCGAGGTGGAACGACCTCTTCGACTGAGTTACACGGGCAGTGTTCTTAGGACCAAGGGCAGTCAGGTACGACCGGCACGTCAATTTGTCCAGGCAGGTATCGAGCTTGTTGGCGACACCAGCTTGGAAGCTGAGTTTGAAGTGATCAGAGTGGCAATCGAAGCCCTGTCAGGTGCGGGCATTCCGTCCTTGTCGCTGGATCTGACTGTTGCACCAATTCTTTCCATTCTTTGCGAGAAGCATGGTTTGTCGCCTGAAGATCAGGCTGTTGTTTTTGAAGCACTGAATTCGAAGGACAAGGGTGCGCTTGCCGCTCTGGCCGATATGCCGAGGGCTGAATTCGAGGCATTGCTCGTGGTTGCGGGACCAGCCGAAACTGCGTTGACGGCCCTTAAATCTCTTGAGCTTCGTGGTGCTGCGGGGCAGTTGGTTGCTCGGCTTGGCAGGTTGGTCGATATGATCAACGAGCACGAGCTTGACCTTCCCGTTACCATTGATCCATGTGAAAGCCACGGTTTCGAATACAAGAGTGGAATTGGTTTTGCGCTTTTTGCGATCGGCAGCCAAAGCGAGCTGGGGAGAGGGGGGCGATATCTGGTTGTCCACCCCGACGGGCACACGGAAGAGGCCACCGGTTTTTCTGTTTATCTGGACAGTTTGATGGATGCACTTCCGGCACCGGAACGCTGTGAGAAACTGTTTTTGCCATACGGAACAAGCGACAAGGATGGGCAGACGCAGCGAGCCGCAGGATGGCGTACCGTTCAGGGCTTGAATCAAGGCTTGACAGAAGAGGCCGATGCTTCCAAAGAAGCGCGTCGACTTGGCTGTAGTCATATTTATTTCAGCGGCCAGATTACTGCGGTTTAACCGCATACAATGTAAGATATTCGGGCAAGGTATCCGTTAAGGGGATTTATAATGGGCAACGTTGTTGTTGTTGGCTCTCAGTGGGGCGATGAAGGCAAGGGCAAAATCGTCGATTGGCTTTCTGAGCGCGCCGATGTTGTTGTGCGTTTTCAGGGCGGTCACAATGCTGGGCATACCCTCGTTATTGACGGTAAAGTCTACAAGCTTTCGCTGTTGCCCTCCGGCATCGTACGCGGCGGTAAAATCAGTGTGATCGGTAACGGTGTTGTTGTGGACCCCTGGGCCCTGCTGACTGAAATGGAAACACTGCGAGGGCAGGGTGTTGATATCACCCCGGAAAGCCTGCAGATTGCTGCCAATGCGACCCTGATTATGCCATACCACCGTGAACTTGATGCACTGCGTGAAGATGCTTCAAAGGGCGTGAAGATCGGTACGACACGCCGCGGTATCGGGCCAGCCTATGAAGATAAGGTTGGTCGTCGTGCTCTCAGGGTTTGTGACTTGCAGTCACGTGAAATAGTTGAAGCGCGGCTTGCGGTTGCGCTTACTCACCATAATGCGCTTCGCAAGGGCCTTGGTCATGATCAGGTTGATGCAACAGAAATTGCAGACCAGCTCATGGAAATGGCCGATAAAATCCTGCCATACGTCAGCAATGTCTGGCGTACTCTTGATGACGCCAAGCTGGCTGGCAAACGTGTCCTTTTTGAAGGCGCGCAGGGTACCCTGCTGGATATCGACCACGGAACCTATCCGTTTGTGACATCCTCCAATACGATTGCCGGTCAGGCTGCTGGCGGCTCTGGCATGGGGCCGCGTGCTCTTGATTATGTTCTTGGTATTACCAAAGCTTACACGACGCGTGTGGGTAGCGGCCCGTTCCCGACAGAGCAAGATAACGAAGTTGGCCAGTATCTGGGAGAGAAGGGCCATGAATTTGGCACCGTAACAGGTCGTTCACGTCGCTGCGGCTGGTTTGATGCGGTTCTTGTGCGTCAAAGCCTGACTGTTGGCGGTGTTGATGGTATTGCTTTGACCAAGCTTGACGTTCTGGATGGTCTTGAAGAGATCAAGGTCTGTGTGGGTTACAAGCATAAAGGTGAGGTGGTCGATTATCTGCCGTACGGTATGGAAGATCAGGCAGGCGTTGAAGCTGTGTATGAAACGCTTGAAGGCTGGTCTAATACAACTTTTGGTGCGCGCAGCTGGGCCGACTTGCCTGCCACAGCGGTGAAGTACATCAGGCGGATTGAAGAGTTGATCGGTGTTCCCGTAGCATTGCTTTCAACAAGTCCTGAGCGCGATGATACCATTTTGGTTCGTGATCCTTTTCTTGACTAAAGGCCCAAACTCAATCTGACCATCGTTTTCTTTACGTTAAGAATTGACCTGTATTATGCTTAACAAGTCGTTTGTATTTTAGACGATTTTTGTTGATTTTCAACGTGTTCGTGCCCAATGGTTGTTGACTTGAGGCACGCTGTTGTTGGAGAATCAACAGGGTTCGGGACATATAAGGGGAAATCAGTGTGAGCGGCGAAAATGCGCCAGTTCCTGATAGCCAGAGCACGTTTGGGGAACGGTATGAGGTTATTACAGCCTCTCCGCTCTCTGAATTCAGCACGCGTGGCGGAGATGCTTTCGCAGTAAAGAGCCGGGACAAGTCTGCCGGTGACTGCTACGCCCTTGTGCATCATCCTTCCGTCCCCGTTCGCAATGAAGTATATAAAACACTTCACAGCAAGCCGATTGCTAACCTGATTTGTCCGATTGAACGCGGGTTGATGAACCTGTCGTTCGAAGGCAAAAAAGTGCAACGGCTGGTCACGATTTTTGGTCGCCCGACGGGCGGGGCCCTGATGGGGCTGGATGGCAAGCTAAACCCCAGGGTGAACGCCAATCGCCTGCGCCAAAATGTAGCATTGTCGATCCTCAAGGCAATTACAGCGCTTCACAAGCGCGGGTTCATGCACCGTTCGATCATGCCGACTAATGTATATTTCAGTACACCAAACAGCGATGAGGTTGTGCTGGGCGAATGTTACAGCATGCCGCCCGGCTACATGCAGCCGTTTGCCATGGAGCCTCTTGATCTGGCGATGGCGGATGGTACGGCTCGCGGTGTGGGCGATGTGGAGTCTGACTACTATCAAATGGGCGCGACCATGCAGTCGCTCTATTTCGGCGAGCAATTGTGGCGTGGCCGTGACCGTGACAGCATGTTGATGGCGCGGGTCAATCAGGGGTCTTTTTGGGCCCTGAGCGGTGGCAGGGAAATTCCTGGCGCTCTCGGCGGACTCATCAGAGGCCTTACCGCCGATGAGAACGAAGAGCGCTGGGGCGCTGAAGATGTGCTGGATTGGTTCGAAGGTGTTGGCAAGCCAAAGAGAACCACCATGCGGGCCTGGACGATGAACAGGCCAACGAATTTCAAGGGTGTCGCGGTCGTTGACCGCCGTTTGCTGGCACATGCTTTTGCACGGGATCCTGCGGAGGCCGCAGGGTTTTTGAAATCGATCGATTTCACGTCATGGGTTCAGATGTCGTTTAGAGACGAGATATTGACTGACCGGCTGGAATCGTTGTTGAACGTGAAGCCTGACAGTGGATTTGGTGGCATGCGTTCTGACGACTATAAAATGGTCACCCGCGTTTGCATGTTTCTTCACCCGACCGGGCCTATTCATTTTAAGGGCTACTCATTTTTTCTGGATGGTATTCCTGCAATGGTTGCTGAGGCATTTTCGCGCGATGACCGTGAAGTGCTTTCTATGGTTGTCGACCTTCTGGATGCCAAGTTCCTGCAATTGATTGGTGAAATCTGTGAGATACAAGGTTTTAAACTGGGAGCGCAGCTTGGTGAACTCAGGCGGGTGATGCCTTTTGCTTCCAGCAAACAACTCGGCAAGGGCATGGAACGGGTACTATACGAGATGAACCCGATTTTACCCTGCGTGTCCCAGCGTTTTTCCAACGTGTGGATTGGCTCGATTATTCAGTTAATGCGCGCGCTGGAGCGAATAGCTGGTGCCGGAACAACCCGGAACATATTGCTTGACCGGCACCTTGCTGCTTTTTGTGCCACACATGGTATGGAGCTTGAGCGAGAATTCAATAATCTGGCCGCCGCCCAGCACAACCCAGCTAAATTCAACAGTCTGTCGATGAATTTTTTTGGCCTTTTGCAGCAACGTTGCAAGATGGAGGCCCTGCCAAACCTTACGTCGAAGCTGGTGGACGGGCTCGCACCTGCAGTTAAGGGGCTGAAAAACAAAAAGCGGCGTGAACAGGTGCAGATTGCGTTGGACAAGAGCAAAAAAAGCGGTGACATCGCCCGGATCAGCGCAGAAGTGAACATGATTAAGGTTCAGGCGGAAGATGCGCGAGAGTTCGCCCAAGCGAGAACACTTGTCAGTCGGCTGGAACGTGAACGGAAAAAACTGCTGAAAAAAGTTCTGCCAAACGACCCTGAAGCAAAGCGAATGGGTTTGCGTGGTAGCCGCATGATTGCGCTGGCAGGACTGGTTTTGGTTTCTTTTCTGACGTTTTTTTAGGGTAAGGCATGGCGAAGAGAAAAAAATCACCGGGAATACCAAAAAGGCGGCGCCCACCTAGCGAGGCGTCGGGTTTTGCTCCCCTTTTATTGATCGGGCTAACGGCACTTGCTCTGTTTAGCATTGATGCGGCCATTATCATGGTCATTGGTATTGTACCAACCATTGTGCTTGGTTTTACCGGTAAAGGTGAACACAAAGCCGAACGGCTGCAATGCGTTGGCTTTTCCAATGTAGGCGGTGTTATTCCTTTTATTCCCCAAGCTATGTCGAGAGGTTGGGAATTTATGATCGGCGATATAATCAATATCGTTCTGATGTTTGGCTCGGCGGCGATCGGTTACGCGCTGGTGTATGTGGGGCCTATGGTAGCAGCCTTTATTTTGCAGGGGTTGAACCAGGACAGATTGAAGAAGATCGCCCAGCAACGACAAGCCCTTGTAGATGCATGGAGCCATGAGGTTCTCGGTGACAAGGAAGACGAAGCTGTGCCTGCCCAAACAGGCTTTATTCGCAAGCAGAATTAAATCCCACCTGGCTGCTTTACCAACATAGCCGCCATGCTGTTACTGGCTGGCAGCCAGACGCATGTGTTTCTGAACTTTTTCGAATGCCCGAACTTCAATCTGGCGGATACGCTCGCGGCTGACATCATATTCCTGCGACAGTTCTTCCAGGGTTTTGGCGGGGTCAGCTAGGCGGCGCTCGGTCAGAATGTGTCTTTCGCGCTCGTTCAGCTCCGCCATCGCGTTCCCCAGCAGGCCAAGTCTTATCGTCCGTTCTTCCTTGTCAGCTGCAACCATTTCCTGATCGGGCGCTTCATCGACCAACCAGTCTTGCCATTCACCTTCGGCGTCAGCTCGCAATGGTGCATTCAGCGAGTGATCATGGGCTGTCATCCGGCGGTTCATGCTGACAACGTCATCTTCGGAAACATCAAGTTTCTCGGCAATCGTTGTGACGTGTTCCGGGTGCAGGTCACCTTCTTCGATTGCCTCGATCTGACCTTTGAGGCGACGAAGGTTGAAGAAGAGCTTTTTTTGCGCGGCTGTTGTGCCTATTTTTACAAGGCTCCAGCTGCGCAGGATATATTCCTGAATGGCAGCTCTGATCCACCACATCGCATATGTTGCAAGCCGGAAGCCTCTCTCGGGGTCAAAACGCTTCACTGCCTGCATCATGCCCACATTTCCTTCGGAAATAAGGTCCGCAACCGGCAGGCCATACCCGCGGTATCCCATCGCAATTTTTGCAACCAGCCGCAGGTGGCTTGTAACCATTTTGTGGGCGGCTTCCTTGTCATCGTGTTCTGTCCATGCTTTCGCAAGCATGTATTCTTCATTTGCTTCCAGCATCGGGAACTTGCGAATGTCCTGCAGATAGGCGCTCAAGCTGCCTTCCGGCGATAACGTCGGCAAATTAGAAATATTAGACATAAAAAAGTTCCTCGCCCTGAATTATCAAACGCGATTCAAAGTGCTCGCGCCTTACCCTTATACGTTTGTCTGGCTAGACCAGTTTATACTGCTCGAGCCCAGCAAGCAAACGTGAGAAATCATATGGGAGTTCGCTATCAAATTTAAAGGGTTCGCCGGTGACAGGATGATCAAATCCCAGTGATTTTGCGTGAAGGGCTTGTCGTTTGAAGCCTGAAAGTGCATCCCGCGCACCGCCTTTCACGAAAGACGGTAAAGCAGTTCGGGTATAAAGAGGGTCACCAACCAGTGCATGCCCGATATGCATCATGTGCACTCTTACCTGATGGGTACGGCCGGTTTCCAGCTGGCATTCGATATGGGAGGCCAGAGCCCGCCCGTTTTGAGAGAAGGTTTCCAGAGTTCGGTAATGGGTAACTGCGGCTTTGCCGCCTGACTTTACAACCGCCATTTTTTTGCGGTCGTTTGTATTGCGGCCAATGTTACCCTCTATCCGTCCGTGGGTAGGTGCAGGCAGTCCTTTGCATACGGCTCGGTACCGTCTTTCAACACTGTGTGCTGCAAATTGTTCCGAAAGCCCGGTATGTGCCTTGTCGTGTTTCGCGACAACAAGAAGCCCGCTGGTGTCTTTATCAATTCGGTGAACAATGCCAGGCCTGATCACGCCGCCAATGCCGCTCAGGCTGCCTTTGCAGTGATACAGCAGTGCATTGACCATCGTGCCGTCGGGGCTGCCGGGGGCAGGGTGCACGACCATGCCTGCCGGTTTGTTAACAACCACCAGGTGCTCATCCTCAAACACAATTGGCAAGTCTATGTCTTCAGGTTGCGGCACGGCATCCAGTGGTGCGGGAACATTCAGCCTGTAGAGCTCTCCGTGTTTGACGGCGTTCGAGGGTGCCTTTATGGTACGCTCGGTTTTCGAGGCGACCTGCACAACGTATCCTTCCTTGATCAGGGTCTGGATACGTGACCGGGACATATCAGGCAGATGCAGCGACAGGACTTTGTCCAGACGACTGCCAGACTGGTCATCGCCTACGGAAATTTCGATCGATGTTGACATGGGGTTGTTATGAACGGAACCGATCAAAAAGTCACGCCAATCAATGAGGAAGCCCTTGCTGCTGCGCCTATGTGGTTAAAGACGCTGGTCGTGGTGTTGGGGATAGCTATCATTGGCATGATCGCGTTGATCCTTCATCGCATCATCAATGGGCCGGCGGAAGAAAAACTATCAGCTTCCGTTGCCGTACCTATCGCGGAAGATACTGCTGTTGTTCTGGCCCCGCAGGATTTCGATATCGCGGCGCCCGCAGACGGCAAGCTGGTTGCAATTGTGCCGTCTGGGGCGGAAGTTTTCATGCATTTCCAACTAGAATCCGGAAGTCAGGAAGTGTTGATATTGAACCGCCAGACGGGTGCGGTGTCACGTATTCATGTGAAAAAACCGGCCTCTTAATCCAAGTCATTAACAAGCTCTTTGATTTCACCGGCACGCAAGCTATATCTGAGGCAGATTAGCTTTATTCAACCCGGGAGAGTGATAGTGCTAGGACAGATGCAAGATTGGCCGCTGTTGGTTTCAAAGTTTTTGACACATGCGGAAACGAACCATCCTAAACGAGAAATATTCTCGATGCTGCCCGAGGGTGGCGAATTCAGCTACGATAATGAACGGATGGCCAAACGTGCTCGTCAGTGTGCTCAGGCTTTGGGCCGTCACGGCGTTGCTCTTGGCGACAGGGTCGGAACGCTTGCCTGGAATACCCACCGGCATGTGGAAATCTGGTTTGGCGCTTCTGGTATGGGGGCCGTCACCCACACGATCAATCCGCGCCTGTTTCCAGAGCAACTCATTTACATAATCAATCACGCCGAAGACAAAGTCCTGTTTCTTGACGTAACTTTCGTGCCGCTGATCGAAAAGATCGCCGATCATCTGACAACGATCGAGAAATACATCGTGATGGTAGGCAAAGACCATATGCCGGAAACCAGTTTACCGAATGCTGTCGCTTACGAGGAGTTTATCGGTGCTGAAGACGGTGAATACACGTGGCCTGCCTTTGATGAGAACACCGCCTGCGCGCTTTGCTACACGTCCGGAACAACCGGCAACCCCAAAGGCGTACTGTATTCGCACCGCTCGAATTTCCTGCACACGCTGGTTGCGTTGGCAGGAGATACACTGGGTGTAACAGCCAAGTCGGTTATCCTGCCCGTGGTGCCTATGTTTCATGCGAATGCGTGGGGCATTCCCTATGCGGCTGCCGGGTCGGGTGCGAAGCTGGTCCTGAACGGCCCGCACCATGAGCCGGACGTTCTCCATCGACTGATGATGGAGCATGGAATTACCGTTACGGCAGCTGTGCCGACCGTTTGGCTGGGTATGCTGAAATATCTTGAAGCCACCGGTAAAGATACCGGCAAAATGGAGATTGTAACCATTGGTGGTTCCGCCGCGCCGCGCTCCATGATCCAGACATTCCAAGACAAATATGGCGTTCGTGTTAACCATGCCTGGGGCATGACAGAAACCAGCCCTTTGGGCAGCTTGGGCAGCGAAAACGCCGCAATTCAGGACCTGAGCGACGAAGAAAAACTGGACGTGCAGTGTAAGCAGGGTCGCTCGGTTCTTGGTGTCGAGATGGTGATTAAAGACGACGAGGGCAAGATTTTGCCGCGAGACGGTGAAACTTCGGGCCGCGTGATGGTTCGTGGGCCATGGGTTATTGGAAGCTATTTCAAACATGCTGGCGGCGAAATTCTTGACGAGGACAATTGGTTCGATACCGGCGACGTCGCGTGTATTGATGAGCATGGCTACATGCAGATCACCGACCGCGCCAAGGATGTGATCAAGTCAGGTGGAGAATGGATCAGTTCCATTGATCTGGAAAATGCCGCTGTATCTCATGATGCGATTCTTGAAGCAGCGGTTATTGGCCTGCCGCACCCCAAGTGGGACGAGAGGCCGCTTTTGCTGGTTATTCTGGAAGAGGGCAAGTCCGTAACCTTTGAGGAAATGAATGCATTCCTGACCACCAAGGTTGCGAAATGGTGGCTGCCAAACGATATGGTTGTGGTTGAAGATATCCCGCATACTGCCACTGGCAAGATTTCCAAGAAAGACCTGCGCGACCGGTTCAAGGACTATAGTTTCCCGGACGCTTGATCAGCGCACATATAGTGAACGAAAAACCCGGTTTTGGCCGGGTTTTTTAATGGCCGCCCATCCATTGTAGCAGTCGCTTGACAGGCAGAATCCATATCAGCCCCGCGATTGCATAGTAGATCATTTGAAAAGCCAGGTGCCAGTCACTGATCAGGCCGCCAATACCTGCTGCCAGAAATGCATAAAGTGTGAGGCCGATCAGTAAGACGGCCATGCCAATGAAGCTGCGCGGTGAAGGTTTGTTCTGGTCTGAAGACAAAGGCTTTACTCGGGGTTTTCCTGGGCCAGGTTGCGTGCCGCTTTGATAATGCGTTTTGTTTCAGACCACAAGGGTAGCGACAATGCGTCATCTAAAGAAAAAAACCGCGCGTCTGCGGCATCGGACCCGGCTTTAATCTCTCCGGAAAGATAATAGGCGATATAGTCGACAAGCACATAGTGAAAGTTAACCTGCGTGTCGTCGGTTTCGATAAAATCGACGGTATCAATCAGGGGGCCAAGAGTAACTTTCAATCCGGTTTCTTCTTCCACTTCCCTGATAACTGCGTTTGCTGTGGTTTCGCCCAGCTCCACGCGGCCGCCCGGTAAACTCCATTCTCCCACCTTCGGTGGGTTGCCGCGGCGGATCAAAGCGATTTCATCACCGCGCAAAATAACCGCCCCAACGCCAACCACTGGCCGCTTGATGGATTCCACTGGATTTGTCATAGGCTTGTCTCTGCAGGTCAGGTATGAAACAACATCGCTGATACTGGGGTGATTAACGAGGCGAAGCAAGCAACCATGTGTGGACGGTTTTTATTGACCTCGCCGATTGAGGCGATCGAGAGGGTGTTCCCGTTGCAGGACGGCGACCCGAGACCTGCGATTCCACCACGCTATAATGTTGCACCCCGACAGCCTGTGCTTGTTGTCCGTCAATCAGACAAGGGCATAAATGAGCTGGCCGCCGTTGAATGGGGTCTGGTTCCCGAGTGGAAAAAGGAGATTGGCGACAAACCGCTGATCAATGCTCGCATCGAAACCATTGAAGCCAAACCTTCATTTCGTTCCAGTATCAAACGCAAGCGGTGCCTTGTGCCGTTCAACGGCTGGTACGAATGGAAAAGCGAGGGTGGCCGCAAGCAGCCGTATCTCATTGAGCCCGTAGACGGTTCGCTGATGGCCTTTGCGGGCATCTGGTCCACATGGCACGGACCCGGGGGCGACAGCTGGCTTGAAACAATGGCTGTAGTCACGTCGTCGACCAAAGGTCCGATGAAAAGTCTGCATCATCGGCGCCCGCTTGTGGTGCCGCACAACAGGTACGCAGACTGGCTGCAGCCCCATGATCCGTTGCCACGCGGTTTCCTGAAGGGGTTCGATTGGGTTTCTGAACGGGTCTTCCATTGGCGGGGGGTCAATATGCGCGTTAACAACGTTCGTTTTGATGATCCGCAGTGCCTTGAGCCTGCAGAATCCATCCGGCAACACTCGTTGTTCTAGAGAAAGTTCATTTATGTCAGATATTTACGATACTGCCTCAGCGGTTTTTGCGTCGATAGAAGGAGCTATTGGGCGTATTGTTCTCAACCGTCCCGATAAGCGCAATGCCATGTCGCTTGTAATGTGGCAGCGCGTTGCAGAAGCAGTCCATGCGCTTGATGCAGCCGCTGATGTCCGTGTGATTGTGCTTTGCTCATCAGATGAAAAGGCTTTTTCGGCAGGGGCGGATTTGGCAGAGCTGGAGATTATTGCTAGCGATCCGGGGCGCCGCGAAATGAACCGACAGGCTATTCGCGCTGCACAGCGTTCGCTGGCTCGTGCAAACAAACCAACCATTGCCCAGATTTCCGGGGCGTGTGTTGGTGGTGGTTGCGGCCTTGCAATTCACTGTGATTTCAGGTTTGGCGCTGAAGGTGCCCGTTTTGGAATTACACCCGCCAAAATTGGTTTGGTCTATCCACTCAATGACACCAAACAGCTGCTGGACCTCGTGGGGGTTGCAAATGCCAAATCCATGCTATTCACGGGACGGTTGGTGGACGCAACCGAAGCCCTGGAGATGGGCTTGATTGATCACCGGGTTTTAGCGGAGGAGTTAGCCGACGACGTATTGGAGTTTGCCAGGCACATGGCCTCTTTGTCGCAATTTTCACTGTATGGCATCAAGCAAACAATCCAGCGCATTCTGGACGGGCAGGTTGACGATGATGACCAGTCCGAAGCCATGTTCCTTGATGCTCATGATGGGGTGGATGCTTGCGAGGGCGTGAAAGCCTTTCTTGAAAAACGCAAACCGGTTTTTAGCTGGACGATGAACAAAAAAGACTGAAGCCTGTGGCCCTACCGCTTGTTGTTGTCAAAGAACGCAAGTCCGGAAATATGCATGGCTGTTGCTGCGAAGCTGAATGTGCTGCTGATCATGAGCGAGAAGCGGTAGAAGGTATTACCAGCGTCTCCCAACAGGCCGCCGATCAGTATTGATCCGATCATTGAGGCAACCCAAAACAAAGCCAGGGTTGCTGCTGCGGGGCTGGCATTCGGTTTCAGGACCTGCCAGCCGGTGGCCAATGTCAAAGGTTTATCCTGAGCCTCGCAGAGAACACAAAAGTTAGCGATCGCATTGACCAGCACTGATATCCATACAAGTGAAAACCCGCCAGCCAACACCAGTACCATGGCTAAAAAACCAACGGTATTTGCGAGAGAAAAGAGGATGAAACCACCAGCAACGATGGCGATGCCGGTTAAAATGCTGGCGAGCAGCAAATGGAAGAATGCCCGAAAAGACCTTTGAATGAGGGCTCCGGGGCTGCCACCAACGGGTATCAGGTCATTGGAGGCAATCGCGCGTGCCCAGGGAACCAACAGGGCGGCGTTGATCAGGGTGACGGCGATATGACCCCATATTAGGGTCGAGAAACCATCTGAAAGCACATCCATGGCCGAATTGCCGGTACTGCTTCCGTCAGCCTCCGTGCCTGCAACAGACATCACCTGGTCCATGACCATATAGGCTGGCCCGAACACAAGACTGGTAAGTGCACCGTTAAGCGTTGCCAGCAGCGCCAGCATTTGCCAGCGTGTTGAAGCCCTTTCAACACTGTATTGCAGGAGATGGGCTATCTTTATGGGGGGTACTGCCATGGATATTAGATTGACTCTATAAAGCGTGAATACAATTGCTAAATTGAAGATATGACAATTCAGCCTAGCTCATTAACCTATGGCCGGGTTGGCAAAGACACAAGGGAGAAGCGCCATGTTTAAGGATCAAGTGGTTTGGATTACCGGAGCATCATCCGGTATAGGCGAGGCTGTCGCCTGCGAGATGGCGGAAAAGGGCGCTAAACTGATTTTGTCTGCTCGCCGCGCTCCTGAACTTGAACGGGTTAAAAAAGCATGCGTTGCGCGCGGTGCTGGTGATGATGACGTCTTTGTTCTGACGCTTGACGTTACAGATGAAGCGGCAATGCCGGCCAAAGTGAGTGAAGCTGACGCGAAATGGGGGCGCATTGACATGTTGTTCAACAATGCCGGCATCTCACAGCGGTCGCTATGTGTTGATACAGACATGGCCACATACCGGCAGCTTTTTGAAGTTGATGTCTTTGGCCAGATTGCGCTTACCAAACAGGTTCTGCCTCTGATGATCAGGCGTGGTTCCGGGCATTTGGCAGTGACTGCGTCGGTGGCCGGTAAAATTGGTGCTGCAAAACGAACAGGCTACTGTGCGGCCAAGCATGCAATGATGGGCTTTTTCGATGCCTTGAGAACCGAAGTTACCCGAAATGGTATCCGGGTAACAACCATCACACCGGGCTATATACGCACAGCGATATCTGAGAATGCGCTCAAGGGAGACGGTTCTGTTTTTGGCGAGATGGACAAAAACATTGCGGGTGGCATGGATGTTACGAAATGCGCAAAAGTGATCATGAGCGGATTCGAAAAAGGAAAATACGAAATCCCGGTTGGCGAAGGTGTTGAAATGAAAGCTCTTTTACTCAAGCGGTTTTTCCCGAACAAACTGTTCAGGATGGCGGAGCGGATCAGCAATTGAATAGATCCGCAACTGAGTGTTCGGTCATGCGTCCAATCGGCGGGTTGGCTTATCGTCTGGCGATACAGTCCAGGCGTTTTCCTGTTTGGGTTTCCTATGCCCGTCAGCATCACGGGCGAATGATTTCGGCCGCTTCCAGTCGGGTAAAAACCGGTTCCACCAGTGCATGCTAAGAGCAGGCCGGTCGGATTGGTCCAGTTTCTCGAACTCCACAGCAGGTATGCCGGTGCCAAGGTCAATGAATTCCACGTCCATGACGTGGTCGTGAGCGGTTATCAGTCTTTCGTTCGTTGTGCTGAAGCAAGGTTTGCGGCGATAGGCTGAGCAACCAATAATATAATTTGCGCCTCCCGCATTGTCCGCCAGAGGCAGATAGAGCGAGTGCATGCACCGTTGCTGGCCATTCTTTGTAGCAATATTCTCCGTCAGCAGTGCGCCACTGGGTTGGTCCAGAACCGACGCATAAAGCTTCGCGTTGTTTTCCCGCATGCTGGGGCTGGTAAGATCAAAAGAGTTCATGCCGATAAAGGGTGAGCGCCAGCCTGTGTTGATTGCTGTGCCGATCATGGACACATGAACCTGATAGCGCTGGTGGCGCTTGAGGAGGCTGACCCTTGGCATAACGTCACGAAGGTCGGTCGGAAGAAGGTCCCGCCGCGCTGGCAGCAGGTTGTCCCCCTCTCTCGGGAGCGATTTCCAATAATTGAACAACTGTTCCAATACACCGGACAGGGGCATTTGAGGCCTCCTCTCAGCATCGGCGGTTTGTTAGCCGACTTCAATGATGAGAGGCAAAAGGCTCAATTACAAGACAAGTTAACTGACCTAATTCTGGCCTGATTTTTGTCTCGCTTCAAATGTTTGAATCTGCTGTGTGATTCCGGCAGCAAGGTCATTGGGTATGGGAAAGACGAGATGATACTGAGCAATTTTCCAACCATCTGGGGTGCGAATCAGTATCCCGGTTCCCCGACTTGTGCCATATTTCTCGTTCATAAGGTTTTCATCAAACCAGGCATGGTCGCCGTCGGGGGTCATGTCTATGTTACGTTCAGTCATATCGTAGGTCCAGCCATTCGAAGCGCCCGCGTAGCCTTGGAATGTGGGTTTGTCCCAGCGTTCTGTCACATCCGTTCCCAGAAATATCGCATCGTCGGTATAGAGCGCGAAATAGCGGTCCCAGTCTGCTTTTGACGCTGCATCATGCAGGTTATCGAGTACCGCAGAAATGTCGTCCTTATCATCTGCGTATGTGGCGGGTGCCACCAAAAAAACGACAAAAATCAGGCTTTTCAAAAGTTTCATGGTGCGTGCGTCCCGTTATCTGTTTGATAGGATGAGTTTATCATGTTTCTTTGATTTCGCCTGAACGGATGCGCGCCAGGTAGTCTTGAAGGTCACGCTTAAGCTCGGGCGCCATCAAATAGATGCCGATGATGTTTGGGATTGCCATCAGGAAGAACATGCTGTCCATCAGGTCATAGACTTCCTGCGCACTCCAGACGGCTCCGGGAACCAGAAGAACGCAATAAGTAATTTTGAAGAGATTCATCGATCGCTCGCTGCCACCCCAAATAAACTCCCATACTTTGCTGGAGTAGTAGCCCCAGCTGATAATGGTGGAAAACCCGAAAAGGAAAGCTGCCAGCGCGAGCACAATCGGGAACCAGCTGATGACACTGCCGAACGCTGCGGAAGTCATGGAAATGCCCTGTACTTCCTGGCCAACGACATAATTACCTGTGATAACGATTACCAGTGCCGTCATGGTTGAAACCAGAACAGTATCAATGAAGGGCTCCATCAACGCGACCATGCCTTCGGAAACAGGCTCGTTTGTCTTGGCTGCTGCGTGCGCCATTGAAGCGGAGCCAAGGCCGGCCTCGGTAGAATACACGGCTCGCTTCATCCCGATGATGATGACGCCAGCGATGCCGCCAAGTACGCCGTCAGGGTTGAACGCCCCTTCAAAGATTGTGACAAATGCTGCCGGTACCTCGTTGATATGGCCCAGGATTATGACGAGGGCACCCGCGACATAGACGCCCGCCATTAATGGCACCAGCTTGGCCGTAACGCCCGCGATAGAACGGATACCACCAATAATGACAATGGCGGTCAATACAGCAAGGATTACGCCGTAAGCCCAGCCGCTGGCTTCCGAACCGTAGCCGGTGACGAATGAAATTGCTTCGAAGGACTGGTTGACCTGTGCGACCTGTAAAATACTGGGGAACGCCAAAATCGCATATGTCCATGCAAGCGTTTTGCCTATTTTCCCCCAGCCGCGCGCTTTCAGGCCACGTTCCAAATAGTACATTGGACCACCAGCCACCGTGCCATCAGGCCGGACATCCCTGTATTTTACGGCCAGCGTGCATTCTGCAAACTTCAGACTCATTGCACAGAAGCCAATGATGATCATCCAGAAGGTTGCGCCCGGACCACCAATAGAAATAGCTACGGCGACCCCCGCAATATTGCCAAGCCCAACCGTGCCCGAAAGGGCAGTCGACAGAGCCTGAAACTGCGTGACTTCGCCAGGCGCTGTATCGTCATGATAATGACCGCGCACGATCTTCGATGCCTGTTTGAAGCTGCGAAGGTTTATAAAAGCAAAATAGACCGTAAGAAGGAACATCGGGGCGCCCATCCACACGACAATCCAGGGCATTTGTGCGCCTAAAAGTGTAATTTCGCTGAAGACGAAATCACTGAAAACGCTGATTGCGTTGGCTGTGACCTGCCGGAAGGCAGACCCTTCGCCGTCTTGGGCAAATACGCCGCCACTGATTGTCAGCGCCGCAAAGGCGGCCACCAATAGCCGATTGAGTTTCAACACACTATTCCCCCGAACTGTGTGGCAGGCAGATGCCAGCTTTGTTATGATTGTTCAAATCAACCCTAGAAGAGCAAAGCTTTTGAGGAAAGAGGAAATTTGCCGCTCACGGCATTGCTACAAGCCGTCGCCTTTATGCCGGAAATGTTAAACCTCGCCAAAGCGGGGCATCAACTCGACGAAGTTACAGGGACGGAAGCGGTTATCCAGTTGTGTTGCCAGAATTTTGTCCCAGCCATCTTTTACCGCACCGGTTGAACCGGGTAGGGCAAACATAAGTGTGGTATTGGCTATTCCACCGGTCGCGCGGCTTTGAATGGTGCTGGTACCGATCAAATCGTACGACAGCATGCGAAACAATTCGCCAAATCCCGGAATCGCTTTGGTATACAGTGCCTCAAAGCACTCGGGCGTGATATCTCGCCCGGTAATGCCGGTGCCGCCTGTCGATACAATCACCTGAATGGTATCATCATCAATCCATTTCTTCAGCTGTCTGGTGATTGCTGCTTTATCATCTTTAACAATGGTGCGATTTTGTATGACATGGCCTGCAGCTTCAACACGCGCGCACAAAGTATCGCCAGATTTATCATCTGCGGTCGTTCGTGTATCGGAAATGGTCATTATTCCGAAATTTACCGGAATAAAGTCTCGGCTTTCGTCAATCATCAGCACTCACAATCGTTTGGTTGCTCGTCAGGTTGATCGCTCGTCGCATCGCGGTTGGCGTCTCTTCTGTATCCAGATAATTTAAAGTAGGCCAGGCGCCGGAAGCCAGAGTGTCCAGGCTTGGTGTCGGCTGGCCGAGGCGCATACGATATAGCCAGAGGTTGGCCATAACGCGCTCTATATAGTTCCGGGTTTCATAAAAACTGATGCTTTCAATAAACAAAAGCGGATCAACGCCAAAGTCCACCTCGCGCCGCCAGCCCAGAAGGCTGCCGGGGCCTCCGTTGTAGGCTGCAAGCGCCATTAAAAGATTGTCTTCTACATAGGCCGTTTCCAGCAGGTATTCGATGTATTGCTGGCCAAGCGCGATATTGAATTCCGGCTCATAAAGTTGACTGCGATTACGCCTCAACAAAGCGCGGTTTTTGGTGATATAGCTTGCTGTTGCAGGCATCACCTGCATCAGGCCGCCCGCACCGACCCTGCTTTTTGCCCGACTTCGAAAGTCACTTTCCTTACGCACCATGGCGAAAATCATTGCCCTGTCCACGGTGAAACCGCCCGCCGGCTGCCAGTTTGGCATCGGATAACGTGTTGCAATTGGTGCAGGCTCGCCTGTGCCACCCGCGCGGCCCAGCCGAATTTGTATTGCTGGCAGGTTTAATGCTGTCGCGAAGGCCAGGACGTCATCTTGTACTGTAACACCCTCGCGCCCCCACAAAAGCCGCATCTCCTCATCAGCCACATCGTCACGGCCTACTTCGGCTAACGCGATGGCGCGCCGGGTCGCCGGATACTTCAGCAATCGATCTGCCGAGGCTTGCTGCAGTGGCGGCACCGACCAGTCAATCGATGGCTTGATACCGAGTTGCCGGGAAGCGATTAGTCCATAAAAGGTTTCAACAAAAGTTGCCGCTGTCTTGAAATGCTCAATTGCCTGATCAGCGTTACCAAGCCTCATCGCGGCTCTGCCCGCCCAGTAGGACCCGGCGGCCAGAAGCCAGTCCCTGGCACGTTCCGAGTTCGCCAGAGCATCAAAATGAAGATACGAGGCTTCCAGGTTGCCGGTGCGCCAGTTGGAAAGCCCCGCAATCCAGTCGATCTGAGGCACGATTTCCCGTGAGAAGTTCGCACCCAGTTCGCTTAATTTCATCGCGCGAAAATCATCCCCTTCATAATAGTAGCTGGCGGCAATGCGTTCGAGTGCTTCCGCTTTTTCGTGGGCGACAAGAAGTCCGCGCGCGTCCATTGCCCAATAGCGCTTTTCTGCCCGGTCTGGGGTTCCGCGCCTGACATATCGTCGGACGTTGGCAAAAAAGGTTGTGACAGCCTTGCGTTCCAGTCTGCTGCGCCGCGGGAGCGTTGGCTTGGGCAAGGCAGATTGGCCTGTAACGCCGGGGTACCGGGTTTTTTCCGGTGTTCTTGGTGCTCTCGCCTTGCCTTGACGGCGTTTTGCCAGACGATACACTCGCCATGCATTGGGGTGGTCGGCATACCGCTTCATCCAGGCGGCGAGCTCATTATAGTTGCTTCGGTATCCGGTTGGATGCATCAGCTTTTCGAATGTAACGTGTCCCATCAGTATCGGGTTATCAAGCCGCTTGATCAAGCGGTCTGCCTGTTTCCATTTGGCTTGTTGATGCAGTTCAAAGACGCGTTGGTATCTTTTGATATCCTCCTGGGACAGTATTTGCGGTAGTTCGGTTTGCTGGCCATAGGCCATTGGTGTCAGTAACCACGCCCACAGAGCCAAAGATGCGATTAGTCGGAGCAGGGCAATGTTGTTCATGACACTGTGTCTGCAAGTTTATGTTTTGCGGCCAGAAAATCGCGCCATGCCAGGCCTTTTAGATGAGGTTGCCGCAGCAGATAGGCCGGGTGGTATATTGGCAGGGCAGGGATGTTTTCTCCGGCAATGGACAAACTCTTCCACTTTCCTCGCAGGCGCGTTATGCCTTCGGTTGTACCAAGTAGCGCTTTTGCGGAAACGCCACCAAGCATTAACACCATGGTTGGCCTGGCCAATTCGATATGTCGGCGAATGAATGGCAGGCACATGGCCGTGACCGCATCATCGGGTGCGCGGTTGCCCAAGGGGCGCCACGGCAAAATATTTGAAATATATACGTTTGTTTCCCGGCTCATGTCTGCAGCAACAAGCATTTTGTCAAGTAACTGGCCCGATACACCGACAAACGGCTTTCCTTCTCTGTCTTCATCAGCGCCTGGTGCTTCTCCGACGATCATGACTGGTGCGCCAGCAACGCCATCAGAAAACACCAGATTTTTCGCAGATCGTTTCAGCAAGCCACCATCAAAATTCTGCATGGCTTCACGCAGCTCCGCCAACGTTTGCGCAGCCTGCGCTGCGGTTGTCGCGCTTTCCGCGCTACCACCAGCAATTGACTGTACGGGTCGTGCGGCAACGGGCTTTGGTCCTTGTGTCAGAGGTGTTGTAGACTGTTTCGCCTGCGCCGCAGCCTGACCGGCCGAAGCCACCGACGCTACTGACGTGGAAAAGCGGTCAATCACTGCGTCGTCAATAGCTTCATCTGCGCCCATGGCAATTTGCCACGCCAAAAGCGCTTTATGGTCTGCTGTGTCCGTGTCTTTTGCATTCATGGCGTCAGGGCTGTCTGGATTTTGTTTTTGTTTGTTTGATTTCTGATAATAGAGGTCATTGCGTTAAAAATGCATCAAAAATTTGTCAAAACCCGTCGAACTCCAGTCGGTGGCAACACGAAGGCACTGGCACTCGTCTCTTCCAAGTGTTTGACGTTTTCGCTACCGGCGGGCATAAGACTTGAAAACACAAGCAGTTGGCCCAGTTTAGGCCTCAGAGAAGTTTAGTTTCGGGCTGCAACGCCCCGTTAAGACAAGGAGCCGGTCATGGAACGTGAATCCATGGAGTTTGATGTTGTGATTGTTGGTGGTGGCCCTGCTGGCCTGTCTGCAGCAATCCGCCTGATGCAGCTTGCGCAGGAAAAAGACCATGAATTAATGGTATGCGTCATTGAAAAAGGGTCGGAGATCGGCGCGCATATCCTCTCTGGAGCTGTCGTTGATCCGCTTGCACTGAATGAACTCATTCCGGACTGGAAAGAAAAAGGCGCACCGCTGAATACGCCGGTGGTCGACAACCAGCATTGGGTGCTTACAGAAACCGACAAAAAGTCCTTACCGCATTTCATTATGCCGCCGCTTCTGTCTAACAATGGTATGTATACCACATCTCTCGGCAATCTGACGCGCTGGCTTGGTGAGCAGGCAGAAGCCATGGGTGTCGAGATTTACCCGGGGTTTGCGGGCGCAGAGGTGCTGTTCCATGAAGATGGCAGGGTCAAAGGCGTTGCCACAGGCGACATGGGCATCGGCCGTGACGGCGAGCCCAAGGCAAGCCATGAGCCGGGCATGGAATTGCACGCAAAATATACGTTGTTTGCGGAAGGCTGCCGTGGCTCGCTTTCGAAACAGCTGGAAGAGCAATTTTCTTTGCGGGAAGACTGCCAATTCCAGACATATGGTATTGGGATCAAGGAGCTGTGGGATATCGATCCGGCCAAGCATGTCCCCGGCCGCGTTATCCACTCGCAGGGGTGGCCGCTTGATAATGACACGGCTGGTGGTGGCTTTATCTACCATCAGGAAAACAATCAGGTTGCCATCGGTTTTGTGGTTACCCTGGACTATGAAAACCCCTATCTTTCTCCGTTTGACGAGATGCAGCGCTATAAAACGCATCCTGCGGTTCGTGAAATCCTCGAGGGTGGCCGCCGCGTATCGTACGGCGCACGTGCGATCAACGAAGGCGGTTTGCAGTCCGTGCCCAAACTGTATTTCCCCGGTGGCGCTCTGATCGGTTGTGCGGCAGGCTTTGTGAATGTGCCCCGCATCAAGGGCAGTCACAATGCGATGAAATCAGGCATGCTCGCTGCAGAAAGCGCGTTTTCAGCACTTGCGGCCGGGTCAAATGGTGAAGTTGAACTCACCAGCTACGAGCAGGCGTTCAAGGACAGCTGGATTTACAAAGATCTGCATAAGGTTCGGAACGCTCGTCCGGCGCTCAGCAAGTTTGGCGTGAAGATCGGTACGCTCTATTCCGGTTTCGATATGTGGATGAACACTTTTGGCCTTGGCAAACTGATGCCTACGCTGAAGCACAAGCACAGAGACAATGAAGCCACGAAAAAAGCTACAGATGCAAAACCTATCGATTACCCGAAACCGGATGGTGTGATCAGTTTCGATAAATTGACGTCGGTCTTTTTGTCGAACACAAATCATGAGGAAGATCAGCCAGTTCATCTGACACTCAAGGATGAAACTGTGCCGGTGCAGGTGAACCTTGCCAACTATGCTGGCCCCGAGCAGCGCTTCTGCCCGGCTGGGGTGTATGAGTTTATCGGCGAAGAGGGTGAGCAGCAGTTGCAGATCAACGCGCAGAACTGTGTGCATTGCAAAACCTGCGATATCAAAGACGTCACGCAAAATATTAACTGGGTAGTGCCTGAAGGCGGCGGTGGACCGAATTACCCAAATATGTGATACGGTATCATAGAGTTGTTTTTAGTTGAGGAAGCCGTTAATGGCGCCGTTTCTTAGATATTTGCCTGTCGCACTGATGATTGCAGGGTGTAGCACGTCTGCGCCAGATAGCCGTTACGCACCCGTAACGGGGCAACTGTACAGCGAGTTTTCCCGTGAAGGTGAGGAAAACAGCCAGTTCGCACCATTTGTGGCCGCCACTCTGGCGCAGCAAAACTCTTCGTTTGCGGACAGCGCATCCTATTATCTTAAAGCTTTGGAAGCAGACCCGGACAGCGCGTTCGTTGCCGACCGGGCCTTTTTCCAATTGCTGTACGCCGGCCGTATGGACGCGGCTGCAGAGATTGCGGTCGATATTGCGCAAAGAGCCGGTACCGAAAACGAAGACGACCTTGTGTCCATTCTCTATGTGCTGGAGGCTTTCAAGAGAGAAGACTGGCAGGAAGTCAGAGACCGGCTTGACGTGTCGGAAATGTCCGGCTTTGGCGGCTTGATGACACCGCTTTTGATTAGCTGGACCTATGTTGCAGAAGAAGATTTTGCGGCTGCTGAAGGTGCCTTGGCGCCAATGATGGTTGATCAGCGCCTTAAGCCGATCGCAGACGAGCACCGGGCTTACATGCTGGATCATCTGCAGAATTATGATCGGGCACAGGAACAGTATCTGCAGCTTGCAAACGCGTCACAACCTGTATCACTGCAGCCTTTTGTGGCCTACGCTCATATGTTGGCGCGTACTGGTCGGCGCGATGAAGCGCGCTCTTTTCTGGGTAAGCAGGCCGAGCGTTTTGCAAATAACCGGTTCCTCTTGCGTGAAGGTATGCTGATTGCTGCGGGCCGCCCCCCCAGCCAAACAAATGCAGACCCGCGAGGTGCGGTTGGTGGCATGTTTTATCGTCTCGCCAGCGAATTTTCCCGGGGTAGCTCGCCGCAAGCGGCTGTTATTTATCTGAGGATCGCATCCTACCTGACCCCTGAAGTTGCCGACATATATTTTATGCTCGGAAACCTGATGGATCAGATGGACAATCCGGAAGCGTCTGCACAAGTCTATGAGGCCGTCCCGGAAGCGAGTGGCCTGCGTCGCCTTGCGCAGGAAAGGCGCATCAATGCGCTGCGCAGGTCTGGGCGCGTTGCCGAGGCGGAAAGTGCCCTGCGAAGTGCTCTGACCGACAACCCGAAGCAGGCTTCACTGCTGGTTTCGTTGGGAGATATCCTGCGCGAACGCAAGGATTTTCCCGAGGCAATTCTGCATTACAGCAGAGCGATTGAACTGAACATCGATGCGCGCCAGCCTGACTGGTTCGCCTATTTTGCGCGCGGCGTGAGTTACGAACAGTCTAAAGACTGGCCGAAAGCTGAAGTTGATTTTCTGCAGGCACTTGAACTAAGTCCGGAAGAACCCAGTGTGCTCAACTATTTGGGTTACAGCTGGATTGATCGCGGTGTCAGGGTGGAAGAGGCAAAAGGTCTTATTGAGAAAGCGGTCGAACAGCGACCCGAAGATGGCTTCATCATCGATAGTCTGGGCTGGGTGAACTATCTGACTGGCGACTATGAAGAAGCTGTCACACTGCTGGAAAAAGCGGTACGGATGGAACCCGACGACGTCACAATCAACCATCATCTGGGAGACGCCTATTGGCGTGTTGGGCGTTTTATTGAGGCACGGTTCCAGTGGCAGCATGCAATTGACAGCGAGCCGGAGGCTGATGAGCTTGCGGAGTTGATCCACAAGATGGACATGGGACTGCCCGAGGATTCTTAATTTGACTGCATTGTTTCAAGACCGCGTGAACCAGGGAGCTGATGGCAGTTTTTTTGTTCGCGCGCCAGCAAAGCTAAACCTGTTTTTGCATATCACAGGCCGCCGTGATGACGGATATCATATTCTGGAAAGCCTCTTCGTGTTTACGCGCCGTGGGGATTTGCTGCGCTTTCATCCATCTGATAATTTTGATCTGAAGATCACCGGGCATTTCAAGGACCAGCTTGAAAGTGTTCCCCACCACGACAATCTGATCTGGAAGGCTGCACACGCGCTCGCAGACCATGCAGGTGTAAACTGCACCGGCTCCATTGAGCTTGAGAAGAACCTGCCTGTCGCGTCAGGTATCGGCGGGGGGTCTGCAGACGCGGCAGCGGCTTTGATCGGTTTAAGTGCTCTATGGAATTTGAACTTGGGTGCCGAGACCGTTGAAGAGATAGCTCTCTCCATTGGGGCAGATGTGCCCGCGTGCCTTCATAGCCGACCAAGTATTGTGGAAGGTATTGGCGAAAAGCTTACACCGGTTACGCTACCCTGGACCGCAGGTGTCGTTATTGTGAATCCCTTGAAACAGGTTTCCACATCAGATGTTTTTTCCAACTTCAAAGCTTTTAGGGAAGAACGCAGGTTGCCGATCGTTGACGTGAGTATCACCGACCTGGTTAGCGTGGTTGACGATTTGTCCATGATCGATGTACTGACGGGGAACAGTCTTCAGGACGCTGCAGCTCGCATGTGCACGGAAATCATGGAAGTGGAACGATTTCTCCGTTTGAATAGCCAAAGTGAGCTTGTCCGCATGAGCGGCAGCGGGGCGTCGGTATTCGCCCTGTACCATGACAAACAGGCCGCGGAAGCCGTTGCCCGTCGTGTTCGAGAACAAATGCCGCAATGGTGGGTCATGGCTGATGAGATTGGCGGCTAAACGCTAAAATTACGACTGTTTTTGCGCAAAAAACGGGATTGATTTCTGCCGTATTTCCCTGCGTTTTTGACCAGTGTCAGATTTTGTTCCTTCCGGGCAAAAAAGGGCTTTACAGTATGGGTCAGTTTCTTTACAAACCGCGCACACCCATGGTGGGGCGTCGCCAAGTGGTAAGGCACCGGTTTTTGGTATCGGCATTCGCAGGTTCGAATCCTGCCGCCCCAGCCATCTCTTCTGATACCATGCTTAATCCGTGCATCTGAACTTTGGATGTCAGCTTCTGGCTGGCTTATGAGTAACTGATTGCGACTTCACAGTAAGTACTCAACCTTGTGGTCGGTAGGTGTTATCCACTGGAAGGCGCATTTGTGCATGAAGTCATTGGTCGAGCATGGCTGCAAGGTCTTCCGTGCCCTCAATAAGCTGGCGTTGCGCCATTATTTCCCGAGCTATTCGGCTTTCAATTTGAAGTCCTTCAGATGATGTCATAAGAGCACCAATAAACGGAGATTGTTTCAGCCAGTTTGTGTCCCGCCAGCCGAGATTGACCGCTTGCGCCAGAAACCGCATCGCCATGTCTGCCTGCCCAAGGGCTGCGGCGATTTCTGCGTATTGAACGCGTGTTTCCGCAGAGGGGTCAGCTTCGAGTTTCGAAAGGTTGGCGGGAAGAAGCAGTTCTTCTGCCTGATCAGGGTAGCCAGTTACAGCGTTAAACGCGGCCATGTCGTAAAGCACATCATTACCGGCGGCTTCCAGAAACAGGCGAGCTTTGTCAAAGTTCCCCAGCTTGATCAGGGCACGACCGCGCAACTGCAATATTTGAGGCGCATATTGATCATCGTCCTCTGCCTGGTCGAGTATTTCGAGCGCACCATGCGGGTTTCCCTGACGCAAGTGCGACCTGGCAATCTCACCTAGAATAACAACCTGACTGGGATTGAGAGATAGGGCTCTCAAATGCCACTTTCCGGCTGCCGGATGCTCAATGAGTTCCAGAATTTGCGCGATCTGAATTTCAGCGTAGCGCGACGCCCCGCCCACTCGCTTTGCGCGGGCTTCCAGGAGCAGGGCTTGATGCAGTTCCCCTCGAAGGAATTGTGTGTAAGCGGCACTGGATATGGCAGGCGCATTTTGCGGGTTGAGTTGATAGGCATATTGATAGGCATGCAGGCTTTCGTCGATCCGGCCCTGCGACCCGAGAGCATAAGCCAGAGCAGACCATGTGTTGCTATTGTCGGGCTGTTCGTCAATCAGGGCACGGGCAAGAGCTTCTGCTTCTTTTTCTGCAGATGCATCCCCGCCAAATTTGGTCGCTTTTGTCGAGAGAGCGAAACTTAGAGTTAGCCGTCCGTCAAAATCATCCGGTGCCTGCCGCAGGGCGTCGCGCAGCATTGAGATAGCGCGCTCTGTTTCTCGCGCCTGATGCAGGCCCAATTGTGTCCGCGCGCGTTCAACAAGGATCGCAACAGAAGACAACTGATTGTCTTCCAAGAAGGCTGTAGCGGTTTTTGGATCGGCACCCCGAGTTTGGGAAAACAGGATAAACCCCACAAGCAGAGCCAGCATTCCTGCCATGGCTGCGATGGCGTACAGGCGATTGATAAATCGGGGGGTAGCGAATGAGGTATCCGTCGTGACAGGCCGAACAGGGCTTGCAATGGCATACCCGGCCCCGCGGACTGTACGAATATAGACGGGAGCTTTTGGAGTGTCGCCCAGAGCCTTTCGCAGAAGAGCAATGCGCTGGGCAATCGTTTCATCACTGACGTACCCTGCGCGCCAGGCGGTGCTGGCAAGTTCTGTCAGGCTTGCGGGTTCTGGTGCTGTTTCGACCAGTTTCACCAACACGTCAAAGCTCAGGTCAGGCAATGTGATAGTCACACGACCACGGTGGACCGCGCGGGCTTCGGTGTCGATCAACAAGTCTTCAAGGCTATAACGCATGGTGGGAAGTCTAAACCTCATTGAAGGGATAGGCTTCAAGAAAATTCAACTTTCTTCAAGTGACCAAACACAGTTGTATCGCCAGAGTTGTCCCATAATCGCTGCTTCGACAGCCGAATTTAAGGAGAGCTTCATGAAAAGACCATTCATTGCGCTGGGAATACTGGCCTGCGCGACGCAACCGCTGGCGGCGAATGACCGGTGGGACAACATCAGCACGCTTGAAGAGAACGTTCGCAAAGGCACCTATGGCACCATTACGAGCATTCTTGTCATGGAGAACGGACAAATCGTTTATGAAGGCTATTTTAACGGCGCTACTGTCGACAGCTTGCACAATACCCGGTCCGTTACCAAAACCATTACCGGGATGGCGGTCGGTGCTGCAGTTGACGATGGGGTATTGAGTGTAGATACGCCTGCCGCGAGCCTGTTTGCTGATGTTGCCCCGTTTGATAATCCGGACCCACGCAAGGATGCCATGACGATTGAAGACATGATCACCATGAGCGGCGTGCTTGATTGTGATGACAGCAACCGTTCCTCCCGCGGCACCGAATCCCGCATGCACAGTGTTGAAGACTGGGCGTCTTTCTTTTGGGATTTACCCATTCGAGGCTACCCGGGTTGGTCGGAAAAGCCCGCAACGGCAAAATATGGACGTGTGTTTGCCTATTGCTCTTCTGGTGTTGAGATGGCCGGGCAAGCGGTAGAACGAGCTACCAGCACGACGTTTCAGGATTATGTAAATATGAAGTTTTTTGAACCACTGGGTATCACGCTTTTTGGGTGGTCGGAGAACGGATTGGGTCAGGCACACAAAAGCGGCGGCTTGTCATTGACAGCACGTGGCCTCGCCAAATTCGCCGAGATGCATCGGAATGGGGGCGTCTATCAGGGGCAACGCGTTCTCTCGCAAGCATGGACAGAAGAAGCGGTTAAGTCGCGTGTGGTTGCCCGCAGCGATCAAGGTGTTGAGTATGGCTATTTATGGTGGCTGTCATCCTATGAAATTTCGGGGGCGCGCTATGAGGACTATTACATGTCCGGAAATGGTGGTAACCGCGTGGTTGTCATGCCTGCACATGATCTTGCAGTCGTTATCACAAAAACGGACTATAACCAGCGCGGCGCGCACCAAAAGACAGACAGTTTTTTAAAAGAAGAGATATATAGCAGACTGACGCGATAACCGGAAAGCCAGGGCACCTGCGCATTTCCGTTGGCCACTTTGGCCCGCATCGGTGCTCTGGCCTCGATTGAATTACGGTCTGTTTCTACCAGTAGTTTGACTCGCGCATCCAGTATCAGCCCTCACATCACAGTCTGTCGCAGCTTGCGTTCAAAAAACTGATCTGGCACTGTTATAGCGTGCTTTGGGGGCTCTCTGATCGTGTTATGCTCATTTGACTTGCCGAAAATTGCCGATTATCCGGAAATCCGCAGCCTCTTGTCGGCTTGGGAAAGCTGGCGGGGACAGCGCATGGTTCCTGTGAAAAGCGATGTAAAGCTGGAGCAGATACAATCTGGCCTTCACAGTATCGGTGTTTTCGATATGTGCTCCTACACAGATATCCGGTGCAGATACATCGGCAGTTTTTTTACCGACATCTATGGCCATGACTATACAGGTAGAAACTATCTGGATCTTACAGAAGAGAGCGACAGAAAAGCCCGCTCCGCGCGGATGTTCAGTCTGGTCGAGCAGCCCTGTATTGCCGTTTGGGCCGTTACTGCCAACGCTCCTGAAGATGAAAGAACAACAACAGTGGGTCTGTCTGTACCAATCCAGGCTGATGATCCGGCCCGCCCCCCTCAGGTGATGCAGATCATGAAAGTATTTACACCGGTGCCAAATCTACTTTTTGAAAAAAAGACAGGGGAAGCCGTGGTACATTTTGCCAGCAGCTTTATCCCGATAGACATCGGCGCCGGATTACCTGATCTCAGTTGAAAACGGTATACGGGCATTGATTGTCGGGGGTGGCAACCTGCCTCTTTTCAAATGATGCAGTGCACGCTAGTGTCGCGCCTTCACAGTCAGGAGTTGGATCATGCTGAAAGCCCAGATCGTGCCGGTCACGGCCTTTGCCCAGAATTGCAGTGTCATCTGGTGTGATGAAACCATGGAAGGGGCGCTTGTTGACCCGGGAGGCGATCCCGAGAAATTGCTGGCACAGGTGGAGAAACTGGGTATCAAGCTTACCAAGCTTTTGTTGACCCATGGGCACCTTGACCACGCAGGGGGGGCTGCAGATATCAAAGCCAAGCTTGATCTGCCTATCATTGGACCCCACGAGGAAGACAAGTTTTGGCTTGATCAGATCGAAGACCATGCGGCCAGCTACAATATGGCCGGATTGAAGTGCTGTGAGCCGGACGAATGGCTAAATGATGGCGATACCGTCAAGGTTGGCAACGTAACCCTTGAGGTTTACCACACGCCCGGCCATACACCCGGTCACGTCATCCTGTTTGACCGCAAGCATCGCGTCGCGTTTGTGGGGGACGTCCTTTTTAAAGGGTCCGTCGGCAGAACAGATTTCCCGCGCGGGGACACCCAGACACTTTTGACCGCGATACAGGAAAAGTTGTGGCCGCTGGGGGACGATGTAACATTTGTTCCAGGTCATGGTCCTTTATCAACATTCGGGGCGGAGCGAAAAACCAATCCGTTTGTCGCAGACCATGTTCTCGCTCAGCGAAACTAAGTCAGTCGTGTTATAGTGTTTGAGTGCCCTATGAGGGTGCACACCAGAAAGCTGGTTTGGAGAATATTGTTTTGTTATAGTCGCTTATCGGCTCCACATGTCCGATGCAGGGGAAGCGGTTATGAAGCGGCTAATTCGAAAATGGAACATAGCGCTGAGGCGTAGGCGGCTCGCGCTCGAAAGACGCGAAATAGGTCGATATCGACGGCTTGAAGATGACGTTGTGGAGGCAGGGCAGACCTGCATGAACTGTAAAGTGCCGCTGACAGGGCCGTTTTGCCATGTCTGCGGCCAGAAAGATGATGATCTCCGGCGTCCGATCTGGACGTTTTTTCGCGAGCTTCTAGACAATATTGTTTCGATCGACAGTCGGATGTTCAAGTCTCTGGTATTGTTGGTGTTGGTGCCCGGTGGACTAACGCGCGCGTACCTGATGGGGCGCCGCGCCAGGTTTGTGCCACCGCTCAGGCTTTATTTGATCACCTCCATCTCGTTTTTCCTGATCATCAAAGCTTTTGATGTTCTGATCCTTGATATCAATGTCACTCCGAACCCGGAGCGGGCGCAGCAGGTTTCCGAGGTCATGGAGGATATCAGAGCCAATAATCCGGGTCTTCTCGAGCCTGATCTCGACATATCAGGCATGGACGATTTGGCAAAACGTGAGCTTGCAAAGGAAATTTCCCGGGGACTGGCCGAAATTAAAGAACGCGAGGCCGCTGGTGAATTGACAGAAGCAGAAGTAAGTGCGGCGGAAAAAGCGCTTGAACAGTTTATTGGACAGATAGCCAAACCTGATCCTGTTACTGCGGCTGGCGAGGAAACACCGGTGTTGTCGGAACAAACAACACCTGCTTTACCAGATGCTGAGGCCGCTGTTGAAAAGCCTGTTGCCTCAGGGCTTCAATCGTCGTCGGGTGAAACATCTGAAGAGGCGCGCACTAACGGACCCGAAACACCCGATCCGGAGGCGCTTAACCCCGAACCGCCCGAGCCAGAAGCACCAGATGAAGATGGCGGGGTGAACATTGACCTGGGCGACTATAGTGTCGAACTGGCGATGTTCGTAAGTGACACCGGCGAGGAGCATGCAGGCCTGCGACAGTCGGATATTGACGAGATTTTGCAGGATGATGATGTACCGCAATTCATGAAAGACGCAGCAATTGGTTTCTCAAAAGCCTTGCGCAACCCGCAAGAGTTCAACGAGTTGTTTAACGACTGGCTGCCGATTGCGATGTTCGCACTTATGCCATTCTTTGCGTTGCTTCTAAGGCTGTTTCACTGGAAAAAAACACAGGTCTATATGCATCAACTGGTGTTTTCCCTTCATTTCCACAGCTTTTTGTTCCTGTTGTTCATGGCGTTGATTGTTGTTGTACCCAGATACGGTGGTGAAGCCGGTACTACGCTGTTTTGGTGGGGAACTTCAGCTTATCTCTGGATTGCGCTGAAGGTGGGTCAGGGACAAGGCTGGATCAAGTCCTTTTTCAAAGGGGGCATCATATGGTTCAGCTATATCATTGTTATGATGCCGGTTCTCGGATTGATCGTGTTGCAGGGATTGACCGAGTTGTAACAGAGACAGCTGGTTTTGGCGGCGAGAAGCCGCCAAAAAAGAGCTCATGCAGCCAGTCTTGTGTGAATTTCCCTGATTTGGCCTCGTGCGCGCTCCTTTGCGGCGTCAGCTCCCTGTGCTGCTTCCCCGGCATCAATAATGGTGACATCTGTGATCCCGACGAACTTGAGCGCATGACGCATGTATGTTGTGGCAAAGTCAATGTCACTGCCGACAGGCGTTCCGCCAGAAGCCACCACGAGAAAGGCGCGTTTGCCGTTGAGAAGGCCTTCCGGACCATCAGGGGTGTATCGGAAAGTCAGGCGCGCCCGGGCGATCATATCAACCCATGCTTTCAAACTGGCGGGAACACCAAAATTATATATTGGCAAGCCTATGACCACGGTGCTGGCTCGCTGTAATTCTTTGACCAGACTGTCAGAGAACGACAGTTTTTTTGCCTGGGCAGGCGAGCGGTCTTCTTCCGGCGTAAAGTTAGCACTTACCCAGTCTGCATCAACGAAAGGCAGTCCAAGAGAAACGTCGCGTTCGACAATTTCACTGTCGCTTTGTTGACGAAGTACATCAATCAATTCGCTGGTAAGTTCCCGCGTGGTTGAGCCAGCATGCTGTGCACTGCTGTCAATTCTGAGAATGGTCTCTGGTTGGTGAGTCATGGTGTGCTCCTGTGATGTTGAATTACAGGATATCTATTGTCACCACTGGTTGATGGGTAGGCAGGTTATCGACGACCCGGTGTTGCATGAAAGCGAACGCAAAACTTACTGGTCGTTTCGTTCGATCAAATCAAGCGACGCTGAATTTGTACAGTAGCGCAATCCCGTGGGCTGAGGACCGTCCGGAAAAACGTGACCCAGATGGCTTTCACACTTGGCACAAACGATTTCGGTTCGCACCATGCCATAACTGGTGTCGGTTTTTTCGGCAACACGCCCATCAGCTATCGGAGCCCAGAAGCTGGGCCAGCCGGACCCGCTATCATACTTGGTTTCGCTATCGAACAATTCGGAACCGCAGCCCATGCACGCGTATACACCGGGTGTTTTGGTGTCCCAGTACTTGCCGGTAAACGCAGGCTCTGTGCCACCGCAACGGCAAACGGAGTATTGTTCAGGTGTCAGCTGATCACGCCATTCGTCGTCGGACCTGATAACTGCTGCCTCATTCTTCTTCGCCATTTCCTATCGCACCTTGCATTCAAAACAGATCAAATATCGCCCGGTCGGGTCATTGAGGTTAAACAGAAACTCTGCCTCCTCTGTAATCATGGCAGCTGCCTTGAGAAGGGCAGGTGATTGAGCACCAAGTTTGAACCCGTCGCCGACGCCTACTGTGGAATTCAGAACATCAGCGAGAAACTGATCTAGTTTATCCGGCTCTTCCATATAGAAAACAGGCGCATAGTCCGCTTCTACCCCGGCAGCGCGCGCTGCTGCATCCAGGGCATCCTCGAACCCTCCCAGATGATCAACAAGCCCCAGCTCCCTGGCTGTGGTGCCAATCCATACCCGGCCCTGACCAATTCTGTCCACGTCTTCCACGGTCATATTGCGGCCAGTGGCGACGAGTTCCTTGAACTGTTCGTATCCGGATTCGATGCTTTGCTGGATCAGGTCTTTTGTCAGCTCGCTCATAGGTCGGGTAATATCAAAAGCGCCAGCAAGCGCGGATGTGCCAACGCCGTCAGCACTTACACCAATTTTCGCAAGAGTGTTTTCATAGGTCGGGATGACCCCGAATATACCGATTGAACCGGTTATCGTGCTCGGCTCGGCCCATATTTCGTCCGCAGTGGCGGATATCCAGTAGCCGCCCGACGCTGCAACGGGACCAAACGAGGCGATGACCTTGATACCCTGATTTTGAGCGACCACCAGCTCCTGCCGGATAAGTTCTGACGCGAATGCCGAACCGCCTGGACTGTCAACACGCAACACTATTGCCGCAGTTTTAGGGTTGCTTCGCGCGTTTCGAATGTGCCCCACAACTGTGTCAGCAGCAGCCACAGTTACCGGACCTTCTCCCATGACAATTGTACCTTGCGCGGTAATGACGGCAATCTCGTTTGCACTGTTTACTCTGCGGTTGGTTGCTGCCAGGTAGGTCTGGTAATGGATTTGTTTAAAGCTGTTGCCATACCGGCTTGGGCCGTATTCATTGATCATTTCCCCGCGCCAGACCGATTGCGGGCCCACTTCATCGATAAGGCCCGTGTCGAGTGCTAACTGAGCAAAGTCACCGCCTGCGTTCCTTAATTTACTGGAGATGTCAGCAATATCCTGATCAAGTTTGCCGGTTTCAAAGCCACGTGCGCTCGATACAGACTCTGAATACTGCTGCCAGAGTGCCCCAAGAAATTCGACGTTTGCCTCTCGCGCAGCTTCAGACATATCGTCCCGGATGTATGGCTCAACCGCTGATTTGAACGTACCAACGCGGAATACATTTACGTTGGCACCAATTTTATCCAGCATGCTTTTGAAATACAGGCGATATCTTCCAAACCCGTTTAGCAACACGTTGCCCTGCGGATTCATGAAAATCTTGTCGGCTTCAGCAGCAATCAGATAATCTGACTGGCTGTAGGACGCGGAAATGGCGTAAACCTTTTTACCGCTGGATTTGAAATCGCGGACAGCACCGGCAATGGCGTGCAAATGGCTGGGCGCCGCACCCTGCATATTGTCGGTCACCATAGCAAGAGCGCTGATCCGTGCATCGTCTTTGGCACGTCTGAGCGCTGCCGTGATATCATGGATGCTGGTCTGGGCAGGGCGACTGTTAAATGTATCGAAGTATTCTGCCAGCGGGTCCGGTGCTTCAACAATTTCCACAATTTGACCTTCCGGCCACAACACAAGCACAGCACCATCCGGTACTGTTGGCCGGGGGTTAGGGTTACTTAAAGCGACCGTAAGAACCAAACCAATTATAACCAGCAGGCCAATAGTGAAGCCGCCCAGGCCAATGATGAATTTGCCCATCGCTTTGATGATCGACAAAATACCCTTCATGATTTTGATACTCCGAAATTAAAAAAAACATCATTGCCATTGCGGACCATGCCCGACACTCTATGTGTAAAGGTGCGGTTGCTGCAGGGATTCGTCAAGCCATGACTATAATTTATTCCTGTTTGGTGCCGCTGTTTTGACAATCGACTGGAGAGTTAAATGGTAAATCAGGTTCCTTCGGTTCCCCGTACAAGTCATCGCCGAAGTGCAGGTATTGCGGACGACATTGACTATGAAATCAAGGGCGCGGAGATGCAGTTTGTCGAGATTGAGCTCGACCCCGGGGAGTCTGCAGTTGCTGAAGCTGGCACCATGATGTTCAAAGACAAGGATGTCACGATGAGTGCGGTCTTTGGGGATGGATCAGGCCAGGAGGCCGGTTTCATGGGCAAACTGCTAGGTGCAGGAAAACGGCTTATCACCGGAGAAAGCCTTTTCACCACTGTGTTCACCCATGAGGGGGGCGGCAAGGCGAAAGTCGCTTTTGCATCGCCGTTTCCGGGCAACATTATTGCTGTCAAACTTGACGAGGTTGGTGGTGAGCTGGTGTGCCAGAAAGACAGTTTTTTGGCAGCGGCAAAAGGCGTGCAGATCGGAATAGCTTTCCAGAAGAAAATCATGACGGGCCTTTTCGGTGGTGAAGGCTTTATCATGCAGCGACTCACCGGCGATGGCTGGGCGTTCGTTCACATTGGAGGAACGATCGTCGAGCGCAAACTGGCGCCCGGAGAGGTTTTGCATGTTGATACCGGTTGTCTCGCCGCGATGACTTCAGATGTCGATATGGATATCGAAAGCGTTGGTGGTATCAAGTCGATGATCTTTGGCGGCGAAGGCGTGTTTTTTGCCCGCCTTACAGGGCCGGGAACCGTTTGGATGCAAAGCTTGCCCTTTAGCCGACTGGCTGGTCGCATGTTGCAGGCCGCGCCGCAGTCGGGCGGTAAGGATCGCGGTGAAGGGTCGCTTCTTGGCGGTGTCGGACGTATGCTGGACGGCGACAACAGTTTTTAGGGTTGAATTGTGTCAGTCTCCATTGAACAGCATGTAACACTCTATCGGTCAGAGCGTTTTTTTTCGGCTTTTCCCAGTGTAGTGACACTGCCGGATGGCGACATATTGCTAGCGTTCCGCCGTGCGCCTGATCATCGCTGGTTGTTCGGTGAGAAAGCCGACGCAGACTTGAACGCAGTGGATCATGTTCATTTTCGCTCTCACATCGCGTTGAAGCGGTTCACCAACTCGTTGCAAGCCAGGGATGATGCTGTGTGTATGCCCATGCACGCGGAAGCAGGAGACCAGGATGCAAACCTGTTCGTTCATTCGTCTGGCAGATTGTTGCAGCACGGTTTTCTTTGGTACCCGGTTACTGCCGAGACGGTAAAGCGCCTGCAAGAGGAAAAAAAGCATGTCCTGACGTCCGAGCACTATGGGGCTGGGTATCTCTTTTGGGGTGGTTATGTTCGCCATAGCGATGACGATGGAAAGACATGGTCCGATTATATTGAACTTCCGGTAAACGGAGAAGGTGACACGGCGGGCGGCCCCCGCGTGAACGGGGTGGTTGCTGTTCGTGGCCGCATGTTGGAAAAAGAAGACGGCAGCCTGCTTTTCGCCGGATATGCAGCGGGAACGGAAAATACCCATGTTCAGGAAACTCGTTTCTTCTGCTCGGCAGATGCAGGGAAAACCTGGGAGTTACAGCCGCAAAAGCTGGTGATGACTGACGTCGGCTTACAGGAACCATCTGCCGTAAGGTGGCCTGAAGGCAATGTTTCGGTTTTCCATCGCACTCGATACAACGATGACCATCTGGTTATTTCCCATGCTGCTGACGGGCAAGCCTTTAGCAAGCCCAAAAGCCTGTCCGTTGTGGGGCATCCTTATGACCCGCTAGTGCTGCCTGATGGCAGACTTTTTCTGGTTTATGGCTACCGCCACGACCCCATGGGGGTGAGAGCCCGGATAGTCTCGTCGCCGGACGAAATCGAGGATGCTGAAGAGATTGTTATCAGGGATGATAGCCCAAGCAGGGATACCGGATACCCTTCGGCAACTTTACTTCCTGATGGACGAATACTGGTTGCGTACTATATCGCAGATACACATGGGATCAGGGGCATTGAAGGCACGATCCTGAAACTCGATTGATAGGTTCCTATTTACTTATGACCATAACAAAAGATGATTTGATCGCTGATGGTTTTCAAACGTGGGGCAACACTGACCCTTACGAAGACATGATCGGCCCGTTTTTCTATAAAAAACAAGATGATGGAAGTTATCGCAGTGCTTTTGTTTCCGAGCATCGCCACTTAAACGGGGGTGGAATGCTCCATGGCGGCCTTCTGATGAGTTTTGCTGATTTTGCTTTGTTTGCTACAGCAAAAGACCATCTGGAGGGTATGGCCGTAACTGTTGGTTTCAACAGCGAGTTTGTTTCTGCCGGAGAAGAGGGTGCTTTGATCGAGGCGACCGGCGAAGTGACAAAGGCGACCCGGTCTTTATTGTTTGTTCGTGGGAAAATCTTCTCAGGTGACAACACAATCCTCACCTTTAGCGGTATTCTGAAAAAGGTCCGCAAGCGCTAATAGACGGTTCAGTACCTGAATTGGCCGACCTATCAGGTCTGGGAGTGCATTTTGCAGGTCAGGCGTGGCAGTTATTTCCTCGAAACAGCCGAGGAATTATAACATGAAGCTATTTAAAACACTGTTGCTTGTTGCCTTCGCGAGCATGGCAGCGTACGCGGCGGATCATCATGTCGGGACGAATGACCACGCTCAGGTCAGCTATATTGGTTTCAACACGTTGAAGTCAGCACGCAAGGGTCAGAATGTTGAAAAATTCCTGCAGTATGTCGCGACGATAAAACCGATTATGGAAGCCCATGGTCAAACGTTGGACGTTTACAGTGTCGACCACAATAGCGATCCCTCAATGCCAGTTGACTTCATTACTTTTGGCACGGCGAAAGATCAGCAGTCCTTTCAGGCATTTTTTGCCAACTCTGAATTTCAGGCAGCATTCCCGACTCTCGTCGGAATAATCGAGCAGCATTTTGTGACTTTTTTGGACAAGCCGGTGGTCCCGCAGCGCACAGATAGTGGATATACCCAGCTTTCGCTCGATTGGCTAAAAGCTGTTGAGGGCAATACGTATGAAGAAATGCGAAAGCTGGACCACCAGCTTATGGAATTGGGGGCCGGAAAAGGTGCGACGAAAACACACCAGGCCGCGGGCGTGATCGCGAGCACAGGTCTTACAGACGACCTGGCACCAGCAACGGCGCCGAGCATCGTTTCAGTCTGGCGTATGGAAGATCCGCATGCGTTTCTGGAAGACGACACCGTCACTGCTTTGAACAAGAAAATGGCCCAATATTCCGAGACGTTTCGGTCCTATTGGATATCGCGGGTTGAGAACCCTTCGTAACATCGGGCTTGATTTTGATGGCTTGGCACTAGACACTTTAACAACTGGGTGAATGCCGCTGCCTTGCGGCATTCTTTCAATAAGGTGCAGGGCTTCGAATGGATCAATTGCTTGAGCTTGCAACCAACTCGGTTTTTGTTGGTATCGCGTTTGTGGTTGCATTGGCAATTCTTCACTATCTTCTTGTTTTCAAATACCCTTTAACGGCCAAGCAATGGAAACTCGCAGAGTATGTATGGGTCGCACTTGCCCTTGTGTCTGTGGTTAGCGTTTTCGAAGAAGCACGTCTTCTGCGGTCCGAGCAGGCGGTAGACCGACACCGCCAGGTTGCGGAACAGAAGATATGGGCCATCAGGAACTGGTTTGAAGTCTATGATATATACGCCTGCGATGAGAACGCTGATAACCCCGAGACAAAGCAGCTGTGCAGTTGGGTGAACCTGAAAAACTCGGAGCTTGGTCTTATTCTGTCAAACGAGGAATTTCCAGCGGATGTGCCCGCTAACCTTCTGCTTGGACTGGGTGCAATCAGACAAGGCATCGGGGAAGCTGATAAACAGATCATAGGCGGACACCTGAAAGAATATCTGGATTCGCGGTCTCGCTATATTGCAGCTGTGAAAGGGTCCAGACACTCAGCGCTTTCCGCACTTCTGATATCTCTGGCGCCTCTCATGTTTGCAATCGCGGTTGCGCTGAAGTTTGCAAAAGTGACAGGCGAATACAGGCTGATAAGAAAATAGTGCCTGAACCCTAGCTGCCTTCAGCAATCGACACCATTTCAGCCAGATCAGATATCTTCGAGCGAGGTGCGTCACCTTCAGCCGCGTCCACTTCGGCTGCTTCAATTTTCTTCCAGTCCTGAAACGTAACGATTTTAAGGCTTCTCTCGTTTACAAGTTCGTCCAGGCCTTCCCGGCCTGGTTTTCCGGCCGGTTTAACTTCGTCGAGAATTTTTGCAGCAATACCGACGCCGTCCGGCTTATTGGTGCCGATGGTTCCTGTCGGGCCGCGACGGCACCAGCCGACACAATAGAGGCCTTTCGAGATCAGGCCCTCAGCATTTTCAAAAACACCGTATCTTGCGTTGTATGGAACATCTTCAATCGGACTTGAGCGATAGCCTATGCAGGGAACGACCAAGCCAGCTGGTAGCACCATTGATTTGCCGGTGCCGATGCATTTGCCATCTTCAACTATCGTTTCCTCCAGCCGGATGCCGCAAACACATTCTTCTATTTCTCCGACAAGTGCCATTGGACGCCGGTAAAACTGAATATGCAGTCTTACCGGCTTGTCTTCAGGCCTGTTTTCAGCCATTGCGCGGAGCGACACCATGTTTTTTTTGGCTGCGCCCGAGAGAGTTTCGTCTATGGCAGGGTCGGGCAGTTGGCTACGGTCCACCAGTGTTACGCAATTTTCCAGTTTGTTCAGCTCGCCAAGTTCTTTGGGCGTGAAAGCCGCTTCGAGCGGACCGCGTCTGCCCAGAATATATATGTCCTTGATCGTCGAGCTGTGAATTTCCCTGGCTGCATGATCTGCGAGATCAGAGGATGACATTTCTTCCGCAGTTTTTGCCAGAATGCGCGCCACATCAACGGCTACATTGCCGTTGCCGATGACAGCAACTGACGCCACGCGCAAGTCGGGAGCGAGGTCTTTGAAATCCGGGTGGCTATTGTACCAGCCCACGAAAGCACCTGATCCTATAACACCGGTCAGGTCTTCCCCTTCGACACCCAGTGGCCGGTCCCTGGCTGCGCCTGTCGCCAGAACCACGACGTCATACAAATCCTGCAGCTCTCCAAGCGTTATATCCCTCCCCAGCGAGAGATTGCCCACAAAACGCACATCATCTCGCTGGTTGGTGGCTTCATAGCGCCGGGACACGTTTTTAATTGATTGGTGATCTGGTGCCACGCCGGCGCGGATTAATCCAAAAGGCGTTGGCAGGCGGTCAATAATATCCACTCTGACGTCTTGATCGCCGGACGTCAGGGCCTCTGCTGTATAGTAGCCCGCGGGGCCCGCACCAATAATGGCGACGGAGAGTGTCGTATTTGTCATATGTCTTCCCCTTGCCTGAAATACTGAGACAGCATTCGTGACAAGTCAAAAAGAAAAGAAACACTCTCCTATAGATCGAGCACCAACCCGTCTCTAGCGGTATCATCCGTCGGCGCGGCGCAGCAAAGCAACGCCTCATCATCTGCAAAGGGAAACCGCGTTAACTCGGGATGGGTCACATTACCTTTCAGGATTTTTGTCAGGCAGGTACCGCAATTTCCGACCCGACAGGAGAAGGGGGCATCCGCACCCTTTTCCTCTATGCTCTCCAGAAGAGAGTTCTTGCTTGGGTTCCATTCCAATTGAGTTCCACTGGCTTTCAATTCTACAGGAATATCAATATCCGGTGCTTGTGAACTGTTTTCATTGCTGTTGGCGCCAAAGGTTTCCTGACGAATGTTCTCTTCAGCCACACCAAGCGTTATAAAGGCGGATCGCATGGTGTCCATGAAGCCGGAAGGTCCACAAAGGAAAACCTCTGACCGAGGGTCAGGCAGAAGCTTTGAAAGCACCTGTTTGTTCAGTCGACCGCGGTGATGAAATGTTTTCTCGACGACGTCATGTGTGGTGGGCGATGAATAGGCGTAAAACACGCTGACACCAAACCGTTCAGGGTTTTGAAGTATCGGATGGTTTTCGTACGCATGTTCGTCGCCGTCGCGAGCAGCGTGGATGAACAGGATTGGCTGGCTGGGTTGAGTGTCAGATTGACCACGTCGCTTGATTAGGTCTTCAAGCATGGCAATCATTGGCGTAATGCCAACGCCTGCAGAGAGGAGGATTTGCGGTCCACCCTGAACGTCATTCAAATGGAAGTTGCCACGAGGTGCCAGAGCTTCCAACTTATCTCCTACCCGTAACTCATCGTGAAAGAAACGCGACATTGCACCGTTCGTTTCCCGCTTGATTGACAGGCGGTATTGATTGGCATCCGGACCGATTGAAATTGTGTAGGTCCGGGTAGTTTTCTTATCATCTATGCGCCGTATCGGCAGATGCTGGCCTGCGATGTAAGGTTCAATAGACCGCCCGTCGACTGGGCTGAGATAGTATGAATTTATCACACTGCTTTCTCGATCTATCCTGTCGACCCTTAGTTTTCTCCAGCTGTTCGCTGTTCCTGCATCCTTCGGATCAGTCCATGTGCCAGTGGCATCCAGGCTGGGCGAGTAGTCGTTCAAATGCCAATTCGAAGGCATTGCACCGTGAACGAGGCGGGTATGGTGAATTCTGATTTTGACCAGTCTCAACGCACCATCGAATTGTTCGACTTCAGTCCCGTCCCAAATTATTTCGGCATTGCCATGTACGTAAAGCAGTGCGCCGGTTCCAAAATCGGGCACCACGATACCTACCTGCGGGTTCATCATGATATTGCCGATGGTATTGTAGTGGTTGTTGCCGGTGAAGTCGGGGAAAGTCAGCGTGCCTTTTTCATATCGGATAAAGCCAGGCCTACCACCCCGATGGGACACATCAACACCGTGCTTTTCATCTTGCGCGTTCTCAAAATGACTGGAGGCAATAAAGAAGGTGTCAGCCCTGTCCAGGCGGGCCGCCAGTTGAACGTCTGCAATGTTGTTTTCGACCATCGTTTTTCCAGTCCCATTCCTATGTGGCTTCGGTTTTGGAAGGGTTCTGGACTGGATATACTGCGGACAATTGCCAAAGGACTGGTCGACGCGTATCGAAAAATTCCCGGCGTCAACGTCAATTACTTTTGCTGAAAGCCTGTTCCTGCGTCTGGTTTCAAAGTCGATTGCCAGTAATCCGAGTGGTGCCTTTTGGCATAAGTTGTCGCCTAGCGGGTCTCCTTCAGTTATTGCTGACGCAATGGAAACGGTTTTTTCGTCGGTTGCGCAAATGAAGCCCGGTTGGCCAAACACCATCGATGCACTGGGTTGTTTGTTTTCATCAACAGAGCCGATGACAATGAAGGGTAGGGTTGCCAGGAGCTGCTGGTGTTGGTCTGGCAGGTAGGAGCGCACGAATTTCGGCGCATAGCTGTGCACCTGTTCACGGACACCAAGCTTGTCCTGAACCGCTAGTTCACCTTCATGAAATGGTGTTGCTGAAATATCCATCACGCCCTCCTGCCAGGTTCGCTAACTATGCTGCGGACAGGCCAACAGCGGTTGATTGCATTGGAACAAAGCCATCGAGAGCTTCAATTCGTGCAAGCCAGGCTCTTATCGAAGGAAAATCGGCGAGCGAAACGTCGCCTTCTGGCGCATGTGCGATATAGCTATAGTTGGCGATATCAGCGATGGTTGGAGCATCACCTGCGAGAAAATTTTGTGTGGAAAGAACGCCGTCCATTATATTAAACAGGTCTTGTGCTGTGTTTTTAGCGGTATCGTGATCGATATTTGCACCAAAAACAGTCACCAGGCGCGCCGCCGCTGGGCCAAAAGCGAGTTTGCCTGCGGCGATGGAAAGCCATGGCATAACCCTGGCTTCCAGGACCGGGCTTGTTGGCAACCAATTTGAGTTTCCATATGTCCGCGCAAGATAAATGAGGATGGCGTTCGAGTCCCAAAGCGTAACGTCTCCGTCTTCCAGGACCGGTACTTGGCCAAACGGATTCCTGACAATGAATTCCGGTTGTTTATGTGCGCCTTTCGTCAAGTCAATGTCGATCAAAATGTAGTCCATGTGCAGGAGCGACAGCATAAGTTCGATGCGGTGCGCGTGACCTGAAAGGGGGTGACGGTATAGTTTGATCATTGGTGTATCCTTTATCTACATGCCCGGACAAACAGGCTGTTGCTAGTTTTGTTGACCCTAGATACACATTCGCGTAAACGTTGATAATCACGTATTTATGAAAAAAACTATCAATGATTTGTTGATAATATGGATACCATTGAAGGCATGCGGGTTTTTGTGGCAGTGGCGGAACACGGCGGATTCACTGCGGCAGCAAAACACTTGGGTATCTCGACGGCACTTGCCAGCAAATATGTTCGTCTGATGGAGGACAAGCTTGGCAGCCAGCTATTCGTCCGTTCAACCCGGCATGTACACCCTACTCAAGCAGGTGTTGCGTATGTTGAGCGTTGTAAACAGATACTGGATCAGATGGACGAAATGCTCGACCTTGCCGGCGAGCAAACAGGCAAGGTTTCAGGACATTTGCGTATTGCAGGTCCGCGCATCATTGGCGAAGAGTTGCTTGCGAAGTGCGTGCAGGATTTCATGAGCATACACCCGAACGTAACAATAGATTTGCGGCTTGAGGAACGAAAGGTCGATGTGATTTCCGAGGGGTTCGATGTAGCTGTTCGCATAGGAGCCCTTGAAGACAGCAGTTTAATAGCAAAGAAAATCTCAGACTATAGTTATCATCTGTGCGCATCCAAAGGCTATTTGGAACGCTACGGTAGTCCGGCAGTACCCCTCGATATCAAGGACCACCTGTGTATTCTGGGGTCGACGATAAGTCCCAATAACCAGTTGGAGTTTATTGAGAATGGTCGCAGGACAAATGTTGCCGTAAATCCGCGTGCTAGTGTCAATGCCGCACGCCCAATACGGGATATGGTGCTTGCAGGTCTTGGCATTGGTTTGTGCCTCCAGTCAACAATCGAGAAAGATCTCGCGGAAAACAAAGTTTCGCTCGTGTTGGAAGACTTCAATGCATACCACCGTGACGTCTATATGTTGTTTCCTCAGCACCGACATATGAGTGTCAGAGTCAGGGCTTTTCTCGACCATGCAACGGACTTTTTCCGTGAAAAGGCATGACCACTTGTCGGGTTAGCTACCAGAGCTTGGGGAACAGCGCAGGAACGCGTTCTTTGTATTTTTGATATGTCTCTCCAAACTCAGAAACGAGATCTCGTTCCTCGAAATAGAGACCTACAAAAATATAGAAGATCACCCCAGCTGCCAGAACAGCGCGGCCAACCGTCATGTCCGGCGTTGCCAGCATCGCGATAAAGACGCCTGTCTGGATCGGGTGGCGAACCAGCTTGTAGAAGGCCGGCGTAACGAAGTTTTTGTCTGCGTTTGCGGGTTCCTTGGCCCCAAACGACTGTTTCACGCCCAAGAGGTGCATACCATCTATCATTTGTGTTGCCAGAAAGGTGATCACCCATCCCAGCCAGAAGATCATATGCACCAGAGTTCTGAGCCATCCGGTTTCTATCTGCCAGACGATATCGGTCATTGGGCGCCAGAAAAGTATCAATATGAAGATGACAAGCGCGGTTGCCAAAACATACGTGCTGCGTTCAAGTGGCGCAGGAATGACTTTCTTCAGAGCCGATTTGAAGCCGGGTCGTGCCATCACGGAATGTTGAAGCCCGAACAGGGCGACAAGACCAAGGTTGATGATATATGGATTGCCGGGCGTAAAACTTGCGGGCAGGTCGATACTGAATGCGCCCAACACTGGATCGCGCAGGAACAGGCCAACCGTAACGAACCCGTTATTGGCGAACAGTGTAAACGCTATAAGGCTCAACAAACCCAGCATATACGCAATGCTGCCGTAGAAACGGAAAAAGATCGTCTTCAACACCGCAATACCCCCTCAGTATATATGCATAGTGTGGTTTTAGGTTCTAACCGTAAACCGACGATATAGGAAGTACGATGGTGGGACAAATGTGCAACATTGATCAATAAATCCTCCACGTGGGGTTGCAGTTTTTCATGACATTTTCGTGGCATATCTCCTCAAGAGACATATTATTTCTCATTACTGCCCGCCGAAACACCATAAACTTCAATAAGTTCGGCTTCAGTGTAACAATAGAATAACTATTCTGTGCCGTACAACTTTGCGGGGTGCGGCACTACAGCAGGAGAATCCCCACAATGAACACCATGAATTTCTCTCAAACCAGGAAAGGTTTCCTGAAAACAGGGCTGTCTGTCCTGGCAATTGCGCTGGCAATGCCAGTGGCAACAACGTCTGTTTCAGCCCAGCAAACGGCAGACTCTGCGATTGAAGAGGTCGTTGTTGTTGGTACGCGGCGTAAAAACAGAACAATCACGGACAGCACAGTTCCGATTGATGTTCTAAGCTCGGCGGAACTGGAAGCGACCGGCATTACCGAAACCAATCAGTTGCTCGCGACATTACTGCCCAGCTTTAACTTCCCACAGCCTTCAATTACAGATGCGACCGACCAGATTAGGCCAGCACAGCTGCGCGGCCTTGCGCCTGATCACACGCTGGTGCTGATCAATGGCAAGCGCCGCCATAAAAGCGCGTTGCTGAACCTCAATGGCTCGGTTGGTCGCGGTTCTCAGGCGGTGGATATCAACCAGATACCGGCAAACGCGATCAAAAGCATTCAGGTACTGCGGGATGGTGCTGCCGCACAGTATGGTTCGGATGCTATTGCAGGCGTGATCAACATCATTCTGAAGGATGCGAACGAAGGCATTTCTTTCTCGGCTACCTATGGCCAGCACTCGACAACACTTGACGGTGTGCCTGAAGTTGGTGCGGTCGAGCGTGACCTGAGCGGCAATGGCGGCGGCATCAACGTTACCCCCGGTAATGAAGACGTAACACGCAATGACGGCGAAACCCTGACCATTCGCGGTAATGTGGGTTTGCCGCTCGGTGATAGCGGGTTCTTTAACGCTTCATTCGAGTACCGTGACCGAAACCCGACAAACCGCTCCGGTTTTGACCCGCGTCAGCAGTATGCACCGATTTCCGACCCCTTGGCCGATTGTGCAAATGGCGCAGAGTGCCTGGCGCCTGACCCGCGTGAATTTACGTTTAACCGTTTCAATCACCGTTTTGGTAATGCTGAAGTTGAAGATGTAACAGCGGTAGTGAATGCTGGTGTTCCGGTCACGGACACTATTGAGGCTTATCTCTTCGCGACGTACGGTCGCCGGGAAGGCAACAGTGCCGGTTTCTACCGCCGTGCCCAGGACGGACGTAATGTCCAGGAAATTTATCCTGATGGTTTCCTGCCGCAAATTACAACAACCACCAATGATTTCTCTGTGGCGACAGGGCTTCGGGGCGAGGTGTCTGGCTGGGATGCCGATCTGTCTTTTGTCTATGGTGAAGACGAGATTGATTTTGGCGTTGTCAACAGCCTGAACACATCCTTTGGTCCAACAAGCCAGACAGAGTTTTTTGCCGGGTCGCTGGTAAACGATCATGTTGTCGTGAACGCAGATTTTTCGCGCCTTTATGATTTTGGCGATATGCCCGTTAACGTGGCATTCGGTGCCGAATACCGCGAAGAAGGCTATAAACTGGGGCAGGGTGAACCTGCGTCATTGCCTAATGGCCCGGGTGTCGGCCCGTTTGGCGGCGCGACAGGTTCACAGGTTTTCCCCGGTTTCACACCAGCATCCGAGGTTGATGGCTCGCGCGACAATATCGGTGTTTATCTCGAATTTGACGCTGACGTAACGGAAGACTGGAATTTTGCTGTTGCAGGACGCTTTGAGGACTATAGCGATTTCGGGTCTGACTTCAGTTGGAAAGCTGCCACCCGCTACAGCATAACGGACAACTTTAATTTGCGCGGTTCTGTGCAGACGGGTTTCCGGGCGCCAAGCCTTGGCCAGCAATTCTTCCAGTCTATAGCGACTGTGTTTGTTGATGCGGAGCCGTTTGAAACGGGCACTTTCAGTCCTGACAGCGACGTTGCCGTTGCCCTTGGGTCACCCGGGCTTGATGCGGAAACATCCTTTGGTTTCAGCGCCGGTTTCACCTGGCAGCCTGTGGATGGCTTGAACCTGACAGTGGACTATTTCAATATTGATGTTGATGACCGGATCGTCCTGTCAGAAAACCTCGGCGGTGCCGAAGTTGAAGCCGTGCTCGCCGCGGCGGGCGTCGCGGCAACCAGAGGTCGCTTCTTCCTGAATGGCGCAAACACTGAAACTCAGGGTTTTGATGTTGTTGCCACTTATGACTGGGATATTGGTGATTATGGTAGCGTGAAGCTGAATGCCGCGTTCAACTATACGGACACTGAAGTTGAAGCGATTGACGTGCCGCTCGCGATCAATATTGATGCTGACGGTATTTTCTCGCAGCGTGAAGCGCGCCGGTTTGAGGTCGGTTCTCCCGAAACGAAACTGAACCTTGGTGCGACGTGGCTTTATGAAAAACTGCGTGTGACCCTGCGGACCAACCGATACGGCGAAACCATTGACCCACAAGGCAATATCGCAGAAGACGAGGTCATCGGGGCAGAGTGGATTACAGACTTTGAAGTGCAGTATGACTTCACCGAAAATGTCTATGCCGCTATTGGCGCCAATAACCTGTTTGATGTGTATCCGGAAACAACCGAGTCCTTCAATGAACGAAATGGCTTCAATACAACGACATTTGACCGCATTTTCCCGTATTCAGGCTTTTCGCCATATGGCTTTAGCGGTCGTTTCCTGTATGCGAGGATTGGTGTGAACTTCTAGCAGGCATTCGACCCTCGAGAAATCCAGCCGGGCGGATAGCTGCCCGGCTTTTTTATAAAAAACACAGGCAAGCCAATTGATTTGAGGTATTCGATTTCGATTGGCTTAGGTTCTATGATCAACGTCAGCCGGTTTTCTCAAGAGCTGGAGTATCTGGAATCCCGCAGTGCATCTTTGTCCGATCGAGCTATCCGTTAATTGCTTTCGTCTGGTATCGGTGTGCGGCAGAACCCGGTTGCTGACGCGCGGCCCAGATTCAATCTGGCTTCGACCTTCCGCCCTTATTATGGTGTTTATCAAGCTCCGAATAGATGCTTGACCCGGCGACGCCAACGAGTATATCTAGCGGCAGGTGCCTCAGGGGTGCCTGTCCGCCAAAAGCCGCCGCACCCTGCTTATAATTAAACAGACCTTTTGCTGAACGCATGGTTCTTCAGGACACAACAGAGCGGACCTGTCCAAAAAATGGAGAGACATGACATGTCACGCACAAGCGATGGCAGCGTTGCTGCCGATATTATCAATTATTTCAAGAACGAAGCGCGTTTGCTGCACAGGAAAGCAGTTGATGGCGACTCTTTTGCAATCATTCGGTTGAACAAGAACAGTCCCTCGGTTGCCCTTGGCGCGGAGGCGCAGCGCAAGCATGCGCTGGCGGTTGTTGCACGAGAGGCCGGTTTTCCCGGTTGGAAGGCAGTTGTGGACTGTTTTGAAGCTGGACAACCCGAAAGCTTTGCTTCGTTCCTGCACCCAAGGCGCTGTCATGTGTTCTGGAACATCTGGTTCGCTAAATATGAAGAGGCGGCCACGGTTCGTGAAGAACACGGTGGTTACCTGCTTACATATGACAAGCAGTTCATTGTGGTCGATGAGGACTATATCACTGCGCTGGGGGTTGATCCTTCAGACCTGCGTTGGGAACAAATCGGTCGTGACTGGGCAAAGCCCAGGGACGTGGCAGCACGCGATGAGCTTGCCTATGTGATCGCAACAGAGCACATGCGAGCTGCTCAACCACGCGTGAATTGAGAGTAGACCAAGTTTATCTGCGGGCTGGCACGTGTCGGCCCGCTATTTCTGCAATGATATGTGGTCGCTGAATTGGATCCTTGACCCTGCAATATAGTGGGCACGGCTGTTGCCCCTGCTATTCGGGAATTCTTGCCCGTTGCTTAAGGGGCTGATGGTGTGTGTGTCGGCGATGTTGTTGTTTCAGTAGACCAGAGAGTTGAAAAAAAGAGTCAAAAAAAAAGCTTCCGGGGTTGAAGCGCTCTCTGGCATGCCCTACATACAGGCACGCGTTAGCACTCCATAGGGGTGAGTGCTAACAGATATTTTATTCGGTTTATCAATTAGGAGACAAACCATGGCTCTTCGTCCGCTTCACGACCGTGTACTGGTCAAGCGTCTAGAAAGCGAAGCAAAAACAGCTGGCGGCATCATTCTGCCAGACACTGCGCAGGAAAAACCTTCTGAAGGTGAAGTTCTTGCGGTTGGCAACGGTAACAAAGCCGAAGATGGCACTGTGACCGCACTTGATGTCAAAGTTGGTGACAAAATCCTGTTCGGCAAATGGTCCGGCACCGAAGTAAAACTCGACGGTGAAGACCTGTTGATCATGCAGGAAAAAGACATCATGGGAATCATCGAGTAATTCTCGGCTCCCGTCTCCCCACAGTAATTTTTAAATCTGACCTATCAGGAGGCCAAAAATGGCTGCAAAAGAAGTAAAACTTCGCGATGAAGCGCGCACCAAAATTCTTGCTGGTGTCGATACGCTTGCGAACGCTGTAAAAGTAACATTGGGTCCAAAAGGCCGTAACGTAATTCTGGACAAATCATTTGGTGCACCACGCATCACCAAAGACGGTGTGTCTGTTGCCAAAGAAATCGAACTGGCTGACAAGTTCGAAAACATGGGCGCACAAATGGTTAAAGAAGTTGCAAGCCGCACAAACGATGTGGCGGGCGACGGTACAACCACTGCTACTGTTCTGGCGCAAAGCATTGTGCGTGAAGGCATGAAGTCTGTTGCTGCGGGCATGAACCCAATGGACTTGAAGCGCGGTATCGATCTTGCGACAACCAAAGTTGTCGAGGACCTGAAAAGCCGTTCGAAAACAGTCACTACCAATGAAGAAATCGAGCAGGTTGGTACTATCTCGGCTAACGGTGAAGCCCAGGTTGGTGCTGACATCGCTGCAGCGATGGAAAAAGTTGGCAAGGAAGGCGTCATCACTGTTGAGGAAGCCAAAGGCCTCGAAAGTGAGCTTGACGTTGTTGAAGGTATGCAGTTTGACCGCGGTTACCTGTCGCCATACTTCATCACAAACGCCGAGAAGATGACTGTGGATCTTGAAACTCCACTGATCCTTCTGCACGAGAAGAAGCTTTCTAACCTTCAACCAATGCTGCCGCTTCTGGAAGCTGTTGTTCAGACAAGCCGTCCTCTATTGATCATCGCGGAAGACATCGAAGGCGAAGCGCTTGCAACTCTGGTTGTCAACAAGCTGCGCGGCGGCCTGAAAATCGCTGCTGTTAAAGCACCTGGTTTTGGCGATCGCCGGAAAGCGATGCTGGAAGACATTGCGATCCTTACTGGTGGTCAGGTAGTTTCTGAAGATCTGGGCCTCAAGCTTGAGAACGTTGGCATCGATATGCTTGGTTCTGCCAAACGTGTGAATATCACCAAAGAAGACACAACTATTGTTGATGGTATCGGCGGTGAAGAAGACATCAAGGCACGCGTTGAGCAAATCAAAGCGCAAATCGAAGTCACAACGTCTGACTACGACAAAGAAAAGCTGCAAGAGCGTCTTGCCAAGCTGTCTGGTGGTGTTGCTGTGATCAAAGTTGGCGGTGCTACAGAAGTTGAAGTGAAAGAACGCAAGGACCGCGTTGACGACGCGCTGCACGCGACACGCGCTGCAGTGGAAGAAGGTGTTGTCGCTGGTGGTGGTACTGCTCTTCTTTACGCAACAAAAGCTCTCGAGAACCTCGAAGGTGTAAACGACGACCAAACTCGTGGTATTGCGATCATTCGTCGTGCTCTGCAGGCACCTGCACGTCAGATTGCTGAAAACTCGGGCGTTGATGGCGCTGTTGTTGTTGGCAAGCTGCTCGAGCAAGATGATGCAAACTTCGGTTTCGATGCGCAAAACGAAGAATACACCGACCTTGTTTCCAAAGGTATCATTGACCCGACTAAAGTTGTTCGCTCTGCTTTACAGGACGCCGCTTCAATCGCTGGTCTGATGATCACTACCGAAGCAATGGTTGCTGATCTGCCTGAAGACAAGCCTGCGGCAATGCCTGGTGGCGGCGGCATGCCTGACATGGGCGGCATGGGTGGTATGGGCTTCTAAGCCAGATAACACTCTGTTTGAGCTGTTCGGCCCTTCAGTCTTGTGCTGAGGGGCCGTTTTTTATAGATAACCGGATATCCCTATCTGGAGATATAAAATGGCCAAAGACCAAGTTAAGTCGCTTCTGAAGCAGTATGCCAAGCTCTGGCGCCGATCAGTGAAGCCGGTGCTTGAAACACTGCCAGAATATCAGGCTGATTGGTTTCATGAAAGCAAGCATCAGCTCAATGTGATCTCTCAGGACCTTCCGGTTTTAAAAGATACCCCACCGTCTCTCAGGTTTGCCCTAGTAGGGGCTATCAACATGATGGCGGTTTATAAGGTGTTGCGCACCAGGGGGTTTGTGATGGCAGACATCAAAACAATGAGCGACCAGATACTGGATAACGAGTTTGCCCGTATCCCCAAGCTTATACGGCGTCTCTCGGGATGGTTCATGTTCACTGGAACAGCGGGGAAAATGACCCAACGATATGCTGATGATCTGGTAGATGCCCCGGCTAACCAGTTTCGCATGGATTATGAAAAACGCGGTGAGACGTCATTCGCGCTCAACATCACGCAGTGTGCGATATGTTCGCTAGCTGCCGAACACGACTGCCGTGAATGTGTTCCGATGATATGCAAGGTAGACTCAAAACTATCGGAAGCCATGAACTGGGGCCTTACCCGAACTCAGACAATCGCAGGTGGCGCAAAATATTGCGATTTCGTATTTACCAAGGGTGCGGTTACCAATGTGATCGAATAACTCTGTCGAATAGGAACATATTGTATTTTTCCTTACGGCCTACTTCTGGCTTTTGGTAGCACTCGGCCTCAATCGGCAAGCGTTACCAGCCAACCGGCAGAAAACTGTGTGTGTAGTAGCGAAACGGTTGCCATGAAGACAAAAGCCAATAAAGTAGACGTCCATGGGTTAATTTGTTGCGGGAGTGCACTGTGATCGGTTTCAAGCCAAGAACTCGAACGTTGACGGCCATTATTTCAGCAAGCTGCCTTTTTGCTGCAACCGCCAACGCGGCTGACTTTGATCGCGACCAGGCTGTGGAAACATTGAAAGTGCTGGCGGCAGACGACATGGGAGGCCGGGCAACCGGCACGCCCGGCAATGCCAAGGCAAGGGCGTTTCTTCTGGAAAAAATCGCTGATCTGGATGTGGATGTGGTTGGTTCGTCTTATGAACATATGTTCGAGTTCACGCTGGAAGGTCAGGATGGTTCGCAAACGCCGATGGTAGGCACTAACCTGTTGTTCCGTATCGAAGGGTCAGGCGACACGGATAAAACGCTGGTTATCTCTGCTCATTATGATCACGTCGGCATACAAAACGGCGAAGTTTTTAACGGCGCTGATGACAATGCCTCGGGTGTTGCAGGCTTGATGGCTGTGGCTGAAAACTTCAAGAACACCCCACCAGTTAACGACGTCTTGTTTGCGCTGTTTGATGCCGAAGAAATGGGCCTGCAGGGTGCCCGTGCTTTTGTCGGCAACATTGAAAACACTGATGCAAATATTGTGTTCAACATCAATTTCGACATGCTTAGTCGCAGCGACAAGAACGAGCTTTATGTTGCGGGTGTTTTTCATCGCCCGGATCTGAAGCCACTCGTTGAACAGATCGCCGCCGAAGCGCCGGTCAAACTCTTGATGGGGCATGACGACCCGGAGCTTGGCTCAAACGACTGGACACTTTCAAGTGATCATGGACCTTTTCACCGCGAAGGCATTCCGTTCCTCTATTTCGGTGTTGAGGACCACCCGCACTATCACCGGGCATCAGATGAATTTGACACTGTTCCTGTAGACTTTTTCCTGCGGTCAATCGAGACGGTTGTTTCCGCCGCTCATGCAATTGATCAGTCCTTAAAGTAGCGTTTCTGTCGGGGTTCCTGCACTAAACAACAGCCAGATAAAAACTTATCTGGCTTTTTCGTGTTCTGGAGATTATTGTTCGGACGAATTCAACACAAAACCGTAATAGAAGACATGGTAAACACTTTTCATATCAATCGGTTAAACCGACTGCGACGACGCTAAGGGACGGATCTAAACCTTTGTTGTCCACGGCGCACAAGCGCCAATGATATGGAAATTGCCATGTATACGTTCGATCAGGAACGGTTGTCTGATAATGCAGACATTAATTCTCTCCTGGATACAGTCTTCGGCCCGGACCGTGAAAATAAAGCTTCCTATGCTCTCCGTGATGCGGTTGCGCCCGTTCATGAGTTGTGTGTGGTTGTGCGGCGTCAAACCGGCATTGCTGCAACAATCCGCTACTGGCGGGTTTCGGTAAGTGATCTGATTACCAACACAAGCGAAACAGCTTTGTTGCTGGGACCGATTGCTGTTGCGCCGGATGTGCAGGGGGAAGGTGTCGGTTCTGCGCTGATCGAACATACGCTGGATAGAGCCCGGCAAATGGGGCACGAGCGTATCCTGCTTGTCGGAGAAAGCTGTTATTATGCCCGCTTCGGGTTTTTGCCGGTCTTGCCAAGTTTTATCACGCTTCCAGGCGGACGGGACGCGCGGCGCCTGTTGGTCAGGCAATCAGCGCGGCTGCCTTCTTTGCCGGCAGTCGGGAAACTCGAGCCATGGGCTGAAGCCCAGGAACCACGCGCCATTCCGCCACAAAAAAGCCTGCGACCAGCCTTCGCGGTGTAAGCGCGCTCTGGCGAAGGGTCTTTTCTTATTTCTGGCATGTGCCATATAATAGGGAAGGAGATTTATTCATGCCGGAAGCGATCACAAGTACAGGGTTCGACCTTGGCGACTTCATGAAACATCTTGGTGACCAAAAGTCGCCACCAGTTGAAAAATGGAATCCGGATTTTTGTGGCGATATCGACATGCGGATTGCCAGCGATGGCACGTGGTTCTATATGGGAACGCCCATTGGCCGTAAAAAAATGGTGCGTTTGTTTGCCTCGGTCCTTCGCAAAGATGAAGATGGCAAAACCTACCTGGTCACGCCGGTCGAGAAGATTGGCATTACCGTTGACGATGCGCCTTTTGTTGCTGTTTCCGTCGATGTGGTGAAGGACGCATGCAATCAGACTTTGTGTTTTGTCACCAATGTTGGCGATAAAGTACTGGCGGGGCCAGCCAACCCTATTCGGGTGGAAGTTGAAGAAGACACCGGAGAACCGCGCCCTTACATTCTGGTAAGAGGCCGTCTTGAAGCGCTGATCAGCCGGAATGTATATTACGAACTCATCGAAAAAGGTGAAATAGTAGACGAGAATGGCATGAGCAGTTGTTCAATAGTTTCCAGTGGAGAGCGTTTTTCTCTCGGCGAATGGGCGATTTCGGATTAGAAGGCACCATGGTTGATCTTTGGTTGGAAAAAGCACTGTCAGATACCAATCCTGCGGCACGTGGTGCCCGCAGCGATTACGACCTGAATGGTGATGGCGATGGTGACGCCCCGAAGACGCCTGTGCGTCAGGCTGCGGTTCTGGTGCCGATTGTTCGGCATGACCAGGGCGAGACGATTCTGTTGACCAAAAGAACTGACAATCTGGCCAAGCACGCCGGGCAGGTTAGTTTTCCGGGTGGCAGTATCGACGCGGTTGATGATGACGCTGTGGCGGCTGCGTTGCGCGAAACCCGGGAAGAAATTGGCTTAACAGCGGACTATGTGAATATTCACGGTATGCTTGATATATACCGCACAGGTACCGGGTTCGAGATATCGCCAATTGTTGGCACCGTGCGGCCGGGTTTCACACTGGCAGTTGAGCCGAATGAAGTGGCGGAGACTTTTGAGGTGCCGCTCGAATTCGTTATGGATCGCCGTAATCATCAGCGACAAAGCGCAGTTTGGCAGGGTCGACGCCGTCATTATTATGCGATGCCATTTGGAGAGTACTTCATCTGGGGGGCGACGGCGGCGATGTTGGTTAATCTGGTGGACGTAATGGAAGCCGCGCGGGAAGGGGTTTGAGATGGCCGTTTTGTTAAGAGTGCTGTTGTTTCTGATCCCTTTTGCAGCGCTTTTCCTTTGGTTGCGCTGGAGAAGCAAGCGCGATTTATCTGACGAGATTCGAGAGCAGGAGTTCCGTAAACTGCGGATTGGGGTGCTGCTTCTGGTTGTAGCGTTGTTGGGATGTGGTTTAGGGCTTCGTTTTTTCACTGAGCAGCCCGGAAATGTGGATGGAGTTTACGTTCCGGCACGCGTGGAAAATGGTAAAGTAATTCCGGGACATTATGTGCCGAAGGTAGATCCGGAAAAAAAGGGCGAGCCGAATTCCGAAGAACCTTTAAAAACACCGGACGGTGAATAGAGAGTGAAAGGGTATAGCAGCCTGCCTGCCGATTGGAATCCGGCGTGGTTTAATTCCGAATTGTCACAAAAAGTTTTTACAGCGCTTGGAACAGATTATGTTCGCGTTGTTGGCGGCGCCGTCAGGGACAGTTTGCTCGGGATCGAAGCAAGCGATGTAGACATGGCAACACGCCATACGCCTGAAATCACCGAGACACTGTTGACCAAGGCTGGCATCAAAACCGTCCGCACCGGTATTGAGCATGGGACTGTGACGGCGGTTCTTGACGGTGGTTCGTGCGAAATCACCACTTTACGAAAAGACAAAGAAACCGATGGCAGGCACGCCGTTGTTGAGTTTACTGACGACTGGGCGGAAGATGCGGCGCGCCGCGACTTTACCATCAACGCCTTATATGTGTCTGCGGACCGCATGCTCTTTGATCCATGTGACGGACATGCTGACTTGCTGTCCGGGCGGGTACGTTTTATCGGTGACGCAAGCGAGCGCATTAAGGAAGATGCGCTGCGGGTTTTGAGGTTCTACCGGTTTTCCGCGCGCTTCAGTGATGCAATTGATGGAGCAGGTCAGCGGGCGTGTACAGCTCTGGCGAACCTTGTTCAACACCTCTCGGCGGAGCGTGTAAGAGACGAAATGTTGAAGCTGCTGTCTGTAGAGCGCCCGGCCCGTGTGGTGAAAGCAATGGCGTCGGCGGGTGTGCTGACACACATATTTCCCAATGGATATGATCTGAAGTCCCTTGTGGGCCAGTTTGAACGGGAAACAGAATGTGACATCAATTCCTGCGCGGAGGCGCGTTTCTGGATACTGGTGCGGCCTTTCTACGGTGCGGATGAAATCTCCAGGAATTTTCGTCTGTCGGGAAAAACACGCAAGTTTCTGACCCAGTTGGAAAGCCTCTTGCTTGGAACTCCGATCGGAAACGGCGAACAGATTGCTTTGGCACTGTATCAAACCTCGCAGCAAACGGTGGAACAGGCTATTATAACTGCCAGCGATATTTCCGGTGTAACCGACCTGTTAGACGCCAGCCGCAAGACAACGCCCCCGGTTTTTCCGGTTAAAGGGCGTAATCTGCTTGCGCTGGGCATGAAGCCCGGCGCGGAAATGGGTGAGCATTTAGCTGATTTGGAAAAGAGGTGGATCGACAGCGGTTTTACACTGTCGAAAAACCAATTGCTGCAAGAAGAATAGGCAGTCCCCGGAGGGTCAATCTGCGGCCCTGTTCAACTTCTTGTCCTGCCAGTATTTTGTACCCTTGAGTGTTGCCTGAAGCGCAAGCCCGGCCTTGTTGAACTGGTATACATTTACTTTTTTGCTCAAGGTCGTGGCGCCAGACACCTCTCCGCCTTTGTCGCCCGAATTCGCCGCGGCATCTGCTTCACCGGAAAAATCCCAACCTTTTTCGACAAAATCCGTGAACGCTTTTTGGTCATGGAAAACAAAAACAGCTCTGAAGTCTTTGACGCCAAGGCCCAGGCCAACACCGGCGGAACCCATGCGCATAAATGTGTCTTCCCCCGTAATCTGATTGTGAGCAATGCCTGTGCCACCGCCTCCGGAAACGAAAATGATATTTACACCCAGATTGGAAAAGACCGCATACCCAACCGAATTTTGAATTTCCAGACGGGTTTCAGGCCGGTCTTCATACAAGCGCTCAAGAACTTCAGCCCGCATTTCCAGAATTTTGTCCCGCTTTTTATCAGTTTTGTCGGCATAAACCGCTGGTGAAAACACCAAAAACGCCGCAATCAGACCCAGCAATGGACGTGATAAGATACTCATGATGCCTCCTAAAAGATATTTCAGCGATAACTAGCCACGAAAATATGACTTTACTGGGGCGATGCAAGGCTGCTCACGAGGAAGTCATGACATCGTGCATGAGCTATGGCCATTTGGCCATAGGTGGCAGTGACATCAAAATCGCTTCAACATTGCCCCCGGTTTTTAGTCCGAAGGTTGTACCCCTGTCATACGCCAGATTGAACTCCGCATAGTGGCCGCGATAAACCAGTTGGGTTTCCCGCTCTTCATCGGTCCATTCTTCGTTCATACGCTGTGCGACCAACCGGGGGTAAACATCGTTGAAGGTTCTGCCAACGTCTTGTGTGAACTCGAAATCTGCTTGCCAGTTTCCTGATGACAGCTGATCGTAAAAAATACCACCTTCACCGCGCGCCTTGTTTCGGTGAGGAATGTAGAAATACTCATCGCACCATTTTTTAAACTTGCTGTAGTAGTCAGGATCATGCCGGTCACAACATTCCTGGAATGCTGCATGGAAAGCGGCAGTATCATCGTTGTTCGGCAAAGGTGCATTCAGGTCGGCACCGCCCCCGAACCAACTCTGGGTCGTCACGATGAAGCGCGTGTTCATGTGAACTGCGGGCACGCGAGGGCTGTTCATATGAGCAACCAGGGAAATGCCCGTAGCAAAGAAGCTTGGGTCTTCGGCAGCGCCGGGCATGTTTTTGGCAAACTCTTCGCTGAAGGTCCCGAAAACGGTCGAGATATTGACGCCGACTTTTTCGAAGACACGCCCGCCGCGCATTATGGACATGACGCCACCACCGCCGGGCGCGCCGTCCGTCTGGTTGGTGCGGTCCCAGCTCTTACGTTCAAAACGTCCCGGGCTTCTGCTTGAGAGCGGGCCCTGATTTTCATCTTCAAGCTTCTCAAAGCTACCGCATATCTGATTTCTCAGGGATTCGAACCAGCTGGAAGCTTGCTGTTTTTTTTCGTCAATATCCATGTTTGTCTCGTTTCAGGTTTGCCCGATGGGGAACTGGTTAGTTTGCCTGAGCGCTTCTCCCAATACCATGGCTAGAGACACCGCTACGTTTAATGATCTCGTTTCCCGGCTCATGGGGATTGTAATACGGGCATCTGCAGCGGCATGAACTTCTTCCGGCGCACCGGTGGATTCGCTGCCAACAATCAGAATGTCATCTTCCCGGAACTGGAAATCGCAATAGGGTGTTGCAGCCTGAGTGGTTAGAAGCACCAGTCTGGCACCCGACTGCAGCCGGTGATTCTCAAAAGAGTTCCAATCCAGATGATGGCGTATGTCTACGTGGTCGGCATAGTCCATGGCATAGCGTTTCAGGGCCTTGGGGGAAAACGGAAAGCCGCAGGGCTCAATAATATGAACAGGCGTTTTCATGCATGCGCCCATGCGCAGCATGGTGCCCGTGTTCGGTGGCTGGTCAGGTTGAAAAAGCGCAAGTTGCATGGGCCGGAACCTATAGAGGTCAGATCGCGCAATCAATGGCTTGTTATTAAGACACCAAAATTAACCAATTTTTTTGGAAATCGAACTATAAACTGTTGCCTCTTGACGTTTGTAAGACTAAACAAACTTCAATTTGTTGGGATGGTTTGGCTCGCCCGGCGCCCTTTAGGGCGGGTTACTGCGTCTGAGTGACGCGGTACTAGGCCAAAAAACGACGATAGAATAGGGTCCGCACGCTAGGGCAATCGGGCCTTTAATGTCATTCCTGTCAGGGAAGTTTAGATGAGCACACTTGAAACGACTAATCATGAAGAGGATGGGGTAACCCGCCGCGACATGATTCATGTAAGCGCTGGCGTGATGGCCGGTGTGGGCGCAATTGGCGCACTTTGGCCGTTTATTGATCAGATGAATCCAGCGGCAGACACTCTTGCTTTGGCCTCGGTAGAAGTTGATATCAGCCAAATCGATGTTGGCTCTGCGATTGTGATTAAATGGCGCGGAAAACCTGTTTTCATCCGTCACCGCACAGCTGCAGAGGTTTCGGAAGCACAGGCGGTGCCGGTTTCGGATCTGATCGATCAGCAAACAGACGAAGAACGCGTGTTGGCTGGCAAAGATGAGTGGCTCGTCGTAATGGGCGTTTGTACGCACCTCGGGTGTGTGCCGCTTGGTACCAAATCGGGTGATGAGCGCGGTGACTATGGCGGATGGTTCTGCCCATGTCATGGCTCTCACTACGATACTTCAGGCCGGATTCGCAAAGGTCCTGCGCCGAAGAACCTGGAAGTGCCTGAGTATGCCTTCCTGTCTGACACAACATTGAAAATCGGGTAAGGGGGCAATCATGGCCGAGTGGAAAACTGCTAAACCCGAAAACAAGGCGCTTGGATGGCTGGAAGAACGCCTTCCGATACTGTCGCTTGTAAACAATGTGGTTGGCCCAGATACGCCAACGCCACGCAACCTTAATTATATGTGGAACTTCGGTTCTCTTGCTGGCCTGATGCTGGTTGTTCAACTTCTGAGCGGTATCGTGCTCGCCATGCATTATGCTGCAACAACCGATGTCGCCTTTGACAGTGTTGAGCGCATCATGCGCGATGTAAACTATGGCTGGCTCATGCGCTATATGCATGCAAACGGTGCGTCATTCTTCTTTATCGCTGTGTATATCCATATATTCCGCGGCCTCTATTTCGGCTCGTATAAAGCGCCGAGAGAAGTGTTGTGGATGCTTGGTGTGGTGATCTTCCTGCTGATGATGGCGACAGCCTTTATGGGTTATGTGCTTCCATGGGGTCAGATGTCCTTCTGGGGCGCAACAGTGATCACAAGCCTGTTCTCGGCCATTCCTGTGGTCGGCGAGAGCATTGTACAGCTTCTGTGGGGTGGTTTCTCGGTTGATAATCCGACGCTCAATCGCTTCTTCAGCCTCCACTATCTGCTGCCTTTCGTGATTACAGGTGTCGTTATTCTTCACCTGTGGGCAAAGAAGGTATCCGACAGCGGCAACCCGCTGGGTATTGAAGTGAAATCAAGTGCGGATCAAATTCCGTTTCATCCGTTCTACACCATCAAGGATGCTTTCGGCGCAGGCGTATTTTTCCTGATTTTTGCAGCCTTTATTTTCTATATGCCTAATGCTCTTGGCCATCCGGATAACTATATTCCCGCTGAGCCACTGGTGACGCCGGACAGTATTGTTCCAGAATGGTACTTCCTGCCTTTCTATGCGATTTTGCGTTCTATCGACTTCCCGCTTGGTATTCCTGGCGTGTTTGAACTGATTGATGCCAAATTGCTTGGTGTTATCGCGATGTTTGCTTCCATTCTTGTTTGGCTGGCACTGCCATGGCTTGATACCTCAAAAGTTCGGTCTGGCAATTTCCGCCCTGTGTTCAAATGGTTCTTTGCATTCCTCGTCATTGACATGTTCTTCCTGACATGGCTTGGCGGTCAGAAAGCTGAAGGCAACATCCCGCTCTACGGTAAATTTGCGACGCTTTATTATTTTGCTTACTTCCTGGTTATCCTGCCAGTATTGAGCAGAAAAGAAACGCCGCTGCCGCTGCCGGAAAGTATCTCCAATCCTGTGCTGAAACCGGCGGAATAGGGGTAAAACAGATGAAATTTGTGAAAAATATTGCGATTGCCCTTGGTCTTGGTTCTCTGGCGTTTTCCGGTGCTCAGGCTGCCGGTACCGCCGAACACCCCTTGGAGATTGACTGGTCCTTCAATGGTCCTCTGGGTCAGTTCGACATGGCTTCAGCTCAACGAGGGTGGCAGGTTTACAAGCAGGTATGTTCGTCCTGCCATAGCCTGAAATACTTCCGCTTCAGAAACCTTGCAGACATTGGTTACGAAGAAGACATGATCAAAGCGTTTGCTGCGGAATATGAAGTGCCCGGCGAGGTCGACGACTACGGTGATCCAACCGTGCGCGCGGCGCTTCCGCAGGATGTTTTCCCAAGTGCTTTCCCGAACGACAATGCAGCTCGGTCGGCAAACGCGGGCGCGTTGCCACCTGATCTGTCTTTAATGGTAAAAGCACGTCATGACGGCGCGAACTATGTATATAGCCTGTTGGTTGGTTACGAAGACGCTCCGGCGGATTTCGATCTGTCATCCGGCATGAGCTATAATCCCTATTTCAAGGGTAGCCAGATCGCCATGGCCGAGCCTCTGTTCGAAGGTGCGGTTGACTATGAAGATGGCACGCCAGCTACCAAGGAACAGATGGCAAAAGATGTTGTACAGTTTTTGACATATGTCGCTGAACCTTCGCTGCAAAAACGTCACGAGATGGGTATCAAGGTATTGATCTACCTTCTGATCTTGACGATCATTCTATACATCTCAATGAAGAAAATCTGGCGACCGGTCAAAGAAGGCAAAAACTTCTACGAAGACTGATAGACTGGAAATGTTGAAAAAAGGCTCTCTGAACAGAGGGCCTTTTTTATTTGGTATACTATTTTTTATGGCTGCCGGTGCCATCACCGCGACCTGTCCAGCGACGAGACCGGTTGATTCGCATTTTTGCATCGACCTCGGCATGAAGGTCGAGTTCTAATAGTTCCATCAATCGATATAGCAAAATCATGACATCCGCTGTTTCCTTGCCCGCCTCAACAACATCATTTTCATCAACAGCCTGCTTGAGCTCATCCAGCTCAAGGGATGCCCGTTCAACAAGTGCAAGCAAATCGGGTGCAGCACCAAAAGTTTCCTGGGCCCAGTCGGCAATAGACTTTTGTGTTTCTGATTTCATGACGGCAACCACTTCTATTCGATCCTGGCGGCAACGACATCTATTGGCATCACAAGGTCAAAGGTCTGACCAGCGAATAGATGTCTCGCTTCTCTAAACCGGTAGTCCAGCTCTTTGGCAAGAACACTGTTCTCAATTGCTATTTTATAAGCGGACCAGGTCTCGACAAAGGAGATCACCTGTTCGATTGACCATGACACCTCTATCTTGAAATCAGGCGCGCTGATCCGCTCAAAAGGGAATTTGATGTCCTCGGAAGGATAGCCGCGCATGATAATCCGGTTGCCCTCCGCCCAAAAGCAGTCCAGCCTCGCCTTGACCCAATCACCCAAAGTGTTGTCGAGCGCGGCATCGCCTTCAAAAAGGCCATAACCCCATGCGCAAAAGAACGCCCCGGGTTTTGCTACTCGTCGGACTTCATCCCAAAAACGTTTGAAATCGAACCAGTGGAGTGCCTGTGCCACGGTGATAAGGTCAAACGTTCGGTTGTCAAAAGGTGTTGCTTCTGCTGGACATGCCCTGTAGCTGATGTTGCTCGCCGGGATACAATGTTTGATTTGTTCAGCGCTCAGGTCTGTTGCCTGAACGGTATCAAATCGCTTCGCCAACGACTGGGCCGCCTGGCCATTGCCTGTTGCACAGTCCCACGCCAGAGTATGATGCGAGCATTGCGAGCTGATCCAGTCAAACAAGGCTTCTGGATATTGTGGGCGTGCGGATGCGTACCCGGCAGATTGCTGACCAAACGTCTTAATATTCCGGTTAGAAGTCATGTTCGTTAAGGCCGAAATTCGAAATTAATAATACAGCTGGCAGGCGCGCCAGCCCCCAGGTCCATATAGTGTAGTTCCCTGATATGTCCGCCGGTGCGATCGCTGACGTCCCTGTCGCCAAGCTCGTCGGTTGGGTTGCGCCCATACCCGTATGCAAGCAGATATCGTACGTTGCCGTTCTCGTCACATAGCGGGAACTGCATGGTTTCAAACAAATAGGTGGCGCCTGAACGAGTGGTAATGACATCACCAACATAGGCACCGCATGGTGTGCCAAAAATTGTCTGGTGATACTGGTGCATCAGTGGCTTGAGGTCACCGGCAATCAAATCATAATAGTTTGCGCCTGTGTCAGCCATTCCAGAAAGCCGTTCCATCTCGGTTCCGGTAAACTGGATCGTCAATTTTCTTTTGGCTTCATAGTGAAACAGGGCTGTTTGTGGCAACAACGCACCCAGCATTGCGGGGTTGCAGTCATGCCTGGAGGGCAAAAACGGATGGTGTTTTCGAGGTAGGCTTTTCCATGCTGTCAGAAAGCCTTCGAAGTTGTCCGTTTGGTTCAAACGTCGCGCCCCTTATGTGTCCTGATGATTGAGTGTCGTGTCTTTCCTGATGTTTGGCTGCACAAGCATGCCCGTTTTCGGGCTATTTTTCAATTTGCGTAAGAACTGCAGTTCTTTCCTGCTCGTCAACAATGTTAAGTAACACCTCCCAGAACCCTGCGACAGCCTCAGGGCCTGCTTTTTTATAGGCTTCAGCAACACGATTGCGCTGCGTTTCAAACAACCGTTTCTCGAAGTTTTCGCCCTTTTCCGTCAGATACAGTAACCGCTGTCGGCGATCTTCCGCTCCGGTTTTCTGGACAATATATTCTTCATCAACCAATTGTCCCAAGACCCGGGACAGGCTTTGTTTGGTGATACGCAGGAGATGCAAAAGCCCGGACACAGTCGTGCCGGGGTTTCGTCCGACAAAATACAATACCCTGTGATGTGCCCGACCGAAGCTGGATGTCGCAAGAATTTCGTCAGGGTCGCGAGTGAAGTCTCTGTAAGCAAAGTATAAAAGCTCGATACCTCTGCGAAGTTCTTCTTCACGTAGATACAGATTTGTATGAGGTATTTTTCGTTGCATTAATGTTGATCCACTCTTCCGACAGCTGTCGTCAAAAATTATGGCAGCTTTATTGACACAATACGGGTGCGCTGATACGAAGATCAAGCAAAATAAATGCCTGCGCTGCCGGGTTGGACAGCCTTTCAAACAGCGTGGCTCTCGAAAAATGGAGAAAATGTCATGGCAGCGCTGCCCTATGATGACCGGGACGGCTGGATATGGATGGACGGTACCTATGTTCCCTGGCGCGAATGCAATGTTCACATTCTAACGCATGCTCTTCACTATGCAGGTGCAGCTTTTGAAGGCCAGCGGGCTTACAACGGCAAAATTTTTAAGTTGGCAGAACACACTGACCGATTGTTTCGGTCTGCCAACATATTGGGTTATGAAATCCCCTTTACCAAAGACGACATCAACAATGCTTGTGATGAGTTATTGGTGAAAAATGGCTTTACAGACGCATACTGTCGCCCTGTAGTTTGGCGCGGTAGTGAAATGATGGGAGTTTCAGCCCAGCAAAACACTATTCATGCTGCAATCGCTGTTTGGGAATGGCCTTCGTATTTCTCTCCGGAAGCGAGGCTTCGTGGACTACGACTTGATATCTCTGAGTGGCGTCGCCCTGCACCGGATACGGCACCAACTGATGCAAAAGCATCCGGACTTTACATGATTTGTACGATGTCCAAGCATGCTGCGGAAGCCAAGGGTTATGATGACGCGTTGATGTACGATTATCGCGGTCAGGTGGCTGAAGCAACCGGTGCTAACATCTTCTTTGTAAAAGACGGCGAACTGCATACGCCGACGCCAGATTGTTTTCTTGATGGCATTACACGGCGGACAGTTATGGGTCTGGCTCGAAAACGGAACATCAATGTTATTGAGCGTGTGATCATGCCAGACGAGCTAGCGGGATTTGAACAAGCCTTTTTAACCGGCACGGCCGCTGAAGTGACGCCTTTGTCCGAGATTGGTCCCTGGAATTTTGAGGTGGGCGAAATTACCAAATCTCTGATGTATGACTACGACGAAGCTGTTCGCGCTGTATAGCGCTACAGCAACGGGTTTAACCACGTTTATAGTGTGTATCGGGTTCTGTTGGCGTTAGCCGGCAGGGCCCTTTTCTTCACTTTCCCGGATCGCGTGCACCAGATCTGTCAATGCTTGCCGCAGACTTGTGGGGCGAAGGGTGTTTATCTCCGGCATCACAAAATCAAGGTCGTCAAGTTTGCCTCGGAAAAGTTCTTCACTGGGTGGCAGGCCCTGATAGAAATATCCAACGTCAACTTTGAGGATATGGGCAAGCAAAAACAACCTGCCGGCGCTGATGCGGTTGTTGCCATTCTCATATTTTTGCAATTGCTGATAAGAAACACCCAGAATGTCGCTTATTTCCTGCTGGGATATCTGAAGTTCCCTGCGCCGCTCTCTGATGCAGTTACCCACATGCTTGTCGACAATATCAGCTTTCCGCGCCGATACGTTCGAATCTGTCAAGGATGGCGCCTTGTTGGTATTCATATGCCTGATCTCTTTTCCCATTCACAAGTTTAACGCCTGTGGGATTCTTCGTTGGCGGGTGTGCATTCCTGTGCTAGAGAAATCGCAGGAGCCAACATTTAACCGCTTAGCTGCAAACATCAGTGTATTTTTTATACTAATGGTTGCAAGGCAGCGTGACAATAAAATTTGGAACAGAATATGGAAACTGTTTCAGGTACCGGAGTATTGGGTAAAATGAGTGCAAATTGGCTTAAGTTATCGATCATGGGAATATCGGCTTTGGGCCTTGCGGCCTGTAGTTCCAGTGGTGATGAAGACACCTATATCGCCCGTGACGTTGAAGTGATTTATAATCTCGCGCAAGACAATCTGGAGAGAAAGCGTTATCGCTTCGCCGCGGCGGCTTTCGATGAAGTCGAGCGCCAGCATCCCTATTCGGTCTGGGCGCGACGTGCACAGTTGATGGCCGCGTATTCCGCTTACATGAGTAATCAATATGACGACTCTGTATTGGCGGCCGAGAGGTTCCTGCAATTGCACCCGGGTAACGCATCAGCACCTTACGCTTATTATCTGATCGCGCTTTGTCATTATGAACAAATATCAGGGGTTGGACGCGATCAGAATAAAACAGAACAGGCTGAGGCCGCTCTGATTGAGGTTATTCGGCGTTTCCCGGAATCGGAATATGCCCAGGATGCGCAGCTGAAGCTGAATCTGACTCAGGACCACCTCGCGGGTAAAGATATGGAAGTTGGCCGCTTCTACCTGAGGCGCCAGGAATATCTGGCCGCCACTCTTCGTTTCCGGCGTGTGATTGAAAGGTTTCAAACGACGAGTCATGTGCCGGAAGCACTTCATCGGTTGGTCGAGAGCTATCTGGCTCTTGGTATGATTGATGAAGCACAGATGGCTGCTGCTGTCTTGGGTAACAATTTCGGCGATACCAAATGGTATCGGTTCAGCTACTCGCTGATGATTGATGGAAAAATCTCACCGGAGGCAAAGAGCGATTCTTGGATGGCTGCTTTGTGGCCGTTTTAGAGTTTGCTAGGGGGAAGGGATGCTGACTGATCTCAGCATTCGAAATATAGTTTTAATCGACAAACTGGCGCTGTCGTTTTCTTCAGGATTGAATGTTCTGACTGGCGAGACTGGCGCAGGTAAGTCTATTTTACTCGATAGTCTTGGACTGGCGCTTGGCGCCAGGGCCGATAGGGCTCTGGTGAGAAAAGGGGCTGACAAAGGCGTTGTCATTGCCAGTTTTTCCGTTCCTCCAGAACATGACGCCTGTTCCAGACTCCATGAGCTGGCTATAGACACTGGTGATGGAGAGGTTATCCTTAAAAGACAGGTTGCGCATGACGGGCGCAGCAAAGCCTGGATCAATGATGAGCCGGTGAGTCAAAACCTGTTGGCAGAGGTAGCTGGCAAATTGGTTGAAATTCATGGCCAACATGATGATCGCGGCCTCCTTGACGCGAGCGCCCACCGCGATCTGCTTGATACCTTTGCAGGCGCAGTAACCCAGAAATCGGACGTCGTATCTTCGTACGAAACGCTGAAAAAAGCCCGTCAGGATTTGATGGGTGTGCAGCAGTCTGTTGAGGAAGCCCGGTCAGATGAGGACTATACCCGTCACGCGCTCGCTGAACTTGAAAGCCTGAGCCCGGAATTTGAGGAAGAGCGCAAGCTTGCGGAGCAGCGCAGTCTGATGATGCAAGGCGAGAAGGCTGCTCAGGATCTCGCCGAATTCCAGGACATTCTCGGGTCCAATGAGGGAGTGGACGCGACAGTGCGCGGAGTGCTGCGCAGGATTGCCAGACTGGGGGAAGACTTGGCGACCCTTCTGGCCCCGGTTACGGAAGCGCTTGATCGCGCTGCTGAAGGTTTAACAGTTGCAAACGATGAACTGATAAGGGCTCTGGACAGCCTTTCCTTCAACCCGGCAGAATTGGAGGCCATCGAAGAACGGCTCTTCGAGTATCGCAGGCTTGCCCGCAAGCACGATTGCCAGCCAGACGACCTGGTTCGCCTGCAAGCGAAGTTCACAGAACAGCTTCAGAATATTGAAGGCGGTGAAGGCGCGCTGGCAGCCGCTCAGGCGGCTGTTTCTAAAGCGCATTCTTCCTTCGGGAAATCTGTCCGACAGCTCTCCGATGTTCGCGGTGTTGCAGTTAAGGAACTTGATGACCTGGTCAACAAGGAATTGGCGCCGTTAAAACTGGAAAAAGCCGTCTTTCAAACGCACATCGATGTGTTGCCGGAAGATGACTGGGGCGAACATGGTGCTGAAAAAGTGACCTTTGAAGTCAAAACCAATGCTGGCAGTGCGTTTGGGCCGATGGTGAAAGTTGCTTCGGGCGGCGAATTGGCCCGGTTTATCTTGGCGCTAAAGGTAGTGCTGGCGAAAAATGCTCCTCCGGCAGCAATGGTATTTGATGAAGTGGACAGGGGCATCGGGGGCGCGACCGCCAGTGCAGTAGGTGAGCGATTGAAACGTTTGAGTAACAGATCGCAGGTTCTTGTTGTTACGCACAGCCCACAGGTTGCAGCGGTGGGGGACACCCAGTTCCAGATTACGAAGCAGGATGTGCACGATACGACACTTACCAACGTTGCTGAATTGACACCATCGGACCGTCGCGAAGAAATTGCCCGTATGCTTTCAGGTGCCGAAATTACAGAGGCCGCGAGGGCAGCTGCCGAACAGTTATTGGAAGCAGGGCAATAACCGAAATGGATGATACGCAGCCTTCAGTTGAGCAATTGTCAGAATCAGAAGCACGCAAGGAACTTGCACAACTTGCCATGGACATTTCGTTCCATGACGCCCGATACCACGGCGAGGATGACCCGGTCGTTTCGGATGCCGAGTATGACGCCTTGCGCCGGCGAAACGATGCCATTGAAAAACAGTTCCCTCATTTGGTGCGGGAGGACAGCCCTACGAAGAAGGTTGGTTCGCCCGCGCGCCAAAGCAAGTTCGGGAAAGTCACTCACGCGCGCCCAATGTTGTCACTGGACAATGCATTTGATGATGATGATGTCACAGAATTTGTAGGCAGGATTCGTCGTTTTCTGGGCCTGACGGATACAGCGGTCGTGGAGCTTACTGCTGAACCGAAGATTGACGGTTTGTCTTTGGCGCTTCGTTATGAAAAAGGCGAGCTGGTTCTGGCTGCCACCCGCGGAGACGGTGAAGTCGGTGAAAATGTTACGGTAAATGCCCGAACAATTGACAATATCCCGCTGGCGCTTGAAGGGAGTGACGTACCTGACATTATCGAGGTTCGCGGAGAGGTTTACATTGGGAAACGTGATTTCAGCAAATTAAATGAAGAGCAGGCCGCCGCAGGGGCTAAGGTGTTTGCCAACCCTCGCAATGCCGCTGCCGGTTCCCTTCGCCAACTTGACAGTTCAATCACAGCATCTCGCCCCCTCAAGTTTTTTGCCTACGCCTGGGGTGAAGTGAGCCAGCTCCCGGCTGCAAGTCAGATGGATATGGTTGACCAGTTCGAAACCTGGGGCTTCTCGGTTAATCCTTTAATGAAGAGAGTATCAGGGGCATCAGGCGCCATTGATCAATACAAAGTGATCGAAAGCCAGAGAGCTGCGCTGGATTATGACATCGACGGGGTTGTCTATAAAGTTGACCGGCTTGACTGGCAAAGCCGCCTGGGCATGGTGGCACGCGCGCCTCGGTGGGCCATCGCACACAAGTTTCCCGCTGAACAGGCAACAACAATCGTCAACGATATCGATATTCAGGTGGGCAGAACAGGGGCACTTACACCAGTCGCAAAACTGGAGCCGGTCACCGTGGGTGGGGTCGTCGTGTCAAACGCGACACTGCATAACCCTGACGAGATTGCCAGACTTGGTGTCAGGGTAGGGGACACGGTGATCGTACAGCGTGCGGGTGATGTAATACCACAGGTGGTTTCCGTGGATGTGTCTCTGCGCACTCAGGATTCTACCCCCTATGTATTCCCGTCGGAATGCCCTGTTTGCGGGTCTCTTGCTGCGGCGGAAGGTGATGATGTCGTTGTTCGTTGTACGGGCGGGTTAATATGTTCTGCCCAGCGGGTCGAGAGACTGAGCCATTTCGTTTCGCGCAATGCTTTCGATATCGATGGCCTTGGTGAAAAGCAAATTGCGCAATTGTTTGATCGTGGCTGGATTCACGATCCGGCAGATATTTTCAAGTTAGCGGCGCGCAACAGATCAGAAGACAATGCGCTTGAAAGCTGGAACGGTTGGGGTGAGCTCTCGGTTCGCAATTTGATGAACGCTATTGAGGAGAGGCGATCGATTGACTTTCATCGTTTTTTGTTCGGCCTTGGCATTCCCTCTATTGGTCAGGAAACAGCCAAGCTGCTCGCGCGTCATTTCATCACCGTTTCCAGCCTGACACAATTTTTGGAATCTGCTCTTGGGATTGTTAAAGACAGCGGCGTTGACCTCGCTGCGCAAGACGTATCATCTTTGAATTATGTTCTCATGAGACTTGGTCACCTTAAAGAATTCACCGCGGCACTTGCGCCGACCGATTTGTTTGCTTCGAGTGCAAGTGTGCCGGGTCTGGTCGCGGAACGTTTGTCCAGAATTGAAGCCGGTACGCTGAAAGGTGATAACTTGAAACTGTCGCACCTGAGACGTGTCGCAGCATTGGACGGTGAGGCGACTTTTCCAACAGCGATGGCATCAAAGCTATATTCCCACAACCAGGAACTCACAGCAATTGATGGGGTTGGTGTTGATGTTATCCTGAATCTGGAAGACTTTTACTTTGAACCGCAAAACCGTGCTGTGCTTGAAGCGCTTCTCGATGAATTGACTGTTCAAGATGCTGCGTCGCAGGCGTCTGACAGCCCGGTATCTGGAAAAACGGTGGTATTCACTGGTTCGTTGCAAACTCTCACCCGTGCCGAGGCAAAAGCAGGCGCAGAAGCATTGGGCGCAAAGGTTGCGGGCTCTGTATCCAAAAAGACAGATATGGTCGTTGCTGGCCCGGGAGCAGGTTCCAAACTGAAGCGCGCGCAAGACCTGGGTGTGCAGACAATGACGGAAGATGAATGGATCGTCTTTACATCTCGGTAACCGATGTCCTAGGCTCGGCTAAACTTGATCGGGATCAGTGATGGCTTTGAAACTATTACAGGTAACTGCGCCAGTTGCAGCAGAACAAAGCATACGGAAAATCGCAAAATCTGATGGTGTACTTTCTTTTCATAAAGACTGTGATCTAGACAACGATCACGCGGTTTTCTGTCTGCTGACAGACTCCAGTCATCGACAGAAGCTGGTGGATGAATTGCAGGAGATGGAAAAGCTTTCCAATCGTTTCAGACTGAACATTATACCCGTTGATGCGACACTACCTTCAGTGGGAAGTGCTCAGGCCACTGACACACGTGAAGAACTTATGGCCAAGATGGCCAGTGGGGCGCAACTCGATTTTAATTATTTGCTTCTCACATTTCTTTCAACGCTCGTTGCATTAATAGGGTTGCTCCAGGACAATATCGCGGTTGTTATTGGTGCGATGGTAATTGCACCGTTCTTGGGGCCCAATCTGGCATTTGCGTTTGGCACGTCTCTCGGTAACCGCGAGTTGATGATAAATGCATTTAAAACCGGTTCTTCAGGCGTTGGTTTCGCAACACTGATTTGTATTGCAGTTGGTTATTTCTGGGGCAATGTGCCGGTCAGCGAAGAACTGATGTCCAGGACCAATATAGGTCTGGATGGCGTTGCACTGGCGGTCGCTTCAGGTGTCGCGGGCGTTTTGTCGCTTACGTCTGGTTTGTCGATGACTCTTGTTGGTGTGATGGTCGCGGTTGCAATCTTGCCGCCAGCTGTAACCTTCGGTTTTATGATGGGGGCCGCTCAGCCTACTCTTGCCTATGGTGCTTTTTTATTGCTGTCGGTCAATATCGTTTGCGTCAACCTCTCAGGTCTGCTGGTGTTTTTGGCCAAGGGTATTGCGCCTCGCAGGTGGTTCGAGCGCCGTATGGCAAAACCCTATGTCATCGGTGGAATCCTGGTTTGGTCGGCGGCACTTCTGGTTTTGATTTTCGCAATTAGAAATCCAGTAGTCTGACAGTACAAACAATTGAGGCACGCAGCATGACAATCTCACCTTTTTGTCAATGATATGTAACAGCTTTGTGTCTTAGCTATGCGTTTTACGCATAGCTCCTCAGTTAAAAATGGCTCTACTGAAGATCGTGGTCTCACCTTATATAGTGTTCAGCGACACAAGGGTGGCGCTTTGTATTGGATAGGACGGCATAGGACGTCAGCGAGTATTGAGGAGCCAGATCATGGCACGCAAACAACAAATAATCGAGACAATCGAACAGAACTCTTTCATGGGTCTGTTGGCCAGCAAAGGCCAGATTCCAGACGTTACGGCACCTGCAGTAGCTGCAGATCTGCGCAGCAACGGTCGCATTTTTGAAGTTGTCGGGCAGAAACAAGCGAAGGCGAAGATGTCTTTGCGCATTGTTCGCCCGTCCAGCTGGGGCAAAGTGTCCGGCGGTAACGGCATGAGCGGCGGTGCATTTGCACACTAGAATCTGATGCGCCTGACAATAGGCGTATTGCAAAACAGGGGCCTGCGGAGTTTGTCTGCAGGCTTTTTTTGTGCGGTACTTTTTCGTCTATTGGCGGCGCAACAGCAAGGCGGCCCAGTCTCCGCTTTCTTCGCTATCAACGAGCGAAAGCCCCTGCAATGCGTAGGCGGATAGAACTTCCATTTTTTGTTCGATCAGCAGCCCTGACAAGATAAGTGCCCCTGTTTTTGAAAGCCCTGCCACAATATCGGGTGCCATTGTTATCAATGGACCTGCAAGAATATTGGCAAATATCAGGTCGTATGGTTTTTCCCTTGCCAGATGAGGGTCATCAAGGCCGTCTGCCGTTATAAAAAGCACACCCGACGCTTGTGGCGAAGATTTTCGGGTAGACACTATATTGAGGTGAGCATTTTCTGTTGCGACTTTGGTTGCTATTGGATCGATATCAGTAGCCGTCCCGGGTATGTCGGGCCAGATTTTGGCCGCTGCCAGGGCAAGAACGCCTGATCCGGTCCCTAAATCAAGAAAAGATGCAGGCGAGATGGTGTCGGCTATCGCGTCCAGAATTTTCAGGCACGCGGCCGTTGTTTCATGTTTGCCAGTGCCAAAGGCCTGCCCGGCATCAATCTGTATATTGGTTAGTTCCGGGTCGCTTTTATCGACATCGTGGCTCCCGAATACCAGAAAACGGCCTGCTCGGACGGGCGCCAGAAGTTTTTGGCTTTCGCTGACCCAATCCCGGTTTTCCAGGCGGCTTTTTTTATAGACCCAGTCCACAGTGTTGGCGCGGTCAAGAAGTTCTTTAAGGAAAGCTGGTTCAGGTTCTTCGGAAAAATAGATGTCGACCTGCCACAGGGGTGACCCGGCCTGCTCAAAACGAGATAGGGTAGGTGGGAACATGCCAAGCTCATCGCAGAGTGTTTCCAGTTCAGCTTCAAGCTTTGCTGCCTGCTCCATCTGCAGCTCACCCGTTAAACACCAGCCACTGTCAGACATCGCCTATTTCCTCGGGTTCATCCAGCGCCAATACAGGCCGGGCATTATGCAGGGCGTACAAAGCGATCAACTACACGTTTGGTGCCAGCCTTGTCGAATGCAACCAGCAACTTGTTTCCTTCGACATCTTCGACCATTCCATAACCGAACTTCTCGTGGAAAATGCGTTCACCGACCGCAATATCACTCACTGTTTCTGAATGGCTGGGTGTTACGCTCGGCATGTCGATGGTGACGGTGCGTTTTCGTTTAGCGACCCGGTCACCGTAACTGGCGCCGCCGCTGGAAAAACCGCTGGCGCGTCCTCGATTTTGTGCTCGTGTCCAACCCGGGCCGTATTTATCTCCACTAGAGGTATGGTAGCCTTCATCTGACCATTCGTCAGACCCCCAGCCATCTCGGTTTGACCGGCCGCCATACAGGCCTTGTGCCGCTTCCATCTCTATGTGTTCCTGCGGCAATTCTTCAATGAACCGGCTCGGAAGGCTGGATTGCCACTGTCCAAAAACCTGTCGGTTGCCCGCAAAATAGATGTAGGCATGTCGTTTTGCGCGTGTGATGCCCACATAGGCCAGGCGGCGCTCTTCCTCCAATCCCTTGGCGCCGGATTCGTCCAGTGCGCGTTGGTTTGGGAAGACACCTTCTTCCCAGCCGGGCAGGAACACGTGATCGAATTCAAGGCCTTTGCCAGCATGAAGCGTCATGAGGGAAACTTTTTCCCGTGTGTCGTTATTATCGTTTTCCATCACCAGCGAAATATGCTCCAGAAAGCCGGTGAGGTTCTCGAACTCTCCCATCGCAGAAACAAGTTCCTTGAGGTTGTCCAGCCGACCAGGTGCGTCAGCAGATTTGTCATTTTGCCACATTTCAGTATAGCCAGACTCGTCGAGCACGGTCTCTGCCAATTCGCTTTGGCCATGACTGGACAGCATTAAGCGCCAGCGATCAAAATCATTCATCAATTGGTCAAGTGATTTTCGGGCCGTTGCTCGGAGCTCGTCAAGCTCAAGTATCTGGCGTGCCGCCCTGGTCATGGGAATGCCGTGGCTTCGAGCCAGATGATGTATCTTATTGATCGTCGTGGTTCCAAGGCCACGTTTTGGGACGTTAACGATACGTTCAAAAGCCAAATCATCGTCAGGCTGCGCAATAACCCGCAAGTAGGCCATGGCGTCGCGGATTTCAGCGCGTTCGTAAAACCTGGGGCCACCCACAACCCGGTAAGGCAGGCCCAGTGTGATCATGCGCTCTTCAAATTCGCGCGTCTGGAAGCCTGCTCGAACCAGAACAGCTATTTCGCTTAGCGCACATTCCTGTCGCTGGAGGTTCTCAATTTCCTCGCCAATTGTACGCGCTTCCTCCGGTGCATCCCAAACTCCTTTAACGGTGACTTTCTCTCCGTCGCCGCTATCCGTCCATAGTTCTTTTCCCAAGCGTCCCTCATTGGCGGCGATCAGTGCGGACGCGGCCGAGAGAATATGGCCGGTGGATCGGTAATTTTGTTCCAGGCGAACGGTTTTGGCACCGGGAAAGTCGTCAGAAAACCGCAGAATATTGCCAACTTCGGCTCCACGCCAGCCATAAATACTCTGGTCATCGTCTCCAACACAGCAAATGTTGCGTTGGGCTTGTGCCAAAAGACGCAGCCATAAATACTGGGCAACGTTGGTGTCCTGATACTCGTCAACAAGAATATATCTGAATTGGCGGTGGTATTCTGCCAGCACATCAGGATGGGTTTGAAACAGTGTAATGACATGCATGAGCAAGTCGCCAAAATCGCATGCATTCAAAACCTGCAGACGGTCTTGATAGGCACGATACAATTCACCGCCCATGCCATTGGCATAGGCATAACTTTCACCGCTCGGTACTTTTTCAGGAGTTAGCGCGCGGTTTTTCCAGCGGTCGATCAACCCTGCCAGAGCCCGGGCCGGCCATCGCTTGTCATCGATGTTTTCTGCCTGAACGAGCTGCTTCAGCAAACGAATTTGATCGTCGGTATCGAGAATGGAAAAATTAGACTTGAGGCCGGCAAGCTCGGCATGCTTGCGCAAAATTCGAACACAGATCGAATGAAACGTGCCAATCCACATGCCTTCAACCGGTCGTCCGATCACCTGCGCGACGCGATGTTGCATCTCGCTGGCGGCCTTATTTGTAAAAGTAACTGCCAGAATGTTCCAGGGCGCAGCCCGACCTGTTGCCATCAGATGTCCAAGCCGCGTGGTGAGCACTCGTGTTTTGCCAGTACCAGCGCCGGCCAGCACCAGAACAGGTCCATCAGTTGCCAGAACCGCTTCCTTTTGTGGTGCGTTCAAGCCCGACAAGTATGGGGGTTCCAGCTCCGAAGCCGCCGCTGCAGGATTCGCGCCCGGGGCAGGCGGGGCATCAAAATCATCAAGGTCAAAAGGGTCTGTGGTCATAGGAGTTTCATAGCACCGATACCTTTGATGACAAACAGAAGTATTAACAATTTTGGATCACAGACAACCGAATGGTCAGGTCCGGTTTACCGGTTCATTCTGACCATATGTTTCAAGGAGGGCACGCGTGTACTCGCGCATTACATCCCGGTGTCGTATAAGGCCAACGACAACATCGTCTTGTGACGGTGATACAACCGGTAAAGCTTCTTCCCCGGAGAGCTCCAGGCTTTTCAGTGCGACCTCAAGCGGCTCCGATGTCTTGATCAATTGTGCTACCTGACGAGTATATTGCCCGACAGCGTGTTCGCGGCTTTCGCCGGCTTCAAAAACGTCAGGCGGCATCTGGTTTAGCGAGAGAACGCCAAAAATCTTGCCTACCTCTGTGGTGACAACGAGAACCCCGCCGCCCTGAACAATCAATAATTCCCTGGCTTTTTCTATTGTGTCCGTATCCCGAATGGTGAAGAAATCACGGGTCATGTGTTCGCCGACAGTTGCTGATTTTAGCAGGTAGGTTGCTCGTCCGCCTTCCAGTTGAATGCCCCGGTTTGCGAGCTGCATAAGGAAAAATGAGCGTTGATAGAAAAGGCTGGTTACCACGCTGGCAATCGCCGATGCGATCATTACAGCAATTGTCACATTATAGTCACCGGTAATCTCGAAAACGATCAGGATCGTTGATATGGGCGCACCAAGAACCGCAGAAGCGACCGCGCCCATGCCGACAACCGCGTACAAACCGGGGGTTGAGGCAAGTTCGGGAAACACGGATCCGGCTATGATACCAAAAGCGCCGCCCACCATCGCGCCAATGAACAAAGAAGGGCTGAAAACGCCGCCGCCGAACCGGCCAGCGTAAGAAATAATTGTTGCAGCGATTTTCGCAACTACCAGTGAAATGAGAAGGATGAGTTCATAGCCACCATTAAGCGCGCGGCTCGTCGCCTCATAGCCAATGCTGAGCACTTCAGGATAAAGCAGTGCAAGCAGCCCTACTAATAACCCTGCAACAGCTGGTTGTAGGGAAAATGGTATTTTTTCCCACCGGAAACGTGATTTGTCTGCCCACCTGAGTCCCGCCATGAAAACCACGGCGGCGAAAGCCGACGCAATACCAAGCAGGAAGAATGCGGGAAATTCCCAAAAGCTGGCAATGAAATAGTCGGTAGTTTCAAAGGCCGGGAAATTGCCCAGATGAATGCGGCTGACTACTGTGCCGGCAATCGCCGCGATGACAATAGGCGCGAAAGTTTGCAGCGCATAATGACCAATAATCACTTCAAGGGCAAAGAAAACGCCAGCAATAGGCGCATTGAAAGAAGCCGCTACTGCCGCTGCAACCCCGCAGCCTAGCAGGGTGCGCGCCGCAGCGGGATTCAGTTTCAGGGACTGTGTCACCAAGGAGGCCAGCGCTGCCCCCAAATGCACTGCAGGCCCTTCGCGCCCCATGGACGCACCCGAGCCAAGAGAGACAATGGTCGCTGCAGCGCTCACGGCTCCATCTCTCACATCGATACGGCTGTCTCGAAGTGCGGCAGCTTCAATCACATTGGAGACACCACTGGTTTGCTGGTTTTTGTGAAGCCTGAGTAGCTGCCCAACCACCAGACCACCAATCACGGGAACAAAAAGAATATGCCACCAGTCAAGGCTGCTCGCGCCTGTAGCAAGCGTCGCTTCATCCACGCCAAAGGTAAATGTCAGCAGGGCGCTGATTGCAAGATAAAACCCGATAGATGCGTAGCCAGCGACCACGCCAACCAGAACAGCTAAGATTGTGATTGCGCCAAACTCATATCCACCCGCTTGAAACATTCTCGCGCGGACCCGCCCTAATAGTTGGTTTAGTGGGTTGTGATTTTTGTTGGACATGTAACTAAGTGCCAATCAGGATTTGGTGCCCAGCAATTTTGCTGTCTCTTCAAAGGTTTGCTCGCACCTTAGCCATCAAACAACTAAAGGTTAAGGGAAAATCGGTCGTATATTTGCCAAAATCACCGTGTTAATAGAGAAAACAGGTTTCATCGCTGGCTACTCGAATCTGAAGGCAATATCGTGAAAAAGAAAACCTTTTCTTTTCTCCTGTTCGGTATATTGACGCTGCTCCTGGTTTCAGCGTCGCTTGTCGTGTACCTGATCGACTGGAACAAGTATCGCAGCGACCTTGCAGAACTTGCGAGTGACCGGCTCGGTGTGCGCGTCGAACTTGCCGGTGATCTAACCATGGGTTTCTGGCCGCGACCTGCTATTTCGGCGCAGGCCGTAAGGCTTTCTCCCGGACAGGCTGACTTCAACGACACCATTGCGACCGCTGATAAAATAGACATGCATTTGGGCCTTGCAGCATTGTTGCGCGGCTCCATGGAGCTCCAGAGCCTTGCTTTTGAAGGTTTAACGGCAAGCCTTGTCGAGACGCCTGCAGGCTGGTCCATTGAAGGCTGGCCAGCCTTAGAACCAACAAACGGTGAACAAAGTGACAATACTTTGCTGTCGCTTGACAGGTTTCGGATCAAGAGCGGATCAATATTGGTCAGACCTGTCGACAGACCAGAGATTGCTCTTGAAGGGCTGGATTTGATTCTGGCAGGTAAGCTGCCGACCGGTCCGCTGGACTGGGAGGGTTCGGCAATCGTTACCGGTCAACCGATATCGGTTTCGGGCAGGTTTGCGCCTACGAGAACCAAAGGCTCAACATCAGTCAGAATGATTGTTTCCATAGCACAAAACGAAGTCCGGTTTTCGGGCCGCGTGAGCGAGGACGGCGCCGTTACTGGACGTTTTCAAGCTGGCGGCTCAAGCCTGGATAGTCTTCTTCGTTCCGCCAGTGCGGCTCTTGGAGATGTCGCTACCTTTTCCTTACCTGCGCTGCCATACTCGTTTGATGCCCAGATTGACCGGGATACCAGAGGTGTGAGCCGCGTTATCTCGCGACAACTGAGTTTGGGTGAAGCGAGAGGAACTCTTGACCTGACGGTGGCGCAAAAAGCTTCTGATGTTCATATAACCGGAAGTAGCTCGTTTGGTATTATTCCTCTTGATAATTGGCTTGCAGCAATTCCCGCATCGGGCGAAAGCAGTGTTGAGGAGGCTCCTGATACAGCTGATGCAGTGACGCTTCCCGTTGCGGGCAGCATTGATGTTTCGGTCGAAGGTGTCGAGTATCGGGGGGAACAGGTACAGCAGGTACAAGCGTTGGTCTCAATTGGCAACGGGCAGTTAGGCCTTCAGCAGTTTGGTGCGCTCTTGCCGGGCGCATCCCGACTTGCATTTCGTCGCGACAGTCAAGCCGGGGGGGAAATCCAATTCCAATCAGGCGGCTTACAAGACGTATTCGAATGGATGGGGATACCGGTCTCCGATGCCGTACCCGCAGGACGCCTGAGAACGGCGGACTTGGTTGCTCACCTGTCAATTGCCGACGGCATCTGGGTGTTGAGCGATGTTAATGGAAGCATCGATACGTCGAGCATTGTTGCCGAAGTTTCGGGCCAAGCGACGCCATTTGCACCGACGGCCGTTCGGGCAAGGGTCGACACCCTAAATCTTGACGCGTACTGGCCTGATGCCCGGCTCGGGCAGGAAGGGGAAAACAAAGCGCTGCCTGCTGTTGATTTTGATTTCAGCGTTGATGCCCTTCAATGGCTTGATCAGCGTTTTCAGTCTGTAAAAGTCATGGGGCTGGTACGTGATGATAGCATTTCACTCAATGAATTGTCTGTTGAGCATAATGGGGGCAAGATTGATGGAAGTCTGTCTGTTGACGGCGTCAGCGGGAACGCTTCTGACATTACTGCAACGGTCGGTCTTCAGGACTGGACATTCCCTATCGTTGAACGCTTTGCGCCGATAATCTCAAAGCAGATTGCCCACTTTTCGCTGGATAGCCCTGTGTCTGGTTCAGTTGCTGCCAGTGGCCCAAGCAGTTCTTTGCAAGTTCGAGCTGCGCTGATGTCTGATGCTGGTTCGGTTGAAGTTGCAGGGGCGTTGGAAAAGGCAGAAGACTGGCAAGGCAGATTGCAAGGGACTATCGCACACCGTAACCTTGGACAAATGATGAGCCGTTCAGACCTTTGGTCATCGGGTAAAAAGTATTCGATAGAAACAGCTCTCAACCTGACCCTTGATGGGACCGCAGATCAGTATTCTTTTAACGCGACAGGTGACATTGCAGGGGCGCAGTTGACCTCATCCGGCAGCATTGGCGCTGACGGGATAAAGGCTGATGTTTCAATCGTTCTTGCCGCGGATAAGGAAGCTGTCCTTGATGAAATCGCTGCAGACTACGGTTATACACCTGACGTTTCGGCCCCACGTCGCTTTCGCGCCTCTGTGTCTTCTGAAGGCAGCAACTGGGCGATCACAGATTTTGATGTGAGGAATGGCGCTGCAGCGGCCTCCGGCAATGTGGCAATGTCCGGCGGTAGCATCGGAGGTGCAATATATGTGCAGGAACTGAACGTGGATCGCTTCAGTTTTGAAAAACAAACAGGGGAAGGTGAGAAAGTTGATTGGCGTGGTGCAATTGATATTCACCTCGAAAACGTCAGCTGGATGGGGCAAAGGGTTACAGCACCACGAGCCCAATTGACGCTGTCTGATGATCAGTATTCGTTTACTGTTGGTGAAACAGCAAGTTTAAACGCCGACGATTTGGCCCTGGATGTTTCCATAGAGCAGACGACTGGCGCCTTGCGTGCAGCAATAACAGCCAAATCTATAGATATCGGAGCATTTGCCAGTAAAATTGGTGCGTCCGGTGGTTTTTCCGGTTCGGTGTCCACGACGCTTGATCTGGCCGCCAATATGGCCGCAGATCAGCCAATCCTTAACACACTTGCTGGCGAAGGCAGCTTTAACGGCGGTGCCGGGTCACTCTATTTTATGGCTGTTCCGGATTTAATTCGGTCTATATCTTCCAGTGATAACGCCTCCGGCTTTCTGGGCGCAATTGGAAGCTATCTGCGTGGAGGTCAGACAGATTTTGCCAACTTTAGGGGCGCTTTCCGTCTTGATAGCGGCGTCGCCCTGGTTGATGAGATAATTGTCTCGGGCAACTGGGGACAGATGGAACTGGACGGTCAAGTTAATCTCCCTGGGGATTACATTAATGTTTCCGGTAACCTTGCGGTTTCCCAGCCGCTGGATGCCCCCAATATTCCCGTTGTCTATGAAGGTCCGCTGTCTTCGCCCAACGTGCGTTGGACCAGTCGTGCTTTGGAGCAGTTTGCTATTGCCGGAATCGAGCGGCGCCTGAGGACGCGCCTGTTTGGTGAATTTGAGCAGGCACAGGCTGATGGCGGAGAAGAGGCGGCTCCGAACCCTGGTGCAATCGTGAGCCAACTGGCGACTGGGTTGCTTTCCAGACTGCGTTCACGACAAGCCGAGCAAAAGCGTGTTGCACAAGAGAAAGATAATGAAGGCCCTAAGGAAGGCGGCTCCAGATAGTTTGCAAAACAAAGGTTCTTATCGCACCTGACAATGAGCCATTCCGTGCTTCATCCAGTTGCCTCACGAGTTCATTGACTGAAACCGCACGCTCTTTAGCAATGGCGCGTAAATGCCGCCAAAAACATGCTTCCAATGAAATCGACGTTCGATGACCTGCAATGGTCACCGAGTGCTTTTTCAGTTTTGCATCATCAAGATCGATCATGGCCAATCAGTGACATCTATAAGGACCTCTAGTCAAGCGGCGCTAATGTCTCATGTTGACCTTACGGCTCCTCTGGAATAGGAACATATAGGGAACATAAAAGAGGTATATGTATGGAGCCTTTCAAGGAATTTATGAACGCCAGCGTCATTAACACGCTGGGAGATATAGTTTTACGTGTCTGGCCTGAATTCAAACGGCAGGACTTTATCGATCTGGCTACAGCATCGCTTGCAAAGCTGGAACTCAAGGAGCGGGTTATTCAAGTCAGGGATGCGCTGGATCATACGCTTCCCGAAGATTTTGACGCTGCTTGCCAAATTCTTTTGGGCAGTTTGCATCCCAGTGAAGATACAGACCGTGATGAGGTCTCGTTCGGGCCAGAAGGTGCGTGTGGCTTTGCTGTGTGGCCTCTCACAGAGTTTGTTTCCCTGCGCGGGCGGCAACATACCGATCCTGCCACTGCACTGGGCGTTCTGAAAGAAATGACAAAGCGTTTTTCAGCGGAGTTCGCGGTACGGCCTTTTCTTGCCGTCAGCCAGGATGATGCTTTGTCCGCTTTTATGGATTGGACAAATGATGGAAACCGTCATGTGCGCCGATTGGCGAGCGAAGGTTGTCGCCCATTGTTGCCATGGGGCATGCGTCTGAAGGCATTTGTGGATGACCCGCAACCGTTGCTGCCGATTCTGGAAGCTCTCAAGGATGATCCGGAAGAATATGTTCGCCGTTCAGTCGCCAACAACCTGAACGATATTGCAAAACATCACCCGGCATTGGTCGTTGATATCTCGAAAACTTGGATGGCCGGGGCGTCCCGAAATCGAAAGCGTTTGGTAAAACACGCTTGTAGAACGCTGATAAAACAAGGTGATGCGGGTGCACTGGGCGTGTTTGGGTATGCACCGGAGCCGACAGTGCGGGCCTCGGTTACTTTGAACACCGAGAAAGTCGTTTTCGGCGAAACTCTGGGTTTCGACCTCAAACTTGATGGGCTTTCACCTGCCAACAGTCTTATGATCGACTATGCTATTCATTTTGTGAAAGCTAATGGCAGCCGCGCGCCCAAGGTCTTCAAGTGGAAGGATATAACGCTTAATCAGAAACCTGCGCTTTCTGCAAGCCGGATACATGCCATCAAGAAGATCACAACCCGTAGATATTACCCGGGCGCGCACATGATCGAAGTCATTGTCAACGGTCGGTCTGTTGCAGAAGCTGAGTTTGAATTGTTGATGCCTTAAACATCAACACCTAGCAATTTCAGGATACTTGCCATGAACAGGTTGATGTATGTCTTGCCGGTGTTTTTTGCGTTGCTCGCCAGCGGTGAGAGCTTCGCAAGCAATAGGGGTGTAGTTGAAGAACTTGCGGGCCTGCTCGCAGGAGAGTTTGAAAGCCGCGATCAGATGGCAAAAGATTTGGCGAATGGAGTACCCGAAGACCAGCGACACTATTGGGTGAACCGTTCTTTTCAGAAGGTGGACGCGCCGAAAGTAGGGGAAACCATTTTGATTGGGTCCACGGAGTATAATTTCCGGAAATGGGTTTTCGATTTCAACGAGTTTATTGTTTGGACACTGACCCCTGGCGAGGCGGTGGATACAGTTCTTATGTCTCCCCGAAGGTTTAAAGACCAGGAAAAACGTGTGCCATTTGCCCGCGAAGCCTGGAAACTTGCTGGATTCGCACCCGAAGACCTGGAGGCAGCACGTGGGGGCGCGAGCTGTGAGATTGTCTGGAAGCGATCTGAAAATGGTTTCATAGGCAAGAGTGAGCCTTGCCGGGTGATGTCAACGACCAAAGGCAAAATCCTTGATTGGGAATGGCAGCTGGAACTAACAGATAGGGCGCTGTGGGTTGAATTTAATGGCCGCGATGAAACAGGCGCATCGCTCGATGGTACCGAAAAACTTGGTCGTTACCGGCTTGACCGGATGAACTAGTGTATAGCAATACGGCGGTTATTCTGCGTCAGGGATATCTTCCGGCGCCCAAATACAAAGCCCACGAGGATTATAGTCTACCCCCATACGCCGATACATATGAATTGTGCGGACGTTATTGGTTGTGATGGTCCATTTCACATGGACGTTTTCTGTTTTTCCTAATTGGCCGATGGCCAGCAGAAGCCGCTTTCCAATGCCATGGCCTCGCGCGCTTGGCCGAACAAACAGATCATCGATTTCGATCAAATTCTCGCCGAACCATATGTGGAATCTGTGGAAATAGGTTACAACACCAGCAATTTCACCGTTGAGGTCTGCCACCATTATCTCAAATTTTGGTGTGTCCCCGAAGGCAGCATCAATAAAGGTTGCTTCATCGATTTGCAGATAATCGTCCAACCCTTCGTGTTGTGCCAAGCGGCGCACCAGCTCATAACAGCTGGTGGCGTCATCTTTTGTTGCCCTTCTGATGATATAGTCCATCGTGCTTCCCCTGAGACTTTTCCCGAGAACTGGATAGCATATCAGCCGTATGGAGGCACCTGATTATACATCCTTGAAGAAGTCGTTGCCTTTGTCGTCAACCACAATAAATGCCGGGAAGTCCTCGACATCAATTTTCCAGACAGCTTCCATGCCCAGGTCTTCAAAGTCCAGCACCTCAACATTCCTAATGTTGTTTTTTGCAAGAATGGCGGCGGGACCTCCGATAGAGCCAAGGTAAAAGCCACCATGTTCTTCACAGGCTTTGACCACAGAGCGCGAGCGATTGCCTTTGGCAAGGCTTACCATGCTGCCACCGAGAGACTGGAAGGGGCCGACATAGCTATCCATGCGACCAGCTGTTGTGGGGCCAAAGCTTCCTGATGCATAGCCTTCGGGCGTCTTGGCGGGGCCAGCATAATAAATGATGTGATCCTTGAAGTAGGCTGGCATTTCTCCGCCATCTTCAATCATTTGCTGGATTCGGGCGTGTGCCAGATCACGGGCAACAATAATGGTGCCCGATAGGGCAAGTCGCGTTTTAATCGGATACTGGCTCAGTGTGTTCAGTATTTCGGGCATTGGTTTGTTGAGGTCGATCTTGACGACTTCATTCGACAAGTCGTCTTTGGCAATCTCGGGCAGGTATTTTGCCGGTTCTGTTTCAAGGGCTTCCAGAAACACACCGTCCTCGGTGATTTTAGCTTTCACTTGTCGGTCGGCAGAACAGGAAACACCAATCCCGACCGGCAGGCTGGCGCCGTGACGAGGCAGGCGGATAACGCGCACGTCATGACAAAAGTATTTGCCGCCAAACTGCGCGCCAATTCCCATATTTTGAGTCATTTTATGGATTTTCTTTTCCATTTCCAAGTCGCGGAACGCCCGGCCTGTGGCATCACCTGTTGTTGGCAGGCTATCAAGGTCACGTGCTGACGCCTTCTTTACCGTGGCCAGGTTCTGCTCGGCTGACAGGCCACCGATTACGATGGCAAGGTGATAAGGCGGGCACGCCGACGTACCAAGTGTGCGGATTTTTTCGTCGAGGAACGCAAGCATTCTGTCTTCCCGAAGCGTTGCAGGCGTTTGCTGGAACAGGAAGGTTTTGTTGGCGCTACCGCCTCCCTTTGCGAGAAACAGGAACCGATACTCATTGCCTTTGTCGGCATAAATATCAATCTGGGCTGGTGTATTGTTCTTTGTGTTGACTTCTTTATACATCGACAGCGGCGCCATCTGGCTGTAGCGCAGGTTTGTCTCGGTGTATGTCCGCATCACCCCTTTGGTAAGAGGTTCGGCATCGTCACCTTCAGTCCATACATACTGGCCTTTTTTTCCGACGATGATTGCCGTTCCGGTGTCCTGGCACCCCGGTAAAACGCGACCGGCTGCGATATTGGCGTTTTTGAGTAGTTCGGTGGCCACAAAACGATCGTTGTCGCTTGCTTCTTCATCTTCAAGAATGTTTGCCAGTTGTTGCAGGTGCCCGGGGCGAAGCAAGTGCGCAATATCCGACATGGCTTCACGAGTCAGTAATTCAAGGGCCTCATTGTCGACCCGCAAAATCTTTTGCCCGCTGACAGTTTCAACTGAAACATGGTTTGATGTGAGTTTGCGATAGGGCGTTTCGTCATCGCCCAATTGGAAAAGCTTGGAATATTGCCAGTCCGTCATGAGGCAGGCCTTTACTGTTGCATATTGGTTGGTTCAGATAACGCAGCCCATGGAAGGCTGTTTTATTTTTTTCGGAATGCGTCGAGGGTCACCACATTGTCACGCGGTTCGTTTTCACCCTCTTGTGCCAACGCGTCCGGGTCAATTTCGTTTGGTTCAGGGCTTTCAGGTTTTTCAGTAGCGTCAGGCAAAAACATGTCGTCGTCTTCGCTGGTACTATCATTTGACTGAATGGCGGCAGGTGCTTCGTTTTCTGTTTCTGAATCATCCTGCTCGTCATGGAACTGGAGAGCAAATTGCACGCTGGGGTCAACAAACCCGACGATCGCTTCGAACGGAATAATAAGATGTTCGGGTTTCTGGTTGAATGAGAGACCAATCTCGAAGCGGTCATCGTGAATCTCAAGTCCCCAGAACTTGTGTTGCAACACAATCGTCATTTCGTCTGGAAAACGACTTACGAGGTGGGCAGGAATATTCACGCCTTCGGCTTGGGTTTTGAAGGCAACATAAAAATGATGTTCGCCTTGAAGGCCCTCTTTGGCAGTATCCCGCAGAACGTCCTTTACGACATTTCTGAGTGCGTCCTGCACCTTTGCATCATAATCAATATAGCTGTCGGCCATTACATGAACTCTAAAATTACATGGATATCTGCTCCTTATAAACGTTGCTGCTGCTGTCGTGAAGGCAAAACGTACTTAATTTGCAACAAGATGAACGAAAAAGAACAAGAAATCACTGATGCTGCCGGAGAAATGATATCTCATAACAATTTATCGTTATGAGCACCCCTTTCACCGCAAACTGATTGAGGCCGTATACGCCGCTACTAATCTCTTCCACGGGTGTTGGCGGGCATGGCGCGAAGCCAGCTCGCGAGCGTTCACTGCTACAGTCTACATAGAACAACCATAGGGAAGGGGACTATAATGAGTTTATTCAGCAAGGTGACCACAGCAGCTGTATTGTGTGGGCTGGGGGCATCCACAGCAATGGCAGGGCCCGCAGAAGACACGTTGATTGCGAAAATTGTGCAGGCCTATGGTGGCGAGCGGCTTACTTCAGCCAAATCGCTGAGAATTACCAACAAAAACAAAAACCTGGCAGTGGGTCAAAGTGCTGACCCGGCGGTGTTGGACATTGGTACCAACAACCTGATTCTGACTATCGATTTCGAAAATGAGCGGAAAAGTTTTTCTCAGTGGAACTCAAATCGGGCTGGGACCTTTTATAACCAGACAATTGTTGACGGAGATACGAAAGCCAATTTCAACCACATTCAGAAAATTCGAACTGATAATGAAAACCTGCAGTACGCTGCGGTTGGCGCAGGAACAATGCGAACTGTCGATACAACCCTGGTGTATTTGATGCTTGAGCAACAAGAGAGTGCGAAGGTTGGGGAAACAGTGGTTATCGGCGGCATTCCGCACCAAACGTTGACTTTTCCAATGGCTGGCAGCCCGGATCTCACGATTTATGTGAACTCTGACACAAGCCTGCTATCGCGGATGACCCGCAACAATCCGCAGTTTGGTGATTTGAGCTATAATTTTTCGGACCATCAGCGAGCAGGCGGCATCGTCTATGCAACGGAAGCGAATTTCCAGATCGCAGGTCAGCCCAACATTTTTGCTGTTTCTCGTACTGTAGAGGTTAACTCCGGGATTGCAGAGGACTTCGAAATTCCATCTGGGTATGGTTCTGCCGGGGCTACTCTAGATACGTCTGAAATGCAGGTTCGGGAGCTTGGTAACGGAATTTACTATGCCGGCTTAAACGGTGGTTTTTCAGTGTTTGTGGATGCAGGTGACCATTTTGTCGCTTCAGGAGGTTATGCGGGCCTTACCGAAAGATTTGACGCGGTAAAAGAGGCCGCGGGCGTTGATAAGCCTTTGTCATATCAGGTCGTGACGCATCACCATTCCGACCATATTGGCGGCATCCCCGAGGCAGTCGAGCTGAATGCAAATCTTGTAACTGTTGAAAGTCATGTGGCTCCCCTGCAAGCTGGGCTTCCATCAAATCTGGATGCAGAAAGGTTCAGGATAGTGGATGGGCGAATAACCCTGGCGGATGGAAAAATGGAGGTCTATGACATTTCAACCGTTCACTCGGACCACAATCTTCTGGTCTATCTGCCAGAGATAGACCTGGTTTTCAGCGCCGATCATTTTAGCACTAACCTTGAAGAGGGTTTGCCTCCTGCCAATCGAAACATGACTTCTTTCAGAAAAGCTGTCGAGTCATTGAGTCTGGATATCGAAGGCTTTCTGGGTGCTCATGGTACGCGTATGCTCACCATGGAGGATTTGCGCGACGCAACCGACGCTTACCGCGAGACGGAATGCCCGACTGGTAACGAGATTTGTTCCAACTAGGCTCGACACGCGAAAACTCAACTCATAAAAGTTACGGGGCTCTGCGGAGCCCTTTGTCTTTTGATGAGATTGGGTAAAGGAAAGTGGGCCGTTCTGTTGCTAGGTGGCCCAACCCCCACCTGAAGGCGTCAACCCTCAGGAATTTAGATAAATGTAGTCAGCTATGACTGCTTACGCAGCAACAGCAAACTCGACGTCATTGTCGTTAGCATTTATTTTAAGGTGGCCCATCACGGCGGTGCCATCCCGAGCGAAAGACAAACAACTTTCGATACACGTCGATCCTGGTTCGCCCCCATTAGCAAAGGTCAACTCATGTGGTTAACCCCTCCTGGTGGAGGCGCCGGGCACTGCCCCCGGGTCCGCAATACGTACTCACTGCGTCGTTTATCGCTATAGCTGGAAAACCAGCACACCATACATAGTGCTGATCCTTCGAAAAGAGAAGGGTTTTGCTGAAAAGAAGTGTTTGTTTTGCCCTGGTCAAGGCCCCGCCGCGTGATTGCCGGGTTGTTTTTATTAAACTATTAGCGATAGTATTGAGGAATATCTCTAGCGCTGAGTGCTACTAATAGAAGAAAAGAATAATGCGTCAGCTTGTTTACATCAGTTCAGCCGTCTCGGATTTCGACGAAAAATCGTTCAGTGGAATTCTGGCCTCCGCACGCAGAAACAATGCAGAAGATGATGTTACAGGTGTGTTGATGTACCAGCAAAACCAGTTTTTTCAGGTGCTGGAAGGACCGGATACGAAAGTGCATGATTGTTTTGCCCGAATTAGCGCAGATTCAAGGCATAGAGGAATTATCAAGCTGTTTGATGAGCCAGTGGAGAACAGATGTTTCTCAAAATGGAGCATGGCAGTTTTAGGTTTGCATAATTGTCAAATTGGTTTGCGAAAACAGATGATCGATCTTTTGGAGTTAAAACAACACCAAGAATATGAAGAGCTTCACGCAAACAAGATTGTCGGTGTTTTTGCTGAAACATACCTGGCTGACTTGAGACGTTTTGCTCGCGAGGTCAGACTCTAACGCGATTAGCCTTTTTTGTGTTCAAACATGTTGCACCGAGCATGCCAGTCGGCAATACATGTTGAATATGTCTCACAAACATTGTGGACAGCACAAATGCGCATTTTCAGTTTCCGGAGGGCTCAATGCAACAATACCTCGATTTGCTAAAACACATTCGGGAAAATGGTTCCTATCGAGGTGACCGAACCGGTACGGGCACATATAGTGTTTTCGGATATCAGATGCGTTTTAACCTTCAAGACGGTTTCCCTCTGGTAACAACGAAAAAGCTGCACCTCAAATCCATTATTCATGAATTGCTTTGGTTCGTTGCTGGTGACACCAACATCAAGTACCTGAAAGACAATGGTGTGTCGATCTGGGACGAATGGGCTGATGAAAATGGCGACCTGGGCCCTGTCTATGGGCATCAGTGGCGCAGTTGGCCAACACCGGACGGTCGCAAGGTTGATCAGCTGGCAAACCTCATTGCACAGTTGAGAGACAACCCAAACAGCCGTCGCCATATTGTTTCCGCCTGGAACGTTGCCGATGTAGACGATATGGCTCTTCCGCCCTGCCATTGTTTGTTCCAGTTTTATGTGGCGGACAACAAACTATCTTGCCAGCTTTATCAGCGCAGTGCCGATGTGTTTCTGGGCGTGCCTTTTAATATCGCCTCGTACGCTCTTTTAACTCATATGATTGCACAAGTATGCGACTTGGAAGTTGGCGATTTCGTTCACACGTTTGGGGACGCTCATCTGTATTCAAACCATCTTGAACAGGCAGATACGCAGTTATCCAGAAAACCGCTGTCTTTGCCTACTCTTTGGCTTAATCCGGACGTTAGGAATATATTTGCTTTTACCGGTGATGATATCCGAATCGAAGGGTATGAGAGCCATCCACTGATAAAAGCCCCTGTGGCTGTGTAAGCAGGCTGTTCTCCTCCCCGGACGATAGACATGGCTTGGCTCGGACGCAAGTCTGGTGGGCAACGTTAGTAAGGGGAAGCCGTGTTTGGCACGCGCGAAATCAGTTACCGACAGTTGACGCTTTTCTGCTTGATCGTGGGAATTGGGCTGTCCGGGACGTTTTTTTCGGTGCGAGAAGTTTATCTGGACGCAGTAAACGACTCCCGAAATACTTTTCGGGCGGCTTCTTCCAGGTTTTTGACACATATCTCCGCAGATATCGCAGATATCAACGCTTCAGTTAATCGGTTTGCTGATGTTTTCACTCTGACTGGTGAGCCTGAAGGGCGAGCACTTGCGGACTTTGTTGACAGTTATACTTCCATCAACCCCAGTAGTTTTGTCACGACACTACTGGTTATTGCGGCGGACGACCCTGCAACGCGTCAGCGTGTTGCGTCTCTGATTGGAGAGTTGAATCCGGCAATTGAGGAGTTGTCACTTGATCCATCCACAGACAGCTCAGTAACCGAAAACTATTATCTTGCATATATCGGAGTAAGAGAAAAAGACCGGTCTGTAGATGGCGGTAAGTCGCTCATTGGACATGATTTGGCTTACCATGATGACTACAGGGCCCTGCTGGACAAAGTGCTGTCCGTTGGGCAGACGGATTTTACTCTGACGGATGATCGCCTGAGTGCAGCGGCGACAGAATCAGGCCGCCTGGTCATTGCCAATCCGTTTATGTCCTCCGTTGGCCCTGCGTATCTAGTTGAAGTACTACATTTGGATCAGGTTGCTCATGACGGTGTCGCCGGCGCCCGTTTTATTAGTGAGGTGGTTTTCGAAAATGTAAGGCCGTCAGCGAGAAATCAACCTGAAGGCCAGCGTTATGCAGCAATCCCCGTGGGCCGGTCACCGTCGCGTACAAGTGTACCGGCAGATGGTGAGTGGGAGGATTCAAGGTCATTGAATGTTGGTTTGGGCGGGCTGACCATGTCAGCACGAGCAAGTGCCGTTGCGTATGAGGTTGACTATGATGCTGTCTTGAGGTCGGCGCTGATCGGCCTGTTTGTTACCAGTATTATCGGGTACCTGGCTTATGATCAGATCCGACGATCAAACCGCGTCGTTGAAATAGTAAAACGCCGGACCAGAGCTTTGAAAGAAGCGCACTCGGAACTCGAAAACCACTACAAGTTACTGCAAAATCTTAACAGTGATGTAGATGAGGCGAGAAAAGCCGCCGAAGCAGCTAATCTTGCCAAGTCGGAGTTTCTGGCCACGATAAGCCACGAACTGAGAACACCTCTCAATGCAATTCTTGGTTTTTCGGAGATATTGGAAACACAGACGCTTGGACCGATCGGTGACAGCCGTTACGCCGACTACGCCCATGACATCAATACCAGCGGGAAACACCTGCTAAGCATTATCAACGATATACTGGACCTTGCGAAGCTGGAAGCCGGCAGGATTGATATCGAAAAAAAGCCATTTCAACCCCGATATCTGGTTCAGGGAGTTGTTAATCTGCTAGAGCATCAGGCCGAGGAAAAAGAACTGAAGTTTGGTTTTGACATCTCGGAAGAACTGCCTGAGGAGATTCAGGGGGACGAGTTACGCTTGCGGCAGGTTCTGATCAATTTGGCATCCAATGCGATCAAATTCACGAAACATGGCTCTGTTACCATCCGCATGCATGTCAAAGCATTCAAGAATGGCGCTGCGGGCTGGATATTAGAGGTGCAAGATACCGGGATAGGCATCCCGGAGGACAAGCAAGCTGTTTTGTTCGACCGTTTTACCCAGTTGGATACGACACATTCACGCCGGCATGGTGGTGTTGGTCTGGGGTTGGCAATATGTCGTGAACTGGTGGACCGGATGGATGGAATGATCAGTGTGCGCAGCATTCAAAATGTTGGAACAACTATTCGGGTTCAACTACCACTTGACGAGGCTTCGGGCGACGAAGATGATGGCGCGCTCATCTAGGAGCGTTTCATGAAACTATCCCTTATCGTTGCAATGGCTGACAACAATGTCATCGGGATTGATAATCGCCTGCCTTGGCATTTGCCCGAGGACCTCAAACACTTCAAGTCGGTCACCATGGGCAAGCCCATGATTATGGGCCGCAAAACGTTCGAATCGATTGGGCGGCCTTTGCCTGGACGCCGCAATTTGGTGATTACACGTGATCGGAGCTGGTCTGCCAACGGTGTTGAAGTGTTCCATGCGCCTCTTGATGCGATCGCGGCACTCGTCGATGTCGATGAGGCTATGGTGATTGGAGGGGCCCAAATATACAGGGATATGCTACCTTCGGCGGATAGATTGTATGTGACTGAAGTCTCCCTATCCATAGGGGGCGATACTTTTTTCCCTGAACTGGAATTGCAGAACTGGCGAGAAGTATCGCGGGAAGAACATCCGGCGGAAGGTGCGCAACCCGCATTCGCATTCGTTACTTATGACCGGATACTTTAAAGCCTCACGACATTTTTTCGGCAATTCTTTTTGCAATTTTTACATAGGCGCTTTTTGCGCTGCTGTCTGTCTGTTGGGTCATTAAAGGGACGCCGCCGTCCGCGCTGGCGCGCACTGCCATTTCAAGTGGTATGCCACCCAAAAACTCACAGCCAAGGTTTTCTGCTGTTTCTTCAGCGCCGCCGTGACCAAAAATGTGGCTTTCCCCGCCGCAGTGCGGGCAGAGGAAACTGGTCATGTTTTCAACAATTCCCAGGATAGGCACGTTTACCTTCTGAAACATTGCCAAACCTTTACGTGCATCGATCAACGCAAGATCCTGGGGCGTGGACACGATAACAGCTCCGGTAAGAGGAGCTTGCTGCACCATGGTAAGCTGCACATCGCCTGTGCCGGGTGGCATATCAACGATCAGGACATCCAGTGGTCCCCAGGCAACATCTCTGAGAAGCTGCTGCGTTGCTCCCATAACGCGCGGACCTCTCCAGACCACGGGCTGGTCTACATCAATCAAAAAGCCAATCGACATTAACTTCAAACCGTGAGCTACGAGAGGTTGAATGATTTTGTCTTTGGTTTCCGGTTTGGCGTCGAGTCCAGCCAACATTGGCAGCGATGGGCCAAAAATGTCGGCATCCAGAACGCCGACGCTTAGCCCGCTCTCTTTGAGAGCTAAAGCCAGATTGATCGATGTGGTGGATTTGCCGACACCACCTTTGCCGCTCGCCACGGCAACAATGTGTTTAACGCCGGGAATTTCCGTTGGTGTTGGTGGTGCTTTCGGGGCAGGGGCCAGAGTTGGAACTGGCTTGACCTGCCTCGCCCCCTCCGGTTCAATTGTGGGGTTTCGTGGTTTTTTGGACGAAGACGTCACTACCACATTCGCCGAAACTACGCCTGTCAGCTTTTTGAGCGACAGTTCGATTTCGCTGCGAAAACTGCCGATGTCATCGGGCAGGGCATCTCCAAAGTCGAGCACGACACCGACCTGATCCTTGTCAACAATCACAGCACTCACATTGCCTTCTTCGACGATATTCCGGTCGCGTCCGGGGGCAGTGAAGGATTCGAGCGACTTTTGCACCATTTGTTTTAAGTTTTGTTCCATAAATCGCCCTCTAAACTCTATTTTCATCGCAAATGTCGTGGAATTTGGCGTTACATCATTGCAGGCGGGGTGTCCCTACCATATATAGCTATTCAATACACAGGCTTTCTATATAGGAAGCCTGCGAAGAAAGTCACGTTCGTGACGCCGGAAGGAGTAAAGTATGCCCTGGCAGAATAATGGAGACGGCGACCGCCCCAACAATCCATGGGGGAATGGCCAACGTGGTGGTGGTGGCCGCGGCGGCGGCAATGAGCCGAATATTGATGAAGTAATCCGCAAGGGCCAGGAGAAGCTCAAAAATGCACTTCCAGGCGGCAAAGGCGGGGTGTTGATGTTGATACTGGTGGCAATCACATTCTGGTTGCTCAGCGGTTTCTACCGGGTTGAACCCAATGAGCAGGGTGTAGTTCTCCGGTTTGGGGAACGGACAATTTTGTCTGACCCCGGCCTGCATTGGCATTTACCTTATCCTGTGGAAACTGTTGAAGTACGAGGTGTCACCGACGAAAAAACCATCTCGATTGGTACCAACGGTTCTGCCTCTCGTCGTGCCGGTGGCCTTGATGAAAGCCTGATGCTGACCCAGGATGAAAACATCGTTGATGTTCGTTTTAATGTTGTTTGGCAAATCAAAGACCTCGGCAACTATCTCTTTAAATTGCGGGACCCGGAAGGGACCATCAAATCTGTATCTGAAAGTGTGATGCGTGAGATCGTTGGCAAGAACCGGATTGTGCCAATCATTACAACCGCTAGGGAGCAGATCCAGCAACAAGCGCTAGAGCAGATCATTACGACGCTGGACAGCTATGAAAGTGGTGTTCGTGTTCTAAGGGTTCAGATCATCGAATCCGAAGCACCGGAAGCTGTGAAAGACGCTTTCCTTGACGTGCAGCGTGCCGAGGCAGATCAGCAAAGGTCTCGAAACGAAGCTGCACGGTACGCAAACGAGGTCATTCCCCGGGCGCAGGGCGAGGCTGAGCGGATGCTTCAACAGGCTGAAGCTTATCGTGCCCAAACGGTTGCAAGGGCCGAAGGTGAAGCAGCTCGGTTCACTTCCGTTTACAATGAGTATGTTGCCGCTAAAGACGTAACAAGGAAGCGAATTTATCTGGAAACCATGGAGCAAATTCTTTCCGGGATGGATAAGATCATTCTTGATGGCGAGGCCGGGTCGGGTGTTGTGCCTTATCTGCCGCTCACTGAACTCAACAAAACGAAAAAAGAGGGAGAATAGCCATGAATGCTAAAGCAATAGCCGGCCTTATATCTCTGGCCCTCATCTTCTTTGTTGGTGCAAGCAGCCTTTATATTGTTAGTGAGCGCGAACAAGCGCTTGTTGTTCAATTTGGTGAGCCCAAGCGGACAGTTCCGGAACCTGGTCTGCATTTCAAGTTGCCGATCGTTGAACAGGTTATCTTTATCGACAAACGTATTCTGAGCCTTGATATTCGCCCTCAAGAAGTGTTGGCGAGCGATCAACGCCGTATTCTGGTGGACAGTTTTGCCCGTTATAAAGTTGTTGATCCGCTGAAGCGTTATCAGGCGGCCGCCACAGATCGTATTGCGAGCGATTTACTGGAAGGTATTATGGTCTCAACAGTTCGAGATGTTCTTGCCAGTGAACCAATGCAAAACATTGTTTCTGGCCAGCGGGCAAACCTGATGGGCCAAATCAGCGAACTGACAAACCAGCGCGCTGCCTCCATCGGCCTTGAAGTGGTAGATGTCCGGTTGAAACGGGTTGATTTGCCACCTCAGAACAGTCAGGCGATTTTTCAGCGTATGCAAACCGAACGCCAGCAAGAAGCCGCTGAGAAGCGCGCTGAGGGCAAGCGGGACGCGGTGAAAATCACGTCGGATGCAGACAGGCAGGAAGCTGTTTTGATTGCCAACGCTGAACGTCAATCACAAATTATTCGTGGTGAAGCGGATGGTCGAGCGGTCAAGATTTTTGCTGAAGCTTTTGGTAAGGACGAAGACTTTTTCGAGTTCTATCGTACCATGCAGGCATACAAGGCCGCCCTTGGGAGCGACGATACCCGGCTTATCCTTTCACCGGATAGTGAATTCTTCAAGTTGTTCGTGAATTCCAAAGGCGAGAAAAATAACTAGATTAACCTGTAGCAGTTAAGGGCTGTTTTGGACTGGTCGCTATTAATCATTGGCATAGGCCTCGCTCTTTTCATTGAGGGCGTGGCCTATGCTCTTTTGCCCTCGGGGATGAAAGCGCTGCTTATCGCAATGCTTGAACAACCCGCCGCAAAGCTGCGGCGCATGGGCTTGACCATGGCGGCGATTGGTGTAGCCATTGTATGGCTCGTACGAAGTGTGTGATCTTTTTTCGGTCCGCCGCAGTACAACTAGAGTAACGAGTTAACAATAAAGGAGAGGTGCATTGCGCACTTACTTGACAAAAACAATTGACCAGCGAGCTATCGCATGGCCGATGAAAGCTTTACTAACTGGCTTTTTGATTGCTGCACTGGCTGTAATTGCGATGCCAGAGGTTCGCGCTGACGACCGGCCTGACACGTTTGCAGACCTTGTTGAAACCCTGTCCCCAGCTGTGGTTAATATCTCAACGGTGCAAACGGTTCGAGCGCGTGGCGGAAATCGCCGAATGCCCCAGATTCCTGAAGGCATGCCATTTGAAGAGTTTTGGGAGCAGTTCCGGGATCGCTTCGAGCAGGAAGAAGAGCCACGGCAGGCACGGTCTCTCGGGTCTGGTTTCGTTATTGATAGTTCAGGTATCGTCATCACCAATAATCATGTGGTGGAAGACGCTGATGAAATAACAGTTTCGTTCCCTGATCGTAGCGAATATACGGCCGAAGTCCTGGGGCGCGATGCCTTGTCTGACCTTGCCGTTCTTAAAATCAATCATGAAAACGGCGATGATTTCCCTGCTGTGGAGTGGGGTGATGATGAGAGTACCCGTATTGGTGACTGGGTAATTGCCATTGGTAACCCTTTTGGCCAGAATGGCACTGTTACTGCCGGGATTATTTCCGCTCGCAACCGGAACATTGGCAATGCCAATGATGTTGATTTTATCCAAACTGATGCGTCAATAAACCGAGGTAATTCAGGCGGCCCGCTCTTTAACATGCAGGGTGAGGTCGTTGGTGTTAATACAGCTATCTTCTCACCGTCCGGCGGCAATGTTGGTATTGGTTTTTCGATTCCGTCCAATCATGCCAAAAATGTTGTTGAGCAATTGCAGGAGTTTGGCAAGGTTCGCCGCGGCTGGCTCGGTGTTGGTATTCAGCCCCTAACTGAAGAAATTGCAGAGACCCTTGGTCTGGATATCAGGGATGGCGCGATGGTAACCCGTGTAGAACCTGACAGCCCTGCCCAAGCCGCTCAATTGCAAGAAGGCGATATTATCACCGAGTGGGACGGCAAGAAGGTGATTGACCAACGGAGCCTGAGTAACCTTGTGAAGCGCACATCAATAGATAAGGCAGTTGATGTGGAGATTGTTCGCAATGGCGAGCGGCGGACTGTTTCGGTTCGGACAGGTGCACTCCCTGATGAACTTGCTCTTCTTGGTAACGATGAAGAGGAAGAAGACGGCGAAAACAATCGTCGGCGTAGTGACTCTGATCGTGAGTTGACCGAAGGAATGGAGTTGGCACCGCTGAATGACAGCTTGCGCCAACGTTACGAGCTTGATGAAGATGTCGCTGGCGTTGCGGTGCTGAGAGTATCTCGTCGCAGTGCAGCGTATCGCGCGGGTATTCGTGCAGGTGCTGTTATCGTGCGGGTTAATCAACAACGGGTGGACAGCCCCAGCGAGGTTGTGGACTTGTTCGACGAAGCGATTGATGCGGGACGCGAGCGCGTTCTGATCCTTGTCAATCTTCGCGGCAACACGGTTCATATTCCACTTCGATTAACAACCGACGAATAGTCTATTGAACAGACTTTAAGCAAGGGTCGCTTCGGCGGCCCTTTTTTTGAACAGTATCGGTCTGCATTCGCGGACGTGACGGCCGTCACAGCAGTTCCTGTGTGTTTCCTCATAGTTGATGAAATTGATCAACAAAAGGGGATTACACTATGGATTATGTCTCGCATTGGAAGAGCCTTTCCAGCCAATACAAGCGGCAAGCGGAAATTCTGGGTTCTGTTAGTCAGTCCGCGCTCAACAGTTTTTTATCCAAGCATTTTCAGAAAGACAAAGCCAGATACAGCTACGCGCAGTCCTTCACATTTAATGATGGTCAAGATGACCGCACGTTCGACATTAAAATTCAAGGTCTGGCACCGATTGAGATCGACTTTTTCCCTTATGATGCGGCTTCAGACCCCGGGCCGTGGAACCGGGTTGTAGGTGAGGACGATGAGCCGGGGGCTGCTTTGGGGTCGAAGCCAAATATCAATGTTTCCCTCTCGCAGCTAAAAATAGAACTGGCTTGGGACAACGGTGCGAGCAAAGTCGTGCTGGATTTGTCTCTTGAGGGTCGTTTGCGTCTGTTCATTGATAAAAACATGGATGATAAACACGCGCTGTTCGCGGAGCTTCACAAAATCAGGTTCGAGCGTACAAAGATGGCTGAAGCGCTCAAGTTGCTGCAGAATTCCAGTCAGTCTGGCGCTGTGGCACTACAGGAAGATAGTTGCAAAGACCTGATCGTTATAGTGATCAATATCATTGCGAACAACTATGCGCCGAGAACCATCGAGGGTATGGAACTGCCCGCACCGGACATTGGCGATATGCCCAGTGTGCCAGCTTTTTTCGACATTTCGGAAGACATTCTCACGATTGGTTATGACACTGACAGGATCGCTCGTGGGCAGCAGGTTGATGAGGAAATGGCAGACGCTTTTGCCAAATACGAATCTGCATTGATACGCGATATCGAAAGAGAAGGCAGTCTTGAAGCTATCTTCTTTGAGGATAGTGATGACAAGAGTGAGTTGCGTCTGTGCTCGGAAAAAACGATTGAGGCGAAGCTCGTTGAAACGAACAGTGTCCTTGCAAACCTTGAAGCGCGCGCAGCACTGCGAAACAACCAGATTGCTGGCGGACGCAAGAAGGCTGTTGAAGTGTTGGGGGCGGAGCAGGGGTTTGCTCTTGGTATCAATGAATATGCTTTGGATGCACTTGCAACTGCGGGTGTTGATCAGACCCGGCGCAGCAATTGTACCAAATGGCTCAAGGTTCTGGTTGTTAAAGGCAGGGGATGCTACTGGACGCAACTCAAGAACCCTGATGTGGATTTAAGCGGAGACGCGACAAACCTCAATCTCTCAGGGTCTATTCACATTGATATCGGCGCCCATATTGAAGCGTGTGTCCGGCGGGTTTTGCGTTGCAGCACGAAATGGTCTTGCAGCAAGGCGGGCCTTTCTCTTACGGGGCCCGGGGAAATCGAGCTTCGCGTTGAGACCAACAGCAAGGGCGTCCAGATCAAAGGTAAGATAAAACGTCTGCCCCGTTTCAATGCCAACCTGCCATTTCCGTTCAACAAGATTGTTGAAGCCGTTCTGAACCTTATTTTGAAGGGCGTCAAAGCGATCATCAATTCAATTTTGTCTCTGGTGACAATCAAAATCATTGGAACAGAGATCGAAATACCTGACCAGCGTACCAAGTTGAAACTCGAGAAATTTGCTGCCGGGTATGCCGAAATTGATTCGGGCGTTTCGGGTGTTGTTGCAACGCAGAAAAAATACATGACTGTAGGCGCTGTGGCTAAGGGAGTTTGACGATGACAAGTGTTTTTCGAATCCAGAGGGTGAGGCCCGCGGCAGATATTCTTGCCGAGGAGGAGGCAAGTTATGAGCCGCCGACATATGCGGAAAAGCTCGTCAAACTCATACCAACTGAAGTGGTTGCTTTGTATCTGGTCGGGCAGTCTGCGATCAACCAGCACTTCGGGAGCGGTTCTCCTGCCGATGACTTTTTTACTGCCCCCTGGGCGTGGTCGTCGTGGTCATTGATATGTTTAGCCGGAGTCTTTGCTTTACGCGCATATTTGACGAGAGACCGAGAAAGAAACATCGAGGCCGAATGGCCGGCTGTGGCGATCAGCGCGCTCGCATTTGTCATTTGGGTCTACGCCTTTGGTGACGTGTTCAAGAACATGCCAATGGGGATCGGAGATATTCATAGTCCTCTACTGGGCACTTTGTTACTTGCCGCAGGGAACTTCTTCCTGCCACTACTCTACAATCCCGACCCGATCTAGCCGGGCGACTACATCAGATGTGTTATCGGGTATGTTCCAAGGTATCCGGTAACACGCTGCGCAAGGGTGTTAAAGTCAGGGAGCTCACAGGCCAACAAACTCGTCCCGGGCGTACCCTTGAAAATACAATAGCGTGGATAAATCTCCGTTCCGCACTGCTGCGTGGGTCGCCGCCGCTGTTTTGGGTTTCGCATGATAGGCAACTCCAAGGCCAGCAGCCTGCAGCATGGGAATGTCATTGGCACCGTCTCCCACGGCCAGAACTTGATAGGCTGTCAATCCCAGGTCATCACAATATTCATGCAATGCCTCAAGTTTTGCCGACGCACCGCATATGGGTTCAACAACGCAGCCGGTCAAACTTCCTTCATTTATTTCAAGTGTGTTTGCCCGGTGGTCTTTGAAACCTATTTCCGCAGATACTCGCTCGGTGAAGAAAGTGAAACCACCCGACACCAGGGCTGTGAAAGCGCCGTTGGCAGCCATTGTTTGCACCAGCGCTTTAGCGCCGTGCATGATTTTGATGCGTTCCCTATAGCATGTTTCCAGTTTCTCAGTTGGCAGGCCACGCAATAATGCAACTCGTTCCTTCAGGGCATCTTCGAAATCAAGTTCGCCGCGCATGGCGGCTTCAGTAATCCGGGACACTTGTTCTTTAGCGCCAACAAAATCTGCGAGTTCATCAATGCATTCGACCGTAATCATGGTGGAATCCATATCGGCGATCAACATGCGCTTGCGGCGCGCAGGCAGGTCTGGTTGCAAGCACCAGTCTACATGAGGATATTGTGCCATTGCCCCAGATATGATCTCGTTTGCTTCAGAAAAGTACTCTGCTTTGAATGTGATGTCGATTGAGCAATGTTTTGCCAAAACATGTATGTTTATGTCTGAAAAAACGTTTATGGATTCAATATGCCTGCATGCTTCGTTCAAATCACCTGATCGCTCAGGGTTGACGACAAGGGTCAATACAATGTCCATTGCTTATCCGATACAAATTCAAGTGAGTGAGTGTGCCAATTGAAGCAAGCTCTTTTTATTGCAGGTCCTACGGCAAGCGGCAAGTCGGCTTTTGCGTTAAAAGTTGCGTCAGAGTTGAACGGGGTCATCATCAACGCCGATAGCATGCAGGTCTATAGAGACCTGAGTATACTGACTGCGTGCCCAACCGAAGCTGAACAGGCATCAGCTCCGCATAGGTTATACGGATTTCTGGATGGCGCTGAGGCTTGCTCGGCAGCCGTTTGGGCAGCTCTCGCTATGCAGGAGATCGAAAAGGCTTGGCAGGTCGGCCAGCTCCCAATTCTCGTCGGCGGCACGGGTTTGTACTTCAAGGTTCTGACCGACGGTATCGCAAAAGTTCCGGACATTCCAGACAACGTGAGAACTCAGGTTCGCAAGGAATGTGAAGAAGTGGGCAGTGAAACGCTCCATCGAGAACTCACGCGTATTGACCCTATGCTTGCCAGGCGTTTGGCCCCCGGTGACAGCCAGCGTATTTCTCGCGCGATCGAGGTGTTCAGGGCGACATCAGTTCCTCTCAGCGAATGGCAGAAAAATACAACGCCGGGCCCAATGCAAAGCGCTGATCAAGCAGGGCTGGTAGAAAAATGCGTTTTGGTTCCGGAACGTGCAGAACTATACCGGCGCTGCGACCAGCGTTTTGACAGTATGATTGAAACTGGTGCCCTGGATGAGGTGCGGGCCCTGCTGACCCGAAAGCTCTCGCCGGACCTGCCTGTGATGAGAGCGCTGGGTGTGCCGTCATTGGCGCGTTTTATCCGGAACGAAGTGCCTCTTGCAGAGGCACAGGAAGATGCAAAAATGCAGACACGTCGTTTTGCAAAACGCCAACTCACGTGGTTTCGAAATCAGTTTTCCCATTGGGAGGTGGCGAATGCGCAATATATGGAAAGCGTTTTTGATAAATTAGTTGCAAAAATAATCAAAAATTAGGTTGACCGCGTAATTATCGTACAATAAAACAGGATTTGACGGTGTCTCGCCAGCCTGCGACGCCGTCAGGGGTCCGATAGCCCAAAGCGGACCCCAACTGTGACGAGACCCACCCCGGGGGCGCTCTTGGAGCGCCCCCAATTATTATGAGAGACGTCGCCTTTGGAAAAGGCACGTCAAAGTGATTGTGGGTTGGCTCCTATACGGTAAAGGTTTAGAGCAGGCGGATATGAGTAAATTGACTGCCTGTGACGAATATCTCAATTGCGAGAACACTGTCACAAAACGATATCAATGTGTGAGTAGAACTGATGACTGCATCAACGGCCATAAAGCGCGAGAAATCGGGCGCCATCCAAAAAATGAGCGGCGCGCAACTGATCCTTAAAGCTCTGACGGACCTTGGTGTGGAGGTTGTGTTTGGCTACCCGGGCGGTGCTGTGCTGCCAATCTATGATGAGCTATACAAGCAGGATAAGATCAAACACATTCTGGTCCGTCATGAGCAAGCTGCTACACATGCAGCAGAGGGCTATGCGCGATCGACCGGCAAACCGGGTGTTGTTCTCGTGACTTCAGGCCCCGGGGCAACCAATGCGGTTACCGGGCTTACGGATGCCATGCTCGATTCGATTCCAATGATTTGCCTGACAGGGCAGGTAGCGAGGCATCTGATCGGCAACGACGCTTTTCAGGAAGCTGATACAGTGGGGATTACGCGCCCCTGTACAAAACATAATTATCTGGTGAAGGACGCAGCAGATATAGCCAACGTATTCCATGAAGCGTTTTATGTAGCGACAAACGGCAGGCCTGGACCTGTGGTTATTGATTTGCCAAAAGATGTTCAGGTGGAAGAAGCGGAATATCTCCGCACTGGTCAGGGTGAGCATCGCACTTATCGTCCGCAGATAGAAGGTGAAGAAGGCGCTATTCGCGAAGCAGTTCGTGCGATGGCGACGGCCAAGCGCCCCATTTTGTATACGGGTGGCGGTATTATCAATTCGGGTCCCAAGGCCTCTGAATTGCTGACAGAACTTGCTCAGCTCACAGGGTTTCCAGTAACCAGTACTTTGATGGGACTGGGTGCCTATGCCGCCAGCGATGATCAGTTTCTTGGTATGCTTGGAATGCACGGTACATGGCAGGCCAACCATGCGATGCATGATTGTGACGTGATGGTGGCGCTTGGTGCGCGTTTCGATGACCGGGTCACAGGGCGATTGGACGCCTTTTCTCCCGGTTCAACCAAAATTCACGTAGATATTGACCTGTCATCGATCAACAAAAATGTGGCTGTTGATATTCCCATCGTTGGAGACGCAGGTCATGTGATCAAACGTATGATCGAAATCTGGCGGGAAGAGGGCTTCACAAAAAAACAGCCTGACTTGGCTCCGTGGTGGCAACAGATCAACGTCTGGCGCGACAAGAAATGCCTCTCGTTTGAGGACAGCGACGAAATGATCATGCCTCAGAAGGCACTGGCACGGTTGCAGTCTTTTATAAAAGATAAAGACCCCATCGTTTCAACCGAGGTAGGTCAGCATCAGATGTGGGCAGCACAGTTTATCGAATTTGAACGTCCCAACCGTTGGCTTACTTCGGGTGGCCTGGGTACGATGGGATATGGTTTGCCGGCTGCAATGGGAGCACAGATCGCATTCCCGGACCGCTTGTGCATTGATGTGGCAGGCGAAGCGTCTATCCAGATGAATATTCAGGAACTGGGAACGTTGAAACAGTATAATCTGCCAGTGAAAATTTTCATCCTGAATAACGAATTCATGGGTATGGTACGTCAATGGCAAGATTTGAGTTATGAAGGGCGTCATTCCGAAAGCTATTCCGATTCACTTCCGGACTTTGTGGCTCTCGCTGCGGCATACGGGATCAAGGGACTTAAGGTCGAAGACCCTGCAGAACTCGACGATGTGATCCGGGAAATGCTTGATACCAATGGCCCTGTTGTGGTCGATTGCCGCGTGGCAAAACTTGAAAACTGTTATCCCATGGTGCCTGCGGGTGCGGCTCACAATGAGATGATGTTGAACGGCGATGGTATCAGTAAACCTACCGATGCCGAAGCGCTTGCCGTCGTTTAAGCCCTAACAAGATTTGTAAACGGATTTCCCAAATGAAAGAGCAAGGCACCACTGCGACGCACACAATAAGCGTCATCGTAGACAATGAAGCAGGCGTTTTGGCGCGCGTCATTGGCCTGTTTTCAGGCCGTGGGTACAATATTGAAAGCCTGACGGTTGCGGCTGTCAACAAAACGGACACCCGTTCGCGGATTACCGTGGTTACGACCGGAACACGCATGGTGATCGAGCAGATCAAGGCGCAACTGGACCGGTTGGTACCAGTTCAGAAAGTTGCGGACCTGACAATCGAAGGCCCGGTCGTCTCTCGTGATCTTGCCTTGGTCAAGGTAACAGGCGAGGGTGAAAAGAGGGTAGAGGCGCTGAGGCTGGCTGATGCTTTTCGCGCAAGCGTTGTCGACAGCACGCGTACGAGCTTTGTTTTTGAATTGACTGGCTCGGCAGACAAACTGGATGCCTTTGTGGACTTGATGCGTGACCTTGGCCTGGTTGAGGTCGCGCGCACGGGTGCTGTCGCATTGTCCCGTGGCGAAACCGGACTTTGAGAAGAATTTTGTAAACTATTGGGCGAAAACCATACGCCAAAGTTAAGGAACTGAACTATGCGAGTATATTTTGACAGTGACGCCGATGTTAACCTGGTTAAGGATAAAACCATTGCTGTTGTCGGCTATGGCAGTCAGGGCCATGCCCATGCAGGTAACCTGCGTGATAGCGGTGTAGGCCGGGTGATCGTGGCTTTGCGTGAAGGGTCTTCGACACGCAAGAAAGCGGAAGCCGCCGGTTTCGAAACCATGACAGCATCTGAGGCCGCCGCCGTCGCTGATATGGTGATGATCCTGGCGCCAGATGAATTGCAGGCGGCACTTTATCAGGATGAGCTGGCAGCTAACATGAAAGAGGGCGCCGCCCTTATGTTTGCTCATGGTCTTAACATTCATTTCGGTTTGATACAGGCACGTTCCGACCTGGACGTGATTATGGTTGCGCCGAAAGGCCCGGGCCACACAGTTCGCAGCCAGTACGCGGCAGGCAAAGGTGTGCCATGTCTGATCGCCGTTCATCAGGACGCCAGCGGCAAGGCTCACGACCTCTGCCTTTCCTATGCTTCCGCTATTGGGGGCGGGCGTTCCGGGATCATTGAAACCAATTTCCGGGAAGAATGTGAAACAGACCTGTTCGGAGAGCAGGCAGTACTGTGCGGCGGTGTGTCCGAGTTGATTAAAGCCGGTTTCGAGACGTTGGTTGAAGCGGGTTACGCACCCGAGATGGCTTACTTTGAATGCTTGCACGAAGTAAAACTTATCGTTGACCTCATCTATGAAGGCGGTATCGCCAACATGCGTTACTCAATCTCGAACACTGCGGAATACGGTGACTATAAAACAGGGCCTCGTATCATCACAGACGAGACAAAAGCCGAAATGAAGCGGGTACTCGCAGATATCCAGGAAGGGCGCTTCGTCAAGGATTTCATGCTTGATAACGCTGCGGGCAACCCGGAACTGAAAGCGCATCGTGGTCTTGCACAGCGTCATCCAATTGAAGACGTGGGCTCCAAGCTCCGTGGAATGATGCCATGGATGCAGGAAGGCAAACTTGTCGACAAAGCCAAGAACTAGGTTTTGACAGCCAGTCACTGTTCAGAGTACGGGGCAGCTTTCTCCTGAAGCTGCCCTTTTTTTGACTGATAAACCTGTCGATGTGTTCGTTTTACGGGCATTGGCTGGGGCTTTTTTTGAAATAAAATTTCACTTCCCTACAATCACAGAAAATATTACACTATCTTCTTATTAAGAGTGTGAAACTAAATAAAGGTTCAAGGTTCGGTATGAACAGGCCGCTTCAGAGCAAAGCAGCAGCAAAAGCCGTTGCCGTTTCGAGGCAACAGGTTGACGCTCGCGCACGCCTGACAACTCTAGCTTTTGGTACACTCCTCCTCTCTCTTCTACTTCTGGGCGCTGGCCGACTAGTCGGCCCTTAGGCACGCCGGCAGAAACGCGAACGTTTCGGTGCTTAAGGGACAGGCCTGAATTCAAGTTCAACCAATTTACATATTTGTTTAGGAATATATCATGTCACACCATGATCAGGATCGTGTTCGTATCTTTGATACGACATTGAGGGACGGCGAGCAGTCTCCGGGCGCCTCCATGACTTTAGACGAAAAATTACGGATCGCTGAAGTGTTGGAGGCGATGGGCGTCGACATCATCGAGGCCGGTTTTGCCATTGCATCGAACGGCGATTTCGAATGTGTCAATCAAATAGCAAAGACAATCAAAAACTCCACTGTTTGTTCCCTTGCGCGAGCAGCGCTCGGTGATATTGACCGCGCCGCAGAAGCGATCAAGCCAGCAAAAATGGGCCGTATTCACACATTCATCGCGACCAGCCCTTTACACATGAAAGTGAAGCTGCAGATGGAACCTGAAGCGGTTCTGGATGCCATCCATCAGTCCGTAAGCCGCGCCCGCAACTTTGTCGAAGATGTTGAGTGGTCAGCAGAGGACGCGACCCGCACCGATATGGACTTTCTTTATCGTGCCGTAGATACGGCTATCAAGGCCGGGGCAACCACCATCAACTTGCCTGATACAGTCGGTTACGCGGTACCGTCGGAATATGGACAGATGTATCGAGACGTGATCGAAAACGTCGCCAATTCTGACAAGGCAATTTTCTCGACACATTGTCACAACGATCTGGGTTTGGCGGTTGCCAATTCACTTGCCGGTGTTGCAGGCGGAGCACGACAAATCGAGTGCACAATAAATGGTATTGGCGAACGTGCCGGTAACGCAGCCATGGAAGAAGTCGTAATGGCTCTTCGGACACGCGCTGACGTGATGCCCTATAGCACCGGCATTAAAACGACAGATATCTCCCGCGCCAGCAAACTGGTCTCAACAGTTACAGGTTTCAGTGTCCAAAATAACAAGGCAATTGTAGGGGCCAATGCGTTTGCGCACGAAAGCGGTATTCATCAGGACGGTGTTTTGAAAGCTGCCGAAACATATGAAATCATGACTCCGGAATCGGTTGGCGTCACAACCAAAAAACTTGTTCTTGGTAAATTGTCCGGTCGCGCGGCCTTCGCGGACAAAATGAAGGAACTCGGATATGAGCTTGGTGACAATGCTTTTCAGGACTGTTTCCGGCGTTTCAAAGAGCTGGCTGACCGTAAGAAGACCATCTACGACGAAGACATTGTCGCGCTTGTTGATGATGAAGTCGCCACTGGTGCGAACAGGTTTCAGGTGATTTCCCTGAATACACATTCGTCTTCGAACGGTAGCGCTGTCGCTGATCTGACCATGAAAATTGACGATGAAGAGAGAAAAGCTGTTGTTTACGGGTCTGGACCGGTCGACGCAGTTTTCAACGCGATAAAGGAGCTTGTGGAATTTGCTCCTCATCTGGTCCTGTTTCAGGTTCATGCTGTTACGCAGGGCACGGACGCACAAGCAGAATGCACTGTGCGACTGGAGGAAGATGGCCGGACTGTGAATGGTCAGGGCGCACATGAGGATACTGTCACTGCCGCTGCACGGGCCTATGTAGCTGCAGCCAACAAACTGATGGTAAAAAGGCAAAAGCAACCCCTTGCGGCCACTGCCTGATTATTCAAATTTTCCTAAAAAATCCGGTGGTTATTGCCTTATAATCGCCGGATTAACCGTTTTTTTGATCAAACCCGTAAAAAAAAATGGAATCTTGGCCCGCCCAGCCCTCAACAGACTTGTGTCGGCGGGTTAACTGGCCCATAACCAGCATTGGGCTCCAGTAGGAGTAATCGATTTTCAAGAGTTTATGAGGCGCTAAATGCTTTCCAAACTGCTCGGGATGTTTTCCTCAGATATGGCCATTGATCTGGGAACGGCCAATACCCTTGTGTATGTCAAGGGTCGGGGGATTGTTCTCAATGAACCATCTGTTGTTGCCATAAAAAGTGACCAGGGGCGTGATCGTGTCCTGGCAGTTGGTGATGAAGCCAAACTTATGCTTGGCAGGACACCGCATGGCATTCAGGCTATCCGCCCCTTGCGTGACGGTGTCATTGCAGACTTTCACGTTGCGGAACAAATGATCAAACACTTTATTCAAAAGGTCCACAACCGGTCTTTTGCCAGCCCGCAGGTGGTCGTATGTGTGCCTTCGGGTTCAACTGCAGTTGAACGAAAAGCCATTCAGGAGTCTGCAGAGCAAGCTGGTGCGAGGAAAGTTTATCTGATTGACGAGCCAATGGCGGCTGCCATTGGTGCGGGGTTGCCGGTGACAGAACCTCAGGGTTCAATGGTAGTGGATATCGGTGGCGGGACAACAGAGGTGGCGGTGTTATCACTGTGCGGTATTGTCTTCGCAACATCCGTGCGCGTAGGCGGTGACAAGATGGATGAAGCGCTCATCGCCTACATTCGCCGCAACCACAACTTGCTGATCGGTGAAGCAACGGCAGAGCGCATCAAGAAAGAAATCGGTACGGCACTGATTCCGGAGGACGGCGTAGGCTCGACGATGACAATCAAAGGCCGGGATTTGATGAACGGTGTTCCAAAAGAACTGGAGATCAACCAGCTTCAGGTTGCTGAAGCCCTTTCGGAACCCGTCAGCGCGATTGTGGAAGGTGTCAAGGTTGCCCTTGAGCAAACCGCGCCCGAGCTTGCAGCAGACATTGTTGATCGTGGTGTTGTACTGACTGGTGGTGGTGGTTTGTTGCAGGATATGGATACAGTGATCCGCCGCGCAACCGGTCTTCCGGTGACAGTTGCTGAAGAACCTTTGACTTGCGTGGCTCTTGGAACAGGAAGAGCGCTGGAGGACGAGTCGCTGCGGCTCGTTCTGACGGAAAGTTACTAAAACAGCGACAGAAACTGAAGCTGTCCCTGAACCGCCAATGTTAGGGAGGGTTTAAGCTGAGCCCGAACATGCAAACTTCTGGTGTCGGAGATCGTGGAGTCCGGTTTCGCCGTGGCGCGCGGGGTCGGGATGCCTTTTGGCTTTACATGGGTATCGCGCTTGCGATGTTGGCTCTTGAGATTTTTGGCTCGGGGATACCTCGTCAGATACGAGGCTATGCCAACGATTTTGTAGCGCCGGTTTTGTCTTTGTTTGAAGGCCCTATTCGGGCTTCGCAGGCGGGGCTGGAGCGATTGGCAGGCGTTGGTGATATATATTTAGAAAACCAGCAACTCCGTGAAGAAAACGACAGGTTACGGCAATGGCGTGTGGCTGCACAGCGCCTGATTCTGGAAAACGAACGTCTTAGCCAGATACTTAAAGTGCCTGAGCGGGAGATACCACCAGTTGCTACAGCAAACATCATTGGTGTTGGCGGTGGAGCTTTTGAACGCAGCGTATTGCTAAATGCAGGCTCCGGCGATGGCGTATTGGTAAACTTGCCTGTCGTTGATGAACTTGGACTGGTCGGTCGAACGATTGAAGTAGGATATCTGACCACTCGTGTTCTGTTGATCACTGATCTCAATAGCCGCGTGCCGGTCAGGCTGGAAAGGACCAACGCGGTCGCCATTGCTGAGGGGCTTAATGAACCTTTTATGCGGCTCCGTTTCATGCCTGTAAACAGCAGTGTACAGGTGGGAGACAGGATTCTGACTTCCGGACATGGTAGTCTGTATCCACCGGATGTGCCGGTGGCGCAAGTTGTGTCGATTGAAGACGATATCATATTGCTTAAGCCCTCAAGCAGCCTCGACACTTTGGACTTCGTGAGGGTTATGGATTACCGGCCTTTGCCACCTGAGGTGGTCGAGACAGAAGACCCCGAAGGGCAAACCAACTGATGGCGGGGCCGCGACAGGGTATAGCATTCATGGGACTTGCGGGGCTGATGCCTTTGTTGGTCAGCCTCTTGCTGGCGATGCTAATGTTATTGCCGCTTGGTAGCGGTATCGCCGGCTATGCCATGCCGCACCTTGTTATGATCGCCTGTTTTTACTGGCTCTCGTGGCGTCCGTTGCTGATGCCCTATGGTGCCTGCATGGCCGTGGGGCTGTTGCTGGATCTTTGGCTTGGTGTGCCGCTTGGTGTCAATATTATCATGTTGTTGTTGACGCGCCTTTTTGTTCTGAACCAACTGAAGCACTATAAAGGAAAGAACAGAGGGGTTTACTGGGCCGTTTTTTCAGCAATGGCCTTCATGCTTTTCGGTATTTCGTGGCTCATTATGTGTGCCGTGACGGGAACAATTCTTTCGGTAGACGCTATTTTCCTGCAATGGCTTGTAACGTCCTTTTCATACGCGCCTGTTGCCTTTATTCTGGGCAGGCTAAGGCGTTGGATATTATAGGAAAACCATGCCACGTGAGGGACTCAGATATCAAACATACTCCCGGCGCACCCTTTTGCTTGCTGGGCTGCAGGGCCTCGCGCTGGCGGCGCTTGGCGCACGGCTATATTATCTGTCGGTTGTCAATGGTGAAAAATACCGGCTGCGTGCGGATAAAAACAGAATTTCGATCCGCCTGATTGCACCGGAACGCGGCGAAATCTTTGACCGCAACGGTGAAAAACTGGCAACCAACACTCAGGATCTGCGCGTGTTGTTGGTGCCGGAACAAGCCGACCAATTACAGCCGACGCTCAAAAAGGTTCAGCAAATTATTGACCTTGATGATCGAGGCTTGTCGCGAATAGAGAGACGTATCAGGCGGCAACGGAAATTTGTTCCGGTCACGCTGGCGCAAGGCCTTGATTGGGAGACTTTCAGCCGCCTAAACGTCGAAATTCCCAGATTGCCTGGCGTACAGACGGATGCGGGTTTAAGCCGCCTTTACCCCGGCGGGGAGGCTATCGCGCATCTTGTCGGTTACCTGGCTGGTCCGGACGAAGAAGATGTTGTCAAAAGCCCCTTGTATCAGCTGCCGGGGTTCAAGATAGGCAGGCAGGGACTGGAGCGGCGCTATGAATCTACATTGCGCGGTGCATCGGGAACGCGCCGGGTTGAGGTTAATTCAGTAGGGCGTGAAATTCGCGAACTGCCACCGCGTGAAGAGGCGCTGAGAGGCAGTGACCTTCACCTGACTCTGGATATGCGGCTGCAGCAATATGTCATGCAGGAGCTCGGCGAAGAAGCTGCTGGCGTTGTAGTACTGGACATTGCAACTGGTGATATTCTGACAATGGCATCTTCGCCCGGGTATGATCCGAACGAATTTACCCGCGGCATAAGTAACGCCAACTGGCAAGCCTTATTGAAAGACCCACGTGCACCACTTTTGAACAAAAGTGTTTCAGGCCAGTATCCACCTGGATCGACCATTAAGATGGTTGTGGCTCTTGCAGCGCTAGAGCAAGGCTTGATTTCTCCGGATACAACCCACTACTGCAACGGCAAGCACCGGCTTGGCAACCACACGTTCCATTGCTGGCAAAACAGAGGGCATGGCAAGGTCGACTTGATGCAGGCAATTGCCAAAAGCTGTGACGTCTATTTTTATGAGCTGGCCGAAAAACTGGATATTGATCTGATTGCCGATATGGCTCGACGGTTTGGTATGGGTGCGGTGTTTGATGTTGGTATAGATGGGGAAAAAGAGGGCCTTGTTCCCACTCGTGAATGGAAACGCATTTTTCAACAACAAAGCTGGCAGCTTGGCGAAACCCTTAACGTCGCCATTGGTCAGGGAGCCATGCTTGCAACGCCTTTGCAACTGGCGGTGATGACAGCTCGTTTGGCTAGCGGGCAGCAAATTACACCTCGCATTGTACACAAGAATGGAGACGAACCGGTCTTCCACCAACCGCTTGACGTGAACCCTTTCCATCTGGAAACAGTTAAACGCACCATGGAAATGGTTATGGAGCAGGGTGGGACAGCCCATGACTATTCTCGCCGTAAATCAGCACCCAGATTGGCGGGGAAAACCGGTACTGCGCAGGTTCGCAGAATCACTCTGGAAGAACGAGCCGGGGAAGGCGGTGTTCTTGATAACTCGGAGCTTCCCTGGCAGTCGCGAGACCACGCGCTTTTTGTGGGCTATGCGCCAGCTGAGAACCCTCGATATGCGGTGTCTGTCGTTGTGCAACACGGTGGTGGTGGTTCCAGTGTGGCTGCGCCGTTAGCTCGTCGTTTTCTGGACAAAACGCTGGAGTTGAATACGACACAAACTGAAGAGCAGGCTTGATGGGAACAGCTCATATGTTTGGCCCGAGGCGGCTACAAAAATCGGTTTGGCAACGATTCCTTGGCCTGAACTGGGGCATCGTGCTGGCAACCGTCATGCTGGCAAGCGCAGGGTTTGCGATGCTTTATTCTGTCGCTGACGGCACTTGGGACCCTTGGGCCAGCCGGCAGATGGTGCGGTTTGCGATCGCTTTGGCTATTATGTTGATTATCGCTGTTATCGACATTCGATACTGGGTGGCGGTTGCTTATCCGGCCTGGTTTGCCGGCATTCTGTTGTTGTTCGCAGTAGAGGTTGTTGGTGATACCGGGATGGGCGGGCAACGCTGGCTTGACCTGGGTTTTATGCGCCTTCAACCATCTGAACTGGTTAAAATTGCTACAGTCATGGCGATTGCGCGATATTTCCATGGACGAAGTCAAATCCAAAGTCGGAGCTTGCGTTCGCTTATCGTGCCTTTGCTCTTGCTGCTCATTCCATTTGCTCTTGTGGTACGCCAGCCTGACTTGGGAACAGCGCTTATGATCATCACGGGCGGTGTGGCTGTCATATTCCTGGCTGGCGCACCTGCCTGGTTGTTTGTTGTCTCGGGGATTGGCGTAACAGCGGCCATTCCAATTGCCTGGCAGTTTTTGCGTCCCTATCAAAAGGATCGCATACTAACCTTCATGAATCCGGAATCGGACCCCCTGGGTGCTGGCTATCAAATCACCCAGTCAAAAATTGCCCTTGGTTCAGGAGGAATGACTGGAAAAGGCTTTTTGGAAGGCACACAAAGCCACCTGAATTTTTTGCCTGAAATGAAGACCGATTTCATCTTCACTGTGTTGGTTGAAGAGTTTGGCCTTGTTGGCGCAGCGATCGTGCTGGCGTTATATGGCATTGTTCTGACATACGGTCTGCTAATCGGTATTGGCTGCCGCAATCAATTTGGGCGGCTGCTCGCGTCTGGCCTTGCTGTAACACTGTTTTTGTATGTCCTGATAAATGTTGGCATGGTCATGGGGTTGCTGCCGGTGGTCGGCGTTCCGCTACCTTTGATATCTTACGGAGGATCAGCCATGTTGACATGGATGCTGGCCTACGGTCTGATTTTATCTGTTTCAACGCACCGCCATGTGACGATTGCGCCGAAGGGCAGCGGCATCATCTAACGAATCAAAAAAACGAGGGGATCAACAGTGCATAATTATCTGCGTCATAGAGTAGCAAGATTGTCCGCAGCGGTATGTTGCGGGTTTGTTTTTGCAGCACTGATGTTTGCGCCGGTTCAGGCGCAGAGTGTCGATAGTGCAGAATACGACTATCTTGAGAACCTTTACCTGCATTTGCATCAAAACCCCGAGCTTTCGTTTCAGGAGAAAGAAACATCGGCTCGAATTGCCAGGGAACTCCGGTCGGTTGGCTATGTTGTTACCGAAAATGTTGGTGGCTACGGCGTTGTTGGTGTTATGGAAAACGGCGAAGGTCCGACGCTGCTGGTCCGCGCTGACATGGACGGTCTACCGGTTCAGGAGCAGACAGAGCTCAGCTATGCAAGCCAGGTCATGGGTGAGACAGATGCCGGTGAGCCTGTTTCAGTGATGCATGCATGTGCACACGATATCCATATGACCTCATTGGTGGGGCTTGCGCGTCGGATGGCGGCGCAACGTGGCACCTGGCAGGGCACACTGGTTCTGGTTGGTCAGCCCGCCGAAGAACGGGTTGGCGGTGCCAAAGCAATGATTGAAGAGGGGCTGTTCAAAAGATTTCCAAAGCCGGATTTCAATATCGCCCTGCACACGAGCGCAGGCTTGCAGGCGGGCCAGGTTGGTCTGACCTCTGGGTATGCTCTGGCGAATGTTGACTCTGTGGATATTGCGATCAAAGGCATCGGCGGTCATGGCGCTTACCCCCACACGACAAAAGACCCGGTTGTGCTAGCATCTCATATCGTTGTTGCGCTGCAGACGCTGGTCTCTCGCGAGACCTCGCCACTTGATTCCGCGGTCGTGACCGTTGGCTCGATCCACTCGGGAACAAAACACAATATTATTTCCAACAATGCTCACCTGCAGTTGACAGTGCGTTCTTACACGGATGAAGTGCGCGATAACATACTTTCAGGAATCAAGAGGATTGCCGAGGCACAGGCTCATTCAATGGGGCTGCCAGAGGAGCTTTGGCCGGAAGTTACCTATAGCGAGGCGACACCAGCAACATACAATGATCCTGAGCTAAGCGATCGTGTCACGGCAGCGCTGTCAAAGGCAATTGGCGAGGCAAATGTCCAGCAACTGTCACCGGTAATGGGGGCTGAGGATTTCGCTTATTTCAGCCGTACTGAAGAGAAAATTCCCAGTGTGATTTTTTGGCTTGGTGCTGTTTCAACCGAAAGGATGGCGGCGAGCAAGCGCGGAGAACTGGAGCTACCCAGTTTACATTCACCCTTTTTTGCACCGGAGCGTGAACCAACCATACGCACCGGTGTCGCTGCATTCACTGCCGTTGCGCTGGATTTTCTGCAGAAATAGCTCTGTGGGCCAGCATGCTTTGGGTATGCTTATCGTGGCCTGTGGGGCTTTCGGGCGATCAGCTTGGTGTAAATTGTACTGGATTCGTTATCAGGTTGTTTTATATGGTTGAATAGGTTAGCTTTAGGTTTGGCATTAATTTTATTAACAAGAATGTCAAATTAGTCGACCAACTGCACCAAAGAAGGTTCTGAGATTTGAGCGGAATGGCCGTTGAAACTGATGTCTTGGAGTTTGTGTCCAATATGGATGCGGCTGACAACTTGGACGTCATTGTTGCGATGTTTGACAAATTGATTGTCAAATACGGTTACGAGTATTTTAGGTGTGCTGAAATTCTTCGCCGTAACAATCCGCTAGACCCCTATGTTGCATTCGGTGAGATTAACGAGGATTGGTGTGAACGGTACCGGGAAAAAAGGTACGTTTTCTCGGATAGCACGGTCCAACTTGGGCTGCAGTCAAAGTATCCGTTTGCCTGGTCAGATGTACGCGACAAAAAACGGATTAGTTCCATTTCCAAGCGTATTTTTGAGGAAGCCGAGACGGAATTTGGATACAAAGACGGCCTGGTTGTCCCAATACATTTAGACAATGGTTCTATTTCCATGTTTTCGATCATCGGTGAAAAACCCGATATTTCAGATGCTGTACGTCGAGGTTTGGGCATGGCAGCTGTGTTTATGCATTCGAAAGCACGACACTTCGCAATTGAGGAACGTGATATTGCAAGTCCAAAGGCGCCGGTATCAGTGAGCCGACGCCAGCTGGACTGCATTCAGTGGGTTGCTGAAGGGAAGTCTGATTGGGAAATCTCGAAGATATTGGGCATTAGTGAATCGACCGTTCACAACCATATCGAGGCTGCCAAAAAAGGCTTTGCTGTAAACACCCGAGTTCAAGCCGTTGTAGAGGCCTCCCGGCGTCGCCTGATAGTACTCTAATCTGTAAGTTTTGACGCACCAGTATTGGTGCAAGCACACTCTTTACTCTCCCCGCAATCACGTGGCGCGACGTGATCAATAGCATTCGAGCTATATTTGTTTTCTATTTGTTCCCATTAATTCGTTTGATTGGCCGGTAAATAGTCTGATCAGACTAATGCTTGATTTTGCTGAGTGTAGGAAAGTCACTCTAATTCGACACAGACATTTGGAGTCAACAACATGATATGTGCTGTAACTTTTGAAAAAAGACATCAATTTAAAACACTGCTGGACGATATGCACGTTGCCCGCCACAAACTGTATGTCGAAGGCCGGAAGTGGCGCGAGCTGGCAAAAGCTGATGGTCGGGAAACGGATCAGTTTGATCGCGAAAGCACTGTTTATTTTTTGTCCCTGGGGAAATCAAGGGAGTTGCATGGAGGTTTGCGACTCGTTCCCACTACAGAAGAGCACATGCTCGACTCTCTATTTCCCGAGCTGTGCGCCAGTGGTGTGATCCCGCGTGGGCCGGATGTGTGGGAAATGTCCCGCGTGTTTGTGAATCACACTGAAACTTGCGACAGTGATGGATTGCTAATCAAAGGCAAATTGATGTGTGCGATGATCGAATTTGCAGAACAAAATGGCATCAAAAAGATAACTGGTGTCAGCGACAGCTATTTCCTGCCACGACTGCTGCAAATTGGTGCAGACATAAAACCTCTTGGTTTGCCGAAGCCATACGAGTCGGGTGAGATGCTGGCAATTCAAATCAATATCGATCCCACTACTCTGCAAAAAGCTCAAAAACACTATAATATTCCGGGCCCAATGTTGGAAGAAACCGCGTACGAGCATGGCGGCGACACTATACAGCCCGAAGAGGAAATCCTGCAGCTCAGTAGCGAAATCGAGCTACTCAAAAGCAAAGGTTATGTTTCAGAGCGCGAGCAAATGATTGAGGAATTCATGGACCTGGTGAGGCTTTTGGGCAGCAACGATCGGCGTGTTGTCAGCGAAGCCGAGAACAGGCTGGATGATCTTGCCAGACGCGCCAGAAACTCGCAGCCGGGTTTCCATCATCAGTCTTCGCTCGGTTCAAGCATGCTTCAATAGTTTACAAGGATACTGGAATCCCCTGAATGTTCGATATATGATAACTGGAAAATTCAGGGGATTTATTTTGGTACACACACACGACCATTCGATTTGCATCGAAAATGCCGTTGAAGAAGCCGAACGCATATGCGCTGAAAGGGGTTCGCGCTTCACCGACTTGCGGCGACGTATACTCACGATGATATGGCAAGGCCATAAAGCTGTTAAAGCTTATGACCTGTTGGATCAGCTTGCCACGGAAGGCGGTTCGGCAAAACCTCCCACCGTTTATCGAGCACTTGATTTCTTAATGGAAGAGGGGCTTGTCCATAAGATCGAGTCTCTTAACGCGTACGTAGGGTGCCCGCACCCGGGCAGCGACCATGTAAGTCAGTTCCTGATCTGTGATGAGTGTGAAACAGTTGAGGAAGTCACCTCACCCGCACTTACCAAGGCTGTTACGGGGGCCGCAGCCGCGCAGTCTTTCAGCATTAAGGGGCAAACGCTGGAATTGCATGGAATGTGCGAAAACTGTCGTAAAGGTAAAAAGGCTGCCTAGTGAGGTGCGCGAGCGCGGTATGCGGTGATGGATTTGTCCCGGGCTTTTGTTCGAGCGTCTAATCTATATATGGCAACTCGTTAGGCCGCGCTTCAATAAATATTGCTGGTGATAGTCTTCAGCGGGCCAGTAGGTTGCAGCGGCTTCGATCTTAGTGGCAATTGGCTTTTTGAAGCGACCTGAGGCATTTAATGCCGCAATCTTTTTTTCGGCCATCTCACGTTCTTGTTCGGTCTCTACAAAAATGGCCGAACGATATTGTGTTCCGAAATCCGGCCCCTGCCGATTTAATTGTGTCGGGTTGTGATTATCGAAGAACACATCAAGCAAAGCTTCGTAGCTGGTGACGGCAGGGTCATAGGTGACCTGCACTACTTCAGCATGACCAGTCGTGTCACTGCATACTTCCTGATATGTGGGGTTGTCCGTTTTGCCACCAGTATACCCAACTGATGTATTGCTGACGCCCTCGAGGGTTCGGTATATTTCTTCTACCCCCCAAAAACACCCGGCACCAAAAGTTGCAACAGCCATGATTTGTCCTTTTTTTATCGTCAGGATAGTGTTCTATGGGTTCTCAATATGCAGAACCGAGCGATATAAATTTGAATATGTGTATGCACCCTGGATTTGTCGAGGGGCAAACATACACAAATAAGTTACCGGGAGGAAAACCATGCGCCTCAAAGGCCTGACGACTGGAAGCAGAGCAATGAAGCGTACTTTCCTTGCTGTAACTACGTTGATGCTTGGCACGGCGAGTGTGCTTGCTCAGTCTAAAACCGTGCCGGAAGACTTGCTGGCGCTTGATCATCAACGTTGCATGAATGGCTGTGTACCCGGTTTTGGCGAACAGACGTGCAAACCGCTTTGTGACTGCACCGTCAATGAATTCAAGACAAAACTCACGTTCGAGTCTTACCTTGATATGTCGGTTCAACTTTCAAGAAATACGGTTACACCGGAGATGAGGGCTTTTCTGGACAAAGTCGCGAACTTCTGTACAGCCGAGCTTGATCGCCAAGGTATCGAAATTGGCCAGGGTACAGGCGAAACGCCATCTTCTGGCGAGCAACCCTGAGACTTAAAGTTTTCGCTTACATGATGGCGCGCGGACGACCCTTGTCGTCAACTGCAACAAATACATAACACCCTTCCGTGACCTTGTGTTCATTTGCGCTGGGACCGCGCTCTGCGAAAACCTCAATTGAGACGGTAATGGAGGTTTTGCCCACGGTCTCGATATCTGCATAAATGCTCACCAAATCGCCGACCTCAATAGGGCGATGGAACTTCATGCTGTTGACAGCGACTGTCGCCACTGGCCCACTGGCGCGTTCCTTGGCAACTGCAGCGCCGGCCAAGTCCATTTGAGACAATACCCAGCCGCCAAAAATATTGCCATTGACGTTCAAATCCGCCGGCTGAGGAACTGTTCTGATGGTCACTCGGCGTTCGCTCATGTGCTTTTTTCCTGATTTGCGGGACGTGTAAGATGTAATGGCGCCACCTCGAGTTCTTCTCCGATGGCTTCTAAATAGAGGCTACGGCTCGGGAAGGCGAAACCGGTTCCTGCGTCTTCGACAATCTGTTTGATCTCAAGCAACAACTGCTCTTTGATGGCCAGCCAGTCAAGCCAGCTTGTCGTTTTTGTGAAGCAATACAGCATGATATCGATTGAGCTGTCCGAGAAACGATCAATCCTTACAAATGTCGCTGTTTCACTGGGTTGAACATAATCATCGTTGTCCCTGATATAGCTTTCAATAGCATTTCGAACTGTGTTGAGCTGTTCAGCTGTAGAGCCATATTCGAGACCAATGACCCATTTTATGCGCCGGTAGGTCATCCGGGAGAAGTTCGTTACTGCATTGTCGGATAGTTCGGCATTGGGCACATAAACCGGCGCTTTGTCGAACCTTCGTACTGTCGTTGTTCTGAACCCGATTTCCTCGACAGTGCCTTCCACAATACCTTTGACGAGAATCCAGTCACCAGGATGGAAACGCCGCTCTCCAATAACAAAAAGCCCCGCGATCAGGTTTTTGAAGAGGTCCTGTGCGCCAAGCGCAACTGCAACACCGAACAGGCCCAGGCCCGCAATTACAGCACCAACTTCAATACCCCAAACTTCAAGGATTGTTGCGGCGCCTAACAGGGCGAATGCGACCTTGATAGCTTTTGCAAGCCATTGGATCATCGAAGATGTCAAAACATGCGCGGCATTCATTAAAATGACGCTCAACGGGTCAGAGATCCGGTACAGAGCCCAGAAAATGGTGAAGGCAATAAGGCTTCTGTTCAGGTTGGTTGCAAATTCTTGCGATGCAGGCCCCAGGCTCAGGTAACTTGTGGCGAGAAATACGCCGAGCGCAACCGGGATAAACCGTATGGGGTTGCGCAGTGCATCCACAAGTGAGTCGTCAAGGTCTGTTTCCGTGCGGCTGACAAGTTTTTCAAGACGGTTCAGCACGATCCGTGTGAACATGTTGCGAGCCAGCAGAAGCACCATAAAAATCGATATGGCAATGATAATCTGGCCAATATCGATGCCCAGAAACCCGTTTTGCCATACCTCTACAACCAGAATCCAGAACTCTTCCAGATCGGACATACTCATGCCGCATACCTCTCGAACCAGTATTGTTGAAAGTTGAATTAAGCGTCAGGCGTACCTGCGCTGTCATCATCCGTCAAATGATAAACTGCTTCATCGTGGCCGCGCTTGTTAGAATAGAAAACCAGAGCCATCAGTCCAAATCCAACGAACATGGTAAAGAAAACGCCCAAAGCCATGGCGATTTTACCATGGATAGATAGCTCAACGCCTTGTGTGGCAACCAATACCGTCAGTGCCCAATAGGAGACTGCGCCGATTGCTGTCGCAGATATGATCAGAATGATGGTGTTTTTCATTAGTGTTCTTTCTGAGTGGCAAAATTGCACAGGCGCATCCCTACCAGCAATAAAAGGTATCGCCAATGGGGTGCGGCGCAAAAGCGCAATACGTTCTGGCGAGAATCTCCTTTGCTTTTGCACGATCCTTCCAAATTGTGCATACTGCAGGAACTGTCAAGAAGGTCCGGTCGGACTTCGACTGGGCCCTGTATCGGGAGAGCCAGTATGAATGTCGGAAAAATTCTGGAGTCGAAAGGTAGTGAGATTATCGCTCTGGAGGATGATTGCACGGTCCTTGAAGTTGCAAAGTTGCTGGGCGAGCGCAGAATCGGTGCAATCCCCATCATGAAAAACAAGAAATTGTGCGGGATAATTTCTGAACGTGACGTAGTTCGGGGCTTGGCTATCCGGGGCGGTGCGGTGTTGGCTGATGGGGTTTCGACCCTTATGACCAAAGCGGTGATAACCTGCAAGATGGACGACAGTGTTCAGCAACTCATGGTGATGATGACAGAGAGACGTATCCGTCACGTACCGGTTGTAGAGGGGGGCGCCCTAAAGGGTATGATTTCCATTGGTGATGTCGTGAAGGAGCGAATGCAGGAAACTGAACAGGAAGCGGAGGCACTTAAGGCATATATATCAAGCGCTTGATCCTGGTTGCAGTGCAAGGCGCGATACGTGTTGATGTTGTTATTGCCTTGTCAGTCCCACAATCTGGATGGCGTTATCGTCCCATGTATATTTGCGTTGGCGAATGAGGTCCTTGCTTGCTTGCCCCAGTTTTTCGCGAAGTCTGGTATCCTGAGAAAGCTCTACGATTGCTCGTTCTGCTTCTTCAAAATTGTCGGGTTTAAATAGCAATCCCGTCTCTCTGTCAGTGAGAATTTCACGAATGTTGGGTTGATCTGGTGCAATTGTTACCAAGCCAGAGATCAGATATTCAAATATCTTCAGGGGACTTGCATAATCCGTTACCGCCGGCTGCAACGCTATATCCATTGCAGCGAGGCAATTCGGTATGGCGTCTCTGTTTTTGAACCCGACAAAATGAACCCTGTGTCGAACACCCAGCTGTTCTGCCAGGGCAATGCATTCCGGAACGGCCGGTCCATCGCCAACAACAAGAAAATGCAAGTCAGGATTAGTGCCATGATGTTTCAGAACATGAATAACCCGGTCCAGCCGATGCCACTCACGAACAAATCCTACGAACCCGAGAACAATCTTTCCGCTCAGGCCCAGTTCTTTGCGCAACTCTGTTCCATCCGCATGTTGGTAATCAGCAGGTGTTATGCCGTTATGCAGCACTGTTACCTGTTCTGGGTCAGCTCCCATGTTGCAAATAATATCTGCCAGCGCCTGCGAGACAGGGAACAACCGGTCTGCATTCTGGAAAGTAATCCGCTCATAGTAATTTGCCAGCCTGAGAAGGCTCAGGCCTGAGTATCGGGCTCGTTCATCCGAAAGCGGTGCGTTGACTTCGACGAAATAGGGAATGCCTGTCGCCTTTTTCAGCCAGCTGCCTGCTGGTAAGAACAGATTGTAGCGTTCGTACAGGAGATCAGGTTTGTGTTTTTTGTATGCCGACTTCAATTTAAGGTACGCGCGAAAGCCGTATAGAAGTTCAAGCAATTCAAGCATGAATTGAGGCAAGATTCGTCTTGTTGCAGCAAGTAGTTTGTTTTCCTGCCCCAAGTCGCTTGGTCGTATCGAAGGGCCAACAAAAATTATCTCATGTCCCTGCCGTTCAAATGCAGACACAAGCTCCCGTATATGAACGCTTTGCCCATCCTGTGCGGCCACACGATGATGGTACAGGATCTTTAGCTTTTTTACATCTACACTGTTCATCAGCTGTTGATCCTGTGGTGAATGATAGCGATTGCGTCACGAAGTTGAGGTAACCCGATTTCAAATGCCTGCAGGCCTTCTTCTATCAACTCGTCGCATCGATGAAATTCCATCAGTCCGATATGGCCGCACCGTGGTGTAAACGATACATCCGGCGGGTCGCCTGCCAATCTGGACCGGGACAAACGATTCTGCATGATATTCAAACTGGCCACCATATTTGTGAAAAGGCTGGGCGCGTCTTTTTTATGGCGGAACATTCTTTTGAAGAAAGACTTCTCGCCGTTTTGTTGTTGATCGGAAAGAGTGTCTTCATCGTCAAAAACGCCGTAACTCGAATGGTCCAGCGCCCCTGCGCGCTTTGCTCGGGCCCGCCCATATATGTCTTCAGCCAAATTGACAGCGATCACAAGGTCGCAGCCAGCAGCCCTGCAGGCTGATACTGGCACAGGGTTAACAAGTGCGCCATCAACCAACCACTGGCCATCTATGTTTTGCGGTTCGAAAACACCGGGCAGGGCGAAACTGGCTCTTAGCGCATTTGACAGGTTGCCCGAGTTCAGCCAAACTTCGTGGCCGGTTTTCAAGTCACAAGCGATGGCGGTAAAGGGTTTTGGAAGATCTTCAAAACTCCAGTTGCCAAAGCGCTCTTTCATAAGGCTGTCCAGTCGTTCGCTACCAAAAAGGCCCGATCCGGCAAGTTTCAGATCAAGGAAGCGAAAAAAACTTTTGTTCTTCAGGCCAGACGCCCAGTCCTCAAGTTCGTCAAGGTTGCCACATGCATATGCTCCGCCAACCACAGCCCCTATGGAGGTGCCCGCAATAACATCAGGGCTAATGCCTTCACGCTCCAGACCCTTGAGAACTCCAATGTGTGCCCAGCCGCGCGCAACGCCCGCTCCAAGAGCGAGACCAATCTTTAATTTACGACGAGGAGTATCAGTCTGTTCGGGAACAGTTTCTTCTGAAGGGGGTGGGTTTTTGGTTCCAAAAGGCATGGTATTTCGGCTGTACTCTATAAACTCTTCAACCCCAGATGGAATAAGAGGGTAAAGCTATCATGTTTTCAAGCTGTTTTCTGGCGTGCGCAAGCTTAGTCCTCAAGAGGTTCTTCATACTGCAGGAGGTCGCCGGGTTGACAACCGAGATAGTCGCAAATTGCCGCAAGTGTTGCGAAACGCACGCCTTTGACCTTGCCGGACTTCAACAAACTCAGATTCGCTTCCGTAATACCCACATGGGCGGCAAGATCCTTGGATTTAACCTTGTGTTTGGCGAGCAGAATATCCAGACGGACAATTATGGGCATGGCGTCATCGCTTCACACAATTTCGTTTAGCTCGTCGCGCTGAGCACGTGCGAGCTTGACCATATGGCCAATTATAAGCGCCAGTAGTGCCGGCACGAGCGCGATAAGGTCGCTGGAAGAAATTGAGATTGCCAGCTCTTTCTTGCCTGCAGGAGCTGTCATTGTCAGGGCCAGAACTAGCAGGGTTCTATGGACCACCACCAAAATAACATAAGCGATTAGCCATTTCCCAATTTGTAAACAGCAGTCTTCGCATTCCTGATCAAACCATTTTTCTGCGGTTAGCACTTTGGTTAACCTCAGCAGAAGAAACATCGACCATAGCAACGTTACTTTTGGCAAAAGAGTTATCAGGAACCCCAGAATTTTCTGAGTCGTATCCAATTCACCAATTCCGCCATATTCACTGATGATCGGATGGCTGGCTGATATCCATTTAAAGGAAGCAGGTTCAAGCCAGAACCAGAATTGAGCAATGATTACTACCAGGATTATCGTAATAACGATTGCCCTGAGAGTTCTGATACTGCGGCTCACATTAGCCATAATTCCGCCCATATTTTATTGTTTTACAGAAACAACGATTGTGATTACGTTAATCACAAATAGGGCAGGGGGTAAACCGATTGATGATCGTGAGCGCGAATAAAACCTCCGAAAACCGGATGTTTTCTGCTTTTTGGGGGCTCTTGGCAGCACTCCTGCTGTTTTCGGGGTCAGTTCAGGCACGGCAAATACAACAGTCTGAGCCATCAGAGACCGGTACCGGAAAAACACCTGAATCTCTGGTCGTCCCCATTTATCCGAGATTTGATCCGGAAGACCGCCCGGTCAGTATCGAGAACCTCAAAGATACGTACATCACTCTTGATGATGGCGCCGTCGTATCCATGGCGGACTGGCTACTTGGTTCATTGAATAAATCCAAGTTGGGTGTTGGTATGTCCGACTATGAGAACCGCCTGTTTTTAGGGCAGGTTGCGCGCGCCGCTGTCGGTATGAAACAAGACCTGGTATATCGAAGCTTTCAGGACTCCGGGCCTGCGCGCTCGTTTATCCCGCATACGCCGCCTGCGCCCGTGCAGATAGCGAGAGGACTGCTTTCGATGTTTGTACCTGCGCTGGCACCAGGCTGGACGCCGGCGACTGATGGAAAACCGGTGCTGATCGATCGGTCAGATTATGGCCGGGATTCGGCTATTCAGTTCGAAAAACAGTTTTCAGAAACCCTGCTGCTTTCGACGGAAGACTTTATCTACCGTGGACAACAAATAAAAATGCTGGAAGATCTTCAGCTCTCTGACGACAGTAAACCATAACGATGTTTACCGCTCGGAGTGGGCGTTCTGGCGCAGGGAGCTGGACTGTGACGCAACGTTAGCTAAAAATCTCCCTAACTATCTGAGGGCGCTATTTAAGGGGGCAGGCCATGCGGAAATTTAACCATGACCCGGACGGGATTCGATTACCGATTAAAATCGACAACGCATCCAATGGCGAATTTGAGCCACTACCACTCCCGGGGCGCTGTGCTCTGGGCAACCGAGTGGCGCTCGAGGAAGCGGACAACGCTGCAAAAAAACTTGGTGAAGGCCGTCGATCCTTTTTGGTCGGTGCCTGCGGAGCGGCCAGCACACTTCTATCACTGAACGCAGTTAACGCTGCGGCAGGGAAAACTGGAAGCTATTTTGACTTGCCTGCGGAAAGTCGTTTTGAAACCGCGGCTGCCGAAGCAACTTTATCAGGTGATGAGTTTGTCTTCGATGTCCATGGCCATTTCATTAACCCGCATGGCGCATGGCGCGACACTGTACCGGAAGGAGCGCGCCCGTTCTTTGGCATGCCGAAAGTTCAATCGTGCAAAACCGCAGAAATGGAAGGATTGGACTACCTTGAGTGCTTGTCCGGTGAGCAGTTCGTAAAAGACGTTTTTGTTGATAGCGATACTGACATGATGGTTTTGACTTTCGTGCCGTCGCCAGCTGACGCTGAACCGCTCAAAATTGAAGAAGCAGAAGTGACCAAGAATTTGCTGAACAAGGAAGGAAGTAACACTCGTCTGCTGGTTCACGGACGCGTCAACCCAAACCAGGCTGGTGACCTGGACGCGATGGATGAACTGGCGGAAAAGTGGAAAGTCTCAGCCTGGAAAACCTATACCCAGTGGGGCCCCGACGGAAAAGGTTTCTGGCTGGATGATGAGGATACCGGAATACCGTTCCTTGAAAAAGCCCGGGCACTGGGCATTAAAAATGTTGCTGTACATAAGGGGATACCATTTGGACAGCGCTCGTATGAGCATAGCAGGTGTGACGATATAGGGCGTGTGGCTAAGGCGTATCCGGACCTTAATTTCCTAGTGTATCATTCCGGGTTTGTACCGGGCAAAGCAGAGGCCGCGTTCCAGAACGGTGCTGGCAAAGATGGTATTGATGCGCTGGTTCAGTCGCTTCTGGATAATGAGATAGCTCCCAATCAAAACGTTTATGCTGATCTGGGGTCGACATGGCGAATGCTGATGCAGGATCCGGACTCTGCTGCTCATGCTATGGGTAAACTGTTGAGGTATGTTGGCGAAGACCGGGTTGTCTGGGGCACTGATTCGATCTGGTATGGTTCGCCGCAGGATCAAATTCTTGCATTTCGTGCTTTCCAGATAACTGAAGAGCTGCGAGACAGGCACGGCTATCCCGAAATCACCCCCGAGTTGCGCTCCAAGGTTTTTGGCCTGAACGCAGCCAGGCCCTATGGTATTGACGTTCCATCCGTACGGCGTGCACAGCGCGATGACACCTTATCAGTTGCAAAGTTTGCTTCTGCTGAAGCCCATGACCCTCACTTTCTAACCTTCGGGCCAAAAAACCGACGTGAATTTCTTGCTTTTCGGCGCGCTGACGGTGACCATCAAAGCTGATTGAGCTGGCTTTGAAGAGGTAAGTGATGAAAAGTGCGAGTAGATTGTGTGCCGCAGTTACGATTTTTATGGCGGGGATGTTCCCTGTTTCCGCTGATGCCGTGACTGTTGTATTGGAAACGCAACTTGGTGTTATTGAAATTGAGGTTGATGTCGACCGGGCGCCGGTTTCCTCTGGTAGTTTCCTCGCGCATATTGATGCCGGTTTGATTGCGGAAGGTGGTTTTTACAGAACTGTCTATCCCGAGAATGACAATGGCTCACCAAAGATAAGTGTCATTCAGGGCGGAATTCTGCCAGGGACCAATGGATTGGAACCTGTTGAGCACGAAACAACCTCACAGACAGGTATTCTTCATGGAAACGGTGTGATCTCGCTGGCGCGCGGCGCTGTCGGTACGGGTAGTGGAGCGGCCTTCTTTATATGCGTAGGCGATCAACCAGCGCTCGATATGGGGGGAGGGCGCGCAGTTTCTGGCGATGGCCAGGGGTTTGCAGCCTTTGGGAAAGTGGTTTCTGGTATGGACGTTGTTCTGGAAATTCATCGGGCTAAACCGGCCAGTGGTGCTGGCGATGCCTATCTTGCAGGCCAGATACTTGATCCTCCCGTACGGATTTTGAAAGCCTATCGCAAAAAGTAATTGTCAAACTCGACATCACTGAATGGGAAGTTGATTGATGGTCTTGAGCTCGCGCAGACTACCCGTACCGGTACGCCAGAATTTCATACGTCTTGCTATGTGATCGCGCGGCAACCAAAGTGTTTGTATGGCTTTATATTGAGCACCTGACCAGTAAAGCCGATTATCGGGGGTAAAGGTCTTGGGGGGCTTCCACCAGCTTTACGCGAGCAGGTTTCATTATTCTGGATATTGCGCCTGCAATTCGCCCAAGGGCCGATTTAGACCTCGCTTCAAGTCTATCTATCTGCTTCATAAGGGTCTCTGCTTCGTCGGTTATGATGTGCCTTAACGCCCGCTGGGTGAAATCCCGTGCTTTCTTGTAGTCGCCCTGATCGCGCGCCCAGTAGGCAGATGTCAGGAAATAGCGATATTGCAACCGTTTTACTCTGTTGCTCATTTCCCTTTTTTCCTGGAACAGCTTGTCAAGGGCACACTCCAAGGCTGAACTATCTTCCAGTTTTGTATTGAGTTGTTCGTTTGCAAAGATGATTAACTCTTCTGCATATGTCATTTCGGGTGGTAAAATCCTGCGCGAGCCAGTCGGAACAAAATGATGACACTCCAGAAAATCGAATACCTCATTCAAAGGAATATATGAGAGTGCGCGGTGGGCGGCATTTGGTACTTTTGGGTTTGGATGAATGATCTCGGTGGTGTCTCTAAGGCTGCAATAGCTTTTTACTTTGCCCTGCAGACTGTCTTGCGGAATTCTACTCCCTGATCGCCGGTGCAAAATGGCCACATCTGCTTTTATTGGCGGCAGCAGGTCAATCAGATGGATGGCAGACCCTTCGGAGAAAACAATTTTTTCCGCAGCTGCTATATGAAGCAATTGTTCTTTAAGATGCTGCTCTTCAGGCTTGAAGATATGATACCCGTTCTCCGCCAGTAGTTTTTCAATATGGTGTTCACCCAGAATGGAGCCAGTTTTTATATGGCTACGCATTATTGCGAGTTTTTTTGGGTAGTTGTTGGCGCCGGTCAGGTTTGCCTCGTATCTTTTAGTTATCCAGTGCGAGTGTTGAGGGTGTTCTGGGGATTTGAACTGATTGCTCATTTCGCCAATGATTAAATTTTCGACAATTGCGTCTTCTCTGATAACTGTGAAGTTGTTTATCCCGAAATATTCGCCGGCCTGTTCAAGGAATACGTCTGTGATTTCTTCGTTGGGTGAACCAATGAAGAGCACGGGCAGTTGTTTGTATTCCATTTTGTCGGTAATCCAAAGGCGATGCAGGCATTCAACGATGAAGTGCCCAAAGTGGTGCATGAGCAGCCCGCCATAAATGTATGTGCCGCTAATTTTGCGAGGTGTCTTGCTAAAAGTGGCTGGCCTGACGTCTGATGGTTTCCCTGCGCGGTTATGTCGGGCAAAGTCTGGGTACTGGTCAGGAAATGAAAGGCCACCTATGAGTTTACCCCCTGAATGATGTTGGGTGGGGGTAAGGGCTACATTACAAAATTTGCCTTCGCGCAATTTCTGATTGGCTTTCAACATTTTGACCATACCTCCATCTGCATCCACAACATAAATGCCTGATTGGCAATATCTCATTACTCGGCCTGATGGCTTTATATGTACCATCATTCAATCTATTCCGTTTGAGATTCCATTCCTAAGGCAGTTCGGAGACTCATGCCAATATCCAAGGAAAAAGGTATCGATGATTGGAGAATTAGACTGTTATCAATTGAAATAGTGTTTTGATTCCCGGGTATTCTTTTCAGATTCATATACTGCTTTGGTCGACGTCCAAGTGCTTTTGAAATATTGTTATAAAAACTGGAAAGCTATAGATGTTTTATTCGCAAAACCGGCGCTGCGGTCGGATGCGGAAAGTTTTTTCAAAAAAATGTAAAAAAGGTGTTTACAGGAAAGAAGGACCCCCCTATAACCCGCCTCCACCGACGGGGCGCAACGACTAGCGCGGTACGCACCGACGGTTTCCTTGTGGGAAACGATATCTGGTTATCCAGATTGAAGAGAATACAAGATTTGCTCTTTGACATAGTTGATTTGGAAGGGAGATGTGGACGGTGGTCTGGTATGATCATCATCTATATTTCCGAGA